>NZ_CP033087.1:262500-1765000 GCF_003691365.1 Commensalibacter melissae | reverse complement strand
TAGCTCTAGCGAATAGACCGTACCCGAAACCGACACAGGTGGACTGGTAGAGAATACCAAGGCGCTTGAGAGAACGATGCTGAAGGAACTAGGCAAAATGCTTGCGTAACTTCGGAAGAAGCAAGACCGGATTTTGGGCAACCATGATCAGGTGGCACAGAGCAGGGGGTAGCGACTGTTTAGTAAAAACACAGGGCTCTGCAAAGTCGAAAGACGACGTATAGGGTCTGACGCCTGCCCGGTGCCGGAAGGTTAAGAGGAGGTGTGCAAGCACTGAATTGAAGCCCCGGTAAACGGCGGCCGTAACTATAACGGTCCTAAGGTAGCGAAATTCCTTGTCGGGTAAGTTCCGACCTGCACGAATGGCGTAACGACTTCCCCGCTGTCTCCAGCATCGGCTCAGCGAAATTGAACTCCCCGTGAAGATGCGGGGTATCCGCGGTCAGACGGAAAGACCCTATGAACCTTTACTGCAACTTTGTAGTGGCATCAGGAAAACGCTGTGTAGGATAGGTGGGAGGCTTTGAAGCATGGGCGCCAGTCTGTGTGGAGCCATCCTTGAAATACCACCCTGAGTTTTTTTGATGTCTAACCAGATCCAGTTAGCCTGGATTGGGACCCTGCATGGTGGGCAGTTTGACTGGGGCGGTCGCCTCCCAAAAAGTAACGGAGGCGCGCGATGGTGGGCTCAAGCCGGTCGGACATCGGCTGTTGAGTGCAATGGCATAAGCCCGCCTGACTGCGAGAGTGACAGCTCGAGCAGAGACGAAAGTCGGCCATAGTGATCCGGTGGTTCCACGTGGAAGGGCCATCGCTCAACGGATAAAAGGTACTCTAGGGATAACAGGCTGATCTCCCCCAAGAGTCCACATCGACGGGGAGGTTTGGCACCTCGATGTCGGCTCATCACATCCTGGGGCTGGAGCAGGTCCCAAGGGTTCGGCTGTTCGCCGATTAAAGTGGTACGTGAGCTGGGTTTAGAACGTCGTGAGACAGTTCGGTCCCTATCTGCCGTGGATGTCGAGACTTGAGAGGATTTGCCCCTAGTACGAGAGGACCGGGGTGAACATACCTCTGGTGTACCAGTTGTTGCGCCAGCAGCACCGCTGGGTAGCTAAGTATGGACAGGATAATCGCTGAAAGCATCTAAGCGAGAAACCCCCCTCAAAACCAGGTCTCATTACGGGCCGTGATAGACCATCACGTCAATAGGTCGGGTGTGGAAGTGCAGAAATGCATGCAGCTAACCGATACTAATAGCCCTTGCACTTACTTGATATAACACACATACACTCATATCGGTCATGTTATGCGATACTGTATGAAACAGGCCGAAATATCCGCTCTTAACCAACCAATCACATACCAATACAACCCTGCAGGGTATATTGGATGACCTGGTGGCAATGGCGGGGTATGAACCACCCGATCCCATCCCGAACTCGGCCGTGAAAAACCCCAGCGCCCATGATACTATGTCTTAAGGCATGGGAAAGTCGGTCGCCGCCAGGTCTTCCAATATACCCCCATGCAATCCCTTGCAATATTCGACAAAAAACTTTCAGTTCCCGCTGAAACATGCACCGCGAGGGAGCGTAGCCTCCAAGTCTGGTCACCACTTGTCATCCTGACATAAGTCCTGGCAGATCACCATACGCCTTGAATACCGTCAGAAAAAGGCATCCTTGTTATACTAGTGCGGGGTGGAGCAGCCCGGTAGCTCGTCAGGCTCATAACCTGAAGGTCAGAGGTTCAAATCCTCTCCCCGCTCCCAATAACTTCCACTCAAAATCGCTATATCATCACGGACAATATCCTGTCGATCCCGTGTTGAGACGCATCATCCTTGTTGCCGATCCTGCTTCCGCAGGCCAGTGGATGAACCCATGTGGTCTGTTGCCTTTGAAAGCAAAAAAAGCCTTTTATCCATGAAACCGTGAAAAAATGCGTCCTGTATGGCAATCTTGGCAAAACATGGCCACTGGGCAGTCTTTATTCCGAGGCTGGCGTATCACTTGAAAATATCATGAATTGTTGCAAACACAAACCTGCAAAACCAACATGAAATCCAGCGCCAAACCCCTCCCATCCCCTCATGCAAAAAATGAATAAACCACTTGTGAATATCGCATGCCCACCTCTCATATACCGTAAAAAACCAAATAAATATCATAACTTAATAAATATAAAAAATTTATACAAAATAATTAATACTGGAAACAAAATATAAGCAATATATTTGGTTCTGTATTTTTTTGTTTTTATATCAAAAATATTTTGTTTATTAAAAATTAAAAAAAAATTATTTAATATCATTTTTTATATTAAGTAAATAATTCAAAATGAAGTGTATTATAAAATACACAAATTTAAAGATTTTAACCAATTTTTCATTTTTTACCTAAGGTAACAATAAATTTATATTTTAATATATTAATCTAATGATTAACTAATATTGAAATTTTCAATTTAGAGAAAATATATCCTCTGATTGAATGTACTTTATGAGGAAAGGTTAAGTTATGGATAGTCTAATTGCTTTTTATAGTCCTATAAATTTCCTGAAAAAGTATATTATATTGGGTTTAAATGTAATGATTTTGCTTATGCCAATTAACAAATTAATGGCGCTTGATCTTTCCAATAATGGTAAACCTCCTCAAAATATTGATGATGCTTCAGTACCAGAGACGAATCGGAATGTTGCACTTGGTGAGATGAATAAATTCAATACACGTGAAGTAAACCCGTCCAGTCTTGATCCAACAAAAAGTATTTTTTCTAAACCGATAAATGATTATCTGGATAAATATGGTATTCAGCTTGGATTAAACTGGGTGACAGAAACAGCTGGTGTGGTTCATGGTGGACGGAGAAACGGTGCTGATTTTACACAACAAATTACATTTTCAGTTGATATGGATTGGGAAAAAATCGCCGGCTTAAAAGGCTTTTCAACTCATATGATTGTTATGAATCGTTCAGGTCGTAATGCCAGTGCTGATTATGTTGGGGATACGCAGATTCAGGCCCAGGAAGTATACGGGGGTGGCTATTCTCGCTTATTTCATATTTATGATGTTTATGGTGAACAAAAATTATGGAATGGTCGGGTCGATATTAAAGTCGGTCGTATGAGTGTAGGAGATGATTTTGCCCATAGTCCCATGGCATGTCAATTTATGATTCTTTCAACTTGTGGCCATCCAAGAAGTACTCAGTCTCAACAGGGATTTTCAGATTGGCCTGGTGCAGTTTGGGGGGGAAGAATTCTTGTTAATATGACACCTAATAGTTATTTTGAAGTGGGTGCATATCAAAGTACACCTTGGCCACAAGGAGGAGCAACTGGATTTTATTGGGGAACCAAGGGAACAACTGGTGCATTCGTTCCTGTTGAATTTGGTTATAATCCTGATATCGGAAAACATCATTTAGTGGGTAGCATTCATATTGGTGCAGGTATAGATAGTAGTCATTTTCAAACCTGGTCTTCACAAGTTTTAAATAACAATAAAAAAGATTACCGTACCCAATTCTGGATTCAATCCTACCAAATGATTTATCGTCATGATGCAATTGATGATCATGGATTATTTGTTTTGGCAAATTATGGGCATGATTCTACAACAACATCAACATTTAAGGACTTTTACAATTTCGGGTTTTTGGATCGTGGATTTTGGAAAGACAGAGCCTATGATCAAATTGGGGTGATGTTTACATATTATACGATCCCTCATACTCTTCGGCATGCACAGCAATTTCAAGTTGCACATGGAGCACCATTAAATGGTAATGGAGTTTTCGCTCTATTGAATGGTGCCCCTGGAGTTCAGGGAGATTCAATTTTACTTGAAGCTAATTATGGTTTTGCTGCCTATCGTGGAATCATGATTATGCCAGTATTTGAATATTTTCATCATGTTGCCGCGACGAAGGCCTATAAAGATGCAACGATTGTTGGTTTGAAAACCAACGTAACTTTTTAAAAAACTATATTGCTTGTCACTGTAAAAAGAATAAATTAACGATAATAGCTATTCTCATTATAATTAAAAATTTTATTAAAGATTTCAGGGTTGAATACAGTGATAAACTATAAATCGATTTTAATTTTATTTACTGGATTACTGCTTAATGCCTGTAATCCAGAAATGGGGCGTTTACCCTTGGAAAGTGATGTTGGCTGCCTACGTAAAGAATTATCTTCTTCTGATCATCCTTCATTTCATATGGCGGCCAATTTTTGTCAAAAGACAAAGAATCATATATTACAACCCTTAAATTTAAAAAATGCCCCTGATCTGCAAAAAAAAGCTGAAAAAGCAGGAATTGCTTATTGTTCATAGTTGAAAAATAATTTTTTTAGAATTTATAATAACTTTATTGAAGTCAATAAAACAATTTTTTGTTTTATGACATTAAAAAAACAAAATATATATAATGTGTTTTTAAGCGGATTTAGTTTTATATTATTGTCTACTATAACGTCAGATTATTAAGTTAAGTCGGATCACGTTAAATTATATTTAGAAAATGATTTTATTATGTTCATGGTGCCGACACTCGGAATTGAACCGAGGGCCTACTGATTACGAATCAGTTGCTCTACCCCTGAGCTATGTCGGCGTGGTTTTTGTTTTATATAGGAGCTTTATTTATTCTTCAAGAGTGGAGGGTGAAATTTATTAAGAAATATGAAAATGAAGCTTATTATAGAAATTTTTTGGATATAAGATTTGTTTTATTAGGCTTATTGATCAATCACTATTATAAAAAAAGAGATTTTGTCTCAATGGATCTTATTTAAGTTTTATGAAAAAAAATCAAAATTTAGTAAAAATGGTTCTGAATATTTGGATAAGTCAATAAGGATGCAAAAAATGATAATGGGAAACGAAAAGCTGTTTTATATTGTTTTGCATCCAGTATTTAAGGGACTAAAGTTTTTCCACCTGATTATATTCCAGATCAACAGGTGTAGAACGTCCAAAAATGGAAACACTAACTTTTAGTCGACCTTTTTCAGTATCTATTTCTTCAATAACACCATTAAATGAAGTGAATGGCCCGTCGGAAACTCGAATTTGCTCGCCAACCTCAAAATCTACAGAAGGACGCGGACTATTTGCACCTTCTTTGGCTTGATTAATGATATATTCGGCCTCTGCATTGGAAATTGGGGATGGATGCATTCTGTTTCCAAGAAAACCCGTAACCTTGGGAGTATCCTTGATTAAATGCCATGCCTCATCAGTCATCTCCATTTTGACCAGAACATAACCAGGGAAGAATTTACGTTCTGTTTGGACTTTCTGTCCACGTTTAACCTCTATGACTTCTTCTGAAGGGACAAGGATTTCTTCCACTTGGTCAGTTAAACCTTTTTGTTCAATCTGTTCTTTAATCTGTTGAACAACCTTTTTTTCAAAACCAGAATAGACATGAATGACGTACCACCGTTTTGCCATAACTGGTTTACCCTCCTAGGCCAAATAAAATCCGTATTCCAAAGCCGATAGCCTGGTCCACGATGAAAAAGAATGCAGAAGCACCCGCAGCCATTGCCAGAACAGCGGCGGTTGTGACTAATGTTGTACGACGTGAAGGCCAAGTTACCTTTTTGGCTTCAGCACGAACCTCATTTAGAAATTTCGTGGGATTGACCGGCACGAAATACCTTCCCTACATAAAATGATCCTAAAATACTATGTTAAATTATTATAATATATCAGGATGGGTTGAAAACAAAATGAATGTTTGTCATTCATATTTAATTTGGCAGGGGTGGAGGGTCTCGAACCCGCAACCTCCGGTTTTGGAGACCGGCACTCTAGCCAATTGAGCTACACCCCTGCAAAAAATTTGATATGAATAGATCAGAACCATCATATCTATTGATACAAGAAAAAGCAATGGAATGGACAGAAAGTCAAGTAAAAAATGAATAAAAATTATTTTTTATAAAAATGATAAAAAAAAACTTGATTTGGGAAGAAAAATCATTAAAAGTTTTTTCAGACTCAATCGAGCATTATCAAGCGGGCGTAGCATAGTGGTAATGCAGTAGCCTTCCAAGCTACCGAGGAGGGTTCGATTCCCTTCGCCCGCTCCATTTTTAAATTTTCAGAATTTCACTGAATTTAGCTGCGTTCAACCGTATCATGATGTGCTCACATCTAAAATTGGTTGGGAAATGTAAAATGAATTCATTTTCGAAGATTTTCCTCTGCGACTGGCAATTGTTACCGGCTTCTGGATGGTTATTGATAGACATAAGCTGGCTGTGAGTGATACTGAGACGATAATTGGGTTATATCGCTACTTTACTGTCATGCTCATTATCTGGACATTCAAAATAAAATCAGCGTTAAAAACTTATGCTCAAATGAGTTTAATTTAAACTGAAAATGAATCCATTCTGCATATTTATTTTTGGTATTATATTGTATATTGCAATAATGATATGGAATCAGAGCTATAAAAATTAATATTATTCATAGTCAGAAAATAGCTGGATACGATGCTAGAATTTTTTTGGAGGTTCAATATCCTACGTTCCAGGCGGTTTGCGAACCTGATCCTTTGATTGCAGCATTGGATGCGCTTTGCGCATACGCATTTCTAATAACATTTTTTGAGGTGTCGTATTAGATAAAAAACTAAATTCTTTTCTGAATTTCGTCTTACGGTAGTTTCTTTTCGGCTGCGGGGATTAATGACAATTAGTTCGGATAAAAGGCAAAGGCTATGGATATGCAAAATTAATTGGTCTATACCAGCTGAAGAAGAATTGAGATGGCGTATTAATTAATATCGAGGCGTGAGATAGACTGGCGTGTGATGTTTTCTGATGCAGCAGCTGATTTAATTGTTCATTTCCTAACAGTGAGTTGGCGCCTTTTTCGCCGAGATATACTGGTACATGTGCTAATAATAATTCGTAAAATCAAGTTTCAGAGCAATAAAGCAGATTTTAATCTGTGGTGAGATGACCTTGGCACATCAAGTGTTGAGCATCATGATTTATATACAGTTGACTCGAATATAGTGAACAATTGTGAGGTGTTCTTAACAACGTTAAACTTGATGAAAGTGAATGAATAGGTGAAGAAGGACGTGGTTTTGTCCAGATGATGAAAAATTTGATCCTGACCGTTTGGTAGTTGTTATTTTTATTTAGTTCATTAGATAAAAATTCAACGGGCTTAATTAATTGTGCGGGGATTTTTAATGCCAACGTATGAATATATGGAAAATAATATAGCATAGAAAATGTTTTTATTATAAATATAGCCAGATTTGTATTATCGGACTTATTATTTTCACACTGGTTATGATGACACGGTGATTATCGTGATAGCAGATAAAACCGAATAGCAATTTGAGTATTATCTTATATTCTTGTAGTATGGCGTGTTAAATATAGAGGTTTAATAATAGCTGATAACTATTTTTTAGCGGTAATCGCCATCTAGTGCCTGTGACGATTAAAGATTGCGGCAGTGTTTAGGTAGAATGTTCCCGCATTACGATTTGTTTCTCTTATCCCGTTCAGGCTCTATGAAAAGCTATCGGAGTATTTATCGAAACGCGCATGTTCTGCCAATTTGGATGCATTATCCGATCAGTCGGGATTGAGCGGGTCAAGATCAGCTGTAGTTTTATCGTGCTGCCCTGTGTCCAAACTGGCTGAGACAATGATGTCTATCGGAACAGGCTTTTATTCGTCGGCATTGCATAGACTGCCAATAATGGGTAAGAAAGTGATTTACTTATATCTTTGTCGACGCACCAATATTGATATCCAATAATTGTTATTTTTCCTTAAATAAAAATATTTTTTACTAAAAATTATATTAAATCGAATTGATCGTTTGAATGATTGTCGGTATAACAATCATTCTGTATGACTTGAGACAAATTTATTTTTGAAAAATATTTTTGTTTTTATTATTGATTTACTTTAAAATATAGGCTTTTAATAATATCATTTTGGACTGTAAAACCTTTGCTGAAGAGGTAAAATGAAGCGGGTGAAGTTTCAATTGCATTTTAGTGAACGATGAGAGAACAAGCGAAGTGAATACCGATGCAACACATGCTGCGCTTGCAGCTTCCGCCTTTACGGCAAATAATCTTAAGGGGCGATATGCTACCGCGTTATATGAATTTGCTGAAGAACAGCATGCTTTAAATGAGGTGATTGCAGAGGCCGAGGGTTTGTTAAAAATTATTTCTGAAAATGAAACATTGAGAAATGTTTTAAATAACCCTTCTTTGGATACTGTACAAAGCAAAGCAATAATGGCTGAGTTGATGAATCATTGTGGATTCAGTCAGATTTTGCAGAATTTTGTAGGTGTGGTTGCAAATAATCGAAGGCTTGCTGATTTAAAATCTTTTTTAATGGCATTTTTTGCTTTGGTTAATCTTCGTCGTGGCATTACTGCTGCTGAAGTCATTACAGCTTCTCCTTTAACGGATATGCAACGTGCCCAATTAAAGGATCGTTTTTCCCAAGCAGGGTACAATAAAGTAGATATTCAAGAGCGTATTGATTCAAAGATACTAGGTGGAATTATCGTACGTATTGGGTCAAAGCTCTATGATGCTAGTCTTCAATCACGTCTTAATCGCCTATACAATGTTATGAAGGGAGCCGCGTGATGGAAATCCGTCCCGCAGAAATTTCGGACATCCTTAAAAAACAAATTGCGTCCTTTGATAAAGAATCTGACATTGAGGAAACAGGAATTGTTCTGTCTGTTGGTGACGGTATTGCATTGGTTTATGGCCTGCAAAACGTTATGGCGGGGGAATTGGTTTCTTTTGTCAACAGCAATTTGACCGGGATGGTTTTAAATCTGTCAATCGACCATGTTGGTGTTGTTATTTTTGGTGACGACAGTCAAGTTCGTGAAGGGGACAACGTTACTCGTACAAATCGGGTTGTGGATGTGCCTGTTGGTAAGGGATTGTTGGGTCGTGTTGTTGACGGATTGGGAAATCCGATTGATGGAAAGGGGCCCTTGAAAGATGTCGAACGTCGTTTGGCAGATGTTAAGGCTCCCGGAATTATTCCGCGTCAATCCGTATGTGAATCAATGTTGACCGGGATCAAGGCTATTGATGCTCTGGTTCCAATCGGGCGTGGACAGCGTGAATTAATCATCGGTGACCGTCAAACTGGCAAATCAACAATCTTGGTTGATACGATGATTGCCCAAAAAACCATGAATGCTTTAAAGGATCCTAAGCAGACTCTTTATTGTATATATGTGGCTATCGGTCAAAAACGCTCCACTGTTGCACAGGTTGTTCGCACGTTGGAGGAACAGGGTGTAATGGATTACTGCATTGTGGTGGCCGCAACCGCTTCAGATGCTGCGCCAATGCAATATATTGCACCTTATGCCGCCACGGCAATGGGTGAATATTTTCGTGACAATGGTATGCATGCATTGATTAGTTATGATGATTTGTCAAAACAGGCTGTAGCTTATCGTCAAATGTCCCTTTTATTGCGTCGTCCTCCTGGACGTGAGGCTTATCCTGGCGATGTATTCTATTTGCATTCTCGTCTCTTGGAACGTTCTGCAAAAATGTCCGATGAACGTGGTGCAGGTTCATTAACTGCCTTGCCTGTTATTGAAACACAGGCTGGTGATGTTTCTGCATATATTCCTACCAATGTTATTTCCATTACAGATGGTCAGGTTTTCTTGGAAACAGAATTATTTTATCGTGGTATTCGTCCTGCGGTTAATGTGGGGACTTCAGTTTCCCGTGTTGGATCAGCGGCACAAAGCAAAGCAATGAAACAGGTTGCCGGCAGTATTAAGCTGGAGCTTGCCCAATATCGTGAAATGGAGGCGTTTTCTCAATTTGCTTCCGATCTTGATGCATCGACCCGTAAGTTGCTTGAACGTGGCTCAAGATTAACAGAATTGTTAAAACAGCCCCAAAATTCTCCCTATACCATGGAAGAAGAGGTCGTTGTTTTATATGCGGGTACCCGTGGTTACACTGATGAAATTCCAGTAAACAAGATTCAGGAATTTGAGCATCAATATATTGAATCCATGCGTTCTACCGGTATCGAAATTCTTAATGGAATTCGTGATGCACGCCAGATCACTAAGGAATTGGAAGAAAAATTGGCAGCATTCCTGAAAAATTTTGTTGCACAATTCAAACAGGCTTAGGGAACTTTGTGAATGGCTTCTTTAAAAGAATTGCGTGCTCGTATAAATAGTGTCAAATCGACCAAAAAAATAACGAGTGCTATGAAAATGGTTGCGGCAGCCAAAATGCATCGTGCTGAGCGACGTTCTCGTCAGGCTCAGCCTTTCGCTATGGCGATGCAGCGTATTCTGGTTAGTTTGAAGCAGTCTTTGGATGGTCGTCCTGGTTTGCCTGCATTGTTAACAGGTACTGGTAAAGACAAGGTTCATCTTATTGTTCCAATGAGCAGTGATCGGGGTTTGGCAGGTGGATTTAACAGTAATATAAATCGTACATTACGCAATATGGTCAAACGTCTACAAGAACAGGGAAAGATTGTTAAGATTTTTCCTGTTGGCTTGAAAACGTATGTATATTGCCGTAGTGAGTTTCCCAATCTTATCATCGGACCTGAACATGTCGATTATCGTTTGGGTAACGTTGAATATCAGTCCGCAGACCAGATCGCTGCCTATATCGAGTCTTTATTAGAAGAACAGCGATTTGATGTTTGTACTGTCATTTACAATAAATTTAAAAATGTGATGGTTCAAACACCAACGGAGTTGCAGCTTATTCCATTGGAGCTTGCCGTAAAGGATACGGACCGTAAAGACGGTGCTGATCAAAAAAACAGTTCAGGATTGCGAGATCAGGCAGATTATCTGTTTGAGCCTGAGGCGGAAGATGTATTGCATCGTTTGCTTCCGGAAAATTTGAGAGTTCAGATTTTTGCTGCAATGCTTGAAACAAATGCTGGTGAACAGGGTGCTCGAATGACTGCAATGGACAGTGCGACACGCAATGCCGGAAAGGCTATTGATAAGTTGAGTTTATATTATAATCGGACGCGTCAGGCCAATATTACTAATGAACTTACTGAAGTTATATCGGGTGCGAATGCTGCCTGATTGTTATTATAAATTATACTATACTGCTAGGAGCTGACCTTATTATGTCGGATACAGCAATTAATGAAAGTAATGCAACAATGGGTGATTCAGAAGCGGGGAATCAAGAAAATCAGGCATCTAAAAGTAATTCTGTGGGAAAAGTTACAGAAATCAAGGGTGCTGTTGTTGATGTGCAGTTTACAGGGGAGCTTCCTTATATTTTAAATGCGTTAACATGTAAGGTCGGGGATCGTACGCTTGTATTGGAAGTTGCACAGGAAATCGGTGATAACCAGGTGCGTTGTATCGCCATGGATTCAACAGATGGTATGGTTCGTGGAATGGAAGTGATTAATACGGGTAGCCAGATTTCCGTTCCTGTCGGGCCTGAAACACTGGGTCGTATTTTGAATGTTATTGGTGAACCGATTGATGAAATGGGTCCTGTTCATTCTGCCAAGCGGATGCCAATCCATCGCCAGGCCCCTTCATTCGAGGAACAGGGTGTAACAACTGAAATCCTGCAAACCGGTATCAAGGTTGTTGACCTTCTTTGCCCTTATTTACGGGGTGGTAAAATTGGTCTGTTCGGGGGTGCCGGTGTCGGTAAAACCGTTTTGATTCAGGAATTGATCAATAATATTGCGATGGGTCACGGTGGTGTTTCAGTTTTTGCTGGCGTTGGTGAACGAACCCGTGAAGGAAATGACCTGTATCATGAAATGATTGATGCAGGTGTTATCAAGATTAATGAGGGTAAAACTGACGGCTCAAAAGTTGCTCTTGTTTATGGCCAGATGAATGAGCCACCCGGAGCCCGTGCGCGTGTGGCGTTATCCGGTCTGACGGTTGCAGAATATTTCCGTGATGAAGCTGGACAGGACGTATTATTTTTTGTTGATAATATTTTCCGTTTTACCCAGGCTGGTTCTGAAGTGTCTGCCCTGCTGGGTCGTATTCCTTCCGCTGTGGGGTATCAACCGACATTGGCAACTGAAATGGGTGCATTGCAAGAACGCATTACCTCTACGCAAAAAGGTTCTATCACTTCTGTTCAGGCTATCTACGTGCCTGCGGATGACTTGACGGATCCCGCGCCAGCAACAACATTCGCCCACTTGGATGCGACAACAGTTTTAAACCGCTCAATTGCTGAATTGGGTATTTATCCTGCTGTAGATCCTCTGGATTCAACTTCACGTTCCTTGGATCCCCGTATCGTTGGTGAAGAACACTATGAGGTTGCGCGACGGGTACAGGAAATTCTGCAAAACTATAAATCTTTACAGGATATTATTGCAATTCTTGGTATGGATGAGCTTTCCGAAGAAGACAAAAAGATCGTTGCACGGGCACGACGTATTCAACGTTTCCTGTCCCAGCCTTTTCATGTTGCTGAAATCTTTACCGGAATGCCAGGTAAATTGGTGGCGGTAAAGGATACAGTTCGTTCCTTTAAGGAAATTGTCGATGGAAAACATGATGATTTGCCAGAAGCTGCTTTTTATATGGTAGGCACTATTGAAGAGGCAGTTGCAAAAGCCGAAAAAATGAAACAAGAAGAAAAATGAACGGTTAAAAGCCATAAAGGAAAATAATAATGTCAATCAAACTTGAAATTATTAGTCCCGAGAAAGTTGTTCTTTCTCAGACAGTGGATATGGCTGTTTTACCTGCTTTAGAGGGGGATATTGCCGCAATGGAAGGTCATGTCCCCATGATTTTTCTTCTTCGTGCTGGAGTGATTGATCTTTATCAGGACAATAAGGTTATCCATCGTCTGTTTGTTGAAGACGGGTTTGCCGAAATGCAAGAAAGTTGTTGTACTGTTCTTGCCAAACAAGTCAAAAAATTGAATGAACTTTCTGAAGAGGAAGGGATCAAGCGTTTGGCAAAATTGCAGGAAGAGTATAATAGGGTTTCAGGTACCAATGATACTGATAAGCAACGTGAGTTGATTGACAGAATGCAGGGAGCCAATGCTATTATTGATTTGGCTGTTTCAGATAAACATAACCAAACCCTTTAGTAATCAAAGATATTATCTGCCACGATAGGCAGGAACATCTTGTGAAGGAATCCATACATTTTCGGGAGGTGTGCTGGTTTGCCAAAAAACATCTATAGGCATTCCCCCTCTTGGATACCAATATCCACCAATTCGTAACCATATTGGGTCAAGTAATTTTGTCAGTGTGGTTGCGATTTCAACTGTACAAGCTTCATGAAAAGCTCCATGGTTTCTAAAACTTGCCAAATATAATTTTAGTGATTTGCTTTCGACAATCCATTTATCTGGAATATAGTCGATTACAAGATGAGCAAAATCTGGCTGTCCGGTAATTGGGCATAATGATGTGAATTCTGGTGCGGTAAAACGAATAGTATAATCATATTCCGGATAAGGGGCAGGCACTTTTTCAAGTTTTGCTTCGGATGGAGATTGAGGTAAAGAGGTGTTTGCCCCAAGCTGGGTCAGGTAGTTTTTAAGTTCTTTGGTATCATTCATTGTTTTACCTTTTACTGCAAGGTTGAATATAACATTTTTGAATTCATAATATCGATTAAGTTTATATTGGATTTACTTTAATCATATTCTATGAAAACGGAAACAGGATTTAGTGACGTTGGTATTACAATAGGATAGAAAAAACAAGATGTTTACAGAGGAAGAAAAACAGGCGGCAAAATTTAAAATATTGTTACACGCCAATGCCGGAATTGCCAATATATTTGAAAGTCCAATATTTTAATATAGTTGATGATCAGAATGGCGTTCAGGCAGATCAAAATTGCCTGTGGAAAAAAAGATTATATTTTTTGGCGCGATTATCATTTGCAAGCCAACATGGGGGAATCTGTTCAAAAAATAAACAAAATGCAATAACGATTACGTGGTTACTTTTTTTTGATTTTGATCAATCTTATGATTTTATAAAGCAATATTATCTTTTTGAATTTGCTAATTTATTTCAGGGTTGCTGTATTTATCCAGTAATGCAATCAGACATTTTTCGTTTCTGTTATCTATTGCAAACATATTGATGTTGAAATTGATTGTTATGCAAGTCTGGATAATATTTTTGTCTATCAGGAATTTGATTGTTTTTTTTATATGTTCAGGGAAATGATTCCTATATTGAAAATGGTTTGATCGTATCAAAAATGGTAAATAAAAAATCAGACTGAAACAAAAGCATTTGCCAATATAGGGGGGAGCGTACTGGACCAGCTCTTATCAACGAGTGTTTTAAAATTGTTAATGGATACAATTTTGTTAAATTAATCTTTTTTGCCTATTGATACTTTGAGATTAATGTCAAATTATTTTATAAACCGTGTTTGTAATCATGCAGAGTTATCTTATAAAAACACAGAAATAGGAAATTGGAGGAAATTTAAATTACCTTGAAAATCATATTATTTATAACGATTTTCAGTGTAACTAATTTAATTGTTTATGAGATCACTTAAGGAATTTCCTGCTCCTCAATTAATATCAGACAGTCATTCTCTGAAACAAATGGTTGATTCATTGTTGGTAGAAAACTATGTAACAATGGACACCGAGTTTGTAAGAGAATCGACTTATTGGCCTGAACTATGTTTAATTCAAATTGCAGGTAGTCATCAGGTTTATTTGGTTGATGCTCTTTCCAAGACAATTGATTTATCCTTATTAACCCCTCTATTGCTTGAACCAAAGATTGTTAAGGTTTTTCACGCCGCTCAGCAGGATTTGGAAATTTTTTTGCATTTATTCGGCTTTTTGCCTGTATCGATATTTGATACGCAGATTGCTGCAATGGTTGCAGGGTTTGGAAATCAAATCGGTTATGATTCATTGATTGAATCGTTACTGAACCATAAGGTTGATAAATCCTATCGGTTTAGTGACTGGTCAATGCGTCCCTTAACAAAAGCACAACAGGATTATGCAGTTGCAGATGTAACCTATCTGTGGAGTGCTTTTCCAATTTTATATGAAAAATTACGATTGGATAATCGCTTAAGTTGGGTTGCTTCTGAAATGGAACTTTTGTCCAATCCAGATTTTTATTTACCTCCTATTGAAAAAATCTGTAAAAAATTAGGGGCAAAAATTCGTAATGGTCGATCATTGGCCTGCTTATCTTATTTAATACAATGGCGTGAAGAGAAAGCTCAAAAGGTGAATATTCCAAGGCATCATTTCATTAGGGATGAAAGTCTTATTGCTATTGCCGTGGCTTTACCCGATACTGTAAAAACCTTGGAAAAAATAAGAGGTATTAATAGAGATTTTGCCAACGGCCAAGATGGTCAATCTGTCTTAGAAATTATAAAAAAAGCGAAAGCGATTGATTCTGAATCATTGCCAACCCCTTTTATCTATAAAAATCCTGTAGAAAAACCATCAGAAGCTCTGGTTTCGTTGTTAAAGGTAATGCTATTGGCCAAATGTGAAATTTATAAAGTGGCCCCTAAGCTGGTTGCCAGTAGTAAGGATATTGAAAAAATAGCTCTGGGTTACCGAGATTTGGAAATATTTACAGGTTGGCGTCATGAGGTTTTTGGAAAAGATGCCATTGATCTATGTGAAGGGAAACTCATGATATCCGTTCAAGATAAAACATTAAAATTTGTAAAAGTTTGAATTTTGTTTTTAAAAAATTATTTGTTATTTATAAAGTGATGTAATTAAGGTGAAAATGTATGGAATGGACTGATGAAATCGTTGCCCGCCTACGGGAATTATGGGCACAAGGTCTTTCAACAGCGGAAATTGGCAGACAGCTTAATGTAACGAAAAACGCTGTTGTTGGTAAAGCGCATCGATTGGGACTTGAGGGAAGACCTTCCCCGATTCGCAAGGCGAGTGTAACAAAAGATAAAGTGAGTGAAACAAAATCTCAAAAAAATGCTATATCAAAAAAGGATGAGTCTAAAAAAAATAAAACCGTTACACAGACTGTTATAGAATCAAAAGAGATTAATGCTGTCAAAGACGAATCAGTTAAAGAGAAGCTTGAGGTTAGGACTAAAAAACCAAAAAAGCTTGAATTTATATCACCAAAAGAGCTGCCTTCTTATCGAAAATCAAATTCAGAATGCTGTTGGCCGATAGGTGATCCAGGCGAAAAAGACTTCCATTTTTGCAAGGCGCCGATCGTTCCGGGTAAACCCTATTGTTTGGAACATGTTCAGATCGCCTATGTAAAATTGAAAGATCGTAAGAATAACGTTGCCTAATAAATCTATCTTTTCTCATAAAATTGAATTTTGATGAGAGAAGATATGGTTACATAAATATTTGTTTATTATTTCGACTAAGTTGCTGAAGATTTAACTTCTTCTGTCACCACTTCCTCTTTATCGTTGCTATAATCGACAGCTGACGTTTGTTTCAGTTTGTCCGTGGTAATCATTTCAACCTGTCCGGTGATTTGTCCACCATCTTCAACTTTAAGGCGTCGGCATTTCGCCTTGCCAAGGAGCTTGCCACTTACAGTGACTGTAAGATTTCCTTGAGCGGTAATATTGCCTTCCAGTATACCGGTTATTTCAATATCCTGGGATTCAACAGTTCCACGGAAAACTCCAGATTGCTGAATGACAAGTTTTTTCAACTTGATTGAAGAGGTTTCAATCGTTCCTTCAACTATGAGTGTTTCAACGTCATTAAACGTACCTTGTATGTGTATACCCTGACCAACGACAAGAGCCCTGCGATTTAGGGATGCGTCATTTGAATATGTATGTTCTGTATTGTTTAAAAGCGTATTTCGGTTAATAAGTTTTTTTTCAAGAATAGGGGTTAGATTATTCATTGTAAGATAAGACTTTCGTTTAAAGAACAAAGTAAAATCGGGTAACGTTGGGTTACGGGTTATTTTTGTTGTTTAATAATGGCTTCTTGTATAGTTTGTAAAGCAAAGTATAACAGACCTGCTAGGGAAAAATGACATTTAGTCAAAACAGATTGAAGATTTTTGAAAAATTAGTAAATGTTTTAAATATATTAATTACTTTTTAAGTATGCTGGCAAGAAAAAGAAATAACATCATTTAAGATTAGTGAATATAATTTTTATAATTATATGGAAAGGAAATAGTTTTTTATGCGTGGTTTTAAAAATTTACTTGGTCGGAAGAAAGAGGATGATGTTGAATTTGATATTGCAGGAATAGGGAATGCCATTGTTGATATATTGACACGAGTTAATGATGATTTTCTCGAAAAACAGGAAATGATACCCGGAAGTATGAGTTTGATTGATGCAAAACGGGTCAAGGCCTTGAAAAGCCTGATAAAGCCGGAAAAACAAATGAGTGGGGGATCAGTGGCAAATACCTGTTTTGTTGCGGCCCTGATGGGGGCAAAAACGGCTTATTTGGGAAAAGTTGCGGATGACACCGTCGGAAAACGCTTTGCAGAAGATATTCAGCAGGGTGGTGTTTATTTTCCATCGACCCCTTTAAAATCATCCCTGCATCCAAATCTATATACAGCTCGGTCAATTATTTTTGTAACGCCCGACGGACAAAGAACCATGAATACTTATTTGGGGGCTTGCACTCAATTTACACCAGATGATGTTGATGAAGATGTCATAAGTCATGCCAAAATAACTTTATTGGAGGGATATTTATTTGATGGTGAACTTGCACAAAAGGCATTCTATCAGGCTGCAGATATTTCGCACAAAGCAGGAAGGAAAATCGCGTTGAGTTTGTCCGATCCTTTTTGTGTAAAGCGACATCTGGTACAGTTTAAGGATTTTGTATCAAATCACGTGGATATGGTTTTCGCAAACCAATTTGAAATTTGTGCACTATACGAAACGGAAGATTTGGAAAAAGCCATTCAAAATGCTTCGCAGGATATTCCAATCGCTGTTATAACCTGTGGTGAGAAGGGCAGTGTTATTCTTGCCAATTCAGAACGGATAGAGGTTGCAAGTGTTCCAACGGTTGTTGTGGATACGACAGGGGCAGGTGATGCTTATGTCGCTGGATTTTTGGCTGGCTGGACAACAGACAGGACTTATGCCGAATGTGGTCGTCTGGGAAGTGTTGTGGCTGCGGAAGTTATTTCCCATGTGGGTGCCAGACCATTACCGGAATTGAAAGAAGTCATGAATTTCTAATTTTTGGCTTTTTTGATAAAAATAACTTTTGTTATTAATTTACGTAACTATTGAGAAGAAGAATAATATGTATGTTTTGTAGATAATGCGAAACATACATATTTTGTATTGTTGGAGAATGAAAAACATCATGGAGATCCGAAATATTGCCATTATTGCACATGTTGACCATGGCAAGACAACGTTGGTTGATCAGTTATTACAGCAGTCCGGAACTTTTCGTGAAAATCAGCATGTGGTTGAACGTGCAATGGATAGTAATGATTTGGAACGTGAACGAGGAATTACGATTCTTGCCAAATGTACCTCTGTTGTATGGAATAATGTAAGAATTAATATTATTGACACCCCAGGTCATGCGGATTTTGGGGGGGAGGTTGAACGTATCTTATCAATGGTTGATGGGGCGGTTGTCTTGGTTGATGCAGCCGAGGGAGCTTTGCCACAAACTAAATTCGTAGTTGGAAAAGCTTTGAATCGTGGTTTGCGCCCCATTGTTGTGGTGAACAAGGTTGATCGTTCAGATTCTCGTGCGGATGAAGTGCATAATGAAATTTTTGACCTGTTTGCAGCGATGGGTGCCAATGATGAGCAGCTGGATTTTCCAATGCTTTATGCGTCAGGGCGTCAGGGATGGGCTGATTATACAATTGAAAACCATAAAGAGGATTTAAGTGCGCTGTTTGATCTTATTGTCAAACACGTTCCGGCACCAACGGTTAACCTTGATGCGCCTTTTGCAATGGTTGCTTCTATCCTTGAATATGACAATTTTCTTGGACGTATATTAACCGGACGGGTAGAACAGGGAACGGCAAGGGTAAATATGCCTGTTCGTGTTTTGCAACATGATGGTAAAATTATTGAGACAGGCCGTCTAACAAAATTGTTAGCCTTTAGAGGCCTGGAACGTGTTCCTGTTGAGGAGGTCCAGGCTGGTGATATCGTGGCTGTGGCAGGTTTATCCAATACAACCGTTTCAGAAACCATTGCTTCTCCAGAAATAACGGAACCCTTACATGCTACCCCGATTGATCCTCCAACCCTATCTATGACCTTTCGCATTAATGACGGTCCTTTGGGTGGACGTGAAGGAAAAAAGGTGACCTCTCGTCAAATTCGTGAACGCCTGTATCGCGAGGTTGAGGGTAATGTTGCTATTCGTGTTACGGATAGTGCTGAAAATGACGCTTTTGAAGTGGCTGGACGTGGAGAGCTACAGCTCGGTGTTTTGATTGAAACGATGCGTCGGGAAGGATTTGAACTGACTATTGGCCGTCCAAAAGTTCTAACCCGCATTAACGAGGAAACAAGTGAAAAAGAAGAACCCTATGAAGAGGTTCTTATTGATGTTGATGAACCTTATTCTGGGGTTGTTGTTGAAAAAATGTCCCTACGAAAAGGTATAATGCAGGATATGAATCCATCTGGCGGCGGAAAAGTGAGATTGACTTTCTCAATTCCTTCCCGGGGTTTGATTGGATATCATAGCGAGTTCTTGACGGATACGCGGGGTACCGGGATCATGAACCGGCTTTTTTCAGGTTATGGTCCCTGGGCTGGACCCATTGCTGGGCGTCGTAATGGTTCGTTGATTTCTGCCGAAAATGGTGTTGCCGTTCAATATTCCCTTTTCTCTTTACAGGATCGAGGGGTTTTGTTTGTAGAACCTTCTGACAAGGTTTATGTCGGAATGATTATTGGTGAACATTCTCGTGAAAATGATCTGGATGTTAATCCAATTAAAGAAAAAAAATTAACCAATATGCGTGCTGCGGGTAAAGATGAGGCACTTTTATTGACTCCGGCAAGAAAAATGTCATTGGAACAGGCTATTGCTTATATTGAGGATGATGAATTGGTGGAAGTTACACCATCAGCCATTCGTCTTCGCAAATTATATCTTGATCCACATGAGCGGAAACGTCACGTCAGACAAAGAGCTGAAAGTTGATTATACATAAATTTATACAGGATTATAATAGGATATGATCCTGTATGTAACAATTTGTAACTTGATTTTAAAACAGGTCATTTTATAATTAACACGATTGCAAGGATTGCTGATTTTCTGTTTTCTTTTAAGAAATGAAATAAGACCAAATTAAGGCATAATTGTAAAAAATAGCAAAAATAATGCAATTATAATGTAAGACAAACCCATCAGGTTATGCTAACTTTTTCACATATCGGATATAGATTTTCGATACGATTTTAATTGATAATTTTGATTGGGAATAAAATGAAATTATTAGCTCGTCGTCTTTCTTTCGCTCTATCAACGGCAGCTGTATTAGGTTTTGCAGCTCCAGCTTTCGCTCAAGAAGCTGCACCAGCATCTCCTGCTCCTGCCGCTGTTGCACCAGCAGCTCAAGCACCAGCATCTGCTCCAGCAGCGGCAGCTTCTGAAGCTCCAGCAACAGACGCAGCAGCTCCAGCTACTCATCATGGGAAAAGAGCGCATCATGGTAAAAAAGCACATCATGGTAAAAAAGCGCACCATGCTAAAAAAGCGGCAGCTTCTGAAGCTCCAGCAACAGACGCAGCAGCTCCAGCTGCTAACTAATTATTCTGTTTAATTAGTTGTTCAAGACAGGGTTGTATCGTACCACCCTGTCTTTTTTATTTAATTGTAAATACGCCGATAACGGTTTCCCAAGGCGGTAAGAATTTCGTAACCAATTGTATCTGCTGCATTGGCTATTGTTTCAATTGGACAATTGAGGCCAATAATTTCTATTTCATCGTCAATCATAACTTTTTTATTGGCAAGGGGTGATATATTGATACATAAACAATCCATCGAAATTCGCCCAATTACGGGTAAGGGAATGTCAGGGTGATCAATATGTTTGACGCAGATTTTATTGCTGAGTGATCGAAAAAAACCATCTGCATAGCCCGTTGAAACGATAGCCAGTTTTAACACTTTGTCTGCCGTGAACGTTGCACCATAACCGACAGTGGCCCCTTTGGGAATTTCCCTCAATTGTAAGATTTTACTTCGTAATGTCACAACAGGATACATGGGATTCTTGTGTCCAGGAACAGGGTTGATCCCATATAATGCCGCTCCTGGACGTGTTAGATCGAAATGCCAATTTTCACCTAGAAAAATACCACTTGAAGCGGATAAACTGGCCGGTACGGAAGGAAAGTGATGGATAAAAGCCTTAAACCGTTGCAATTGAATAAGATTTAATGAATGATTTGGATCATCGGCACAGGCTAGATGGCTGATGGTCAGGGTAGGAATGAAAGGTGATATAGATTCATCCTGGATGATTCTTAAATCGTTTATGTCAAGACCGAAACGAGACATGCCTGTATCAAATTGCAAGGCGGCAGGATAATTAAAATTGGCATCTTTACATATTTGTACCCATAACTTTACCTGTTTCAGGTTATTTAGAACTGGGGTCAGATTGTAATTGATAAATGTTTTGGCATCATATGGATAAAAACCGTTCAGGACATAGATTGCGTATTCATTTCCCAATATTGATCTAAGTGCAATTCCTTCATCTAGATAAGCAACAAAAAAATTCTTGCATTCTGTTTTTTGTAATGCCCTTGCCACCGGTAACATTCCCAGTCCATAAGCATTTGCCTTGACGACAGCCCCACATCGTGCCATTTTTGTTTTGTTATTGAGCAAATCATAATTTTTTATAATCGCACTTAAATCAATAGATAAAGTTGCCCCCGCATTTTTGGTAAAAAGATCAGGGTTTATGGAAATATAGGGTTGCATCATTATAAAGACCTTGGAAACTGGGATCTATGGTTTTACTGGAATTCCGTGTGTTGTTGAGTGTTCAAAATGCAGTGGTGTTTCTGGATTAACAATATTATATAACGCATAAGCAGCCATAGAGGCCTCGCTGAATCCTTGTAATATAAGTTTTAATTTTCCTGGATAAAAAGCGATATCTCCGATGGCAAATGTTCCTTCCAGACTTGTTTCACAGGTCGATGGAGTTACCGGAATTCTCCCTTGAATAATGTCAATATCCCAGGATTGTAAAGGGCCAAGATCAGTGGTCAGGCCAAAAAAGGCCAGTAAATGATCGGCTGGAAGAGATCTAATCTGTTTGTCTAGTGAAATAACATCAACTGATTCTAGAAAGCCTTGTTTTCCATGCAGCTTATGAAGCTGGTAGGGGACAAGTTTATTGATTTTTTTTTCTGAAATTGCCGTTTCAAGACGTGCAAGACTTTCCGGTGAAGCCCGGAAACGGTCTCTTCTATGAATCAAAGTGATGGATTTGGCCTTATCTTTTAAGGCCAGTGCCCAGTCAACCGCTGAATCCCCACCACCGGCAATGACAATATTTTTATCTATAAATAAATCACTTTTTCGGATGTAATAATGAACGGTTTTGGTCTGTTCATAAGCTTCTATATTTTCCAACGGTGGACGATTCGGACCGAAAGACCCTGCACCAATGGCAATGATTATGCCTTTGGCATGAATGATATTGTTTTTATCGGTTTTTAAAGTGAAATTTCCTTTCTGACCTTTCATTTCTACAACCTTGTTTGATAAAATGCGTGGAATATCAAAAGGTTCAATTTGTTTTTCTAGAGAATCAATAAGAGATTGTGCGGTAATACTTGGATGAGCGGGAATATCATAAATTGGTTTTTCTGGATATAGGGCTGAACACTGTCCCCCCACTGTATCCAGTGTGTCAATCAAGATAGACTTCATTTTTAGCATACTGCATTCAAAAGCGGCAAATAAGCCGGCCGGACCCGTACCAATTATGGCAATATCAGTCGTGATAGAGGTTCCAATCATTATATTGACCTTTAATATAAGAAAAAAATAGAATTATAAGGATGATTGCAAAGAGTTTACATATTAAAATAAGCATAAAATAATAGTTTGAAAAAAATTGTTATAAAATGAATTTTATTGAATATATTTATTATCAAGACATATCTGTAATCTAGAAATGTTAACTTTCTGTAAGTTATTATTAAATCGTTTTATTACCAGTTAAGTTTTATGTAATCATGATTATAAAAATGTATGATTTACCAAATTTGCAAGCAACAAATGATTTGGCTGTAAAAATTTCCCGTTTAATACAGACAGGTGACGCCATTTTATTATCAGGTCCTTTGGGTATTGGTAAAACTGCTTTTGTTCGGTCATTCTTGCGATCTATTTGTGAAGATTCTGAAATGGAAGTTCCCAGTCCTTCTTTTACCTTGGTACAACATTATGAAAGCCCAAAATTTCATTTATATCACTATGATTTGTGGCGGTTGGAAAATGAACAGGATTTAATCGAGTTGGATTGGGATGATGCAATGGAGGGTGTTGTCTTGGTCGAATGGCCAGAGCGTTTGCAGGATTTTGTTCCTGACGGGGCTTTGCATATTGATTTTTCCCTACATTCTGATTCCGGGCGTCGTGTTGTCCTTTCAGGCTGGGATGAACGGCTAAACTTGCTTGAATAATAAAATGACCTTCATGATTATTTGAAAATGTCTAAATATATCACGATCCCCTTTAATGCAGTATTTTTGGATACGATTGCTCAAAAATGGATGGAGGAGATGCATTCTCAAGGGGGTTACCCGTGTGGAATGGTTATTGTTCCCAATCAGAGAACCGTAAAAGCGTTAATTAATAGTTTTATTAAAGTTAATAAAGGGAAACCGCTGCTTTTACCCAAAATTATTTCCATTGGCACTATAGATGAGGCAGGATTATCTTTTAATAGCAAAGAGGAACTGACACTTTTTCCCGCAGTTCATCCTGTAAAAAGATTATCAATTCTGACATCGTTAATTATACAAATGAATCATAAGCTTGGTAATCAAATTCAGGCTGGTGAAGCTTGGAATTTGGCTAAATCCCTGGCTGATTTAATGGATGAGGCGGAATGGATTGGATGTGATTTAAAAACGGCTTTATCAAAAGCGGTTGAGGATGAATATGCACAGCACTGGCAAAATATTCTAAAATTTCTATCAATTATAACCGAGATATGGCCTCAATGGTTACAGGATAATCAATTGATGAATCCCGTAGCAAGGGTAATAGCTCTTTTAAAAGCCCAGGCTAAAAGTTGGCGGAATTCTGGATGCCAGGATCCAGTTTGGGTGGTCGGATTTGCAGATGCAAGGCCCGTTATTGTTGAATTTCTGTCCACGGTTGTTCAATTGCCACGCGGACGTTTGATTGTTTCCGGGTTACAGGAGGATTTGTCAGAGGAAAGCTGGAATGCTTTGCCTATCACGCATCCCTATGCCGAACTTGTCAAAATGTTTTTGGCATTAGGTATTAAGCGTTCTGATTTTCAATACTGGGATCATATATGTGTTCAACCAATTTGTAAGGAGCGTATATCAGCATTTCAGCAAATTTTATTACCTGCTGACCGTTTGGAAAGCTGGTTAATAAATCGGCGTCCTGTACAATTGGATCAATGTTTTTTAATTGAACCGCTCAATCAGCAGCAAGAGGCAATAGCCATTGCGTTAATGATTCGAGATGCTTTGGAAATTCCACAGAAAAGAATTGCACTTGTTACGCCTGATCGTAATTTGGCAATGCGTGTTTCTCTGGAATTGGGACGGTGGGGGGTTATCGCGGATGATAGTGCTGGTGAACCGCTTTATAAAACGGCCGGCACAGTTTTTTTAAATTTGATTTTACAAGCTTGTGTCGAGGATTTTACCCCTTTATCTTTATTATCCTTACTTAAACATCCATTTGCTTGTTGTGGATTGCCTGCCAGTTTATGCCGTGATTATAGCCGTTTGCTGGAGATCTTTATTCTAAGACAATTTGCAGCTTCTGGTTTATCAGTCATTCAAGCAGCATTGAAGCAGAAAATCGAAGAAATTAAGCTGTTAGATAAGGATACCCTAAGAACCGATATCGCATATTTTTTTTCCAACTCATCTGAATTGGTCAGCTTGCTGGATCGATTGAAACAGAATGTGCAAACTCTGTTGGGAAAAACTACAAAATATACGGTTGGCGAATGGGTGACGTATTTGGCAAGAGCTGCGGAACAGCTTGCCTCTAATCAAGAACAGAATGGAGAGGATATTCTATGGAAGGCTGAAGAGGGAAATGTACTTGCCGAGCATTTAAGAGATCTTATTGTTGAAACTGAATATATAAAGGTGGTTACTTTATCTGAATTTGCCAGTATTTTCAGGGCATCGTTTCAAGGATTAATTGTTCACACGCGCCGTGCCCTACAAGGGAGAGAAGTTAGACAGCTTCATCCAAGGGTATATATCTGGGGATTGCTTGAAGCACGGTTGCAGAATGTTGATATGGTAATTTTAGGGGGATTATCCGAAGGGGTATGGCCACCCTCCATTGATTCTGGTTCTTGGCTAAGCCGCCCGATGCGTGAAAAAATGGGGATGGGACTGCCGGATATTGAAATAGGTCGTACAGCCTATGCTTTTATGGCTTTGTGTTGTTCGATACCAGAAGTGATTTTGTCTTCACCGTTAAGACAGGAAAATGCGCCAGTTGTGCAATCGCGTTGGATTGTCCGTCTTAAGGCGTGGTTGAAGGGGCGCAAGAGTGTAATTCAGCAGCATCCGGCTTTGATGTGGACAAAATATCTTGATCAACCAGATGGATCTCCAACCCCAATGGAATGTCCTTCTCCGAAACCTTTGCCGGCATTGCGTCCAAAATCCATTTCCATAACTGATGTTGAGCGATGGATAAAGGATCCTTATGAGATTTATGCGAAAAAAATACTTAATTTAAGAAAAATTGTTGGTTTGGAGGAAGATCGATCAACCAGTATTTTTGGGTTGATAGTTCATGAAGGGTTAAAGAATGTTTATGAAAATTATAGCAAACAATGGACGCTAAGCGGAATAGAGCAGACTCTTTTGGATGCACTGGATAAACGTCAGGATATCTTAATTTCTTATAAAAAATGGTGGCATGCACGGTTATTAAAAATTGCCCATTGGGTTTACCAACAGGAAAAGTCACGTCGTAACAGTCGAATGCTTCCTCAGTTTTATCTTGAAAAAGAAGGCCATCATTATTTTCAGTTGACCGCAGGAATTGACTTCACCTTACGGGGTATTGCGGATCGAATACAGCTAAACACGGATGGAACTGTAGAAATATATGATTACAAAACAGGTGTTACCCCTGCGTGTATAAATGTGAAGAACGGATTGTTTCCGCAGTTACCCTTGGAAGCGGCAATGGCTTATTATGGCGGGTTTGATAAAAGTCTGGCTGAACATGAAATTTCTAAATTTACATATTGGGAGTTAAAGGGGGGAATAGAAGAAGGTAAGGAAATCCATATAGATAATATTCAAAAAGAAGGGGATGCCACAAATTTAAGCGAAAGATACTGGCAAGTTCTGCAAAAGCTAATTATTGCCTATTGTGACCAGGAACAGCCTTATTTATCTTGTCCACGTCCTCATTTAATAAAAGAATATGTACAAACCCTGCCTGTTTTTGGAGATTATAAGCATTTGGCTCGTTTTCTTGAATGGGGACTGGGAACTGGGGGATCATGATGCAGCGGCAGTCTTCTTTTTCAGATCCTGTTGAAGAAGCGAACAGGCAACAAAGAGATGCCTCTAATCCGCATTATTCAGTTTTTGTATCCGCATCGGCAGGAAGCGGTAAAACAAAACTTCTTGTTGATCGTTTATTACGGTTAATGATGCCCTGGACTGATAAAAAGGGTAAAATTCATCCCGGTATACAACCGCAGCGGATCCAATGTTTAACCTATTCCAAATCCGCGGCTGCCGAAATGGCAATTCGGTTGCAAAAAAAATTAAGTGAATGGGTTGGCTATACGAATCAAGAACTGGATAGGGCTTTGCTCGATTTACAAATCAATCCGTGCGATAAGATGCGCAGAGCGGCTCGGGCATTGTTTGCAGAAATTTTGGATTTACCAGGGGGTATGCGGATTGAAACCAATCATGCATTTTGTCAATCTATCCTGCAGCGTTTCCCTTTGGAGGCCAGAATTATTCCTCAGTTCAAGGTTATTGAGGAGGGTGATAATTTATTAACCTTCAAAAGGGCTTTTAACGAAAAAATTGATGAAATTTCTGATCATGATATTCAGGTCTTAAGCCCATTAATCAATAATAATCATTTTTTGGAGCTTTTACAGGAACTACAACAAAATCAGCAATATTTACAGCCAGTTTTACGTTTGATTCAACAGCGACAATTTTCCGCTTATTTACGGTCATGTTTAAAGCTGGATTTTTCCAATAAACAGGATTATTTAGCTCGTGTATGTGAAATCTGGCCAGCAGAAAAGGACATTAGAAAATGTCTGGAACTGAATCGGGATATTAAAAATAAAAAATCTAGAGCGGCAATAGAATCCTGTATTCGATGGTTTGATCTTTCGAGCGATCAACGAATTGTCCAATGGGATATAATGCAGGAGACCTTGCTTAAAAAAAATGGTGAAGTTAAAAATTTTACTGTCAATAAGGGGGAAAATAACGCGATTGCAGTTTTGTTGAATGAACAGGCTGACTATATGTATCAGATTGCTGAAACAATCAATCGCTATGACATTTATGAATATACAGGGGCTCTTTTGAATGTTTTTTCATTAATTTGGCAACATTATCAAGATATTAAACGTGCCCAAGGAGTTTTGCATTACAGTGATTTGATTAATTACACTTTGGATTTGCTTGATAATCCTGGCGCCGCTTGGGTTTTGTTCAAGCTCGATGGTGGTTTGGAACATATTTTGTTGGATGAAGTACAGGATAATTCGGCTGAACAATGGCGGATTGCAGATAATCTTTCGTCTGAATTTTTTGCGGGATTTGGTAAGGATCCTGTTTCGCATCATTCCAGAACGATTTTTGCTGTTGGAGATTACAAACAATCCATCTATTCTTTTCAGGGGGCAAAGCCACAGGAATTTTTTAATTTTCGTGAAAAAATATCAAAAAAGGTAAAAGAGGCAGGTGAATTATGGGCGGATCCCCAATTACGGGTTTCCTTTCGTTCCAGTCAGATTATTCTTGATTTCGTAGATCAGGTCTTTTCGCCTGAAAATGGATTAACAGGCGTCTGGGATAATTTATCAATGGATCAGTTTCGCCTGCATCGTTCGGCTAAGATATCTGCTCCCGGACGGGTTGATATATGGCCATTAGCGATGATGGATGATATGGAAAAGGAGGATTTGGAAACCTTATGGAAACCATTGAGGAAAAATCAGTATCATTCAACACCTGACATGGTTTTGGCTGAATGTCTTGCCGATTGGATTAAGGGACAGATCGGCAGGGTACCACCTTATGGTGGGCGTCCCATCAGGGCAGGTGATATTCTTATTTTAATCCGGAAACGATCTGATTTTTCACGGGCCTTGATCCGGGCTCTGAAAATGAAAAATATTCCATTGGTCAATCTGGTTAAAACACAATTGCTTGATCAAATAGCCGTACAGGATCTATTGGTACTTTGTGAGGTGCTTTTATTGCCGCAGGATGATTTGACCTTGGCATGTGTCTTAAAATCACCTTTGGGGGGTTTGGATGAAGAAAGTCTTATGGAGCTTGCTGGATCAAGAATAAAAGGCCAGACTTTGTGGAATGCCTTGTTTATTCGGCATTTGGAAAGGAAAGACTGGCAGGAGGCATGGTTAATGCTTTCAAAATTGTTTGCCAGAGTGGATTATGTTACGCCCTATGCCTTGTTGGTTGAGATTTTGGGAGAATATCGTGGACGGGAAAGATTTCTTGCCCGTTTGGGGGAAGAGGCACTTGAGGCGATTGATGAATTACTTTTCCAGGCAATGCAATATGAAGATAATCATATTCCATCTTTACAGGGTTTTTTATATTGGTTGAAACAATCCGAACGTACCATAAAAAACGAGGCGGAAGCAGACCTTGATATGGTTAGGATTATGACGGTACATGGTGCGAAAGGACTGCAGGGGCGTTTAGTCATTTTACCTGATACCGTGAATCCCGTATCTAAACAGGGCGGATTTCAATCTGATCAGGTTCTGGTTTGGAAAGAGGATGCGGAAAAGAATATCAAAATCCCTTTATATGTTCCAAATAAAAATTGCGATATTAGGGAAAGTAAAGAATATAGGTCATTTAAATTGCAATTGGATACCGAAGAAAGCAATCGTCTGCTTTATGTTGCATTAACGCGTGCAAGTGAATGGTTATTGGTTTGTGGCTGGCAAAAATCCAAAAATAAAAAAACTGAAAACACTTGGTATGATTATTGTGAAAAGGCGATGAAGCAGTTGCCTGATTTGCAGGCCTGGTTTTTCCAAGAAATTTGGGAAGGAACACATTATTTTATAGAAAATAAAAGTAATTCCCTTTCATACAATATGAATTGTTCACCGGATGATTTTGGAAATCAATCCAGCAAATCAATAATTTTGCCCAAATGGTTGCAACAAAAAGGAAAGGCTGTTGCGTTACCTGATGAAAATGTCATATTACCCCATTATATTCCAAGTCGACCAGACGGGATAATATTTGGTGAGGTTCCTTCTAAAATATCACCGGTTAAAACAAGAAAGAAAAAAGATCCTTTTTATCGTGGTCGAATCATCCATGCCTTATTACAATATTTGCCAAATTACCCTTGTGAAAAGCGTTATGACTTGGCATATCAATGGTTCAAGCGAGAAAATGTTAAACTATCCGGTCAGGAATTGAATAAAATTGTTCATCAAGTTATCCAGTTGATTAATAATCCAGAATTACAAAAATTGTTTGATTCTGATAGTTTGGTTGAACAACCTGTAACAGGTATTGTCAATGATCTTGTCATTACGGGTCAGATTGATCGTATGCGTATTTTACCGGATAAAATTTTACTATGTGATTTTAAATCCGGTCAAAAAGTGCCGGATACTGTTGAAATGGTATCCAAAATTTATTTAAGGCAGATGGCATCTTATTGGATCTTATTAAAGGAAATTTATCCATATCATCAAATTGAGCCGTTACTGATTTGGACGGATGCTCTAAAAATAATGAAATTGCCCATTGCTTTACTTGAAAAATATTTGCCGGCACAGATATAGACAATCTTAATAATATTTGACATCAAGGACAGTCATCTATTTAGTAGATATGAATAATATTTTAAAAGTTATGAGGTAGAAATGAGCGAATTTACTAAAAAAGTAACAGATCAAAGTTTTGAACAGGATGTATTGAAATCCGATCAAATCGTCCTGGTTGATTTCTGGGCGGAATGGTGCGGACCTTGCAAAATGATTGCTCCAGTTTTGGAAGAATTAGCAAAAGAAATGCAAGGTAAATTAGTTGTTGCCAAGGTTAATGTCGAGGAAAACCCTGAGGTGCCAACAAATTATGGAGTTAGGGGAATTCCAACCCTTATCTTGTTCAAAGATGGACAGCCTTTATCAACCAAGGTAGGAGCCTTACCAAAGGAAAAATTGAAAGGCTGGATTGAAACAGCTATCCGTTGAGATATTTTAAATGTTTTTCCAAGTAATTGGATGAATGCCATGTTCCTGAAGCAGCTTGGGGAAGTCTGGATGACAGAGGGTCTCCAGCTCCTTTTCAGGTTCATATTGAGGCATAAGTTGATTATATAATCCCATTTTTGTGGTTGCAGGATGGAAAAACAATTCAGAATTACCTTGTGGTAGGGACGGGATTAATTTCTGGATACGGTCAAATGTCATATGCCCACACCAGGATAAGCCAAAGCACCAATCAAAAGATTTCATCCCGGCTTTTTTGATCTGTTCTTCAAGAAGTTTGCACCAATAATAAACCAGCAAGTTATTTGTATTATCTAGATTGGTTGTCTGATCAATGGATCTGAGAATCTTAACGGGTTCTTTGGGAAGTCTTATTCGTTGCAACCGATAATCATGACTGATTTTTATAATAAGCTGAGCAATGGTTGGGTGAAGATGCATATGTTTATGCACATCGATATGATCAAGAGCCAGTCCTGTTTTTCTAAAGGTTTCAAATTGAGCCCTGATTTCCTTTTCCAGTTGTCTACGGATGTGTTGATTGAAAAAGTAGTTGATTCCCATTTTAAGTTGTTGTGAGGGGAAAAGACGATTTTCATCGACAAGAAGTGGAATTTCACTTTTTGGCAAAATCGATTTTCCCTCAATGACAACAACATGCAATCCAACCTGCAAATTTGGCATTCTTTTGGCTCTTATGATTGCATCCTCAGCTGCATCGCCTGCAATCATAAGATTCGCAGTACTCAGGACTCCTTGCCGATGTGCAATTTCAATTGCCTCATTGACCTCGACAGATAAACCGAAATCATCTGCTGAAATAAGAATTTTTCTTGTCACAAAATTTCTTTATCGTTTATTATGATGTATGGCGATCTCGTAGAAATTGGAAAAATTCGACGCCTTCACGTAAGCGACGTTTCATCATTTGTGGGCTGGTGATCATCTCTCCTACAATAGATGCTATTTTGGGAGCGCGAAAGTAAAATTTCTTATAAAATGTTTCAACGCTATCAAAAATTTCCGTATGAGATAAATGAGGATAATGCAAAGGGGCGATCTGAACGCCATGTTCATCAATCAATTCCGCATTATTTTCATCCAGCCATCCATTTTCAAGTGCCTGCTGATGCAGAAATGTTCCTGGATATGGAGCGGCTAGGGAAACCTGTAAAGTATGAGGGTTGATTTCAGTGGCGAATTTGATTGTTTCCTGGATTGTTTCCTTGGTCTCTCCTGGTAAACCGAGAATAAAGGTGCCGTGGATTTTAATTCCAAGTTCATGACAGTTTTTTGTGAATTCACGTGCAACCTCGATTCGCATTCCCTTTTTAATGTTATGCAGGATTTGCTGATTTCCGCTTTCATAACCAACTAGCAATAGGCGCAACCCATTATCCTTTAACACTTTCAAGGTGTTACGGGGAACATTCGCCTTGGCGTTACAGGACCAGGTCACCCCTAATTTTCCCAATTCACGAGCGATTGCCTCCGCACGAGGAAGATCATCTGTAAATGTATCATCATCAAAGAAAAATTCTTTAACTTGTGGAAAATATTGTTGAGCCAAACGAATTTCTGCCGCGACATGTTCTGGACTTCGTGTACGATAACGATGTCCACCTACAGTTTGTGGCCACAGGCAGAACGTGCAGCGTGATTTGCATCCACGGCCAGTATATAGGGAAAGATATGGATGTTTTAAATATCCAATGAAATAATCTTCAATATGTAGATCCCTTTTGTAAACCTCGGTAACAAAAGGCAAGGAATCCATATTTTCAATTATTGCCCTGTTTTTATTATGAACAATTTTGCCATTTGCATCCCGCCAGGATATGCCGTCAATATCTTTGAAATCGCGACCTTCTGCGACTTCTTTCAATGTAAAGTCAAATTCATTCCGGGCTACAAAATCAATAACATCGCTCTTTTCGAGACTTTCCTGGGGTTGAACAGCAACCTTTGCACCGACCATGCCAATTTTGAGGGAAGGATTTGCATCCTTGAGCATTTTTGCAACCTTGACATCCGATGAAAAGGATGGGGTAGAAGTATGCATGATCACCAGATCACGGTTTTTAACATCAGCAAGAATGGGTTCCATCGTCATTCTTGCAGGGGGCGCATCAATCAGGCGACTGTTCGGGATAAGGGCTGCCGGTTGGGCCAACCAAGTTGGATACCAGAATGATTTAATTTCGCGCTTGGCTTGGTAGCGGGAACCTGCACCTCCATCAAAACCTTCAAAGGAGGGGGGTTGTAGAAACAGAGTCTTCATCATGATGGAACTAATCCTTTGATTTTTTCTATTTTATTATGGTTGTTTAAAAATACTTAATTGGTTCAATTATCTATCACTATCGTTTAACTATTGGAACCTTGGTTTTTTTTAAAAGTCATTTTTTGTCCACGCCATTCAATATCTTCTTTGAAAATACTTCTCATCATAATAGAAGCCGAGATCCAGTCCCTTAAGGGTAACAGGAAAGGAATTAACTTAAGGTCAAGTTTAATCTTTTTATTGATCACTAAACAACAAATAGATTGAAAAATCCAGCAGCTTAAAAAATTAATCCATGATTTTTTTTTCAGAGGGTTCAGTAAAACAGCAAGAGAAATCCAGAATAGGGGAAGCTGGATGAAAGAGCATGTAAAACCAAGGGGTTCCACTGTAAAAACGGTACGATTCCAGCGCAACTCATGTTTATATAAAGCTTGAAAAGTATTTTCAGAAACAGTTGTCTTAACGATGGAAGGTGAAAGAACAACCTCTAAATTTTGTTTTCGGATAAGCTCTCCAAGTTTTGCATCATCTGCAATATAGGGTAACAGAGCTTTTAATCCGCCAATTTTCATAAGTATGGACCGTTTGATTGCAACACAGGCACCAAAACAATCCTGACGGCCCAGATAGCGTGAGAGTATCACGCCCGGCATAAAGTTATAATTGATATGAGCACTGGCCAGCATTTGGACAATAGAGGATTCATAAGGTAATCCACTATATAAAGAGGTTATCAGTCCAACATTGTCATTATCCAATAAGGGAATGGTTTCTCTTAAATAATTCTGATGCGGTGTGTGAATATCGGAATCTGAAATAAGTAGACAGTCATGGATTGCGTAGGCAAACATGTTTATTAAATTTGATACTTTGCGGTTTACCCCATGAATTTTTGGATTGATAACCAGTTTAATATTGCGATTGGGATATTGATTCTGTAGATGATGAACAATTTCAATTGCAGGGTCTTTTTTATCTTGAACGCCAAAAATTAATTGAAAATCTGGATAATCCTGTTCGCAGAAACTTTGTAAAGCCTCATAAAGGAGGGGTTCTGTATTAGCCAAAGGCTTTAAGATTGTTACTGGGGGAAGGGAAGAGGGGGCTGTATATTTTTTTTGGTTTTTAATTTTTTTTTTAAAGAAATAGATAAGCAGACAGCTGATTCCAGATTGAATGCACCCCAGTAATGTACAAATGGATAAAATTCGTGTTAATTTAATTTTCGTTTGTAAAGACCAAAACATATAGACTGTTAGATTAGGAGTTGTTTTTTGACATGAAGGATTGTGTTTTCTTGTTTAACATTTCAATCAATCCTTGACTGCCACCTTTTGCCAAGGTCGAACTAAAGTCACCATGTTGAATGGCTATTTGACTGATATGACCATTCAGCAACACATCGACAATTTTCCATCCTTGTGGGGTTTTACGCAACAGATAGTTGATTTCTGTTGCTGATCCCATATCACTTGCGTCTCCAACCCTGGTTTTAATAATTTTATCATCGTTTGTCGTTGCATTTTTAACATTTGGTAAAATTTTAAATCCCGTACCTTTTTCTTTGGCAAAACTGGAATAATACCTTGCAACTGTATAATTAGTGAAAGCTTGCAAAAGCTGCTCTTTTTCAGCTTCGGAATATGAATCGTAACGATAACCAACTGTACTGCTTAAAATTGAAGAGAAATCATAGGAATCATTTAAAACTTTTCTAAGAGCGGTCATACCTTTTTCAGCAGGGGCTTGCTTGGACTGTTGAAGTTGGCTTAGGATGCGATACAGATTGACAACAGGTGTTTTAATGGAATTTTCTGTATCAGATCCGGTTACAGAAACAGGACGGACGGCAGTATCATTTGCATGAATTGCGATTGGAGAATTAAAGCCTATAAAGGCTGTAACACTGCATAACAGGATATAACGATGAAATTTCATAGTTGAATCTACCTAAACTTTTTATATTTAAATTTCCAAAGGTACATCTAAAGCTTTTAAAGCGATTTTGACAATAGATGGAGCATCTAAACCTGCCTCAATATATTGCGCGGTTTGGGTATTATGGTTAATGAAATAATCAGGTAGAACCATTGGCCTGAACCTTACATGATCTAAAAGACCGTTCTGGGCAAGATGTTGCATGACAAATGCTCCAAATCCGCCTGTTGATCCCTCCTCAATAGTGATAAGAACCTTATGGTTTCTAGCCAGCTGATCAATTAATCCTTTGTCGAGAGGCTTAGCAAAACGAGCGTCGACAATTGTAGGGGGCAATCCATATTGTTTAAGGGTTTCGGCAGCTTTTAAACATTCTGCCAAACGGGCTCCGAAAGACAAGATGGCAATTCCCCCCTTTTCATCACCAGTCTGCTCTCCCATTTCCTGAATGATTTTTCCTTTACCAATTGGAAGAATTTGACTTTCTGCCGGTAAAGAAAGACCAATACCAGGGCCCCGCGGATATCTGAAGGCGATTGGACCTTCATCAAAAGCTGCGGCGGTTGCTGTCATATGAACTAATTCAACTTCATTGCTGGGAGCCATGATAACAATATTTGGTAGACACCCCAAATATGCAATATCAAAGGTGCCAGCGTGGGTTGCCCCATCAGCCCCAACCAGTCCAGCGCGATCAATGGCGAAACGAACAGGTAAATTCTGCAGGACAACGTCATGCATGACTTGATCATAGGCACGTTGCAGAAAAGAGGAATATATAGCACAGAAAGGTCTTAACCCCTCGGTTGCCAGACCTGCAGCAAATGTAACCGCATGTTGTTCAGCAATGCCGACGTCAAAATAGCGTTCGGGAAATTTCTGTTCAAATTTGTCTAATCCTGTACCAGATGGCATCGCAGCGGTTATGGCAATAATTTTGTCATCTTTTTCAGCGCATTTCAGTAGTTCATTACTGAAAACCGAGGTATACGATGGTGGTCCGGGCGGTCCTTTATTCTGTTTTCCTGTTATGACATTGAATTTGGAGACAGCATGATATTTATCGCCTGAAGATTCAGCTGGTTTATATCCATGTCCCTTTTGGGTTACGACATGTAAAAGCACTGGACCGATATGTTCGGCATCGCGCAGATTTCTTAAGACAGGAACCAGTTGTTGTAAATTATGTCCATCAATTGGTCCCACATAATAGAAACCTAGTTCCTCAAACAATGTCCCGCCCGTCATTAAAGCGCGGGCATATTCTTCGGCCCGTTTTGCCTTTTTTTCAAGACTCTCGGGTAATTTGCTGGCGACTCTGGCGGCAAGATCTCTTAGCCCCAAGAAATGACGTGATGAGAGAAGCTGCGATAGATAAACGGACATTGAACCGACAGGTGGAGCAATGGACATTTCATTATCGTTCAGGATAACAATTAATCGTTCTGCACCTGGCCCAGCAACTGCAGCATTATTCATGGCCTCATAGGCCATACCAGCTGAAATGGATCCGTCACCGATTACCGCTATGACACTGCGTTCATCATATGCTGGATCTTTTTTGGCCTTAAAATGGTTTGCAACAGCTATACCCAATCCTGCCGAGATCGAGGTTGAGGAATGGGCGGCTCCGAAAGGGTCGTATATACTTTCTGAACGTTTTGTAAAGCCTGATAATCCTCCAGGTTGACGTAATGTACGAATAAATTCACGACGACCAGTTAATATTTTGTGGGGATAAGCCTGATGACCAACATCCCATATTAGTGAATCATTTGGTGTATCAAAAACGGCATGTAATGCAACAGTAAGTTCAACCACACCCAAAGAGGCCCCTAAATGTCCACCTGTTGTGGAAACGACATCAATTGTTTCGGCACGTAATTCCTTGGCTAACTGTTCTAGCTGTTCAATGGAAAGGTTTTTGAGATCTGTTGGGGTATGAACGCGGTCTAATAAAGGGAAACGTCCATAAGTAGGAATGGATTTTAAATGATTAGCCGATTCATTTTCCATAAGATTTTCTTTGTTCTTAGGCGTTTCGGTTTGTTCATCCATGTTATATTTCGTCCGTAACTGTTACATAATAGCTTAATATAAATGTTAAGTTTTTTAGCTTATACTCGAGTTTAGATGATATTCAAATACACGTTATGTAAAATCTATCACCTTTCATGAATAAAAAAGGATAAAAAGCGAACAATATATTACACTTTTTTATTAAGCTTTTATGGCTGATTTTATCTTTTTTTTCAAACGAGATATTAAATTTGTTGCTTGAGGAACACATCTATAAAGTAAATTGTTACTTTAAAGAAGGAAAAAGAGAGACGGCAAGGCTTTTGAAATTTAAAATAAAATGTTTTTGTCGTAAAGTACGTTTTTTACTAATAATATTTTTTTCTTGTTGTTAAGGGTCATTTATCTTATGAATGACGCATTTATTATATGTTAATATCGGTTAAACCGGTTTGGGAGCTTAGATAAATGGCTGTTCCTCTGATGCAGGCAGTACGAGTCGGTAGCTACGTTGTTAAACAACATCTAAAAAGACGTGAAAAATATCCACTCGTTTTGATGTTGGAGCCTTTATTACGTTGTAACTTGGCCTGTTCTGGTTGCGGAAAGATTGATTATCCTGCTGAGATATTGAATCAGCGATTGAGTGTGCAGGAATGTTTGGATGCTGATGCTGAATGTGGCGCCCCTGTCGTGGCAGTTGCAGGGGGTGAACCCTTGTTACATAAGGAAATGCCACAGATTATTGAGGGATTGATCGCTCGTAAACGGTATGTATATCTGTGTACTAATGGATTGTTGCTTGAAAAAAAGATTGACGATTATAAACCATCTCCATTCTTTTCATGGGATATTCATTTGGATGGTGACAAGTCCATGCATGACGCTTCTGTCTGTCAGCAGGGTGTTTACGATCGTGCCGTTTCAGCAATAAAACTTGCCAAGTCTAAAGGGTTCAGGGTTTCAATCAACTGCACCCTGTTTGATAATGCCGATCCATATCGTGTAGCGGCATTTTTTGACAGTGTTATGGAGTTGGGGGTTGATGGTATTATGACTGCTCCTGGCTATGCCTATGAAAGGGCGCCAGATCAAGAACATTTCCTGAACCGTCAAAATACCAAAAAATTATTTCGTGAAATTTTCAGATTGGGAAAGGGACATAAATGGCGTTTCACGCAATCACCATTATTCCTGAATTTTCTGGCTGGAAATGAGCAATATCACTGTACTCCTTGGGGTAAGCCTTTAAGAACAGTTTTTGGATGGCAACGTCCATGCTATCTGTTGGGAGAAGGCTATGCACCGACGTTTGAAGCATTGATGAATGAAACTCAATGGGATCAGTACGGTACGGGCAATTACGAAAAATGCGCCAATTGCATGGTTCATTCCGGATATGAAGCTACCGCTGTTAAGGATGCGATCAAACGTCCATGGCATATTGCTCATGTTGCTTTAACAGGGCCCAAGGTCGAAGGTGTAATGGCACCCGAAATAGATTTGTCACAACAAAGACAGGCAAAATACGATTATAATGAACAGGTGGCGGAACTAATGAAGAAACTGCCTAAGGATTCTGTTAAAAAACGGACAGCAGTTCGTCGTGTTAAAAAGGTGGCCGTTCAGGAAGCCTGATTATACATTGGTATCTTTTGTGGAATAAAAGGAAAGGCAAGCTTAGTTTTTCAAGCTTGCCTTTTTTAATAGTTGTGTAAGGAACAAATTTATTACAGAAATAAAAATAAAAATGTTAAATCATACTCAAAGTAAAAATAAGTATAACAGATTTATTATTTTTTATTAGTAACAATTTTGTTAGATTATTTTTGTAATTTCTGTTTTTTATTATGATTACATTTATTGGATTTAAGTAAATGCTTGTTTCAATTATTGTTATTTTATGCTTGATTTTTTTGAATGGTATTTTCGCTATGGGCGAACTTGCTTTAATATCAAGCCGAAAAGCCCGGCTGGTTGCGATGCAACATCAAGGGGTGAAGGGTGTTGAAGGGGCTTTACGATTAATTGATAAACCACAAAGTTTTTTACCCACTATTCAGGTTGGTATTACGCTGGTTTCAATATTTGAGGGAGCCTTTGGGGGATCCCGTATTGAAAATTGTCTAAGGCAATGGCTTGAACAATTTTCGTTAATCAAAATCTGGGCAGATGACTTGTCGATTCTTATCGTTGTTTTGGTTATTACTTTTTTTATGCTAATTTTTGGGGAACTGGTTCCAAAGCAGCTGGCGTTACTAGAGCCTGAGGTCATTGCTGTCCGCCTGTCCTGGCTATTTATAATTATATCAAAGATTGCCTCTCCTGCAGTTTGGGTCCTCAGTAAATCCTCTGAATGCGTTTTGAAATTATTAAGAAGACATAATAAAGTTTCTGTCTCTGTAACAGAAGAGGAATTAAGGGCCTACATTGCCGAGGGTGCCAAGGTTGGTGTGCTGGAAGTTGAAGAACGGGATATGATTGAACGTTTGCTACGACTGGCTGACCGACCTGTCAGGGCTGTTATGCGTCCAAGGAATGAAATTATATGGATTGATCGTTCTATTTCAGGGGACAAATTGAAACAGGCTTTGTACAATATTTCACATACACGATTGGTTGTTTGTGAAAATGGAATTGATAATCCTGTTGGTGTGGTTTTGGTTAATGATTTGTTCAGCCAGCTTTTACATAAAAACAGCTTGTCAATTAATGCCTGTTTACAGCGTCCTCTTGTTGTTCCGGATAGTATGTCTGCCTTGGACGCTCTGGAACGATTGAGGGGTGATTTGTTAGGAATATTACTGGTTCTTGACGAATATGGCTCATTTGAGGGAATTGTAACGGTTTCGGATATTTTTAAAATAATTGTAGGTGAAATCAATCAGTCTCTGGATGCCCCCCGTCTTGAGTCAGGGATAAGTAATGAATATTTACTGGAAGGGACGACTCAGGTCGATGAAGTCAGGGATCAGCTGGATTTAGGAGATTTACCTGCGGAAGGAAGTTATCACACAGTCGCCGGATTGATTTTGGCACTTTTACGAAGAGTCCCGGTTACAGGTGACAAGGTTGTTTTTTCAGGTTGGCTTTTTGAGGTTTTGGAGATGGAAAATCGTCGGGTTACTCGTGTAAAGGCAAGCCGACAACCTGTGGCAAAAAACTAGTAGGTATTTAAAAAGCCCTTTTCTTTTTTTAAGAAAAGGGCTTTTTTTTAATGTAATGTAATGACTTGGGCCAATTTTACTTCATTTGTAAATTTAGGCCATTTGTTTTGAGCCAGAGCCTTTAAGGAAGGAGAAGGTAAATCAAGCTTATCAGAATAGATCCAAAGAAAAGTCAGTGCTTTATGCAAATAGTTTTTTGTTTCCTTGATGGGAATTGTTTCCATGAACAGTAATGGATCTTGGTTATTCTCAGCTGAATTCAACCATTTTGATGTTATTACAGGTCCGGCATTATAACTGGCCAGCATATGAATAAGGCTTCCCCCTTTTGGAAGCATATCATAGTTTTTCTTGTTATAAAGTCCTGATAAATGGATAAGGTATAATTGACCGATTTCCAAATTTAAAGCGGAATTTTGCAGTTCATCCAAACGGTGAATCGATACGTTATTTTTTTGTTTTGCAATATATTTTGCTGTCATAGGCATGATTTGCATTAAGCCACGTGCCCCTGTATTCGAAACAGCCTTGCTATTGAAATTTGATTCTAAACGGATCAACGCATAGATAAGGGCCGGATTGATTCTGTAGCCATTCCTTGGATGTAAATTGGGTAAGGGTAAGCTTTTATTGTGGTCGAGAAGATTTTCATTTTGTACAATTATCTCAACAAGCTGTTTAGATAAATCGTTTGCGCCTATGGTTTTTGCAATCAATTGAATGGAATGCAAAAGGGCAAGATTCTTTCTATTTTTCATCCATATCTGTTTTAAAATAATCTCAGCCCGTTTTTTTTCGTCCACTTGTAGTAAGGCAAAAAACCTTTTTCCCTCAGCAGTGGCTTCAATAGTGTTGATATCCACTTGAGAAAGTGTTGTAGAAGAAAATTTAAGGAAATTTAGTAAAGGATGAAAATCAGTCTTCTCTGTTGAAGTATCATGATCGTTTTCTTTTAGAATCTGGTTGGCCAAAATACCATAAAAGGTATGCACAAACGAAGCCGATCTGCGCAACCAGATAATATATTCCTGTTTATTTTCCTTTCTTAGACATGAACGTGCAGCCCAGAAATAAGTACCTGCTCTAATATTGGTAGTGATAATATCTGCCTTTGAAGCCTGTGCAAAAAATTTCAAGGATTGATCAATATCATTATTTTTCCAGGCAATTAATCCAGCGACATATCCAGCCAAACCAACGCGGTAATTGGATGATTTAAACGCATTTTTAGCCAGTTGATAGGCATGATCTGAATAATTCATTGCAAAGAGCTGTTGAGCTATTTCTGCCTGTAATTGTGCGGCATATAGATTATTCATTCCGTGTGTCTGTTGAATAAGCTGCAAGGCACTTTTCGCTCCCTGCCAACCTGATGCGCTGCGTTCACGAACAGTTTGATCCAACAAAGGATTTCTTTTGAAGGAATTGGTTTCGAAATTAAGATGATCAAGGCTTTGCAAATAAGCCATGACATTATTGTTGTTATCAATAGGTAGATTCTGACTGACGGGAATTGATACTTTAATAGCGCCAAGATTGTTCAGACGCTTTTGAATATCAGGTGAATCAGGATAAGATGCAAAATTTTTCAGCCATAACTTTAATTGCCCTGTATTTGGTAAAAAATGTGGGTTTAGGTAACGCTCGGCAAGAATATCGCCGAGCAACAAATTGTCTGAAATCTGAATTGTTTCAGATTGAGCCGTTGTGAAATCCCCTTTGCGTTGTAGATCAAATATATAGCGAATACGCTGTTCATCCATTGAATTTAACGGACGAGGAAAGCTGACACGACCATTACCATTTCGAATAATATTTCTAGCTTGTGTAATGATTGTTTCTTCACGCTGATCTAACTGTTTTGGCGTAGTTGCCCGTATGGATACAGTTGATACGCCTGCAAACAAGGCTGCGCTTGCCAATAAAGCCCGGACAGCCAAAGGGGAAAGAATGTTTGTCCCTTGCATAATACATATTAATTAGGAAAGAGTGTCATGTAATTCAAGAGTTATTTATTTTAGGTAATTAAATATTATCGCTGAAATATATATAATGCTTCAATCAAGTGTTTTTATCTATGGTGGCACGAATGTAAAGGAGATTTTTCCAGGTTACCTGGCGGATCTTGGCATTAATGTTAATTTGGGAAAGATGGTGTAATGGAAAAAGTTGGATGGGGTTAGGAATTCCAGAGTATGTGAATGAATGCCATTGATTTTTTAGCTGGTTAAAATTGACCGGGGTTTTTAGTAAGGTCTTAGCAGGTAATTGTCCAATTGTCAGGATATATCTGGGTTGATACAGGATTAGTAATTTATATAAAAAAGGTAGGCAAAGTTCTAATTCATTTGTTGATATTTGTCGTCCACCTGGGGGGCGCCATGGAACAAGCGGAATACGAAAACAAGCATCAAGAGAAATATCGATGTTATCAAGCATCTGTTCAAGCCAGAAATTTCCCGTATCTGCGAAAACCCTTCCGCTACGATCTTCATCGGCATCTGGAACATCCCCGATAATATAAATATGGGATTTTGGATCTCCAACAGAAAGTATTGTATTCATGGCTGTGTTTTTAAGCGAACAGTCTTTGAACTTTAAGATAGCCTGGTTTATTTCTTGTAAACTATTGGTTTGAAAAGCGGAGTGTCGATTTGTTTTTGTTATAATTTTCGTTGAAACAGATTGTTTTTTAGGTAAAGGAAGAGTAGGAATAGGTTTTCTATTTTCTAAATGGTTGATACTTACTGAAGTTAAATTTTCATCTATACCCCATTCAGAATATAGCTGTAACAATGATAAATGGTCATACATTTTAGATTACGATAAATATAATGATGGTTAACGAAACCTTATATACTAAGATTTCAGTTTATTGAGAAGATAGTGATTATGCAATGCCCACGCTTTCTACGCACCATGCTTTTATCTTTTTCTCTAATTGCTGGGATGAGCTTGACATCTAAAGCGTCCGTAATTGTAAAGGATCCAGAGCCTGTTATTCCCTTGGTGCATCAAAGGGGCGGGTACGGGGATTATCTGTCTGCCTATTATGCGGCGCAGACCGATGATAATGTGACCGCTGCAAAATTTTATAATAATGTGTTTAATCATGATCTAAAAAACACGGATGCACGTGAAAGGGCATTTTACTATAGTGTGATCGCCGGCAATCCAGCCGCAGTAAATTTGGCAAAACAAGAAGATAAAGATCCAATTTCCGCTCTGGTATTAAGAAATGATGCAATTGTTAAGGGAAACTGGAAAGAGGCATTAAAATATTTTACTTCTCCTCCTGGTGATCCATTGGGTCAGATGACGTTTTTATTGTTGCAAGCATGGTGCCTATATGGTGCTGGTCAGATTGATCAGGCAAATGCTCTGTTTGAAAAAGGAATTAATACGCCTATTAGTGGAGTTTTTCTAATTCATTATGGCGTTGCGGAAACTTTATCACATCATGATAAAAAAGCTGGCATTTTATTTGAAAAAGCCTACCGGGTTTTTCCCGGGGCGGATTTGCTGTTAATGCGGGCTTATGGAAATTGGCTTTATAAGCATCATCGAGCTGGAAAAGCGGAGGCAATGGTCGATAATTTGACTGATATTTTGCCTTTTTTATCCATTTCAAAAAATAATTTACGTCGCAATCTTTCTCAATTTCCAGTGCATGATGCTCAAGGGGCGGTTGCTCAGGTTTACTTGGCAATGGCCTCCCTGATTCAGCAGGATTTGGCCAATCAGACTGTTGATGAAAATGACAGGGAGGCTAAAATTTCGTATAAGGTTGCCCTTCATACTGAACAGATATTTTTACGGTTTGCTTTACAGCTCAATCCAAATCTTTCTGAAGCCAAAATTATGTTATCGGGCATTCTTGCGGAACAAAAACACGCTGAACAGGCCCGTAAAATCTTATTTCCCGTTAATCCGGATGATCCGTTAAAGACCAATATACAGTTACAACTTGCCCGTTATGATGCATTATTAAAACATTATTCTCGGGCGGAAAAATCCTTGGAAGAATTGTTAAAGGATTACCCACAAGAAATTAGTTTATGGCAAACGTTGGGTGATATTTATTTTGATCAGAAAAATTATCCAAAAACCATTCAAATCTACAGTAAAGTCATTCAGTTAAAGAAAAACAAAACTAAATATGATTGGACAATGTTTTTCATAAGAGGGGTTGCTTATGAAAAACAAAAACAATGGCTAAAAGCTGAACAGGATCTACAAATGGCATTAAAATTGGCACCAAATGAGCCAATTTTATTGAATTATCTGGGTTATTCATGGGCACTAAGACATAAAAACTTGCAGAAAGCCCAGATAATGCTACAGAAAGCCATTGATATTGCACCGGATGAAGGGGCAATCCGTGATAGTTTAGGCTGGATTATGGTTTTGAATAATCAAACAGCTTTAGCCATACAACAGTTGGAGCTGGCGGCCGAGACCATTCCACAGGATCCTGAATTAAATTACCATCTGGGGGTTGCCTATTGGAAGGTTGGACGCTATCAAGAGGCGATTAATCAATGGAATGTAGCCTTGACTTGCAATCCAAATCCTGAAAATAGAAATTTAATATTGAATGCATTACAAAAAGCTAAAAAAAATAAATTCTTGTCCTCTCACCATTAGGTAACTTTACTATTTGAAAAAAGATTCAATGTTTATAGAAAAAGCGTACGCCAAAATAAACCTTTTTTTGCATGTGACGGACAAACGTCCTGATGGATATCATATTCTGGATAGTCTGGTTGTTTTTCCTGATGTAGGGGATGAATTGATCCTGTTTCCAGTGTCAGGTAAAGAGGACAGGCTTGTCGAGCTTGAAATAACGGGGCAATTTGTATCGCAGTTATCTCAGGAAAATCAGGACGATAACCTGATTGTTAAAGCAGCCTATAAACTTGCAGCATGTACAAAACAACCTTTAAAGCCTGTTAAAATCCAACTGATTAAAAATCTTCCTGTCGCCTCAGGAATTGGGGGAGGATCTTCAGATGCAGCGGCTACTTTACGGTTATTGATGCGTTATTGGAATCTTGTAATTGACAATGATTCATTACAGAAGATTGCATTACAATTGGGGGCAGATGTTCCCGTTTGTCTTAATCCGGTCACACAACGCATGCAGGGAATTGGTGAAGTCATTTCAAGGGATATAGAAATTCCCTCTTTTGGAATCATTTTAGTGAATCATGGAGAAGGGGTGTCAACGGCGGAAGTGTTTAAGAAGCGTCAATCTTCTTTTTTTGACAAAGTTAATTTGAAAAATAGTTTCGATAATGTTAATTCATTTATTCATGATATAACGACCTATGATAATAATTTACAGGAGCCTGCTATTTTATTAAATTCTAAAATTGAAAAAGTTTTGGAAGAAATTAGGATGTTACCCCACTGTCGCTTGGCACGAATGAGTGGATCGGGTGCAACTTGTTTTGGATTATTTGAAACGGTTGAGCAAGCACAAAAAGCGGCGGAGATTTTATCCTCAAAATATTCTTGGTGGATATGGGGGGGGAAAGCTATTCATTAATTTAAGTTTTATAGATATAAAATATTTTAGAGGGATAAAGAGGGTTACAAATGGCTATTGATGTGAATATACGGATTACGGAAGACCGTAAAAAAACAATTTTAACTTTTTCACCTGATAGTGGCGTAACCGGTCAATTAGAATTAAATCAGCTGGAACTGGACAATCTTATCCAAGCTTTGGGATCTGTTCGATGGATGATGGCAGAAGGTCAAAAAATAGCTGAAATAACCGGGGCGCAGATCAAACCTGCATATCAAACCAAATGGGCAATTCAGAAGAATATTGAAAAAGCAGAAACTTTGCTTGCTTTTCAACATCCAGGGTTTGGTCCACTTGGGTTTGTTTTATCTGACCAACAAGTTAAGGAATATGTCAAGGCATTACAAAAAGGTCTGAAAATCAAGAAATAAATGTTATAGTTAGATATATTTAAAAGCGATGATACCCGATATAAGCAATAAGCAGATAAAACTGGTTACCCATATTAATCGCTTTTCAATAAAATCCTGAATAGATGACCCAAAAAAATAAAGTAGAACAGTTTCCAGGAAAAAACGGGAGCCTCGGGTAATTAAACTTGCGAGCAGGAAGGGTATCAGGGCAAAATGTGCCGCACCGGCAGTAATGGTGATGAATTTATAGGGGATCGGTGTTAATCCTTTGATTAGAATAATCCATACGCCATATGTATTGAATTTATCCTGCAAATTGATGAGTTGCTGTTCTGCGTGATAGAAATGAATGATAGGCATTGCAAGATAATGAAGTAAAAAAGCACCTATTATCCATCCCAATAACCCTCCGACAACACTACTTAAAGTTGTAACTGTTGCATATAGCCATGCTTTGCATCGTTTAGCGAGAATCATTGGACAAAGGAGAATATCCGGCGGTATTGGGAAAAAGCTTGCCTCGGAAAACGCGGTTAGCATAAGCCAGAATATCGCGTACTGACTTGCGGCGAGTTGTAAGGCGCGTGCATAAAGATGTTTGAGCATAAAATAAATAAATGGTTTTATATTTGTATAGATTGAGGTTAATGTAACGAAATTCGTTTCGGGAAAGTTATTCTATAAGCATAACGACTGCACATAATCCATGAGGAATACGATTATGTAAAGTAATATCTCCACCTTGTCCGCGAATAATATTTCTTGCGATTGAAAGTCCCAGTCCAGTCCCTCCTGTAGAACGGTTGCGGCTTGTTTCCATACGGACAAAGGGTTCAAAAACATATTCAAGATTTTCCTGTTTCAATCCGGGTCCATCATCTTCGATCAATATGAAGATATGTTTGTCTTTCTGGTTATAAAGTGATGGGAAGGGAGGTTTTGAGGTTAGCGATACAGTAACATTCCCTCCATAATTAAGCGCATTATTCATTAGGTTTTGTAGGGCTCTTTTTAGGTTGATCGGACGAGCCTTGATTGTATAATTGGGTAAGGGATGGTGAAGACGGATTTGATCAATTTTATCCGGATGGGTTTCCTGTAATTCATGGATAAGGGTTTCAATCAGGCTTGTTAAATCAAGATTGATAACAGGTTCATGATGCGTATTGTCACGTCCGAATGCCAGGGTCGCATCAATCATTTTTTCAAGTTCATCAAGATCTGAGATGAATTTTTTTTGTAAATGTTTATCATTGATAAATTCAGATCTTAATTTCAATCGTGTAATCGGTGTGCGCAGATCATGACCAATTGCCAAAAGAAGTTGTGTACGATCATTTACAAAACGATTTATACGCCGTGCCATATCGTTAAATGCCCGTGCGGCTTGGGCAACTTCTTCTGGTCCAGATTCAACAAGTGGAGTGGCATTGACATCTTGTCCCAGCCTTCCCGCTGCTGCGGCTAATGTACTGACAGGGGCAATTAATCGTCGAACACTCCACAAAGTAAGCAGGCTTGTTGCTGTTGCCATGATGAAAAAGCTGATCGGAAACGTTGCTGATTTGAAAGGGTTTGGTGTGGTTAATTCATATATGATGTTTAACCATTGTTTATCATCTGGTAACTGAAATGCGATTGCATTTTTATGTTTTTCTGGATCAGAGGTGGCAATAATTTTGGTTGGACGTAATTCGGGTGGGAACAAGATTGTTGTAAGAAGGTGGGAAACAGTTTGTTCCAATTTAGGGGAAGGGAGGTTGACATTTTTAAGATTGGGTTCGTTTGAAAGAAAAATGGTAAATCCATGTATTGGATCTAGATCATTAATCTCATCGGACCGATCCTTGCTATCGACTTCTGAAATATCACGATAGATAGCTGTTGCGCGATTTACAGCTTCCTGTTCTTGGGTGAGGCGATTGAAATCTAGCCGATCCAAAGTATTGATTAACAAGCCACATGCCTCGATCAAACCCATCCCAATGATTAAGATCAAGGCTGTACGAGCTGCTAGAGAATAGGGCCATAAATGCCACTTTCTTGGTTTATGTTGTGACATAGTGAATGGGTAGGGCCAACAAATAGCCTCCTCGGTGAACGGTTTTAATTATTTTTGGCTGGCGGCTGTCATCTTGCAGTTTTCGACGCAATCGGCTTAATGTAACGTCAATTGTACGATCGGTGGAAGGAAGCTGATGCCCATATAGAATTTCGGATAAAGTTTCCCGGGTAACAATTTCTGGGGCATGTTCGATTAAAGCAATTAACAGGTCATATTCCTTGCTTGTCAGGGAAACCTCAACATTTTGAGGATTCAGTAGCTGTCTGTGAAGTAAATTGACCTTCCAGCCTCCAAACTGGATGATTTTCTGTATGTAGGGGTCGTGAATGAATTGTTTACGTTGTGAACGATGCAAAACGGCATGGATACGGGCCAGTAATTCTCTTGGGTTGAAAGGTTTTGCCATATAATCGTCGGCACCTAGTTCTAGTCCGATAATCCGATCTGCTTCGTCTCCCATAGCGGTTAACATAATGATAGGAATATCAGCTTTTTTTCTTAACCAATGGGCTATCTCGAAACCACTTTCCTGAGGTAGCATAAGGTCGAGAATCACAAGGTCAAAATGATTGTTTTTCCAAACTTGGCGCACTTGCTCCCCATTATATGCATAGGAAACCTTGAAATGATGTTTTTGCAAGAATTGAGAGAGCAGATCTACAATTTCGTGATCATCATCAATTATTAAAAGATGTATAGTTTGTTCCATAAGATATCAAAAACAAGAAAAGTTAAAATCTGGTCAGATATAGATTAACGTGATTAAAGGCAAATATTATTTATTAACAAAACTTTGAGTAATGATGTTTTTTCTTTTGGAAACCATTTTATAGTGAAAATCAATTAAATTAAAGTAAAGGATAGATTATCATGATACCAGAAATAATGCCTAAAGAAGCTTGGGATTTGTTAAAAAAGGATGGGCAGGCTCTGTTAATTGATGTCAGAACGCCGGAGGAGTGGGAACAGGTCGGCTATCCAGAGTTATCATCTCTAGGTAAGGAAGTTATCAAGATTAGCCTACAAGACAGGATGGGAAATAGAAATGTGAATTTTATACGGGAGTTGAAAAAAACCGTAACGCAATTAGATCGGCCTTTATTATTCTTATGTCTTATGGGAGGACGAAGTCGAATCGCTGCAATCTTGGCAAAGGATGAAGGCTATAAAAGTGTTTACAATATAAAAGAAGGGTTTGAAGGGCCAGCAAATGTCCATGGAGTAAGGGGGACAATTGCTGGTTGGCTAGCAGATAATTTACCTTTCACGAAAAAATCTTAAATAATTTTCACATATTTGTAGGAGGGCTTGCCTCTGCATCATATACGATTTCAATGACAATACACCAGGGATAACGATAGTCATAGCTTTCACCATTTGCATTGGATATCATGCCCTGAGTGTCAACAGGTACATGGGTCAATGCAACGGAATCATTTACGTTGCCGCCAATAATGCTGATTTCCTTGCCAAAAGGTTGCATGTTCTGATTTGTCATAACGACAATAGCGCAATGTGCAGGAAATCCGTATGTTGTGGGAAGTGTATTAAAACGGATAGTGTTTCGGCTTTTACCTCTGGCGGTACAAATCATGTCACCCAGTTTTGGTGCATAAGTGGCTGGATCATGCCCCCTTAAGACAGGAGATGTTCCAGAAGCGGCTGCATTAATATAGGTTGAATGATTGGGTGAATAGGGGAAACGGTCATTTGCACCTGCAATTCTCATGATATAAGAGATAAAAGCCGCGGACCAGGCATAATTTCCATCGTTGATAAAGTTGAAAACGGTTCCATTACTATTATGTTTTCCAGTATAACTTCCTTCTTTCATGCCGGGATCCATACCGATCCACCAATATTCACCCACCCGTTGCCATAAACCAGATGAACGTTCAGCCTTTACATCCGGACTTGTTGGTTCAGGACGCTGAAGGGGATCTTCATCGGCAATGGGTTGGTTAAATACGCGCCATTCGCGTAAGGTTAACGCTACTACTTCCTGGCGGGAAAAAGGTTCATAATTTCTAACTGCAAAATCTGGAACACGGTCATTATAATAATATCCGACCGGTTTTTGCGATGATGTTGTTTGTTGAGTTGGTGTTATACGGGGGTTATTTGGTGGTCCACCACAGGCGACAAGAAACGTAAGGAAGAAAACCGAGATAATTTTACGGATCATTTTAATAAATCATCTTGAATGTTAAAAAGATTAAGAAATAAATATATTATCTCTGATAATTAGTCTTTTTGAAATGATTTTTATTTCGTAAATAATGTTATTCAAAACAAACTGTGGCTTTAAAACATCTTCATTTTACGATAAGGAAAGGAATCGTTGGTATCCTAATTAAACTTTCATGAATTTTAAAAATTATTATTAAAAAGCATATTACATAAATATACTAGGGAAATAGGGGAAGATATGATTATTACCCATGATTTGAATGAGTTTTTAAGGGAGAGAGGACATTTAGACATGATTGATGTATCCTTTGTTCCAACGATGGGAGCTTTACACGAAGGTCATCTTGCTTTGGTAAAGAAAGCCAAGAAAATAGCCAAACATTGCATTGTAAGTGTTTTTGTCAATCCTTTACAATTTGATCAGAAAGAGGATTTTCTTCGATATCCTAAACTTGAAAAAGAGGATGTTCATTTGCTTGAACAAAATCAGGTCGATATAGTGTGGTTTCCAAAAGTCGAGGATATCTATCCAAAAGGTTTTGACACGCGTATTGAGATAGGTGGACCAGCTTTACAATGGGAAGGTGCATTGCGTAAAGGTCATTTTTCAGGCGTTGCAACCGTTGTTTATCGATTGTTTTCTTTAGTCAGACCTAAATTTGCCTGCTTTGGGGAAAAGGATTGGCAACAAATTCAGGTGATTCACAGAATGGTAAAGGATTTGCTTTTACCTGTTACTTTGGTGAATGTGCCAATCGTGCGTGAAAAAGATGGTCTTGCAAAATCATCCAGGAATCGTTTTCTTACGAGTGAAGAGCGTTCGCGAGCACCGTTTTTGTATAAAATATTACAAGAGGCTTATCTAAAGTTAAAAAGTGGAGGTAATATTTCACTTATTTTATCAAACGCAATAGAGGCATTGGAAAAAAAAGAGTTTAAAGTGGATTATTTTTGTGCGGTTGATGGAAATTCTCTACAGAAAATAACCAAGTGGAATGATAATGCACGTCTTATTGCAGCGGTAAAACTGGGAAGTGTACGATTATTGGATAATATATGAAATTTATTTTCCATTTATTTAATTGAAATGGAAAATAAGTCATGGTTTAGTCAATTGGTTGGTCATCTCGATAAACGCGCTCCTTTCTCTCATGTTGTTCTTGAGCTTCAATGGAAAGAGTGGCGATGGGGCGGGCCTCTAGCCGCTTCAAACTGATGGGTTCTCCTGTTACCTCACAATAGCCATAAGAACCATCTTCAATTTTCTGAAGTGCGTTATTGATTTTTGCAAGCAGTTTTCTGGCCCGGTCATGAGTACGCAGCTCAATTGCGCGGTCTGTTTCAGAACTGGCCCGGTCATTGAGATCAATATCAACATTTTTATCTTCTGAGAGATGATTAAGGGCCTCAGTTGAATTTTGCAAAAGAGAATCCCGCCAATCTTCCAATTTCTTTTTAAAATATGCAAGCTGACGAGGATTCATGAATTCCTCATCTTCAGAAGGGCGATAGTTTTTATCAAGCGGTAACGTATTCATTATGCACCTGCTATAGATATGGAATAATAAAGTAGCCTAAATTACTTTTATTAGAGCTTTATAATAGCGAGTAACTATTTCGCCAAGTAAAAAAAATAAATTTTAAAAAATAGTGGGTAAATTAATAAAAACAAGATTTTGAGTCTAAAAATGTAAAAAAAATATTTTTTTGAAAAAATATAAAAAAAAACTTGAGATTCGTCAGTGAAGGGGTCATATACTAACCTAAATATAACGGTGGTCGTTATTTCGCGGAATATATGATATATTATTGATTAGGACAAATTCTGTTTGATTACTAGAACAGGGTTCGTTTCTGATTGAAGTTTATGTATGTTCTAGTTTCACTTTATTCTTTGGCCCAAGGGGGCATATTGCCCAACAGGCCGTCTACTGGTTTAGGGGTACGTGATGAACGGACTTGCTCAACTGGGGATGGTCTCGGAAACTCCGAGAAATAACCAGGTTTCAATTGATTTTTCAGAAAATATGGAAGATCGTAAAGATTATTTTATTGTTAAAGATGGTATGCGTTTTGCAGGAACGCATCTTCTTGTTGATTTGTGGGATGCAACCAATCTGGATAATCCAGAAGAGATTGATCGCATCTTGTGTGAAGCTGCTGTTGTAGCTGGGGCCACGATATTACACAGTCATTTTCATCATTTTTCACCGAATGGTGGGGTTTCTGGTGTTGTTGTTTTGGCGGAAAGCCATATTTCCATTCATACCTGGCCAGAACGGAATTTTGCTGCTCTGGACATTTTCATGTGTGGTTCTTGTGATCCGTATCTTGCCATTCCTGTTTTACAACATTTCTTTAAACCTGAAAGAATTGTACTGGACGAACAGAGGCGTGGGAAAGAAAATTTATAGAAAAACGATATTTCTATAGTAGTAACAAACACTGGACAAAAGAATATTGTCCAGTTTTTTTTGTCATTCAATAAAGGTGAAAGCAGAATTTAATGTCTTTTAAATGGGTTGATGAAACGTTGTATCCGGCCTGGAAACAGAGCTTCCGTGCTGATAGGGAAATCGTGCATAAAAAATCTTTATTTCAGGATATACGCATTATTGAAAATGAAGAATATGGCAAGGTTTTATTCCTGGATGGCGTGACCCAGATTACTGAAAAAGATGAATTTGTATATCAGGAAATGCTTGTTCATGTTCCCTTGTTGACACATGGCAATGCAAAGCGTGTTCTGATTATTGGTGCTGGAGATGGTGGGGTTTTACGTCGGGTTTTACAGCATCAAACAGTTGAAAAGGCGGTTATGGTGGAGATTGATGGGGATGTTATCGCTCTGTCCAAGGAATTTCTGCCTGAAATTTCAAAAGATTGCTGGAATGATCCACGTGCAGAAGTGATTATTGGGGATGGTATCCAGTATGTTGCCGATGCGCCAAAGGAAAGTTTTGATGTTATAATTGTGGATAGCACTGATCCAATTGGTGTTGGGGAAGTTTTATTTACGGATGATTTTTATCGAAATGCAGCCAGAATTTTAACTGGAGACGGCCTGATTGTGAATCAATGTGGTGTTCCGTTTATGCAAGCCGAGGAATTGCGGGAAACCAGTTTGCGTCGTAAAAAATTCTTTTCATATGTATCGGCTTATGTCGCTGCGGTTCCAACCTATGTGGGTGGATTTATGACGCTAGGGATTGCAGGAAAAAAAGAAAATCAAACCAATCAAACAGTTGATATAATTAAGCAACGAGCAAAGGTGGCAAAACTTGAAGGATTGACACGGTACTGGTCTCCAGATGTTCATATGGCATCTTTTTGTCTCCCGCCATATATTAAGGAAAATTTACCATAATAACAATGTGGTTTGAAAATTAAGAATTCTATTTCATGTAAAAAAAAACGTATAGTTTACAAACGGTCGGATTTTATGACAATCTGGATTATAGTTTAAAGAATAGAATACATTAATTTTTTTATTAAATTTTCTGATGGCAGGTTGGTAAGAAAGGAAAAGAATATGGCGGCAGCAATTATTTTCTTATCAACCTGTATTGTTTTACTGGTAATGTATTCCATAATCTGTGCGTTATGGGATGTGATATTGGGGCGTTGGAGCAGAGAAGAACAGAAAAAAAATTTTCAACAGGATCTTAATGATTTTGATGAATGAAAGGACAGGTTGATTCATTATTATGAGCATAAATGATCATTTCCAGATTGGTTTAATGCGTCATCCACCTGTTCAGATTCCTGCTGGCATGTGTTACGGGCATTCAGATATACCTTTACGAAATGGATGGGAACAATATGTTTCGATTCCAGAAGGGTTTGCAATTGATCAGATTTATACTTCCCCTTTGTCACGTTGTCTCAAGTTGGCCCGTGCCATTGCATTGCAATATCAGATTCCATATCAGGAAGATAGGCGCTTGATTGAATTGAATTTCGGTTTATGGGAAGGAAAAAAATGGGATGAAATCCCCAAGGAATTCATTGATGCCTGGGCAGAAAATCCTTGGGATTGGCAGATTCCGGAAGGGGAAACAGGTCGATTACTTCTTGCTAGGGTTATTGAAATTTGGCATGAAATTAAAAAAAAGGGTCAAAATATTTTGATTGTCTCACATGGTGGCCCTTTACGGCTTTTAAGGCAGATTGTGTTAGAAAAATCAATTGAACTGTTAGGTCCATTACCAGATTTTGGTCGAATTGAATTATTTACCTTTTCAAAACATGCTTTAGATAAACAACAAATTGCTTGTAACGAGTAAAGCGGTTGTGGATAATACCTGAACAGCGCCCAGGCAATCCCCGTTATATCCTTTAATATGGTTGTTGATAATCAAGCTGGATAAAAAACCGGTTATAAAGGAAACCAAAAGATACAAGATTGTAAATTTCCAGTTTAAGAGATAGAGACATATGCTTATCGTTACGGTGAAATGAATGAAACTGGGAATAAATGGAATATGATCAAGCTGACTGGCCATACTTTTTGATTGAACAGGGGAAAGGATAAAAACGGGGATCAACATGGATGATCTGGATAAAACCGCAATGGCTGTTAAAAGCGGAATAATTTTCTGATGAAGTGTCATTAAAGAAATCACGGAGGTGATTTGTATTCCGAGTACAATTAATAATGTTAGAACCCCGTATGTGCCTAAACGGCTATCTTTCATAATGGTCAATTTTTGATCAATACTATGTCCGCCACCAAATCCATCTGCACAATCTGCCAATCCATCCTCGTGTAAACAGCCGGTTAGCAATAGATGAAATCCTAATGCTGAAAAGGCGATAATTGACGAAGATAGAGTGGTGAAAGAAAGGGTATAAATAAAACATCCTTCAAGTCCACCGATAAAAGCGGAAATAAATGGCCAAATCCATATGGATCTGGCAAATGAAAAGAAATGAAAATCATTATAAATATAATGAATTGGCAATCGTGAAAAAAAGGAAAGACTACTGAAAAAATCAGTTATGACTTTCCTTACGAAAAGAAAAATCATTTAGGAGAAGGTAATCCGGCCTCATCATAGGTGGACATACCTTTATAACAGGCTAGGGCACCTTGAAGAATTGGAATGGTTATTGCGCATCCGCTGCCTTCTCCCAATCGCATATTAAAGGCTATCAAAGGATATTGGTTCAGGTTTCCGGCCAATAACAAATGCCCTTTTTCTGCAGAAAGATGGCTGATTTTTGCATGATCAAGACCTGACGGGTTTAGCTTTTGCAATGCAGCAACAGCGCTGGTGCAAACAAAACCATCTAATAATACCGGAATATTGAGATAACGAGCAGCCAAAGTGGCCCCCAACAAAGCCGCTTCTTCATATCCACCAAAGTGTCGGCAAATTTCAAGTGGGTCATCGAGAATATCCTGATGTTTGGCTAGAGCCTTATCAACAACACGTTGTTTGTTCTGGATATATTCAGGCGATTGACTTGTGCCTTTGCTGACCCATTGGGCGCCATTTCCACCAAACAGGGCGGCACTCAAAGCGGCAGCTATTGTTGTATTGCCAATTCCAACTTCCCCTAAACAAAGCAGATTGATATTGGGTGTTACGGCATTATATCCCGTCTCGACCGCCTTAAGGAAATCATGTTCTGACATGGCCGCTTCATGACAGAAGTTTTTGGTTTTCTCAAAATGATTTAGAGGGATAATACGCAGTTCTGCTCCCGCAGTTTTTGCCAGCTGGTTAATTGCTGCATGTCCCTGTTCGATCTGGGTGACCATCAATTCCGTAACGACAGCATTATAGGGTGTGACACTTTCGTCGGTAATGCCATGGTTTCCAGCAAAAATCATGATACATACCTTATCGAGGCTGGGCATTTCTTTTTTTTGCCAGGATGCTAGCCATGCAACCAGATTTTCAAGCTCTCCTAAACTGCCAGGAGGTTTTAAAAGGTTATTCTGGCGGGTAAAAGTGGCCTGTTCAGCTTTTTTATCCTTTTCGGGCAGTACAAGGCACAATTTTCTTAATTCGGTAATAGACTTAAAGTGTTTCATGATTTTAATGCAATACTATGGAAAAAACAGCCTGTAACTTTATTACGTCTTCCACCTTCAGGACCAAGATAATTGTCTGTTCCATCGCTCAGTAAGGCATATGGCTGGTCAGATCCTGGATCTGAAAGGGTTGCGTAATGAAATTCATGGCCATATATTGTAAGATCCCCGTTTTGGTTAGGTAACCTCGCTATACGATATCCTAAATGAATTTTAGGTTTTGCATAACTGCAGCTATGGCTGAGCAGCCCACTCATTCTATGTGCTTGCCCGTTTTTGTCAATGAGGCTTTTCCCCATAACCATATATCCCCCGCATTCACCATGCACAGTTTTAGTTTGGGCAAAGTTTTGTAAACCCTGTAAAAACTGATTGGCATTGGCAATTTTTTCAGCATATAGCTCTGGATATCCTCCTGGTAGCCAGCAACTATCACATTTTTCTGATGGTGCCTCATCTTGCAGTGGAGAAAAAAAATGGATGGATGCTCCCTGCCGATGCCATCCATCAAGAATATGGGGATAAATGAAACTGAAAGCGAGATCTCTTGCGATTGCTATTCTTTGACCAAGGGGTGGTAGGGCAATAACTGAATTATCTGATGGGATGGAAAGCTGAGGAATATATGACAATAATTTATCCAGATCTATATTTTCTTCAATAAAATCAGCCAGAAAATCAAGATGATTATCCAGATCCTCATGTTCTTCGGCTTGAATTAATCCCAGATGCCTTGTCGGTAAATGAAGTTTTGAATTACGGGGAACACTGCCCAATATCGGAATATTAATCCGGTCAAAGGCAGCTTTGGTATTTTGATAATGACGGGTGGATGCCACATTATTTAAAATTACACCGAGAATCTTGAATTTCGGGTTTATATTGGCGAAACCATAGGCAATAGCAGCGGCCGATTGCGCCTGACCAGTAATATCCAGAACCAATAAGATTGGAATGTTGTAGCGTATTGCCAGATCAGCTCCACATCCTCTTTTGCCCTCTTCATTTTCGATGCCGTCCAAAAACCCCATCGAGGATTCAATGATGAATAATTCTGCGCTTTTTGTTGAGGCATTAAATAAATGGTCAAGTAAAGGAAAAGGCATGGCCCAGCTATCTAAATTAAAGGATGTGTTTTGCGTCGCGATGGCGTGAAAGGCGGGATCGATATAATCTGGTCCTGATTTTGCCGCACGAACATGTATGTTTTTACGGCGTAAAGCAGTTAATAATCCTAGGGTGATGGTTGTTTTTCCACTTGCCGATTTGGGAGCGGCGATCATAAACGCTTTGATAGAATGCGGTTGATTGTTCATATAAATATTTGAACTTGAATAAAAAAAAGTTTATTGATGATTGAAATAACCTGTAAAATACAAGCCATTTGAAGAATAGCAATCATAGATCAATTTTCCCTGATTTAGAATTAAATTAAAAAAATTACTATTTCGTGAAAAGGAGGAATATTGGAACATGTCAAAAAATTAAAATATGGTTGGACAACGGGGGCTTGTGCGACAGCAGCTGCAAAAGCGGCTTATTTGGCTTTAAAACGTGGTTTTTTTTCGGATCGTGTTACAATTACTCTTCCACAGGGGAAAAGAGTTTCATTTAGGATTTTTAACCACAAAATTCTGGATCGGCACTGTGCCATTGCCTCGGTTATCAAAGATGCGGGGGATGATCCTGATGTTACCCACGGAGCGGAAATCCATGTAAGAATAACAATCTTATCCATTGATCGTGGAATTGTTTTCAAGGCAGGAAAAGGTGTGGGGACAATTACTAAACCCGGATTACAATTATCTGTTGGTCAGCCTGCAATCAATCCAGTACCTCGTCAAATGATCCGGTATGCATTGAACGAGGTATCTTTTTCCCCCGATGTAGAGGTGGAAATAAGCGTTGTTAATGGAGAGGAGCTTGCAAAAAAAACGATGAATCCAAAATTGGGTATTATGGGTGGATTATCGATTTTAGGAACAACAGGCATTGTTGTACCGTTTTCTTGCGCAGCATGGATCGCGAGCATTCATCGCGGGATAGATGTGGCACGGGCTGCAAATTTGACGCATCTGATTGCCTCTGTCGGGAATGTATCTGAAGAAACGGCCAAAAAAATCTATACATTGCCCGAATCAGCCTTTATTGAAATGGGTGATTTTGTCGGGGGAGTTCTGAAATATCTAAAAACACATCCAGTTCAATGGCTAACCTTGGCAGGAGGCGTTGCCAAATTTACAAAATTGGCACAAGGTCATCTGGATCTTCATTCTGGCCGTTCACAGGTAGATTTTGCACAATTGGCAGAATGGGTTGCGGAATTGGGGGCGGAGGATAGTTTTGTTGAGAAAGTCAGGCTGGCTAATACTGCCCTGGAGGTTTTCAGGAACTGTCATGTAAAACGGTTGCCCCTGGCGGATTTTATTGCAGAAAAGGCACAGGCAGTTGTAAAAGAAACACTTGATCCCGTGATTTTTAAAATCGAAATTCTGATGGTTGATCGTAAGGGTAATTGTCTTGGGAGGGCGTTTGCATAATGTATTAATAATATCAAATATTGGATTTCTGATTAATTATTAGATTATCATATTTTATTAGAAAATATTGCTAAAATAAGGTAAGTGTTTAGATCAATCATTAAATGAAAGCGGGTCTGGTATTATATGCATGTTCTTCAAAATCTGCTTTTTAATAATCATTTATCAGATATTTCAGAAAAATTATATTTTGATATTCAAAAAGGCGGTATACAACCGTTATCGGAAAATGATGGAATTATTCTTGAAAAAAATAGCAGAATTTCTTTTGGAACATATTTCAATTATTTTTCCTTAAATACATGGCGTAAATATTGCCAACTTAAAGATCTTCATTTTCAATTACAGGGAAAAGGTGAATTTGTATTGAGGTTCTGGCTGACAGACAAAAATTACCAGCCTTCTTCATCAAAGCGTGTTATTGAAAAACAAGTTTATTTAAATAAAGATCAAGATTGTTTTTGCATTGATTGCTCATTTTTATTGAAAAAACAAGGCATTCTTCATTTTACAATAGATACAAAGGGCGAATGTTTCATACAGGGTGGTTCTTTTTGCACCAAAACAGATCCTTTTAACTATGTAAAATTAGGAATAGTTATTACGCACTATAATCGTAAAAAGTATCTGATCCCTGCCATTCGGCGGATAGAAACGCAGCTTTTATCCAATGAATCTTTTAAAAACAACATTGATCTTATTATTGTAGATAATTCTCGAGATGTTTCTTCAGAAGAGGCAGGGGAGGCGATTGTTATTTCTAATCTCAATTATGGAGGATCCGGGGGATTTACACGCGGATTACTGTATTTGAAAGATCATCATTATACACATTGTCTTTTTATGGATGATGATGCCAGTTGTGAAATTGAATCTATAATCAAGACTTTCAGATTATTGCAATATTCAGTCGTGGAGCGATTGGCAATAGCTGGAACCATGTTATATGAAAAAGAATCGACAATCATTCATGAGAAGGGTGCCCAGTATAAGCCCTTAAGCTTGATACAGCTATATTGTGGTCTTGATATATCGAAATTTGAAACTATTATAGCGACTGATTTAGATAAAAAGAAAATTGAATATGGTGCCTGGTGGCATTTTGCCTTTAAGATTGAAGATGTAAATTATTTTCCATTTCCTTTTTTTGTTAAGGGAGATGATATGCTTTTCGGATTAATGAATCATTTCAATATCATTACTATGAATGGCATATGTGTTTTTGGAGAGGATTTCCGTTACAAGGATGGCCCCTTACCCCGATATTTAAGCGTAAGGGCCAATTTTGCTTTGGCTTTGATATATTCAGATTGTTCTTTATGGATTTATGTCTGGCGTTATATACGTTGGATATTTATTTCCATTTTAACCTATCGTTATGCTTCTGCCCGAGCTACTAGCATTGCTTTGCAACATGTTATGCGAGGTCCAGAATTCTGGACACGCTATTTATCCTTAACGGATATATATCCTGTCATTTCGAATGTATTGTCGGCAGAGAAAATGGATGATGTTGATATAGATCAACTAAAACCAAGTATCAGACAAGTTCGTTTTCCCATATTGAAAAAAATCATTATTATTATGACCTTCAATGGTTTTTTTCTTCCTGATTTTTTTATTAGAGACAGACTTATTCTGAGTAAAAAGGAAATAAAACATTTCCCATATGAAATATTTCTAGAGAGGAATATATTATATTATTCAAGTGAATATAATAAAGGTTATGTAGCGATATATAATAAAAAAAAATTTTTTTCCGAATTGTTTTTAGGTTTGAAATTGATAATTCAATTTGCTGCCAGATTCAAAAAATTAAAAAGAGAATATAGACAAGTGGTTCCAAAAATCATGACAGAAAAATTTTGGAGAAAGGTTTATCAATTCAAGAGATGATTGGTTAACTGGACATAATCCAGTTTTATATCAAAGCTAAGAGTTTTTGCATAAAGCTTCATATTCCGCGGGAACCCCACAGAATGTTATGCAATCTTTATTAACAAGTTTATAGTGAATTTTTTTATTATTTTGAATTAAATAATTATATAAGGGCGCTATATATAATTCGGATGTAGAAGGCGTTTTTCTTTCTTGTTGAAGAGCATATAGGAAATCTCCAGATTTCTTGAAGTGATAAAGACCGTTACAACATAAATCGGATATTGGTTTTTTTTCTGCGGTTCTTAGCGCAATAGGCTCTTGACTTTCAGAATCTGGTTCCACGTAAGACCAATTTTCACCATTACCCTTAAATACTTCTAGATATCCGTCAGAATGTTTAAACCATTCTTGTTGGGGAAAATGAAAATCCTTTCTAAAGGTATCAATATTGAATATTGTCAGTGCCATGTTATTTTCAAGTCCGGCTTTGTGAATTCCATATTCTACAGTTTCTGCCTGTCCAGCGGTAGGATGATCTAGAATGACTATATTTGCTTTTTTGATACCAAGCTTGTCAATTTCAGTTTGTATAAAATTTTCCGTATTCATAATTGAACGGGCAATGAACAGAAATGGAGTATCTTGGAAATATGCTTTGAAACTTTCAACTGAATGGGTAAAAACTGTTTTTCCATTTAAAGGCAACATGTATTTAGGTTGTGTATATCCAGCTTTTGAAAAACGGCTGGACAGTCCCGCCATTGGAATAACTATCATTAATCTTTTCTTTCAAATATCGAATATAAACGTAAGGCATTTGCAATAAATGCTTTTTGTCGATCAGGGCGATCAGCATGTAAAGGTAACATCGATAAAAATAATGCTATGGTCATAGCCTGGATTTCTTTGCTTGAAACCGTAATATTTGCAATATTTATTTTATTAAAATATGTCTGTAGCCATTTATGGGAAGATGATAAATCAAATGTTAGTTCGAAATCATATTGATTATTGTTAATAAGATTATAGCGTCCTGTTATGATAAAGTCATATAACCCGTTAATTGAATGGGATAGCTTGGCCATATCATAACGTAAATCACCATAATTTTCCTTTATATGGGGAAATACATATCCTCTTGGATCAATCACTGTAATACGACGATTGCGTGAATTATATAAAATGTTACTGAAACAAAAATCGCCATGCATGATTGTACATAATTCTTCAGGATTTTTTGTAATAAAATCTGACAAATTATTTGCAATAGTTAATAATGATGGATATTTATTACCATTGAAAACGAGGTCATGCATGATATTAAAACCTGTTTGATTTGAAAAGAGTTTCAAACGTTCAAAGGTTTTGTTACCTACTAAATGTGCAGTGTAATCGTCCCGTTTTTTTTTACCTTTTTGTTTTGCGCATAAATTCAGGAAATCAGTACAAGAGGCCAGAATTTTGTTCCATGTAGCTTTTCCAATATCTGAAAATACGAATAATTCAGCTAGCGTTGGTGTGTATTGATATTCAGTGGAATAGAATGTTTTGTCATTATCTTGTCCGTATTCGAAAAGACGAGCGGTGAAGGGTTTTAGATTTGGTGGAGTTGATTCCAACCACTCTGCTTCAGCAAGCATCTTAAAAGAATCAGAAGAAATTTTTTTAACGGTATTTGAGGTAATTTGGAGTGAATTAAAGGCCCTTGCAGTTGTAACCAAACGTCTTGATTGAAAATAAGTCTGAATATGTCCAAAGTCATACCAGTTTTTAATAGCGTTTATTTTTAAGGGCTGATGTTTGTTATATAAGTTTATTCCCTCAATAAAATTTCCACGTGCTTGACATAAGGACTTGATCAGTTCATTCCCCTTTGAGAAAGAAAAATAGCCACAAGCTACTGGACGGTAATTATTTTCATCTTTGGTTGATTTGATAGTTTCAAGATTTTTAATATATTTATCATCAGCTTGATTGATAACTGCCCAAGAATAATCGTCACCATCAGGATAACTTGCAATAATATCCATTTCTTGAGGAATATCATCAAGAATTGTATCACCGTGTAAAATACGTATGTTCGAATTGTATGCATTGATGACATTAATCGTATATACTAGGGAATTTCCTAAAGACATGTCATCCGGGACAGAAACGATTACTACACCTTTTTCTTTTAAAGTATGTTTATCATAGGGAGTAACAATAAAGCTATCAGGCAAAGTCAGGTAGATTGGTGAATTTTCAATTAAGTTTTTTCTAAAATTTTTAACCTGTATTTCAAATAATCTTCCCGTTCCCAAAGGTAGAAAGGAAGGGGGAATTAAACCAAATTCGGCTGCCAGTTCTTGATTCACATATGCGGCAGAAGTGATAATATTTACGCAAGATGAAGTCATTTTTTTGTTTCAATTAATTTTGTAATTTCATCAAAAGACATTGAAATGAATTCAGACGGTCGTATGGCACGATCATCAATATAAAATCCCTCTTTTCCACACCATGGTTTTCCTACATAAATTTCATCATATGGAATTTCATGTTTTTTTAACCATTCAATGATAATTGGTAAAGTATTGGCATTAATCTTTCCAATATCACCGTTATAAGTATACATATTTCTGGCTGTTTGAATAATAATTTCAAATCCTTGTTTCTTGTATTCCCTTAATTTTTGAATAACTGGTAGGTTCGGGAGTTTGTCAGCATAAGAAACACCCGAAGTATTAATAGTTAAGGTATCATCAAGGTCGAAAACCAAACGTTTCATATAAATATTCAATTCATTATTAATATGTATAAAATTATATATAAATGTTAAAAAATTGACATTTCAACTTCAATTAAATTGTTTGAAATAATTGGGGTACCAATACATTGGCAATTAAGAAAATAGTAATCTATTTTATTTTCATTTTCTTCCTTTAAATCCCAATTTCTTACAAAATAATTATGAGGCCCTTCAATATTTGTATGTTCTACAAAACGTTCAAATAATTTTTGATAATGATGATAGTTATTCATCTTATTTTTATCGATTGAGATTTTTATTGATTTATTCTTTTGCTGTGATGATAAATACAAATATCCCTCCAATTCGGAAATATTAGAAACCAAAGTTTTTTTCTGGGCATCAAAGGAGAGACAAAAATAGCGTAAAATATTACAGGTATTTTTTTTCTCGATGAGAAAAAGGGATAAATCAACAAGGTGATTTGTATTTTCAAAAAATAAGTGTGCAGGACCTGTTTCTGGATCTTCTGAATCTGTGAAGGACTGACCTATATCTAAATAAAATCTTTGTCGTTCCACTGGATAATTATTATAATTCCAGTGAAAATCTAAAGCTGAATTTTTTTTATCCAGTTTCCATTTTTCAGTCAGTGGCAATGTCTGTATTCTGGATTTAATGGCTTGCAAAAAATCATTAAGGATGATTGAAGCTTGTAATTTGTTAGGCAATCTTTCTTTTTTTTCTAGTCCAATTAATTGTCTTCCCCATGATGTACAAACAGCCAAGGTTGTTGATGCATAACAATCTCTCGGAAACCATTTAATGGATGAAATATGATCTGGTAATTGTGATCCTATAGATAAAATTTCCTTGATTTCTATTAAATAGTTAGGTTTTGTCCATAACATAAAACAGATATGAGTATAATATCCAGAGCCGAACTGGTTGAAAATGGAAATAGGAATGACTTCTTCAAGTGCAACGAAAAAATGAGAGGATAAAAAAGGTGCCAAGTTTTTTATCTCTTCAACTTTTTCAAGAATTAAAAACCAATCCTTTTTATGAGCAAATAATCCCTCGATTTGGGTTGCTGAAATACGGGTAAGTCCGATTTCATTAATGATATGTTCTTTTAATTGGGGAAGAGATTTATAGTGATGCCACATCCAAGTTCCATGATTAGTAGTGATTTCAGCGTCAAGATCAACATCATAATCGTAAGATCTTTGTGAGGCAATTGGAGTTAAAGCTTTTTGATTCAATTGATTTAGTATGGAGGATATTGTAAGGTGCCTTACAAAAAGACTATTTGAAGCCATTGTACAAAAGTAGTCAAAAACAAGATTATTTTTTGCGTAATCCAACGTTTCAAGATGTCCTAATAATAGAGTATTTCCCCATTTGTGTCTTTTAAACCCTCCATTAATGATGATAATACGGTCACTAATTGTTAAAGCAGCCTTAGGAATGGGTCTATTATGTGGAAAATTTAATATTAAAATAACATTTTCTGGTGTAAAAAAAAGAAAGTTATTAATATATAACATTAAATAATCATCAGATTCATTGAATAATGTACTAATAACTACCCTGCTATTAGCTGCCTCTTTTTTTGTTTTTTCTATAAAAGAGGAGATATTTATTATTTCTTCATTATTGTCGATGTGGTTATTGTCCAGTGTTATTTCCAATTTATCTAAATTGCCTTTAGAATTTAATTGAAATTTAATATACTGTGCTTGAACCTTTTTACTTAAATGAATATCAAATTCGGTTGGATTATCCCAATGATGACTGGGTTGTGTATAATAACATACCCAATCCTGGTTATTGTTAGATAAGAATATTGAAAATAAAGGAATACTGATATCATTGTTATTAAAGTTATTGATATGAAGTGTATCAATTGTATTTTCTTTTCCTAAGTCAAAAACTTTAGAAGGAAACCATATTTTTTGCATCATTATTTTTAATGTCTTTAATTGTTAAACTGATGTAGAAATCTTATGAAAATTTAATATTTTGAACATATATGAAGATTTATATTTCGATACATTAACCTTAATTGATATTAAATAAAAGTTATATCAAAAAAAATAATTAATTGATCATAAACAAATTCACTGTTGATTTAATGATAGATTGTAATCTAATTACAAATTAGAAATAAACTTCCTGACAGGATCACAAATATTTCTATTAATTCTTTTAACCCCATATAAATGGTTTTTATCATAAATTTGCCAAATATAATTGCCATCATTAAGGTATTCTTTTTTTTGAAGGAAATCTGTATCTTTATTTAGGAGAGATAGAACCGTTTTAATATTAATTTTGTAATCACCTTTTTTAAACAGTTTATTATTTAAGATTTTTTTTAATTTATTCTTAATGAATGGATTAAGAAATTTGTTATTGTCTATTTTTGTAAATTTACTCCATAGTATCCTATCAAAATCATGAACTTCTGAAAAAATATAGGGTAATCCATTGGGTTGATATCCTATGCAATGAGCTAGCGTTGAAAAAAATATTTCTTCTTTAGTGTAATGATAGTTAGTATCCAGCAAATCGTGTTTGTTAATAAGGGTTATAATTTCGAATAAAACATCTGTTTCATAAAAGGATCCTTCTATTTGTGATGCAAAGATAGCGCCTGAATTAAAAGAGTTAACAAAGTTAGTGAAAATCTTATCCTGTAAAACCATATGTGCAGGCCACCAATAAGATCCGGGTAAAACCAATCTTAAATTATAGGCAGATTTTGTGGTAGAAACGTAATTTTCAACTTTATTGGAAATAAGCATATCATTTGATGCATGAAATACAATAATGCCTCTCTCTTTCATATTTTTAATATACTCAATATTGGCAATATGCCCTGCTATTACATTTCCCCATGATGTGTCAGTTTGGTTATTATTGATAATAACATTTTTGATTTTTAAATTTTTTATTTTTTCATTTAAATTATTTGTTGTTATTTTTGAAATTTTGGAAATATGTATGATTATGATGCAGTTAGAATAAAATTTGTTTAAATTATCAATTTGATTAATGATTACATCAATATTTTCATGAACGAGCAAAGAAACATAAATCATTACTATATTAACCCTAATAATGTGTTTAAAAATATAAAAACAATAAATTTTTATATTGAGCTTAAAATTATTCTTATAAGAAAGTAAATTGATTTTTGATATTTTTTTAAATAATTATGATTTAAAAAGAAAGGAACAATTTTAATGGAAAAGCACATATTACATAATTTTTCTTGGGGCGTAGAAACTCCATATGTTGCAGAAAATGAAATTTTTTTCAGATGCCCAAAAGATGTTGTTATACAGGATGGTAATATTTATATTGATGCTTTTTCACATGTGTCTTTTAACACTTATTATAATATCTTTCCTTCCAAACAATATGTTAAGTATACGAATATTAAAGATTTAAATGTTGGGGTGGTTGTAAAAGGTAAAGCAAAGATAGAAGTATATGGGATTAAACAAGAATTGGCACATTCTTATGAAGTTAACTTACTATCGCATTATTTTACTAATGAAGTGAATTTAACAATTGAAAACTGGTCAAAATATGATGCTGTTTATTGTCGATTGGCTTCATGTGAAGATGTTGTTGTTTTAAAAAAAATATTTTTTTATACCAAAGATGAACCGACACAGGATGTAAAATTAGGATGTTGTTTTTGTACATATAATAGAGAAAATTATATAACAAAAAATGTTAAGAAAATTCATGAAGGTATTGTTAGTTCACAAATAAATAGTTTGATTTTTATTTCTAATAATGGAAAAAAAATAAATATAAAAAATAATGATATAATTCATTTGGAAAATAGCGATAATTATGGTGGGGCGGGCGGTTTTACAAGAGCTGCATTAATGGCCTCTGAGATGGGCTGTACTCATATTATATTCATGGATGATGATATCGAGTTAAATTTTGAGTCCGTATTTAGAACTTATGCTTTTTATAGTTTTATAGCCAGTAAATATAAGAATATTTTTCTTTCTGGCTCCATGTTTTCTTTAGATGAAAAATGGTTGCAATATGAAAGAAATACAATCATTGACAATTATGGCATGCATCATCAGGGTCATTGTCAAGACCTGCGTTTGTATGGGGAAATTTTACAAAACGCGACTTGTGGATTGGTCAATGGTGTTGCTGGTTGGTGGTTTTGTGCATTTTCAACCCAGCATTTAAAAGATTATGGAATGCCGTTGCCAATTTTTATCCGTGGTGATGATATCGAATTTTCTCGACGTTGTAATGCTAAAATATTGTCATTGCCTGGAATTTGTGTTTGGCATGAGCCTTTTTACAAAAAATACTCTGAAATTATGGAAGATTACTATCTCCTGCGCAATGTATTGATTTTTTCATTTTCTACGCCTCAAAATTTAATCGAATTTGGCATGCGTTTTTTTCGTAATAAATTCATTAGAAATATTACGACTTGGAATTATGTAGCCTTAAAAATGAATATGATGGCTGTTGAGGATTTTATTTCAGGTAGATATGAAGCAAATCCATATGAAAATCATCAAAGAATTGTCAATGTTTATAATTCTGTTAAAAAGAAAAGTAGTGTAGAAGGGTTTGTTTATTATGAAAATCAATATACGCATATCAGGTTAAGAAAAAAGATTTTGTTATTTTTATTGAATTTTATTCTTTCACCTTCTGAACAAGGTGTTTCACAAAAAGGATTTAATCGTAGACCTTCTGATTTTATAAGAAAACGTGAAGTAATTGTATATGATTTTCATAAACAATGTGGTGAGAAACATTTTTTTGAGAGAAAACATTTAATTTTTTATATTATGTTTTTTATTAAAAATTATTTATGTATCTTTTTGCAACAAAGTAAGTTTAGGGAACAAATGCTGCAATTTAGAAAAAAAACAACCACTAAAGAATATTGGAATACTTTATTGAAAAGAAAGGTAAAAATTTAGAACTAAATTTTATATCAAGTTAATTTCAAGAATAGGTAAAGATAAATTTTATATATTTGTTTTACCTAATTCTTAATAATTAATTAAAATAATTTTGACATGTGTTAAGGTTATTAGTCGTGCCTTTTTTATGTTATGCATTTTGATTAAGTGTTTTAGGATCGAAGGTGTTTAACTCAATTTTTCGTAAAGTATTGTATGGGAATGTGATTCAACGAAATATATTGTTAGTTTGAGATAATATTAAATATTTTATTATTATGATTTTTTTTAGTTCCTGAATACGATTTCAGGGGTAATATGAATCCAGATTGCTGGGTTAAATCTTGCAATTTCTTGTCACAAATTACTTTTTGTATGAAAATAGGTTTGTTAAAATTTTTTTAATGCATTTACTGTTCACAATAACTGGAATTAATGTTGGTAATGGTAAGTGATATGTTTTAAAAAATGGTTTCATTCTGAATGAATTGTTTTTTTATAATTACACGTGATAAAAATCAAAGGACTGAAAAATGATCGAAAAAGGTTTTAATATTTATTGAATAGAATAAATATTATTGATTTTTAAAACGACGTTGATAGTTAACATTATATAGGGCACTTTCCATATGGTTTTTACTACCCATAGCAGGACCAACCATAATTAACGCAGTACGTTGGATTGGATTGGCGTTTATTTTTTTTAAAATAGTGGCTAATGTTCCCTGTATAATTTTTTCATTTGGCCAGCTTACATGCGCAGCGATGACGATTGGACAATTTTCTCCATAAAAAGGAACCAAACGCTGAACAATTTCTTCAATGCGATGAATGGCGAGATGAATAATCAGTGTAGTGCCAGTTTGTGCATAGGTTTCCAATTTTTCTTTTTCTGGCATTACTGATGCACGTCCAGAAATGCGTGTTAAAACAATGGATTGTGCTATTGTTGGAATAGTCAATTCTTTTTTTATGATTGCAGCAGCGGCTGCAAAAGCGGGTACACCGGGTGTAAGTGTATAGGGAATGGCGTGTTTTTCAAGTCGGCGCATTTGTTCGGCAACAGCACTATAAACAGAGAGATCCCCTGAATGTAAACGGGCAACATCTTTTCCCGCTTGATTTGCCTTTACAAATTCAGCTTCAATCTGATCCAAATTTAGTGGGGCCGAATCAATTAATTGTGTATCAAAAGAGCAAAATTTCAGAATATCTTTAGGAATAATAGATCCGGCGTAAAGACATACTGGACATTGTTCCAAAAGCTTTTTCCCACGTAATGTTATAAGGTCAGCAGCCCCTGGGCCTGCCCCGATAAAATGGACGGTCATGGTGTTGAGGATCCTTTATAGGCTAAAGATAAGGTAATTCCTTTATAAATCATCTTTCGTATCAGTAAATGATCTTTTTTGTGCATAATGGCTAAAAGACAGGCTTCTGAAACAGCACCAAAACCGGTTAGTTCATAAATTCTGTTTGAATAAGATTGACATTGGGACTGAAGATTTTTGAGCGTGTCCAATGCAATGAATTGAATGGGTAGTTTATAATGATGTTGCAGGATTAGATAAGTGCTATCTTTTTGTTTAAAAGCAGGCGCAGCAATTAAATAAATAGAAGCCCGATAGTTTCGTTTAATTTCTTGCAGTGTACAATATATATGTTTGGCATTTGTTTTTTTTTGACTGCCTAGACCAATTAATAAAGTGTCAGGGGAGGCGCGTGACGCAATATTGGGTAATGGTGCGGTCGGGTCTGAAACCATGGTAATTCCCTAAAGATTCATAATGCTGGATTTGAAGGCGGCTGATTGTTCCGCCCAATTGTTGTTGAGTCTGAAAAAGGATTTGATCGCTTTCGGTCGTTACGGAATTAATAACCAGCCGTCCATAAGGATGAAGGTTTCTCCATACAGTTTTTAAAAGATCAGGTGCTGTTAATCCACCTCCGATAAAAACGGCATCAGGACGTGGCAGTTTATCTAAAGCTTCAGGGGCCTTGCCTTCAATGATTTTCAGGGATGGGACACCCAGACTATATGCGTTTTCCCTTGCTCTTACAGCCCGATCATGACGTGATTCAATGGCAATGGCTTTACAGCCGGGATGGGTTAACATCCATTCGATGGCAATGGAACCGGATCCCGTGCCAATATCCCATAACAAAGCGCCAGGAAAAGGTTGCAATGCTGATAAAGTTACCGTGCGGATATATTGCTTTGTTAATTGACCATCATGTCGAAAATAGGAATCTTTTCGTCCATGGCAATAGGGAAGCCCTTCAAACCGGTCTAATTCAAGGGCAATCATGTTTAAAGGGTCAATTGTTCCGGGCAGGGATTCTTTTAATAAAAAAGAACGTATCCGTTCTCGCGGTCCACCAAGTGCTTCAAGAATATAAAATAATTTATATGGGATTTGCCATTTTTCCAGATATGCCTTGACGTTATGAGGTGTTGATTCATTTTCGGATAAAATAAGTGTTCTACGACCTGGTATTAAGGCTGGGCGCAAGGTTTCCAATGAGCGACCACATAAGGAGATTGTCTCAATGGTTTGTCCTGACCAACCTAACCGGTTGCAGGCAAGGCTATAGGATGAAAGGGTAGGAAAACTTTGCCAATCATTGATAGCCAAGGATTGTACGGCTAAAGGACCAATCCCATACCAGAACGGGTCACCTGACGCAAGAATTGCAACTGATTCAGGTTTAAGGTTATTGATTTTGTTTATGGATTCTTGAATGGGCGACGACCATATTTCTGTTTGACCTTGAATAAGGGTGTTTGCCAGTCTCAAATGACGCTTACCACCGAAAACGTAAGATGCGTTTTTTAGACATCTACGAGCCTGATCGGAAAGGGAGTTGATACCATCTTCGCCAATACCAATAATGCTAAGAAAAGGGTAAGTCATATTATTTACAAAAATCACTTATTAATTCTATCAGGTAACGGAAATGAATTATAGCTGGGGTAATTGAAAAAATCATGTAATCTATTTATGTAATGACAAATTTTTATAGGTATCTTTAGTGGGACAAAAAAGAAAAAAGATTTTGCTTTTAGGTGGCACAAGTGAGGCTTCCCAATTAGTACACTGTCTGCAAAATAATGATTCCATAGAAGTTATTTTTTCTCTAGCAGGTGTGACAAAAAATCCTGTATTACCCAGAAATGTGATATCACGTGTGGGTGGGTTTGGTGGTGTCACCGGATTGATAATGTGGTTAAAGAATAATCAAATAGATTTCCTAATTGATGCAACACATCCTTTTGCCCTACAGATGACTAATAATGCCTGGAAGGCAGCGAAGATTTGCGGAATTCCCTTTTTGAATTTGCAACGTCCGGCATGGCAGAAGCGGGATGGTGATCATTGGTATGAGGTAAATTCAATTCCTGAAGCTGTAAAAATTTTGGGTCATAGAACGTTAAGGGTATTTTTAACTATCGGTCGTAAAGATATATTATTATTTAAAGAGAATATTATCCAGCATCATTATTGGATAAGAAGTGTTGATAAGCCTGATGATACGGTTTTGCCAAGTCATGCCGAGGTCATTACTGCTAGAGGGCCTTTTGATGTGCAAAGCGAATATGATTTTTTAAAACAATACCATATTGAATGTATTGTTACGAAAAACTCCGGTGGTCAGACTGTTTATGCGAAAATTGATGCGGCAAGAAAATTGTCAATTCCTGTGATCATGATTCAAAGACCTGTTATGCCTCAACTTCCTTCTGTTTCAACTACGGATAAGGCTTATCAATGGTTGATGAGTCATCTTCAGGGATAAATTCGGTTATAATCGAACGAGGTGTGTAGAACCAGGGACGTATATTTTCCCGTGACTGGGGAATTAATTGACTATAACGGTTGCCAATCAAGACCAGGGTTTGCATATTTCCCATGGAACCTTTGGCATCGCCCAGGGTGGTTAGGTGAATATGTTCGTTTTTTCGGGAAATTGCCTGACAAAAAGCCACTGGAATATAGGGAGGTAAAATTTCCTTCAATAATTCAAAAGCTTTATCAAGTTGCCATGGTCTCGCTTTGGAAACGGCATTATAAAGGGCTATGACAAAATCAGCCTGAGCCGCAAGCTTTAAACGGTGCAGAATAAGTTTCCAAGGTTTCAGGTTATCGGAAAGGGAAATGGCGCAAAAATCATGACCTAAAGGCGCCCCTAGTCTTGCAGCAGCCGCAAACATGGCGGAAATTCCTGGTAAGACAGTTATTTCAATCTCTTTCCATATTGGTTTTCCATGATCAATGGTTTCAAAAATAGCACTGGCCATGGCAAAAACGCCGGCATCTCCTGAAGAGACAACCCCAACCTTATAGCCTTTTCCGGCAAGTGTTAACGCATGTTCGGCACGATCGAGTTCTTCGCGATTATCTGATTTATGTTTTCGTAAAGATGGTCTATCAGGGATGCGATCAAGGTAAGGACCATAGCCAATCAGGTCTGTTAAGGTTGGCAAAATTTTTGATGCTTCAATCGTCAGTAATTCAGGATCTCCAGGACCAAGGCCTATGATGTATAGATGTCCCGTCATCTCAATTCTCCTTACCGGCGATAAGGATCAGTGAAAAATAGGGCGCTTTTTCATCCTGCATTTGTGATAATGGCAAGATACGTTCCTGGTTTTGGGTGCCACGTTCAATATAGGTTGCTTGTTCAAGCAAATGGGTCTGCTTTATAGCGGTTTTAACCTTTGCAAGATTGCGGCCAATTTTCATGATGACGATGGATTCACACTGATTCAATTTTACCAAAAGTTTGTCGAGGGGTAAAGTCGCGGACAAAATGGTTAAGGTTTGATCATTGCGAACAATCGGTAAATGTAATCGGCTCCAGCAACCATTCATTGCCATAACGCCTGGAATGGTCTCTATGGTATATTGTTCTTGTAATCTTTCCAATATATAAATTGCAGATCCATACAATAATGGATCGCCTTCACATAACAATCCTATATCTTGTCCTTCATCGAGTTTTTTTTGAATCTTATAGGCACAGTGATCATAAAATGTTTCTAACGTTTCTTTATATTCAGGAGCATAATGAGGGATTTCTGTAGTCAAGGGGTATTCAAAACGTAATTCTGTTAATTCATGGATAAGGAATGGTGTGGCAATTTGACGTGCATGACCCATTTCACCTTTTTTACAAAAATAAGCGATAAAAGAAAGGGAATTTAGAATGCGTCCGGCTTTTTTTGTCACCAATTCAGGATCGCCCGGTCCCATACCCAATATAAATAATGTGCCTTTCATTTTATATTTCCTGTTTTTGGGCCAAAGCGTTCAATGCGGCAACACCCATGGCGCTTCCACCCTGTCTGCCCGTTATGATCATATATGGAATTTTTCCCCATTCTTGCAATGCCAGTTTTGATTCAGCCGCACCCACAAAACCTACAGGGACGCCGATAATTGCTGCAGGCTGGGGGATTTTCTTCTGGTCTAATAAATTGATCAAATGAAACAAGGCTGTTGGTGCATTACCAATGACCACAACCGCCTGTTTCAGGGTGTCCCCCCATAAATGGATGGCAGCAGCTGAACGTGTGTTTTTTATATCTTGGGCAATCTTGATTGTATCGGGATGGTTCAGGGTGCAAATAATTTTATTATTGGCAGGCAGTCTACGTCGAGTAATTCCATGCGCAACCATTTCTGAATCACAAAAAATCATGGAACCCATGAACAGGGCCTGTTCACTTTTTTCAATAAAATCGGGACTGAATACGATATTTTTTGTTATCTCGATCCGTCCACATGCATGGATAACCCTGACGGCAATTCTGGCTTCATCTTCTGTAAAATTAGATAGGTCAGCTTCTTTGCGAATGGTTGCGAAGGAATTTTGATAAATAATCTTGCCATCATGGATATAGTCATAAAGAGGCATGAATGTTTTTCCTATTTCATTTCAGAATATGTAATGAGTTTAGCGCTGATTTCTTCCAAGTCTAGATTTTTGTAAAGGCTTTCATCATTTGCCCTGCCGTGTAAAATAAAATTATATCCCTTGGGGGTTGCACACAGGGTTAAAGGATTTTTCAGGGGAGATGCGCATCCTTTCGCACAGCCAGATATATGCAGTGTCTGTAGTTTGGAATGCCAGAAGCGTATAAGTTTTTTAACATCTTTCATCACGGGTTGCATTCCCTGAAGACAATAGGGTTTACCCGGACATAAGATGATATTTAAACGAGGATCCTGTTTATCGGTAATAAATGATTTCAAATGGGTATGAGCTGCGTTTGAACAATAGGGCAGTATAATTGTCCGATCGGGGGTGAGCTGCAGGGTGGAATTTCCATATTGATCAGAGATGTCTGCCAGTAGACTTAAATCTTGATTATGGAGCAATCCAAAGGGAATGCCGATATGATAACCATGTGGAAATTGACCAATCGAAAGTTTTTCAATTGAAGTTGGATAGGTATAGGATTGTTTGGAACATGAATTTTCCCTTATAAATTGATCAGCATAGTCTTGATGAAGCAAGCGGAAATAATTGTGTTTATTGCAAAATTGCAAAATCTGTTTAAGCAGTTTGACACAATTATCCAAGTTACAGGGTATTACCTGTTTCGCATGACCTAATTGCAAAATCCATTGGTCATGATGGATACGTAGATTAATATCGGCATGATGACGGATTAAGGGGAATAACCCGCCCCCGTCAATAACGAAACTAAATTTGCCAGTCAGAAATTTTACAGTCTCATTTTCAATGATTTCATGTTGTATACACTGGGCATAGCGCATGGTATCTTGGTGGCAAGAAGGGTCGATACCGGCCAAGGGTGAAATAAGAATATTGCGTTTACCTTCTTCCAATGCATCGGGACTGCATAGATTCTCATTTTTGGCTAAAGGTATGAATTGTTGGATATGTTCCCGGGTAAATCCCCGTAGTTGCAGATTGGCCTTTTGTGATAAATTAATAAAGCCATTTCCCAAATCAGATGCTGATCTTGCAATAAAACGTGCCTGTCGACTGGTTAATTTTGCAAAAGGAGGCTTAACTCGACATAACCATCCATCTCCTGTCTCCATAGGATGATAAAGCGATGGACACCATCCCCGACGTATATTATTCATCGTTTTCTTCCAGTTTCATGAAAACGCTGTTTGATTTTGGATGCCACAAGCCACGTTTAAGGGATTCATTGAAGCGATTTTGAATGAATTTTTTTGCCGCTGGATTGGAATTTTGTAAAAATCGGTTAACAGTATCATTTCCAAGCGTTGCTGCAAAGATGAGTTCAAACTGTTGATCAAAACAATGGGAAAGCGTTGCTGAAAAACTGAAAAGTGCATCGACAGAACGGGCTATTTCCGCGGCTCCACGATAGGAGTGATTCATCATTGCCTTTATCCACATGGGATTGGCAACACGTCCACGCACTATACGGTTGACTTCCTCAACCAATAAACGGATTTTTGGATTTTCTGCTTTTGAAGTGTCACCGTGATATAAGTTGGGTGTATTGTCAAAGAGTTTTGCAGCTGCCGCAAAACCACCTTCATGGGCAGCGTAATCAGCGCTATCCAGAAGGTCAATTTCGGCATGGTCTTGACTGTGAAAAAAAGCCTGTGTTGTTTTTAAACGTTCTGAAAGCCCTTGTCTATCGTAAATGCCATCTTGCCCGTTTCCATAACTATATGCTGAATTTTCCAGCCATTTTTCGCCCAGTTCCGCTTGTTCACGCCAATTTCCAGTATTCAAGGCATATTCTATGCCCGTTCCATATGTACGTTGGGCTGTACCATAAATGCGGTTAAGCCGGGAATGATGGCTTCCGGGGGGGGTATTCTGAAAGAGATATGCCAAGTAATTCCAATCTTTATCTTCGGCACGTTGGGCAAGGGTTTTAACCGTTTGATCAAACAATGTGATCTGATCTTCAAACGCATCACGGAAAAATCCTGAAATGCGGAGTGTTACGTCGACGCGCGGTCGGTTCAATTTTGCCAATGGGATGATTTCAATTGAAGTAACACGATTTGAACTTGTATCCCAGATGGGTTTGACCCCCATGAGAATATAAGCCAGAGCCAAGTCCTCACCGCCTGTTCTAAGATTAGTGCTTCCCCATAAATCAATAACAATATGTCGCAGGTGATCACCATTTTCCTGTATAAATTTCAGCAAAAGCTGTCCTGCCATCTTTTCTGCCAGAAGATAGGCAGTACGAGTGGGAATACCACGTGGATCAACCGTATACAGATTACGTCCGGTTGGGAGAACATCCAGTTTTCCTCTTGTGGGTGCTCCAGCAGGGCCAGGCTGAATAAATTCTCCATTCAAAGCGTTTAGGAGAGATTGTTTTTCCTGCTCTGCACATTTGTAAAGATTCGATTCAATCTCTGATATTTTATCGGGGGCATAATGTTTTATTGTTTCTAGAAGATGCTGGAATTGAATTGGAGGTTTACCAAAAATATGTAACCCTTCCCGTATTTGCAAATCCTTGACATCACATAAATAGGCATCCAGATGGTTCAGGGCGACCTCATCGCCGCTTTCCTTGCGGTTGATGCCTGTTTCAGCCAATAAACCGCAGGATTCTGCTTTATCCAGAATAGTCCCGAGAAGAAGTTTGCTGCGTCGATGGTCCAAACCATCAGCTTCAGCATAATCATCGATTAACCGTTCTAGTTCTGCGGCATCGCCGCTAAGGATTGTCTTATTGACAGGAGGCGTTAAATGTCCGATGGTAACAGCACCGAGACGTCTTTTTGCGCAGGCTGCCTCACCTGGATTGTTAACAATAAAGGGATAGATGACGGGTAAGCCACCCAGCAATACAGCAGGGGAACAATGATCGGAAATTGCGGTTGCCTTGCTTGGTAGCCATTCCAGTGTACCATGCGTTCCCAGATGAATGATGGCATCAATGGATTCATGATGGCGTAACCATAAATAGAAAGCGATATAACCATGGCATGGTGGAATATCTGGATCATGATAAGTGTTTTTATGATTTTTTGAATCAGCTCTTTCAGGCTGGATCGCGCAGATGATATGGCCTAATTGAATATATCGTATGGTAAAATTTTCTTTTTGCAGCGTTTCATCTTTTTCAAATTCTGGCCAGTATGCCAAAACCTTTTTTCTGAATGTCGTAGAAAGTGTGGAAAAATATTGTTTATAATCAGTCAGGGATAAAATGGCCCTGGTACCTGACTGACATAAAATCTGGATTAAATTTTTACAGTCGGGAATTACGGATCCTGTTTGATATCCATTCTTTTTCAACCATTGTAAAATCTGTTCAAGACTGGCAAAGCTGTCCAAACCGACGGCATGTCCTTCTTGTCCGCTGACACCCGGGTAATTTGAAAGAATAATAGCAATTTTCTTGTCATGATTGTTTTTTTTTCTTAAATTAACCCATCCGTTAACACGGTTTGTAACAAGGTCTATTCCTTTTTGATAAGGTTCATACCGTGTTTGGTTATTTTTCTCTTTTTTAAATCCTATGGCAGTTGTCGATATTTTACCGTCAAGTTCAGGTAAAACAACCTGGATGGCAAGATCGGTTTGGGATAGGCCACGAAAACTTTTTTTCCATAAATGTTTACTGTTACTAGGCTGAAGAATTTGCAGGACTGGCACATTAAATGTTCTAAAAAGGGAATGATTATAATCTTGCTGTATAGAAAAATATGTGGCGTTTAAAATTATTGTTGGGTGATTTTGGTAGAGATATTGCCCAACCCAATGGGAAATTTCTGGGTCTTTTAGAGAGGTTAGATAAACAGCCTTGATATTTATGCCTTTTCTGAATAAGGATTGTGCGAGGGAAAGAATAGGTTCGATATTGTTGGCCAGCAAATGAGAGCGGTAAAACAATATTACCGCTAGATTTTGATGGGCATGAAATGGATAAGGTAAGGGATATTCCCCAACCATCGGTAAAATGTAGGGGGTAATAGATTGCCCTATTTTATGGTCAAGATGATAATGGGCGGTAAGATTTAGGATGTGACTATAATTTTCTCTTCCACCAGCCAGGAACAGTTCCTTGAATTGATTTAACAGGTCGGCGGGAATAGTGGAAAGATTATCAAAATGGGGATTTTCATAATTTTCACCAGAAATAATGGCCAGGGGAATGTGACGGGACTGACATAAGTTGTGGATTTCTTCCGTACCATAGCGCCATGCCTCAATTCCTCCTAATAATCTTAAAATTATGAATTTGGACTCGCTGATTGTCTGATCCAGATAGAGGTCGACAGACATTGGATGACGAAGACGGTTAAGAGAAACTAGCTGTATTGATGGAGAATTTTCAGGTTGTTGCGCTATGCAACTTGCCATCACATTCAGGTCATTATCGGAAAAGGACAGAAAGACAATATCGGCTGGTTCATGTTGCAAATCTTCAGCCGGTGCCTGTTCATCCAGACTTGTAATTTCTCGAACCAGGATATGCATTATTAAATTTGTGTTTCCAAGGCTGCCTGAATGGCCTTTTGATTGATGCTTTTCTGTCCAATGATGATTAATTTTCCTTGAGGATGTTCATCTTGATACCATGGACGGTCAAAATGATAACTAAAGCGTTCCCCAACCCCGTGTATTTCAAGGCGCATCGGTTTATCGATAACCTGGATATAACCCTTAATGCGTAGTATATCGTGCAGGTTTGTGAGTTGAAGGAGTTTGTTTTCCAAGGCTTTTGGACTCGATACTGGAGGAATATCGACAACAAAACTTGTAAAGTCATCATGTTCATGATCTTCATCCACACCATCATGATGAGAGGGACGCGTCTGTAAATCATTTTCAGCCCCGGCGTGAATACCCAGGATCACTTCTGGCTCGATTTTTCCGTGTGAAAGAGGCAGAATTTTCACGGCTTTTGGAATTTGTTTTTTAATTTCATCAGTTAGATACCCAAGCTGTTCTGAGGTAATGAGATCCACCTTATTGAGAAGGACAAGATCTGCGGAATTAAGCTGATCTTCAAAAACTTCCTGCAGGGGATTGTCATGATCGAGTGATGGATCAGCCTGACGTTGTTGAGCGATTTTTTCTGGGTCATCCGCGAAACGTCCAGCAATAACAGCGGGGGAATCCACAACAGTAACCACACCATCAACAGTCATTTTGGTTTTGATATCAGGCCAGTTAAACGCCTTGATTAAAGGTTTTGGCAATGCCAGTCCGGATGTCTCTATAATGATGTGTTGAGGTGGAGACGGACGGTTTAATAATGACTCCATTGTTGGCAGAAATTCATCCGCAACTGTGCAGCAGATACATCCATTTGCCAGTTCAACAATATTTTCCTCCTCACATCCTGGAACAGCACATTTTTTTAGGATCTCACCATCAATACCCAGAGAGCCGAATTCGTTAACTATAATGGCTATTCGCTTATTGACGTTTTTTTTTATGATTGAACGCAATAGGGTTGTTTTTCCTGAACCAAGAAAACCTGAAATAATGGTTGCCGGGATGCGAGAGGGTTGCATAAAAAACCTTTAATCGGAAATTAAATAAATTGTTGTGAAAGATTGAATTTACGATTTTTACAAAACCAAGGCAAGAGACGTTTGTTGAAATACAACGTCACGATATATTATTAAATATTATGAGATTCCTTGTTTTGATAGAATAGGTTGAAATGCAGTATAAAAGTGAGACACCATTAGAAGACTTAATCTTGCCTGTTTCTTATATAGAAAGGGCAAAGGCGCTTTGTGCAGCGGGAATGCGTAAAATTTTGGCCATCGCAGGGGCTCCAGGATCGGGAAAGTCAACGGTTGCCCGTCTTTTGCAGCAAGCCATACCAGACTGCTCGGTTCTTGTTCCGATGGACGGTTTTCATTTGGCAAATAAAGAATTGGAAGGATTGGGTCGTAAAGAACGTAAAGGTGCACCGGATACATTTGATGTGAAAGGCTATCTTGCCTTACTTCAGAGACTGAGAAATCAAAAGCATGATGAAGTCATTTATGCCCCGGAATTTGATCGAACCATTGAAGAGGCAATTGCCGGTTCCATTCCCGTTTTTCCTGAAACAGAGTTGATCATTACCGAGGGTAATTATTTATGTTTGACACAAGGGGACTGGCAAAATCTGGCTGAACTGTTTGACGAGAAATGGTTTGTTATGGCACCTCAACAGGAACGGCAGCAGCGTTTAATCAATCGGCATTGCTATTTCGGTCGTACGCCTAAAGAGGCAAAGACCTGGGTTGAACAAACGGATGAACCGAATGCCCGCTTAATCGAAAATAATCGAACAGAGGTGGAATTGGTGATTGAGTGGATGGATGTGTCCAAGAGAAGTTGAGTGAAAAGGTATGGAAGTGTTGAAAAAATATTTATTTGCAGAAAATGTCTAGCCAAACCTAAATGCTAACTTGAAAACAATTATGGGAAGAGGGATATATTTCCTGATCCACTAAAGAACAGGGTCAGGAAAGAGTGAACATTAGATAGAGTTGAGTTACATGTTTTTGTATTTCTTTAATTTTTGAAAAATTGATTTCTAAAAATGCACTTCATCAGGGAGGTTTTCACCTTTAAAAAAACATTCCAGGGAATTTAGGATTTTTGCACCGATACGCTTTGAGGTTTCATAAGTCGCGCCTGCTGAATGAGGGGTCATGATAACATTTTTTAACAAACGTAAGGTTTCTGGAACATGAGGTTCATGTTCAAAAACATCCAGTCCGGCTCCAGCTATTTTTTTGTTTTTCAGGCAGTCTATCAATGCATTTTCATCAATGATACTGCCGCGCCCGATATTAACGACGAACCCTCTTTCACCAAGTGCCTCAAGGATTTCGCGATTAACAGCGTGTCTGGATGAGGGACCGCCGCTGGCGGCAATTATTAGGATATCTGATATCTTGGCCAATTCGATCAAGGAGGGAATATATTTCCATTTTACTCCAGGACGTTGATGTCTTGCTGTGTAGGCAATTTCATTATCAAATGCATGTAAACGTTGGGCAATGGCCTGACCAATATGACCCATTCCCATGATTCCTATTTTCTTATTTGAAATGGAACTTCCTTGATAAGGATAGTTTCCTTTTTCCCATTCATTTTTGCGTATATATTGGTCACGCAGGGTTATTTGACGGGATACATCCAATAATAATGCGATTGCCATGTCTGCCACGTCCTGAGTTGGTGCATTTGTAGCAATACTTAGTTTGATTTGACGTTCTTTTAATTTCTGCAAGTCAACATTGTCATATCCCACCCCATGGACTGTCACGAGTTTTAGATTGGGAAGTTGATCCAGCATATCTGATGGAGCACCAACAACACCATTTGTAATTACAGCCTCGATTTTTTTGAGAATTTCAGGAGAATCAGGCAATTTATTAAGGCTAATATGATTGGTGAAGCGAGTATTGATTTGTTCCTGGAATTTTTTGCAGACAGGTACTAATTGGAGAATTTGAGGTTTCATAGTTTTTCCTTTTTACAAGGGTTTTAAGCAGGTGATATGTGCACGAATATGGTATATCTTTTTAGAAAAAAGGTATATTTATAAAAAGTAATGGAAAAATGATTCATTTTGTATTGGGTGGGGTGAAATCGGGGAAAAGCAGATTTGCCGAAAATCAGGTTATGTTTCATCCGGCACCGTGGATTTATCTTGCAACGGCGCGTTGCATGGATCATGAAATGCAGGAAAAAATTGCCGTTCATCAGAAAAGAAGAGGGCAGGGATGGCAAACCATAGAGGAATCCATCAATCTTGCAGATATTATAAATACGAATAATGTTCATTCAATTCTGGTCGATTGCCTAACCTTATGGTTGACCAATCTATTAATGGATAACCGAAATATAAAAGAGGAGACTGATAAATTTCTTTCCGCATTAATGACATTTCATGGAAATATCATAATTGTCAGTAATGAGGTTGGACAGGGTATTGTTCCAGATAATGCGTTAGCGAGAAAATTTATCAACGAAGCGGGAATTTTACATCAGAAAATGGTAGCCATTGCTCATAAATTTACGATGGTTGTTGCCGGATGTCCCCTGAATATTAAAATTTAGTTGAAACAGGAAAATTGATATGAATGATGATGCGCTTCATCACAAACGAAAAATGCAAAAAAGGCAACAATTGCAAAAAATCATTGTTGCCTCCAAGACAGAAGAAAAAGGGCTGTTGATGGTGCATACCGGAACGGGAAAAGGCAAGTCAACGGCTGCTTTCGGTCTTTTGTTTCGTCATTTGAGTTATGGATTTAAAAGTGTTGTTATTCAATTTATCAAAGCACCTGAGTGGAAAACGGGTGAGCAAAGAATGGTTGAATTTTTTCCTGATTTGCTTGAATGGCATACTTTAGGTAAAGGTTTTACCTGGAACACCCAAGATAAACAAAAGGATATTGAATCCTGTCAGGCGGCCTGGTCGTTGGCGTTGGACTATTTGAACCGTGAAGATATATCGCTGGTTGTCTTGGATGAATTGAATATAGCCCTACGTTACAATTATCTTGACCCTGACCAGATTATAAGGGATTTACAACAGCGCCCCAAAATGCAGCATGTTGTTATAACAGGTCGCAATGCTCCCCAAAAGCTTATTGATGCAGCAGATATGGTTACAGAAATGAAATTAATCAAACATCCATTCAATGCTGGTATCAAGGCACAAAAAGGGATAGAGTACTAATGGCTAAGATCCTGATGTTTCAGGGAACAGGTTCAAGCGTGGGAAAATCGGTTCTGGTTGCTGGAATTGCAAGGGCCCTGACAAATAAAGGATATAATGTTTTACCTTTTAAACCACAGAATATGTCGAACAATGCGGCGGTAACGGTAGACGGGGGTGAGATTGGACGGGCACAGGCTTTGCAAGCTTTTGCTTGTAGGGTTGATCCTGTTGTTCATATGAATCCGGTTTTGCTTAAGCCGCATAATGTTCAAGGGTCACAGATAGTTGTTCAGGGCAAAATATGGGGGCAGGCATCGGCAAGGGAATATCAGGAAATTAAGCCGCAATTATTGGATTATGTTACGGAAAGTTTTAATTTATTAAAACGTAAAGCAGATATCATATTAATCGAGGGGGCTGGATCCGCCTCTGAAATAAATTTACGGAAAAACGATATTGCCAATATGGGGTTTGCGCAGGCTGTGAAAGCACCTGTTATATTAATTGGTGATATTGATCGTGGTGGTGTTATTGCCAGTTTGATTGGAACGCATAAAATTTTACCGCCAAATGATTTAAAATTGGTTAAAGGGTTTATCGTAAACAAAATGCGTGGGGATCCCTCCCTATTTACGGAAACAATGGAGTGGATAAGCCATAAGACAGGATGGAAAAATTGCGGTTTGTTGCCTTTTTTTGATGAATTGAAAAAATTGCCTGCTGAGGATTCCGCAGACTTAAAAGCAGATAAATCATCATATCAATATGGCAAGTTGCATATTTCTGTTTTATTGTTGCCAAATATTGCAAATTTTGATGATTTTGATCCTCTGAAAAATGAGCCGCATATTCTGCTTGAATTTATTTCTCCGGGATCAGTTGTTCCAGCTTTTACCAAAGTGATAATTATTCCCGGATCGAAAAATACTATTTCAGATTTGAATGCTTTATATCAAACTGGTTGGGATATCGATATAAAGGCGCATGTCAGGAGAGGGGGATATGTTTTTGGAATTTGTGGCGGCTATCAAATGTTGGGACAACAGATTCTCGATCCTTTAGGCATTGAAGAATCGAGTAATGATCGGATAAAGGGGTTGGGTTTTTTTAAAAGTGAAACGATTCTGTCCTCAGAAAAAAAATTAGAGGCGGTTACAGGTCATTTGGCTTTAAAAGATATTGACTGCGAAGGCTATGAAATGCATGTAGGGCAGACAAAACATCATGGCACCTACAAGCCTTTTGCCTATTTGGATGATTCTCGGGCTGAGGGAGCCATTTCTGACAATGGGCAAGTGATTGGAACCTATCTTCACGGAATTTTTCATTGTGATGAAGTAAGGGATTATTTATTGTCATATTTCGGTTCATCAGGAGATGGAATATTGTATGAACAACAGCTTGATTCGGTGATGAATAATTGGGCGAATTTCATAAATGATAATATTTTAGTTGACAATTTAATTTCGTTGTAATAATTATTATCGTATAAAAAGAACCTCCTCAAATATTTGAGAAGGTTAAGTATAAAGTTAAGTAGCTAGGTGGTTTGAGAGATTATAATAATCTCTGCAAGTAAGGTTTTATCGATTTAATAAATATAAAATATTTATATAATTATTTTTTCTAAAAAACCTGAACATTTATATCATATGTAATTATAATTTAGCAATATAAAATCCTTTATTATTTATTTAAAATACGTCATTATTTTGTATAATGCTATTAAAACAACTAATTTTATAAAACTTGCATAATAATAAATTTTACAAGCCTTACAAATATCCTCGGAATATAATTGACTACGTTCTCGACCTATTCGTGGGGATCCAACAATATGGTCTTTATAGTGGCGTGGACATAATAACTGAATATTAAGAGTGTAAGCCATGGCTGCTTCTGGCCATCCAGCGTTGGGTGAATTGTGTTTTCGCGCATCTTTACAAACGGGTTTTAGATTATGGAATAATTTTTTAGGATTTGTAAGTAAAATCAGAAAGGCGGATAGTCGTGCTGGAACAAGGTTCATGTAATCATCCATTTTGGCTGAAGCGTAGCCGAAATTCCGATATTGCTCTGTTAAATGCCCGATCATGCTATCTGCAGTATTAATTGATTTAAAAACAAGTAGCCCGGGTAATCCCCCAATATATCCCCAAAAAACAGGAGAGATTACACCATCCGAAAAATTTTCAGCCAAACTTTCAATGGTTGCACAACAGATTTCCGACATATTGAGATTATCTGTTTTTCTTCCAACAATGTGACTCAACGCAATACGAGCACCTGCCAGATCATTTTGATCAATTTTTTCCCTAACTGCGTGAACATGTTCGTAAAGTGAGCGATGTGCAATGAAAATACTGCCAAAAATCCCTGATAAAAAAGTTGCTAAAGACGGACGAAAAAAGGCAAATACAAATTTTTGGAAAAGATGGGCTATTAATCCCGGGACTAGAAAGCTAAAAAATAAAGTGATGAAACCATTTCTTTTTTGAATATTTGCATTTTTATTTTTTTTATTGAGCTTAAGTTCCAGAAAGTCAATTAATTTTCCAACATAACATATCGGATGCGGAATTTTTTTATAAATTTTCTCTGGATCGCCCCACATCATGTCAATCATGAGCGCAATAATCATGATTTCAATATTACGTTTTTTGTAAAATATGTTTAAAATCTTTATCATTTAAATTGTCATAATCTGCCATGTGGATTTATTGATATTTTCATAATTTAGATGGTTTTAACTATAAATTAAATAAAGTGGATATAGATAAATATATGAATATTCAACATGGGGGGAACCTTGACCAAGCGAAAAAGCTTTTTCCGGAGGTTACGGGATCATGGCTGGATTTATCAACAGGAATTAACCCTTACAGCTATCCATTTTCCTCTTTAGATATATCTTTATATGAAAAATTGCCCTCTTATTCTCATGAAGAAAATTTGCGGCAGATTGCTGCAGACTATTATGGTTGCAAGAATAAATTTTGTGTTGCGCTTGCGCCTGGTACCCAAATCTTGATATCGTTAATGCCGACTGTGCTTAATGCAAAAGAGGTTTATGTTTTATATCCCACCTATGAAGAGTATATTTCATCTTGGTGGCAGGCTGGGGTAAAAGTAACACGGGTCGTTAATTTTGAAGATTTTGAGACGCTTTGCCTCCAAAAAAATGTAGTGGGGGTTATTTGTAATCCAAATAATCCAGATGGTCGGAAAATTGATATGGCCAGGTTAGAGTCCCTGATAAAAAAATGGAGTGCATCCGGTAATCATCTTATCCTTGATGAAGCTTATATGGATTTTTCAGGGCAGAGTATGGCTTATTTATTACCTTCACCAGGATTGTTGGTATTGCGATCTTTTGGAAAGACTTTTGGTTTGGCTGGGTTAAGGGTTGGATTTTTGCTGGCTTCACCTGAAATTGTTCAAAGAATACGATATATGCTTGGTTTATGGCCTGTAAATGGACCCGCCTTGCATATAGCTGCTGAGGCCTTACAAGATGGTTTGTGGAAAATTGAAACTGAAAAAAAATTGAGAATTCAACAAAAACGTCTGGATGCTTTTTTGCAAAGTCATTTCTTTAATCTTGTGGGTGGGACGCTTTTATTTCGCTTATTTTATCATCGGTCTGCGAATGATATATGGAAACATTTGGCCTCTCATGGGATTTGGGTACGCAAATTTGATTATAATCCCAATTGGTTGCGTTTTGGATTGTTATACAGGCAAGCAGATTGGCAAAGGTTGGAAGCGGTTTTATTGTCAATTTCGTGAAATGACAATAAACATGTAACATCGGCCATGGATCAGTTTGATGGTATTTAATAACTTTTCATCCTTTTGTTTCATTCAGTTCAGGAGCTGTTTATGATATTTATTGTTACATTAATGCCTTAATATAGCCCGAATTTTGTTTTGATTTAAGATGATTAGATTCATAAAGAAGGAAAGAAAATGTTGTCAAAACGTTTAATTATCTCTGCAAGTTTTTTAAGTGTATTTATGATGGGGAATTTGGTCTCTCAGGTTCATGCTCAGGATGTAATACAGAATTTGCAACAAAAGGAAGATAATTTTCATAACCGTGTTACACAGCATAATCAGGCAATTCGCGATCGTATGCAGCAAAACCAGGAACGTATGGATCGTTATAGGGATTATCAAAGGGATCAGAGAGCACGCTGGGATCAACAAAGACAGGATTTCAAGGATCGTCTGAATGGACCCAAAAGAGAAGCACAGGAACGTATGGATCGTTATAGGGATTATCAAAGGGATCAGAGAGCACGCTGGGATCAACAAAGACAGGATTTCAAGGATCGTCTGAATGGACCCAAAAGAGAAGCACAGGAACGTATGGATCGTTATAGGGATTATCAAAGGGATCAGAGAGAACGTTGGAATCAACAAAAGCAGGATTTCAAGGATCGTCTGAATGAACCCAGAAGAGAAATGAAATATCGTCAGGAACAAAGACGTCAGGAATGGAAAGATTTAAAAAATAATACAAAACAGGATATACATGATTTGACACATCCATTTTCAAATTAAATTTTTAATTTGTGACACGAATTTGGTAAAGGGGCATAAGCCCCTTTATTTATTTTTTGCGTTTTCTTGATGAAGATGATGGACCCGATTTATCTTTGTATTTAAAATCGGTTTTCTTTCTGGTTCTTGTTTTTTTTAAATCCGACCCATTTTTTCTTTTGCGCCTGTAATCCGGTTTTTTATCACCTTCCCCAATAGACGGGGCTGACGTTTGGTAAATGTTTACGGATTTGTCATTTGCAATATTTTTGTTAAAAATATCTTTTTTTTCCGAGGAAATCTCGAATTTTGTGGCGTTATCAAAAATACGAATATTTCCAATATCTTTTTTCTGGATATTACCAGATTTGCAAATGATTGGAATAAGCCATTTAGGATCTGCTTTTTCATTTCGACCAACTGGAATTTCATACCAGACCCCGTTTGTAAATGCGTATTTTTCTGATGATTTTTGTCTTCTATTTTCCTTATTGTAAGGGGCGGAGCGCTGTTTCTGCAGGGATATGTTTGTAATTTCCTCGGGATTAGGAATAATTGAACGATAAAATGAAATGACAGCATTCGCAAGTTCATTAAGATTGAACTGTTCAATCAACTGCTGAATCAAAGGTTGATCTTCTTCCATAATATCCTTGCTGCTTAAAAGTACAGGATTGGAAAGAAGACGCTGGTTATCCTTTTCACGGATGGCCATCATATCAGGCGGGTTTTCCCAACTTGCTGTTACTTTAGCGTGAGCCAATAGGCGTTCGGCACGATTGCGTTGATTTGAAGGAACAATTAACACGCACCGACCTTTTCTTCCGGCACGTCCAGTCCTTCCTGAACGATGCAATAAGGTGGCGGAATTGGTTGGAAGGCTAGCATGAATGACAAGATCCAGAGTGGGCAGATCCAAACCACGGGCAGCGACATCAGTGGCAACACAGACTCGTATTTGACCAGAACGAAGACTTTTAATGGCATGATTTCGTTCTTCCTGTCCAAGATCGCCAGAAAGGGCAACACATGAAAAACCCCGTTCAATCAAAGTTGATTGCATATGACGAACGAGTTCTCGGGTGGCACAGAAAACCATTGCTGTGGGGCTGTCAATAAAACGTAAATAATTAATAACGGCGTTATCAACCTCCTTTGGGTGAATCAAAGAAGCGTGATATTCAATGTCTCTATGCTGATTGGTGGGAACTGTATTAATTCTCAATGCTTTTTTCTGATATCGTCGGGCCAGGTTTTCAATATCTTTGTCAATGGTTGCAGAAAAAAGCAGGGTTCTATGATTTGATGGACATGCGGATAATAATTCCTCCAGTTCATCACGAAAACCCAAGTCCAACATTTCATCTGCCTCATCAAGAACAATTGTGTCCAGGCCAGATAGATCAAGATGATTATGCCGTACGTGATCACAAAGTCGTCCGGGTGTTCCCACAACGATATGACAGCCTTTTTCCAGTGCATAAGCTTCTTTACGAACATTCATTCCGCCAATACAGGTTACAATCTTGGCCTTGGTATTTGTATATAGCCAGGATAATTCTTGGTGAACTTGTAACGCTAATTCGCGAGTGGGAGCGATAATCAGGGCTAGCGGTAATTTTGCAGCAGCAAACTGATCTTTATTAGCAAGTAATGTTGTTGCCATGGCAATTCCATAAGCCACGGTTTTACCTGAACCGGTTTGAGCAGATACAAGTAAATCTTGTTCATTATTCTGTTGTTCAAGAACAGCCTGTTGAACAGCAGTCAAGGCTGTATAGCCTTTATTTTCTATAGCTTTTGCAAGGGAGGAATGAATTTGAGTAAATGGCATATAGGAATCCGAAACGTAGGTTATAAATCTAAACAAAAAATCAACTATATAACAAAGTGGATTTTGTTAAATAAATGAAGGTTTTGTGGGAAATTGTAAAAACAGAATGAGTGAAATGGGGGTATTATCAGATACATTCAAGGTTGATATAATATCATAAAGCGGTTTATCAATATTTATTAGGTTAAAACATATCTACAATATTTATAAAATATTCTAAATACAAATTTTTTCAAACTTAAAAATAAATATTTAAGGATTTATTTTGTATTATCATGAAACAATTTTTATAAAAAAAGAAAATTAATGTCAGTATTATTTAATACTGTAGAATATGTTAAAAACTAAAGCATGATTAAGGGAATATTTTCTGTTTTGATAATAATCAACCAAATTGGTAAGCAGAAATTGGTTTATGTAAAATTATATCTTTAAATATACATTTTCCATGATCTTGTCTTGCTGCGCCAGAAACCGCCATCAAGGGTAGAAGATGTTCTGTACGTGGATGAGCCGAATGTGCGTCGGCGGTTTTTTCCCATTCAATCAATAATCTATCACGATCATCACAAGCGGGGAGGGAAATGACATCGGTTAACCAGTTATCAAAAGCATATGCCTCTCTAGTGCCTTGACCAGAAAATAAAAAGGGCAGGTTATGATAGCTCATCCCACTTCCCATAATTAAAATATTTTTATTGCGTAGCGGATAAAGGGCCCGACCGATATTAAAATGGTATGCCGGATCAAGGTTATTATGTAGCGATATTTCCACAATTGGAATATCGGCATCAGGAAACATGACTTTTAAGGGAATAAAAACACTATGATCCCATCCTCTTTTTTCTTCAAATTCACTTTGAATATGCTGTTCTGTTAAAAGGGTATGGATTTGTTCGGCAAGAAGCGGATACCCTGATGCTGGATATTGTAATTGATAAGTATGTTCGGGAAAGTCATAATAATCATAATACAAGGATGGATTTGGGTGATGGTGGATTTTGATCGGATCGCTTTCCCAATGAGCCGCAATGACAACGATGGCATCTGGTTTTTTAGGTAATGTTTTAGGGAATTTATGTAGAAAATCACCCATATTGGTCCATATATTATAAGGATCATCCATAAAAAAACACGGACCGCCCCCATGGGGAAGATAACAAACGGGTTGACGCATTACAGATTCATTCCAATATGATTAGCATAAATTAAATTTTACTGGCAACAACACTATATATGCTGCTTTTCCAGAGAGGCTGATTATCGGGTGGATGCACTTCTCCCTGATCGAAATTGTTGAATCCTGATCGTTTCAGAAGAATTTTGATAAGGCGCTGGCGCTCCCCGTTATCAAGTGCCTGCCATAAGGCAATGGTGCGGGTCGCTAAATATCGGGGGGAAAAAGAAAAGATTATTCTGCCCTGAGGCTTTAATATCCGATAGCATTCCTCAAGAATAGCGAAAGGATTTCGCAAATATTCAATGACTGAGCACAGGCAAATATAATCGACACTGTTATCTTGTAAAGGAAAGGATAAATTTCGGTTAATGTCCTGAAGAATTTTTTTTGTTAATTGATGATTTTGTTGTAAGGCATTGTTATCGATATCAATACCGATTAAATCTTGGTATGGAACATTCGCGGGAATATGACTGTTTGATCCACACATTAGGTCGAGGATGGTATCGCCTTTTTGTATGAGAGTATGATATAAGGCTTCAATAGTTTTATATCCCCCTTGGTCGATAAGAGGTGCAGGTTTATGATGCGTATAATATTCAAGATCATTTTCTGTACCAGCAATATCAAAAGAATGGGGATGGAAATCGTTTAATTCGGTCATGGGCATAAAAAATTGGCGTTTTTTGTGTTACATTGATAAATTAAGTCAAGTTAAGTACCAATAGTTACGTTAGAATAATAATGGATATTTCTTTTAGTAAAATGCATGGTATCGGTAATGATTTTGTCATTATCGATAATTCTGTCAACAGAATTCAGCTAAATAATAATCGTATTGCCGAACTATGTGATCGTCGTTATGGGATTGGCTGTGACCAGTTGATTATATTATCTGCTCCAAAAGATAAAAAAGCCGATGTTTATGTTCGTTTTTTCAATCCTGGTGGTGATGAGGCCGGTGCCTGTGGAAACGGTTCACGCTGTGTCACGGCATGGTTACATGATAAATTTCAACGTAAGAATTTTACCTTACAAACCAGCGCTGGGTTACTGCCAACCGAGGTCATTGATGCTTTTACAGTAAAAGTAAATATGGGACAGCCAAAAATGAATTGGCGTGATATTCCACTACAACGTGATGTTGATAGTTTATATTTGCCATTATCCGGGGAACCGGCAGCGGTTTCTATGGGAAATCCCCATGTAACATTTTTCGTTGAGGACTTATCTACGGTCGATCCTGTATTTTGCGGTCAGGTTCTGGAAAAAGACCCCTTGTTTCCGGAAGGGGCAAATATAGGGTTTGTACAGATGCTGGATCGTCAAAACATGCGGGTTCGTGTTTGGGAACGCGGGGCAGGGTTAACACTGGCTTGTGGTTCCGGTGCATGTGCTTCTGTTGTGAATGCGGTTCGGCGAGGTTTGGCTGATCGTTATTGCGAGGTAAGAATGGATGGTGGGAATTTGATTGTTGAATGGGATGAAGCCTCTAATGATGTATTGATGACAGGTCCTGTTCATTTTTCTTTTACCGGGCAATTTAATTTGGATCATTACCCTTTATGACGTCAAAGACCCAAAAGGAAAAACCGCAGATCATTACCTTTGGATGCAGGCTTAACCGTTATGAAAGTGAGGTAATGAGCCAGCATGCCGAGCAACTTGACAATGTCGTTATTGTCAATACCTGTGCCGTGACAGCTGAGGCAGAACGGCAGGCAAAACAGACAATTCGTCGGCTACACCGAAAAGATAGCGAAAAACGTATTATTGTCACAGGTTGTGCCGCACAAATCAATCCTGAACAATGGTCTTCACTACCGGGTGTGAAGCAAATATTGGGGAATGAAGACAAGTTAAAAGGGGAAAATTGGACAGAGGCAGCTTTATCTCAAGGAAATCAGGTGTCCGATATCATGACGGTGAAAAATACCGTGGGACGGATTGTAACTGATTTTACCGGTCGGACTAGGGCTTTTGTTCAAATTCAGCAGGGATGCGATCATCGTTGTACTTTTTGCGTTATTCCTTTTGGGCGAGGACCTTCTAGGTCTGTTTCTGTTAAGGGAGTGGTTGATCAGGTAAAAGCTTTGACCCAACAGCAATACAATGAGATTGTTCTTACAGGAGTTGATATCGCTTCATGGGGAAGGGATCTGAAACATAAAGGAAGGTTGGGGGATCTGTGTAAGGCTATTCTAAAAGATGTTCCGGAATTAAAAAGGTTAAGATTGTCATCAATTGATCCAATTGGTATGGATCCGGTTTTGTGGGATTTAATGGCCAGTGAATCTCGTTTTATGCCCCATCTTCATTTGTCGCTTCAGGCAGGTTCCGACATGATATTAAAACGGATGAAGAGACGTCATCAAACCAAAGATGTTGGATCATTGGTTGAACAACTTCGTTCAATACGCCCTGATATCGGACTAAGTGCCGACATTATTGCAGGTTTTCCGACGGAGGATGAATCGTATTTTCAGGAGACATACGATTTTCTAAAGACAGTTGCCATTCCCTATCTTCATGTTTTTCCCTATAGTGAAAGAAAGGGCACACCTGCGGCCCAGATGCCAGCCGTTGCAGTTTCCGTAAGGAAAGAGCGTGCGGCCCGGTTGCGAAATTTGGGTGCGGAAATAGCCAGTTCATATCATGAATGTTTTGTTAATAAAACGGTTTCCATCTTGATGGAAACGGTTGATCGTGGTCACAGTGAACAATTTTCTGCAGCAACCTTAAGAGGTAAGGAGGCAACTCCCGGTGAAATTATTTCAGCCCGTGTAATTTCGGGTAATTCTGATGGTATTATAGTAGAAAGAATATAAATGGCGCTTGGTTTTTTTTCTCGTCTTAAACAGGGGCTTTCCCGTTCAACGCAAAAATTGGGAAACAACTTAACATCTGTTTTTACAAAACGACGATTGGATGATGAATCACTTGAACAATTGGAGGATATTCTAATTTCTGCTGATTTCGGGCCAGAAGTAGCGGAAAATGTTATTGAATCCTTTCGTAAGACCCGGTTCGGTTCGGAAGTTACGGATCAGGAAATAAAACAGGCTCTTGCAGAAGAAATTTCCAAGATTTTAAAACCAGTTGCTGTACCATTTCAGCCCAATCCTGATTTGAAACCCCATGTTGTTTTGATGGTTGGCGTAAACGGGACAGGAAAAACGACAACGATTGGAAAAATGGGACAGTTTTTTACTGATCAGGGGCTTAAGGTGATGATGGTTGCCGGGGATACTTTTCGTGCGGCAGCAGTGGAACAATTGCAAGTGTGGGGTGATCGGGTTGGTGTATCGGTTATTTCAGGAAAACCGCAGGCAGATGCGGCGGGTCTAGCTTTTGAAGCCCTGAAACGAGCAAAAAATGAGAAAACAGATTTGCTATTGATTGATACGGCAGGTCGTTTGCATAATAAAAGTGCCCTGATGGAGGAGCTTGCCAAAATCATTCGTGTCATGCGTAAATTTGATGAAACGGCGCCGCATTCTGTTTTATTGGTTTTGGATGCCACAACAGGTCAAAATGCAATTGAACAGGTTCGTATCTTTAAGGAGATGGTTGATGTTAGTGGATTAATCATTACCAAATTGGATGGTACGGCACGAGGAGGTATTGTCATTGCCTTGGCTGAAAAGTTTAAGTTGCCAATCCATGCAGTAGGAGTTGGTGAAAAGGCGGAAGATCTTCGCGATTTTTCTGCAGAAGAATTCGCCAAGGGATTGGTGGGAGATACAGTTCAACTTTCCACTATAGAAGCTAATGTTGATAACTGAGCTATTATTTTGATTATTGCTATAATAAATGGTTTTATAGGGATATCGTTGATGGCTCCATAATATTTGAAAACAAAATTGCGAATTTATGGTTTACTATCACAAATTCTTGTTGGCAGTATTTTTATGTTAGTAGAAGATGTTTTTAAAAAAGAATTTTTTAATTTAGAGCCCTAACCACTATTTTAATTATAGTATCATTTATTTTTATAATCATTTATCAATATAAATTTTTACCTTTACAAATGATTTGGAGCCAATATCCATCTGGATTTATAATTTTCTACAGTCATTGCTCTGTTGATGATTTTATATGTAGTCAATGTCAGTAATATTCTAGACAGACTGTTCTTAATGAACTCATTATTGTTGAATGTTGGAAAAAATCTAGGTCAATTATGATATAGTGTTTTAGTATATTTGTTTTGGTGGATATTTTATGCAAAATTTGATGATAGTGCAGATTTAAGCCCAATTTAAGTTTTTGGTCGTGTAGATAGCGATTGTTGCAAGATTATCTACATTCAATTTGGTATTATGCTATCAACTTTATTGAAAAATATCGTTTCATTATAAACAAATTAATTGGTAATTTTAAATATAATATACTTATTAGATTAATTTTTGAAAATATCGCCGTTCTGGAATATATCATGTGTTATCTATAAAAGGATAGGTTTTAGAGATAACGGATTGATAGTTTATATTTGTAAAAGCCACTTAAATATATCTAGAGAAATTGATACAAACAGTCAAACATTATTGAATTTTCTGTCAGATTTTGAGATTATTTTAGTAAGTTAGTATTATTATAGTTTGATGAAGCGACCTTGATAGTAGGTCGTTTTTTTGTTTTTTATCAATAGAATTTTTTCAATAGATGCCAAAACAATAGCATCAATATTCCAATTAATTTCCAAAACAAAAAATTTAAGAAAGCATTAATTCTATGAGTAAAAAGGATAATAAACATGTCAAAGTCATGGTTGTTGCTCCCAAAGATGGAGAATTTCCAGAGTTATACACTTTAAGTTATAAAGAAATGTATAATTTGGTAGGAAAATTCATAAAAAAGGCTATCCCTATTAAAGGAACTGAATTAACGATTATACAAGGTCGCGGCAACCGAGTTTCAACCCCCAAAGCACCCTATATACTCATGAATATCGTTGACGAAAACCGTCTTTCAAGTAATGAAAGCTATTATCGGGGGCGTCATAAGATTTTCAGGTCAAGATCGCAGATTACAATGACCCTGATGTTCGTCGGAAACGAATATGTTCCAGCACTGCAAATGGCCAAGTCGTTTATAGTCAGATTTAATGATTCCTGGGCAAGTGATCAGTTTGAGCAATATAAAGCGCCATTTTTTCCTCTTTATAGCGATGAAGTAACCATAGAAAGTTCATTTGTCAATGCGGAAGATCAATATGAGGATGTTTGCTCGGTTGATGTTTATTTTGAATATCATCCAGAATTTGGAGTTTGTGAAGGCAGCGCCAAAGAAATCATTATGAATGTCAATGGATTCAATGAGTAATTAAAATGCGTAACATTCGTCATTCGGTTGGGCGTAATGCTGTAAATAACCGTCAAGATGTTATAATTGTACAATCGTTACTCAAACGGCATGGTGCATCATATATTGATGTTGATGGAATATGTGGTCCGCTTACAAAAAAGGCAATCATTGAGTTTCAGAGTAAATTTTATACACATCCTGATGGTGTTATAACACCCGGTAAAAAAACTTCAATATACTTGAATAATTTTACGGGTTTGCTGACCCAAGATTCTTCAACCTCGCTTGTAATAAATCATGCTGAAAGGAAACTGTCATCTATTCAACCCTGGCAAAAAGAAGGAGAAAAGCAAAAGGGCTCCGCAAGTGAGGCAACAAAAAATGCAGTTTATCCTCAAATTATAACGATTGGTATGCTGGATGCTGTAAATCCATCAGGTAAAGGAAAGAATGGAGTTAACGTTACAGCATTGCCTTACCTTAATAGAAATGCCAATCATTTTAATATGACAGATAAGCGGGAAATTGCTTATTTCCTATCTCAGATATCTGCTGAAAGTGGACTTCAACCAATAGCGGAAAATTTAAATTACCGTGTAAGTGCAATGCGTGATAAATTTGGTTACCAAGCATTACGGATGTGTAAAAAAAAATTATGCAAAAAAATAAGAGTCCGAAGAGATAAATTGTGGACACAAACTTCTCATTATGCTCATCATCCACAAGCATTAGGTAACTATGTATATGCTGATCGTATGGGGAATGGTGATGAAGCAAGTGGCGATGGATATAGATATAGAGGCAGGGGGTTTCTTCAAATAACAGGCAAAAATCTGTATAGAAGAATGCAGGATTATCATCATCAAGAATTTCCCGATGATATTAATAATTTATTAAACAATCCTGATTTGGTTGCAGATAGAAATCATTATGAATATGCTGTGGAGACAGCATTTGTTTACTGGTTTGATATTGCAAATGTTCATGATCTTGCAATTTCAGCAGATGCTACAGTCAAGGCCGTAACACGTAAAGTTAATGGAGGCCAAAATGGTTATCAGGCAAGATTGAATGCATTTAATCGTTTGGCAGATTATTTAGGGTTAACCAAGGCTTGTCAATAGATTTAAGTAAAAAGATTTCAGTTAACAAGATCGCAAAAATTATTTTAGGATTATTTATATTTCCATTTTTTCCAATTCATGGAAAACAAAATATTTTTGTTATGTTAAAATGGCATAATTTTCATAGAGGTTTAACAGATGTTGATAGTTATAAAACCTATACTTATACTTATGAAAAATATAAAACTGCTATTGATATTAAAAAATTCATTGGGAATATGATTGTCATATTTCAAGTAGAAAAACAAAAAAGACTGAAAAATCAGCCTTTTTTGTTTTACAAGTTTTTTTAAAAAACCTATAAAGGCATTGTTTCTTGAGCTAATGTTGTTAGGGCAACAATACCTGGAAGAGCTTTACCTTCCAGCCATTCAAGAAATGCGCCACCAGCGGTTGAAACATAAGACATTTCATTGATAACGCCAGCATGTTTTAAGGCAGAAACCGTATCACCGCCGCCAGCAATACTTTTAAGCTTGCCAGCTTTGGTTAATTTGGCAGCTTCTTGAGCCACTTCATTGGTTGCCTTATCAAAAGGTGTGAATTCAAAAGCACCCAAAGGCCCGTTCCATACCAAGGTCTTGAGCTCAGCTAGATACTTGTTCAGTAATTTCACCGTTTTTGGCCCAACATCCAAAATCATTTGGTTATCGGGAACGGCATGGACATCAACAGTTTGTGTCGCTGGATTATTTTTTAATTCAGCGGCCACAACAACATCTACAGGTAATAGAATTTTACAATTTTGTTCTTTTGCCTTTTCCATGATGTCACGAGCTGTTTCATGCATGTCGGCTTCCTGCAGGGATTTACCAGTCTTGACGTCTTGAGCGGCAAGAAAGGTATTGGCCATAGCCCCACCAATAATCAATACATCAACCTTATTGATCATATTGGAAAGCAAATCAAGCTTTGTGGAAATCTTTGATCCGCCGATAATGGCACCAACTGGACGGTCAGGATGTTCCAGGGCGGCATTCAATGCATTTAATTCAGCCTCCATTAGACGACCTGCAAATGAAGGAAGGAATTTGGTAACACCCTCGGTTGATGCATGGGCACGATGGGAGGCTGAAAAAGCATCATCAACATAAACGTCTGCCAAAGAAGCAAGCTCTCTAGAAAGCGTTGGATCATTCTTTTCTTCACCAGCATGAAAGCGGGTGTTTTCAAGTAAGAGAATATCACCGTCTTTCAATGACGTGACAGCTTTCTGGGCATCAGGGCCAACACAATTATCAGCAAAAGCCACAGGCTGTTTTAAGATATTGGATAAAGCTTCACCGACTGGTTTTAAAGACATTTCTGGAACCACCTTGCCTTTTGGACGGGCAAAATGGCTGCATAAAATAACCTTTGCACCTTTTTTAACCAGTTCCTTGATGGTGGGGACCAAACGATCCAGACGCGTTGTATCGGTAATTCTGCCATCATGCATGGGGACATTCAGATCCCCGCGCAAGAGAACTTTCTTACCTTTGCAATCAAGATCATCAAGGGTTTTGAAAGTTTTCTGTTCAACCATTATTTTGCATTCCCAAGGGCAACAGCTGTATCAGTCATACGGGTTGAGAAACCCCATTCATTATCATACCAGCCAGCAACACGGATCAATTTACCATTTTCAATAAATCCGGTTTGTGTTGCATCAAAGGTTGAGGAGTTAAAGCAATGATTGAAATCGGAGCTTACGAGTGGTTCATCATTATAGCCAAGAATACCCTTTAGCTCACCCTCGGCCGCTTTTTTGAAATAGGCATTTAACTCTTCAACAGAGGCGGGTGTTTTGGTGGGAACAAAGTCCAAAGCAACATAAGAAACATTAGGTGTTGGAACACGAATGGCAATTCCATCCAGTTTCCCTTTTAATTCGGGAATAACCAATGCAACGGCTTTTGCGGCACCAGTTGTTGTCGGAATGATGTTTTGTGCAGCGGCACGGGCACGATGGAGATCTTTATGTAATGTGTCAACCGTGCGTTGATCACCTGTGTAAGAGTGGATGGTCAACATGCTGCCCCGTTCAATTCCGATTGTATCCTGAAGAACCTTTGCGATAGGAGCAAGACAGTTTGTGGTACATGATGCATTGGAAATGACAGTCATGTTGCCATTGATAATTTTGTGGTTAACACCGTAAACAATGGTTGCATCAACATTTTTTGCGGGGGCGGAAACAAGAACCTTACGGGCACCAGCCTGAAGCAATGCACTTGCGGCCTCCTTGCTTGTGAAACGTCCTGTGCATTCCATTGCAACATCAACACCTTGTAATGGAAGTTTTGTTGGATCTGCTTCGGCTGTAATTTTGATTGGGCCAATTTTACGTCCATTATGTGTTGTAATGGTCATTGTATTATTTTCGACTTTAACATCTGCAGGAAGACGACCGTGAACCGTATCATAACGGAGAAGGTGAGCATTGGCCTCTGGGCTGCCAAGGTCGTTAATCAATACGACTTCCGCATCAGTGCGTTCGGTTTCAATGATGCTGCGTAGTACCAAGCGACCAATACGTCCAAAACCGTTAATTGCAAGTTTAATAGCCATGATAGTTAAATCTCCCTTTAAGGTTAAAAAGATTTTCCAAGGCGAATCGTCTTGTGAAAATTAATATAAAAACTTTTCTTCGTCTTTAACTCTATTTAATCACGTTTTTTTGATAACGTGAATATTAATCTTAATAATTTACCACAAATTTGATCTTTTGTTAGCTTTTTTAATAATATGCTAAATGAGGTTGTGATTGCACAGGATTATCAATCTTTTATATGAATCAAGTGTAGGATCAAATTTTTTTAATGAAACTTCCATGTCAATAGCAGTCTTAAGTTTACGGTTTATTTCGGGTAATTGAATAAATTCGATTATTGAATAATAGAAATATAAGGGTAAAGGATTTCTTTATATTGTAAAATCAATTATTAAGGTTTAATTGAGATTGTTAGCGTTCTTTTCCAACTTTGCACTTTAAGTCAATTTTATGATCAGTCATTTGCGTTATGTTTCCTTGTTATTAAGTGGTTTTTTTTTATTAAGTTCTTGTAAGCTGGTTGATCAAAGGACTTTTAATCCGAGTGCAGGACGTAGGCCTGCTCCTTATATTCCCCCGCCTCCTCCACCTCCTCCGCCTCCGCCCGCACCACCGATCGAAATTGTAGAGGGAACGCCCCAGGATCAATGGGAAAAACCTTTGACAAATTTGGTAAAGGATGCGTTGTCAAGAAAAGCGGATGCCTTGTTTGTTATTACTTCAGTCACCCCAATTTCATCTGATCCTGTAATGCAGCAGGAGCAAATGAATAATATTGCAGCGCATGAAGGCAGGGCAATTGCAAATGAAATAATCCGAGCGGGTGCAAAGGCGGAGCAAATTCAAATAAATGCCAAGGCAGATGGTGGGGTCAAGAAAAATGTTGTCCAAGTTACTATACAATAAGGCTATTGGATAATTTTTTATATGTTCTATATGAGGACGTAATGGATTGGTTATTCAGACAATGTTTTGTCATGTTGAATCATTTAAATCCCGAGGGATTTAAAATTAGGAGAATAAATTGTGTCAGAACCCATAATATCTTCACATCCTTTTTATGCCTATTGCAAAGGGGCGCTTGGAGATATCGAGAAACAGGGACGGTATCGGCGTTTTACCCCATTAAGTCGTCAGTCAATGCATTATCCTGTTTATGATAGAAAGATTAATGCAAAAGAGGAGACCCCGATTATAGCCTGGTCAGCCAATGATTATCTGGGTATGGGAATTGAACCTGAAGTCATGAATGCCGCCATTATGGCTATCCAAAAATATGGTGCAGGTGCAGGTGGGACAAGAAATATTGCCGGAACCCATCCCTTGCATGAAGCGCTCGAGGCTGAACTTGCAGACTTGCATGGTAAAGAGGCGGGCTTGTTATTTGTATCAGGTTATGTATCAAACCAGGCGAGTTTGCAAACTATTCTAACGAGTATGTCCGGGAACTGGATGACTTTTTCCGATCAGCAAAATCATAATTCTATGATTGCTGGTATAAAAGGAGCTAAAAATGCTGATTGTGTGGTTTTCAAACATAATGATTTGCAGGATCTTGAACATAAACTTGCAAATGCTCCAAAAAATGTTGCCAAACTGATTGCTTTCGAAAGTGTCTATTCTATGGATGGCGATATTGCGGATATTGGGTCCATCTGTGCATTGGCACACAAATATAATGCCTTAACTTATTTAGATGAGGTACATGCTGTCGGTTTATATGGAAAAGAGGGTGGAGGTGTTTCTCAAAGGGATGGTGTAGCGAATCAGGTTGATATCATTGAAGGAACCCTTGCAAAGGGCTTTGGTGTACATGGGGGATATGTAACGGCGAAACGTGAAATTATTGAATATTTACGATTGGCTGCGGCTGGATTTATTTTTACGACTTCCCTACCTCCATCTGTTGTGGCAGCGGCATTAAAAAGTGTTCGTTTGGTTCGTAAGCAGAATTGGCGTCGTGAAAAATTGTTTGAACGTATTCATACGTTTCAGGAAAAATTGAGACAGGCCAATATTCCTTTTATCGAGACAAAAAGCCAGATTGTACCCGTAATTATTGGAGAGGCTGAGTTATGCAAAAAAATAAGTCAACGTTTATTGGATGAATACAAAATTTATGCACCACCAATAAATTATCCAACCGTGCCCAAAGGAACGGAACGATTGCGATTGACCCCCAATCCTTATCATACGGATAAAATGATGGATGATATGGTAGATGCCTTGAAAGCTTTGTTACCTAAAAAATGAATTTTAAAGGCGATTTGCGGGTCGCCTTTAGTTTAGCTATGATATTATTTATTAAGTTTATCAATAACTTGTTCAAGATTGTCATAGCTTATTGCACCTTGAATGATATGTTCACCATTAATGATCAAGGCTGGAGTACCTTCAATACCAAGATCATGAGTTAATTGAAGGTTGCCGTTTAAAGCGTTGGTGACGGAATCCGCTTTCATATCGATTACCAATTGATCGGCGTTCAGTTTAAGTTTCTGTGCAATAGATTTGATAGTATTAAGGTTGATATCTTCCTGACTGGTCATCAAGGAGCGCATCATTGCAACATAATTGTTTTGTCTAGTTGCCGCAATTATGGCCTGAGACTGCAATTTGCTGTTTTCAGAAAGGATGGGAATGACTTTTAGGATTACCTTGACATCCTTATGTTTTTTGACCAGATCGATTAAAATAGGCAGCATTTTTTTACAGTATCCACAATTTGGATCGTAAAATTCAGTAATGGTTGTAGCTGCGTTTGGATCGCCCATCAGTCCGTCAGTGGGTAGCTGACGTAACAGTAATCCTTTTTTCTCTTTTATTGTCTGGGTAGAAAGTGAAGCACGTTGTTGCTCTTTCTTTTTCATCAGGGTTTGAATTCCAGTTTCTAATAGGGTTGGATCATCTTTTAGAGCCTGTCTGACAATGGAAATGATTTCTTTACGTTGTTGGGATGAGAAAGTTGCTGCTGGATCTTCACTATGACCAATGACAGGGAAAGAGATAAGACAGGAGAGTAATGAACCTGTCATCAAAGGACGAAAGGATAATTTTTTCATAAAGCGTTTTCCGATTGGTAAAATTGGGATTTTATCATATGGATGGATAATATTATACAGAATTGTAATTGTTGTGATATAAAATGAATCTCGATAGAGTATGGCTTGATAATTTGAGTTAAATATAACTTTCGAACCCTATTATGGTATTATTGATTTTTTAAGTGGAGCGCTGCCACGTGTCAAAACGTTATCAAATTTCAAAAGGTCGTGTTGAGGCAAAGACAACAAAATTTACTCAAAAATTCAGGGACGGATCAAGGCAAAAGATAGTTTTGTTTAAGAAGGCTGTTTGTGGTTTGGCCTTGGCATTTTCAATAACGGCATGTGGTGGGGATCATCACGAGAAAAAACTATCAAAATCTGCAAATTTGAATCATCGTGTAACAGGATATGTTGGGAGCGTTGCTGCAGATGAACCACAAGCCGCCATGTTGGCGCGGGATATCCTGATTCGTGGGGGAAATGCGGCTGATGCAGCTACGGCCCTAGGTATGGCATTGACAGTAACTTTGCCTTCCCGTGCCTCGCTGGGAGGAGGTGGAGCATGTCTGGCGTATCATTCCGGACAGCCGGCACAGTCAATTATTTTCCTTCCTCAGGCAGGAAGAAAACCTTCCAGTAATAGTGATCGTCCAGCTGCGATTCCAATGATGGCAAGAGGATTATATTTATTACAGGCAAGTTACGGCAAGTCAGATATTAATGATATTTTACGGTTGGTTGGTAATTTGGCAGGAAATGGTGCTCCCGTTTCTGACACGTTGGCGAGTGATCTGGCAGCTGTTCAGCAGCCCTTATTTGAAGATTCTGCCATGCAGAGAGCATTTACAAACGCAAATGGACTTCCTCTTAAGGCTGGGGATATTCTATATCAGCCTCGTTTAAAGATTATTTATGACCGATTGATTAGTGCAGGTATTGCAGATCTTTATATTGGTTCTCTTGCAAGAAGTTATGCCTTGGGATCCCAGATTGCGGGAGGGGGATTGTATAACGAGGACTTTAGAAATGCCCTGCCTGTTCAAACCTCAGCTTTGTCTTTGACACAAGGACAAAATATCACATATTTTTTATCTCCTCCTGCAGATGGAGGTCTGGGTATGGCAATGGCGATGCATAATGGACAAAATAGGGATGATGTTGCCCAGGGTACAGTTGCAAAATGGCGTGCAGAAAATAGTTCTACTTATTTGAAGTCATCCATTGAAGGAATGACAAAAAAAGCTCAAGACTGGCTTGATAATGGGAAGGCGGGCAGCGGCAGTTTGCCAGCATTGCCTGCATCTACATCTTTTGTAGTTGTTGATCGTGATGGGGGAGCCGTTTCTTGTGCTTTAACCATGAATAATTTATTTGGTACAGGACGTATTTCTGGAACAACCGGTATAGTTATGGCTGCGTCTCCTCGTCAGCTGCCGCCACCTTTGTTAACAGGATCGATTTCAACGTATAAACAGCGTTTTATTGCAGGAGTTTCTGCCTCTGGACAGAATGATGCGGCGCAAGAGGCTGCCGTGACCATGAATTCTTTTTTGAACAAACAAGGAAATAAACGGGAAAAGGGTGTTTCATTACCGAATTCGAGCGGCTCAAAAGGACGGGTAAATGCCGTTTATTGTTCTGATGGGTTGCCAGGAAATGACAGGCAATGTCATGCTTATACAGATCCAAATGGTATGGGATTGGCAATTAGCCGTTAAGATAATTATTGCTGTTATGGATCATTGATATTTTGATAAAAATACCAATATTGTAAATGTAAATATTGTATTTTTATCTTTTAAAATCTTCAAAAGCAGCAATAAATGTTTAACTGGGGTTAATCTGAGAATTTACGGTCCCCACGTTATTTATTTATAAGGAAATTCTAAAAATAATGGACAAGAATAAAGCATTAGAAGGAGCTTTGTCTCAGATTGAACGTGCCTTTGGTAAAGGTTCAATCATGAAGATGGGAGAGCAGTCTGTCGTTCAAGTGGAAGCAATTTCAACAGGCTCGATTGGTCTGGATATTGCTTTAGGAATTGGTGGTGTCCCTCGTGGACGTATAGTTGAAATCTATGGTCCAGAAAGTTCCGGGAAAACAACAATGGCGTTGCATATTATAGCCGAGGCTCAAAAAAAGGGTGGTACATGTGCATTTTTGGATGCCGAACACGCTCTTGATCCCATTTATGCGCGTAAGCTCGGCGTTGATATTGATAATTTGCTCATCTCTCAACCTGATGCCGGGGAACAGGCATTGGAAATTGCGGATACTTTGGTTCGTTCTGGCGCTATTGATGTCTTGGTAGTGGACAGTGTGGCGGCATTGGTTCCCCGTGCAGAGTTGGAAGGGGATATGGGTGACAATCATGTTGGATTACATGCCCGTTTGATGAGCCAGGCCTTAAGAAAATTGACCGGATCTGTTTCTCGTTCCAATACCTGTCTGATTTTCCTCAATCAAATTCGTCAAAAGATTGGTGTTATGTTTGGATCGCCAGAAACAACTACAGGCGGAAATGCATTGAAGTTCTATTCTTCTGTACGTATGGATATTCGTCGTATCGGTCAGGTGAAGGAAAAGGACGAAATCACAGGAAACCAGACGCGGATTAAGGTGGTTAAAAATAAAATGGCTCCTCCTTTCAAGCAGGTTGAATTCGACATTATGTATGGAGAAGGAATTAGTAAGATGGGAGAATTGATAGATCTGGGTGTAAAAGCAGGGATTATTGAAAAAGCGGGTTCATGGTTTTCTTATGACAGTCAGCGTATTGGTCAGGGCCGGGAAAATGTAAAGCAGTTCTTGCGAGAGCATCCGGAGATAAGTCAGGTTATTGAGCAACGTATTCGTGAGCATTCTGGTATTATTGGTGAAGGCTCGATGGATGATATGGCTATCGGGACTGATGATTTGTGAGATAGCTAGTTATAGTTGTTAATTTTCTTCATTTATCAATTTGTTGTTTAGAAATTGATAAATTTAATAGTTTATGATTATTAAATTGTTGCATTCAAATAATATAAATGGAGAAAATTCAAAATGGAATGTGAATAAAATTAAGTGGCAGGGTTTATTAACGCAGACAGAAGAAATCACCAAAAACTTTTTTATCCTTCCCTTTGCCCAGATGATTCTGGAGCATGACGTATTCAGTTATCTTGGGGTTACGCCAGAATATAATTGCAGATACGGTGTTAAAATGGATGAAAAGATGGATTTTGCGATCTTAAAAGATGAAAAAAATCAAATTTTAATTGAATATAAAAAATTGGCGATGATCTTAATATAAATACAGGCCTCACAACTTCACGGTATTTTTCAGTAACGGAAGCTCGTATAGTCATTCTTGCAAATGGCAGGGTATATAGATTTTTTACAAATTTAGATGCACCTGATAAAATGAATAATGAATTGTTTCGATATTTAAAAGGTAATCTTTTAGCAAATTGTAGATCTAAAAAGAATTGTATGTAAAGATATAAAAAGTTATTTTGACATTGTTATTAGATAATAATCATAAATCGGTATGCTGATTGCATTTTAAATATAAGTATAATCCTGTTTGATGAGAAAAAAACAGAAACATGATACTTGCAAGAAACTCTGGATAATATATTTAAATGCATACCAGATATATATACAGAGTATAATCAACTATTATACTCGTGTAGATTAACTCGCAGAATAGATTTATTTCAATTCAAACCAAGCTTCAACCTCAACACAGGCATCCATTGGTAAACATGCTACACCAAAGGCAGAACGTGCATGTCGTCCTTTGTCTCCAAAAATTTCTACAGCTAGATCTGATGCTCCATTCATGACAACAGCCTGCTGGGTAAATTCCGGTATGCTGGCAATGAACCCCCCCAGGCGGATTAATTTGCTGATTTCATTTAACTGTCCAATAGCGGCCTTGGCCTGTGCCAAAATATTGATCATGCAATAGCGGGCTGCTTGTTGCCCAGTTTTAAGGTCAATGGTAGCGCCCAACTTTCCGGTTGCAAAAAGTTTCCCGTCTATAAAAGGAAGTTGACCAGAAATAATCAGAGAATTATTGGTTTTGATTGCAGGAAGATAATTTGCAACAGGGGCTGTCGGGGTAGGAAGTTGAATTCCAAGTTTGGCAATGCGTTCCTCAATAGATGACATGTCTTGATCCTTTCTCAGCTTACAAGTTTGAATTTTGAATGTTTCCGTGGGGAAGAGTGAGATTGATTCATTTCTTCCTCTGGTAGATCCAAAGGCAGCATGGGGAGTTTTTCCTCATCAGACTGTAAATTATTAGGTGCGTCAGGTAAAGGCTGCTTTAAATAAACATCTGATAATAGCCGGAAGCTATAATCCAGAAACGAGGTCGCGTAAATCGCTCCTGGATCCCCTTCAACGGTTCCGGCAATGCCGAAGCGGCTATAGGCAAATGCGGAAACGAATTCCTTTAAAGGAACCCCATATTGCAAACCAATACTGACAGCCTGGCCGAGGCTGTCTAACAAACCTTTAACCATGGCATTTTCTTTTAAAGGCGTAATCGATATCTCACCAAGCTTGCCATCTTCGTATTCACCTGTACGCAAAAACAATCCACGTCCAGCAATACTCGCTTTTTGTGTAATTCCTTTGTGACGTGGTGGAAGAGGTTCTCGAATTCCCCGGGGTAATATGGTTTTTGAAGCGAGGGGATATTCCATTGGATGGGGACGGGGGGGCATTGAAGTTGTAAAACCGATCAATGCCTGATGCATTGCGCAATGCGCCTGATGAGAAGGGGGTTGAAGTATCAAATTTCCCGATAGGGTTGCAGCCAGTGCACTTTCAGGAGTTAGTTTTTGTTTTGCCATTCGCGCAATAGTACTTATTGCCAGATGTCCGTCTTCGGTAACAGGGGAAAATATGGGGGCAAGTCCACATGCTTCTGATCCTAGAAATAGATCTTCAGGTCCGGGAATTGAGAAACTGGTTTCTATCCTGGGCAGAGGCAAAGTTTTTTCCTCAGAGGCAAGACTCCATATTTCTTTGGCAAGGGTAGTTAGTTCTGGTAATGCATTCCAGTCTGGTGACAAGGGAAGATAATCAGATCCACAACCCGCAGTTGAGAGTAAGGTTGCAAAACAGGTAAGGCAACAAGCCACATCCCGTCCTTGGATACTGTCATATTCCAGACCGAGTTGTGCAAGACAGGCATCTAAATTGGTAAGATAAACTGTCCCGGCAATATTGTGATATGATTCTGCATTTTCAGAATCTACAGGCTTTTGCTTTGGGGAAATCTGCAAATCTGGAAAGGGGAGCTCACTGTTAATGAAATTGAACTGTTGCTTATAGAGAATACGGATACTATCGATAACAATTTGCAGAACTTTCCGATAAGAATGCGCGTCAAACCCTGTTTCAGTTGATGCAAAGGCAGCCAAATTTATGGTAAAGGCGGGCTTTTGACTGTTGTCATTTTGCCAAATACGTTGATTGGGACAGGCCTGTTGGTTTAGCAGAATTGTTTCCCAGTCAGAAACTTTCCAATTTTTGATCCCTGTATTTGCCGCATGATCACAAAGAGGCAATAACCAGTTGGCAGTGATCTGATCTGTTTTAACAGAGGAGGATTCCAGTTGATAGGATGAGCATAACTGTAGGATCGCAGTTGCAGTTTGATCCTCCCATCGAGCGGGCATGGTTACTGAATAAAGAGATGCGTCGGGATCAATCGCAGCTTGCAGATTACGCATCCTGACGCCATTCCAAATATGTCTTGTGTTCATAATAGTCAAGTTTACATTTTTTTTGGAATGTCGATAAGCTAAATAAATAGGTAAAAAGTTATACAGGTATCTGTATTCAGTGGATATTGTGGATAAAATTCCGGTTTAATTTGTTTTCAATTTTTTATTTATCTTAGGGTGTAATCTTTTGATTATTCGGTCTAATTAGAATCCAATTTAATTTTTTTTGTGATTTTTATGGAAAAAAGGTATATGGTTGTTAAAAGTTATTTGATAAAGATACTACATAATTATTTTGTTTGAATTATATTATGACAACACTTGGAACGCGTTTACACACACTTTTAAAAGGACGTTTGGTCGGGAAAGATTCTGATGGACGTTCCTATTATGAATCTCGCAAACTTAACCGTCTTGGCGGAGGTGAACGTCGTCGTGAGCGGTGGGTTATTTATAAAAAAGGTGATGATCCCTCCGCAGTTCCCCCAGAGTGGTGGGTCTGGCTACATTATGAGGCGGATGCACCAGTTCCGGTATCAAAGCGTCATCCTTGGCAAATTCCCTATCATTCCAATTTAACCGGAACAGCCAAGGCTTATCATCCACAAGGGAGCGATTATGCCGGTGGTCAACGAGCCAAGGCTACGGGTGATTATGAAAGCTGGGTTCCTGAGGTTTAGTTGAAAAGATAGTTCATGGTATTGATGCCTTCTCAAAAAACACAGCAAATAATTGAACTTGTCACAGGTTTGATAGTGTTGGTTGTTTTTGTTGTTGCTGTTATCATGGCTATTATTGGACATGGGCAGAAAAATGTTGGGGGATATCCGTTATGCGCATCGTTTAGCCAGATTGACGGACTGGAAGTTGGTTCAGACGTAAAATTGGCAGGGGTGAGCGTAGGTCAGGTTATTCAGGAAAAGGTTGATCCAAAGAGATTTAATGCGGTTGTAACTTTTACGGTTCGGCCAGATGTAAAATTACCAGTTGATACGGCGGCAATTATTACAAGTGATAGTCTGCTAGGTGGAAAATATATTGATCTTTCTCCAGGTGGTGATGAAACGGTTCTTAAACCTGGTCAGTTTCTGACCCATACCCAAGGGGCTATCAGTTTGCAACAGCTTTTAAGCAAATTCATTTTCTCTGTTACAGATAATATGAATAAGAATGAAAAGAAAAAGGCGGACAATTCTACTGATCAATTCCATAGTAATGAATTACATTGACTAGTTTAAGAATTTAAGGGTTGGTTAAGATGAAAACAGAAGTTCAAACATCTTCATTAAACTGGCCTCAATCTGATGGAAAACCTGTAACCTGCAAAGAAAAATTAAAAATTCTGGAAGAAAACAAAACCGAGTTAACACAATATATGCAGGATGTATTTGAAGACGCATTGCTGATTGGAGTGGACGAAGAATTCATGCGGGATTTTCTAAAAGATATGGTTGATCAATTACGGAGTCCGGTAAAATGAAAAAATATTTTTACTGTTTAGCTGTTGTCATACTGGGAATAGGTAATATTTCAAACAGTTTGGCTGAAACCAGTAAATCAGCAAAACAAAATCCCAATGTTGCTGAACAGTGGATAAGACAATCCGAAGCTGTTGTTCGAATTTTGAATAAACTTGAAGCCCATACTGAAATTTTAAATATACCGGTTGGACAATCAGTGCGATACCAGACCCTGACAATCGAGGCTCTTAATTGTGTAATACGTCCTCCTTCAACACCTTTTGATAGTGCCGCCTTTCTTCAAGTAACAGACACAAAATTAACATCTATTCATTTTGCCTCATGGATGTTTTTATCTGAACCTGGAATAGCTGTTTTTGAGCATCCTCTATATAATATAAGTGTTGTTGGTTGTGCAGGTACTCCAATGAATGATTCCCAAAAGGTTCAAAAAAAAGATGAAAAAAATATACAGCACCCTGTTGAGCAATCTTCAGAATCAATTGAAAATTCATTAGAGAAGTCTTTGCAATCGCAACATTAAAAAAAATATGGTAAACTCGCTTTTTTATAAAGTCTATTTCATATTTAACCATTCATCATTCATCATTCATGTATAAACCAGTCTAGGTATCAGTCGTGACCAATTATAATAAATATTATATGAAAACGATTACCGCAATTTTCTTTATATTGGCAGGCGCATTCGCTATTGGTGCAGCGTGGTTTTTACAGCATGTTTTGCATATGGTTCCCTGTGCTTTGTGTTTATTGGAAAGATGGCCATATCGTTTTCTGATTATTTTGGGTATTTTGGGTATTTTTATTCCAACACGATATTTGACCTTGATTTTATGGGTTGGATTTATAGTTTTGTTAATGAGTATTGGCATTTCCTGTTTACATATTGGGGTGGAACAGGGATGGTGGGCAAGTCCGTTACCTGAGTGTAGCGCCAATCTTGTCGCAATAGACAATCTTGCCGATCGGCTTGGCGCTATGCCGGATCGTCCAGGCAAACCCTGTGATGTCGCCTCTTATCCTTTTTCTTGGCTGCCAGTTTCTTTGACAATGGTAAACGGATTATATTCCCTCTTTTTATTTGCTATATTGATTTGGCGGTTGGTTGAAGAAAGACATAATCGTAGAATATATTTCTAGATCCTTAAATTATATTTAGTATGTGAGATTCTTCTTGAAAAATTTTTACTCGTTGTATGAACATAACCTTGCCCGGGTGGGATTATGCAATTTTACAGTCTGTTTGGCAGATCCTTATTCGAACAGCGAGAAAATAATTCAACTGGCTTTAAAGGCCCATCAGGAATGCGTTGCACTTTGTGTTTTTCCTGAATTGTCTCTGACGGGATATTCAATTGAGGATCTCAGGTTACAGGACAGCCTGTCAAGTGCTGTTAAGGAAACTATTGAACTGATATGTGATGCAAGCCAATCACTTATGCCTGTTCTCATATTTGGAGCTCCTGTTGTTTTTAAGGGTGCTTTGTATAATTGTGCGGTTGTTATTCATAAAGGTAAGATTCTGGGAGTTGTTCCCAAATCCTATTTACCTGGTTACCGGGAATTTTATGAGGCCAGACAATTTGTTGATGGGCAATTGATTGTCAATGAATTCATAGTTTTTAACAAACAAAACGTTCCTTTTGGTGTTGATCTGCTTTTTAAAGCAGAGGATTATCCCGATTTGCTTATAGGGACGGAAATTTGCGAAGATTTGTGGGTACCAATTCCCCCAAGTAGTTATGCCTGTATGGCTGGTGCCACCGTGATTGCCAATCTTTCGGCAAGTAACATAACTGTAGGTAAAGCGGATCAGCGTTCTTTGTTGTGTCAAACGCAATCCTCACGTGGAATTTGCGCTTATCTATATACTGCTGCAGGAAATGGTGAATCTACAACGGATCTTGCCTGGGACGGACAATTGTCAATTTTTGAAAATGGTGAACTTCTGGCGCAAACAGAACGTTTTCCAAAAGGGGATAATTTTCTATATGCAGATATTGATCTTGATTTGATATGTCAGGAACGGTTGCAACGCGGAACATTTCATCAGTGCTATGAAAAACATCCACCTTATCGTTTGATTACATTCAAATTGCAACCTTCAAATGACACCATAGGGCTTCAACGTCCCCTGGAACGTTTTCCCTTTGTCCCGTCGGAAGTCCATCGGTTGGAACAGGACTGTTATGAAGCCTACATGATTCAGGTTTCAGCATTAAAACAACGTATTCAAGCCAGCAAAGCCCAGCGAATGATCATTGGTGTTTCTGGAGGACTTGATTCGACACAGGCTTTGCTGGTTGCTGTACAGGCTGCTGACGATCTCAAAATGGATCGACAGTTTATTTATGGGTATACAATGCCGGCATTCGGAACAGGCAAAGAGACGAAAAATAATGCCGAATCATTGATGAAAAGCCTTGGTATTCATTGGGAATGCTTGGATATTACTGATACAGCCAGACAAATGTTAAAAGATATAGGACATCCTTATGCAGAAAATAAGCCTGTATACGATATCACCTTTGAAAATGTCCAGGCGGGATTAAGAACAGATTATCTGTTTCGTCTGGCCAATCTGCATAATGGTATTGTTGTTGGGACCGGGGATCTATCAGAACTGGCGCTGGGATGGTGTACTTATGGCGTAGGGGATCAAATGTCCCATTATCATGTCAATGCTGGGTTACCCAAAACATTAATTCAACATTTGATACGATGGGTTGTTCAATCCAGATTTTTTTCAGAGAAAACTGGCAGGGTTTTGCAGGAAATCTTGAATACTGAAATCTCGCCAGAACTCATTCCTGCAAAAGATGCAAAATCCATTCAAAGTACTGAATCGATAATTGGACCATACGCATTGCAAGATTTTAATTTATATTATTTTCTAAGATATGGTCTAAAACCTTCAAAAATTGCTTTTTTGGCCTATCATATATGGTCAAATTCACGTAAGGGGAGCTGGCCTGCAGGTTATCCTGATACAAAAAAAACCGATTATAATTTATGTGAAATTAGGCATTGGCTGGAAATATTCATTAAACGGTTTTTTGCTTTTAGCCAATTCAAACGATCAGCCATGCCAAATGGTCCCAAGATTCTTGCAGGAGGAAGTCTTTCTCCACGGGGAGATTGGCGTGCCCCTTCAGATGGAAATGCGAATATATGGTTAAGAGAACTTGAAAATGTTCCTTTCGATTGATTTTGTTCAAAAGGTTTAAAAAGAAAAAAAACTAGTATTTTTGGAAATACTAGTTTTTTGGTTATTTTTTAAAGATAAGCGATATTGTTATTTAGTGATTATAATTATGATGCTCATTATCAGTAGTTTGATTTTCTAGTTTTCTGCAAACGGTTCTTTGCCCCAATAATCCACAAGCGGTACTAACCAGTGCACCAACTAGCAAGGCGATAAAAGACCAGAATGAAAGACGTGCGATGGCTTTGACAGTCATATCCGCTTTTTCTTTAGCCTGTTCTTTCCATGTGTTTAATTGTTCTTTTGCTTCCTGAAGATTGTTTTGCAAATCATTCAATTTATTGTTTGCTTCTTGTACTGCCTGGTTATGCATGGCAATAATATTGTCAACCGAACGTTCTGCCTCTTTAGAAGTTAAATTAGTATTATTGGCAATAGCTTTTTCTACATCATTACGATCAATGGACTGATAGATGTTTTCGGTACGGGTTTTGAGATGGCTTATTAAATCAGAAAGAATCTTGTCGGAATTATTTGGGTTGATGCTAATTTCCTTGATAGCATTTTTGGCTTCTTTTTTAACCTCCTTAAATTGTGAGGATAGATAGTCTGGATGTAAAGCTGGAATATCGCTTTTTTTCAAAGCCTCTATCACATTTTGATTAAGTTGTTGATTATTCGCATTTGATTTGAAATCAAAATTTTTCAGAGTGTTTTTGCTAAGATCAAAAATTCCTGAAATACCATTTTGGGATGCAGAACCAATGCCGCTTAATAGGGAACCTGTAGATGAGGTCACTGTTCCGATTGTTCCCCCGATCATGGTAAGGATGGAACTTAAAATCATGCATCCAATAATAATGGATAAAATAAGCGAGGTGGCCCAAACAAGAAATCCATGAATGAGGCCATTTACGCCAGCCAAGCGTCCAGTCACAAAAGCACCACATGCAAGGCTGAGGATAATTGAAACCACAGTCCAGATTAAAACTGTTGTTCCTGCACCATTAATAATATCATCGGATTTAGGGGACAGCATTGAAACACCCAGGCTGCTTCCCAAAATAAAAAGAAGAAAAAATACTGCCATAACTGTAAAAATACCAGCAATAATACTTCCCCAGCATATTCTTTTTTTATTTATATTATTATTTTGATAATCCATTATTACGCTCCTTAATAGTTATTTATTAAAAACAATATTAGCGTAAATAAAAATCTTATCTATTCAATAATTTTATTTTTTTTATTTGTTGTTTTAAAATCACTAAAATGTAATATTTTATTTTAGTGATTTTATATTAAAATATTATAAGTAATTTAATGTATTTACTAAATATTTATTAATAATATTAAACGAGTTTAAGAAATTATTGTTTTTTATTCCAGGGTGAAATTTCGGGATAAACCAGGTCAAGCCAAGGATGTCTATTTTCAAGATGAGAAACAACCTTGGGTTTGTGGGTATTTTGTTCAGTGAGTACATTGGTCATTGATGCAAAATGTGCCCTATATTCAGCAGTAGTATTGGTTACCTGTTTTCCGTTGATACCCATTTCAGCAAGGGAGCACCACATATCAAAATCCTCCCACCCCATTGCATCCCGTTTTACATAAAATCCACCAGCTGCAGTCCAGGCCCATTTGGCAATAAGAACCATTGCGTCAATATAGTTTCCAACGGTGAGGCGTAGGGGATTAAAGGGAACGTGCCCTCCAATGGCCTCTCCTGCGCCAAAATGCTGTATTTCTGGATAGGCATAACCAATATTCGTATTCTGTATGGCCTGCAATAATTTTTCGCATGTGTCAGGCATTAGACGGTTATCCGCATCCAATTGCATGGAATACAGTGTTTCACTGGCTGCAATACCAATATTTCGTGCGCCTCCCAAACCGACATTATTTACTGATTGATGGATTTGCAATCGATTGAATCGATACTTGTGATTTATTGACCATTCAAGAATTAGGGTGATTGATTCGTCAGACGAACCATCATCAACAATAATCAAATCAATATCCTTTAATGTCTGAATAAAAACGGACTCGAGTGCCTCCAGTATATATTGCTGATAGTTATAGGAAGTAATGACAACCGTTACCTCAGATTCCCGCAAGTTATCATGTTCAAAAAGAATGTTGCTGTGTGGAATGACGGGCAAATTGCGAAGGTTATAGTTTTTGCGTGAAATAATAGTTTCCGCTGCCTGTGCTGCGCCTTTTTCATTAATCAAACTTAAAAGCATTGTATCGCAAAGTTTGGATTGACGTTGCAAACTGAAATTCCATAAAACGGCATGATATGCATTTTGCGCCATTTCTTTTCTAAGTGTTTTATTGTCAATAAGCGATAGTAAATATTCTTCCCATTCTTTCGCGGTAGATGCCAGATATCCAGTAACGCCGTGTTGAATGCATCGTTTCAAGGGTTGGGTTGGTGAAACGATTGAACAGACATTTGCCAATGCAGCTTCAAAATATTTAAGTTCACTTTTTGCATTGCAGAAAACATTGTCAATTTCCAATGGGGCAATTGAGATATCAAATCTTGCCAACTCTTGGGGAAGTTTTTCCAGGGGTACGGTATCGCGCCACTCGATGAAATTTTCATAATTTTTCAGTTCCGGATATTCATTCATATGCAAAATGGGACGGTGATTTACGGGTTCCCTGAATAAAACAAGGCGTATATTGGAACGTTGTTGAAAAATTGAAATGAGTGCAGGTATGACAAGGGCAAAATCACGCTGATGTGTTCGGGTACCGCTTGCATAGCCAATCCGGATGTAATCATCATTTTTTGTTGCTTGAACAATACGGGCGGCAAATCGTGATAATTTCACGCATTCATCATCAAAAATATTGGGTAGGGTATATACTAATGGACCGGCATGTCTAGGAATAAGTTCCTGCGCCATATGTTCACGCATTTCCTTTGTAGTTGCAATCGCAAAGTCTGAACGCATGAGGGTTTGACGCATGTTGTGAAATGTATGGGCCGTTTTTGCCTCGGTTGTACCAATGGTACGTATACCATCTATGATCTCAATATGGGCAAAATGGGGTTTAAAGACAATATCGTCGACATCAAAGGCGGTTAATTTATTATATTCCTTGCTTAGTTTCAGAATCCCATCAATGTGACCGCTAAACTCAACACGCCATAAAATGATGATATCAGCCCATTGTATATCGTTAACGCTAACATCAGCCGCGTTTGAAACCTTAGCTTCATGGCCGGCCATAATGCAAGCTTTGGCATTACGATAACAACGATAAATTACACCCGGTGTATCGGGTTCTCCAGCAACAAAAAGAATTTTTCTTATAGGATTATAGGAATTGTAATCAGGCTTGGCAAAGTAATTCAGGCTATCCATTGAATGTAAAGAGTTAGAACCTGAAAAGGAATTTCCGATAATGTTATTTTCCTTATAAAATTTTCTTTTAATTACATTTATAAAATTAGGAGCATCTATATCCATTTTTATTTTGTTTTTGATATATTTTTTGACGAATACAGGAGTTTTTCTTTTTAATTGTCCATAGATTATTTCAGATATACTTTTTGGATATAAATTTTTAATAGATATTAATTTTTTATTACATCCATTTTTGGCAACCTGATTGGTTAAATCTTTTAATATCTTGTTTTTTTCCCTGATTTTTTGGGTTTGATTTGCAATTTCCTTTTCAGAATATTGAAGTTTTCTGCCCAATAAATTTTGTTCAATTTTTGATTCCAGAAATAGAGATGGCGTTGATGCTTCGTTTTTTTTATCCAATGAGTTATACATCGACCAATATTGGTCAAAAAAAGCACATTTTTTTTGGAATCGTTGTGCCAGAACAGGAGAGTTACTGAGGTCAAAGAGATTTTTTAACGAAACAGGAACCGCTGTACCAGTGTAGAGAATGGTCAGTCCAGAATAATGATAAAAATCAAAATGGGGATATTGCGTCTGCCATGCTGAAATGATTGAGGAGTTTTCCTTGGCAATTGAATGATCGCTAAAGATATTATCAATAACAATCGTGGTATTCTCAGGAAGTTTTTCATACAGCGAATTTATAATGGGTGCTTTTTTAAGGGATTGGTTCAGACTGTTGATGAAAATACAATCGTAATCGGAAATATCAGGTTTGATGGGTAGCAAGGTGTTCGGATATGAATAGGGGCTTTCTTTCTTTTGTTTTTCACTGAAACATTGACTGGATAGTTCAAAACTATCAATAATTTCGCATATATTTTTATGAAGGATTCTTTCAATATCATTATCAAATATTGCAATTTTTTTTGGTTTTAGGTTTGTTATCAACCATACGAGAACAGAATAATGGTGATGAATTTCATTTTTTAGAAAGGGAGTATGAAAAAACAGATTCTCATTATCGTTTTTTAAGAGATCTTTTAAAGAACTCGTCTCTTTTTCTTGTAAAGGTTGATTTTTTATCATGATATATAAGCCTGGAATTGATTAACTATATGAATTATGTTATAATAATATCGTATATATGAAGTATACAAAGTATGATTTTAAGGTCATAATCCTATCATAAAATTGAATAAACGATTTGTTTTTAAGTTTGATTTAACATTAGTGTTTTGTTACAACATACAATGTTGCAAGTAAAAAATAAATTTGACAATTTTTAAGTAATATTTTACTTTTTTAACAAAGTAGAATTAATTTTGATAAATTATAATAATTTGGATATTTTAGAGTAAAGTAGAGATGGCAATTATAACGGTTCCAGGTGGTTCAGATTCTTCTATAGCTGTGACTGTAGATGGTTCTCAGGCCTTAGCACTGGCTAATCAAATTAGAGATGATATTGTAAATCATTATTATAAAACTGACAGAGATATTGATGTTGCTAATTTTTATAATGGGGATGATATTTCTCCATTAGCGCCACGATCAAATCTTTTATTTGACGGCGTTATCAGGAACGGAGGTGTTTATAACGTTAAGGATGGCGTTAATTTCATTACCGTTGGTACGCTAATCAAGGACGGACAGAAACTTGATGCCAATGATAAATTTGATGCAAGTAACTTCAGTTTCCTAAATGAACCTGTAACGGTAAATTCGGCAATGAGTGCCAATCAGTACGTTCGTGTATTGGCGGGGATTGATGCTCAAGTCACTTATAAGGCGGGCAAGGAAAGTGGACAATTTGCTGGCGGCTCCAAGGATCATCCAATCAATTTTATCGGTAACGATCAAGAGGGGGGTAGATGGCAAATAGCAACCGGTGATGGAGATGATACCATTGCCTCCGGTTCAGGAAATAATGTCATAAATGCGGGTGCCGGCAAGAATAAGATAACCTTGGGAACAGGTAATAACCAGGTTACTTCGGACGGACAGGATACAATTACCGCGCCTAATGGTGGTTTTAACTCAATTACCATTCGTGGCGGTCATTCATTGATCAATATTGGTGACAACAGTCTTATCAATGATGTAAGTAGCAATAACGTTATCACTGTTGGGGGTGGCAGTACCGTTATTGGTGGTAACGCGGGCAATGTTACATTTAATGCCGCTTCTAATGATGGCCATAATAACAATCATAACCGCAACGAATTTTTGGGTGGTCAAAATAACACGATTACAGCTTCTACGGATAATTTTGATGTAATTCATGGTGTTAACAATACATTCAATATCAATGGTAGTTTCAAGTTCTTCAATGGTACAGGCAATACGAATGTTACCCTAACTGGTGGGCAGAATATAACTACACAAACTCAAATATTTGGTGCGGATGGATTAAACTTCCACCTGACAGCAAAAGATGTTAATGATCCAAACAATCCAGTTCTACTTGTCGCTGGTGGTGGTGGAAACCAGACATTGGATGGTTCGACATCTTCTTCGAATCTCTTGATTTACTCTGATTCAACCAAGGGTGCTACAACACAGCTACTCGGTGTTGGTGGTGCTGGTAATGATACTTTGGTTGGTGGTGTTGGCTCAAATACATTGACCGGTGGTGAAGGTAATAACTTGTTTATCTTTACTAAAGATACGGATCAGGGTGGTAAGACATTAATTACTGACTTCTCCAAATCCAAAAATAATATGGTTGAATTCCTCAACTACGGATTTAATAGAAGTGATGTTGATCGTATTCTTCAGAATGCGCATCAGGATGATAAAGGAAATGCTGTTCTTGACCTTGGTAACCATCAATTGATTCTGCAAGGTGTTTCAGTTAAGGATCTTAAAGGGACACAGTTTACTTATATCAATGATCCAGTAAAAAAATAAAAGACTAGATCTATATTTGGTTTTTTTGAAAAGCTTGCTATTTTATAAATAGTAAGCTTTTCTGTTATAATGATCATTATTTTCACTAGCCAGTTGTAATTTATGTATAAAAAAGAAAATGATATTGAATATCTAAAGGCTGAAATTAAAAAAAAAAACCGGCTTATTGATGAATATCATTTAACCTTCAGGATATTGAATTTACAAATTGCTCAATTACAGCATTATAAAAATCGTATTTCAAATTTACATGCTCGTATAGAATATTATAGGAAAGTCATAGATCGGCTGGAAAATATTATTCCAGTAAAAAAGTTTATAAAGATCGTTTATTTTGGAATTGATCGTTGTGTAAATATACTTGAAAAAATTTTTAAAAAAATTAATTGTAGACAATTTATAATAAATGAAAAAAATAATTTTATTTTTCATTACAAATTTTTTGAGAACCAACAGTTTAATCAATCACATCTAATTTTAATTGTAGCGGAAGTCACGTTACCACAATGCTATAAATATCGCGTACAGCAAAAAAAGGAATATTTTGAAAAACTGGGATGGCAATGTAGAATTGTTGACTGGAGAAATCAAAGTGAGGTTTTGTCATGCTTACAAATTTGTAAAGAAGTAATTTTTTACAGGGTTCCTGCTTTTCAAAGTGTTTTGGATCAGATTTCTGAGGCTAAACGATTGGGTTTAAAGACCTGGTGGGAAGTTGATGATTTAATATTTGATAAAAAATTATATTTACAATGCGGGTTTATGAAGTATTTACCCAAAGAGGAGTTGGATTTATTACTTTTTGGATCAGGATTATTCCGTAAAGCGTTATTGGCTTGTGATCATGCAATTGCCTCTACATCCTCTTTGGCACAAAATATACGACAGGTTGGAGTTCATGAGGTTAAGGTTATAGAAAATGCCCTAGATCAAAATACTTTAAGAATTGCTTCAGACCTTTATCCACATAAGTTGGAAATAGGTGGTGATCTTAAGAAAAAAGATGAAATAATTATTTTTTATGGATCCGGGACTAAAACTCATAATGCTGATTTTCTGATTGCGGCCGATGGAATTATTTCGGCACTTATTCATGAAAAAAGATTAAGATTGTGGATAATAGGGGAACTTGAATTACCAAAGCAATTTAAGGATTTGAAAAACCAGGTCTGTTATTTTTCTTTTCGGTCCTATGATCAATACATGAAATTATTGGTACATGCTGATATAGCCATAGCACCGTTGGAAGATATTGCCTTTAATGATGCCAAAAGCAATATTAAATTTTTAGAGGCATCCATTTTAGGTATTGTCTCTGTTTGTTCTCCTCGAAAGAATTTTAAAGAAATAATTCGGGATGGTGAAAATGGCTTTATTGCTAATTCGACATCTGAATGGAAGGAAAAAATATGTTTACTGGCAGGGAACTCCCAGTTACGTCAACGTTTAGGACGACAGGCTTATTATGATGTCTTAAAGGATTATTCTCCCGATACAATTTTAAAAAAACAGGTTGAACCTATTTTTGGAATACCGAATAAACAAGTCAGGGATAAATTAAAGATTTTGGTGGTTAATCTTTATTATGCACCATATTCTTACGGTGGTGCCACCATGGTTGCAGAGGAAATGTCTCGTCGGATACAAAAAAAAGATAATACTGAAATAGCAATTTTTACCTCCCGACCTTTTTCACAACATAAAGGATTAAGGCGTTATTGTGATAATGGATTCTTGGTCTATTCAGTAGAGATTTCACCGCAATCATATCCATCGGAAGAATTCAATAATACAGAAATTGTGGATCCATTTGAAATGGTTTTACAGGCTGTTCAACCAGATATTGTACATTTTCATGCAATTCAAAATCTTGGACTGCATTTGATTGCTTCATGTCAACTGAAAGATATTCCTTATATTATTACTCTTCATGACACGTGGTGGCTTTGTGACCGTACATTTATGGTCAAAAATAATCATAAATATTGTTTTCAGGAAAAAATAGACCTGAATATTTGTCAGGCATGTGAACCCCAGGTTTTCTATTTAAGAGAACGAATGAAAATGATGAAAAAATCACTCGAAGGAGCCTCGTTATTATTAAGTCCAAGTGAAACACATCGTCAGCTTTATATAGTGAATGATGTTGATCCCGATAAAATTATAGTAAATCGTAACGGAGTTTCCCGTCCAAGAAAATTGCGTAAAAAGCGTATGGCAGGTTCTGTCTTGAGGTTTGGTTTTGTTGCCGGAAATGAGATAATAAAAGGCTATAATCTCATTTTTGACGTATTTACATCATTAAAACATGAAAACTGGAAATTGACGATTGTAGATAGCAAAAGCAATCTTGGATATTCATCATTTGATATAGATTCCTGGAAGGGGCAGGATAAGGTTATCATTATTCCACCATATGATGAAAATTCAAAGGATGATTTCTTTAATGAAATAGATATATTGCTTTTTCCTTCCCAATGGAAAGAAAGCTATGGGCTGACAGTCAGGGAAGCTTTGCTACGAGATGTTTGGGTTGTGTGTACCCATCCTGGTGGTCAGTCAGAGGATGTTATAGATGGTATAAATGGTACCTATATTTCATTATATGATGGTTCGGAAGAATTAAAAAAGGTTATTGAAGGATTTCTGGAACAACCATCCTTTTTGGATGCCTATCTTAATCCATATAAGGATCATATTATGACTTATGAACAACAGGCTGATGAATTATTTGAAATCTATAACAGTGTTAAAGTGGCGGAGAACAAGAAACACCCTGTTTTATGAAATATGTCCAGGCAAGTTTTGTATCATAAGTTATGGCAAGATATTTCAACCGTTTCCACCATACGGTATGGGGGATCATCGGTCGGTTAATATGGTCGTTTAAATAGGTGTCAATATAGTTTAATTTGAAAAATTGATTGTGTTTCAGAAGTGTACGGTAATAGTCCAGCCAGAAAATTCCAAAGTGATTATCACGGATGAGTTCTTTTTTAATAAAAGGGACGTTATCAGAATGCAGGATAGTATACCAATCCAGGTGCATGGGATTGACGTTTTTTTTATTTCTAAAAAGTCTTGTTTTTGTTGGTGACCAGGCTGCCTTGCATTTAATTTCCGGATTTGATTGCAAAATGCGTCCCAGCTTTAATTCACCTTGCTGGATAATGGCCTGTCTGTCCATTTGTTTGAATGGTTGCATAAACAAGTCTTGAATTGCTGGATTAAAAAATGTGGTATGGTTAAAACACAGAAACCATGATTGGAAATGCCAGTTCACTTCAAAACTATCAACCATCCCCCATATATCCAAGTTTTTGGTAAACATTTTTTTAAAAACAGGCTGCAGGGGATATATGGGGCCAAAAATGCTGTCATTAGTTAGTAGGATATAATCAGCATGATCGGTAACTTTTTTTATTATTAAATCTTGCCATGCTCCAAAATCCAGTCCCTGATTAGGACGAGAATGGGGTGTTATTGAATGTTTTTGGCAAAAATCGTGTATATCCTTTGAAATTTTTTCTTTCCCGGAAAGGGCTAAATGTGTTTCCCATCCGCATAAATAAAGTTGCCTTAAAAAATGTTTTGTGTCGGGAAGAAGTTCATCTGTTAAATTATAAGAGGCAAAAAGACATATTCTGTTTGACATATTTAGTGATGATATTTGATTTATAGTGAAAATTTACCGTTAGAATTCATAAATTTAAAATATTTATTATTAAATTCTAAATATGAAATGTGAAAAAAACAAGAATTAATATTAAACTAGCTGTAAATAAAATACATTGATTTAAAATTAAAATACATATCAAGTATTTTATATTGAAAAATAATATTTATTTATTATTAAATGTAATAAAAAAATAAATAAATTATGGGAAAACATGAAAGAAATATTTAATAAAGATATTTTATTATCAAAAACATTTAAATTATTATGTTTTTCTTTAATTGTTATTTTTATACAATTAGAAAATAATAATTTAATTGTTCATGCTCAAAATTCACAAACAGATTCTTTGGAACAAAATCGAAAATATGATGATGAGTTAACGGATTGGCACATGATTCCGGCTGGTAGTAGTGGTGGATGGAGAACAGCTGTCAGTCGTGCAGAAAGTAACCGTATTGATATCCAAAGAATGCAGAAAGAGAGAACAAATCCCTATTTGCCCCAACCGGAACATTTGCTTGGAAATTGGTGGGGATTGCATTCGTGGTTGTATAACCGGGGCATTAATATCAATTTTGACAACCAAAATGAATTTGCAGGAAATATTTCAGGATATCATCAAAAGAAATCAACCAATACAGGTGCAGTGGATGCAAATATAGATATTGATTGGGAAGTATTGATTGGGGATAACTGGATCACGAATGGTCTGGTTGGACATATGACAGTCATTGGTCGTTATGGAAGCAATCTGAGTGCAGGGCTTGGGGAAAATATAACACAGGTGCAGGAATTATATGGTGCTGGTGGGAATGTTGTTGCAAAACTAGTAAATCTGTATCTGGATAAACATCTTTTGGAAGATCGCATGATCATGTCCTTTGGAAGGATGGATGTCGGGGCAAGCTTTGCAACCAGCCCCATTCAGTGTTATTTCATGAATAATGGAATTTGCGGTAATCCAAAACCCTTAAGTGGACAGGCGGCAGGTTTTTCAGCATGGCCGGATTCAGAATGGGGAATTAATATTCTGTTTCAGGCCACTCCTCAATATTTTATACGTGTAGGCATGTATCAGGTAAGTCGGGCGGCTTATAGCAATAGGGCCGGCCATCGGACAGGCTGGGCCGCTGTGGTTAGAACAGGTGAAGATGCCGGTGGGGAATTTCCTATAGAAATGATCTATCAACCAAAATGGGGAAAACATGAATTAACGGGACATTATAAAATTGGATTTGCCTATGATACATCACCTTATCCTGTTTGGGGCCGTTCCATTTACGGGGGACATATCACTTCGGCTAATGGAATAGACCAGAAATGGAAACGGGGACGGGATGAAGAGTGGGTTTTACTGGATCAGATGATTCAGCGAAATGGGCCGGGTGATTTGGACGGGTTGATAGGATATCTTGGTTTTGTTCACAGTAATCCAAAAACATTTCAAAGACAAAATCAATTTCTGGCGGCTATTATCAATACCGGATTTTGGAAATCACGGCCTATGGATGGAATAGGTGTTCTATTTGTTTATCAAATTATGAGTCGGGAAGCACGCAAGGCACAACGATATAACATAATGTCAGGTTTTCCCATCGGGGATATTGTTTCAGGAGCATCTGGAATACAATCAGCAGAAACAACGGTAGAGCTTACTTATTTAATTCATATTTATGATGGAGTTATGTTTCAACCTGATTTTCAATACGAGATTCATCCAAATGCACAAAAAAATATTCCTAACGCAGCCTTTCTCGGATTCAAAAGTCGTGTAGACTTTTAAATATCTTTCAGTAATTTACATTAGATAGATGATAAAAAAAGGATATGGTTATCCATATCCTGTTTTTTTAAGTTATGAATTTATTAATTACATTGCTGATTTAAAGATTGCCGCAACTTCTTCAGCATTTCCCTGACGGGGATTGGTCAAGGCGCAAGCATCCTTAAGCGCATTGGCAGTCAAGGTGGGAATATCTTTTTCCTGAACCTTGAGTTCTGTCAGATTGGCAGGAATGTTAATATCTTTTGAGAGGCTGCGGATAGCCGCGATACAGGCTTTGGCGCCTTCCTCATCATTCATGCTACTGACATCAATATTCATTGCCTTTGCAATATCTTTTAAACGAGCGGCACATTTGGGGAGGTTGTATTCTTGAACGTGAGGCAACAGTACTGCATTACAAACCCCATGTGGCAAACCATAAAAACCACCAAGCTGATGTGCCATTGCGTGGACATATCCCAAGGATGCGTTATTGAATGCCATTCCTGCGAGCAGTTCTGCATAGGCCATATTCTCACGAGCTTGCATGTCCTGGCCATTTTTAACTGCATTGCGCAGATTTTCTTCGATTAGGGTTACGGCCTTCAAGGCACACGCATCTGTGATGGGTGTGGCGGCAGTGGAAACATAGGCTTCAACTGCATGAGTCAGAGCATCCATACCTGTCGCAGCAGTCAGTCCAGGAGGCATACCCGCCATTAAAGCGGGATCATTGACAGACAAAATAGGTGTTACATGAGGTGTAATGATAGCCATTTTAACATGGCGTGTTTCATCCGTGATAATGCAAAAACGGGTTATTTCACTGGCTGTTCCAGCAGTTGTGTTGATCGCGATTAATGGAAGTTGAGGTTTATTGGATTTGTCAATTCCCTCATAATTTTTGATTTCACCACCATTGGTGGCAAGCAGGGCAATCCCTTTGGCACAATCATGCGGAGAACCACCCCCAAGGGAAATAACGAAATCACAATTATTTTCTTTGAGTATTTTTAATCCGTCATTAACATTTGTTACGGTAGGATTGGGATGGGTGCCATCAAAAACATTTGTTTTAATTCCTTGCTGATCAAGCATATCAGCAATTTTTTTGACTACTCCGTTTTTGCTTAGAAATGAATCTGTAACGATAAGGCCATGCTTGAGACCATGTCCCTGAATGTGGGAAATAGCGTCTTGTAAGGCGTTTTTACCAATAATATTTACAGGTGGAAGAAAGAATGTAGTACTCATAATATTGTATATCCTTTATCACCATTATAGTTTCTTAGAGATATATAAGAGTAATTTAATAAAATTAAAGTCTTTACTCTAAGTAAATAAGGGGAAGAGTCGCGCTCTTTTTATTAAGTATGTTTGTAAATTTTACAAAATTATAATCCCCCGATTATGGGTTTTAATCAAGGGATTACTTTAAAAAACCAAATATTAATTTCTATATTTGAAAAATCGGATAATTATTTTATCATTTTAGACCCGTCGCTACTTTTTGTTCCAGTTCCGGATCAATTTTCTGGAAGTGTTCCAACACGCGTTTTTGAATATCCTTTCGAACCATTTGCAGGGATTCAACAAAATTATTGATCAACAGACTTTTTTGTTCTGGTTTCATCAAATGAAACAAGGCCCTTGGATAACTGTAATAGTCCTGGTCAACGCGGTTGTCGTACCTTCCCCCTTCACCGGATGTATAATCCGGGAAATAGTTTTCAGGAGTGTTCGTTTGTTTTGGAGCATTTGGATCGCTGTTTGGTTCATAGTTTGTCATTCCGCCTCCATTATCATCAAAACGCATATATCCATCTCTTTGGTAATTGTTTACAGGGCTTTTTGCAGCATTGATGGGCAGCAGCTGATGATTTGTTCCAACCCGGTACCGTGCGGCATCAGCATAGGCAAATATACGTCCTTGCAACATTTTGTCCGGGGAAACGCCTATGCCGGGAACAACGTTGCCAGGGGAAAAAGCCGCCTGTTCTACCTCGGCAAAATAATTTCCTGGATTACGATCCAATTCAAAATATCCAACTTCATGCAATGGGAATTCTTTTTGTGACCAAACTTTGGTAACGTCGAAAGGATTATCCTTGTGATTCTTTGCTTGTTCAATCGACATAACCTGTATATAGGCTTTCCATCTTGGGAAATGGCCCTCCTTGATTGCATTGAATAAATCCTCGGTAAGGTAATCCGGATTGGAACCGGCTAATTCTCCAGCTTTTTTAGGATCAAGATTTTTAACACCCTGTTCTGTTCTGAAATGCCATTTTACCCAAGTGCGGACATTATCCTTATTGATTAGACTGAAAGTGTGGCTTCCATAACCATGCATGCATCGATAGCTGGCGGGAATACCCCGGTCAGAGAAAAGGATCATGACCTGATGCAGGGCCTCGGGAGATAAAGACCAAAAGTCCCATTGAAAATTGGGATCTTTTAGATTGGATTGAGGATCCCTTTTCTGGGTACGGATGAAATCGGGGAATTTCAGGGGGTCACGAATAAAAAACACGGGAGTGTTGTTTCCGACAAGATCCCAGTTTCCATCTTCAGTGTAGAATTTCAAGGCAAAACCGCGTGGATCCCTTACCGTATCGGCTGATCCCCTTTCGCCTGCAACTTGTGAGAAGCGTGCAAACATCGGGGTTTCTTTACCTATTTCGCTAAATATTTTGGCACAGCTATATCTGGTTATATCTTGGGTAACTACAAATTTTCCGTGAGCGGCCGTCCCTTTGGCATGAACACGCCGTTCGGGTATAACTTCACGGTTAAAATGAGCAAGTTTCTCAACCAGATGAAAATCATCCAATAGAATTGGACCACGAGGTCCAGAGGTTCTGGAATTCTGGTTATCGGGAACAGGAATACCTTCAGCTGTAGTAAAAACCTTTTTACTCATTTGTAGCTCCTTATTTTATTTTTGTTTCATAAGCCAATTGTTATTTTCTTGACCCAATAATTGTATCATACAATCAATAATTCAAAAGTAACTATTTGAGTTTTAAATATATTATTGGATTATTACTTGCCTGTTTTATGTTTTTATTAAGGATAATTAATAGTTATTTATTTATTTGTTAATATTTTATATTGATATTGGCAAATAACGTAATCTTCTGTAAAAGGTTGGTAAGATCAGTATGTTTTGTAATTATTGTTTCGGTTATCTATATGAAGATATATTATATTGTTAGCAGTTTTGATGGGGGTGGGGCTGAATTCGTAATTCCTGATCTGATAAATTTATTCAAGAAACTGGGGCATTCCGTTGAATTGTTCGGCTGTATACCGAGAAATATGGAAACTGTTGATTTATTTAAAAAAAGTAATATTTCTTACCGTTTATTATCAGGAAATAATGAAAATAGATATAAATCCACTTTTCATTTCAACCAAATTGTAAAACGTTCCCCTCCCGATGTTATATGGACGTCATTGACACGTGCGACGGTGGACGGCCAATTGGTGGGGTTATGGAACCGGATTCCGGTTGTCAGTTGGAAACATAGTGCAAACAGCTATTCTTTGAGATTAATCAAAACAATTCTGATGCAGCGATTAAGTCGGCTTTGGATTGCTGACTCAACAGGAGTTGCCAATTTTTTGAAATCGAAAATGAAAGTTCCGGAAGATCGTATAAAAATCTGGTCTTTATTTAAAATTCCACACAATCTACCTATGGGTTCAGTATGGAATGGCAAAGGAATATTTCATATTGGTTCAGTTGGGCGTTTACATACCGTAAAAAATTTTCCCTTAATGATCAGGGCGATGGCTTACATCAACCATCATTATCCCGAGGTTGGAAAACGGATAAAATTATCCATTGCTGGATCGGGAAAAGAGGAACAGCATTTGAAAAACCTTATTCATTTATTAAAAGTGGATAATGTCGAATTGATAGGTTTTTCAGATGATGTCATGAATTTTTTATCAAAACTTCATTTATATTTGCAAACTTCTGTTTATGAAGGCTTATGTATTGCCGTTCATGAAGCTTTGGCTGTCGGTATTCCGGTTATTTCAACAAATGTTGGGGAGATGCGGAGTGCTTTCAGGAATAATTCAATAGGAACATTAATTGATAAAAATTCTCCAGAACTTTTAGCTAGACAAATTCTGGAATATTATCATAATCCAAGCAAAACACAGTATTATGCTGCGAATGCACGTCAATATATGCAACAGCATTACAGTGAGGAAAGTTTCGAAGCTTCCGGAAGGTTTGTTTTAAATCATATTGAAGAGAATATTTTACCAAGATATTTGAAATAAACCTTGTTTGACCATTATATTTTTTCAGATCCAATCAATTCATTCCATTCTTGTTCATCGAGACATTGCAAACCAAGTTCTTTTGCTTTTCGTGCTTTACTGCCACCATCTGTGCCCTCGATCACGAAATCGGTTTTTTGTGAAACGGAACTTGTTACTTTTGCACCCAGCCTTTCAGCAATATTTTTAGCTTCGGAACGTGTCATGGAAGATAGGGTTCCTGTAAAAACAATTGTTTTACCGGCAAGTTTTCCTGTTTGCTGATACTGCACATCCTGAATGGTCAGTTCCTTTTCAAGATCCTGCAGGGTTGTCAAATTATGCATTTCGGTAAAGAACGCAACAATTTCATCCGCGATTGCAGGACCAACTCCCTCAATGGAACCCAATACCAATCTTTCTTCAGAGCCAGTTTGCCGGGCGGCCAGCATTTGTTCCTTCCAGTTGGTATATGATGTATAGTATCTGGCCAGAATTTTAGCTGTTGTAAGCCCTATCCTTCGAATTCCAAGGGAATAAATGAAATGATCCAGTGAAATCCTTCTATGCTGGTCAATGGCGGTTAAAAGGTTTTTTAAAGAAAGCTCTCCCCAGCCTTCAAGTCTTAGTATGGTTTGTTGATGTTGATATAAACGAAAGATGTCCGCAGGTTGCTTGATTAAATCCATACGGAAAAAATCGAGAACGGTTTTTTCCCCCATACCTTCAATATTGAAAGCATCCTTAGAGCAAAAATGAATTAATCGTTCCTCAATCTGGGCTTTACAAGACAGTCCACCTGTGCAACGACTTACAGCTTCGTTTTTTGGTTTTTCTGCAATGGCCCCACAAACAGGGCAATGTGTGGGGAATTTAAAAGGCGCTGCACGATTTTGAGAATTGAAGGATATATCAACTCGCAATATTTGGGGAATTACATCACCGGCACGTTGTATAATGACCTGGTCATGTTCCCTGATATCCTTACGGATTATTTCATCTTCATTATGAAGGGTGGCTCTTGTTACGATTACGCCACCAACATTTACGGGTTCAAGGAGGGCCACAGGCGTTAAAGCGCCTGTACGTCCAACCTGAATCTCGATTTTTTTTATGCGGGTTATTGCCTGTTCCGCCGGGAATTTCCATGCAGTTGCCCAGCGTGGGGATCGTCCGATAAATCCCAATCGGTTTTGTAAGGTGACAGAATTGATTTTATAAACCACTCCATCAATATCGTAAGGCAATCCGGAACGCTGATGAATAATGGACTGTTGAAATTCTTCTGCTTCCCGGGCATTTTTAACAACCTTGAATAAGGGATTAACGGTGAAGCCCCATTGCTGTAAGCGTTCTAAAAAATGTTCATGTGTATCCGCGATTGATTTATCTGAATAACCCTGTGCATACACAAATAGGGAAAGGGGTCTTGAGCGTGTAATTTCAGGGTCAAGTTGTCTGAGAGAGCCGGCTGCGGCATTTCTTGGATTGGCAAAAAGACGTTTGTTATTTTTTTCCTGTTCTTTATTTAAATTGAAAAAATCTTGCTTGGAGATGTAAACCTCTCCCCGAATTTCAATTGTGTCTGGATAATTTTCTGTAAGTGTCAGGGGTAGGTTCCGCAAAGTTTTGACATTTTCGGTAACATCCTCTCCCGTTGTTCCATCACCACGTGTGCTGGCTTGGATTAGTTTGCCATGTTTATAGGTAAGGTTAATGGATAATCCATCAATTTTTGGTTCTGCAACAAAATGAAGATTATCAAGTTCCTCGGGTTTGAGATCAAGATAACGCTGGATTCGTTTTATGAAATCTTCGAATTCTCTAATATCAAATACATTATCAAGGGAAAGCATGGGTATTAGATGTTTACATTTCTGTAATCCTCCCGTCGGTTTGATTCCAACCTTTTGGCTAATACTGTCTTTTTGTCTGAATTGTGGGAAAAGGAGTTCGATCTTGTTATATCTTTGGCGTAATTTATCGTAGGTAGCATCTTCCACCAAAGGTTCGTCTTGATTGTAATATGCGTGATCCAATGATTTTAATAAATTGGCAAGTTGTGACAGTTCTTTTTGAGCCTGTTCGGAAGATAGTTCAGATATGGGAATCTGGTGAAAATCAGTTTGAAATTTTTGCATAATTTTGAGTACTTAATTTTTTATTATTATTTATTTAGTAAGCTATCTGCGGCGGAACGGGCAGCGTCAGTAATCTGGTTCCCAGCAAGCATACGGGCGATTTCCTCTTTACGCTCGTTTGAATTCAGGCATTTTGTTGTGGTATAGGTTACGCCATTTTTAATTAATTTGCTAATTTGAAATTGCGTATCTCCACTGGCAGCAACCTGAGGGCTGTGTGTGACTGCAAATACCTGCATAGTTTGAGCGATATGATGTAATTTTTCACCGATTGCCGAAGCGGCTGCCCCGCCAACACCAGAATCAATTTCATCAAAAATCAGCGCTGATAAGGTAGACTTTTGGCTTAAAACAACCTTTAAAGCCAATAAAAGTCTGGATAGTTCCCCGCCGGAAGCGGCCTTGTTCAAAGGGGCAGGAGGGACACCGGGATTGGCTGCAATCAAAAACTCGATTTGTTCCTTACCGTTTTGATTCCATGCGTCTCTGTTAAGTGGCTTCAAAGATACGAGGAATTTTGCGCGTTCCAGTTTTAAGGGTTTTAATTCGGCAGTAACAGCTTGTTCCAACTTTTTGGAAATTTTCTGTCTATGTTGTGATAGTGCTTCGGCGGCTTCCTCAAATTTAAGGCGGTGTTGATTAACTTCTATTTCGAGGGTCTTGATTTGTGTTGTTCCAATATCTAGTTGATTAAGTTTTATTTCAAATTCTTGAAGCAGATGGGACAATTCATCAATAGTCACGCCATATTTTCGGCTTGCGCCGCGTAGGGAGAATAATCGTTCCTCTATTTCATCAATTTGTTGAGGATCAATTTCAATCGTGTTTACAAGCTGTGAAAGTGTTGTTTCCGCTTCCGCTAAAGATTCTTCTGCTTGAGTGATCGCTTCCAATGCTGCTTGAATGGATTTATTAGATTCGGAAAATGAAGTGTTTTCAGAATTGGATAAGAGACGTTGAAGAGTTTTGCTTGCATTTAGCAAGACTTGGGAAGGCTGGTTATTTTTACGGTCCTGGGGAGCAAGCTGATTAAGAGCAGAAACCAGTAATTCCAGATGTCTTTCATTTTGTTGTAATGATCGTCTTTTATGAACAAGCTCTTGTTCCTCTTCAGCTTGTGGAGAAAGATTTTTTAATTCCTCAACTGATTCTCGTAACCATTTTTCTTCATGTAATGTTTCTTCAAGATTTTTTTTAAGAGCGGCAAGTTTGGCTGTTGTTTCAGTCCATTGATAATAGGTTTTGCGAGTTTCATTCAATAAGTTTAGTGGAGTGCCAAAATTATCGAGAAGATAAAGATGATTTCGCATATCCATTAGACCAATCTGCGAGTGCTGTCCCTGTATCTCGATAAGTAGTTGACCAATTTCTCGTAAAAAATTAAGACTGATAAGCTGATCATTAATATAGGCGCGTGAACGTCCATCCTGTGAAATAGTACGACGAATGACCAATGGCTGATCGGTTATTTCTGAAATTTCATAACCTTGTAATTGTAATTGCTGATAGACAGGATGCATTTTCTCGATTTCAAAACAAGCTGTGACCGAAGCCTGATTTGATCCAGTCCTGATCAAGGAAGAGCTTGCTCTTTCACCTAATGTTAAGGCAAGGCTATCTAGTAAAATAGATTTGCCTGCCCCTGTTTCTCCAGTAAAAACCGTAAGTCCCTGATCGAAGGTTAAATCCAGCTTTTCAATTAAAACAACATTACGTATAGAGAGTTGTATTAACATTGGGGCTTCAGTATATAAAACAGGGATATTTTATTAAAAAATAGAAGTGAGCGAATACCACATTCGTTTGAAGAATCCAGGTTTTTTACTGGTTGGTTTGGCTGTTTGTTCTGAAACAAGGTGATATTTTCTTAAATCATTATATGTATAGCGATACCAGTGACTGTTGGGATAGTTATATCCCAATACAGATGCTGTCTTACGGGCTTGATCTGTAAGTCCCAATTTTAAGGAGACTTCAACGAGACGATGTAATGCTTCTGCTACATGGTTGGTCGTTTGATAGTCTAAAATAACCCGTTGATAACGGGTAACAGCGGCCTCATAGTTTTTTTGCTGTTCATAAAAGCGTCCGATGAGCATTTCTTTACCGGCGAGATGGTCACGGCATAAGTCAATCTTGAGCTGTGCATCACGGGCATAGGAAGTTCCGGGGAAACGGCTTACTACATCATTCAAGGCACTAAGCGCTTCCATTGTGCCTTGCTGATCTCTTGTGACATCTGAAATGCGTTCGTAATAACATAAGGCGCGAAGATAAAAGGCATAGGGTGCATCTGGGCTATTTGGATGAAGCTGTAAATAGGTTTCCAATTGTTTTACCGCTTCTGGATACTTATTTTGCAGATAATAAGCATATCCTTCCATTAGTTGGGCATTAGGGGTATAGCTTGAATAAGGAAAATTCTCCTGTAATAACTCGAATTGTTTAGTGGCTAATTTGTATTTTCTAATCTTGATGCCATCTATACCGTTGTTGTACAGTTGTTCAGGAGTATTTTCCTGATATGTTGCTGCTGAATTATCATTCAACTTCTTTTGATCTTTATGACCGCCACCACATGCAACAAGACTCGTCGCAAGTAATAATGGGAAAAAATGTCGTATTGGATAAAAATAACGTTTTTGATTCACTGTATCCACAGTTTTAACGACTTTCTATTCTATAAAATGGCACAAAATAAAAATAATGTTTCTTTTATAACATGGAAGAAAGAAAGAGGAAGATTTTAATTTAGTAAAATTAAATTTTGTTTTGCAGGTGAGGTTTTTATGTTTCTTGTCTGAGAGGATATCTGTCTAGGGAAATGACCTGGGAATCATGGTAAACCCTGCCTGATAATTGATGGGAAAATTGAAAGCGCCATGCATCTGTTTGTTTCATCAAGGCGTGAAGTAACATATTGTTTAGTTTATGTCCTGATTTATATCCAATAAATTTTCCATACAGTCGGTGGCCTGCCAAAGATAAATCGCCTATGGCATCAAGCATTTTATGTTTGACAAATTCATTTGGACAATATAATCCTTCCGGATTTAGAATTTTTCCATTATCAACAACAATGGCATTTTGTAGGCTACCCCCTTTTGCCAAACCCATTTTATGAAGTGTATCTATTTCTTTTTTAAAGGTGAATGTTCTACAGAAGGCTATTTCTCTTTGAAAATTCAGGGGGGTTAGATCCATGTCAAAGGTTTGTTTTCCAATCAGAGAATTTGGAAAATCAATCGTTAATGACAATGATAGTTGATTTTTGGATGATGGATGAAATTCAGCAAAAGCGTCGTTATACTCTACCCGAACAGGTTTCATAATTTGTATGGCGGGTTTGTCTGCATAAAGAGATTGTCGGCCAGCCTTATGTAGAAGCGTGGTGAATTTGGCGGCAGATCCATCCAAAACGGGTATTTCAGGCCCATTGCATTCGATAAAAAGATTGTTAATTTGATAGCCTGCCAGCGCAGACATAATATGTTCAACCGTTCCTATTCTGATATTTGGGTTATTCGGAGAAGCAATAACCGTGCTAAGACTTGTATCAATAACGTTATTATAATGGGCTGGAATTGGTGTGTCATCAAGGTCTGTTCTAAAAAATACAATTCCTGTTCCTACTGGGGCTGGAATCAATTTTACATGAACTAACTTGCCTGTGTGCAATCCCATTCCTGAGAAATTAACAGGAGAGGCAAGGGTATATTGCAAGGATAAGTTTATATCATTTGTAAATTTGGAAGATAGCAATGAATTATATGCGATGTTTACCTTTTTTGAAGCGGGTAGAACCTGCGGACAATTCATAGTTTTCTCCTCTAAATAATTACCAAGATTTAATAACTCACATGAATTTCATTATAATTTTTAGTAAGGGAATACTAGTCAAAGATTATTGCATAGTGTTACGCATTTAATATTTTATTAGAGGCTTCAAAAGTTTTGAAGCCTCTAATAAATAATATTATCTTGATTTTCTACGAAGAAAAGCTGGTATATCCAAGCTTGCCTCTTCAGCTGAAGATTGACTTTTTTGGTCATTTTTGTTGGAATTCTCACTATTGGAGACAGAGGGTTCATTCTTTTTTTGATGATAGGAAGGTGAACCATTATTGCTTCTTCCTCGTAAGGCACCGGTAACAATACCAAAAAGACTGCGTGAGGGAGCAGTGTTAGTTTCGGGTTCCTGATAACGTGAATCTGAAAATAAACCTGAACGTGGTGATGTTTTTGACACACGTTCTGGGACAGAATCAGGGGAGGGAGGGGTTGGATCATCAGAAAAATTTGTTTGATTCTTTTCTTTCGATTGATCAAATGATTCATTGGCCTCAGATGATACATTTAAAGAAGATTTATCCAATTTTTTTTCTGTATCAAACTGTGTCTGATTATTTTCAGGAGGTGTATCTGTTTGTGTGTTATCTGAATCTTTTGATTGTGCGGTATCGTTTGAAGATATCTGCTGCTCTTGTTGTACAGTTTGAGATTGCTTTTCATATTGCACCGGGCTGTCTATGCCGGTTGCTACCACTGATACACGAATTTTTCCTGTCAGGTTCTCATCAATGGCGGACCCAAAAATAATATTGGCATCTTCGGCAACTTCTTCACGAATACGGTTGGCTGCCTGATCGACTTCAAACAGAGTCAGATCATCACCGCCCGTAATGTTAATCAACAATCCTTTTGCCCCAGCCATAGACGTATCTTCAAGCAATGGATTGGAAATGGCTTCCTCTGCTGCACGGATAGCCCGATTTTCACCTTCCACCTCTCCTGTTCCCATCATAGCCTTACCCATTTCAGCCATGACTGTTCTGATATCGGCAAAATCAAGATTGACAAGTCCTGGCGACATCATAAGATCTGTCACCCCTTTAACCCCCATATACAGCACTTCATCCGCCATTTTGAAAGCATCTTTCCATGTTGTATTTTCAGTTGCTGTACGGAAGAGGTTTTGGTTTGGGATTACGATCAGCGTATCAACAAATTGTTGAAGTTCGGCAATACCGGCTTCCGCCAATCGAGCCCTGCGAATTCCTTCAAAGGTAAAGGGTTTAGTGACAACTCCGACGGTCAGAATTCCACGTTCACGTGCCATTCTTGCAATGACTGGTGCGGCACCGGTTCCTGTTCCACCACCCATTCCGGCAGTGATAAAAACCATGTGAATATTGTCAAGATGCCGAGCTATTTCATCAGCGGCTTCCTCTGCAGCTGCGCGACCAATATCTGGTTTTGCACCAGCTCCCAGCCCTTGGGTTAGATGGGGGCCTAATTGAATACGATTATCAGCATGACTGTTCATCAATTGTTGCGCATCGGTATTGGCAACAACAAATTCTACGCCTTTCAAATGCAATAAAATCATGTTATCCACAGCGTTGGTTCCCCCTCCACCAACACCAATAACAGTAATACGAGGGGTGAAATCTTCATAAGCGGGCTGTGGAATCGTTAAATTGAGTGTCATGAATGTCCTCGAACCGATATTTCGTAAACTATGTGTAAGGTTACAATGGAAAGTTACTATTATACAAAGAAAATATTTATATGTGTATCCTTATAAACTCAATTATTTTTTTAAGGAAACCATTGTTTTTTTTATTCGAGAAATCGAGATCTGCAAGGGTTCTTCCCTCGCCAGCCGCCCAGCAGAGTAAACCGGCGGCAGTAGAAAAGGCAGCCGAGGTTGTACTATCATTGGGTAATCCTATAATATTGTTGGGTTTTCCCAAGCGGATTTGACGGTTCAGGATACGGGCTGCTAAGGGACCGAGTCCTTCAAGTAAAGAACCCCCTCCCGTTAATACAACCCTGCCATTTGCTGCTTTGCCAATATTTGCATTATCCAGGCGGTCTCGAATCAATTCAAGTGTTTCTTCTATCCGTGGCCTGATAATAGAAATAACTCTTGATAGCGGAACTTTTGTCATGATTTCGTAATCATCGTCACCGATCATTTGAATGGGCAATTGCTGATATTCGTCGTTATAGGAATATTCAGCACTGCCGTATTTAGTTTTAAGCCATTCTGCTGTATCAATTGAGGTTGAAAGAATACCTGCTATATCCCTGGTAATATGGGATCCACCAATCGGAATTTGTGAAGTGTAGAGAAGTTGATTGTCGCCGAAAATGCCAATAGAGGTTGTTCCGCCGCCCATGTCCACAATAGTGGCGCCTAAATCTCTTTCGTCTGGTGCCATTACTGCCAGTCCAGCAGCTAGAGGGGTGGATATGATGCTTTCAATTTCCAATTCAGAACGCATTAAGACAGTTGCCAGATTTTTAAGGGATGTGGCGGAAGTGCTGATGATATGTAATGTTGTACTCAGTATTTCACATTGATGTCCTCTGGGATCTTCAACCCCAGCGGTCTCATCAACATTAAAACTTAGAGGCAAGGCATGAATAATTTCACGACCTTCAACTTGGGCTCTCAAAATTCCTTCGTTAACCAATCGGTATATGTCATGATTGGTGATTTCTCTTCCGCCAATTGGCCATTCGATATTGTAAAGCTGGCTGTCAGGTTTACCGCCAGAAAGATTTACATAAATTTTGTTTAACCGACGCTCGGCTGCTTCTTCTGCCTGTCCAACGGCTGAACGGATTGCACGTTCAGCACTTTTAAGATTAATAATACCACCTTGTTTTACGCCATGAGAGCGTCTCCATCCATATCCCAGAACTTTTAGTTTTCCGTTGGATTTACCCTGTCCAATTAGACAGGTGATTTTTGTACTGCCAATATCCAATACACCGAAAACACCGGGTAAAAATTGTTTTTGCGCGGGTAAGTCGTCAGGGGGAAATATATTACTCTTTACTAATTGCCTGGATCGGGCAATAGCGATGGTCTGCTTTGCATGATTGGGGGAATTTCCTTGACTTGTTTTATAATTCAGTTGTTTCATGCACTTAACCATTTCCTCAAGAATTACATTATACCAGAAAAGATTTGATCAAGGTGTTTTTTCGTCATTGTCATTAGAGGGTTCCGGATTATCATTTTCAGGATTGGGTGGTGTCGGTTCTTTATCTTTTAGTATGATTAAGCGGTCGGGAAGACGCAAATCAATATGTTTCAGGGGACGATCCAGTAACTGGAACTGTTTTTCATATTGAATCAGTCGTTGAATGGCAGCAATTTCCTGATTTTCGGGAAGTAAAATGATTGTACCATTCTTCAAATTTAGGTTCCAGCGTCTATTCCCGATTCTTACGGCTGCCACCATACGATTTTTGATATCTGGATAAACGGATAAAATGTCGATCAAATCGGAAGCTGCTGTATTTGCACCAATACCGACAACCAAGGGAAGTTTTAAAAAAGCCTGTCCATCTTTTCCATTCATTCCCTGATCGTTGACAATGTTTCCTTTTTTATCAATAAGTTTGAATTTTCCTTGGTTTTGCCAAACGGCAAAGGGACTGCGTTCAATAATGTGGACAATTAAAGTATCTGGTAATTGACGTTTGATAACGGCATAATTGACAAAAGTTAGGCCATTTAGGCGTTTCTGGGCATCTTTGATGGAAAAATTAAGGATCGGATCACCAATATTGATACCAAGGGCCTGTTTTATTTCATATTCAGTGGTCAGTTTACAGCCATCAATAATGATATGAGCCAGTTTCATTGGAACAAGTTTGGCTGTTTTTGTTCTGAAAAGTGAAAATTCCTGTTCCGATGCGAACTTATAAATGGCCCATCCACCCCCGATAAAAAGCCCAAGGATGATAAGAAGAAAGAAAAAGGGACGAAGCATTCGCTTCAAACGGCGATAGGCTATTTTTTGTTTTGAGGGACGATCATCCTGATGATTAGGTCGCCTTTTTAAGTACGACATTTTGCTTTTTCCACAAGATGTGAACATAGTTCGGGATAGGTTATCCCACAAAAGGCGGCTTGTTCTGGCAGCAGAGAAGTTTTGGTCATGCCGGGTTGTGTATTTACTTCCAGAATATACAAATCACCAGGTTGGTCTTGTGTTTCATTGTGATTATCGTACCGAAAATCAGTGCGGGAAACAGAATCACATCCTAGAATCTTATGGGCTTTTTGCGCATAGTCTAACGCTGTCTGAAAAGCTTGCGGATGTATAACCGCGGGGACAGTATGGGTTGATTGTCCAGCTTGATATTTTGCGTTATAATCGTAAAAAATATTTGTTCCAGATGATATATCGGTTACGGTAAGGGCTTTGTCATCAAGCACGCAGACTGTTAGTTCTTTTCCTGGAATAAATTGTTCAATCAGAGCCTCTTGACCAAAGATCCATTCCTTTATGATTTTTTCACGTTGTTTCTGTCGGATACTGGCATCGTTTGATTGGATGATATGAACACCTACAGATGATCCTTCTTGAATGGGTTTTACCACATATGGAACAGGAAAGGGATCCCCTGAATCCAACAGCGTGATAGGAACAGATTTACCTTTAGCTATCGGAAGACCGGCTTCATGAAGTAAAATACGGGTAATCTTTTTATTCATCGCGATTGCTGAGGAACATATATTTCCATGGGTGTAGGGTATATTCAACCATTCCAAAACACCCTGAATGGCTCCATCTTCGCCAAAGTTTCCATGCAGAGCATTAAAAACAACATCGGGACGGTTTTTGGTCAGTGAATTGACAATTTCATTTAAATTATCGTTGGCGATTAAATCCGTTACTTCATAGCCTGCCGTATTCAATGCCTCGATTATATTCTCACCACTGGCCAGACTGACTTCTCGTTCAGATGATAATCCTCCTCGCAGAACGGTTACTCGTTTAGCCAACATACTTATTTTCCCTTTGAGCATAAGGTATTCCGATACGTTTTATTTCCCATTCAAGTTCAATACCAAAATCGTTGAAAACCCGTTTTCTTAATTCCTCGCCTAAATTTTCAAGATCGCCAGCTGTCGCTTCCCCTGTATTGATTAAGAAATTACAATGTTTTTCACTGACTTTTGCCCCTCCCATGATAAGCCCTCTGCCTTTAACCATATCGATAAGTTCCCAGGCCTTGTAAGAGGAAATATTCGGTGAGGGGTTGCGAAAAGTGGAACCACCTGTTCTTGAATGAATTGGCTGTGAATTTTCGCGTTGAGCTTTTATTTCGTCCATTGTTTTGTGTATGGTATCTTTGTTGCAGGGTTTACCCCGCAATCTTACACGAGTGACAATACCATCGGGTGGTAAAACAGAATGACGATAGCTTAATTTTAGGTCAGATGAGGAAAGACGGAATAAATCTCCGTTTCGAGTAAGTATTTCTGCCCAGTCCATAATTGTTGCAATATCGGAGCCATGGGCTCCTGCATTCATTTTGACTGCCCCTCCAATACTACCGGGAATACCACTCAAGAATTCCATACCTGTTAAACCAAGCTGGGCGGCATATTCCGCGATTGTCATATCCAAACAAGCTGCACCTGCAACAAGTCCTTCACGGTCGGGAATAATTTCATGAAATCCCTTGCGCAATTGAAAACTTATTCCTTGAAGCCCACCGTCACGAATAAGAAGATTAGAGGTGGCCCCTATGGTAAAATAAGGCCACTCCAAGGGCATTGTTTTAAGAATATAGGCAAGATCTTCCGTGTCTGCGGGGTTGATAAGGATTTCGGCATTACCTCCTACACGAAACCAGCTTCTGTTTTTCAACGGGGCATTGTAGGTTACGCGTCCCCTCAGTTCGGGTAATAAATCGGAAATTGCTTCTTTGGTGAAAAGCCCCGTAGACATTAATTTTATCCTTTATTTCATTTTTTTTGTAAGGCTTTTAATTGTTCGGGCAAAGCATGGGCCCAATTTGTAATGGAACCTGCTCCCAAACAGATAACGAAATCTCCAGGTTCGGCAATTGCATTAATCATTTCTGCCAATTGATCGTGTTGGGGCAATGCAACGACAGATTGATGTCCATGCGCTCGCAACCCTTCAACAAGCGCCTCTTTATTGATACCTGGAATAGGAGTTTCTCCTGCTGGATAGACATCAGAAACAATGACAGTGCTGGCATCATTCATGCAGGAGCAGAATTCGGGAAATAAATTTTGTAATCTTGAATAACGGTGTGGTTGAATGACTGCAATGACATTATGAGTGGTTGCCTGTCTGGCAGCTTTCAAAACCGCTGCAATTTCGACGGGATGATGTCCGTAATCGTCAATAATAGTAATTTTGTTGACTTCCCCGACACGAGTGAAACGACGTTGCACTCCCTTGAAACCGGCAAAGGCAGAACGAATGTTGTCTTCACTGATATCCATTTCCAAGGCTACGGCAATAGCGGCAAGGGCATTTTGTACATTATGCTGCCCGAGCATTGGAATACGGAATGGACCCAGATGTCGATTGATCTGTTTTTGCCGATCTGTAAAGACAACGTTAAATGTTGTTCCTAACTTATCCATAATAACCTTTTCCGCCCGCACATCAGCTTGTGGGGAAAAACCATAAGTAATGAGACGACGGTCTGAAAGTCGGGGTAACATTTTTTGGACGCTGGGATGATCAATACATAAGACAGCAAAACCGTAAAAGGGGATATGGGAAACAAATTGCTGATAGGCATCTTCCATGGCCTCGACTGTTCCCCAATGATCCATATGTTCTGGATCCATGTTGGTAACAACTGCTATAACAACGGGGAGGCGAAGAAAGGAGCCATCACTTTCATCTGCCTCAACAACCATCCAGTCTCCAGATCCCATTCTTGTATTGGTACCGTATGCTTCAATTATTCCGCCATTGATAACTGTTGGATCAAGTTTGGCATATTCGAGCAATGTTGCGATAAGGCTTGTAGTTGTTGTTTTTCCATGAGTTCCGCCCACAGCAATTGACCAGCGTAACCGCATAAGTTCCGCAAGCATTTCCGCTCTTTGCACAACAGGTATAAAACGAGCCCTGGCTTCTATAACCTCTGGATTATCTTTATTAATGGCAGAAGAGACAACGACAACCTGAGCTTTTCCAAGGTTTTCCGCCCTATGACCAATTTTGATCGGAATGCCTAATTTACGCAGTCTTTCCACATTAGCGTTTTCCGCAATATCAGAACCCTGAATATGATAGCCTAGATAATGTAGAGTTTCAGCAATACCGGACATGCCAATACCACCAATACCGACAAAATGAATGATACCAATTGAAAGAGGAAGGGATCTCATGAAAATGCTCTTGTTAAATGAAGTTAGGATGATAGATTTGCAACAGATCGCTCTATTAAATCAGCCAGATTTTTTGCCGCATTGGGATAGGCAGTTTTATGGGATAAGGCAGCTTTTTGCAATTTTTCTGGATGGCTGAACAAATCATTAATTAATTGCGTTAGGTTTGCAACAGTAAAATCAGGTTGATTAATCAACCATGCCGCTCCTTCTTTCTCAAGAATTTGGGCATTATAATACTGTTCTTTGTTGGCGGCATGGGGATAGGGAACTAAAATAGCCGGACGGTTAGTCAGGGCAAGTTCTGCCGTGGATGATCCTCCTGATCGGCCAATTACTAGGTGGGCTTTTTGCAAAAGATCTCCAATGTTCGTTAAAAAAGGTGATAGCTTTGCTTTTATTTCGTTTTTCTGATAATATCGGGTTATTGTTTCAATATCTTCTTGACGTACCTGTTGCGTGATGCGCAGTTTCTTACGTAAGGATAGAGAGAGATTTCCCAAAGCGTAAGGAACAATTTCACCAAAAATTCTTGCTCCTAAAGATCCTCCCCAGATTAATAGATGAATTGTTTCTTTAGGAGGTTCATAAACGGATGGATAAAGGGAGGTGATATCAGGTCGCACGGGAAGACCGGTCACTACTATTTTATCAGAATTGGAAAGTCCTTTCGTGACAGGAAAAGATGTCGCTATTTTGGTGGCGAAAGGTGCAAGAAAGGCATTGGCCTTGCCAATAATTGCGTTACCTTCATGAAGAATGATGATAGGTCTATTTTTTTTGGACAATAATCGTGTGGCAAAAAGAGGCGGAATGGAAGGATATCCACCAAACCCGACAATTGCAGAAACGTGATTCTGAACCAGGATCTTTCTTGCCTCGATAATCCCCTTCATCAAGGAAAAGGTATTGCCTATTTTTTTCATTATTGTTTTTTTGTTGATGCCAGCACTATCAATAACGAATTGACGAATGTCATGCCATGAAGCCAATTCTCGATCTTCAATCCTTTTATCCGTCATAAAAACCACAGGATAATCTCGTCTGGTGAGCTGTAGGGCAAGGGATTTGGCTGGGAAGAAATGACCACCTGTTCCCCCTGCGGCAATGGCTATAGCAGGTTTGTTCATTGAACTAAATTTCTCTTACTGAATGGCTGGAAACCATTTTTTGAAAATTTGGGGGCCTCTATCCTGTGTCTTGTCAAAGCAAGCACCATACCAATGGCCAATGCAACAGACATGGCGGATGAACCACCGTATGAGATGAAAGGTAAGGTCATGCCTTTTGTTGGAATAAGGTGAAGGGTAGAGGCCATGTTGATAAAAGCTTGTAATCCAAAACCGGTAATGATGCCTGTTGTTGCCAAAATGATGAAAGGATTGTCTTCCTTGATCATTTTTAACAAAGAACGTACAACAATGAAACAGAATATTAAAATAATAATCATGCAAACAATCATTCCGTATTCTTCACCCGCAACAGCAAACACAAAATCAGCATGTGCATCGGGCAAGAGATCTTTCACGCGTCCTTCACCCGGTCCACGTCCCATCATTCCACCATTTCCAAACGCACGCATAGCGGTGTCAATTTGATAATGATCACCAACATTGGGATGAAGAAAGCGTTCAACACGAGAACGTACATGTGGAAAAACGGTATAGGCACCGATAAAAGCGGCAATCATGGCCCCAAAAGCAGAAAATACCCAAAACAGGTTGAGACCATTTACGAAAAGCTGGGTTAGCAAAACAGCGGTAATTACGACAAGCATGCCGATATCGGGTTGAGATTTTAAAAGGAAAAGGATAACACCATAAAAAATAAAAGTTATGAGAAGATTAGGAATATAAAATCGCTTGTTCCAACGAGTTAAAAACCAAGCCGTTAAAACCGCAAAGCAGGGTTTTAAAAATTCAGAAGGCTGGACAGACATCATTGGTAAGGCAATCCATCTACGGGCCCCCTTGATTTCCATACCATGAACAAGGGTATAGGCGGTTGCCAGTATGGCGATAAAACTTCCAATAATTCCAAGTCTTTTTATCCCCTCCACAGACAGCATTGAGGTAACCATGATAATCAGGGCTGCAATGCTCAGGAACATGATCTGTTTAAAGATAAACATGTCTCGTGATGCTCCAATTCTCTGTGCAACGGCAGGGCTGGCGGCCAGCATTAAAATATAGCCAAACCCGATTAACAAACCGATACTTCCCAACATCCAATGATCGATATTTCGCCACCATCGTGCCAGTAATGAATTATCGAGACGGGAAATATTGGACATGATAAATTTCCTAATCGTTTAGGGATTGACGGAATGATGTTTCTAGTTGCTTGACAAGTTGAATAAATACATTCCCTCTTTCCTCAAAGCTATCAAACTGGTCAAAGCTGGCACAGGCAGGAGAGAGAATTACAGTATGAATATGATGTTGTTTGGCAAATGCAAAAGCGAGAGGGACTGCTTGATCAAGTGTGTGAATAATCTGGTAATGGACGTGATATCTATCTAGGGTTTTTGCTAGCAGTGGTGCATCTTTACCAATCAATAAAGCGAATTTTATTTTAGAAAAATAGGGTGCAAGATCGTCTATTCCTTTAGCCTTGGCCAATCCACCAGCAATCCATACGATTTTATTATAGCAGGTAAGTGCCTTCGAGGTCGCATCTGCATTGGTGGCTTTACTATCATTGATAAAAGTCACTGAATCAATGGTTGCGACAGGTCGCTGTCGATGGGCAAGTCCATTAAAAGAATTAAGACTTTCCGCTATCTGTTGCCGTGCAACGCCCAAAGCGAGGGCCATTGCCGTAGCAGCCGCAGCATTCTGTGCATTGTGTTGCCCAGGAAGAAGACTTGCTTGATTTAAATCAGCAATAATGCCTTTCTTGTCTTGCAGAAGATGCTGATCAACCCAAAAATCGGCATTGATATCTTTTTTCCCAGATATTTTTTTAATCGGAATATCATTTTGGACAAGTCGTTTCGCAATAGATTTACAGTAATCATCCTCTATTCCAATAATTGCCATATCCTGTTGATTTTGATGATCAAAAATATGATATTTGGCTTGAACGTATCCTTTCATGTCTCCATGCCGTTCAATATGATCTGGCGTAATATTTAACAAGCATGCGATATCTGCCTTGAAACTGGATAAGCGCTCAAGCATATAGGAGGACATTTCAAGAATGTAAACACCATCGTTCTCCAAATATGGAAGGGATAGGGATGCCGGTCCCAGATTACCTCCTGCTACAGATGGTATTTTAGCTTCTGTTAGAATATGGTTTAGTAAAACTGTGGTCGTTGATTTACCATTTGTGCCAGTTATAGCCACGAAACGTGCTCGGGACCCTGATTTTTTGATAGCTTGATATAAAATCTCTGCATCTGAAAGAATTGGAATTGCATTCATCCGGGCAAGTTCTGCAACAGGGTGGGGTTTTGGTAAAAAATGCGGAATACCAGGAGATAAAATTAAGGCATTGAAATTTTCCAGGTTTTTAAAAGGTGCAAGATGGGGCTTTAACTTTTCAGGGATTTGCTGACGAGCTTTGGGTTGATCATCCCAGATCTGTATTGTTGCTCCCATTTGCAAGAGACGTTGGGAAGCGGCAATGCCATTTTTACCTAACCCTAAAATGGCGTAATGATTATTTTTGAATAAATCTTTTGGGAAATCCATTTTAACGCAGTTTCAATGTTGCTAAACCAATAATGCCTAAAATAATGGAAATAATCCAGAAACGAATGACAATTTTTGATTCGGCCCATCCTTTTTTTTCAAAATGGTGATGTAAAGGTGCCATGAGAAAGATTCTTGTTTTAGTTTTTTTATACCATGCGACTTGAATAATGACGGATAGCGTTTCAATTACAAATAAACCGCCGACGATACACAAGACCAGCTCATGTTTTACGGCAACGGCAACAGATCCAATGGCGCCACCCAATGAAAGAGAGCCTGTGTCCCCCATAAAAACAGAAGCTGGAGGGGCGTTAAACCATAAAAATCCTAGTCCTGCCCCTATGACAGCAGCACAGAATATGGCCAATTCCCCAGTTTTAGGAATAAAATGCAATTGTAGATAATCGGTAAAAACACTATTTCCGACAATATAGGCAATCAGCGCAAAAACAAAAAAGGAGATAACAACTGGAACAATGGCAAGCCCGTCAAGTCCATCCGTGAAATTAACCGCATTACCAAAACCACTTATGACAATCATCCCAAAAAGAGGGAAAAAATAGCCTAATGGAATAAGGACATTTTTAAGAAAAGGTAGCGCTAGATCATTGGCCATTCCTGAAGGGGTCAGTTGTTGTAAAAAATAAGTTGCAACCAGTGAGATTAAAAATTCCCCGCCCAAACGTGTGCGTTTACTTAATCCATCACTGTTATGTTTTGCCAGTTTTTTATAATCATCAAAAAAACCTATCAGGCCAAATCCAAAGGTGACAAATAGTACGATCCAGATAAATCCGTTGGTCAGGTCAGCCCATAAAAGCGTTGAAATTAATAAAGTGGATAAAATTAAAATTCCTCCCATAGTAGGAGTTCCTGCTTTTTCTTTCAAATGCCGTTCCGGGCCAAGGGCACGAATGGGCTGACCTTCACGCTGAATCTGGTGAAGTTTGGCTATTATATAGGGACCCAACCAAATGCTAAGGAAAAAAGCCGTGAAACAGGCGGCAACAGCACGAAATGTTATATAACGAAAAAGATTAAGTAAAAAGGCATAGGCCAGCCCATGATGCATAATCAGATCATATAGCATTAATTTTTCCTTTGATTCATTTTTTGAGTTAACGCCCTAACAATTTTTTCCATATGCATTCCATGACTTCCTTTCACCAGAACAGTGTCTCGATCTTGCAATTGCTGATGAATGAAAGGGATTAACTGTTCTGCATTTTTACACCATTTCCCTTGTATAGGTCGGGGAAGTTGATCAAATACAATTTTCATTGAGGAGCCGCAAGTAAAAACAAGATCAGAATTCTGTATAATACTGGGAATCAAGGAGAGATGCTCCTTTTCGCTATATTCATCCAGTTCGAATATATCCCCTAAAACTGCGATACGTCGTTTGGGACTCAATAATGTCAGGGTTTTTAATGCGGCCTGAATTGAAAGGGTTGATGCATTATAGCTTTCATCTAGAAGAATTCCTGTTTTATCTATCAAAGGTAAGATTTCTCCTCGTCCTGACCCAGCTGTAAATTGATGCAGGGCGGTAATTGCCTGTTGCAAATCGAGTTTCAAGGAGAATATTGCACCGAGTACAAGGGAGGCATCATGAATGAGATGTTGCCCGGGAGACGCAAGAGAGACGGAAAAGATTTCATTAACTGTTTTAAATTTGAAGATTGAATAATCTGCACCAAGATTTATGGACTGGATTTGAAAATCAGCCTTTTCTGATAAACCTGTTCTGTAAAGATGAACATGATATTGCATTGCTCGTTTTTCAAATAAAGTGAAATCATAAACTGTTTCAGGCAGAATAAGGATGCCGTTTTTTGATAGAGCGGTGATAATCTGGCTTTTTTCCTCGGCAATTGCATCCAGGGTTTTCATCAATCCAAGATGGGAGGATGATACCGTAGTAATAATTGCTATGTCAGGTTTAACCATGGCAGCAAGGGGGGCTATTTCGCCACTGTGGTTCATGCCAATTTCACTGATACAATAGTCGGCATCAGAGGGAAGTCTTGCCAAAGTGAGAGGAACGCCCAGATGGTTGTTATATGAACCTTCGGCAGCATGAATTTTTCCAAAAGGCTGCAAAGCGTTTTTAAGCATTTCCTTTGTTGTGGTTTTACCGACACTTCCAGTGATCGCTATGGCTTTTCCATGAAAACGCTGTCTGGCATAAATCCCCATTTTTGTAAGGGCATGAAAAGTATCCGAGACAATTAAAAAGGGTAATTGACTGTTGAATTGGGAAGGAATATGCGTGACAATGACACAAGATGCTCCATTGGCAAGAGCCTGTTGAATATAGTCGTGACCATCGCTATTTTCACCTTTAATGGCAATAAAGATATCCCCGGGTCGCAAGGTTCTGGTGTCAATGGAGACACCCGTTCCATGTATGGCCTGATGAATGGATAAGGTACCTCCAGTGGCCTGGATAAGATCAGTTTCGTTCCAAAGGAATGTCATAAATATCTCATATATTTCTGTACTATTTTTACATCATCAAAAGGATGGATAATATTCCCGATAATCTGACCTTGTTCATGCCCCTTACCAGCAATAACTAAAATATCGCCAGGTTGAAGTTTTTTAACTGTTTGTGCAATGGCCTCTTCTCTGCCAGCGATTTCAACGGCCCGTGGAAAACCTTTTTTAATTTCATTACGGATCAGTGCGGGATTTTCATGTCGGGGATTATCATCCGTAATAATGACATGGTCTGCATATTTTCCCGCCTCAAGAGCCATCAGAGGGCGTTTGCCTTTGTCACGGTTCCCACCTGCCCCAAATATAATATATAACTCATGATGAACATGTGGACGCAAAGATTGTAAAAGATGGGTCAAGGCATCAGGTGTATGGGCATAATCAACATAAACAGTTGCCCCATTTGGTAAGATGGCAGCCTGTTCCATGCGTCCTTTCACGCCTTTTAGTTTGGGAAGTAGAGGAACAAGGGATTCAAGATGTTCAGAATCTTTTGCGATAAGTGCCATAGAAAGTAGAATATTATCTATCTGGTAACGTCCAAGTAAAGAAAGGGTTGTTGTAACACGGTTTCCTGAAGCTGTTTTATAGGTTATTTCCTGACCATGGGGTAAGGGTTTAACATGATTTAGACGCAAAAAATTTCCTTTGATGCCAACCAGTCTCAATTGTTGTTTTCTTTTTTTTATTATATTTAATAATGTTTCAAGAACGGATGCATTCATATCACTGTTCAATGCGGCAATGGCATTTGATGGTAATATATCTGTAAATAATCTTTGTTTTGCCTGAAAATATGCTTCAAAACTGTGATGGTAATCCAGATGATCCCGGGTTAGATTTGTAAAAGCTGCCGCTTCTAATTCAATATTGTCAAGCCGGTATTGAGCCAATCCATGTGAAGATGCTTCCATGGCAACATGTGTTACATGTTTTTTGGCAAGATTTTGCATAATTTCATGTAAAATAATAGTGTCAGGTGTGGTTAATATCGGTCCTGTATAATGATAGCCAGCATTATTGAGAACGCCCAAAGTGCCAATTGAAGCGGATTTCAGATTTTCCAGTTCCCATAACTGTCTGGCAAAATTGACGGTGCTTGTTTTGCCATTTGTACCTGTAACCGCTATTTTATGATGGGGTAACTTCGGGTAAAATAAGGAAGTTATTTTTGCTATCACTTGACGGGGATTATCACAGTAAATGGGAACGCACTGGCTCGGCAAATCCATGTTTGACCCATTGGTCAAGAGAATCGTATTGGCTCCATTTTCAATGGCCTGTTGAATGAATGCTTGTCCATCAAGCTGATTTCCAGGCAAAGCGGCAAAAAGAAAATCTTTTTGCACTTTCCGGCTGTCCAGTGCAATTCCCCTTATTTCATGATTGGGGAAATAATCGGGAATATTGATATAGGATCGTAATGTATCAAGTGAAATCATGGTAAAATGAAACTGATTATTCTGAAGGGGAAGAGGATGATATATTTTTGTGTCTAGATTTTGTTTTTAATGCGGATTTTGTTTGTCGATTAAGGCGAGGATCGCCCGGATCATTTCCTGGACCGAGAGCTTTTACTCCTCTAGGAACTGCAGGACGTAAAGGAATGGATAACTCATTATCTATCCTTCCGGCGTTCTTTATATCTGGAAATAATCCAAGCATGGGTCCAATACGTGCAATGATTTTGGATACGGTTGGTGCCGCATTCCATCCGGCTGTTGTCCAGCCATGGGTAAATTTGGTTGGCTTTGGACTATCCAGCATGACATAGACAGCATATCGGGGATTGTTCATCGGAAAAACAGCAGTGAAGGCTGATACATTGACATGTTTTAAATAACCCCCACCTTTTCCCACTTTTTCACTGGTACCAGTTTTCCCTCCTACAAAATAACCTGGAACCTCTGCGTTTTTGCCCGTTCCCTGTGTAACATCTAAACGAAGTATTTTCCTTAGAATAAGGGAATTTTTATCGGAAATAACTTTTTCTCCATCAGGTATGTCAGTTCTAGATGAGGTTGGATCAATAATTACCGGAGGCATTGTTTCATCCTGTCTTGATAATAGAGTGGGCCTGATCAGGTAACCGTCATTCACTGTTGCCGCGGTTCCTCGAACAATGGCTAAAGGGGATTGTGCGATACCGTGACCAAAGGCGACAGTCATGATGGTGGATATTCCCCAATTTCTGGCAGAAGGCACCAAAGGACGACCTGCTTCGGGTAGTTCAATTGGAACGCGTGCTAAAAAACCCATTCTTTGTAACCAGGCACGCTGTTTTTCTCCCCCAACATCAAGGGCGATGTGTGCAGATGCAGGGTTTGAGGAATAGGCCAATACTTCAGGTAAGGAAAGATAGGGAGCAAAATGATCTGTTTTCAAGTCGTGAATGGTAAAGCGACCCACCCTGACTGGTGCTGTTGCAAAACGGTCCCAAATATGTATCCCGCCAACCTCCAAAGCCATAGCTGCGTTTTGAAGTTTAAAGGTTGATCCAGGTTCGTACATCCCGTTTGTGGCGCGATTGAATCTTTGATTTGGGGGGGCTTTATTGAAAAAATTTGCATCATAATCGGGTAAACTCACCATTGCCAGAATTTCCCCGGTATGAACATCCATGATAATACCGCATGCAGCTTCTGCCTGAAAAGTTTGCATCGCTGCCTCCACTTCTTCTTGTACCGCGGTTTGAACATGCGTATCAATGGATAATCGTAAAGAGGAATGATCATTCATCAAGCGCTGGTCAAGATATTTTTCAATACCTGCAATACCGTGATCATCAATATCCACGCTGCCGAGAATATGGGCCGCCAATCGTCCTAGTGGATAATGTCTGCGTTCGCCACTTTCAAAATAAATTCCTGGAATGCCAAGGTTATTGATATCAATCTCCTGTTTTGGAGAAATATCGCGAGCTATATAAACAAACTGTTTTTTAGACGAGAGTCTTTGAGTGGTTTTTTCAAGATTAAGATTGGGAAGAATGGATTTCAGTTTTTGAGCAACATTGTCAGGGTCAATAATTTCGACAGGATTTGCATATAACTGTGCCACGGGGAGAGAAATGGCCAAAATCTGTCCATTTCTGTCAATAATAGAGGCTCTGTGGATTTGAGGTAACGAAAAATCTCCAGCAATGGTTCCTTTTGGATCGCTAATTGGAATTGGGGGAACCTGGGGAGCGATTTGCTGTTTTTGAGGGGGCAAAGGTGCTATGATGGTTGCGAAAATTAATTTTAGCATAACCGCGCCATAAATGACGCAGAAGCCGCATGCTGTGATAAATAAGCGAAGTCTGGTTTTATCTATTTGATAGGTATTAATTTTTTTTTTTTGATTTTTTTTTCTTTTTTCAAAAGATTGTCTATAAGGTTGACCTTTTTGTGAACCTTTTCCATAATTTATCATTTATTTTAACTTTATAGAATTCATTGAGAAAAAGGAACAGGTGCGGGTAGGGAATCATCAGCGTCGTCTCCAAAGGCTGATTCAGAATGATAATGCTGTTTTTGTTTGCTGTTTTGGGCGATTTTTACCGGCGTCGCATGTTTTGGTTTTGTACTGGTTATTACGACGGTGTGTATTTCCTTTTTACCAATGGTGCCATTGTTATTCTTTTCTTTTACAATTGACATCGGCTCAGAACTGTCAGCAATTGAAAATGCAGGTCGAACTGCAGGTTTATGAGCAGATTTTTTGATTAAGGCTGTTGTTTTGATATTTTTTTTATCAATTCGTGGGATATCAGGGAAATCTTTGGTTGCTAGATTTTCTTCATCATCCCTAACATTTTGAACAGGTTTGGTTCTGATAGGAGGTTTTTTTATGTTTTTATTTAAAATATCATCAGAGGAATCAATTGTATTGTTCGTTTTTTTAGCAGTGTAGATTTCGGGTTTTCTGGAAGGGGAATTGAAGGATGCAGATTGGTTTTCTTCATCCGAAGTGCTCGGTTTTGTTGGGGAGTCATGATGTTGTCTGGTCGTATTACTTGAAACAATAGCAGGTTCGGGCTTGTCATCAGGGTTATTCAAGGTTTGTCCATGATTATCAGCGACCGCAAGGAGCAGCTGTTTGCGTGTTTTATCCTCGATCTGTTCCTTTTGAATGGGAGGAAGCACATTGAGCAAGGATGACATTTGTACAAATTGAGTGGGAGCCAAAGGGTGCAATTTTGGCAGAAAGTTGTTGGCCAGAGTTTTTAAACGGTCAGGCTGATTAAGTAAAGTCCATTCTGTCCGTAACATTGCCGTCCGGGCTTTTAGCCGTTCCGTATCATGCACAATCTTGGCGATTTGATGATCCAGTACGGTGGTTTTATGTTTTTGAGTGTACAGGATCATTCCAGATAGGCCGGCAAGTACTGAGCAAAATAACGTTAATGGACGGATTATCATCAGGATATACTCCTTGTTTTCTGCCCTGCAAGACGTTTAATGGCACGTAATTTCGCACTTCGTGAACGGGGATTTAAAAGGGCTTCATGTTTTGAAGGGCGAAGAGGCTTATGGGTTAGGGCTTCAAACTTAATCAGTTCGGATTTTTGATGTAGGGATTGAGGATGATGTCTTGAAGGACCTGCAATATTGCCAGTTGCCTGATTCATGATTTCTTTGACAATACGGTCTTCCAGGGAATGAAATGAGACAACAATCAGTTTTCCATCTGGTTTAAGAAGGGAAAGTGCACTTGTTAAGACTTGCCTGATTTGTGTCAATTCATCATTGACGGCAATTCTTAGCGCCTGAAAAGATCGAGTTGCGGGATTAATTTCATTTTTTTTGGACGGAACAACCCTTTTAATCAGGTTTGCCAGTTGTTGTGTTGTTTCAAAAGGTTTTTCAAGTCTATCCTGAATAATGGCTCGAGCGATACGACGTGAGAAACGTTCCTCACCATAATACCATAAAATATCTGCCAATTCGGTTTCGGACAACTGGTTAACGAGATCAGCCGCAGTTTTTCCAGATTTACTCATTCTCATATCCAGCGGTCCATCAAACCGGAATGAAAAACCTCTTTCTGCCTCGTCCAACTGAAAAGAGGAAACTCCCAGATCAAGAACAATACCATCCAAAGATTGGATGTTATTTTCATGAGCAAGCGTTTCAAGTTGAGCAAAATTTCCCTGTAAAAGACGAAGCGTGGGATAGTCGTCAACAATTTTTTGTCCTCGCCTGATGGCATCGGGATCACGATCAATCCCCCATACATTGCAATTGGCAGCGGAAAGAATGGCCTTGCTGTACCCACCTCCACCAAAGGTTGCATCAATATAAACCGCTTCGGATTTTGGTTGTAAAAGGTCAATTACTTCGTTAAGCATGACGGGGAAATGACCATTGATATCAATTGCTGAATAATTGTCGGCCATGATTATTGGTCCGCTTGCTCAGTTTTAGCCTTGGCGGCGTGTGGCAGAATGACCATTTTTGTTCGTTTAAGCACGGATTCATAATGTTTTTGTGCGGCTACAGGTTCCCAAATTTGGAAAATTGTCCCAAGTCCCATAAAAGTAACCTTATTGGTCAAGTTGGCATGTTGTTTTAGAATATCAGGAAGGATAATCCTTCCCTCACGATCAACTTCAATAGGCCAGGCCTGAGCGTAAATAAGGGTTGCGAGGTCATTATGTTCCGTTGAAAGAATGTTGACATCATCCAATACGGCGGTCAGTTTGTTGAAAATGGCAAATGGCCATCCTTCGATACAGGGTAAAGTATGAGAGGGGCGAAGAATAAAGGAAAGTTCTTCCTTGGTGGTTTTTTCTTTGCGTAAATTTAAACGGAAATTTGCTGGAATAGATACTCTTCCTTTGGCATCCAGTCGATTTTGATGTGATCCAAGGAACAAATTCATTACAGGCTATCCCAGATTTAATTTGAATTGATTATTGATCTTTGCTTTTGTTTTACATTATAGCCTTTGGGATATCATGGGTAAATATGGGAGGTCAAATAATTACGTTGGAAATCACTTTTATTTCATAAAATCATGATTGAGATGTATATGAAGTATCGTTAAAATGCCGTAAAAATTATAGTTTTGCATCTTAATGGAAATTTATGGATAAAATTAAAATCAGATAGCGTGTAAGCCGGGTTCTGTTTTTATGAAACATAAATGACGATCATTCATCTTGAATACGATTCGCACCGTATTTCATGCAACCAACCCAGGTAACAGGGCGGAAAAACCCTGATTTAACTGTAAATCTGTTACCTCTATTAGGTTTTGCTCCCGGTGGGGTTTACCATGCCATTCCTGTTGCCAGTCATGCGGTGTGCTTTTACCACGCCTTTTCACCCTTACTTGCATTTATAAATAAATTGGCAAGCGGTTTGTTTTCTGCGGCACTTTCCCTAAGGTCACCCTCGCCAGTCGTTAACTGGCACCGTTTTTCCGTGGAGCCCGGACTTTCCTCTATTTACGATGCAGATCATGTAAATAGCGATCATCTGGCTATCTGATGGTGTTAAGATGTCGCTATTTTGTGCAAAAAGCAAGATGATTTTATAAAATATCCAACAGGTGAATGATTTTAAAGCTGCATTATGGATGTGAAACTAAAATTTTCCCCTTCTGGGTTTTCACCAATACGAAGAATTCCGGGTTTTAAAATTTTATAGGGGGGAACGGGAAGGTTATAAGGTGCTGGCACATTGTTATATACTCTTCCCGCCAAATCAAATTTAGATCCATGACACGCACAATTGTAATATCCGCCAAGTGAATTTCCCAAATTAAGGCTCGGAATACATCCGAGATGCGTGCATACACCAATCAAAACCGCAATTTCTGGCTGAATTGATCGGTGCCAGTTTCTTGTATAGGGAGGTTGTTGCAACTCTTTACTGCTTGGATCACGTAAACGGATCAAAAGTTCCTTGTCTTGTAAAAGTGCAAGTGTTTTGGCTGGACGATGAAGAATAAATACAGCATGTCCCTGCCACATAACGGTAATTTGCTGACCCTCTTTAAGCGAGGAAATATCAACATCCGTGTAATTATGAGTGATGGTGGTATTTTGAGTGTTTAAACTGTTTATAAAAGGCCATGTGCAAACCACACCTCCTACCGTTACTGAACTTGCGGTAAGCAGGGTTAGGAAACTACGACGTGGTACAGTAGGGGGAGAGGAAGATTGATTCATTATGAAAGTTGATATAATGATTATTTAATGAAGCGGATAAAAATGATTGGGTGTATTTTTATCAATTTGTATATTACCATTTTGCCTATTAACACGAAAGGTGAAAATTATCGAAAAATTCTTTCTTGTATTCAGACATTCCTGATTGTGTTTTTCATGAATTTCAACATTTAAAATTGTTGATCCATCATCATTGTTGATCACGGGAATTAAGCATCTAAGAGGGATTTCTGTTAGATTTTTATCTGTGATGGTCTGTTTTAGATATTTTATTACAGATTGATTATTAGACCAGTCGATTTTCTGTCTTACAAACTGATCGGTCAATTGATTTAACCAACCCATTTCTTGGCAAAAAATAATACCGCCAGATAAGAGTAGCGCAACAATCACGCGTTGTATTATCCTTTTCTTTAAAGAGTTTCTTGATGGAGAAAATGCAGGTCTATCGGATTTTGTCATCAGTTTTTCAGATTGATTAAATAATGGAATTATATAATTAAGTTAAAAAATGGAATTGGATAATCAATATTAAGACTTTATTTAATTCAAAATGAAGTCGTTGCAAAGATCATCAAATTAGAATGGAAAAGATAAAAACAAAAGCTATGAATTCATTCTATAAATAATTTTTAGGTAGTTATTAATAAGTAAAAATTCATTAACATCTATCCATCTTATGGATTAAATTTTTTATCTTTAAATGCAGTTTTTTAACCACCATGACTTGAATTGATAAAATCATGGTGATCAACAATCACTATTCTGTCATATTTTCGTGCCAAACATGATTTGCCCGATCTAATAGGTCAAGAGCTTCTTGTGGTCCCCAGCTACCAGCCTTATAATATGTCAGTGGGGTTAGATTTTTTGCCCAACCATCAAGAATGGGTTCTATCCAGCGCCATGAAGCTTCGACTTCATCACGACGGATGAAAAGAATGGGATCCCCTTTGACGACATCCATCAAAAGCCCTTCATATGAATCGGGGTAGCGGATATGAAAGGCTGTAGGAAATTCGATATTGATTGAGGTGCTGCGTAAATTCGTATAGGTTTTTTGTGGATCCTTGATTTGCAGGGATAATGAAACACCCTCGTCTGGTTGAATACGAATCACAAGACGGTTCGCTTTTGGTGGCGTGGCAAAAAGATTCCAGGCGGAGGGTTTGAACTGAATAATGATTTCACTGACCTTTTTTGCAAGCCTCTTTCCTGTTCTCAGGTAAAATGGTACACCTCCCCAACGGGCGGTATTGATTTCGGCTTTTAAAGTAATGAAAGTTTCTGTATTGCTTTGATCCTTACCAAGATCCTCAAGATATCCGGGTATTTTTTCATTTTTGTAAATGCATGATGTATATTGGCCGCGAACAGTATTATTCTTGATATCCTGTTCCGTCATGGGTTTTAAAGAACGAAGGACTTTTAACTTTTCATTTCTCAGGTCATCGGCATTTAATGAAATGGGAGGATCCATGGCCACCATACATAAAACCTGTAAAAGATGGTTCTGAACCATATCCCTTAATGCGCCAGCTCCATCATAATATCCACCCCGTTTACCCACTCCTACGGTTTCAGCAGCTGTAATCTGGACGTAGTCAATGGCATCCGAATTCCAAAGCCGTTCAAAAACTGGATTGGCGAAACGAAGGGCAATAACATTCTGAACAGTTTCCTTGCCAAGATAATGATCAATACGGTAGATATTATTTTCAGGGAAATGCTTGCCAACACGCTGGTTGATCTCTTCGGCAGTTTTTAACGAGGTTCCAATAGGTTTTTCAAGGATTATACGGGTTGTCGGAGTGATCAGTTTTTTCAATGCAAGATTGTCACAAATATCACCATACAATCTTGGTGCAGTCGCGAAATAAAAAATGCGAATATCATTAGCCTTGTTATGTTCGAATTTCGCTTGCAGTTCTGGCCAGTTGCTATCAGCTTCTGCACCATTTAAGCTGACGTAGGAAATAAGATTTAAAAAATTTCTAATATTTTCTGGATCTTGATAGGATTCTTGAACAAATTCAACCAATCCGTCATGAATGCGTTTTTTAAAATCGTCGTCTGTCAAAGGTGATCTTGCTGTACCGATAATACGAGTTTGGGGTGGAATTTGTTTGTCCAGATAACGATAATACAATGCGGGTAATAATTTCCTTGCAGTTAGGTCGCCTGTTGCCCCAAAAATGATAATATCAAAAGGTGCATAGGCTTGTGTCTGTTCCATAAATTTGGTCTCTCTACATTCTATAAAGTTTAATTTTTGAATATTATTTTGAATCGTATATATTTTGTGAATCTACTCTGTAATATTTTTTTTGATAGTAACATGGTTTTCAAAACAGGAAAAAATATTCTTTAAATTTTCAAAGGATTAAAATTTTCATATTCTGAGGCTATTGGCGATTGACCTGGCATGCAGGGTTACGTAATGAATAGAAACAGCTTTAAATATATTTTAAAAAAATCAAAATAGGAAAAGTGGATGAATGAATTTGATAATAAACCCGAAGTCGGAGGGATCGCCGTTGATCGTCTTCGGACAATTGTTGAACGTATCGAGCGTTTGGAAGAGGAGCGAAAAGGGTTGGCAAATGATATCAAAGATATTTATGCTGAGGCAAAATCGGCGGGATTTGACGTTCCCGTAATCAGAAGGATAATTCGGGCACGTAAACAGGAGCCTGCTGAAGTGGAAGAACAGGAAACCCTTTTTGATGTTTATCGTCGTGCATTGGGTATGTAGTAGAATATAGATTTAATAAAATTGTTGAAATAATATCATGAATTTAACTTTTCCAGAGTGGATCCCTTCTTGGGCGCAGTTTGTTATCCTAATATTGACTGTTACTTTTGGAATTTGTTTTTTGTTTATGCCTTTTGCTGTTTTTGGGCTAAAAGGACGTTTAAATTATTTAAGTCAACAAATGGAGGATATTCAGGCCCAATTACGTATCTTGTTAAAGCGCACGGCTGATTTGCGGCCTCGTTCGGAAACTAAAATACAAGTGGTTGCCAATCATCGAGATGATACAGAAAAAGCAGGTAAAATAGAAAATTCAGAAAAAAAATTGTATGAGCCTGAAAATTATGTTTATCCCTTACCTGCCTTGAAAAAGCGTTTTGCAGCTTCTGATATTTCAAATCAGAATTCATGTGATGTATCGCGGTTATCCCTGAATAAATCCGGTGAGAATATTGGTAAGGTAGAGGTTAAGAAACCGGAAAATAACTTTGATAAGCAGGCTCAGAAAATTTATGTAGAAAATGGGGAGGGGGGATTATATGACCCTCCCTCTTCTCATGATGAAAAAAAGGAGATTATTAATTTAAAAAAACGTAAAGAACCTATTTTACGCTGGCCGCCGCTGTAAGTGGGGGAATAATCACCATATCATCATGATGGATAACCTCATTGGGGCCGTCCCAGCCCAGTTGGGAATTAATTTTATCAGTTTGAAGACCTATAATTTGAGTGATTTCTGAAGAATCATAAGCAGAAATACCATTTCCGACAATTTTTCCATTCTTGTTGGCAATTTTAATGATATCTCCCCGTTGGAAATGGCCTTCAACTTTGATAATACCGGCAGGCAATAAAGACTTTCCGTTTTTCAATGCTTTTTCCGCGCCATTATCAATAAAAATAGTGCCTTTGGTCGAGATGCTTCCAGCAATCCAGCGTTTACGGGCAGGATAGGGTTTGCGATTGGGAAGAAACCATGAACATCTTGCTCCTTCTTGAAGAGCCTTGAGAGGATGAAGCAGTTTTCCATAAGCGATTGCCATGGCACATCCTGCAGTTGTGGCTATTTTTGCGGCTGCCAGTTTTGTTGCCATGCCACCTGATGAATATCCAGTTGGCGCCTTGCCTCCCATGGCGTAAATTTGTGGAGTAAGTTCAGGAATTGAGGCAAGATGCTTGGCTGATGGATTGGTTTTGGGATCTGCGGTATATAACCCGTCAATATCCGAGAAAAGGATAAGCCGGTCAGCTTTGACCATTTCTGCAACTCTTGCTGCCAACCGATCATTATCTCCAAAACGAATTTCGGAAGTGGCAACGGTATCATTTTCGTTAATGATGGGAATGCAGTTTAATTTCAAAAGTGTTTCAATGGCTGAACGGGCATTGCTATATTGTAACCGCGTTTCCGTATCATCCAGAGTCAATAAAATTTGTGCAGTTGTGATTTTATGGGCAGCGAAAGCCTCATGCCAGGTCTGAGCCAGTTTGATTTGACCTATTGCGGCGGCAGCCTGTTTTTCATCGAGGCGAAGCTTATATCGATTTAATTTTAACTTGTAACGTGCCAAAGCGATCGCACCCGAAGATACAATTAAAATCTGGCAATTTTGCTGACGTAAATGGATTATATCCTCTATCAGGCTTTCTAGCCATGATTGACGAACGCAAGCATTTTTCCCGTCAATTAATAAGGCGCTGCCAATTTTTATGACAATTCTGCGGGCTTGGTTAAGATGTAGATTTTTCATTATATAGGACTGAAATGTTTTGATTTTAAAATTATATCCTGTTTATATTTTGTTATGTAGTTCTGTAAATAAAATAAAATTTCTTTCACCCCATTATGGGTAGCCCCTGAAAGAAGGAAAACCTTATGTCCACTTGCTTGTTCCAGTTCTTTTTGTTTTTGCAGAATTTCTTCAGGGGTAAGCAGATCAGTTTTATTAAGTCCAATCACTTCCCGTTTATTGGCAAGTTCCGTTTGATAGGATTCCAATTCATTGCGAATAATTTTCCAGTTGTTGACAACATCATCAGATGTTGCATCGATAAGGTGCAATAGCATACTGCATCGTTCAACATGTCCTAGGAAACGATCACCTAATCCATTGCCTTCATGGGCCCCCTCAATGAGACCGGGTATATCTGTTAGGACAAATTCCTCAGTTGGTGACAATCTTACCATTCCCAGTTGTGGATGCAGGGTTGTAAACGGATAATCGGCAATTTTTGGCCGGGCAGCAGAGGCAACAGAAAGAAAGGTTGATTTTCCTGCGTTGGGTAAGCCTACTAATCCTACATCGGCAATAAGCTTTAATCGCAACCAGACCCAACGTTCTTCTCCAGGCCAACCTTTATCAGCATGACGGGGTGCCCGGTTTGTGCTGGATTTAAAACGTGTATTGCCAAATCCTCCATCTCCTCCCCGACAAAGAACTATTTTTTTACCTTTTTTATTTAGGTCTGCAAGCAAGGTTTCCTTATCTTCGGAAAATATTTGTGTGCCTATGGGAACTTTAATACAGATATTTTCTGCATTTGCACCAGTTTTATTGGCACCGGATCCATTTTGACCCTTTTTGGCACGGAAATGTTGGGTATAGCGAAAATCAATCAAAGTATTTAAATTGTCAACTGCCTCAAAAATGATATCGCCACCACGTCCGCCATCGCCTCCGTCCGGACCACCAAATTCAATATATTTCTCTCTTCTAAAGGCGACCGCACCATCGCCTCCATTTCCTGATTTAACATAGATCTTAGCTTGATCTAGAAATTTCATGTTCTAAAACCTTTAAAATAAAAGGGCCGATTCTTATTGAATCGACCCTTCGTATAATAGTCAATACTTAAAATTGTTTAAGTATATTTTGATCTATTCTGCAGCGTTGCTGATTGCATCCACAGAAACATGTACGTTACCTTTTGAACGGCTTTCAAATCGTACATTTCCATCAATAAGGGCAAAAATGGTATGATCACGACCTAAACCGACATTTTGACCTGGTTTGATTTTTGTACCGCGTTGTCTAACGATAATGTTTCCAGCAACAACATGCTGTCCACCAAATTTCTTAACGCCAAGACGACGTCCAATGGTATCGCGTCCGTTTCTGGATGAACCTCCGGCTTTTTTATGGGCCATTTTTTTCTCCTATTCTAAAAATATCAATATGGTCTGTTTAGGCTAGAACTAAGCAGCGTTGATTTCAGTGATTCGTAAAACTGTTACAGGTTGACGGTGTCCGTTTTTACGACGGCTGTTTTGACGGCGACGTTTTTTGAAAATAATGACTTTTTTAAGACGATCTTGCGCAACAACTGTTGCCTTAACGCTGGCACCTTCAACAACAGGTGTTCCGATTGTGCAGTTTCCTTCATTACCGACACTTAAAACTTCGGTGAATGTGACTGTATTACCTGTCTCGATATCCAGTTTTTCAACTTTTAGAACCATATTAGGTGTAACGCGATATTGTTTTCCACCTGTGCGGATGATTGCGAACATAATAAACCCTTTAATTTTTCAAACTCTTGTTAGAAAATCTAACTTAGTTTCTTTTTATCAATATCCCACAAAACAGGAATATATTTATTGTGAAGTCTTGTTTATATTGATTTTTAAAGTAAAAAGTCAATAAGCTATTTAAATAAATACAAATTGTTTAATAAATTTCTTTTCATAATTCCGTTAAGTTTGAATATTTTATCTGGTTTTCTTTGAAGGAATAGATTATATATTCGTTGGTTTTATAAAAAATCATGGTTGTTTCTGTTTATGGAGAGATGCCAGAGCGGTCGAATGGGGCGGTCTCGAAAACCGTTGTGCAATTCTGTTGTACCGTGGGTTCGAATCCCACTTTCTCCGCCATGTTTGAATAAATAAATGAATATCAAAAATGATATTTTCCTGCTATCATGGTTAAATATTTATAATTCGTAATATTATAGATTTTATTATTATGGTTGAACCCCATTATTGATCCCTATATAGGGACCGGTAGAATTGTGAGGTGTATTATTTTTACAATTTGTTGTGCATAACAATATTGTTATCAAAGATAAAATTAAAATTCTTTTAATTCCGAAGTTACTCATTGTTTTTGCAAATAGTGTTATTCAATATATTGTACAGCAATATCATAATTATTGATCATAAGTAAGTTACTATTAACATTTGTGCATATTTTATTAATTATCTTCTTTAATTTTCAAAAAATAATGCTAAGTATTATTCGATATTAAATTATTTTAACATGAAGTATTTGATATACTTTATTTATTTTAGAATTTAAAAAATTATTTGGTGAATAAAAATGGAATTAGAAGACAAGAAAATATCATTATTACAATTGACGTCCAAGATTGTGTCATCACATATATCCAATAATTCAGTGGAGGCCGAACAATTGCCTGAACTTATTCGTCAGGTATATCAAACGCTTTCCTCAATTGAAAAAAATGGTCATGATGCAGAAAAATTACAGCCTGTTGTTCCTGTAAAACGGTCTGTATTTCCGGATTACATCATTTGTCTCGAAGATGGTAAAAAATTGAAAATGTTGAAACGGCATATTCAGAGTGCCTATGGTTTAACACCTGAACAATACCGTGAACGTTGGAATTTGCCTCCTGATTATCCAATGGTTGCCCCCAACTATGCTGAACGTCGTTCCAGTCTGGCTCGAGAAATCGGTCTTGGTCGTAAAAATACCATCAGTGATATTCGCAGTGTAAGGAGAGGGAGAAGAGAGGCCTCTTAAGACAAAATAGAACCCTATTAAGTAATTTTTATATAATGTTTTGACTGTTTGCTTCGTGATCGTTATAAATTTTAGATTGATAGATTTGATGCTTTTATTAAAAAGTGGAGAATGAATTTACGTGGATAGTGATTTATTAATGGAACGGCAAAAGATGAAACGCAAATTGGTTTTATGGCGTTTATTTGCTGTCTGTCTGTTTGTTTTATCGATAATGGCAGGTTCTGCCAAATTAATAACGAAGAGGCTTGGTAATCATGACGCGCATTTGGTGAAATTGAAAATTGAGGGTGTTATTGGAAATGATGTTTCCAAACAGGTAACCCTGATCAATACTGCTTTAAAGGATAAATCTGTCAAGGGAATGATCCTTTATGTAAACAGTCCTGGTGGGGCGGTTACCGGCGGGGAACAGTTACATGATGCGCTGTTAAAATTCTCAAAAACCAAACCTGTTGTTGTTTCAATGGGAGGTGTGGCAGCTTCAGCAGGCTATATGATTTCAGTACCTGCAAAACGTATTTTTGCATTTAATTCTACCTTAACCGGATCAATTGGCGTCATTATGGAATCTCCTGATTTTTCTGGGTTGTTAGACAAGGTCGGTATTTCATTTGATCAGCTTGTTTCAGGTCCTTTAAAGGGTCAGCCGTCAATGGTCAAACCCTTGTCTCCAGCCGGTCAAAAAATGCTGCAGGGATTGATTGGCAATTTTTATGATCAGTTTACGAATATGGTTGCTGAAGGGCGACATATGGATATTGCCCGTGTCAAGGAATTGGGGGATGGGCGACCTTATAGTGGTCAGCAAGCCGTTAGATTGGGACTGGTCGACCAGATTGGTAATGAAGAGGATGCGAAACAATGGATGATCAAAACATATCATCTTCCAACAGACATTGAAGTTGTTACATTAAAAAAAGATAAAAGTGAAAACTGGTTTGGGCTTGGCGGCAAATCGATCATGAATTTTTCGTTAAAAACAATTGCCAATCAAATTTTTTATAAGGAAAATGAAAATTTTGGTGGTATTTTAGCTATTTGGCACCCATAAAAGAATCATTATAAGCTATAATAACATTTGAGTGAGTTAATGACTAAATCTGAACTAATATTAGAAATTGCATCCGAACATCCTAATTTAATGTTGAAATATATTGAGGAAATTGTTTCAACAGTTTTTGATGAAATAGAGACAACGCTGGCGAGGGGTGATCGGGTTGAGCTTCGTGGTTTTGGTGCCTTTTTTGTAAAAAATCGTAAAGCCCGTACGGGAAGAAATCCTCGGACAGGGGAAACTGTAACTGTGGAGGAAAAATATGTTCCCTTTTTTAAAACGGGGAAGGAATTAAGGGAAAGGATAAATCAGCAATAAAATTTTAAAACATTATAAAGGGAAACAGCAATGCAGGATACATCCATAATGAAAATTGTTCCTGTTATTTTGTCAGGAGGCACGGGTAGTCGGTTATGGCCCCTGTCTCGTGCCAGTTTCCCTAAACAGTTATGGCCCCTTATTACTGAAAAATCCATGTTTCAAGACACGGTTTTACGCGGTAAAGGGGATATTTTTTTAGAGCCAATCGTTATTTGCAATCAGGATCATCGTTTCTTGATTGCAGAGCAATTGAGAGAAATTGGCGTTGAAAATGCCCGTATTGTTTTGGAACCGGTTGGACGAAATTCAGCACCAGCCATAGCAACTGCAAGTTTGTTGGCGAATGAACTGGATGCTCAGACAATTTTATGGGTAATGGCGGCAGACGCATATATTCAAGATGTTCCAAAACTGGTGAAATTGGTAGAAGAGACAGCCGCTTTTGCACAAAACGGGAAAATTGTAACTTTCGGCATTCAACCTACACGTTTAGAAACAGGATATGGATATATTGAGAAAGGTACAGTTATTGATAAGATCAAGAATATTTATGCCGTAAAGGCTTTTACTGAAAAACCTGATATTCGACAGGCTCAGCTAATGGTTGAGACGGGAGGATATTTATGGAATTCGGGCATGTTCATGTTTTCTGCACAAACGATGTTGCAGGAAATGAAACGTTATACCCCAACATTACTATCCTTGGTTAAAAAGGCTGTTGACAATAGACAGTCAGATTTATATTTCGAGCGTATATTATATGATGATTTCATAAAGGTCCCTGATCTTTCAATAGATTATGCCATTGCCGAAAAAACAAAAGCCATGGTCGTAGTATCTGCCGATCTTGTCTGGTCAGACATCGGAAGCTGGAATGGATTATGGAATGTAAGCCAGAAGGATCGGTCAGGGAATGTGGTTATAGGGAATGTATTCTTAGAAAACACGCATAATAGCTATATTCGTTCTGAAGAAATGGTAGCGGCTGTTAATGATATAGATAATGTTGTTGTAATTGTGACAAAAGATGCCGTTTTGGTTTCTGATCGAAACAAATCGCAAAATGTTAAGAAAATTGTTCAAAAATTGAATGCTGTAAAACAACAGGAGGCTATTCGGCATAACCAATGTTATCGACCCTGGGGGCATTATGAAACGTTGGCACATGGAGAACGGTTTCTTGTCAAACAGCTTATTGTAAAAACTGGAGCGCAGCTTTCTCTGCAAAAACATCATCATCGTTCAGAACATTGGGTTATTGTTTCCGGTATTGCTGAGGTAACCCGTGGAGATGAAGTTATATTTCTGCATGAAAACGAAAGTGTTTACATTCCTCTGGGAATGGTGCACCGATTGAAAAATGCGGGTGACATACCTCTAATTGTCATTGAAGTACAATCTGGTTCTTATCTTGATGAAAGTGATATTGTAAGACTGGATGATCAGTATCATCGTATTGTATGAATACACTACGACTATTAAGAAAATCCAGATATTTGACCTCTATTTTTCGATATTCATCCTTCTGAGGCGGAAAGGAAACGTTCAGCTTCAAGTGCAGCCATGCACCCTGAACCTGCTGCGGTGATCGCTTGACGGTAGATTTTGTCTTGAACATCTCCAGCGGCAAATATGCCAGGAACAGATGTTTTTGTCGTTCCCGGTGTTGTTTGTATATAGCCTTCCTCATCAAGATCAATTTGATTTTTGAAAAGTTCTGTATTTGGTGTGTGACCAATTGCTATAAAAACACCATCAATAGGCAATTGGCTTATTTCTTTTGTAAGTGTATTTTTTAATGTAAGTCCTGTAACAGAAGGAGGATTACTTTCCGCTAAAATATCCTCTACAACGCTATTCCAGATAATCGTAACTTTTGGATTTTTCATGAGGCGTGTTTGTTGGATTTTTTCCGCCCGTAAACTGTTGCGACGATGAATGAGGAAAACATGAGCTGCATGATGGGTTAAATAAAGAGCTTCTTCAACAGCGGTATTTCCTCCACCAATTACCGCAACCTGTTTACCACGATAAAAAAATCCATCACAGGTTGCACAGGCGGAAACACCAAATCCCTGCAGTTTTTCTTCAGCCTCAAGACCTAGCCAACGGGCTTGGGCACCTGTAGCAATGATGACGGTTTTTGCTTTGTAGGTATTTCCCATATCGGTTTGCAATATGAAATAGTTATTTTCTTTTTGTTTTTGTTGAAGGGAGCACCTTGTTACGCTGTCATTGATAATCTTGGCGCCAACATTTATGGCTTGTTGAGCCATCTGTTCCATCAACCAGGGGCCTTGTATGGGATCAGCAAAACCAGGGAAATTCTCGATTTCATTAGTAATGGTCAACTGACCACCGGGCTGTAATCCAGTTAGGAGAGTTGGGCTTAGATTTGCTCTGGCTCCATAGATTGCTGCTGTGTATCCTGCCGGGCCTGCCCCAATAATTAATAAATCCGTAAGAAATGTCTCACCCATATTATTCGTCCTATTATTACAAAGATTTTTTATATATAAGTCATCTATAGTATAATAAGAAACTATTGTTTAAAGAATAAATTGTTAAATTATATAAAGTGAAAGTTTTGGTAGGATAATCGATTTATGAATCAGGCAGCGGATCTTGATAAAATTGACTGGCTCATTTTAGATGAGCTTCAAAAAGATGGGCGAATAACAAATATTGAATTGGCACAAAGAGTTGGTATTTCTGCTCCCCCCTGCTTAAGGCGGGTAAGACGTCTGGAAACGATGGGGGTTATTCAAAGTTATCATGCGGATATAGATATGAAATCTGTAGGATGGTGCCTATCAGTATTTGTGCTGGTTGGTCTTGATAGTCAAAAAGAGGCCATATTAAAAGAATTTGAAAAAGAAATGGCGGATATTCCCGAGGTAAGGGAATGTCATATGGTGCGTGGTGGCGTTGATTTTTTAATTCGTTTTATTGCGCGAAATACCGAAGATGAAAATAGAATAACGCATGAATTGATAACGCATCCTCACATTGCCAGGGTTCAGACATTACAAGTTATTCATACCAGCTTTAATCGACATGGCGTTCCATTGGAATACGATCATCCAGATATATCCAAATAAATGTTTGATGATCAAATGTAAACTTTTATTGAAAAATGAAATATTTATCCGCTTCAGAAAAAGCGATGGGCGCGGAAGTTAGTATTATTGTTCCGTGTTATAATGAAAAAAATAATGTCCTTCCTCTTTTTAGAGCTTTAGAAACGGCTTTGGTAGGGTGGCGATGGGAGGCTATTTATGTCGATGATAATTCTCCGGATGGTACAATTGAAGAGATTAGAAAACTTGCCAGACAAGATATAAGGGCACGTGGAATACTTAGAGTTAACAAAAGAGGCTTGTCGTCTGCAGTGATTGATGGTGTCTTATCCTCTTCTGCTGATTATATAGCGGTAATTGATGGAGATATGCAGCATGATGAGACACGACTGCCAGATATGCTTGAGGCTGTAATTCATAGAAATTTTGATTTTGCAGTTGGCAGCCGTCATGTATCGGGTGGCAGTAATCAGGGATTGGCAAATTACTGGAGGAGATTTTTATCGGATCGTGGCATTGCATTATCACAAAAAATTTTACCTGTTCCATTAAAGGATCCAATGAGCGGTTTTTTTGTATTGAAAAGAAAGCTGTTTTTAAATCTTATGCCGACATTAACAGGAACTGGCTTTAAAATATTACTTGATTTGATATTATCCTGTCCTTCTACAATACGTGTTATCGAAATTCCCTTTCAGTTTCGAAAACGTTTTTCAGGACAAAGTAAACTTGGTTTAAAAATAATGATGCAATTTATTGTAATGCTGCTTCAAAAAAAATTAAAAAGATATCCTAGATAATTCAAATTTAATGATGACAATCTGATAAACCCATTTTGCTGCTTTGAAGAATTTATCAAAAAAACTGACGAAAATTAAAATATTTATATACTGGGCAATCCAATCATTCTTGATAACGAATTATAATTTAAAATATGTAAAACAGATGATTTCATGAATTTTGGTTAGTGGTATGTGTTCTGTAAAAGCTGATTTTGAATGGGTAAAAAAGTTAACGGTAAAACCTTGTTTATTATGGTTTTGGTTTGGTTTATCTATCGTGACACTCATTCGTTTATGGGTTGCTGCCGCCAGCCCGCTTTCGCCAGATGAAGCATATTATTGGTTATGGTCAAATTATTTAGATTACAGTTTTTATGATCATCCACCAATGGTGGCGTTGTGGATAAAATTGGGATGCTGGATCGGTAATAAAACCGCTCTGGGTGTCCGTTTTCTTGCCCCTTTTGCCGGTTTGATAGGAAGTGTTTTTATATATTTTAGTGTTTTGGATTTTTGTCATACCAGTCATGATAAAGAAAAAAATGCGATTACTGCGGTTGTGATATTAAATACAACCCTCGCTATTAGCGTCGGTAGTGTAACAATAACCCCCGATACTCCATTACTTTTCTTTATTTGTATTTTTATATGGGGATGTGGACGTTTAATTGCCACTCAAAAATTGGGATGGTGGCTGGTTATTGGTATAGCTGCAGGATGTGCATTGCTCAGCAAGTATACTGCGTTGTTAATGATTGCGGGATTAGGAGTTTGGTGCATTCTGACAGTTTTGGGTCGATTTTCTTTAAAATCCTGGAAATTATGGGGAGGGCTGTTTTTAACGATACTTATTTTCTTACCCGTGATTATTTGGAATTCAAAACATCAATGGATCAGTTTTTTAAAACAGGGTGGAAGAACAGCGGATTGGCATCCCAGTCGTGCGGTTCAGTTTTTGTCTGAATTAATGATCGGCCAGATCGGATTGGCCACTCCCATCCTTTTTATTTGTTTTTGTTGGGCCATGATTAAACTGACAAAAATTGTTTGGCAGAGTAAAGCGGAGAATGATTTTTTATTGTGGTTATGGGTTATTATTCCAGTTTGTGTATTTGTTCAGCATGCCTTTGGGGATCGTGTACAGGCCAACTGGGTGGGAATATTATATCCAGTTCTGTCTGTCATAACGGCAATTTATTTTCATCGTTTTATTAAGTCAGCCTGTATCCTCGGGAATATAATGGTTGGTTTGATTTACATTCAATCGGTTTTTGCATATTTTCCAATTCCGGCCAAATATGATCTAATATTAAAACGATTGGGGGGGTGGGCTGAATTAGCTAAAGTGGTTTCATGTCAAATTCCTGATTCAGTTCCAATCATTGTCGATGAATATGGCATAGCTGCAGAATTGGCATTTTATGAGGTGCATCATCCAATTATTCTGGTTGATAGACGCTGGAAATATTTTGCTTTAGCTGATTACCATGGGAAAAATGGCTATTTAATTCGTACACAGCGTCGCAAAGATATGCCACCTTCTGTTTATTTTTTAAATTCAGAAAAACAGGGGATTGTCGTAAGAAAAATCAAACAGAGAATTGCGGAAACCTATAATATCTATAAAGTAGAGTTAAATTATTCAAATGCTAACGAGCATGAAATCGTTTATCTGCCTTAATGAAAATTTCAATTAGGAAGCGAGTTCTATCAATTCATCTGATAAAGGATTGGAAACGGTTTCTTCCACTTTTTTAATTAAATTCTTTATCCTGAATGGTTTTTCAATACGTGGAAATGGTAAATCATTAATACGCTGGTTGATTTGAAAATTTCCACTCATCAAAAGTACCCTGCATTTTTTTTGCAACATTTTAAGAATCAGCGGATATGGATCTCCGTCAGGTAAATAAACATCGACAATCATGAGGGTAAATGAAGTTTCTTTGATTAGTTCAGCAGCTTCAGCAAGAGAATGTGCCAGTTGAATTGTTGGAATTCGATTGGCAAAGCTTAACTTAATAAGATCGCATATCTCAGGCTGATCTTCTATAATAAGAAGAGACGTATTAGAAAGCATTTAGAAATCTATCAAAAAAATTACTTTTTTATCTTTATACCAAAAAAAAACGTATAAATAAAGTATAATTTAATATGTATAAAGGAGTAGTTAAATAATATTAATAAAGCTTATTTTAACTTTTTAATCAGGTTTTCAATCTAGGTATGAAATTGACCTCTAATTTAAATGGCGCACCCGACAGGAATCGAACCCATAACCCCCAGATTCGTAGTCTGGTGCTCTATCCAGTTGAGCTACGGGTGCGTCTTGCCCTAGGCTTTTAACCGATCTTTTTCCCCTCTGCAAGTGTTTTTTTAACTTTTTGTGATTTTAATGCGCAATAGCGTTTGATAATCCGTAATGATGTGGACGATAAAAGGTAATTGTTGCCCGACAGTCAGGAGTTCCATAGGTTCCAATTATATTTTTATCCTTGGCTTTCCCTTCAAAAATGAGATCGTAGGGTTTATGATCCATATCCGTACGGTGGAGGACAGCGACAAAATGCCTTGGATGTTCCTTTTTATGATAGATACCTGTCAAGACCAATGCCCCATTATCAGGTGAAAACAATATTTTCTTTTTATCGATTCTCAGGGCGGCCATACGATCATGTGGACAAATTCCCTGTTGTGTTTCCATTTTGCCTAACCATATTCCTGTGGGGTGGTCTTCGGCTAAATGACTGCAGGCAGCAGTCAACACTAATATAAAAATAGGGATAATCCGTATTTTGCGATGGACTAATTTCAGGCGATACTTGTTCACGGAATGCTCCAGAGTGAAAAAATATGAAAAGGAATTTATTTCTATATAAAGGAGAAATAGTTTTTTTTCAGATAAATTGTTTAATTTACATTTTTTTTATCTATTTGTGATATGAAAACGTATTTTACTGAAAGAGGAAGTGATTGATAAAAATGACCCAGGTAAGCGAATTGGAACAATCTTTACATCAAGAAAAGATTCTTATTCTTGATTTTGGCAGTCAGGTAACCCAGTTGATTGCACGCAGAATAAGAGAAAGTGGCGTTTATTGCGAAATATGGCCTTATACGAGTGATGATGAAAAGATTCGTTCATTTGCACCAAAAGGGATTATTTTATCTGGTGGCCCTTCCAGTGTCATTCAAATGGATGCCCCAAGGATTCCGAATGAAGTTTTTACATTAATGGTTCCCGTATTGGGAATTTGTTATGGTGAACAGGCAATGTGTCATCAATTGGGTGGACAGGTGGAATCCGGTGACCACCGTGAATTTGGCCGTGCGTATGTTAAAATTCTTGAGGATAGTGCCTTATGTCAGGGTGTATGGTCAAAGGGGAACCGTGAACAAGTATGGATGAGTCATGGTGATCGAGTTATAAAAATCCCACCCGGATTCAAGGTGGTAGGGGTTAGTGAGGGTGCACCCTATGCCATGATTGCTGATGAGGATCGTCACTATTATGGTGTTCAGTTTCATCCTGAAGTTGTTCATACACCTCGTGGTGCCGCATTATTAAAGAATTTTACGCATAATATTGCCGGGTGTCAGGGTAATTGGACCATGGCCGGTTTTCGTAATTTGGAAATTGAACGTATTCGTCAAAAGGTTGGTGACAAAAAAGTCATCTGCGGTTTATCAGGTGGGGTTGATTCTGCAGTGGCAGCTGTATTGATTCATGAAGCTATTGGAGATCAGTTAACCTGTATTTTTGTCGATCACGGCATGCTGCGTCAAAATGAAGCGGATGAGGTTGTTAAAACATTCAAAGAGAAATTTAATATTCATTTGATTGCTAAAAACGCGTCTGACTTGTTTCTGAAAGAATTGGCTGGAGTAACCGATCCAGAGGTTAAACGTAAAACCATTGGCCGTTTGTTTATCGAGGTATTTGAACAGGAGGCGCAAAAACTGGGTGGGGCTGATTTTCTGGCACAGGGTACCCTTTATCCGGATGTTATTGAAAGCGTCAGTGTCACGGGAAAATCAGCAACTATTAAGTCTCATCATAATGTGGGTGGATTGCCTGAACGGATGAATATGAAGCTTGTCGAACCTTTACGTGAACTTTTCAAGGATGAAGTCAGGGATTTGGGTCGGGAATTGGGTATTCCAGAAAATATTGTTGGTCGTCATCCATTCCCAGGACCAGGCCTTGCCATACGAATTTTAGGGGACATTACGCGTGAACGGCTTGATTTGTTGCGTCGTGTTGATGCCGTGTATTTGGATGAAATTCGCAAGGCTGGGTTATATGACAAAATTTGGCAAGCGTTTGCTGTTTTGTTGCCTATTCGTACGGTTGGCGTTATGGGGGATGGCCGAACATATGATCAGGCTTGTGCATTGCGGGCAGTTACAAGTGTGGATGGTATGACTGCCGATGTTTATTCCTTTGATATGGAATTCCTTACCAGAGTGGCGGGGCGGATTGTTAATGAAGTCAAAGGCATTAATCGTGTAACTTATGATATTACATCAAAACCTCCCGGAACCATTGAATGGGAATAAGATTGCAAGATAACCAATATCTTGAGAAAGTGTCACCCCAATTATTTCATAGGTTTAATTGGGGTGATATCTATTGTTTAGATTACGCATTGACAAGTTAAAGACTTGTTTTTTATTTAAGGAATTTATGATAATATAATTGTATAGCCATTCTATTTTTTAAACCCGATAAATATACAGAGGTTTCTGGCTAATATATTTTTTTAAAAAAATTTAAAATTAAATATATTGTTAAACCAATAAAGTCTGACCTATATTATACTATCTTGTTATCATTTCTGATCTTTTTCGATTGTAAAATTAAAGTTTTTGTTTTTATCAAAATCTTGCATGTCAAGCCTAATGTTATGTTGATTTTATATCATCATATAGGTATGTATGTTTTTTAATATACTATATATAGAAATTTATCATTACATTTAAAATTTTATAATGGTATAGTAAGGATGTAAAATCCTTAAAGGTTTGTTGTTTTGCGAGGATATGGTTGTGACCCCAGTTGATCTGCTTGAAAAAAAGCCTGTTGCCAATGCTGGAAAAGGTAAAACAGATAATGGTTCTCTTTTTACAGATGCCTTGGCAGGAAAAATACAGTTGTATGGGCGTTATCAGGTTAAATTAGATCATTCTCGTGATGCTTTATTGACAGATTTTGGTAAAGCGACGCTTGATGACCGTTATCTTATTGAGGGTGAAAGCTACCAGGAGCTGTTTGCAAGGGTGGCTTCCTACTACGGGGATGATGCGGAACATGCCCAGCGTTTATATGACTATATGTCTCAGCATTGGTTTATGCCGGCCACTCCAGTACTGTCAAATGGTGGGACGGCCAGAGGGTTGCCTATTTCCTGTTTTTTGAATGAAGCGGAAGACAGCCTGAAGGGAATTGTTGAACTGTGGAATGAAAATGTCTGGCTTGCCTCTCGTGGCGGGGGAATTGGATCCTATTGGGGAAATTTGCGTTCTATTGGTGAAAATGTTAGTCGGAATGGCAAAACTTCAGGTGTCATTCCATTCATAAGGGTGATGGACAGCCTGACCCTGGCAATTAGTCAGGGATCTTTGAGACGGGGTTCAGCAGCTGTTTATTTGCCTATCTGGCATCCTGAAATTGAGGAATTTATTGAATTACGCAGACCAACGGGTGGAGATCCCAATCGTAAAGCCTTGAATCTACATCATGGTGTTCTAATTTCTGACGCTTTTATGCGTGCAGTTGAAAATAATGAGGAATGGGCGCTTGTCTCCCCAAAAGATCAGTCGGTCATTAGGAAAATTTCTGCCCGTTCTTTGTGGATCAGACTGCTGACGACACGAATTGAACAGGGTGAGCCTTATATTGTCTTTTCCGATACGGTGAATAATGCCCGTCCTGAACATCATAAACTGGCTGGACTGGAAGTAAAAACCTCTAATCTTTGTGCTGAAATTACGTTACCTACAGGAATAGATCATAAAGGAAAGGAACGGACGGCTGTTTGTTGCCTTTCCTCTTTAAATCTTGAATATTGGGATCAATGGTCAAGAAACCCACAATTTATCCAGGATGTCATGTTGTTTCTTGATAATGTTTTGCAGGATTTCATTGATCATGCTCCTGACGAAATGGAACGTGCAAGATATGCTGCTGCACGTGAACGTTCCGTTGGTATGGGTGTAATGGGTTTTCATTCTTTTCTTCAAGCTCATAAAATTCCGTTTGAAAGCGTTATGGCAAAAGTATGGAACAAGAAAATGTTTCAGCATATACGTCAGGAAGCAGACAAGGCATCCGTTACCCTGGCGAATTTGCGTGGACCTTGTCCGGATGCCGCCGATTATGGCATTAATGAGCGCTTTTCAAACAAGATTGCGATTGCGCCAACGGCTTCCATTTCGATTATTGCGGGAAATGCAAGTCCCGGTATTGAACCAATTACGGCCAATGTATTTTTGCAGAAAACCTTATCAGGCTCCTTTACCGTAAGAAATAGGCATTTACGTAAGGTATTGCAGGAAAAAGGCCAGGATACTGATGCAGTCTGGTCTTCTATCACTTTAAACAAAGGGAGTGTTCAACATCTTGATTTTCTGACTCAGGATGAAAAGGATATTTACAAAACAGCATTTGAATTGGATCAACGTTGGATCATTGAACATGCTGCTGACCGTTCACCTTTTATCTGTCAGTCTCAATCAGTTAATTTATTTGTTCCAGCCAATGTTCACAAGCGTGATTTACATATGATGCATTATCAGGCATGGAAAAAAGGAATGAAATCCCTGTATTATTGCCGTTCTCTTTCTATCCAGCGTGCAGATACTGTTAGCAATTTGGCAGTTAAAGAGGATATTCTAAATAAAGGTGATCAGATACAGGCTGATACCTCGACAAGTTATGAAGAATGTCTATCTTGTCAATAATATTGGTTTGAAGGCCTTTTTAGAAGAAAAGGTCTTTTTTGTTAACTGGGTAAAAGTCTGATCTAAACGGATTTTATTCTTTCTATATCCCTAATATTTTAAGATTTAGGAAGATTTTTGGCCGATATAGGTGATATTCATTCATAAACAAGATGATATTGCTTTTTAAACAGACATCTATTTATGATATCAATCGAAATATTGATTTTGTCTTTAATATTTTTTGTAAAAAGGACACATATTGAATGTCATCTATTCCTCAAATTAAATTAAATGATGGGACGAATATTCCTGCTGTTGGATTTGGCACTTACAAACTTAACGGTAGGGAAGGGGTAAAATCTATCATCAGTGCCATTCATAATGGTTACCGTTTGTTGGATTCAGCTTTTAATTATGAAAATGAAGGTGCTGTTGGTGAAGCGGTCCGACAATGTGGAATTTCCCGTGAACAATTGCGAATCACTTCCAAATTACCAGGACGTCGTCATCAATATGATCAGGCATTGTTAACGATTGAGGAATCTTTATATCGTGCACAGCTTGATTATTATGATATATATTTGATTCATTGGCCCAACCCGATAACAGGAAAATATCTTGAAGCCTGGGAAGCTCTGGTCGAGGCGAAAAAAAGAGGGATGATTAAATCCATAGGTGTTTCAAATTTCCTGCCTGAGCATCTTGATCGTATTATTAAGGAAACAGGGGTGACACCAAGTATTAACCAAGTGGAATTGCATCCATATTTCTCCCAGGCAAAACAGCGTGCCTATGATAAAAAATTGGGAATTGTTACAGAGGCCTGGAGTCCGCTGGGCCGTGCCAATGATCTGTTGACACACCCGATCCTGAAAGAAATTGCCAAAAATTATCATAAGTCGGTAGGACAACTAATTTTGCGCTGGCACGTCCAGCTTGGTGTTGTTCCCATTCCAAAAGCAACATCAGATCAAAGGCAAAAGGAAAATCTTGACATATTTGATTTTGATATTACGACAGAAGATATGCAAAAAATTGATGCATTATCAAAACCAGATGGTCGTTTAAAAGGACAGGATCCCTCAAAATATGAAGAATTTTAATTCTTAATATTATTCCCTCAGGATTAATATCTATTTGACCCTGAGGAATAACAGGGAATTCCTAAACTGTCATGCTTTCAAAAGCTTCTTCCCAGGTTCCTTCTGTGGCGGCTCGGCTATATTCAGTGGCACGATTTTCAAAGAAATTGGTATGTTCAACAGCATTGAGCATTTCATCCATCCAGGGTAACGGATTTTTATCAATATCGTAAATTGTATCCAGACCTAACTGTGTTAAGCGGCGATTGGCAATGAAACAAATATAATTTTTGACATCCTGTGCGGTTAGTCCTTCGACAGAACCCATTTCGAAAGCTAGGTCAATAAAGGCAAATTCATGTTCAACGATAGTTTTACATATATGGATCAGCTCTTGTTGAAAGTTTTCCGTCCACAAATGGGGATTTTCTTGAATGAACGTACGGAAAAGCTTGATAATGGATAGGCAATGTAATGTTTCATCTCTTACTGACCACGAAATAATCTGCCCCATTCCTTTTAGTTTATTAAAACGTGGAAAGTTCATAAGGATGGCAAAGGATGAGAATAATTGTAATCCTTCAGTGAATGCTCCGAAAACCGCCATTGTTTTGGCAATTTCGAGTGGATTATCAATTGAAAAATTCTGCATGTAGTCATATTTGTCTTTCATTTCCTTATATTTGAGGAAAGCAGAATATTCGACTTCCGGCATACCAATAGTATCAAGAAGATAACTATATGCCGCGATATGAATCGTCTCGATATTGGAGAATGCTGACAGCATCATAAGAACCTCAATAGGTTTGAATACCTGGCTGTAATATTTCATATAGGCATTATTTACCTCGACATCTGATTGCGTAAAGAATCGAAAGATTTGGGTGATCAAATTCCGTTCGGGTTCGGTCAATTTTTTATGCCAGTCCTTGACATCTTCCGCCAATGGAACCTCTTCAGGTAACCAATGTAGTCTCTGTTGGGTCAGCCATACATCATAGGCCCAAGGATAATGAAAGGGTTTGTAAACTGGGTTATACGTCATCAGATTATGTGTTTGTGCTGGTTTTGAATCTTGCTTTTCCACAGTTTTAACTCCTTGGGTGATTTATGATTTAATTATGCTCTTTTATCAATATATAGTCATATAAATAAATTTAATATCGATATATAGTGTTTTATAAAAATAAACTTCTTGACTTAGATTCATCCCATATAAACGCTTATATCAAGATAACAAGGTTAGTTTTTTTCCCTGACGCAAGATTCGATTTGTTTCATTGGTAAATTCTCCATTGTCATTATGTAGTATCAGGCCTGGTGCAATCTGACTCCCTCCGGTCGATCCCATTCGTCCTTGTAAAAGTATAATTCGGGGTGGTCGGTTTAGTTTTGGCCATAAAGGAAATAGAATAACCGATCCCAGTTTATATTGATACATAAGGGCACTTGCTTCACTATACAGGCTGGCTGAAAGGGCCAGGGTTAATGTTCCTCCTTGTCGTAATGGACGGCTTAAAGCATAAATCCATTCAGCAAGCAAGCCTCGGGGAAGTTTTTTTGCCAGATTTTTTTCTGGGTCTGGTGAAGGACAGCTATTATGTTGATGCCAGGGAGGGTTGGCGAAGACATGATCAACATGTTCCTGACCATTAGGTAAAAATGTAAAAGGACGTTTTGGAAGTTTCGGTAATGTAACCTGCATTGCCTTTAGATTGGACATCGCATTAAGTTGAAAATTTTCATTTGCCAGTTCAACCATCTCTGGATGTTGTTCAAAACCTATTCCAGTAATCAAGGGAATACGATAGGCAAGACACATCAATCCTGCACCGGCTCCACATCCACCCTCAATAATTATCTGTTTTTTTTTGGCTGGAATACTGGCTGCCATCAATATGGGCTCGAGGGCTGTCCTGTATCCTTTTTGGAATTGTTTATAAAATATCTTTCCTTCTAATAACGTTCCATTGGATGTATTTTTTGATTTATGGTGTATATAAGGTGACGTAAAAGAAAGCGACTGCATAAATCATTAACCAAATAAATATGTTAGACAAATAAAATGTATTCTAGCGTAACCGATAATGAAATGTTAATGATAATGATCAATTCTGTTTTTATTTTTACAACTTGAATAAATTTTTATAAGTTTTATATAGGGTCGGTTGGATCAACATATGCCAATGAGACAGAAGGTAGAAAGTAAAATGCCTGTTCTGATGGGGAAAGAAGAACCTTTACAAGCATTAGTGGATTATTTAGCTGTTGACATGCAAGCTTGTAATCATGTCATTATGGATCGGATGCAAAGCTCCGTACCGTTAGTTTCACAATTGGCGGCACATCTGATTGTGGCAGGAGGAAAGCGTTTAAGACCTTTACTAACCTTGGCCTCGGCACGATTATGTGGATACGAAAAAGATTCTGCAGATCACATTACACGTCATGTCCGGTTGGCTGCCTGTATTGAATTCCTTCATACCGCGACCCTGTTGCATGATGATGTGGTTGATGAAAGTATGTTGCGACGGGGGACGGAAAGTGCAAATGCTGTTTTTGGTAATTCAGCGTCTGTATTGGTGGGAGATTTTCTTTTTTCCCGTGCATTTCAGATCATGACAGAAGATGGTTCCTTAGAAGTTATGCGAATCATTTCAAAGGCTTCGGCAACCATTGCTGAAGGTGAAATTTTGCAAATGACCGTACAGAATGATTTGTCAACTTCAATATCACGCTATTTTGAAGTTATTCATGGAAAGACTGCGGCATTATTTGCGGCTTCTTGTCGAGTTGGGGCTATTGTAGCCAATCAATCAAGACAGCATGAATTGGCGCTGGAATCTTTTGGTACAAATTTGGGAATGGCTTTTCAGCTGGTTGATGATGCATTGGATTATTCAGCGAAACAGGAAGAATTGGGTAAAACGATTGGCGATGATTTTCGTGAGGGTAAAATAACCTATCCAATTTTGATTGCCTATGAAAAGTCCACTCCAGTGGAAAAGGAATTTTGGCAACGGGTAATACAGGATGGCAAGCAGGAAAAAGGCGATTTAAAACAGGCCCTAATCCTTATTCGAAAGTACAATGTAATTGAAGAAACCCTTAAAGAAGCTATGGTTTTTGCAAATAAAGCCAGTTCAGCGCTCAATGTTTTTCCAGAGAGTGAATTACATACTATCTTGAAAAATATTGCTAATTACACCGTGCATAGACATTTTTAAAATTGGTTTATTGCAATATAAATGTTTTGATTTGTGTAAATTTCATCAGGGCAAGCCGACTTAAAAGAGGTTTGTCCTTAGTTAATGGTGCAGTAGAATAAAAACAGTTATTTACGTTATTATCAGTATGTGAAAATTTCTCTTGCCGTAAAATGTCAATAGTGTGCTTGGCTACAGCAGCTGCTGGATCCAGCCATTGAATGGATGGGGATGTGTTCTGACGTAAAAGATCAAGAATAAAGCTGTAATGGGTACATCCTATACATATTGCATCCATTTGATCAGAATATGGATGATTAAACATATTATCAAGTTCTTGCTGGATTAGATGTATATCGCAAGACTTTGTCCGGAAATAATTCTCTGCCAGTTTTGCAAGTACAGGAGAACCATAAGCGATAAGTTTGCAATCCGAGGCAAATTGTTCTTTTAAATGACATAAATAGGGTCGTGCAATGGTCGCACGTGTTGCCAATAATCCAATTATTTTGCTTTGACTCACACGGGCGGCCCATCGAACAGGTGGAACACAGCCAACAAATGGAATGAAAGGATATATTTTCCTCAGCCTGTCGAGTGCAATAGTACTGGCGGTATTACAGGCAATGATAACAAGGTTTGGTTTAATTGACTGAATCGCCTGTCCGATAAGATTGATAATTCGTTCAACCAGAAAATTATCTTCTTGCTCACCATAAGGGAAAACAAGGTTGTCGGCAAGATAGTCAATTGAAACCTGTAAATCGGTTGTTTTCAATTGTGTTTGGAGGTTTTGAACGATGCCTAAACCTCCAATACCAGAATCGAATGCTAAAACACGATAAGGCATAGGGTATAAAAGATTATAAACGGGATTGTTTATAAGCTAGAGCCTCCTGTTCATTGCTGACTCCGCCATGCTTGGCAGACCATGCGCAAGGATCTTCAAGGAAACGTCTGATTTCTGAGGTGTCTCCGTTTGAAAAGGCTGGGTATTCTGAACTGACTTCTAAAATATCCCACCAAGTGCAAAGGGAATGCAGACTGATGCCAATATCGTTTAGTGTCTGATAAGCGCTTGAAAAAACTCCATAAAAGAAAACAACAAAAGCATGATCAACAATTGCACCAGCCTTGCGTAAAGCTTTGGCAAACCCAACCTTGGAAATACCATCTGTAGTTAAGTCTTCCACCAAAAGAGTACGCATATTTTCAGGTACATCCCCTTCGATCTGTGCATTTTTACCAAATCCTTTAGGTTTTTTGCGGACATAGGCCATTGGAGTCATCATTCGGTCTGCGAACCATGCAGCAAATGGAATTCCAGCTGTTTCACCACCCACGACGGCATCAAAAGATTCATATCCAACGTGACGATAAATTTTTTCAACCCCTAATTCAATAATCTTTGCCCGGGCACGAGGATAAAAAATAATTTTACGACAATCAATATAAACAGGGGATTTCCAACCGGCGGTAAGTAGATACGGATCATCAGGACGAAAATTTACAGCCTGGATTTCCAAAAGAAGCCGAGCGGTAATAAGAGCGGCGTCACGATCCCATTCAGTTACACGAGGTGAACGTGGCTGTTTTTTATTAAAAAGTGAAGTATGAGTTTGTGACATAGAGTGATTGCCTTATTCGTAAAGTAGAGAAAGCAGGTAAATAAGGTTTTCTTATATACTTTTTAGAAAAAAAGTGCAGTAATTAAATTTTTTTATAAAAAAAATTGATAAAAACCAAATTAATAATATATTTCTATCAACAGATACTGATTTTGGGATATACTACCAAAGTCAAAGTAAATCGTTGGTATTAAGTAGAAAAAGTATGGCTATTCAATTAGACCACATTCATCGTCGGTGTGAAAAATCGGTTATTACTGCCTATCAAGAGTTAAAAGCTGTTGGTGTAGGGGAAATGCAAATTTTTCAGAGCTGCGTTCTTTTATATCAAATTTATCATCCGGAATCTTCAGTAAATGAGGCTCGTCTTCTTGTGTCTGAATGGATTGACTATCATATTTATGATAAAAAACAGAATGGCAAAACCAATGGATGCGATTGCAACTAGAGGAAAAACCAGGTAAGGAAATTGTTATTTGAATTTCCTTACCTGAAAAGTTTTCTTATCTAAGTTAGTTTATTTTTTTAAGTCTCTACGCTGATAACCTGTATATAGCTGACGAGGACGATAAATTCTCCGTAATGGGTCATTAAAGGCCTCTTTCCATTGACTTACCCATCCTACGGTGCGTGCAACAGCAAAAAATGCGGTAAACATTGATTTGGGTATTCCCATTGCCTTGAAAATGATTCCAGAGTAGAAATCTACATTCGGATAAAGTTTACGTTGAACGAAATAATCATCATTCAGTGCATATTTTTCTAGTTCAATAGCGAGTTCCAGTAATGGATCGTGTTTAATACCCAATTCCTCAAGGACTTCATAACAGGTCTGTTGCATGATTTTTGCCCGTGGATCGAAATTTTTGTAAACGCGATGCCCAAATCCCATTAACCTGACATTACTGTTTTTATCCTTCACCTTTGCAATAAAATCAGGGATGTTTTCTTTTGAGCCTATTTTTCCAAGCATTTGTAAAACCGCTTCATTTGCACCACCATGCGCGGGTCCCCAAAGAGCGGCAATACCTGCGGCAACACAGGCAAACGGATGTGATCCTGTTGATCCTGTCAATCGTACTGTGGATGTTGAGGCATTTTGTTCATGATCAGCATGTAAAATCAAAATACGGTCCAATGCATTGCTGAGGATTGGATTGACCTTATAGGGTCTATCCGCACGGGCAAACAGCATGTTAATAAAATTTTCTGAATATGAATAATCCGCTCTTGGATAGACAAAAGGTTCCCCTCGGGAATATTTGTATGCCCATGCCGCAAGAGTGGGCATTTTTGCAATCAGACGAACAGCGGAAAGATCACGACTTTCTTCGTTAGATATGTCAATGCCTTCGGGATAGAAGGCTGATAACCCACCAACTGTTCCACATAACATGGCCATTGGATGTGCATCGCGACGATAGCCGTTAAAGAAATTTCGAATTTGCTCATGAAGAAGAGAATGATTAAGTAACCGTTCTTTAAAATCCTCGTGCTCTTCTTTGGATGGAAGTTCTCCGTACAAAAGAAGATATGCCACCTCTGCGAAACTTGATTTTGCAGCAAGCTGTTCGATTGGATACCCGCGATATAAAAGGATACCTTTTTCACCATCAATGAATGTGATCTTGCTTTCACAAGCGGCAGTGCTGCCCAATCCAGGATCAAAGGTAAATAAGCCCAATTCTTTGGTTAAACTGCGAATATCAACGACACTATTTCCGCTTGCCCCTGATAGAACTGGTAATGTAGCTGTTTTCCCCTGAAAAGTAATGGAAACGGTTCCGTCATCTTGAGGAGGTGAGAAAGACATAGCTTCCGTGTCTGACTGTTTCATACTATATTCAACCTTATTGTGATTTAACAATGTCTTTAAATTTAATGCATAAAAATGCTCAATCTTCACCATACCAGAATACACAGAGAAGTTTTTTCACGTCTCTGAGAGCTTGGCATTTAAATAAATTATATTTAAAATTGTTTTGCTGAGTCTTAATATAAAGAATTGCATGCACAACCAAAAATAAAAAATAAGAGATGATTTAATTTTTCTTATCAATTTTTTGTTTGGCAATTGCTTTATGATGTTGAATAACTTCCGTAATGATGAAATGAAGAAATTTTTCGGCGAAATTGGGATCCAGATGGGCGGATTTGGCCATTTCTCTCAATCGTGCAATTTGTTCAGATTCTCTTTGAGGATCAGAGGGGGGTAACTGATAGGTTGCTTTCAATTCACCCACTTTTTGGGTCAAACAAAATCGTTCAGCCAGAATATGGATTAACGCATTATCAATATTATCAATGCTTTGGCGTAACTTTAATAATTCTTGTTTAGCTTTTTCTGGGGAAAGTGGTTGTTGTTTAATCATACCATCTACCTTTTTACATAAATTTTGGATAATAATTTTTAATTTGAATTAAATTGGAATATCGATCCACGATAAATGACCGCCTTTACCCGCTCCAGTATCCATAAAAACGGCTGTCCCTCCGGCATATCCTTTGCGGATCCAGGGACGTCCGTCCGTGGATCTGCAATCATGTCCGCAATATAGGGTATAACCTGATGGAATATGATTAACCCAGTTTAGTCTGCGGACCGGATAACCATTTGCAAGGGTTTTATTGGTTGTTTCCCCATACAATGTGCGGGATAACAAGGCATTTATCGGTGTCAATGGATTGGCTGGCGGGGGTTCAACCAGCATTCTGGTATGAAATCCGCCATGAACAAAAATAAAATTCTTAAAAATTAACCAGGCAGGAGCTTTTTCCAAAGCTTGCAAGATTTTATCGGTTAGTTTTTTATCAGGATGTTGGTTGATTTGATCAAGGGTTCTGGTCAGGATATTATCTTTTCTTACCCTGAATCCCTTGAGAAACAATCCCAGTTTTCGGTCATGATTGCCAATCAAGAAAATTCCTCTTTTTTCATCCTGAACCTGTAACATTAACGCCATTACAGCACCACTATCCGGTCCGTAATCGACCAAGTCCCCCAGTTGAATGATGAAGTGATCTGTTTCAACAGCATGTCGAAAACCGTTAATATCACCATGGACATCCCCGATAATTCTGAAATTTTTGAAACGAGTGGATAATGTGGCAAACATTGCTATAGTATAAACCATAAAGTTTTTTATTTTGCATCTATATATTGCAAAAATGTTTTTTTTATTGAATATCTCACTTTTTTTTGTTGGGAGAATTGAACTTTATGATCTTAATTAAAAGAAAAAAAAATATATAGTTTTATTTAAGTTAAGATTTTTAAAGGATTAGTCATGTCTCAAAATAATCGTATTCAACATCAGGGATTAAAACGAAAAGTCTGCTCGGCTGAAGAGGCCGCGCAATTTATTCATGCGGGTGATTTGATAGGTACAAGTGGATTTACGGGGTCAGGATATCCGAAGGCAGTTCCTCAGGCTTTGGCTAATAGAATTAAGGAAGCTCATGCGTTAGGTAAGGAATTTAAAGTCAAACTGATAACTGGAGCGTCAACAGGGCCAGAACTTGATGGTGCATTGGCGGAGGTTAACGGAGTTTCTTATCGTTCCGCGTTTAATACTGATCCAATTATGCGTAAACGGATCAATAGTGGGGATACTGATTATCTTGATATGCATTTGGGACAGGTTGCCCCCTTATATCGTACAGGTGTTTTGGGTGAAATGGATGTCGCCATTATCGAGGTCGTACGTATTTGCGAAGATGGTCGGTTGGTTGCCTCTTCGGCTCTGGCCAACAATCAGCTTTGGTTGAATAGTGCAAAAAAAATTATCCTTGAAGTCAATCAATGGCAAAGTGCAGGTCTGGAGGGTATGCATGATGCATGGGAGGTTTCAACCTCTTTTCCACATCAAATTATTCCATTGTCCTCCCCTTGTGATCGTATAGGTCAACCATATATGACTGTTGATCTGAATAAAGTGATGGCTGTTGTGGAAACGAACGCTCCAGATCGAAATGCCCCTTTTAGTCCCAGTGATGAAAACGCAAAATTGATTGCTGGACATTTAATGGAATTTTTCAGGTATGAAGTGAAAAGAGGTAAAGTGCCGCCTCAACTTTTTCCGTTACAATCCGGGGTTGGCAATGTTGCCAATGCGGTTATGGAGGCTTTGGGCGAAGGGGATTTTGACAATCTGACCGCATTTACGGAGGTGATTCAGGACGGTATGTTGAATATGCTTGAAACTGGGAAAATGAAGGTTGCTTCGGCGACATCCTTTTCTCTGAGTCCTGAAAAAGCAGAGTATTTTAACGATAACACTGATTTTTTCCGTGACAAAATCATTTTAAGGCCTTCTGAAATCAGTAATCATGTTGGTGTTATTCGCCGGTTAGGATGCATTTCCATGAACGGCGCCATCGAAGCGGATATTTTCGGCAATGTCAATTCCACCCATATTATGGGTTCAAGAATGATGAATGGAATTGGTGGATCTGGGGATTATGCAAGAAACGCCTATGTATCGATTTTCATGACTCCATCCTTGGCCAAAGGAGGAAAGATTTCCTCAATTGTTCCGATGGTGTCTCATGTGGATCATATTTATCAGGATGTTCAGGTTATTGTAACCGAGCAGGGATTGGCAGATTTACGGGGACTGTCACCGCGTCAAAGGGCAAAACTTGTTATTGAAAATTGTACGCATCCCACTTTTAGACCTCTATTGAGGGAATATTATCAAATGGCTCTAAAAAATAATATGGCTCATACTCCTATTTTGCTTAAGGAAGCCCTGTCATGGCATGAACGGTACATCGATACAGGTACAATGATCCCCTGATTTTTCATGCAATTGTTAATTTGCTTAAATTAGATTTTTTAAGCAAATTATAATGGATAGTTTAATAGGAATTATATTGAACAGATCCAAAATGGTGACGATTATATTCAAGCTGGTTTGGAGATAGTTGAAAGCCAACAGTAAGTTCATATCCATCAGGGGTACGGGCAGTTGTGGCGGGAACTTTGAACATCAATTTTTTGGATTCAAGCTTCACTTGATCAATATTATTGGGGAAACTAACTTCCGCAATCATTTCCTGTTTATCAACGACTTTTCTATTATGAATGGTTGCAATGAAATATGGGATTTTGAAGGAATGAGTCTGGGCTGCTGGTCCTCGCTGAATCTGAAGGGTCACACTCAGTTGTGTATCAATGTAGTCTTGATAGCTTAAATTTCTCTTTCTTCGTTCTTTATTTTTTTCGTTCTTTGGATCATCATTACAATTGCCTGATATTTCTATGATGCTGGCTTTAGTTATAAGATGAGGGAGACTATCCTGATTATTTTCAAAAACAAAATAATCTGATGCTGCAGGAAGAATACTAACTTTGGGACAGGCAGGAGGAAAATCATATGTTACTTTTTCTGCACATCCCCACAGAAAAAATGTGAAGGGTAAAAAGGCGAGAGGTGTTTTTATCGTCTTTTTTGTCAAAACACTTGAAAGGATCATCGCTTTCCTGCCATTTATAGAGAAGAGGTTGTTAATAAATAATAAAATATATACCATAAAACAAATTGTTTTAATGTGAAATATATTCTTTATAATTAATTTTAAGTTCTGATGTTTAATAACAGCTTGTTTACCTGATAAAATCCAAATATAAAGTTTATAGATTTTTAATAACTTGGAAAAATTATGTCTGACCAACATTTAAAGAATTCAGAAAATCAAACTCGTGCGTTAAAAGTATTATTGGCTGGCCCTCGTGGGTTTTGTGCCGGGGTTGATCGAGCTATTCGTGTTGTAGAAGAAGCTTTGCGACGGTACGGGGCACCGGTATACGTTCGTCACGAAATCGTTCATAATCGGACAGTTGTTGAAAATTTAGAAAAAAAGGGGGCTATTTTTGTGGAGGAACTGGATGAGGTTCCAGCAGATGCACATGTGGTTTTTTCAGCGCATGGTGTTCCTAAAACTGTGCCCCTAGAAGCCCAAAGACGTAACCTGTTATATCTTGATGCTACATGTCCCTTGGTTTCCAAGGTTCACAGAGAGGCGGAACGGCATTTTGCCAATGGCGGTGAAGAAAGCCGTCATATCTTGATGATTGGTCATGCAGGTCATCCCGAAGTTGTTGGAACGATGGGGCAACTGCCACCAGGTGCGGTAACCCTTATTAAGGATGCAGAGGAAGCCCGTACTGTACAACCTGAAAATCCAGATCGTTTGGCATTTATAACACAAACTACGCTTTCTGTGGATGATACCGCAGAAATTGTTGCCATTTTAAGGCAACGATTTCCCAAGATCGAGGGGCCAAAGCGTGAGGATATATGTTATGCAACTACAAATAGACAGGAAGCCGTAAAAAGAATTGCGGCAGAGTGTGATTTGATGTTCGTGATCGGTTCTCCAAACTCTTCCAATTCACAACGGTTGCGTGAGGTTGCTGAACGTTCGGGAGCGCCACGGGCAATTTTGATACCGAAACTGGAAAACATGGATTGGAAAGATCTGGAAGGCGTGAATGTATTGGGGATCACGGCAGGAGCCTCTGCACCTGAATCCCTTGTGCAAGAAATACTTGAAGCCTTGTCCAAACATTTTACGCTCGATATCGAAGAACGGATTGTCAAAGAGGAACATGTTACATTCAGTCTGCCAGCTCCCCTAGGATAAAATAGAGAAACATAGAGTTAATACATGGCTGTTTATACAAATGTTTCTGAACAACAAGTATCATCTTGTCTTCAAAATTATCCTATCGGTCAACTTGTTCGGTTAAAGGGTATTGCCCAGGGGGTCGAGAATAGCAATTTTCTTCTTGATACCACCCAGGGGAAATATATTCTTACCCTTTATGAAAAACGTATAAAAAGAGAAGAACTTCCATGGTATATGGATTTGATGCAGTTTTTTGCGCAACATCATATCCGTTGCCCCTTACCTGTCAGAACAAAAGAGGGTGAATGCCTGATTGAGCTGAATGAACGTCCGGCAGCAATTTTTACTTTTTTGGATGGAAAAGAAGTTTCGGAAATTTTGCCGGAACACTGTTTTGCCTTGGGCGTCTCGATGGCTCGGATGCATCAGGTTGGTCTGGAATTCAAGCGGAATAAAAAAAATCATGTGGGGTCGGACAGCTGGAATGTGTTACTTGAAAAATCGGTTAATCACGGGCATGATGATTTAATAAGGGAAATTGATCCTGTTCTAAGAAAAATCATTCAATCCTGGCCTACCCGACAAGAGGGTTTGCCAGTGGGTCAGATACATGCAGATTTATTTCCTGATAATGTTTTTTTTCAAGATAATCGTCTAAGTGGATTTATAGATTTTTATTTTGCCTGTACTGATTTCCTGGCTTATGATCTGGCAATTGCTTTAAATGCATGGTGTTTTAAAGAAACGGGTGAGTATCTTGTCAAACGGGCAAGGGCTTTGGTTGCAGGTTATCAGTCTGTTCGTATTCTGACTGAGAAAGAAAGATTGTTGTTACCCATTTTTAAAATGGGGGCGGCATTGCGCTTTTTACTGACGCGCCTACATGATCTGGTTTATACGCCTTCAACAGCTTTGGTTACTCCTAAAGATCCGCAACCTTATTTATACAGGCTAAGATATCATCAACTTAACAAAGTTGAAACATATGAATTTTGATCGAAGCAATTTTCAAAAAGGTTTTGTTGAAATCTGGACAGATGGAGGGTGCAGTCCCAATCCAGGTCCTGGCGGATGGGGAGTGTTATTACGCTTCAAGGGAATTGAACGTGAGTTAAGTGGTGGGGAAATGGAAACGACAAATAATCGTATGGAACTGACTGCCGCTGCTGTGGCTTTGGAGACATTGACCCGTTCTTGCCATGTGGATTTGTATACGGATAGTCAATATGTCCGCCGTGGAATTACTGAATGGTTTGAAGGCTGGAAAAAAAATGGCTGGAAAACAGCGGGGAAAAAACCGGTTGCGAATACTGATTTATGGCAGCGATTGGAAAGTGCTGCTGCCAGGCATCAAATTCAATGGCATTGGGTAAAAGGACATAATGGATGTCCTGAAAATGAACGGGTTGATCAGTTGGCCACGTCAGCCAGAAAAAAAATAACAGAAACAGGTTAACTAGCTAGCGCACTTTGTTTTGTTGTAAAATTGCACTGCGATTGCCTCCTGGTTGCCCGGCAAATGTATCATAGGATGCGCTTGCATTATAGGGAGGTTGTACAGGTGCGTTAAAATACGCCCGAATTCCTGTCCCGGGAATATTGACTGAAGGACCGTTATAGGGTCTGACAGGCGATTGGCTTGGTGTGGACCCTGGCAATCCCTCACCTTTTTGAGAAGTTATGGAATCCGACTGTGTGGTTGTCATTGAATTATCATAGCTGACAGGTTTATATTCTGACATGCCAGGTCTTGAAGGGGGCGGAGGTAATGGATTTGGAGCCTGGTTTTTCGTATTATTTGAAACTGCACCAGAAATTTGAGCCTGAACAACCATAGGAATGATGCCTGTCAATAAACAAATGGTTAAAATCAGACCGGTTCGAAAATGAGAAACAGATTTCATTTTGTTATATGCCATTATTTTTAAATTCTTACTTAATATATAAAAATAATCTATTTTTAAAAGTAATCAATTGGCAACTTTTTCTTTTCTAAAAAAGATGACTTTTTTGTCATATTATTTCCCTTAAAAGGGATTATGGTTAATGATATCAAATTATAACCAATTTATCATCATTGGAATAGGTATTGACAAATGAATACAGAAAATAATCAGACGATTGTTCCTTATTCTTTAAATGACCAAGAGGTTCAGGATCTTACAGTTGCGCTGGAACAGCTGGAAGCAGGACGCGGCGTGTTATTGCGATTGGCCGATATTATGGGAGGAGCTGTAGGACAAGCCATAAAATTAGGTGAAAGAGGACTGAGTCTTTCACCAAGGATACAGAAAAAAATAGAGAAATTCACCAATGTTTCCATTCAGCGCGCTTTTAAAATTGCCATTTTAGGATTGAATAGAAAAATAGAGAAAACGGATTCAGATTTATCAAAAGCTGTCTGGCGTGATCGAATGATGAAAGCCATGGTTGTTACGTCAGGTGCAGTTGGAGGGTTCACTGGATTGGGTGGTATGTTGCCTGATATCAGTCTGACTACCCTTGCCCTTATGCGTGAAATTGCTCATGTTGCGCAAGAGGAAGGGGAAAACCTTCAAAATGAAGATACTAAACGCGCCTGTCTAGAGGTATTTGCATTACGGTCTTTTGCTAATTTGGGTATAGATAAAGATAATCAGCTGGGTTTTTTTTCAGCCAGATTAATGTTGCGTGGCCGTCCGATGATTTTGCTCATGGCTGACGTTTCTTACCAATATGGATTGAGTCTTTCCCAAAAACTGAGTATGCAGATGATGCCTGTTGTTAGCGCATTATGTGGTGCCTCATTAAATATGGCCTTTTTAAATCATTATCGTTCTTTGGCAAGACTACATTTTGTTATACGTCGATTGGAACGTGAACATGGAATGTTAGCTCGGGAAACAATTGAGCATATTTGTAAAAATCATATAAATTCAGATAATTTTTTTTAATGACATGATCAGATCATGTTCATGATATCATGGTTTAATCATAATAGAATTGGACGTGCAAATTTTATTCAAGATTAAGGCATTATAGATTTTTAGTTAACGAGATATCAATTAAGTTTAGTTTAAGGGGGATTGAAACGGAATTGATTCCGTCTATAATTCGGTATTTGTAAAGTCAATATATGTCAATATATAAGGATAAAGTGATGTTGTATAATTTTAGGGCGCTATGCTCTTCTTTTTATAAAAAAAAGGGTTATACGGGATCAATTCTTATTGGGATCACTTTTTTTGCCGCCCTACCGGCTTATGCCCAAGAAAAGCATCCTTTATTTATGCCGAAACGAGATGTAACGGTTGTTTATGCCGTGCAGCCGGAGAATTCATCATTGGCCCAAAAACGCAAGATATATTTTTCTGGAAATGGAACTCTATTTCGAATTGATGGTCCTAACAATATTGGGTTCACCCTTATTGATTCAGCTAAGCAAACGGCAACGGTTGTTTCCAATAAGTCGCGAGTTTATACGGTGATTCCAAGTAAATCGGGCAAGGGTGGTCTTTTTTTGGATGAAAGTCTACATTTCAGAAAAAAGGGAACAGATCGTATATTGGGTATTTTGTGTCATCATTGGTCAGTTCAAGGAACAAAAGGACATTCGGATGTTTGTGTAACTGATGAAGGCATATTATTACGGCAGGAAGGAATGGATATTGATGGTATTGATGGTAAAACAGAAGCCCTTTCAGTGCAATTTGATGCTTTGTCTCCCTCCACATTTCAAGTTCCGGTAGGATATCAGCAGGTTAGACTTCCCCAGCAAAAGGGGGAAAGTCCCACTTTGGTTTCACCCAATGCCAACGCTCAGCCTCTTTCACCTATCCAGGCTAAAAAATCGGAAAATGGGAATAAGGTGGATGCCAGCCAAAATCCTTTTATTACTCCTCAAAGGGATGTTGATGTGGTTTATGCAATCGCTGGTCCCATGCCTGGTTTACCTCCATTTCATCAGAGAATGCGCTGGTCCGTGGAACAATGGAAACAAAGAATTGATTCCCAGGGGATTGATACATACATGATAACTGATTATCGCACGCAGCGATTAACCGTTTTAAACCCCCAGTTAAAGAAAAAAACCGAACTTGTCGCGCCGGGTGCATCTATTCAGGGCGTGGGAAAAAGGGCAGAGGGAGATTATGTCAAGGTTGGTGAGGCCACGGTTGCTGGACAATTTTGTAATGAATGGGAGGTGGCAGATACAGAGGGCAATATTAATGATGTATGTTATACAAATGATGGAGTTATGTTACGCGTTGTACGTAATAACATTCCATTAGTTGTGGCTTTAAAAGTTGTTTACGCACATCAAGATGCTGGTTTGTATAAAATACCTTCTGATCTGAAGATGTTGGCACCGGCACATCCGTAAGGTTCACAGAAGATTATCGATCAGATGCATTGAGAGTTTTCAAAATTTCGTTTACATGGTTGGTAACTTTGACTTTATGCCAGATTTTAAGGATTCTACCCTTTTCATCTATTAAAAAGGTCGATCGTTCAATACCCATGTATTTTCGGCCATACATTGATTTTTCTACCCAAACACCATAGGCTTCTGTCATTTCACCTTTTTCGTCGGATGCCAATGGAAAGGTGAGTTTGTGTTTTTGGGCAAAATCCTTCAGTTTTTTAACTGGATCACGGGATACACCAATAACAGGGATATCGAGCTTTTTGAATGCGGTCAGGTTTTCTTCAAAAGCACAGGCCTCTTTCGTGCATCCATATGTATTGGCTTTTGGATAAAAATAAAGAACAAATTTTTTTCCTTTTAATGCAGTCAGGGAAATTGAACTTTCAAGTTGGGTGGGAAGATCAAAATTGGGTGCCAGGGAACCTTCGTTTAGTTGGGTCATGTAACTTACTTTTCTAGATGGATATAATGAAAATTGAATATTTTTTTCAAGTTAATAATATAGTTATTAGGTGACAGGGCCAAGAAGTTTTATAAAGAGATCACGAACCTGTTCACTGGTTTGATGTATTTTCTCCATAATCAGAGAAAAGGAATCTTTTGTGTGAAAAATCTTTCCCAGAAGTTTTTCGGTCATGATTTCAATAATGATTGGAGTTGCATCCATTTCCAAATGTTCGGGAGGATATTTACCGAAGAATAATCTTAAAAGACTTTGCAAATTTCGCCAGAAATAATCAGCTTGAATCAAATATCTTGCCTCTTCAATAGAAAGATAGCCATTTTGAGCCAATTTTCTGAACGCTATTCTTGTGCAAGGATGTCTTGCTTTATTATTATGCGAGATTAATTGCAGAGTTTGAGCAATAAATTCCACTTCTATAAGTCCACCTTTAAGATATTTGACATCCCATTGTGTGGTGGGGGGCATATCATTTTCCAGCCTTTTGCGCATGTGAACGGCGTCTTGTAAAATGATTTTATTGGTCACGCCAGAGGGGGAAAAATCCAAGGCCTTGTTAATGGCATTATTGATCCGGTCCTGCAAGATTTTAGGTCCACCTATAACCCTAGCCCGCGTTAAAGCCATCCGTTCCCATGTCCAGGCTTCTTTTTCATGATATCGCTGGAATGAGTTCAGGGATACGGCAACGGGCCCTTTGCTGCCAGATGGACGTAAACGCATGTCAATTTCATATAATGGACCTGTATAGCTTGTATTGGTCAAGGCAGTGATAAAACTTTGTGTTAATCGTATATAATAAGGATTGATGGCTAACGAACGGAATGCTTTATTGGCCAATCCTGTTTCTGCGACACTGGCAGTAATTTCAGGTGGATGGTCATAGACCAGCATCATATCAAGATCGGAACCCACCGTCATTTCCCATGATCCGGCTTTCCCCAAGATAATGATGCATATGCCTCCATCCGGAATAATCCCATATTTTTGTTCATGATCTTTGATTACTCTTGCCAGAAGTTCGTTTAAAATGATATCTGCCATTCTTGTACGCTGGATTTGACTTTTATTTAGAGAAAGGCGGTTTTCCATATAGGAAACGGAAAGCCGGAATTCCTCGCTTTGAATAATGTTATGAAGAATGGGCAGAATTTCTTCCAGAGACTGGGTGCTGTTTAGATGCTCATGGATCGTTTTTTGCAGCAAATTTGTTTTTGTTTTTAATATATCGACATGAATTAATGCATCAAGTGCTGCAGGATTATTGGTAATATAATCAGCCATGAATTGGGAGGAACCCAATATTGACGCCAATTTTTCGATTAAAATGGGATTGCGTTCGAAAAGGGACAAAAGCTGTATCCCCGCATGATGTCGTGCCAGCAAACTGTCAAAACGCTGTAGGATCAAAAGAGGGTTTTTCTGTTCTGCAAAAGCCTGTAAAATATTAGGTAAAATATTTTTTAGAATCATTCTGGCCCGTGCGGTTCTTAAAGTACGGGGGCCGCTATTGCTCCATGATTGTAAAATAGATGCGGCTTTATCGGGGAAACCTTTTTCATTCAGATAATTGATTAATTCATTTTTAGGTAAATCAAGAATAAAATTTTCTTCATTATCCGGAGACGTAAAAAATCCCTCGAATATATGTCGGACCTTTTGCATAAGCGGGAATAAATCTTCAACAAATTTGTCTGTTGATTCATATCCCATGAAAATGCAAAATGCATCAAATGCCTGTTGTGTATTGGGAAGGGAATGGGTCTGATAATCGGATTGCATTTGCAGGCGGTGTTCTATTTTACGAAGGAAATAGTAGGTTTTAATTAGGATCGTTGCGGATTCATCGGAAATTAATTCTTTTCTGGTCAATTGCTGTATGGCTTTGATTGTTTGTGGTGTACGCAGTTTTGGAAAACGTCCTCCCCAGATCAATTGCAAGGTTTGGGGTAAAAATTCGATTTCACGAATACCACCATAACCTAACTTCACATTTTGACCGATTAACCAGTGCAGGGCATCTTGTCCAAATTTTTTTTCAGAGAGTATTGGCGGGTTGGGTTTGCCTGAATTTTTATGACAATCAATCCTGTTTTTCATGGCATAAATGTCCTCGACAACAGCAAAATCCAGATGCCTGCGCCATATAAAGGGTTGAACAGCCTCCAGGAAAGAATATCCTCCTGCAAGATCTCCCGCGACAGGTCGTGCCTTACTCATGGCACTTCGTTCCCAGGTTTGTCCCAAGCTTTCATAATATGAAATGGCGGCGGGTAACGAAACGGCGAGTGGGGAAGAAGAGGGATCAGGCCGTAATCTCAGATCAACACGAAAAACATATCCATTTTCATCTCGATCCTCCATGAGGGATACGAGTTGTCGTGTGATCCGGATAAAAAGTGTGGCAAGATCGGGATGATTCGGATATTTGTCTGGATCATAAAGAATAATAAGATCAATATCAGAAGAGTAATTAAGTTCCCTACCACCAAGTTTGCCCATTCCCAAAATAATAAATCCTGAGTTTTCCTGAGGATTTTCTGGGTGGGAAAGTGTAATTTTTTTATTTTGATGTGCTTGTAATAAAAGATAATTGATTGCAAAATGAAGGGTGATTTCTGCAAGATAACTGAGCGTGTGGGTTATTTTTTTTAAAGTCCATACATTTCCAATATCTGCAATTGCACAGGCAATGGCAATTTTTTGTTTGGTAATCCGTAATATTTTGGCGATACTGGATCTGGATTCTTGTATTGATGAATTTTGTAGGCAAGTAAAGGCTTTATTGCAGGCCTTATCAGGTCCATTTAATATAAGGTATTCAAAGAAATGAATGTTTTTTATAATCAAATCAGCAAGAAAGGGGCTGTTCCCACCAATGGCATGGATAAGGCGGACAATACCGGGTTGCTGAATTAATACTGGATCCTTGTTATTTTTAACCCATGCTTCTTTAACTGCATTTGAAAAAAGGTCTGCTGAACGTTGATCCGCCGCTTTTGGCCAATTCTGATCAAACCAAGGGATAGAAGACAGGTTTTTGTGAGACATGATACATGATTTCTGTTATTTGGTTTTTTTCAGTTTACAAATATTAAGATGAAAATGCCCATAAAGAAAGAGCAAGAATTTCATAAAGATTCAAAAATAAAACACAGACGAAACTGGTTGCGTAAATTTTTACTGGCAGGCTGTTCGGTAATTGTATTGCTGGTCGTGATGGTGTCAGCTTTTATATTATTCATATTAAGCGCACCTGCCAACCTTACCTTTATCGCCCGATATTGGCTTCCTTTAACGGTTATAGAAGGTATGGAGAAGGATAAACCTGCTGGAAGACTGACGTTTGACAAGTTGGTCATGAAATGGCCTGTTCTAAAGAAAGGCTTTAATACACCAGTCACTTTCGAACTGGAAGGATTAAAGTTACTGGATGTCTATAACCAGGTAAGGGATCATTTGGACTTTGCAAAATTAACGCTGGATACATCATCATTACGACATAAAAAAATTGTTCCTTTGTATATCAAGTTGTCAGGTGCACAATTACATTTAAGAAGATATAAAGACAATCATGTTAATCTGGATTTGTCAGGATTGGGTTTGTCGAGACAATCCAGGCTGGATATCGACTTTCATCGTTTGTATCATGTCAAAATTGAGAAAACCGTTTTATCTTTTAAAGATGACATTGATCATAATTTGATTCAATCAAGACAGATTGATGTTGATGTGCATCCTTTTTATGCTGACAAAACATTGACCATTATTGGAAAAGTCTATTCCAATTTTGATATTAATGGTCATAAGGTTCAAATTAAAGGTCAAAGCTCTGTTCAGTCCATAACTTCATCAGATATTGTTAATTTGCAAAAAACGGGAAAGCTCCAATGGCATATGGAGATCGATCAGGTCAATCCCGCCAATATTGCAGAAATGATACCGGAATTGCGTTATTTGCAATCTGTTAATATGCCTATTTCAGCTGAGGCGAATATAGGTTTTTCTATCCAGAATAAAGCTTTCATGCAACCTTATATGGCAGATATTAAAATAAATTCTGCTCAGGGGAATGTAAGGGTTGGAAATATGGAATATTTCCCATCTTTTTTCAATGCTCGTATAAGCGCTTTTTTTGGTGAAGATGCCAAATATCCTGCAAAGATTGATTTTTCCGACATTTGTCTGCAATTGAGATCGCCGTCGGATTTGGAAAATGCAAAAAGCGGGCCATTTTTTCATTTCAAGGGTTGGTTGAAATTATCCTCACTGTTAAATCCAAAAGTGGTTGATGCAGATTTTTCCGCAGATAGTCCGTTGCTAGACTTTTCAACATTAAAAGAATATTGGCCTCGTCATATAGCCAAAGGGGCCAATGAATGGGTTACAGACAATATTACAAGAGGGAAAGCGCGAGATTTTTCAATTCATGCAAGACTTACGGGGCATGAGGGCTGGCATCATTTGAGACTGGTTAACTTGGAGGGTGGAATTGGTCAGGCAACGGGTTTGGAGGTTCACTGGTTAAGGCCTATCCCACCTTTACAGAAAATGAATGCACAAATGATATTTGTAAATCCTGATCGGATATTGATTAAATATCGAGGAGGTTATCAAATTGTCAGGTCAGGAAATGGAACCACCTCGAAATTACGCAAGTTGAATATACCTTCTGGCAATATGTGGATTACAGGATTAAGCAATCATCGGGATTTGGGTATTATAACGCTTTTGATAAAAGGTAAGTTGCAAGATTTATTAACTTTATTATCTGAACAACGATTGCATTTGCTATCTCGTCATCCTGTCCCTTTTAAAAATCCTTCCGGGGATTTGTCTACGCATTTACATTTGGAAATCCCCCTCAAGAAAAAGGTGAAAATCGAACAGATTGATATTCAGGGACATAATGAGATTAAAAATGTCTATCTAAAAGATATAGCGTTAGGACAGGATTTGAGACAGGGGAATTTAGTGGTGGACGTGAATGCCCGTCAACTTGATTTACATGGGTATGGTCTTTTATCTTATTTTCCTGCACGTATTGAGTATAGACAAAATTTTACGCATCAACATCTTGGGTCGCTTGTTGAAAAAGCAAAAGTTGGCTTGACCATTACGTCAGAGACCTTTAAACAAACAGGTTTTGATATGGCTAAGGATATAGGGGGCCAAGCCTATCTAGATTTAAACTATTCAAAATTTTACGATAAAAAAGCGATAATCAATTTAAATTTGGATCTATCAAGAACTGAATTGAAACTCCCGATTTGGCACAAGCTAATTGCAAAACCCGCGAAGGCTTCGGGAACGATAATATTGAATGACAACAAACTGGTCGGTATTCAAGACTTGCATGCTCAGGGAAGTGACTTGTTGGTGCATGCCAATATGAATATCGAAAATAGAATTCCAACCCAATTAAATATTCAATATTTTAAAACTGGACGGTCAGAAGGAAAAGCGACCATTAATTTTCCAATGACGGATGAAGCGTTTCATAACCCTTTAAAAGGTGATGTACGTATTTCTGTCAAGGCAGATACATTGGATCTTTCCCCATTTATTCAGGATTATCTGGGATCATCCAGGAAAAAACATGCCGTTTCCAAGAAATCACAGAATTATAATATTCCTGTTGCAGCTACAGGAAAGTACAAAGGACTTAAGGGAAGACGTTGGATCTTTAACCTTCAGGCCAAGAAAATCTTTTATGATAAGAATAAGAAGCTGGGCGAAGTGACAGCCTATATTGAATATAATGGATTACGGTTGATGCGTCTTTCTTATGGAATGCGCCAACCAACTTTGGTAACTGCGTCATTATTTCCCAAGGATTCAAATCGACAATTTTATCTGGATGCTCAGAATCTTGGCAATTTATTGGATATTGTTGGAATATCAAATAGAATTTCAGGAGGGCATTGTGTTTTGAGTGGTAATTTTGATGACAATGATCCTGAGGCCCCGTTTACCGGCAAGATACAAATCGAGCCTTTTGTTGTTGATCATGTTCCCACCGCCTTAAAACGGATCAGTAATCTTTCTGTTTATGGTTGGTTCAAAAGGCAAAAGGCGGATGCGTTGAATATTGATGCTCTCAAAGGAAATATCTTTTTGAATAAGGGGATTCTGAAAATAAAAAATGGTCGTGTTTTCAATGATGAACTTGGAGCGACTTTGAAGGGCGATATCAATCTTGATAAAGCGGTTTTGGATTTGCAGGGAACAATAGTGCCGATTTATGCGGTGAATAAACTATTCAGTCATGTCCCGGGGGTGGGAAAATTATTTGTTCCAGAAAAAGGGGGGGGGTTTATTGCCGTTCCCTTTGTCATTAACGGAAAATTCAAAGACCCTCATATGGAGGCATATCCTTCAATGTTGCTAACTCCGGGCTTTTTACGAAATCTATTTTAATAATTGTATAGACAATTGAAGTTGAGACGATAGACCAATGATAAGTAATTATACGGAATATTTTTTTATTTATATTATTGTATTGATTGGCTTTGGTTTGGCTGCTGTTTTTATATTGAAACAATCAATAAAAAAAAATGATCGGCAGGAGGATATTTTAAAAAGAATAACATTTTTAATCGAGAAAGAATCTTCCGCACGAATACAGGATCAAGACCGTCAGCAGCAACATCTTGATAAAATTGAGAAGGAATTGTTCGACCGTTTACAGAATGGTCAAAACCAACTGGCTGAGCGATTGCATGTCATGAACGAAAGTTTGATGAAGGAACAATCCACGTTAAGGTTGGATCAGGCAAGGGCGATGCAGCTTTTAACAGAGCAAAGTTCACAGAATTTAACAGAGTTGCGCCAATCTGTAACGGAAAGACTGAACAAGGCTGTTGAAACTCAAATGCAGTCATCTTTTCAGCGTGTGGTTGAACAGTTTTCCGAGATTCAAAAATTGATGGGGGAGGTTAACTCTGTAACTGCGCAGATGAGCGATTTAAAGCGATTGTTTACAAATGTTAAGACGCGTGGCGGCTGGGGTGAGGCGCAGCTACAATCAATATTAGATGATATTTTACCAACTGGAACCTATGAAAGGAATGTGCGTTTAAAGGATAACAGCATGGAAATTGTCGAATTCGCCGTTCATATGCCTGCACAAGGTTCCCATAAACCTTTAATGGCCATTGATTCTAAATTCCCAACGGAAGCTTATGAACGATTAATACAAGCTATTGAAGAAGGAAATAGTGGCGCGGAACAGGCTGCCCGTAAAGCTCTGGAAAGTTGTGTCAAGCAGGAGGCGAAAAAGATCGCTTCAAAATATATTGTACCGCCAAAAACGGTTGAATTCGCTGTTTTATATGTTCCAACTGATGGACTTTATACGGAAATCGCTCGGATTCCCGGTCTTATCGACGAAATCGGCAGAGTTTATCATATTTTAATTATGTCCCCCGCCTTAATGCCGCCTTTATTACGGACTATTCATCTCGGTTATGTTTCATTGGCATTGAGTGAGAAAACGGAATTTGTTTCAAGTTTATTGGGCAAGACCAGACAAGAAATGATAAAAATTGATATGATTTTTGAAAAATTGACCCGTTATATAGAAAATACGGCCACTTCCGTCACTGATGCCCGTCGTAAAACCCAAAAACTTATTCAATCGCTGGAAAAAATTGGGGAAAAGGAAACTGAATAACCAGAATGGATAAGATTATTTTAACGAGAGATGGGTATGTTTTAAAATAGTTTAACAGCATTTTATCAAGGAACGAGCAAATCATATGGTTAATTAAAGAAAGACGGATGGGATCTTAATAAGGTGAATGCAATTGTAATTACGGCATTAAAGCGTCCATATACATTTGTTGTTCTGGCTATTTTAATTCTTGTTTTTGGGGTGTTGGCTATATTCCGGACACCAACGGATATATTTCCTGATATTAAAATTCCAGTGGTAGCTGTTGTCTGGAATTATACAGGTTTGATGCCAGAGGATATGTCGGGGCGGATTGTTTACTATTATGAACGGGCCTTGACATCCACGGTTGATAATATTGAGCATATTGAAAGCAATTCTTACTATGGGCGTGGAATTGTGAAGATTTTTTTTCAACCCGGTACTGATATTGCAGAGGCCCAGACACAAATTACCTCGGTTTCCCAAACTGTTTTAAAACAGATGCCCAAAGGTACGACGCCCCCCCTGGTCATTAAATACAGTGCTTCATCCATCCCTGTCATGATGTTAAAGGTCTCATCCAAAACTATTACCGGGTCCCAGCTTTATGATATGGCATCTAATCTAATACGACCGGCCTTGATTTCTGTTGCGGGGGCGGCATTACCCTCACCTTATGGAGGTGTTTCCAATTATGTTCAAGTTGATTTGAATCAGGCTCGCTTACTGGCTTACGGGTTAACGGCAACGGATGTAGGTAATGCCCTTGGCAAGCAAAATATTGTCTTGCCAGCTGGTGACCAGAAAGTCGGTTCCATTGATTTTATGGTTCAAACCAATGCCAGTCCCAGAGCTGTTGACGAATTTAACAATATTCCAATTAAAAAAGTCGGCAATGCAACGGTTTTTTTAAGGGACGTTGCCTGGGTACATCGAGGTGGCCCGCCGCAAACCAATCTTGTCTTGGTGAAGGGGCACAAGGCAATTTTGATGGTCGTTATGAAAACAGGGGATATTTCCACCCTTCAGGTAGTGGCTGGTATCAAAAGGTTACTGCCACAAGTGCAAAAGACACTGCCACCAGGGGTAGATGTTAGCATTCTATCAGATGCCTCAGTTTTTGTTAAGGATTCCGTTCATGATGTTGTAAGGGAAATGGTCACGGCTGCATTTCTGACCAGTATTGTGGTAATTCTATTTCTGGGTTCATGGCGATCAACCCTGATTATAGCAACCTCCATCCCCTTGGCGATTTTATCCGCCCTGATTGGTCTAGAGGCAATGCATCAGACAATCAATGTCATGACATTGGGAGGTCTGGCCTTGGCTGTCGGGATTTTGGTGGATGATGCCACCGTCATGATTGAGAATATTGACACGCATCTTGAAATGGGTAAACCCTTGTATGATGCAATTGTGGATGCGGCCAATCAAATTGTGATTCCAACTTTTGTTTCAACGCTCTGTATTTGTGTCGTCTGGTTTCCGTTGTTCCAACTGACCGGGGTGGGAGGATGGTTATTCATGCCCATGGCTGAAGCGATCATTTTTGCAATGATAGCATCCTTTATTTTATCCAGAACTTTTGTTCCCACCATGGCTTATTATCTGTTGCGTGGACAAGTGGAAAATCATGGCATCAATAAAAAAAAAGAAACTTTTTTCGCACGATTCCAGCATGATTTTGATCAGGGATTTGAGAAATTCAGAAGATACTATCGGATTTTTTTGCATAAAATTCTTTTTGTTAAGAAAAAATTTATCCTAATTTTTTTAAGTTTTTCTTTTTTGTCTGTAGGTTTATTATTTTTTGTCGGACAGGATTTCTTTCCAGAAATTAAATCTGGTGAACTAGATTTACACATGCGTGCTCCTCTGGGTTCAAGAATTGAGGAAACAGGTAAAATTTCTTATCTAGTCAATTCAGAAATCAGTGATTTGTTACCTGGGCAAGTTTATGAAATTGTCAATAATTGTGGTTTGCCCTTTAGCAGTATCAACCAGGCTTATGTTGCAACTCCGACAATAGGGTCACAGGATTGTGACATGACAATCTCATTAAGGAATTCTGAATCTCCTGTTGCAGCATATCGCCAGATTCTCAGACATGGATTAAGAAAAAAATTTCCAGGAACAGACTTTGCCTTCACGCCGGGTGATATCACCGCCAAAATTTTAAATTTTGGTTTACCTGCCCCGATCAATGTGCAGATCGTGGGTCGAAACTTGGCAGGTAACTATGAGTATGCAAAACATATTGCCGCAAAATTAAAGCGTATTCCTGGTATTGCGGATGTAAGGGTTCAACAAACGGTTTCTACACCAACCCTGATGATTAATACCCGTCGTGATTTTGCTCTTAGTACAGGATTAACTGAGGCGGATATTGCAAATAATGCTCTTGCAACCTTATCGGGAAGCGGACAGGTCGCACCCACTTATTGGCTGGATATCAAGACAGGGGTGTCTCATTTGGTGAATATTCAAACCCCACAATCTGATTTACAGAATATGAATGATCTGGAAACCATTCCTGTCAATGGTTCCGAAAGAGGGGAAAAGAAAATCAAGTCGCAGATTTTGGGATCCTTGAGCCGTATTGATCATACAGGATCAGGTGGTGAAATATCCCATTACAATATCATGCCCGTATTTGAGATTTATGCCAGTAATGAAGGGCGAGATCTGGGGGCTGTCAGCAGGGATATCAAAAAAGTTATCAAAAGGGAAAAGGCGACAATACCCCGTGGCTCTACAATAGCCATTCAGGGGCAGGCTACAACAATGTATAATGCATATATGCAATTACTGGGGGGATTGGCATTATCTATATTGTTTGTCTATCTGATTATCGTTGTCAATTTTCAATCCTGGCTAGATCCATTTATTATCATCACTGCATTGCCGGGTGCCCTGGCAGGGATTTCTTGGAGTTTGTTTATCAGTCATAATGCATTGTCTGTTCCCGCGTTGACAGGGGCAATTATGTGCATGGGAACGGCCACTGCTAATTCCATTCTTGTTGTTTCTTTCGCTCGGGAACGGCTTGCTGAGCATGGAGATGCGGTAAAAGCCGCAGTTGAGGCCGGATATGGTCGTATCAGGCCTGTTTTAATGACGGCTTCGGCAATGATAATTGGCATGATACCGATGTCATTCAGTAACACACAAAATGCCCCTTTAGGTAAAGCCGTTATGGGGGGGCTAACTCTGGCTACATTTGCAACCTTGTTGTTTGTTCCATGTGTGTTTGCATTGGTTTATAACCGTCATGGCCGGATAAAGGAATAGTAAATGTCCAACTTTTCAAAAAAAACCAAGGCTATTTTTTTAATGATTGGAATTTGCGCTTGTATTTACGCAATTTTTGGAATTGTTGAGCGACAGCACGATGTTGTCAAACTGACAGAACAGGCCAGGAAAGATTCATTTCCCATTGTTCAATGTATCCAGCCACAAAAAGGTCCAGCGATAAGAAGTCTTACTTTGCCTGGAGATGTATCGGCATGGTATCAGGCGCCAATCTATGCACAGGTATCAGGATATGTCCAACATTGGTACAAGGATTATGGTGCGACTGTAAAAGCGGGTGAATTACTGGCAACAATTGATACTCCTGGTCTGGACGCGCAGTATGAGGCTGCAAAAGCAAATTTGAAAGTTGCCCAGACACGCTACCAATTGGCGGCAGTTACGGCAAAACGTTGGCAGGCCTTGTCAGGAACCAGAGCGGTATCTCAGCAGGAAGTTGATGTTCAGGTCGCCAATGCTAAAGTTCAAAAGGCTGAAGTGGATGCAGCGGGCCATGAAGTGGCCCGGTATGAGGCTTTACAGGCATTCAAAAAAATCAGGTCCCCCTTTAGTGGTGTTGTTACGTCGCGATTAACGGATGTAGGGGATTTTGTGAATAATAATGGAGATTTAAGCCGTCAAGGTAAGGCAACCGAGTTGTTTACGGTTTCTGATATTCATAAACTCCGTATTTTTGTAGATGTGCCGCAGGATTATGCATCAATCCTGAAAAAAGGGTTAAAGGCTGAATTGACAACAATTCAATATCCGGGAAAAACCTTTCAGGCGGATTTTTTGACATCTGCAAGGGCGTTTAATATGGCCAGCCGTACAGTGACAACTGAATTGACCGTTGAAAACGCCTCTCATATATTATGGCCCGGAACTTTTGTACAGGTTCATTTTATAACCCCAGCAGATCCAGATATTTTGATCATTCCAGAACAGGCTTTAATTTTTCGTAGTGAGGGTATGCAAGTTGCCGTTGTCGGGAATGATCATCGGGTTCGGATGCAGAAGGTAAAATTAGGAAATAATCTTGGTAAATCAATTCAGGTATTGGCAGGGATAAAAAAAACGGATTGGATTGTGAATAATCCATCAGCTGGGTTATTAAATGGGCAACAGGTTAAAATTGTAGATAGCACACCAGGATATAATGATAATTTTCAAAATAGCGAATCTGTAACAAAAAAATATGATAATGATTCGTTCAAGAAAAATGCGGCTGAATCCAATGTGGAATAAGAAGGCAGATAAAGCCAATATACCATATGGTTATTTGTTAATGGCATGTCTTGTTTTTCTGAATGGATGTGATTTAGCCCCGCATTACAAACCTGTTCATTATGTTCTGCCTGAAAATTGGCATGGAACAGCCCCTTTTCATATTGCTCAACCTGAGGATCAGATTCCTAAAGGTGCATGGTGGGAGATATTCCATGATCCTGTGTTAAATCAACTGGAAAGCGATCTGGAAAAAAATAATCCTGATTTGCAAGCGGCAGCAGAAACCTATATGCAAAGTCGCGCTGTTCTTGGAGAGGTTAGATCGAATTTGTACCCACAATTAAATCTTGAAGCTGGTGGTGGAAGATATAAACAATCCCATCACCGGTTATTCCGAAGTAAAACCAGTCATGCTCCAATTGAAGAAACAAATATTCAATATCAGGCTTCTGTTTTATGGGAAGCAGACTTATGGGGTAAAATTAGAAATGAAATAAGGATGCAAAGAAACCTGGTTCAAGCGAAAGCAGCTGATTATGAATCTGCAAAACTATCTCTGGAAGGGGATCTGGCAGGCAGTTATATGCTTTTACGTGGGTATGATGCTCAGAATGAGGTTTTAAGCCAATCCATACAATATTATGAAGCTGCGGTTGATATCACGCGTATGCGTCAGGCAGGTGCCATTTCGGCTGGGATAGATGTTTCACGTGCCGAAAATCAAATGGCAATTACAAAGGCACAACAAACAGAGATACAGGCCAGACGGGATTTGACCGAACATGCGATCGCTGTTTTGGTTAATCAATTTCCCGAAGATTTTCATATAAAATCGGTAAAAACAAATCTAAATGATTATATACCGAATATACCGGTGGAATTTCCCTCATCTCTATTACAACGTCGACCTGATATAGCCAGTGCTGAGCGACAGATGGCTGCTGCCAATCGCCATATAGGCATATCAAAAGCTGCATTTTATCCTGATATCACGATTAACGCGGCAAGTGGTTTTCAGGACAAGGGATTTGGCTTGGCAAATATGGCCAACAGCATGTGGTCTGCGGCAATTCAGGGGGCTTTACCCTTGTTTCAGGGGGGATTACGTCGGGCAAGTTTACAAAAGGGCTGGTCAGTCTACCGACAAACACGTGATCAATATCGCTCCACTGTTTTGAATGCGTTTCGTGAGGTTGAGGATAATCTTACTTTAACGCAAAAGATGCGGCTGGAATTAGAACAAAATAAGGAGGCCTCTGAAGCGGCCTTACGGACACAGGGAATGGCAATGTCATTATATACAGGAGGATTAACCACTTATCTAGACGTTGTTATAGCCCAGAACGCCGCATTAGCCGCCCAATTGGATGAAGTCCGAAGCAAGACAAAATTGATGCAGGCATCTGTAAAACTAATTATTGCATTGGGAGGAGGATGGGATATGAAGTGGCTTCCCGAAAAAAAATTAACATCATTCGGTGTTTTTCAATATGAACATTTGAATTTAAAATAAAACAAAAAATTAATTGTTATTAATAATTTTCATATTTATATAATGTTTATTACAATTTTTTAATTAAAGGTACATAATGAATTTTGAGAAAAAAATATTTTACTTTTGTAGAGTTGATGGGGTTATTATTGCAAATAATGTTATATTACAAAATGATCATACAATAAAAGGTATTAATTGCATTAATGAAAGTCGGTGGGAGATAAGAGAAAACAATTTAGTTTTTTTAAATTTGAATGGTCAGGTAACAACAAAATTTCATATTAAAATCAATTTAGAAGGAAAATTAATTTTTTTAGGCAGTTATTGTGATAAGCCGACACGCGAAGTCCATCATTTATTACTAGAAAAAAATATTACAGAAACAATTGGTTTACATTCTGCATTAAGAAAAATAGAACAAAAAATAAATCTAAAATCTACAGACCTTGATAATAATATATTTTCTTTATCAAGGCAAGTTGCCCGTTTGGAAAGAACCAATCGTAAAATCAAGGTTGTTTTTTTAGTTCATAATATTGCGACCTGGGATAGTTTGGCAAGTGTTTATGAAATGATGTGTAAGGAAAGCAGAATTGAAGTTATTATTATTACCATTCCAAGACGTTTTCCTGGCGAGAATTCATTTGCACATGAAGATGAAAGCCATAATTTTTTTGAATTTAAAAAAATTCCTCATATACGGTTTTCAAAGTCAAATATTAATAATTTGCAACTTTTAAAATATATTAATCCAGATGCAGTATTTAGACAGGCTCCATGGGATAATGATATACCTGAAGAATATTCTACAAAATCTTTAAGTTTTACTAATTTATTTTATGTTCCTTATTATGGATTTAATATTTTAAAAAAATTTAATATTCAAAATAATTATACTAATTTTTATTCTAATTTGGATTTTCATAAAGCATGTGCTCAGATTTTCTGTGAATCCGATATGACAAAAAAAGAGATGTCTACGAATAATGATAGAGGTGGTGATAATTTAATAGTAACCGGTCATCCAAAATTAGAAAAGTTATTGGAAGCTCAAAATAACCCACAATGGCCATTGTCAAATAATCAACGAAATAAAGTTTTTAAAATTATTTGGGCTCCTCATCATAGTTTTACTGGATCCCAGTGGTTATCTTTTGGTTTGTTTACGGAAGTATATAAGGATATGATAAGATGGGTGAGGTTAAATGAAGAAATAGAAATGGTTTTAAAACCTCATCCAGCTTTATTTTCTACCTTGATAGATAATAAGCTTGTGTTAAAAGAAGAATTAGATTCTTTTATCAAAGAATGGATGTTGTTGCCTAATGCTACAATTATTGAAGGTGGGGACTATGGAGCACTTATGGCAGCTTCGGATATGATGATTACGGATGGAGTTAGTTTTTTAGCAGAGTATTCAATCTTTTGGCAAAAACCTTTGGTTTTTCTTGAAAATAAGAAGCATGCTCCTTTTAATGAAATGGGAGAATTAATTAAAAATGCTTCCTATGTAGTTCATTCAGTTGAAGAAATTCAAGACCTTGTTAGAAAAATCTGTTGTAATAAGAAAAACGATGTTCGTCTCAAAAAACGAGAAAAGCTTTTTCATAAATTAATGCCGTTTAAAAAAGGAGCTGCTAAAAATATTGTTGATAGTGTAAAACTTTATTTTAATTTAATAGATGTTAAAAATTGAAAAAAGAATTTTAAGAATATTTTTTAAATTTTTGTTTGATTAAAGTCGTAGAAATATTTTTTGTTCTTGGTAGGTATTTTACTTGACAATATTTATTATATTGGTCAAACCTACCAACCCAATCATCACCCATGACAAGTAAAGAAGCTTTTAGTCGAAGGATATCTTCTTTTTTTTGATCCCATGATTGTTCTGCAAAGACACCGTCCACATATTTAATAGCTTTGACAATTTCAGCTCTTTGTGTGTAAGGAAAAATACTCTGTTTTTTTTTAAGGGTATTAAATTCATCTGAAGATATGCCTACGTAAAGTTTGTTGCCTAATTGTTTTGCTCTTTGAAGTATACGTAAATGACCTATGTGGAAAAGATCAAATGTTCCATAGGTGATAACAATAGTCATAAATATTCCTTAAATACTGGTTTTTTTAAAAAAATAAAATAATTAACAAATCATTAAAAAAATTACAATTAAATTAAATTTTATTTGAATATAATTCTTGACAATTTTGTAAAAAAGACTATGAAATAAGCTTCATATCGGAACGCGGGAGATTACTTTAGCAACAAGGAAAAAAGAATTTTTCTTTGGGTTTTCGTGTGAACCGCGGTCTGGGTAGATTAATGTTAAGGAGACCCGGATATGGCCAAAAAGATTGTTGGCTACATTAAATTGCAAATTCCAGCTGGAAAGGCGAATCCATCCCCACCTGTTGGACCTGCCCTAGGTCAGCGCGGCTTAAATATTATGCAATTTTGTAAAGAGTTTAATGCTGCAACACAAAGCCTGGAACCAGGAATGCCTATTCCTGTCGTGATTACAGCTTATGCAGATCGTACATTTAGCTTCATCACTAAAACACCCCCTAATACTTACTTTTTATTGAAAGCTGCAAAAATTTCCAAAGGTGCCTCTGTTATTGGTAAGGGTGCAACTGTTGGTACAGTAAAAATCAGTCAATTGCGTGAAATTGCTGAGCAAAAGATGAAAGATATGAATGCGAATGACGTTGATGGTGCCGTTCGTATGTTGATAGGATCTGCACGTTCCATGGGCTTGAAGGTTGAGGAGGCTTAAGAGATGGCAAAAAATAAACGTATTGCTGCAGCTTATGCTTCTATTGAAAGAAATAAGCTTTACGCATTGAAAGATGCTGTTGCATTGATTCGTGATAATGCGAAGGCTAAATTTGACGAAACAGTTGAAATTGCCATTAATCTAGGTGTTGATCCTCGTTATGCGGATCAGATGGTTCGAGGTTTAATGTCACTGCCACATGGAACAGGAAAAACTTTGCGTGTTGCTGTTTTTGCACGGGGTGAAAGAGCCGAAGAGGCTAAAGCGGCTGGCGCAGATATTGTTGGTGATGAAGATCTTGCGGAAAAAGTGCAGGCGGGTCAGGTTGATTTTGACCGTTGTATTGCAACCCCTGACATGATGGCGCTGGTTGGGCGTCTTGGTAAGATTCTTGGTCCACGTGGTTTGATGCCTAATCCCAAATTGGGAACTGTTACAATGGATGTTAAGTCTGCTGTAACAGCTGCAAAATCAGGTCAGGTTGAATATCGTGCCGAAAAGGGCGGTGTCATTCATGCTGGTGTGGGTAAGGTATCATTTAGTGCTGAAAATCTTCTTGAAAATATCCGAGCTTTTGTTGATACTGTGCAAAAAGCACGCCCAACAGGGGTTAAAGGCACTTATATGAAAAAGATTTATCTTTCTTCAACAATGGGTCCTGGCATTGAAGTGGATATTGCTAGTGTTAACGCTGGTTAATAAAAAAAGTTTTATTATCCCTTTTTGATAAGGGGATAGTATTGTCGAGACATTTTAAAATGTCTCAAACCTGTCCAAGACCGTGCGTAATGTAAGATTTTAAAGGTTTAGGACCGCGCATGGAAGACGGGGCTGGTATTATAGATTGAAAAATTATTTATATGCTAGTGATTCCGTTAAGGGCAGGCGAACCGGATCAATAAAATTCATTTTATTGATCTAAATGGTAACCTGAACAGTTGTAAATTTAACTGATCAAAATGGAGACGGGATTTGGACCGCACGGAAAAACAAGCTTTTGTTGCTTCCATGGCATCTGTTTTCGCAAACACTTCAATGGTCGTTGTTACCCGCAATGCGGGATTAACGGTTGCTGATGTTACGGATTTGCGTCGTCGTATGCGTGCTGCTGGGGCAACTTATAAAGTTGGGAAAAACCGCTTGGTCACCCTCGCCGCAAAAGGTACCCCATTCGAAGGCATTACGCCAATGCTAACTGGGCCTACAGCTCTTGCTTGGGCAGAGGATCCAGTTGCTGTTGCGAAAGTAGCCGTCGAGTTCGCCAAAACCAATGAAAAACTTGTTGTGCTTGGTGGAGCGTTAAGTGGCCAATTGCTTGATTTGAATCAGATCAAGGCCCTTGCAGAGCTTCCATCCTTGGATGCGCTTCGTGCACAACTGGTTGGGCTTATTTCTACACCTGCCACACGTATTGCTGGTGTATTACAAGCTCCTGCTGGTCAATTGGCGCGGGTTTTTGGTGCTTATGCGGACAAAGGTGATGTACAAGCGGCTTAATAAAATAATTAAGTCTTTAAAAAGTTACTGAATAATCAGTAGACTTATCTCAAATCACTTATTAGTATATGAATAGGAAGAATATAAATGGCTGATCTAGCTAAACTTGTTGATGAATTATCTGCTTTAACCGTATTAGAAGCTGCTGAGCTTTCTAAAATGTTGGAAGAAAAATGGGGCGTTTCTGCTGCTGCTCCTGTTGCTGTTGCCGCTGCTCCAGCTGCTGGTGGTGCTGCTCCAGCTGAAGAAAAAACTGAATTCGATGTAATTCTTGCTAAATCTGGTGATAAGAAGATCAATGTTATTAAAGAAGTGCGCACCATCACAGGTCTGGGTTTGAAAGAAGCTAAGGATTTGGTTGAAGGGGCTCCTAAAACGCTTAAAGAAGGCGTAAGTAAGGATGAAGCTGAAAAAATTAAAAAGACCCTTGAAGAACAAGGCGCTTCAGTCGAAATTAAATAAGGCTATGAAGCAAACGGTAGAAAATTCTCTTTCTGCTGTTAGACTTTAAAATAAGGTAAGGCGGAACTCGTGAGTAGGGGTTTCCGCCTGCTTGGTCGTTAAAAGGAAATATATTTAACGATTGTAAAATAGTATTCCCTTTATATATTAGGGATTAATGAGAGTGTGATCCCTTATTGGGATCATGAGTTTATAATTATCCAGATGGTTTGTGTGACAAATTTATCCGGAAGCAGGCGATAGGGCACAATACACGATGAACGCGGTAAGCAAATCGTTCACTGGGCGCAAGCGCATTCGTAAAAATTTTGGACGGATTCCTGAAATTGCTCCGATGCCAAATTTAATTGATGTGCAACGGGCAAGTTATGAGGCTTTTCTACAACGAGATGTAAAGCCGGAAAATCGTTCATTAACTGGTTTGGAAGAGGTTTTTCGATCTATTTTTCCAATCAGCGATTTTGCAGGTAATGGTCGTCTTGAATTTGTAAATTATGAATTTGAAGAACCTAAATATGATGTTGAGGAATGTCTTCAGCGGGGATTGACTTACGCGGCACCATTAAAAGTCGTTCTTCGTTTGATCGTTTGGGATATTGACGAAGATACGGGGTCTCGTTCTATTCGTGATATTAAGGAACAACCTGTCTATATGGGCGATATGCCTTTGATGACAGAAAATGGCACCTTTATTATTAACGGTACTGAACGTGTAATTGTATCTCAAATGCATCGCAGTCCAGGGGTGTTTTTTGACCATGATGGCGGGAAAACCCATTCATCAGGCAAATTTTTGTTTACGGCAAGAATAATTCCCTATCGTGGTTCCTGGCTAGATTTTGAATTTGATAGTAAAGATTTAATTTATGTCCGAATAGATCGAAAGAGAAAAATTCCTGTCACAACCTTTTTGTATGCTCTTGAGGGTGAAAATTCGATCGCTTTGCGAGAGGCGAAAATTAAAGAGGGTGGGGATGTGGATTCCATTCTTGTTCATGGAATGGATGATGATGAAATCCTTTCATATTTTTATAATACAGTAGTTTTCAAAAAAGTTGCTGATGGTTGGTCTCGCACGTTTGAGCAGGATGCTTTTCGCAATTTAAAATTACTGTCCCCTTTGGTTGATGCGGATACTGGTGAGATTGTAGCTGAAGAAAATGTCAAGTTGACTGCAAGGCTTATTCGCAAGATTGCTGAAAAAACGAAAAACGTGCTTGTTAAACGGGAAGATTTGCTTGGACGTTATTTTGCTCATGATCTGGTCAATGAAGAAACCGGTGAAATTTATGCCGAGGCTGGTGTAGAGATTACCGAAGCTATACTGGATACGCTGGAAGAGCTTGGTTTAAAAGAAATACCGACGCTGGCGATTGACAATAATGTCGGTCCCTGGATCAGAAATACATTGATTGTTGATAAAAATACGTCCAGAGATGATGCGCTGGTTGATATTTATCGTGTCATGCGTCCTGGTGAGCCTCCAACGGCTGAAACAGCAGAGGCGTTGTTCCACGGGTTATTCTTTGATGCTGACCGTTATGATCTTTCTGCTGTTGGACGTGTAAAAATGAATATGCGTCTTGGTGTGGAAGGGGATGACACTATTCGTACACTTCGTAAAATTGATATTTTGCGGACGATCAAAATCATGTGCGAATTAAAAGATGGACAAGGAAGTGTCGATGATATCGATAATCTTGGAAATCGTCGTGTACGTTCTGTGGGTGAATTGATGGAAAATCAATATCGTCTTGGTTTGTTAAGAATGGAACGTGCCATTCGTGAAAGAATGAGCTCTGTTGATATTGATACAGTCATGCCGCATGACCTTATTAATGCAAAACCGGCTGTTGCCGCCGTTCGTGAATTTTTTGGTTCATCACAGTTATCGCAATTTATGGATCAAACAAACCCATTGTCAGAAGTTACACATAAACGTCGTTTATCCGCTTTGGGACCGGGCGGGCTGACCCGTGAACGTGCCGGATTTGAAGTTCGTGACGTTCATCCGACACATTATGGACGTATTTGTCCGATTGAAACGCCCGAAGGTCCAAATATTGGTTTGATCAATTCTTTGGCAACGTATGCAAAAGTAAACAAATATGGGTTTATTGAGACACCTTATCGTTTGGTCAAGGATGGTCAGTTGCAAGATGGGTGGAAATATCTTTCCGCCATGGAAGAGGAAAAGCTTATCGTCGCACAGGCAGATGCCAAACAGGACAGTCATGGACATTTGACAGGAGATCTTGTTTCTGTAAGACAAAATGGCGATTTTCAACTGGTAAAACCAGAAGAGGTTACTGCTTGTGATGTTTCGCCAAAGCAATTGGTTTCTGTTGCCGCCGCTCTGATTCCGTTCCTTGAAAACGATGATGCAAACCGTGCCTTGATGGGGTCAAACATGCAGCGTCAAGCCGTTCCATTAATTCGGTCAGATGCGCCATTAGTTGGAACAGGAATGGAAGCCGCAGTTGCAAGAGATTCTGGAGCAACGATTGTGGCTCGTCGCGGTGGTATTATCGATCAGATTGATGGAGCTCGTATTGTTGTCCGTGCAACGGATGAAAATGGTGCAACGCAAGGTGTTGATATTTACCGTTTACGGAAATACACGCGTTCTAACCAGTCAACTTGTATCAATCAGCGTCCATTGGTTTATGTTGGCGATTATATTAAGGCTGGCGATATTATCGCTGATGGTCCTTCAACAGAGCTTGGAGAATTGGCGCTTGGCCGGAACGTTCTTGTTGCCTTCATGCCATGGAACGGTTACAATTTCGAAGATTCAATACTGATTTCAGAACGTATTGCGCGGGATGATGTGTTTACTTCTATTCATATTGAAGAATTTGAGGTGATGGCACGTGACACAAAATTGGGTCAAGAAGAAATAACTCGGGATATCCCCAATGTCGGGGAGGAAGCGCTGCGTAATCTGGATGAAGCTGGTATCGTGTATATTGGTGCTGAAGTAAATCCTGGTGATATCTTGGTGGGTAAAATCACCCCCAAGGGTGAAAGCCCGATGACACCTGAAGAAAAGCTTTTACGTTCTATTTTTGGTGAAAAGGCTTCTGATGTTCGTGATACATCATTGAAATTACCGCCTGGAACAAGTGGGACCGTTGTTGACGTTCGTGTTTTCTCTCGTCGTGGTATTGATAAAGATGAACGTGCAATGGCTATTGAACGTGCTGAAATTGAACGGTTAAGCAAGGATCGTGATGATGAGTTAGCCATTCAAGAACGTGCGTTCTATAACAGGTTGAAAGAGAATCTTCTCAATCAGAAAGCTGGGGCAGGATTTAAGGGAATTAGATCAGGAACGGATTTAACAGAAGAAGTGTTGGCCGAACATCCCCGTGGAACATGGCGTCATATCATTGTTGCCGATGATGATGTAATGGCTAATATTGAACAGATTAAACGTGACTTTGATCGTGAGGTTTCCAATATTCAGGCGCGTTTCAACAACAAGGTTGATAAGATCCAGCGTGGTGACGAGCTTCCTCCTGGTGTTATGAAAATGGTTAAGGTTTTCATTGCCGTTAAAAGAAAATTACAGCCTGGGGATAAAATGGCCGGTCGTCATGGAAATAAGGGTGTTGTTTCCCGTGTTGTGCCAGTTGAGGACATGCCATTTCTTGAGGATGGAACCTCTGTTGATATCGTGTTGAATCCGTTGGGTGTGCCTTCCCGTATGAATGTCGGTCAGATCCTTGAAACTCATTTGGGATGGGCCTGTGCAAATTTGGGTAGACAAGTCAGCCAAGTTGTTGATCAGTATATGAAGACTGGTGAAAAGAAGCAGGAACTTTTGGATCGCCTTAGATTGATTTATGGCGAAAAAACGTTTAATGAAAAAATTGCCAATCTTTTAGAGGCTGAACTGCTTAATTTCTGTAATGATCTTCGTAAGGGTGTCTCGATTATGACTCCGGTGTTTGATGGAGCAAGCATTCCTGATATCGAAAACATGTTGAAAGAGGCGGGGCTTAATCCTTCGGCGCAAAGTACATTGATTGATGGACGTACGGGAGATCCTTTTGAGCGCCAAGTGACGGTTGGTTATATTTACATGCTTAAGTTGCATCACCTGGTTGATGACAAAATCCATGCGCGTTCTATTGGTCCTTACTCATTGGTGACGCAACAACCATTGGGTGGTAAAGCCCAATTTGGTGGCCAGCGTTTCGGAGAAATGGAGGTATGGGCCTTGGAGGCTTATGGGGCTGCCTATACCTTGCAGGAAATGCTTACGGTTAAATCAGATGACGTTTCAGGCCGTACTAAGGTTTATGAAGCGATCGTTAAAGATCAGGACGATTTTGAGGCTGGTATACCTGAAAGCTTTAATGTGCTGGTGAAGGAATTAAAATCCCTTGGCTTAAATGTTGAACTTGAACAAAGTGCTGAATAAAGTAGATTGTTAGGTTTTTTAAATATTATCAATGAGGTATTCAGTTTATGGATACCTCAACCCCCCAAAAGGTTTTTGGCGAATGAATGAACTTATGAAAATTCTTGGTCAGACTGGCCAAGCAATGACGTTTGATCAGATTAAAATTCAATTGGCCTCGTCTGAACAGATACGGTCTTGGTCTTATGGTGAAGTGAAAAAGCCAGAGACAATCAATTATCGTACTTTTAAACCAGAACGGGATGGATTGTTTTGTGCGCGCATTTTCGGTCCGATCAAAGATTATGAATGTCTTTGTGGTAAATATAAACGGATGAAATTCCGTGGCATAGTATGTGAAAAATGCGGTGTTGAAGTTACGCTTGCCAAAGTGCGTCGTGAACGTATGGGGCATATTGAGCTTGCAAGCCCGGTTGCACATATTTGGTTTTTGAAATCTCTTCCAAGTCGTATCGGATTAATGATTGATATGACTTTGAAAGATCTCGAGAGGGTTTTGTATTTTGAAAATTATGTTGTTTTAGAACCCGGGACATCGCCATTAAAACAATATAGCCTGCTGACTGAGGATCAATATCTTGATGCTATGGAAGAATATGGGCATGAAGGTATTGAAATAGGGATTGGTGCGGAAGCGATTAAGAAAATTCTGGTCAATATCGATTGTGATGTTGAAAAGGTAGAATTACGTGCCGAATTAAAAGAAACGACCTCTGAAGTCAAACGTAAGAAGCTTGTAAAACGTTTAAAACTGGTGGAAGCTTTTGCAGAAAGTGGTTGTCGTCCTGAATGGATGATCATGAGTGTTGTACCAGTCATTCCACCTGAATTAAGACCGCTTGTCCCATTGGACGGGGGCCGTTTTGCCACATCAGATCTCAATGATTTGTACCGTCGGGTCATCAACCGTAATAACCGGTTGAAACGGTTAATGGAATTGCGTGCACCGGATATTATCATTCGTAACGAAAAACGTATGTTGCAGGAATCTGTTGATGCGTTGTTTGATAATGGACGTAGAGGACGGGCAATTACAGGGGCGAATAAACGACCATTAAAATCCTTGGCAGATATGCTTAAAGGAAAACAGGGACGTTTCCGTCAAAACCTGCTTGGTAAACGTGTGGATTATTCTGGACGTTCAGTGATTGTGGTTGGTCCTGAGCTAAAATTGCATCAATGCGGTTTGCCTAAAAAAATGGCATTGGAATTGTTCAAACCATTTATATATTCCAAGCTTGAAAAATATGGGCATGCGACGACCATTAAGGCAGCTAAGCGTATGGTTGAGAAAGAACGCCCAGAAGTTTGGGATATTATTGAAGAGGTTATTCGTGAACATCCTGTCATGCTTAACCGTGCACCAACTTTACACCGCTTGGGTATTCAAGCTTTCGAACCTGTTTTGATTGAGGGTAAAGCGATTCAGTTGCATCCATTGGTATGTACTGCCTTCAATGCAGATTTTGACGGTGATCAGATGGCGGTTCATGTGCCATTGAGTTTGGAAGCACAGCTCGAAGCACGTGTTTTGATGATGTCCACAAATAATATTCTTAGTCCTGCTAGTGGTAAGCCTATTATTGTTCCATCTCAGGATATTGTATTGGGGCTGTATTATCTAAGTCTGGAAATTCCTGAATTTAAATTAACTCCCGATCAATCCGAATATGATTCTGAAGGTCATCTTATTAAAAAGGGTGCACCTCTTTTTGCGAATATTGGTGAGATTGAACATGCATTGTCATCCAGAATCTTGAAGCTTCACGATAAAATTCGTTGTCGTTTTCAAACAAAGAATGCGGATGGTGAGCTAGTTTATCAAAAGGTAGTGACAACCGCAGGTAGAATGCTGATTTCACAGATTCTTCCAAAACACCCAGCAATCAATTTTTCATTGATCAATCAACAATTAACGAAAAAGACAATTTCAGATATTATCGATATTGTCTATCGTCATTGTGGTCAGAAGGAATGTGTGATTTTTGCAGATCGTATGATGGGACTAGGATTCTCTTACGCTGCTAAAGCTGGTATTTCCTTTGGTAAGGATGATATGATCATTCCTGATGCGAAAAAGGAACTGGTCGCCAAGACAACCGAAGAGGTTAAGGAGTTTGAACAGCAATATCAGGACGGTTTGATTACAGCAGGAGAGCGTTATAACAAAGTTGTTGATGCCTGGTCACGTTGTACGGATGAGGTTCAGGCAGCGATGATGAAAAAGATTTCGCATGTAGAGCCTGGTCAACCCATCAACTCTGTCTGGATGATGAGCCATTCTGGAGCTCGTGGGTCCCCAGCCCAGATGAAGCAGTTGGCCGGTATGCGTGGTCTGATGGCAAAACCGTCAGGTGAAATTATTGAACAACCTATTATTGCCAACTTCAAGGAAGGTCTTTCTGTTCTTGATTACTTTACGTCGACTCATGGTGCACGTAAAGGATTGGCTGATACGGCCCTGAAAACTGCAAACTCTGGATATCTTACTCGTCGTCTGGTTGATGTTGCTCAGGATTGCATTATTATTGAGCCAGATTGTGGAACAGAACGCGGATTGGTTGTTCGTGCGGTAATGGATGGTGGTGAGGTTATTTCTTCACTTGCAGAACGTATTCTTGGACGTACATTGGCGGCAGATGTAACTGATCCAGCAACTGGTAAAATTCTTTATCCTCGTAACACGCTTCTGGAGGAGGCCGAGGTTGAGGCGATCGAAAAGGCCAATGTTGAAAGTGTGATGATTCGTTCTGTTTTAACCTGTGACAGTCAGGTTGGCGTATGCGCTCATTGTTATGGTCGTGATCTTGCTCGCGGAACTCCCGTTAATATAGGAGAGGCTGTCGGTGTTATTGCTGCTCAGTCAATTGGTGAGCCTGGGACTCAGCTGACAATGCGTACATTCCATATTGGCGGTGCAGCACAAAAAGGTGCAGAACAATCTATGGTTGAATCCTCCCGCGATGGCAAGATCAAGATTGTAAATCTGAATGTTGTTCAAAACAGTCAGGGATTTGACATTGTCATGTCCAGAAACTGTGAAATTATCCTGTTGGATGATAATGGAATTGAACGCGCTCATTACCGTATTCCCTATGGTGCACGTTTGCTTGCTAAAAATGGATCGAATGTCAAGCGTCATCAGAAAATGGCAGAATGGGACCCATATACCCTACCTATTATTACTGAAAAATCAGGTACAATTGAGTATCAGGATCTGATTGAAGGTATCACACTGGTTGAACGGATGGATGAAGTCACGGGTCTTTCTTCAAAAGTTGTTGTTGACTATAAGCAAACAAGTAAATCTCGTGATTTGAGGCCACGCTTGCAGTTAAAGGATTCAAATGGGGAAGTTATGAAGTTGGGGAACGGTAATGACGCACGTTACTTCTTGTCTCCAGATTCCCTGCTTTCTGTGGAAAATGGGGCGCAGGTTAATGCCGGTGATGTCTTGGCACGTATTCCAAGAGAAGGTTCCAAGACACGTGACATTACCGGGGGGCTTCCACGGGTGGCTGAACTTTTCGAGGCTCGTCGTCCGAAAGATCATGCGATTATTGCCGAAAATGATGGTGTGGTTGAATTCGGAAAAGATTATAAGGCAAAACGTCGGATCGTTGTACGTAATGAGGATGCTGGTGAAGAAACAGAATATTTGATTCCTAAAGGAAAACATATTTCTGTACAGGAAGGTGACTTTGTCCGTAAGGGCGATCCTCTTGTTGATGGACCACGTGTTCCTCATGATATTTTAAAGGTTCTTGGAATTGAAGCCTTGTCGGATTATCTGATTGATGAAATTCAAAGTGTTTATCGTCTTCAGGGTGTGAAGATCAATGATAAACATATTGAAGTGATTGTTCGTCAAATGCTGCAGAAAATTGAGGTGACGGATCCAGGTGATACGACTTATTTAATTGGTGAAACTGTAGATCGCTTGGAATTTGAACAAGAAAATATCAAACGGATGAACGCCAACGAGCGTCCAGCAACTGGTTCACCAGTTTTACAGGGTATCACCAAAGCTGCGTTACAAACCAAATCCTTTATTTCAGCGGCTTCCTTCCAGGAAACAACTCGTGTATTGACAGAGGCCGCATCTGCGGGGAAGGTTGATACCTTGATGGGATTAAAGGAGAATGTAATCGTCGGACGTCTTGTTCCTGCAGGAACGGGTAGTGTTATGAACAGATTCCGTGCCATGGCTTATTCAAGAGATAGACAGCGAATTCTGGATGCAAATAAGATGAATGATGAAGCGGAAATTGAACTTTCTTCTGTTACATCAGAAAATAATGAAATAAAGGACGTGACTCAGGTCACTGAATAAGGTATAGGTATATAACTTTATTCGTTTTCAGTTTTATTAAATGGGTATTATTACCCATTTAATAAGTTAAAATACGGGTCATTTTTGTCTTTTGGCAAAAATAAAATGTTTTTTTACAAGGTTACCTAGTTCAATTTTAAGCTGTTTTAAAAATAGCTTGCAATTTAACAAGGGTCTTGTTAAAAAGCATCGTTATCTGTTGAATAAATTTATGGCACATTAGATAAAACATAGTTTATAAGGTATATGGTTTTATTTTTATGCCAACTTTAGTGGCATTTATTTAATTAAATGTTAATTGTTGTAATGACCGTCGAGTAACGATATTGCGTTGCTTGACCTAGAAATAGTAAGGATCGGGAAAGGCGAATGCCGACCATTAACCAATTAATCGCTAAAGGCCGCGAACCTGCTGCCAAGCGCAATAAGGTTCCTGCTTTGCAGGGATGCCCGCAAAAACGAGGGGTATGTACTCGTGTTTATACAACAACACCTAAAAAGCCAAACTCAGCATTGCGTAAAGTTGCAAAGGTACGTCTGACGAACGGTTATGAGGTGGTGAGTTATATTCCTGGTGAGGGTCATAACTTGCAAGAACATAGTGTGGTCTTAATACGTGGTGGACGTGTTAAGGATTTGCCAGGCGTGCGTTATCATATTTTACGTGGTGTTCTGGATACACAAGGAATTGCAAAGCGACGTCAACGTCGTTCTTTGTATGGTGCTAAACGTCCAAAATAAGAGGAATTAAAAGGCATGAGTCGCCGACACCGCGCAGTAAAGCGTGAGATACTTCCCGATCCTAAGTTTGGTGATGTGGTCATCACGCGTTTCATGAATGCGTTGATGTATGATGGTAAAAAATCTATTGCTGAAAAAATCGTTTATGGTGCATTGGAATCTCTACGTGCCCGTGGCGGTGAATCAGCGGACCCTGTAAACCTGTTTCACGAAGCTTTGGATAATGTTAAGCCAGCCGTTGAAGTTCGTTCACGCCGTGTAGGCGGTGCAACGTACCAGGTGCCTGTAGAAGTTCGTGCTGACCGTCGTCAGGCATTAGCAATTCGCTGGTTAATTGACGCTTCCCGTAAACGTGGCGAAAATACTATGCAAGAAAGATTGTCAAACGAATTGCATGACGCTATCAATAATCGTGGAGCGGCTGTTAAAAAGCGCGAGGATACTCACCGTATGGCTGAAGCAAATAAGGCATTCAGTCATTATCGCTGGTAAGTATAAGTTTGAACTTAATTTTTTTAACCGAATTTCTTGGTAAAAACCGAGTTAACGGAGAGAGACAATGGCAAAGGCTAAATTTGAGCGGAATAAACCGCACTGTAACATTGGAACTATTGGTCACGTTGATCATGGTAAAACAACATTAACGGCTGCTATAACAAAAGTTTTGGCAGAAAAAGGCGGTGCGGATTTTACTGCCTATGATATGATTGATAAGGCGCCTGAAGAACGTGCCCGTGGTATTACCATTTCAACGGCGCACGTTGAGTATGAAACAGATAAACGTCACTATGCTCATGTTGACTGTCCTGGTCACGCTGACTATGTTAAAAATATGATCACAGGTGCGGCACAGATGGATGGTGCTATCCTGGTTGTTTCAGCTGCTGATGGTCCTATGCCACAGACTCGTGAACACATTCTTTTGGCTCGTCAGGTTGGTGTTCCAGCATTGGTCGTATTCATGAATAAATGTGATCAAGTTGATGATCCTGAACTTCTTGAGCTTGTTGAAATGGAAATTCGTGAATTACTTTCTTCGTATGAATTTCCTGGAGATGATATTCCCATTATCAAAGGATCAGCTTTGGTTGCTCTTGAAGATGGTGATCCAGAATTGGGTAAAAACCGTATTCTTGACCTGATGAATGCTGTTGATGAATATATCCCGCAGCCAGAACGTCCAATTGATCGTCCATTCTTGATGCCAATTGAGGATGTTTTCTCTATTTCTGGACGTGGTACGGTTGTTACCGGACGTGTGGAACGTGGTGAAATCACTGTTGGTGAAGAAGTTGAAATTGTTGGTATTCATCCAACAACCAAAACAACAGTTACCGGTGTTGAAATGTTCCGCAAGTTGCTTGACCGTGGTGAAGCGGGTGACAATATCGGTGCGCTTCTTCGTGGAACAAAACGTGAAGATGTTGAACGTGGTCAAGTTCTGGCTAAACCAGGAACCATTAAGCCACATAACAAATTCAAGGCGGAAGCTTATATTCTTACAAAAGAAGAAGGTGGGCGTCATACTCCATTCTTTACCAATTACCGTCCACAATTCTATTTCCGTACAACTGACGTAACTGGTGTTGTACATCTTCCAGAAGGTGTGGAAATGGTGATGCCTGGTGATAATGCGGCAATGGATGTTGAATTGATTGCTCCTATTGCCATGGATGAAGGTCTGCGATTCGCTATTCGCGAAGGTGGACGTACTGTTGGGGCTGGTGTAGTTTCCAAAATTACCGAATAGTCTCGGCTAATTAGTTTGGATTCCCAGCTGTTTTTGCGGCTGGGAATCTTGTTGTTCTTGGATCCGAAAAGGATTCGTTTTTGTAGGCAGAAATAAATGGAAAGCCAAAACATCCGTATTCGCCTTAAAGCTTACGATTATCGTGTGTTGGATAATAGCACTCGTGAAATCGTAAATACAGCGAAGCGTACGGGGGCACAGGTAAGGGGACCAATCCCGTTGCCAACGCACATTGAGCGGTTTACAGTTAACCGCTCACCCCATATTGATAAGAAGAGTCGTGAGCAGTTCGAAATCAGAACGCACCGGCGTTTGTTAGATATTGTTGAGCCCAACCCGCAGACCGTGGACGCTCTCATGAAACTTGACCTCGCCGCTGGCGTTGATGTCGAGATTAAGCTATAAGGTCCAGACGATGCGTACAGGATTGATCGCAAAAAAGTTGGGAATGACCCGACTATTTAAAGAGGACGGCACTCATGTGCCAGTCACTGTATTGTACTTGGATGAAGTACAAGTAGTTGATGCTCGTACAAATGAACGTGATGGATACACAGCCCTTCAATTGGGGTATGGTAAAGCTAAAGTAAAAAATGTTAGCAAGCCTAATCGTGGTCATTTTGCACGGGTAAAAGTTGAACCAAAACAGAAGCTTGTAGAATTTCGTGTTACGGAAGACGCTGTTGTTGAGGCAGGGGCAAGATTGACTGCCGCTCATTTTGTTGTAGGACAAAAGGTGGACGTAACTGGGACCAGTAAAGGTAAGGGATTTGCAGGTGGAATGAAACGTTGGAACTTCAAGGGGTTGGAAGCAACTCATGGTGTTTCAATTAGTCATCGTTCGCATGGTTCCACAGGGAATAGACAAGACCCTGGTAAAACATTTAAGAATAAGAAAATGGCAGGCCATTTAGGTAGTGAGCGTGTAACGACGCAGAATCTTGAGGTTGCTGCTGTAGATGTAGAGAAAAATTTGATCATGATTAAAGGTGCAGTGCCTGGTGCGAAAAACGGGTTTGTTCTCTTGCGTGATGCGATCAAAAAGCCTCGTCATGCTGATGCACCATTTCCGGCAGCGTTAGCAACGGTTGCTGAGGAAGGTTGAACACTATGGATGTAGAAATCAAAACCTTCGATAATGGAAGTGCTGGCAATATTACGCTTCCAGATGAAATTTTCGGTATTGAACCCCGTCAAGATATTATGGCAAGAGTTGTGCATTGGCAGCTTGCCAAACGTCGTTCTGGCAATCATAAGATTAAGGGGCGTGGTGAAGTTTCTGGAACAACAAAAAAACCTTATCGGCAAAAAGGTACAGGTAATGCGCGTCAAGGTTCGTTACGTGGACCGCAGTTTCGTACCGGTGGCATTGTTCATGGTCCAGTAGTGCGTGATCATGGGTATGATTTGCCAAAGAAAGTAAGGCGTCTTGGTCTTATTTCTGCTTTATCACAGAAATTGGCAGAAGGTAAGTTGGTCGTTATTGACGAAGCCAATAATACTGCAAAAACATCTGAATTGGCTGCAAAATTAAAAGTGTTGGGCTGGAATTCAACTTTAATTATTGATGCAAATATTGATGAGAATTTCGGACGTGCAGTAAGAAATATCGCTTCAGTAGATATTCTTCCAACAATTGGTGCAAATGTTTATGACATTCTAAATCATGACATTTTGGCTATTACGCGGGCAGCAGTTGATGGGTTAAAGGAGCGCCTGGTATGACGAATATTCTTTCAATTCGCCAAAAGGCGGAAAAAATGTCTCGTGAAGCGATGTTTAACATTATTCGCGCACCCTTGATTACTGAAAAGGCAACCTTTTTGTCTGAAAAAAATCAAATTGCGTTTAAAGTTGCATCAAACGCTACTAAGCTTCAAATCAAAGTTGCGATTGAAACTTTGTTCGGTGTGAAAGTGTTGGGTGTTAATACGCTGATTTTAAAAGGTAAGACAAAGAGATTTCGAGGTCGGTTAGGGCGTCGTTCTGATGTTAAAAAAGCTTTTGTTCAACTTGCTGAAGGTCAGTCAATTGATTTGACAACCAAGTTGTCATAAGTGTGAGGTAGGAATTAATGGCACTTAAGCACTTTAAACCAGTTACTCCAAGTCTCCGTGGCACGGTTCTAATTGACCGTAAAGAGCTTTGGAAAGGTAAACCTGTCAAGACGCTTACCGAAGGTAAGAACAAGACGGGTGGACGTAATAATAATGGTCGAATTACCTCTCGTTTTATTGGGGGTGGGCATAAACAGTCATACCGTTATGTCGATTTTAAAAGACGTAAATATGATATGCCTGCAACTGTTGAACGGTTAGAATATGATCCCAATCGAACTGCTTTTATCGCGTTGATCAAATATGAAGACGGTGAGTTATCTTATATTCTGGCACCTCAAAGATTAAAAGCTGGAGATGTTGTAATCGCAGGTCAGCGTGTAGATGTTAAACCTGGAAATGCAATGCCTTTAGCAGCTATCCCTGTAGGAACCATTATTCACAATATTGAATTAAAAGAAGGAGCCGGTGGAAAACTGGTTCGTTCAGCTGGAACTTACGCTCAGTTGGTTGGTAAGGATGCTGGATATGCACAAATCAAACTGCAGTCGAATGAATTGCGTTTGGTACGTGGTGAATGTATGGCAACAGTTGGTGCCGTATCGAATCCAGATAACATGAACCAGCATTTTGGTAAGGCGGGACGTAGCCGTTGGTTAGGCCGTCGTCCACACAACCGTGGTGTTGTCATGAACCCGGTTGACCATCCTCATGGTGGTGGTGAAGGTCGTACTTCTGGTGGTCGTCATCCTGTGACACCATGGGGTAAACCAACTAAAGGTTATAAAACAAGAGTCAATAAGCGTACGGACAGCTTGATTATCCGTCGCCGTAAGACAGGCAAATAAAAGGGGCAAATAGAGATGGCAAGATCCGTCTGGAAAGGCCCGTTTGTAGACGGGTATTTACTTAAGAAAGCTGAAACCGCGCGTGCTTCAGGTCGTAACGATGTGATCAAAATTTGGTCACGCCGTTCCACCATTTTGCCGCAGTTTGTTGGTTTGGTTTTTGGTGTTTACAACGGTCATAAATTTTTACCAGTGCAGGTCAGTGAAAATATGGTAGGTCATAAATTCGGTGAATTTTCGCCAACCCGTACATTCAATGGTCATGCAGCAGACAAAAAAGTAAAGCGGGGCTAGGATATGAGTAAACCAAAACATGATCGTGCACTCGCTGAAACCGAAGCACAGGCAATTGGACGTAATATTCGTGTAAGTCCACGAAAACTAAATCTTGTTGCTGGATTGATTCGTAATCAACCTGCATCCACTGCTTTGGCAAAATTAACCTTTTCTAAAAGAAGAATTGCTAAAGAAGTTAAAACAATTCTGGAAAGCGCGATTGCAAATGCGGAAAACAATCATCAACTTGATGTAGACCGTTTGATTGTATCCAAGGCAGAGGTGGGTAAAGCGATGGTTATGCGTCGTTTTCATGCGAGGGGTCGTGGACGTTCAGCGCAAATTCAGAAATTCTTTAGTCATTTGAAGATTGTCGTTGCTGAGCGTGACGAAAACGATTCTTCTGAAGGAAAGGCAGCATAATATGGGTCAAAAAGTTAATCCAATTGGGTTGCGTTTGGGTATCAATCGTACTTGGGATAGTCGTTGGTATGCAGATAATGATTATACCAAATTATTATTTGAAGATTTCAAACTTCGTGACCATTTACGCAAGAAACTTGCAGGTGCGGGTGTTTCCAGGGTTGTTATTGAACGACCAGCTAAAAAGCCTCGTGTAACGATTTATGCGGCGCGCCCCGGAATTGTTATTGGTAAAAAAGGTCAGGATATTGATAGCTTACGTAAAGAATTAACATCAATGGCCGGTGCAGAGGTTGCATTGAATATTGTTGAAATACGTAAACCAGAAATTGATGCGACACTTGTTGCTGAAAATATTGCCCAGCAGCTGGAAAGACGTGTGGCGTTTCGTCGTGCGATGAAAAGAGCAGTGCAGTCAGCAATGCGTTTAGGTGCACAGGGAATTCGTATCAATTGCAGTGGTCGTCTTGGCGGAGCTGAAATTGCACGCGTCGAATGGTATCGTGAAGGACGTGTTCCCTTGCATACTTTAAGAGCAGATATTGATTATGGTGTTGCCGCAGCTCATACAACCTATGGGAAATGTGGTGTAAAGGTTTGGATCTTTAAGGGCGAAATCATGGCCCATGATCCATTGGCCCAGGATCGCCGTGCTGCTGATCAGGCACCACAAAGGTAATTGATTAATTGGAGCATAATAGTTATTAATAAAGCTATTACAACGCATGAGGATTTTAAATAATGCTATCTCCGCGGCGGACTAAATTCCGCAAAGCTCATAAAGGCCGTATTCACGGAATGGCTAAAGGTGGGACAGAGCTTAATTTTGGAACCTATGGTTTGAAAGCACTGCAGCCAGAACGTATTACAGCCCGTCAAATTGAAGCGTCTCGTCGTGCGATTACACGTGCGATGAAACGTATGGGACGTGTGTGGATTAGAGTTTTTCCAGACCTTCCTGTCTCTAGTAAACCAGCAGAAGTTCGTATGGGATCTGGAAAAGGGTCTCCTGAATATTGGGTTGCTCGTATCAAACCAGGTCGTATCCTATTTGAGATTGAAGGTGTAAGTCCCGAAATTGCAAAAGAGGCGTTAACGCTCGGTGCTGCGAAGCTGCCAATTAAAACGAAATTTGTAACCCGTATAGGAGAGGCCTAGAATGGCAAAGGCAAATAAGCCAGCTGATCTGCGCGCTAAAACGGTAGACGAATTAAAGACGTTGTTAATTGATTTGCGACGTGAACAATTTAATTTACGTTTCCAACGTGCGACTGGTCAAAATGAGGGTATGGGTCGAATTGGGGTAATCCGTCGAGATATTGCACGGATTAAGACCATTATGACTGAAGTTAACAAAAACGCCGCAGGTGCTGCCGCATCTGCCGGCAAGTCCTGAGGAGTTAATGGGCGATGCCAAGGCGCGTTCTAACCGGTCGGGTGACAAGCGATAAAATGGACAAAACAGTTTCTGTTTTGGTTGTTCGTCGCGTTATGCACCCGCTTTATAAAAAATTCATTCGTCGTTCGAAAAAATATGCGGCGCATGATGAATTAAATGAGTGTCAAATTGGAGATATGGTTCGTATCATTGAATCTCCTCCGATTTCAAAAAGGAAAACATGGACTGTGATTTCTCGCAACGGTGCACCTCTTGGTGCGGCTGAGCAAGTATCCAGCATAGAAGCTTAAGGGAGGCTTAACTATGATCCATCCCGAGACCAACCTAACTGTGGCTGATAATTCAGGTGCAAGAGAGGTGCAGTGCATTAAGGTACTGGGCGGTTCAAAGCGGAAAACCGCTTCGGTCGGCGACGTGATCGTCGTTTCTGTCAAAGAGGCTATTCCTCGTGGCAAAGTAAAAAAAGGTGATGTCCATCAAGCTGTGATTGTTAGAACAAGCTATCCTGTTCGTCGTCCTGATGGAACCTCAATACGTTTTGATAAAAATGCTGCTGTATTGATAAATAAACAAAATGAACCAATTGGCACACGTATTTTCGGCCCGGTAGTAAGGGAATTGCGTGCACGTCAATTCATGAAAATTATCTCCTTAGCTCCGGAGGTTTTATAATGGCCGCACGTATTAAAAAAGGCGATCAAGTAATCGTTATTACAGGGCCTCAGAAAGGTGTGCAAGGTGAAGTCCTGTCAATTTCCCCTGTTGAAAATAAGGCAGTGGTTCGTGGTGTGGCGGTTGCCAAACATCATAAGAAACCAACCCGTATGGGTGATGCTGGTGGTATTATTGAGCGTGAAAAGGCTATTCACTTGTCAAATCTTAAATTGGTAGATCCAAAATCAGGGAAACCTACTCGTGTTGGATTTAGAGTTTTGGAAGACGGTCGTAAGGTTCGTGTTGCCAAAACCACCGGTGAAGTGATCGAAGGTTAAGAGAGGTGGATATGTCAGAAAATAGTCAAGTTCGCTCTGAAGCACGCCTTTACACGCTTTACAAAAATGAATTGCGTCAAAAGTTACGTGAACAATTCAATTACAAAAACGAGATGCAGATCCCGCGTCTTGAAAAAATTGTTTTAAACATGGGTGTTGGAGAAGCGGCAGGTGATCAAAAGAAACTGGATGCTGCCACGGAAGAAATGACCTTGATTGCCGGTCAAAAAGCCGTTAAAACACTTACTAAGAAAGCGATTGCTGGATTTAAAATTCGTGCTGGTTTACCCATTGGATGTAAAGTTACATTACGTAAAAACCGTATGTATGAATTTCTGGATCGTTTGGTTACAATCGCTTTACCGCGTGTTCGAGATTTTAGAGGATTGCCAGCAAACAAAGGATTTGATGGTCGTGGAAATTTTGCAATGGGTTTGAAAGAACAGATTGTATTTCCTGAAATCGTTTACGATAAAGTAGACGAAGTACGTGGTATGGATATTGTGTTTGTAACAACAGCCAAGACCAATGACGAAGCCAAGGCTTTGTTAAAAGCATTTTCTCTTCCATTTATTGGATAGGAAATTGTTCTTTCGCTGCAAGGTGATACACTACCTTGCAAATTTGTTTTTTTTGGAAAACGGTCGATATAGTCGACAGGTTCCGGAGGGTAAAATTAAACATGGCAAAAACTTCAGCCATTTATCGTAATGCGAAGCGTGCACGTATGTCCGCACGTGATAAAGCAAAACGCATTGCGTTAAAGAATATTGTAATGGATAGAAGTTTACCAGTTGAAGATCGTTTTGATGCATCTTTAAAGCTGGCTAAACTTCCTCGTAATGGTTCACGAGTAAGAGTGCGTTTGCGTTGTAAACTAACTGGTCGCTCTCGTGGGAATTACCGTAAATTTGAACTTTGCCGTATCGCATTGCGTGAATTGGCATCTACCGGGCAAATCCCTGGTATGGTTAAATCAAGCTGGTAAGGGATATATAGATGTCATTATCTGATCCATTGGGTGATATGCTCACCCGTATACGTAATGCACAATCAGCTCGTCATTCATTTTGTGTGGTTCCCGCTTCTAATTTGAGAGTTAATGTTTTGGAAGCATTAAAGCGTGAAGGTTATATTCGCGGATATAAAAAAGAAGAGCTTCGCAAGGGAATAAGTCAGCTTCGCATTGAATTGAAGTATTCTGAAGGTGCTCCTGTTATAAAAGAAATTCAGAGAGTATCTAAACCAGGTCGTCGCGTTTATTCTAAAATTAAAGAATTGCCACGTGTTTATGGCGGCCTTGGAGTATCCATTTTGTCAACACCTCAGGGTGTTTTATCTGATATTGAAGCACGTGCCGCCAATGTTGGTGGTGAAGTGCTCTGTCGTGTATTCTAAGAGGAGGGATCAATGTCACGTGTAGGCAAAAATCCCGTGCAGATTCCGCAAGGGGTACAAGTTTCTCTGAAAGACGGTAAAATTGTTGTCAAAGGTAAAAGAGGCGAATTGTCTCTGCCTGTATCTGAACATATTGAAACTGTTATTGAAGATAATCAGGTTACTGTTAAGCCAAAAGATGATGGTGTTGCCGCAAGAACAATGTGGGGCACTACCAGAGCATTAATTGCGAATATGGTCAAAGGTGTTTCTGAAGGTTATACCAAGGCCTTGGAAATCACGGGAACTGGGTTTCGTGCCGCTGTTCAAGGTTCAAATCTTGTTATGAATCTTGGTTATTCACACGATGTTGTTTATCCAATTCCATCTGATATTAAAATTACAACGCCACGTCCAACGGCAATTGTTGTTGAGGGTAATGATAAACAACGTGTTGGTCAAATCGCACTGGATATACGTAATTTTAGAAAACCTGAACCTTATAAAGGTAAAGGTGTTCGTTATGAAGATGAGATTATACGTCGCAAAGAAGGCAAGAAAAAATAATGGGTATGCAACGTGAATTACAAACGCGCCGTCGCAGACGGTTGCGTTATCAGCTTCGTCAGAAAGGAAACGGGCGTCCACGTCTTTCGGTTTTCCGTTCAAGCAAAAATATTTATGCTCAAGTTATTGACGATATGGCTGGTAAGACTTTAGTTGCTGCTTCAACTTTGGATGCAGCGGCTAAAGGACAAATTAAAACTGGAGCTGATATTAATGCTGCTCGTGTCGTAGGCAAGTTGATTGCTGAGCGTGCAAAGGCAGCAGGATTGGAACAGGTCGTATTTGATCGTGGCTCCTATATTTATCATGGGCGTGTAAAAGCGCTTGCTGAGGCTGCCCGTGAGGGCGGGCTCTCGTTCTAAGAGGAGTCGCGAATGGCACGTGAAGTGAAAGAAGGCGGTCGCGGTGGACGTGAACGTGAAAATGAAGATTTGATCGACAAATTGGTATCGATTAATCGTGTTGCTAAAGTTGTAAAAGGTGGTCGACGCTTTGCCTTTGCTGCATTGGTCGTCGTTGGTGATCAGCGTGGACGTGTAGGATATGGTGCCGGTAAAGCTAGAGAGGTGCCTGAAGCAATTCGCAAGGCAACTGAGCAGGCTAAAAAATCAATGATACGTGTTCCCATGAAAGAAGGCAGAACATTGCATCATGATGTGCAAGGTTTTTATGGCGCCGGTAAGGTCGTGTTAAGATCTGCCGATTCGGGAACTGGTATTATTGCTGGCGGTCCAATGCGTGCGGTTTTTGAAAGCCTTGGAATTAATGATGTTGTTGCGAAATCAACAGGTTCACGTAATCCACATAATATGGTAAAGGCAACTTTTGATGCATTGCGTAGATGTGCAAGTCCAAGAGTTGTTGCAGCAAGACGTGGAAAGAAGGTGTCTGAAATTCTTGGTCGCCGTGATTCTGGTCATGCGTCTCAAAATGCGGAGGCTGTAAATGGCTAGTAATACGGTAAAAGTAACTCAGATAGCATCTGCAATTGGTCGTAAGAAAGATCAAAAGCAAACATTGACTGGTCTTGGTTTGAATCGTGTTGGTGCAACCCGTGAGTTGGAAAATACACCAGCTGTCCAGGGAATGATCAATAAGATTCGCCACCTCGTTAAGGTGGAGGGATAAATGAATCTAAATGAACTTCGTGATAATGCCGGAGCAAGATACCGTAAAAAACGTCTTGGACGAGGTATTGGTTCTGGTAAAGGCAAAACATCAGGTAAAGGCGTGAAAGGTCAGTTGGCACGTTCAGGTGTGGCAATCAATGGCTTTGAAGGTGGACAGCTTCCACTTTACCGTCGTATGCCAAAAAGAGGGTTCAAGAATATTTTTCGCAAAAATTATGTGGAAATTAATCTTCGGACCCTTTCATCCGCTATTGAGCAGGGCAAATTGAATGCATCATCTTTAATCGATGAAAAAGCATTGCGTGAAGCCGGTTTATTTAAGGGAAAAAAATATTCTGGCGTTTGTTTGCTTGCTAATGGAAATCTAAATCAGGCCATCAACTTGGAAGTGTCAAGAGCATCAGCGGCAGCTGTTGAAGCGGTTAAAAAAGCTGGTGGTTCTCTAAAGCTTTTATCGTCATCTGGGGATGTTTCTGCAGATGCCTAGGAAATGAAGAGGTAATATAATTTAAGTTTGATCAATTTTTAGATCAAAACATTATGTTACATTCTAATTTTAAGGTAAAATTACAGCGTCCCGTTTTGTTACGGTGACGCTGTTTTTTTTGAAAGGATAAAAATTATGGCCTCTATGGCCGAACAACTAGCGGCGAATATTAATGTCAGTGCGTTTTCTAAAGCAACTGAATTAAAAAAGCGTATTTGGTTTACATTGGGTGCGTTAATTATTTACCGTCTAGGTACCTATATCCCGGTTCCGGGAGTGGATGCTACGGTAATGGCACAATTGCTGGCTAAACACCAGGGTGGTATTCTTGGTATGTTTGATATGTTCAGTGGTGGCGCCTTGGGTCGCATGACCATTTTTGCCCTGAACATCATGCCCTATATTAGTGCATCTATTATCATTCAGTTGATGTCATCTGCGATGCCATCTCTTGAATCCTTGAAAAAGGAAGGGGAGCAAGGACGTAAAAAGCTTAATCAATATACACGTTACCTGACGGTTTTCATTGCTTTATTCCAGGCTTATGGAATTGCCATTGGGTTGGAAAGTATGAAAAGTCCCGCAGGTTCTGCCGTTACCAATCCGGGAATGCTTTTCTTGTTAACCTGCGTCATCACGCTGGTTGGGGGAACGATGTTTTTGATGTGGTTGGGGGAACAAATCACGGCACGCGGGGTCGGTAATGGAATATCATTGATTATTTTTGCCGGTATTGTCGCCAATTTACCAACGGCTTTGGCAAGTTTATTTCAACTGGGTTACACTGGCGCTTTGTCTCCATTTTTTGTCGTTGCATTTCTTGTATTGGCAGCGGTTACAATCGCCTTTATCGTGTTTATGGAACAGGCGCAAAGAAGAGTTGTCATACAATATCCCAAACGGCAGGTTGGGCAACGCATGTATGGTGGTGATTCAACACATATGCCATTAAAAGTTAATACCGCTGGAGTTATACCGCCTATTTTTGCGTCTTCAGTTTTATTGATACCTGTAACAATAGCTGGATTTCTATCAAATGAATCGACACCAGGATGGTTGGCATATCTAGGACAGGAATTCGGTCAGGGTCATATTTTATATATGGTCTTTTATGCTGCCATGATTATTTTCTTCTCATATTTTTATGCAGCTGTATCCTTTAATCCCAAAGAAACGGCAGATAATTTACGAAAACAGGGTGGATTTATTCCCGGTATTCGTCCAGGTGCAAATACAGCAACCTATTTTGATAATATCCTGACACGGTTAACAACAATTGGAGCGCTATATCTTGTTGTTGTCTGTTTATTGCCACAATTTTTAATCAATCATTACAATGTTCCCTTCTATTTTGGTGGAACCAGTTTGATAATCATAGTTTCCGTGACAATAGATACGGTAACGCAGGTTCAATCCCATTTGGTTGCGCACCAATATCAGGGTCTATTACGCAAATCCAGGTTTGGAAAAGGAAAAAAGCGGTGAAGCTAATATTTTTGGGCCCACCAGGGGCAGGTAAAGGGACGCAGGCTCAACGTTTGTCAGAAAAATATCATATCGCGCAAATCTCCACAGGAGATATGCTGAGGGCTGAGGTGAGGTCAGGGTCAGAAATCGGGAAAAAAGCCAAGGATATTATGGATAAGGGGTTATTGTTTCCTGATGATCTGATGGTTGAAATGATTGCAAAAAGAATTAAAAAGGATGATTGTAAAAACGGTTTTATTCTTGATGGTTTCCCTCGCAATGTGGATCAAGCAAAAGCGTTGGATAAAATGTTTGTCTCTGAACATCTGAAACTTGATGCTGTATTATTATTAAAAGTGGATGAGGAAATACTTGCAGAGCGAATTTCCAACCGGTTTAGTTGTGCAAAATGTGGTGCCAGTTATAATAAACTTTTTAAAAAACCAAAAAAAGACGGAGTCTGTGATGCCTGCGGTTCAACGGAATTTGTCTCAAGAGCTGATGATAATAAAGATACCGTTCTGGAACGTTTAAGGGTCTATCGTGAACAGACCGCTCCCTTATTGCCATATTATAAAGAAAAAAAATGCTTGTATCCCATTGATGGTATGAAAAATGTGGATGAGGTGACAAAAGATATTGATTTAATTTTAAAAAAAAATAAAATGTAAGTTTATATTTTTGTGAAAAAATTATCATACTATATTGACTCTGTTAGTATGAAAGTTATATTGATGCTTTTAAAAGTATTTCAAACACGTTAGCTATTAATGAAACAGTTATTGATCTCGTAACTGTTGCTTTTTTAGTGGCTAGCTGTTAAGAATAGACCTAAATTATTAAGGCTAATTAAGGAGTATTGGGCGTGGCGCGTATTGCCGGCGTAAACATCCCGACGAATAAGCGGGTAACCATTGGTCTGCGTTATATATACGGCATTGGGCCGACAAAAGCGCAGGAAATTTGTAATAAATTGTCAATTCCTGACGAACGTAGGGTGAACGAACTTTCAGACGATGAGGTTCTGAAAATCCGTGAGTTAATTGATAGCGAGTATCAGGTTGAGGGTGATCTTCGTCGTGAAATCTCAATGAATATCAAGCGTTTGATGGACTTGGGATGTTACCGTGGATTGCGTCATCGTCGTGGTTTGCCTGTAAGAGGTCAGAGAACTCACACAAATGCTCGTACACGTAAGGGTAAGGCGGTTGCTATTGCTGGTAAGAAAAAAGTAACACGTTAACCCTTGGTTTGTTTTAATTTTTTATAACTAAACGGACAGGATAATAAAAGCCATGGCGAAACCCGCCACACCGCGTCTTAGAAAAAAAGAACGCAAAAACATTACTTCTGGCGTAGCGCATGTTTTGTCTACGTTTAATAATACGATGATCACTATCTCTGATGTTCAAGGAAATGCAATTTCATGGTCTTCAGCGGGTGCTCAGGGATTTAAAGGTTCACGCAAATCTACACCTTATGCAGCACAGGTTGCAGCTGAGGATGCGGGACGTAAAGCTCGTGAACATGGTATGGAAACTCTTGAAATTGAAGTGTCTGGACCGGGATCTGGACGTGAAAGCGCATTGCGTGCTTTACAGGCGGTAGGTTTTACGGTTACTTCAATCCGGGATACCACACCAGTGCCACATAACGGATGTCGTCCACGTAAACGTCGTCGCGTTTAATCGTTCGTATATTATTTTCAATCAATAATGAATGGAAATAATATTCAAGTAACAAAAGCTGACTTCGAGGTTAAGATTTTGTTACTTTTTTGGTAATAATTTGAATTGAAAGGCCACCACCTTGGTCCTCCAGAAAAACTGGCAATCTCTTATTAAGCCGGAGAAGCTGGAAGTCGAACCGGGCTCGGCGTCACAAAATGTGGCGACCGTGGTGGCGGAGCCGCTTGAACGTGGCTTCGGCATGACGCTCGGTAATGCGCTTCGGCGAGTACTTTTATCTTCTCTTCAAGGGGCTGCTGTTACAGCTGTTCGTATTGACGGCGTTCTTCACGAATTCTCATCAGTCAATGGTGTGCGGGAAGATGTCACGGATATTGTTCTGAATGTTAAGCAACTGGCCATACGTATGCATAGTGATGGTCCAAAACGGATGATTTTGTCCGCGGTAGGTCCAGGCCAAGTTACAGCTGGACAGATTCAGACAGATCATGATATTGAAATCATGAATCCTGATCTTGTGATTTGCACACTTGATGATGGAATAAAGTTGGGTATGGAATTTACCGTTGAAATGGGTAAAGGTTATGTGCCTGCCTCTACTAACCGTCAGGAGGATGCTCCGATTGGGATGATTCCAATTGACGCGATATATTCACCTGTTCGTCGTGTTTCCTATAAAGTTGAGCCAACCCGTGTTGGTCAGGTAACAGATTATGACAAGCTGTTATTGACTTTGGAAACAGATGGTTCTGTAACGCCTGAAAATGCCGTAGCTTTGGCTGCGCGTATTTTGCAAGATCAGTTCCAGCTTTTTATCAATTTTGATGAGCCTAAACCAGTCGTGACGGAAGAGCCTAAGGAAGAGCTTCCATTCAATCGTAATTTATTGCGCAAAGTTGATGAGCTTGAATTGTCAGTTCGTAGCGCCAACTGTCTCAAGAATGATAACATTGTGTATATTGGCGATCTGGTGCAGCGGACAGAGCAAGAAATGTTACGCACTCCTAATTTTGGTCGCAAGTCATTGAATGAAATCAAGGAAGTTCTTTCTTCAATGGGATTGTCATTGGGAATGAATGTGCCTGCTTGGCCACCAGAAAATATTGAAGAGTTAGCTAAACGGCTGGATGAGCTGTTTTAAGCATAGTATGATAGAAGAGGATTGAAATTATGCGTCACGGTATATCCGGCCGTAAATTGGGTGTGACTTCATCGCATCGCCTTGCAATGTTCAGAAATATGGCCGTTGCATTAATTAAGCATGAACAGATTACAACGACTTTGCCAAAAGCTAAGGAATTACGTCCAATTGTCGAGAAACTTGTGACATTGGGAAAACGTGGTGATTTGCATGCACGTAGACAGGCTTATGCCATGTTGCGTGACGAGACTATTGTTGCTAAGTTATTTTCTGTTATTGCTGATCGTTACAAATCGCGTCAAGGTGGATATTTGCGTGTGTTGAAAGCGGGTGTCCGTTATGGTGATGCTGCTGATATGGCAGTTATCGAATTTATTGAACGTGATGTAAATGCAAAAGGGCTTGACAGTGGACCAAACCCCACTGATGAAGATTCAGACGAGTTAGCTGCATAATATTAAAATACCCTTTTGATTTTTAAAAAGAGATAGGTTTCTATCTCTTTTTTTGTTTGTAATGAACAAAATTGGGATTATAATTAAGTTGTAAAAAAAATATATGTTAACGCGTTAGGCTTTTGGAAGAATCTTGGGATAGATTGAAAAGGAGAGCCGGGATATGCTTAAAATTGCATTTATTTGTCTTTTAATTGCTTTATTGGCTTGGCTTCTTGGTTTTACAAGTGTGGCAATTATAGCAGCAGGTATTGCTAAGATTATATTTTTTATTGCACTGTTATTCGCTTTTTTATTTTTTATCCTTGCGTTTTTGGTTGGAAGAAAATTACTTAATAATTAATTTCTTGAGATGTTGAGTTGTAAATTATTTTTAGTGATATGTTAAAATAATTTATTTGTTTGTTATTTTTTAGGGACATGAAAAAAGATAGGGAATGAGTTCGCAGTATTAAGCTTAAAAATATCATTGATTTAAAAATGTCTTAAATATTGGCTTTTTATAAGAAACCAATTTTATTATGTGAATTTTTTTATGATAGTTTAATATATTTTACATGTTTGATTTTAAATTAAATATTTTAGGATTTTGGAAATTGTTCAAAATTAAAAAACCTTGTTTCTGAAAAAATGAAATCACTAACAAATTATTATTTATTAAAATGATTTCATTTTTTTATAATAGAACTAGTTTTTGTTTTGCTGTAATACAGGAGGTATAAAAGGTATATTGGAGGTTAAAGAGGATTTGCTTGGCAATCGATCATCCTTCCAGCCACCTCCAAGGTTTTCGATCAACAAGACGCTATGCACCATTTGCTGTTGCCGTATTCCAAGAGCTGTTTGCTGGTTATTTAATAAAGCGACTTGTTGAGTTACAACAGTGGTATAATCGTGAGTGCCGCTCATATATTGCGCCAGGGCTACTTTAAGGGCTTTGTCAGCGTATTTAACCGCTGCTTGTTGCTGGATTTTTTGATCGGCCAGGATATTAAGGTTAGATATTTGATCCTCAACGGATTGTAAGGCTGCAAGAATGGTTTGCCTATATTGAGCCACAGAAGCATCATATTGTGCCTCTGCCTGTTTGACCATTGAACTTCTTACCCCGCCATCAAACAAGTTTTCTGAAGCGGATGCCCCCAAAGACCAGATGCGGTTGGCAACTTGAACAAGGCTGCCTACCGGATTGCCACTATAGGATAAATTGGCTGATAAGGTTACATCGGGAAAAAACGCTGCAATAGCAGCTCCTATCTGGGCATTTTTTTCTTGCATATGGCGTTCGGCTGAAGCGATATCAGGCCTTCTTTGTAATAAAATGGATGGAACACCTACTGGAATTTGAGGTATGGTGTCATTTAAAATACCGTGAGGAATTGATAAATCTACCGGGGGCTTTCCAATTAAAATGGCAATAGCATGTTCGTATTGGGCTCGAGAAATACCTGCAGCTGTCAATTGTGCCTTGGTTTGCTCAAGCTGTGTCTGTGCCTGTAATAACGCCGTGGGTTCAATAACACCGGCATTATGTTGATCCTGGGTTACTTTTAAGGATTGCTCATAGGCTTTAACGGTTTTTTGCAATAAATCGATTAATGAATCTTGATATCGCAAGTTAAAATAGGTCTGGGCCAACTGGCTTTGATAAGATAGTCTTGCATTGGCAAGATCTGCGGCACTGGCTTGTGCAGCTGCTACCTGGCTTTCCGTGTTACGTCGTATTTTTCCCCAAAGATCGAGATCCCAGCTTGCAGAGGTTTGTAATGCATAAGTATTTCTTGTCATTCCGGATGAATAATTAATATTTCCGCCCCCATTACCGATGCTTCTTGCACCACCTCCGTTACCTTGACGGTCAAAATTCGTGCCAAGATTTAATGTTGGGTATAAAGCTGCCTTAGTTTGGTCAATCAAGGCACGCGCATAACGATAATTTGCTTCTGCCTGTTTTAAATTCTGGTTGGAAATATCAACCTGTTCTTCCAGCTGATTAAGAACAGGATCATTATAGATAGTCCACCATTCACCTTTAGGAAAGGCGGCGGCACTGGGATTGGCTGTCTGCCATCCGTTAACTGGTTTTAATTCCTTGAACCGTTGTGAAATGATTGGAGCGGGGCGATGATAATTTGGTCCAACCATACAGCCGCTTAGTAAAAAAAAGAAAGTGATCCCCATATATCGTAAGGAGAACAGGTTGATGCCCCTATTATGCACGTTGTTGTCCCCCATGAAAAAATAGTCTCTTTAACAGACGGTTATGTCGTAATCGATCCATATAGATATAAATTACTGGGGTTGTATACAAGGTCAGAGCCTGACTGACCACTAAACCCCCTACAATCGCGATTCCAAGTGGACGTCTGATCTCGCAACCATATCCATTGGAAAGAATAAGAGGAACTGCACCAAATGCAGCTGCAACGGTAGTCATGAGAATAGGACGAAAACGTAATTTACATGCTAGTAAAATTGCTGATTTTGTATCCATGTTTTCTGACTCTTCTGCCTTGATAGCGAAATCAACCAAAAGAATGGCATTCTTTTTGACAATCCCAATAAGTAGGATAATGCCAATCATGGTTATAATAGTAAATTCTTCCCCGAACAGATCAAGCGCCAGTAATGCGCCAACACCTGCCGAGGGAAGGGTGGATAGAATTGTTAAAGGATGGATGTAGCTTTCATATAATATACCCAGTGTAATGTAAACGGCGGCAATTGCGGCAAATATGATAATGATATTATTTTTGATGCTGCTCTGGAACTGGGCTGCATTGCCAGAAAAACTTCCTGCTATATTTTTTGGTAAATGAATTTTGACGGTTTCCGTTTTGATGAGCTGAATGGCATCGCTCAGTGATTTTCCTTTTGCCAAGTTAAATGATAAAGTCGCGGCAACGAACATACCCTGATGATTGACTGATAATGAGGTTAATGCTTTGTTCTGGTTAGTGACAAAAGATAATGGGACCATGGTTTCATGATTGGTGGAGACAGCTGAACCATTGGATGCACCATTACCCCCGGCAAGTCTATTCGCGATCTGGTTTCTAAAGTTTTCCTGCTCGATTTTATCCTCTTGACTTAAAAATGCATTCGATTTGACACGGATTGTATTTGATACGGTTCCGCCACCGGGTGATCCTCCTGCAACACTGACCCATACCTGATTCAAGACACCGGTATGAGGGGCGTAACGCGGATCCGTTTCCATAATGACCCGATATTGGTTTAACGGATTATAAATAATTGAAGCGGCACGCTGTCCAAAAGAATCAAACAACGTATTTGAAATAAGTTGTGGTGTTAAGTTAACTCGTGCGGCTGTATCCCGAAGAATATCAATATTGATTGCTTCACCTCCCTGTTGGACATCGGAAGAGACATCTGTGATGATACCGGGATGCTTTTTTAGTGCTTCAACAAGTTTGGGCATCCATTTATATAATTCGCTAGAGGAATCTGATTGTAAAGTATATTGATAGTTTGCGTTACTTGAACGCCCGCCTACATGTAATATATTGGGAGGGAAAATATAGAATTTCGCGCCAACCATATTTTGTAATTTTTTAGAAAGTCGCGCTTGAGTTTCAAAAATATTGTTTTTTCGTAATTTTTTATCTTTTAAGGAAATAAAGATATTTCCCTGATTGACCGCTTTGCCTCCAGTAAAGGAGGAAATGGATGCAATATCCGGATCATTTATAAGTATTTTCTGAACAAACTGGATTTTTTCTTTCATGTTTTGAAAGGAAATGGATTGATCGCCCTGAAGATGGCATAACAAAACCCCGATATCCTCATTAGGCATGAAACCTTTAGGCATGGTTATAAAAAGGAAAATCATCAGGATAATCGTTGCAGGAATTGATAGGGCAACGAGAAAAGGATATTTAAGGATGTGCGAAAGAGTGCTTTGATAGAGTTGATCACAATAATCAAATAATTTTATAAAATAATGATTAATTTTATATCCCCGTTTATTATTGTTTCCTTGGTTTCGCATAAGAATAAAGGCACACATCATGGGAGTTAGGGTCAGGGAAAGGACCATCGAAATAATCAGGGTTATGGAAAGGGTCATGGCAAATTCATGAAACAATTTTCCTATCAAACCACCCATCAGCAATATCGGCAGGAACACGGCAATCAAAGATATAGTGATCGAGATTACCGTAAACGAGACTTCCTTTGCGCCATATAAAGCGGCAGCTTTGGGAGATATACCATTCTCCAAATGCCGGTTTATATTTTCCAGCACAACAATGGCATCATCCACGACAAAGCCGGTTGCGATGGTTAGCGCCATTAAGGAAAACGTATCAAGTGAATAACCCAATAATTTAAGAATGGCAAATGTGGAGATAATGGAGGCTGGCAAAACAACGGCAGGAATAATAATGGCTCGAATGTTTCTTAGAAAAACCAGAACAACCGTTATGACTAGAACAATGGATATGACCAATGTCATTTGGGTATCAAACAGGGTGGCCCTGATTGTGGTTGAACGATCAATGGCAATGTGCAGATTCACATCGGTAGGTAAGGCTGCCTTTATCAATGATAACTTTTTATGAATCAAACTGGTTGTCTTGATGACATTACTACCGGCTTGAGGGAAAATAACCAGAATGATGGAGCGTTTATCGTTATAATATCCCGCATGATGTAAGTCTTCAACGTCGTCTTTTACTGTTGAGATGTTCTCTAACATGACAGGTGCATGATTTCTGTATGCAATTACGAGGTTTCGATAGGCTTCAGCCTTTGTTGCCTGGTCATTGGTTGCTAATTGATAGCGTTTGTCACCTTCCTCAATAAAACCTTTGGGAGTATGAGCGTTGGTTGATGCCAGTGCCGCCCTGACATCTTCAAATCCAATACCGTATTTGTAAAGAGCATGCGGGTTTAGTTCAATTCTGACTGCCGGTAGTGAACTTCCCCCTAGTTCAACTTGCCCGACCCCTTTGATACTTGAGAGCTGGTGTTGCAAAACAGTTGTCGCATAATCATAAAGCTGTGGCAAGGTTTTGGTCTTGGATGTCATGGCCAAGATCATGATGGGAGAGGTGGAGGGATTCATCTTGAAATAGGATGGATTGGAACGCATCGAAGAGGGAAGGTCGGCACGTGCAGCTTGTAAGGCGGCTTCTACATCCCTTGCCGCATTATTGATATCTTTGGAAAGATCGAATTGTAAAATGATCCTGACCTGGTTTTGGGTTGATTGTGAAGTCATTTCATTGGTGCCGGGTATCTGTCCCAGCCTTCTCTCCAATGGTGCAGCAATAGAGCTGGCAATTTCCTCTGGTGTGCCGCCCGCTTGTTGGGCACGTATCATGATTACAGGAAAATCTACGTTGGGAAGATCAGAAACCGGTAATAGTTCGTAACCCAGTATACCTGTTAGAAATAATGTAACTGTGAGTAAAATTGTTGCAACAGGCCGTTGTATAAAGGGTTTTGCTATATTCATGATTCAGGTTTTTCATCAATTGGTTGGTGATTGGATAATGATGAAAAAAAATGATGCCCCCAGTTTTTAAATCTTTCCATATATAGATAAATAATGGGAGTTGTAAAAAGAGTGAGCAATTGGCTGGCAAGAAGCCCCCAAAAAATGCTGATACCCAAAGGATGCCTTAGTTCAGATCCGGTTCCTGTTCCCAGCATCATGGGAATAGCCGCCAACATGGCCGCCAGGGTTGTCATCAGAATGGGCCTGAATCGTAGAAGTGCTGCCTGATGAATTGCCTCCAGTGAGGATTTCTTGTCTTTCCTTTCAGCCTCCAGCGCAAAATCAATCATCATAATGGCATTTTTTTTGACAATTCCAATTAATAGAATGATGCCAATAATTCCCATAATATCTAAGTTGCATCCATCAATCCATAGTGCAAATAGTGCACCAATCGTGGCCGAGGGAAGGGTTGACAAAATAGTTATGGGATGAATGAAGCTTTCATAAAGAATGCCAAGGATAATATAAACAGCAATAATGGCCGCTATAACAAGAAACAATTCATTTTTAAGGCTCTTTTCAAATGCAGCCGCTATTCCTTGAAAACTGACCTGGAAGCTTGAGGGAAGATTAAGTTCCTTGTGGATGGAATTAATGATTTGTGTTGCCTCCCCCAGGGAATGACCCTTGTTGATGTTAAAGGAAATCGATATGGCTGGAAACTGACCGAAGTGAGTGACTAGAAGGGGTGCGGTGTCATGAGTGATTTTTGTCACCTGGGATAAAGGAACCAGACCGGAGGTTGGATTTCTTGTTGGACCAGAAGTTGAAGCGGAATTGTTGCCATTTATTCCGGGAAGATAAAGCTGGTTCAAAGAGGTCAAATGTTTTTGAAATTTTGGATCGGCTTCCAGAATGATCCTGTATTGGTTTGATTCTGTAAAAATAGTGGAAATTTGGCGTTGGCCAAAAGAGTCATATAAAACATTATCAATTGTTTGAGGTGTGATGGAATAACGAGCACCTGTGGTACGGTCAAGGGTGATATTGGCAACCAATCCCTGTGATTGCAGGTTTGAGGAGACATCGGAAAGGGCAGGTTCTTTTTGCAGACGGTTAACAATTTTAGGTACCCAGAGTTCAAGTTGCCTGTAATCCGGATTTTCGATCAAAAGTTGGTATTGGGTGGCTGAAAAAGTTGTTTCTAGCGAGAGATCTTGTATGGGTCGAAGATAAAGTTGTGTTCCAACAACCTGTTTTGATGCCCGGGTTATTCTTTTGATTGTTTTTTCAATAGATGTTTTACGTTCCTTTCGGTTTTTCAAATTGATCAAGAAACGTCCCTGATTAAGGGTCATATTCTGTCCGTCAATGCCGATAAATGATGAAAGGTTATCCACGTCTGGATCGTTTAAAATTGTGTTTGCCAGAGCTTTTTGCTTGTTTGCGACCGCTTTTAGCGAGGCATTTTGAGGCATGATGGATATGCCTTGTGCCATACCGTTATCTTGAACGGGAAAGAAACCTTTGGGGATGTAGTAAGCCATTATGAGGGTTATGACAAAGGTGCAACAGGTGATAAATAAGGTTAGAAGCTGGTGTTTGAAGACAAATTGTAGTCCGGTATTGTAAAATTCTATTATTCTGTCTATCACACGATCAAAAAAATAGTTGTTCTGTTTTTTTTCGATTTCGGTCAGAATATGCGCACACAACATTGGAACCAGGGTTAGGGAAACAATGGCGGATATGATGATTGTAATAGACAGGGTAACTGCAAATTCGTAAAATAAACGACCAATAATATCCCCCATGAATAATAGAGGGATAAGGACAGCGATTAAAGAAATCGTAAGCGATATGATTGTAAACCCTATTTCTTCTGACCCTTTTAAAGCGGCTTGAATCCGGTTTTCACCCATTTCGATATATCGTGTAATGTTCTCTATCATAACAATTGCATCATCCACAACGAAACCGGTCGCTATTGTCAATGCCATCAAGGATAAATTATCTAGTGAGAAATTAAAAAGATACATTACCGCTAAGGTTCCGATCAAGGATAGGGGAACGGAAAGACTGGGAATAATTGTTGCAGAAATATTTCTTAAAAAGATAAAGATGACCAAAATAACCAAGATAATTGACAGAATGAGCTCAAATTTTACATCATGAATTGAAGCGCGAATGGATGTCGTGCGGTCGGTCAATGGCGTTAATGTTATACCAGAAGGCAATGATTTTTTTAATTGTGGTAATATTTCATTGATATTGTTAACAACCGAGATGATATTGGCCTTGGGTTGCCGTTGTACATTTAAAATCAAGGCTGGTGTTTTATTTGCCCATGCCATCAATTGACTATTTTCTGGACCGTTTATGACGGTGGCCACATCACGTAATCGAACAGGCCCATTATTGTTATAGGCGATAATTTGGTTAAGTAACTGTTCCGGATTTTTTATTTGTCCATTGGTCTGGATAGTGACGGCGCGTTTTGGGCCATCCAAATTTCCGGTGGGGGAATTGACATTAACGTTACCGATTGTTGTTCTGATACTGTCCAGATCAATTCCATATGAAGTTATTTTAGGAATATTGATTTGTACACGGATTGCCTTACGTTGTCCTCCTGATAGGGTAACCAGTCCTACCCCATTAATCTGGCTTATTTTTGTGGCCAACCTGTTATTAACGTAATCCTCAACCTCGGTCAGGGGTAGAGATTTTGAAGTAATGCCAAGCGTAAGGATAGGTGTATCAGCAGGATTTACTTTTGCATAAACAGGAGGTGCAGGCAAATCAGTGGGCAAAAGGGAGTTGGCCTGATTGATAGCTTCTTGCACTTCCTGGGCTGCGACATCCATGGAGACTGAAAGATTGAATTGTAACGTGATGACTGAAGCCCCTCCAGAGGATTGGGAAATCATTTGATTTAATCCAGGGATGGATCCCAATTCACTTTCCAATGGTGCTGTGACCGAGGTCATCATGACATCCGGACTTGCGCCCGGATAAAATGTTGAAACGGTTATTGTTGGATAGTCAACATCAGGTAACGCGGACAGGGGTAAGAAACGATAGCCTAATATTCCGCAGATCATGATGGCAATCATAAGAAGGGTTGTTGCCACGGGGCGCAAAATAAAAAGGCGTGATGGATTCATAAAAATCTCTATTTATTTATAAACTTGACAAAATTAGGAAACTGTTATGATTTTCAAGTTAATTATTATTCAGAAGATTGCGTATTTTCGGGAATGATGACTTTTGAACCTTCATGTAAAGTATCAATTCCGTCAGTAACTATTTTTTCATTCTCAACTAAACCAGCGGTTATAACCGTATGTTCACCATCATTATATCCTGTTTTGATTGTCTGTATTTTAACCGTTGAATCTTTTTGAATAACATACACAAAGGAACCATTTGGTCCTGTTTGAATAGCATTATTTGGTAAAATCAAAGCATCTTTAATAATCTTAACTAGTAAATGGGCATTTACAAATTGGTTTGGAAAAAGTTCCCAGTTTTTATTTTCAAAAATGGCTCTCAACCGAACAGTTCCAGTTGATGTGTCAATCTGACTGTCTATCACGCTTGTTTTTCCTGTGGCAAGTTTGGTCGTATTATCGGTGTTCCAAGCCTCAACGGTTAGTTCTTTTTTATTTTTCAAAGCTTCCAAGACAATGCCCAATTGATTTTCAGGTAAGGTAAAAATAACCGACATGGGGGTCATCTGGGTTAAAGTGGCCAATCCTCCGCTTTGGCCTTCAGTAATATAATTTCCCGCATCAACCTGTCTGATCCCGATGCGACCGTCAACAGGTGCACGGATGTGACAGTAGATAAGATTTAATTCTTGCTGTTTGATTAGGGCCTGATCTGTTTTGACCTGTCCTTCAAGCTGGGCAACCTTATATTGCTGATCTTGAGCCGTCATGGGGGCGATACTGTTTTGTTTTAGAAGGGTTTGATAGCGCTTATTGTCCAATTTTGCCTGTTGCAGTAAGGCCGTGTCCGCTTTTAAATTGCCTTCATATTGTGCCTTCAAAGCTTCTGCGGGACGTGGATCAATAAGGGCAAGTAAATCATTTTTCTTAACCAATTGCCCTTCCGTGAAAAATACTTGTTGTAAATAGCCGGAAATTCGTGTTTGTACGGTAACATTGGAAATGGGAACGACTGTTCCAAGTTCAGTTAGAATAACAGGTAGATGGCTTTTCTTTACAATTGTTGCTGCAACGGGTTGTTCAACAACATAATGGGAATGCTCGGAATTTGATGAAAATACACCATAAAAACGATATGTTACCCCAATAATGACAGATATTAAACTAATATATAAAAATATTTTTAACCATGGATGCAAACGTGAGTGAGATTTATCAGAATTTGTTGTATTTTGGGGTAAAGTCATATGCAAGAAACTTATTTTTAATGGCAATATCTAAATTTATATAATTAAAAATCAAAATAACAAAACTAATTGTGACAAAATAAATCATTGCAGAATTTAATCAATATTAAAGTTGATTACTTCATTTTTTAATATTCCTTAACCCTGGAGATTTTATATCTCTAAAAAGCGGTATTGTAATCTAAGTGATTGATAATTTTATAGACTTTTTGGTTTGGAGTTGTCATAATTACCAATAGTCTATGAATTGTTATTATAAAAGGTGCATAATATGAGTAATGTAAAAGATTTTATTAAAAATACTGCTGAAAAAATTGAAAATACATTAACGGATGGAAAGGCAAAATTAAAGGACGCGGTTGACCATGCCAAGCAAAATTATGAATCGGTGAAAAACGAAGCGAAAGATACACTTAAAAACATAAAAAAATGATAAGATTGCAATCCTTTTTTTAAGGAGGGAACAATGTCAAAGAATATGGAAGATACTTTAAGGGAAGTTGGTGCAAAAATTGGCAGCTCGATTGATGATGCCAAAGATAAAGCACAGGATGCCTTTTCTCGTGCCCAGGATAAAAAACAGGATACTATTGATCAATTAAAAGACAAGGTTCAAAACGTCGCGGACCAGGCCAGAGAAAAAGGCCAGGATTTAAGAAATAAAGCATCTGATCAAAAAGGAAAACGTTTTGAGGATTTTGCGGGTGTTGCCGATAATGAATTTTCGCGTCTATATGGTTCTGAGGGAAAAATGGAATGCTTGATGAATTTCATTCGGAACCGTCCTGTTGCAGCATTGGTTATCGTTTTGATTGCCGGAACATTTTTATCAAGGATGTTTAAATGTTGTTGTAAACATCGTAAATGTAAATAAACTAATAATTAAATTTAAAATTTAGGCTTAAAAAAGCTGTTAATCAGAAGTTATTAACAGCTTTTTTTATTTTTTTCATTTTAGGGCTATTCATTTGCGACTCGTTGAGTATAGTAGGTTATTGGTTTAGAAACGAATTATTTGAGTAGAATGCATCATAAAGTATCAATTGCAGGCGTGGATGAAGTGGGAATGGGTTGTCTTGCTGGTCCTGTTGTTGCTGCCGCTGTAATGTTTCAGGAAAATATTCCTGAGGATATTTCAGAATTGCTTGATGATTCAAAGAAAATCAAACCTGCATTGAGACAAGAAATTTATGTGGTTTTAAATCAAATGCCGCATGTCAAGATTGGTGTGGCCGCGGCATCAGTTGATGAAATTTTCCATTTAAATATCAGGAAATCCGCCAGCTTGGCAATGCAAAGGGCTGTATCAAAACTAAATATTCTTCCTGATCTTGTATTGGTTGATGGAACGATCGCTCCTGATTTTGGATGTGCCACGCAAACCATTATCAAGGGAGATGGATTTTCATATTCAATTGCTGCGGCATCAATTATCGCAAAGGTTTTGCGCGATAAGCTGATGGTTGGTCTGGCACGGAAATGGGATCGGTATGGATGGGAGCATAATGTGGGCTACCCAACGGTTATGCATCGTGAGGCCTTGAGGAAATATGGTTGTTCTCCACATCATCGCCAAGGATATATCACCGTAAGACAATTTTCGTTTTCAATGGATGTAGAGCAAAAAGAGCAAGGAAAAGGTCAAGGATTTTATGAGTGAAGCAGTAAAATTAAATATACCTTTGGATCAGATTTTGAATGGTGAATGTATTCAGGTCATGAAAACCATACCTTCTGCGTCAATTGACTGTATTTTTGCCGATCCCCCATATAATTTGCAATTACAGGGAGAGTTGCGTCGTCCAGATGATACAATTGTGGATGGGGTTAATGAAGATTGGGATAAATTTAAGAGTTTCCAACTATATGATCAATTTTGTCGAAGCTGGTTGAAGGAATGTCATCGTTTATTGAGAAAAAATGGAACAATTTGGGTTATTGGTTCCTATCATAATATTTTCAGAATTGGAGCAATTTTACAGGATCTTGGTTTCTGGATCTTGAATGATATTGTTTGGCGGAAATCCAATCCCATGCCAAATTTTAAGGGAAGACGATTTACCAATGCGCATGAGACATTAATATGGGCAGCCAAAGATGCTGATAGTAAATATTGTTTCAATTATCAGGCCATGAAAACCTTAAATGATGATATTCAGATGCGTTCTGATTGGTTTCTGCCTTTATGTACTGGACATGAAAGACTTCGAAATGAACATGGACTAAAATTACATCCGACCCAAAAACCAGAAAGCTTGTTATATCGCGTTATCTTGTCCTCTACAAATATTGAAGATGTTGTATTGGATCCTTTTGCTGGAACTGGAACAACCCTTGCCGTGGCAAAAAAACTTCAGCGACGTTATATCGGGATTGAGCGTCATCCAGACTATATGAAAGCCGCACTTCGACGTGTGAACAATGAAAAGCCGTTATCGATTGAAGATATTAAAGTCACCCCTTCCAAACGAGAGATTCCTCGTGTTCCTTTTGGAAACCTGATTGAACAGGGATTTATTCAGCCAGGAACAATCTTGATGGATCGAAATAAACGCGTTTTTGCTACAGTAACATCCGATAGCACTGTTATCAGTGGAAACAAAAGAGGTTCCATTCATAAAATTGGGGCCCTTGTAACAAATTCACCTTCTTGTAATGGATGGACCTTTTGGCATTTCGAAAGAAATGGAGGATTATATGCTCTTGATATATTGCGTAATGAATATAATGCAATGACTAAATTGGCCAAATCTTAAATTCAAATGTAAAACCTAGCTTTTGTTAAAACCGAGAAAGCCGATTTCAGGTTTGGAAATATTGTTATAATGTGAATATGTGTTTGATTGGTTGAGATTTGAAACAGTTTTACGTTGATTTTGACCTTTAATGGATAAATATCCTTTTTCACTTTTAACCGAAACCGTTGATATTTCTCTATCACCATTTAGTTTTTGAGGTGAGTTATTATAGCCACGCATTGACAAAAGCAAAAAGGTGATGCGATCGCGATTAAGATCAATGGACATTTCCAGAGGTGTTTGACCCAAGACGTTGGTTGCATGTAAATCGGCACCACGGTTTAAAGCATCTTGTGCAGCGTAAAGGTTTCCGACATTGATCGCTTCAAAGAGGGATTGTGTTGGATTTTTGCTATCATCATCATTTGGATCATCATCATTTGGATCATCATCGTCATCATTTGTTGATGTTTTGTTTGTTTGACTATTTTGCTTGTTGTTTTTGGATGAAGAAGTTACTTTTGATGTTTTTTGTTTAGGGTTGTTTTTTGCTGTCTGGGCAACGCCAGACAGGACGGGTAATGTAAAATATCCGCTGAACGCAAGGCAGAATAGCAAAGATAATAAACGAGATTGATAATTCATGTAATTATTCTCTTGATAGAAACCAAAATCCTAAAGCTAATATTTCTTTTATCAAATCAATCATGAAGAAGAAACACTTTCTTTATATCATATTTCAAAAGATATTTTGCTTATTATGTTCACGGATATGCATTTACAGTTTATTTGTTATGACATAATGATAAAATTCAAAATAGAAATGATGTGGACGTGATAGATTTATAACATAACCATTATTCATCAAGAAAGAATTGAGATGGGAATAATATAAATTTTCAAGAAAATAATTTTAATTTTGTATTGTTTACTGACAGCTTTGCAAAGCCGCAAAGAATTATTGATGGGTCTGTTGTTGAATTAATCTCTAAGGAATAGGATGGGTCGTTTCAATAGAATGATTATAAAAGTTACTGTTTCATGAATATTTTGGATAAATTACCTGATCAATCCAAAAAGAATTTAAAAAAATTATGGGATATTTTTCCTGATGCACGTTTAGTTGGCGGTGTGGTTCGGGATTTGCTTGTTCAGAAACCAATTTCTGATATTGATATCGCAGCCATGGATCCCCCTGATCGTATAATTGAAAAATTAAGTCGGGCAGGGATAAAGGGGATACCTACAGGTATTGAACATGGAACAGTTACGGCAATAATAAATCATCATTCATATGAGATAACGACATTACGTAAGGATATTAAGACTGATGGGCGACATGCCAAGGTTGTTTGGACACAAGATTGGCGAGAGGATGCTGCCAGACGTGATTTTACAATTAATGCTTTATATTGTGATAAAAACGGAAAATTATGGGATTATTTCCATGGACAGGAAGATCTTTCATTAGGTCATGTTCGTTTTGTAGGAACGGCACATGAACGTATTGCAGAAGACTTTTTAAGGATTTTAAGATATTTTCGTTTTTATGCGCGCTATGGCAAAACTCAACCGGATTTAGATGCTGTGAATGCCATTCAGTTTTATGCGACACAGCTTGATACTTTGTCGGCAGAGCGAGTTTGGTCAGAATTAAGAAAGATTATCACGGGTCCAAGAGCGGGGGATGTATTAAATTTGATGGATAGATATGGGGTTTTAACCGTTTTAATGCCTTTTGGGTATCGTCTTGATCCGTTTCTTAAACTTATTGCGGCAGGAGTGCCTGATAATGCAATTATTCGCTTGTCTGCCTTAATTAAGGGGTCTGCCACATTAGTTGCAAAAAAGTTTAAATTGTCCAATAAAGATGCTAAATTCTTATCAAGATTGGAAAAACCGTTATCCTTAAAAGCCGATGCATCGGATAAGCGGCTTGTTCAATTAAAGGCATTATATTCTCTTGACGTTCTTATTGGCCAAAGCTGGCTAGAACAGATTAAACACCAGGATGATGATTTCATTCTATGGGATAAATGGCGTAAACGGGTTATTGATATACCAACACCAGTTTTCCCCGTAAAAGGTAAGGATTTAATTGAACTGGGGGTTGAAAAAGGTCCAATCATGGGGAAAATTCTTGAATCGGTTAAAATATGGTGGATTGATGGTGGATGTTATGCTTCCGCCTTGGATTGTATAGAGTGGTTAAAAAGACACAGTTTGAAAAATACAGATTAAATATTCGATTTAATATTTTAATTTGGGTTAAAAGGCTTTCATATCATTTGCTCCATGTAAAAGTATCAAAGTGTGAATCAAGAACAGAAATACAATAAGAAACAAACTAAAAGAAAGATGATTTTATCCCTGATACTGGGGGAAGATAAAAGTTGGCCTTTTCTTCAACGTTTATGGAGAGAGCAAATACGTTTTTATCCGAAACGTATTTTATTGATTGTTATCTCGACAATTTTTATGGCCGGATTGACAGCTTTATACCCTTTGGTGATAAAGCGCGCATTGGATATGTTTAAGGATAATGATCCTCGAATTTTGTATCAGATCCCCGCCCTGGTTGTTATGGTGACGGCCGCAAAGGCCGCGTCACAATATATTCAGACGCTTTCCGTACAAGATTTGGTTTTACAGATTATACGGGGGCTGCAGAAAAAAATGTTCTTGCATCTGGTTTATGCAGATATCTCGTTAGTTGAAAAGGAAGCCCCCGCACAGCTTTCCGCCCGTTTTACCACTGATGCGTTATCCATACGTGAAGCCATGATAAGAATGGTTAATGCGTTTGGAGATGCAATTACGGTTATTAGTTTGATTGTTTCGATGTTCTATATGGATTGGGAGTTGAGTTTAATCGCGGCTCTATTATATCCAATTGCTGCTGTACCTATTCAAAAATTGGGAAAGCGAGTGCGCAAAGCATCCGGAAATATGCAGGAACAGGTTGGAAAAACCGCAGCGTTATTGAATGAGACTTTTTCACAGGCCAGAACCGTTCGTGTCTATGGAATGGAAAAGCGTGAAATCAGACGGTTGGGTCAATCATTTGATCAATTATATGATGCTACTCTAAAAATTATTCGAGGTCGTGCAAAAGTTGATCCAATTATGGAGGTTTTGGGAGGAAGTGCCGTTGCGGCGGTTTTAGGATTTGCTGGCTGGCGTGCCGCGATGGGCGGTGCAACCTTAGGGGATTTTTCAGGCTTTGTAGCGGCTTTGCTTTTGGCGGCAAGACCATTGCGAGCCCTGGGATCTTTAAATGCGGCAATGCAGGAAGGCATATCTGGTCTAAACCGTATTTTTAATATAATTGATCAACCTATCAAAATAAAAGATAAAATGAATGCATTGCCTTTACCTAATGGAAAAGGGAAAATTCAATTTCAAAATGTGCATTTTATATATCCAGATCGTGAAGTCGGATTGCATGGTTTGAATTTTGAAATTGAACCGGGCCAGACTGTTGCCCTGGTTGGGCCCTCGGGTGCGGGAAAATCAACGGCGTTGACTTTGATCCCCCGTCTACACGATATACAGAAGGGACAGATCATTTTTGACGGAGTTGACTTGCGGAACATCAAAATTCATGAATTGCGTTCAGCAATCGCCTATGTTCCACAAGATCCGTTGTTATTTGATATGTCTATTATCGATAACATTCGGATCGGTAATCCGTATGCAGGCAAAGAGGAGATCGAAAAAGTCTTGGAAGGGGCAGCTATCAATCGTTTTCTTGGAGATTTACCAAAAGGCCTGGATACAAATGTTGGTCATGGTGGACAATGTCTTTCAGGAGGTCAGCGTCAGAGAATTGCCCTTGCACGTGCGTTAATAAGAAACCCTCGTTTATTGTTATTGGATGAAGCGACAAGTGCATTGGATACGGAAAGTGAACATGTCATACAAAAAGCCTTGGCTAAATTGCGAAGGGATTGCACGACTTTAATTGTGGCTCACCGTTTGTCTACTATACGAACAGCCCATGTCATTATCGTTGTTTCGGATGGAAAAGTTGTAGAACAGGGAAATCATGATTATTTAATGAAACAGCAGGGCATGTATGCCAGATTGATACAGACGCAGAATCTGGATTATTAATAATTTTATCATTGTGGATGGACATTTATGACAGCGGATACAACTGACTCGAAACAGGATCTTGATTCATCTGAAGAAAAAAAATCCACCAATCCTAAAAATAAAAAAAAGGCGATCCGGTATCTAATGTTTTTCATTATGATCATTGTTGTCATTTTAATTGGTTTATATTGGTGGTTTACACGTAATGATGTTAGTACGGATGATGCGTTTACCGCCGGGCGTGCCATTACGATCGCACCGCATGTCAATGGTTACGTGACTGAATTATTGGTCAATGATAATCAGTTTGTCCATAAGGGTCAGGTTTTGTTGAGGATTGATTCAAGGGATTACAAAGCATCTCTTTTACAGGCGCAAGGTAATTTGGAAAGGGCAAAAGCCCAGTATCTTGCCTCACAATATTTATTGGAAGTTGCAAAAAAGAATTATCCAGGTCAGCTAAAAGTTGCCGAGGGACAATTGGAAGCCGCGAAAGCGCAATTATTCAAGGCCAAAACGGATTATGTTCGTCAACATAATATTGCGCGTCCTGCTACAACCCAGCAGGCGATTGATTACGCTACTTCCGCTTTTAACCAGGCAAAAGCGGAAGTGGACAGAGCTGAAGGTAATTATTTAATTGCCACTCCAGTCGAAGCCAATATTGGCAATGTCAAAAGTAAGGTTTCTGATCAGGGTGGGGCTGTTAAGGCAGCGGAAGCACAATTGGAAACGGCCGCTTTAAATGTTGGATGGACTGAAATCAGGGCACCGCATGATGGATGGATTTCCAAACGTAACGTTGAGCAGGGCAGTTATGTAACCGTTGGTCAATCTCTTTTATCCATAGTTGAACCAGAGGTTTGGGTAATTGGAAACTACAAGGAAACACAGATTACCAATGTTCGTCCGGGTCAAAAGGTTAAAATTGAGGTGGATGCATATCCATTTATGAAATTAAAGGGGCATGTTGATTCAATCCAGGCAGGAACAGGATCTGTCTTTAGTGCTTTTCCACCAGAAAATGCTACGGGTAACTATGTCAAGATTGTACAGCGTGTTCCTGTTAAAATATTGATTGATGAAGGACTGGATCCCAAGGTTCCCTTGGCCATAGGTCTTTCAGTCGTGCCAACGGTTTACACGAAATGAGTCAATCCGCTACCTTAAATACCGTAAAAGAGGAATGGAAGCCAAAACATAATCCATGGTTAATTGCCATTGTCGTAACTCTTGCCGCTTTTATGGAAATTCTGGACACGACAATTGTCAATGTATCTTTGCCCCATATTGCTGGTAGTTTATCAACAACCTATGATAATGCGACTTGGTCATTGACCTCCTATCTGGCGGCTAACGGAATTGTTTTAACAATTTCGGGATGGTTAGGAAGGATCCTTGGACGAAAACGTTATTTTCTTATCTGTATATTCATGTTTGCCGTATCTTCTTTTTTATGTGGTATCGCGAATAGCTTGGCTCAGCTCGTTTTATTCCGTCTAATGCAAGGATTTTTTGGAGGGGGGCTTCAACCAAACCAGCAATCGATAATTCTCGATACCTTCCCACCAGATAAACGGGGGGCAGCTTTCGGACTAACGGCAATTGCCACTGTGGTTGCACCTGTATTGGGTCCATCCTTGGGCGGATGGATCACGGATAGTTATTCCTGGCGATGGATTTTCTTTCTTAACGTTCCTGTCGGAATCATAACAGTGTTTGCAGTGGCCATGCTTGTTGATGATCCGCCATGGGCCAGAAAGCGTAGTGAACGAATTGATTATATTGGAGTCAGCTTAATAACGCTGGGACTTGGTTGTCTGGAAGTCATGGTGGATCGTGGGGAAAATGCTGACTGGTTTGGTTCGGTTTTCATCTGTTGGTTGGGTTTTTTTTCCGTAATTGGTATCATAGGCGCAATAATATGGCTTCTTTATACAGAAAAACCTGTTGTTGATCTAAAAGTATTCAAAGATCGTAATTTTGCAATAAGTTCAATTTTAATGGCTGGATTGGGTGGATGTCTATATGCATCAGCTGTAATTGTTCCACAATTTACGCAGCAGATTATTGGATACACGGCTTTTCTTTCGGGATTGGTTCTGACACCAGGTGGGATTGCCATCATTATTTTAATTCCTGTTATTGGCAAAGTGATCAATGTTGTTCAAATACGTTATGTAATAGCGATGGGTTTTTTCCTATTCGGCTGCGCGTTGTTTTATTCAGCCAATTTGGTGCCAAATTCGGATTTTTTGCATTTGGTCATGTACAGAATATCACAATCGGTTTGTCTCGCTTTCCTATTTGTTCCTCTCTCAACCATTGCCTTTATGACAATTGAAGAAAAATATAATGCAGATGCTTCGGCATTGTTTAGTATGACAAGAAACGTGTTGGGAGCCTTATGTATTTCTGGAGCAACAGCTTTAATCACTGAAAGAAGGCAGGTAAATCAGGCACACATGGTACATTGGATGTCTCCTTTCTATCAGCCTTTTAATGATTATTTGGCACATATGCGTGCAGTGGCTCAGCAATTGGGATATGCAACACAGGATCAGGCAGAAACAGCCATGAAGTATCTTTATCAGGATTTCATTAAACAGGTGGCAATTTTGGCCTTTAACGATGTATTTATGATTTTAGGTTGTTTGGCTTTTCTTCTCGTACCATTTTGTTTTTTTCTGGATGGCTATACAGCAAAGAAAAAAAAGGCAGATAGCTAATTATATGTATTTATGAAAATATTCGGCTATTTTTTGATAAAGATCATGTTTGAACCCGGTGTTGATTTTCGCCAATTCGGAAGATGAAATCCATTTCCATTCATTGAACTCTTTTTCATTATGGGTATTTAGATCAATATCGCTATCTTTCCCCAGAAATCTAACAGCAAACCATTTTTGGGTTTGTCCTTTATACTTACGTTTAAGAGGATTGCCAATCACATTGGATGGGAAATCATAGGATAACCATTCGGGATATTCCTCCAGAATTTCTATATTACTTGTACCAATCTCTTCCAACAATTCACGTTTAAGCGCTTCTTGCGGGGTTTCATTTTTGTCGATCCCACCTTGGGGAAAGGCCCATATCCCATCTTTTGCAAGATCATGGCGTAATGCAATGAAAATTTCCCCCTTTTTGTTAAGGATAAAAGCTGCAACATTACGACGATAAGGTAGGGCTTTCATGATAAAATCCTTATTTGGAATGGATAGCAGGATGATCAGGAACAGACTTGTCCTGATGATTGGGCTGCTTTTGTTCTTGTTTTGAAGAATTGGCTTTGTTATCGTTGGAAGGTTTTTGCTGAACGGTGTTTTTACCCTTACTGTCTAAAGAGGCCGATTTTTTTAATGGGATAGGAAAAGGCTTATCATTGGATAATCCGGCCATGGATCTTACAACTTTTAGACCCTGTTGTAGCTGGAAATCAGTTGAGGGGTTCGTATAATCAAATTTTGCCCAATCTTTAGGAGGCTGGGCCGGTATTGATTTGGCAATTGCAGGTAGATCATTTCTGATGGGAGCTTTGGTTTGGTTTCCGCCTTCATTTTTGATAATATGATTTAGGTCAGCTTCACGAATGCTAAATTCTGGTGCATCGTAACTATCTTGCACCTTGATATCGGGGCTGATACCCAACCCCTGGATTGAACGGCCAGATGGTGTGTAATATCGCGCTATCGTTAGGCGGATTGCACCATTTCCAGGAATAGGCATGACAGATTGAACAGATCCCTTACCAAAGGTTTTTTCCCCTACGAGCACAGCACGATGATGATCTTGCAAGGCTCCAGACACGATTTCACTTGCCGATGCCGAACCTCCATTAATAAGAACGACAATAGGCAATCCATTGGTAATATCTTTCCCCTTGGCATTCCATCTTTGATTATCCTTAGGATTGCGTGCTTTGGTTGAAACAATGGCACCTTCCTTTATGAAATCCCGGCTGACAGAAATAGCCTGATCAAGTAGTCCGCCTGGATCATTACGAAGGTCAATGACCAGACCTGCAAGTTTGTGGTTGCTTTCTTTTTGTAGTTTATCAAAGGCCTGACGCATATTTTTCTCTGTTTCTTCGTTAAACTGAGAAATTCGAATATAGCCTATACGATCATAAAGAGCTGACTTTATTACTTGAATGTGAATGATTTCACGGATCAGGGTTACTTTAATAGGTTTCGGTTCTTTCAGACGGATCAAAGTCAGGGTGATTTGTGTTTTAGGTTTGCCACGCATTTTATCGACGGCTGCATTAAGGGTCATTCCGTCAATATTTTTGCCATCAATCGCAATGATATAATCCCCGGGTTTTATACCGGCCCGTGCGGCAGGTGTTCCATCAATTGGTGAAACTACCTTAATATGCCCCTCATCTTCTTGTACCTCCAAGCCAAGGCCACCAAATTCACCTTTGGTTTGAATCTGCATGTTGGCAAATTGTTTTTCCGTCATATATGAACTGTGGGGATCAAGTCCTGTCAACATTCCATTCAACGCATTGGTGATCAAGTCCTTGTCCGCAACAGGCTCAACATAGCCGGCTCTAACGCGTTCAAACACATCTCCAAATAAGGTGAGTAAGCGATAGGTTTCAGCACTGTTATTTTGTACCTGATCTTTTTTTACATCTTCGGCCAATGCTTGAATGGTCAGTTGGTTATCCGACCGTATCCAATTTTGAATCTGTGGTCCCAATCCAATGCCAGCGATAAAAAGTGTCGTACCTAGCAATAATCCTGTACGGAACTTCATGCTGATTTTCTCCTAATACTTGATCCTAAAGTGGAAATGTTAACCTGTCTTTTATAATTAAAATCATGTTATATGTTAAGAAATATCTTTACCATTATAAAATTAAACGAAATTATCTTATAAAAAAGGAGATGGATTGATTGCTCTCTCGCCCCTTCGTAATTGCACAAAAAGGGTGGGACGTCCGGTTTTTCCGCCTGACCAGGCCGGCATTTGACCGATCATAATCCCTTTTTGAATCGATTGTCCAATGGCTACGGATAAACTATCCATACCAGCCAACACGAACCGGTAGCTTTTTCCACAATTCAGAATGATCATGTGCCCATACCCTCTAAAAGGTCCAGCGAACTCGATTAATCCGCTGCAAGGGGAACGGACTGTTGCTTGAGATTGGGGGGCATAGGTAATTCCCTGCGCTGGACCAGTTTCTGTTTTACTTCCCCATAATGAGACAATGGGTCCGATGACGGGTGCATTGGCCTTGGATGTGGTTCTTGAGTTGAGACCAGGACCGTTGTTGGCTGATGAGATCATGGCTGACTCTTTCCGTGCTTTCTGCAATCGTGCCATATTATGTGCTCTTTGCGCGCGGATAATTTCAGCTTTTAAAGCGCGTTGTGCCCTGATTTTTGTTAGATTGATCTGTCGAATTGCATCATTAAGACTTTGCGCCTTCTGAGCTGCATTAGCGGCATTCTGGGAAATCTCAAAAACCATTTTGGAAGATTCCTGTTGAGTGATGCGGGCCTGCTTTAAAGCCTTGGTTAATTGATTTTGTTCATTTTCCTGTTTTTTGTGAAGTTGGGCAAGATTCGTGATCTGAATTGTAAATTGATTTTGTAGCTGATTGATTTCCTCTTTATGTTGCTTAAGAACTTTTGCCTGATTTTCCAGCTGCTTGGATAGGTTCTGTATGATGGACAAACCTATTGTTGTATGGAAGGATGGCGAGGGTGCCGCGAGTAATGTATCTGAGGGATATAGGGATAACCGTTCAATTAAGGGGAGGAATTTTGAAAAATTTTTTGATTCGTTTTGCAACTGTATATTCAAGGTTACAATCTTAGATTTCAGATTTATTATTTCCTTGTTAATTTCCTGAATTCGGGTTTCGGTTGTCTGTAGTTTTTCAGTTGCCTGAACCATATTGTTATTGATTTGATGCGTTCGCTTTTTATCTTGCCGGGCTTTTAAAATTGCACGTTGTTTTTCTTTTTGAATAGTTTCCAAATTTGAATTTATTTTTTCTTTTTCTTTCAAAAGTTTTTTTTGTGTTTGTTCGCTTTTATTCAGAATTTCCTGTAATCTCGTTTGCTTTTGCTGTTGAGCACAGGCATGATGGGGTAATCCGGTAAGGTAAATACTTATCTGGATTATAAATATAAAAACATGAAATTTAAAAAATGAAGATAAATGACAGAGTTTCAGAACGGCCTCGATAAATTCAATTTATGTAAAAATATTCAATCATTGATATATTAAAATTTTACAGTGATAAAATGAAGATCATAAAAAACCTTTAGAATGAATTATTCTAAAGGTTCGTTAATGACATGCAAAACTCGGTTGATAAATATTTTATTCTTTGATCAGCACTTTACCTGTCATTTCCTTGGGCTGTGGTAAATTCATCAATTTTAAAATCGTTGGTGCCAGATCTGCCAAACGACCGTCATGCAGTTGAACATTTTCAACACCGTCAAGGATAACGGGAACTCTGTCAAGCGTATGTTGAGTATGAGGTTCACCAGTTTTTTCATCAACCATCATTTCACAGTTTCCATGGTCAGCCGTAATAATTAGGGCTCCATGTTGTTTCCTGATGGCTGGAACAATTTTTCCTATAGCTTTGTCAACCGCTTCAACCGCTTTAATGGCAGCATCAATCTTACCTGTATGACCCACCATGTCAGGATTTGCGAAATTGACAACGATCAGGTCATATTTTTCACTATTGATGGCATTTACAACTTTTTCAGTTAATTCGGGTGCCGACATTTCAGGTTGAAGGTCATAAGTTGCAACTTTTGGAGAGTTGACCAGAATACGATCTTCGCCAGGGAAGGGGTCTTCACGACCACCATTCAAGAAATAAGTGACATGAGGATATTTTTCCGTTTCCGCAGCCCTGAGCTGTTTCAATCCAGCGTTGGAAACGATTTCACCCAGAACATTGGTTAATGTTTCTGGTGGGAATAACACGCCCATTTTCTTGATTAATGTATCGCTATATTGTGTCATCCCCAACACTTTAGAAAATTGGACGGTTTTGGTACGTTTAAAACCTGTAAAATCAGGTTCCAATAACGCATCCATTAACTGACGGATACGATCAGCTCTGAAATTAAAGGATAAAACGGCATCTTGATCCTCCATTCCCTTATAATCACCAATAACTGTTGGCACGATGAATTCATCGGTAACTTTTTGATTATATGATTCAGAGATTGCAGCAAACGCATCCGTTTTGTGAGGACCCTTGCCCTCTACAATAACATCATAGGCTTTTTCAACACGATCCCAACGTTTATCACGATCCATTGCATAATAACGTCCTGAAACAGTGGCAATCTTTACATCCTTTGGTAGTTCATTTAAAGCCGTCTCAATATAGCCCCTCGCAGATTCAGGAGGAGTGTCACGTCCATCAGTAAAGACATGTAGTGCAACTTTAATGCCATAATCGTGTAAGGCCTTGGCCAGACCAATGGCATGTTCCTGATGGGCGTGCACGCCTCCTGGTGAGAAAAGTCCGAGTAAATGGCAAGTCTTGCCATTTTTCTTCAGGGTTTCAACAAAATCCTTAAACAATGGTTTTTTCAGAATGTCTCCAGTTTTAATGGCATGGGTAATTTTTGGAAGTTCTTGCATAATGACACGGCCAGCGCCGATATTCATATGTCCGACTTCAGAATTTCCCATTTGTCCATGAGGCAATCCAACATCTTCATTACTTGCATCAAGAAGAGCATGTGGAGAATTTTTAAAAAGTGCATCAATATTGGGAATGCTGGCATTGGCAATAGCATTATCTTTTTTATTTGGGTTATACCCAAATCCGTCAAGGATTGTCAGCATAACGGGGCGATATTTTTTTTGAGTCATTTTTATGTCCTGTTTATTTGTTCATGGATCGTTTTAATTTTTGTTTTTGATGAACGTTATATAATTAAAAGTTAGTTAAGTAGATAAATGAATGCAACCAGAATTTAAATTTTATCAATGATTGACTATGATCTTATAAACTAACCATATTTTGGAAAATCATAATATTATGATTCATAATCTGATTTCATGGGGATATTTATTTAATGCTTGAAATAATATCAGTAATTTTAACGAAATTATATAAAAATAATTAATAAATATAAGTATAATTGTTTAAATAAATTAAAATTATTTATTATTATTGAAATAATTTGTAAATAATAGATTTTTTTATAAAAATTAAAAATATAAAGGTTTTAAAAATGAAAAAAGAGAATTCATGGATGATGAATCTAACTCCAGAGCAATTACACGTTATCAGAGATCATGGTACTGAAGCACCCGGCAGCAGTCCTTTGAATTATGAATGGAGAGAAGGGGTGTATCAATGTATTGCCTGTCATGCACCCCTGTTCAAGGCAAATATGAAATTTGAAAGTGGTTGTGGCTGGCCATCTTTTTTTTCTGTAATAAATGGTGCGATCGAAACGGAAGTAGATACAAGTCATCATATGAAAAGGATTGAGGTTCATTGTGCCAGATGTAAGGCACATTTGGGTCATTTGTTTCAGGATGGACCTGCGCCAAATGGGGAAAGGTATTGTATCAACGGGATTGCACTCAATTTTGAAAGACAAATAAAATAGTTCATTTAGCCAAAAGATACGTCTTTAGTAAAAACCAACCAGAAAACCAGGGCACAAAGGGCAATCAGTGAAAGCGTGAGAAAAGCCTGATCATAACCATGGTATTTTGCTATTGTTCCTGCAAGATAATGACTGCATGATGCGCATAATCCCTGACATGTGAAGATAATGCCTAGTCCCGTATTAAATCGTCCTGATCCTTGCATTATCTTGGCAACGATTCCAGGGATGGCAACACCGATCAGACCAGCACCAACACCGTCAAGAATTTCGGCAGGAAGCAAAACAAGGGGATGTTGAATTGTTCCAATCAGTAATCCTCTTGCAGGTAGTGCAACAAGGGCTAAAACAAGCAGAATTCTATATTCATGCCGTTTTGCAAAAAACGCGGCAAAAATGGCCATTGGGATCATTGTTGTCTGAGCAATTATGATCGTCATGGCGGTATAGGATCCTGGTTTATTGATAATATTTTTTGCAACCATTGATTGACTTAAAAGTGGAAGCATCGCTGCATTGGCAAGATGGAACAAACCGATCGTAACAGCAAGAATAAAAAGTTTTTTATTTTTTAAGAGTTTGAAAAAGGGTTGGGGACTGGTTTGGTTGACATTTAATCCCCGTGCAATTTTATTGTCAATTTGTCTGGATGGGATTAATGCAAGGGCTGTAATAGCCAGGAATGCTGAACAGCTCATTAAAATAAAAATAGCCTTTAATCCAAAATAATAACTTGCTATTCCGGCTATAAGGGCTGCACAAGCATTTCCTGCATGGTTAAATGATTCATTATACCCAATTTGTTTATCAAAGAGATCGGGTCCCACCAATCCCATTGTTATGCTGACTGTTGCTGAAATAAGGGTTGCTCCGGCAATGGCAATTAACATTTGAGAAATGATTGTCATTGGCAAATTGGGATAATGATAGATAAAATAGCAGCCGATAATGATACTGATTGTGGCAATAATACCTATATTTTTTTTGTAACGAATATGATCAATCAGCATACTTACGGGTGTGGTGATGATTATGCTGGTTAACCCAGCCAATGTCATGACAAAACCGATTTTATTAACTTGCCAATGATTTTGCTGCAGAAACACACCTAGGAAAGGTCCTAAACCGTCCCGAACATCGGCTACAAGAAAATTAAACAGATTAAGAAAATAAAGTGGCATAAAATCTTGAAATTGTCATTGTTATGAAGAATTGATTATATATGATTTATTTTCTTTAAAAAGCAGCTTAAAAGAAATAATTAAGTTTAAAATTACTTTATTTGGTGAATACTCAATATTTTATAAATAATTTGATGAATAATAAAAGTAATTTAAAAGTGTTATAATTAATAGTATTAATTTTTTATATAAAAGTTTAAATATGACTATGAATTTATCAAAAAATATTTTTGAATGTTTAATTCAACAGCTTTAAATAAATTTTAAAATAAATGTTTATACAGGATTTAAAATCATTGAATTAATTAAGGTGATTGAATACGAATTGGTTGAAATATATCCGTATTCAATCAATTCAGACTAAATTCTTTCGACAGTATATTTTTCTCGAAGACTTTGTATAATTTCCTCTGCATGTTCTGCACTGCGTGCTTCCGCCATAATTTCGAGAATGGCCGATTGAACGCTTGAGGTCGAGAATAACCGTTGATGTGATACCTCTATGATATTTCCACCCTTTTCAGTTCCAATAATGTGGGAAATGTCAGCCAATACACCTGGACGATCAGGAATTGAGAATCTTAGACGTAATAGTCTTCCTTCCCGTAGGAGGGTTCGAAGTAGGGTGTTGGCCAATATACGTGTATCAATATTTCCCCCGCTGATGGGAAAGGCAATATTTTTACCCTTGAACCGTTCTGGATAAGTTAGAATGGCAGCCAGACCACTTGCCCCCGCTCCTTCGGTAATTTGCTTGGCATGTTCCGCTACAAGGGTTATAGAATCCTCAATGGCCTCCTCTGGGACGGAAACGATATCTTCCACATATTTTTCTATGACTTCAAAAGGATAAAAACCTAGTTTGCGAACGGCTATACCTTCCGCAATGGTTGCACCGCCAGGCGGTTTTAACGCTTTATGGGTGGCAAAGGAATATGAAAAATAACGATCGCTTTGAACACCAATTATTTTTGTGTAGGGTCTTAAAGCGGCAGCTACAACAGCACATCCTGAAATCAGTCCACCCCCGCCAACGGGAACAATCAGGTAATCAAGATCTGATTTTGTATCCTCGAAAATTTCCAATGCCAATGTTCCCTGTCCAGCCATGACTGCGGGATCATCATAAGGATGAATGAAAACACGTCCATCTTCCTTGGCGAGTTGATTGGCATATTGGGTGGCCTCGGTAAAATCTTCACCTTCCAAAACAATCTTGGCACCCCAGGCCGCAGTTCGGTTGATTTTTGTCACAGGTGTGAATTTCGGCATGACAATAATCGCATCAATGCCTAATAATTGTGCATGGCGTGCAACGCCTTGGGCATGGTTGCCGGCTGAAACGGTGATAACCCCCCGTTTTTTTTCCTCTTCAGTCAGCAGGGCAAGTCGGTTGGCAGCGCCACGTTCCTTGAAAGAGCCAACGGCTTGAAGATTTTCAAGTTTCAAGGTGATATCTGCATTTACTCTTTTTGACAGGGACTGACAAAACAGGGTAGGAGTGCGGATAATATTTTTATTTATCCGTTGCGCCGCATCATGGACGTCGTTAATTGAAATCATAATAGTATAAATCAGGGGTTAAGCGTAGATAACATCAAGGATTTCATAAGATCGATCTCCCCCAGGTGCAGGGACAGAGATCGTTGCTCCTTTTTCCTTACCGATCAGAGCCTTGGCCAAAGGGGATGAAATTGACAATAGACCTAATTTGATATCGGCTTCATGAAGTCCAACAATTTGAAAGGTGGACTCTTTTTCTGTTTCTTCATCAATCAAAACAACTTTTGCGCCAAATTTAACAGTGTTTCCTGATAGGCTTGATGGATCGATAACCTGAGCCGATGAAATTATCTGTTCAAGTTCCAGTATGCGTCCTTCAGTAAAAGACTGGCGTTCACGCGCCGCTTCATATTCTGCATTTTCAGAAAGGTCGCCATGACTGCGTGCCTCAGCGATCGCACGTATAATTTCTGGCCTTTCTTTATCTTTAAGTCTGCGTAGCTCTTCTTCCAGACGTCGTAGCCCTTGAGCCGTCATTGGAAATTTTTGCAAAGTTGAATGTCCTTTAAGAAACAAATTAAGAATATTATATAAATACAATTGTTATTATAAACATATTTTTCTATAAAGAAAATTTTTGTAGCATATTACATTATTTTATTTCTAAATCAATTCTCAATCTCTATATTTGATTTCATGTATCATAAAAAGTTATGCTGGGCAGATCACTCCCGATGGAAATCCCGTCTTTCAAAACATGAAGATGAATGGCTGTTTAATTCGGAATCTTTGACAAAACGGTTAATTCGTTTAAGTCAAAATCAATTTTCATTAAAGCGTCTGTCTGAACAAAAACAAAAAATCAGGGAAGATGAATGCGGGATATTAGAGGTTGGTTATCCAAGTCTGAAACAGGTCAGGCAGGTTGTTTTGGAGGGACAAGGTCAAGCCTGGGTATATGCCCGTAGCATTATCCTGTCCAAAGGGGAGGATTGCAGGGAAAACCTTTTTCAGGCAATTGGCAATAAACCGCTCGGATCTATATTATTTCAAAAAGATCTTTTTGAAAGATCAAAAATTGAAATAACAAAATATCCTAGAGAATTCTTGCCAATAGATTATCGCCATGTTGATTTATGGGCAAGAAGATCGGTATTCATTTGTTCCAGTCAATCAGTACTTGTGCAAGAAGTATTTTTACCGGATTTATGGAAACATATAGTTAATAAAAAAAAGCAGGTTTATAATAATCACCTGCTTTAGTTAAGAAAATAACCTTAGAATTTTAATGATTAAAATAAGATTGCAGCGGGGCCACGTCCAGTTTGCCTTCATGCAAAGCTGCAATGGCATGGACGGCGGCGGCGGCACCTGCCATAGTTGTATAGTGGGGTATATTATGGGTCAGCGCGGAATGGCGTATGTCGAAACTATCGGCGGTTGCCTGTGCACCCTGAACAGTATTGATAATTAGCTGGACTTCTCCGGAAAGGATCGCGTCGACACAGTGTGGACGACCCTCCAATACTTTATTAACCACCTTGGCTTCAATACCAGCATTTTTTAAGGTTTCGGCTGTTCCACGTGTGGCCAGAATTTTAAATCCCATTTCTGTCAGTTTTCTGCCCAGAGGCAATAGAGAGGGTCGATCACTATGACGTACCGAAAGGAAAACATTACCTGTTAAGGGTAAGGTTACGCCGGCACCCAATTGAGATTTTGCAAAGGCACGTTCAAATGACGTGTCAATACCCATGACTTCACCTGTAGATCGCATTTCAGGGCCGAGAATGATATCTACATTGGGAAACCGCGCAAAGGGGAACACCGCTTCTTTAACGGCGACATGACCTCTAACAGAACGCTGTTTTAACGAAAAGGATCTCAATTTTTCCCCGGCCATGATTCTTGCCCCAATCTTGGCAATGGGTACCCCGGTTGCCTTTGCAACAAATGGAACAGTTCTTGAGGCGCGTGGATTGACTTCCAATATGAATATTTCATTATTCTTGATTGCATATTGTACATTCATCAATCCAACAATCCCCAAAGCTTTTGCCAGGGTTGTGGTTTGTGCCTGCAATTCTGTTACCAGGGCGGGTGAAAGGGTGTAAGGTGGAATAGAGCAGGCACTGTCACCAGAATGAATGCCGGCTTGCTCGATATGTTCCATTACACCGGCGACGTAGACATCCTCTCCATCGGCCAGACAGTCTACATCGGTTTCAATGGCATCATTAAGATATTGGTCAATCAATAATGGGCCGGAAGATACATCGACACCAGCAGAGGAAAGAACCTCATTCAGATAACGATGCAGACTATTTCTATCATGGACAATTTCCATGGCTCGTCCGCCCAGCACATATGAGGGGCGAATAACCACTGGATAACCGATTTTTTCCGCAATTATTTCGGCATCTTCGGCATTATGAGCAATTCCATTTGACGGTTGCCGTAAACCAAGTTTTTGTAACAGGGCCTGAAAACGTTCCCGATCTTCTGCAAGATCAATAGCATCCGCTGGAGTACCCAATAGGGGGATGTTAGCTTCTTCCAGTGCTTTGGAAAGTTTAAGTGGCGTTTGTCCACCATATTGCACGATACATCCCTTTAAGACCCCTTTTTCCTGTTCGCGACGAATAAGCGCAATGACATCTTCTGCCGTTAGAGGTTCAAAATAAAGACGGTCAGACGTGTCATAATCGGTTGAGACAGTTTCAGGGTTGCAATTGACCATAATGGTTTCATATCCCGCTTCCCTTAAAGCATATGAAGCATGAACACAGCAATAATCAAACTCAATGCCCTGTCCAATACGGTTGGGGCCACCCCCCAAAATGACGATTTTTTCACGATCAGTTGGATGGCTCTCGCAAATTGGTGTATTAAAACCACCCTCATAGGTTGAGTACATATAAGAAGTGGAAGAGGCAAATTCACCCGCGCAGGTGTCAATTCGTCTGTAAATTGGATTAACGTTGAGTTTTTGACGATATTGCGCGATTTCCTTTTCTGACTTTTGTGTCAATTCTGCAAGCTGTTTGTCAGAAAATCCCATAGCCTTGATATTTCTTAGTTCAAATGGGTCAGAGGGCAATCCGTTTTTCTCGATCTTATTTTCAACAAGAATAATCTGTTGAAGTTGTTGTAAAAACCATGGATCAAAATGGCAGGCTTCATGGATATTTTCCAGTGAGATTCCCGCACGGATGGCTTGAGCGGCCACTAGAATTCGATTGGGTCTTGGTTGGGAAAGAGCTGCACGGAAAGAATCTTCGTCACCATCTCCCGGAATGGTTACCGGATTAAGTCCCGTCAAGCCGATTTCCATAGAACGCAGACCTTTTTGAAGTGCTTCCGGGAAGCTACGTCCGATAGCCATCGCCTCACCAACAGATTTCATGCTTGTATTGAGCAGGGCAGGGGTACCAGGAAATTTTTCAAAGGTAAAGCGGGGAATCTTAACTACAATATAATCAATGGTTGGCTCAAAAGAAGCAGGTGTTGTTTTGGTAATATCGTTTTTGAGTTCGTCAAGGGTGTAACCTACCGCCAATTTGGCCGCAATTTTGGCGATGGGAAAACCGGTGGCTTTTGAAGCCAGAGCGGATGAACGCGAAACCCGGGGATTCATTTCAATAATGACCATACGTCCATTTTTTGGATTCAGACCGAACTGAACATTTGATCCACCTGTATCAACCCCAATCGCTCTCAGGCATGCAATCGAGGCATCCCGCATGCGTTGATATTCTTTATCGGTGAGAGTCAGTGCCGGTGCGACGGTGATTGAATCCCCGGTATGAATTCCCATGGGGTCAATATTTTCGATGGAACAGATGATGATACAGTTATCCGCCTTATCACGGACCACCTCCATTTCATATTCTTTCCATCCAACAATACTTTCCTCAATCAGGACTTCTGTTGTTGGAGAGGCATCCAAACCTGCACTGATAATATTTTCAAATTCATCCGTGTTGTATGCAATACCGCCCCCAGAACCACCCAGAGTAAAAGAGGGGCGGATGACCACAGGTAATCCAATTTTCTTTAAGGATTCTCTTGCCTCTTCCATAGAATGAGCAATGGCGCTGCGAGGGCTTTCAATACCAATGGCATCCATGGTCTCACGAAATTTCAAACGATCTTCCGCCCGGTCGATAACATCGGCTTTTGCGCCAATCAGCTCAACATTATTTTTTTCTAGAAAACCTGATTTTGCAAGGGAAATGGCGGTATTTAAAGCTGTCTGTCCCCCCATGGTTGGTAAAATGGCATCGGGTTTTTCTTTCAGAATAATGCGTTCTACCGTTTCAGGAGTAATTGGCTCGATATAGGTTGCATCAGCCATATCAGGATCTGTCATGATTGTCGCGGGATTCGAATTCAATAAAATTACGCGATACCCTTCTTCCTTCAGGGCCTTACAGGCTTGGGCACCCGAATAGTCGAATTCGCAGGCCTGGCCAATAACAATTGGACCAGCACCAATAATCATGATTGAAGATATATCAGTTCTTTTAGGCATATTGGTTACTCTATGATCTTTTATGGGAAGAGGAATGCTGATCCATCAATTCAACAAAGCGTTTGAAAAGATAATGGCTATCGGTTGGGCCGGGGCTTGCTTCTGGATGATATTGTACGGAAAAGGCCGGATAAATCTTTGAGGCAATCCCTTCGTTGGAATGGTCGAACAAATTGATATGCGTTTCGTGTACGGTATCGGGTAAGCTTTTGGGATCAACAGCAAAACCGTGATTTTGGCTGGTAATTTCAACCTTGCCCGTCTTTAAATCTTTAACAGGTTGATTTGCCCCGCGATGTCCCTGATCCAGTTTGTAAGTTTTACCGCCCAAGGCATGAGCCAAAAGCTGATGGCCAAGACAAATTCCGAAAATTGGAATATTTCTTTTTAGCAACTCCCTTAAAACTGGAACTGTATAATGAGCTGTTGCCGCTGGGTCTGCAGGCCCATTCGAAAGGAAAACACCATCAGGGCTATAGCTCAATATTTCCTCAGTTGATACTGTAGCGGGAACAACGACAAGGTCACATCCGACATTGACAAGATTACGAAAAATATTATATTTTGCACCGTAATCAATGGCCACGACTTTATAGGCAGGCTTGTTTTGATTTTTTTTATCGCTTTTCCAGCACCAGACATCTTTTTTCCAGGAATGGGATTTTGGACAAGTAACCTCTTTTGCGAGATCCATTCCCTTTAATCCAGGCCATCTTTTAATTTCTTTCCGTAAAAATTCCAGATCAAAATTTCCGTCTTCAGGCCAGAAGATCAAAGCATTCTGTGGGCCTTTTTCACGGATAAGGAGGGTAAGGGCACGAGTGTCAATTCCATAAATTCCTGTCACATTTTGCTTTTTAAGCCAGCTGTTTAAATGACTGGTCGATCTCCAGTTGGAAGGTTCAGTAATTTTTTCTTTGATGATCAGTCCTTTTGCAACAATTGTATCTGCCTCGTTATCATCGTCGTTAGTACCTACATTTCCAATGTGTGGAAAGGTAAAGGTAATAAGCTGGCCAGCAAAAGATGGATCTGTGAGGGTTTCTTGATATCCCGTCATTCCGGTAGAAAAGCAGATTTCTCCAAGGGCAAGGTTGTTTTTTGAAGAATGGGCACCAAATCCCATTCCCCACAAGACGGTTCCATCCTCCAGTAAAAGGATGGCATTTGCTTTTGATGGGCGTTGGGTCTTTAAGCTGATAGAATTATCGTCATAATTATTTTTTTCAGGTTGCAAATCTTTTAAAGTTAATCCTGTTGCTTGTATTATTGTAGCCCAGTGTTTAGAAGGAATGGCATGAGCCTGCTTCCATTTGCGAATTGCTTCGGTAGAGACTCTGGCAATCTTGGCCGCCTTTTCAATACCGCCGAGCTTGGAAATAACTGTGTCAATATCTGTCATGTCCCTAGACCTTATGTTGGACGAATATAATTATTAATATATGTATATAGGATTGGGAAAAAAAATCCCAGCACTGAATGTAAATAAATATGATGGGAATTTTTTTCCTTATCAAAAAATGCTATACTTTAAGAATGGAGAAAAAAATGAGTTTGCGTGAACGTTTTAAAGAAGAATTGAAAACCGCCATGAAGGCTAAAGAGGCAGGCAAAGTCGCCACGTTACGGATGATTGGGGCCAAATTGAAGGATCTGGATATTAATGCTCGTCCAAAGGGCATTGATCAGGTTGGCGAAGATGAAATTATCACAATGCTTAAAAGTATGGTAAAGTCCCGTCGTGAATCTGTGGAAATGTACCAAAAGGCAAATCGTCAGGATTTGGTTGAAAAGGAACAGGGGGAAATCACGATTATTGAAACGTTTTTGCCTGCGCAACTAAATGAAGATCAAATGCGGGACGTTGTAGATGAGGCAGTGGAAAAGACAGGAGCCTCGTCTATTAAGGAAATGGGCAAGGTTATGGGTTACCTAAAGGAAAATTATGGTTCTGTTCTTGATTTTTCTAAGGTAAACGGATTGGTAAAGGCTAAACTCTCTTAATTTATTTAGGGTGATTTGTGGCGTTTGATCAAAGATTTCTGGAAGAATTGCGGCAACGTATCCCGATTCATACCGTTATCGGACGGAAAGTAAAACTTACTCGTTCAGGGCGTTTCTGGAAAGCGTGTTGTCCTTTTCATGGGGAGAAAACACCTTCATTTTATATTTATGAGGATCATTTTCATTGTTATGGATGTGGTGTCCATGGTGATGTTATTTCCTTTGTTATGCAAAGTGAGGGAAGAACCTTTGGTGAGGCAATTAAAGAGCTTGCCGCGCTGGCGGGATTGGATATTCCTGAACAGACATATCAGGACAGGCAAAGGATTGAAAAGCAGCATAGTTTATACGATGTTATGCTTGCCGCACAGGATTATTATCGTTTGGCACTAGATACACCTTTGGCTAAGGCAGGTAAGCAATATCTACTTGAACGCGGAATTCTGAAAGAAACTTTTGAAACGTTTAAACTGGGATGGTCTGGAGATGGTCGTGGAGGTCTTATCCATTTCTTAAAGGAAAAAGGATATGATCTTGAACTTATTGGAGAGGCTGGACTTCTACGAAAAAAATCTGAGACTGAATGGGGTGGGGAGCTATTTTTTAATCGAGTAATTTATCCCATTCATGATCGTAAGGGTCGACCTATCGCTTTTGGCGGAAGAATTATTGGCGATGGACAGCCGAAATATTTGAATAGTCCGGAAACCCCTTTATTTTCAAAGCGTCGCACCTTATTTGGGCTAAATCATTTATCATCACTTTTTGTGAGAAAGGAGGTGGATCCATTATATAATACAGTTCTCGTTGTTGAAGGGTACATGGATGTCATTGCGTTATATCAGGCAGGATTTCATGGAGCGGTTGCACCATTGGGTACGGCTTTGACAAAAGATCAGATGGGTTTGTTATGGCGTGTAACTTCTGAACCCGTTCTCTGTTTTGATGGGGATAGGGCTGGGCACAAGGCCATGTTGCATGCAGCTGAGGAATCTTTACCGATTTTAACTTCTGAACATACATTGAATTTTTTGACACTTCCCGAAGGTGAGGATCCTGACAGTTTTGTTAAGAATCAGGGTGGAGAGGCATTTTTAAGGCTTATTCCTAAAAAACAATCCTTATGTGATGCCATATACGGGATTGTATCGGCTCATGTGGATATAAAATCCCCTGAACAACGGGCTGCGTTGAAAACGCGGCTAATTTCAATTGCTCAGCATATTGATGACAAGATTCTGTCAAAGGAATATCGCCGTATTTTATTGGATCGCTTTTATCAGCAATTCTATCCAAAAGCCGACCGATATGGAACATTTGCAAAAAAAACTGATGTAAATTTGTCAAATCGGATTCAAAAAATTGATAAGGAACAGATTGATTATAAAAGGATTTGCATTTTATTCGCTATCTTGCTGCATTATCCAGAACTTCTTTTTTCTGTGGAGTCCGCTTTTTGTCAGCTAGACTTGCCTGCAAAATTTATTAAGTTAAGAGAATTTTTTGTTGGAATTCCTTTTGAAGGAACGACCTTAGATGATAGAATAAATTTCCTTGAAAAAGAGGGTTTTTCTGATTTAATTAATGCAATTAATGATGAATTTTCTATTTCTTCTTCAGATCAATTATCGCAAAAATTTGATTTACATTTAATTGAAAAACAATGGTGGCATTTCTATGGGTTATTGAATATTCAGGAACTTGAAAACCAGGTTGAGCTGGCTCGCAAAGCATGGGTTGAATCTCCAGATGAACAGCATCAGAATATTTTTGTCGCACGTGTAAAAGCCCTTGAAATTGCCAGGACAGGTTCAAACAATGAACAGGAGGATGATTTCTTATAATAATTGTTAGCTAGGGATATGATAAAGACTTGATTTATCTTTCCGTAGATATCATGTCTAATATATGTTGCTTTAGATTTGGCTGTAAATGTTGTTTAGTAATTCTTTATAGTATTCATCGTGCGAAAGTCAGTTTTGTGAGCCAATGTTAATATTAGCAAGCATATAAATTTTATAAATAATTTAAAGCATACCTTAAAGGTAAGTTTGAAGTTAAGGTTTAGGTAGAATTAGGAAGCTTTTTTGAGGCAAAAATGGCAGTCACAACACCATCTAAAATTGAAGAAAATTCAAGTGATAACGATACAAATGTTTTGGATACACAATCCGCTGTTGTAAAACGTTTGATAAGTAAAGGGAAAGAGCGCGGTTACGTAACTTTAGATGAATTGAATGCTATCTTGCCCCAAGATAAAATGTCTTCTGAACAGATTGAAGATGTTATGGCTATTTTTTCAGAAATGAACATCCAGATTATAGAGAATGAAGAAGAGGATGCGGATGGTGAAGAATCCGAAAATGAGTCAGATAAAGATGATTCGGAAGAAACAGTTGCAACTGAAACGAATACAGGTCGAACCGATGATCCCGTTAGGATGTATTTGCGTGAAATGGGGGCGGTAGAGCTTCTTTCGCGTGAGGGGGAAATTGCCATTGCCAAGCGGATTGAGGCTGGACGGAACCAGATGATTGGGGGCTTATGTGAAAGCCCCCTGACTTTTAGGGCAATCATTGGGTGGTATGAACAGTTAAAAACCGAAGAGATGCTGTTAAGGGATATTGTTGATCTGGAGGCAACTGAGAATGAATATGACCAGGTTGAGTTGTCAAATATGGATGGTTCTTTGTCCGCTTCGCTTGATCACGATACTTCTGACGACAGTGAGGAGGAAAATGAGGATGGTGAGGAAACGGAGAGTGGCGCGGATGAAGAAAATAATCTTTCTCTTGCTGCTCTAGAGGAAAAGCACAAGGACGAGATCCTCAAACATTTCAATGAAATTGAAAAGAACTATCCCAAGTTATATGAGTTACAGGCTCAGCGCTTGGAAACGATTCAGGCCGGTGAAAAACTTACCAGTAAATTTGAGACAAAATATGAGGCTTTAAGGGATAAGCTTATTGAAGAGGTTCAGCAAATTCATTTGCAAAGTAATAAAATCGAATTTCTTGTGGAACAGTTGAAAACGGTTTCCAAAAAGCTTGCCAGTCTAGAGGGAAGTATGTTGCGTGCAGCTGAAAAATGCAAAATTTCCCGTGATGACTTTTTATCAAAATATCATGGTCATGAATTGAATCCTGACTGGCTTGAAGCGGTTGGAAATTTACCTAGCAAATACTGGAAACTTTACATTGAAAAATACGGTAAAGAAATTGGTCAATATCGTGATCAAATTGCCGAGCTTTCTCAAAAGGTGGGATTGCCGGTAACAGAATTTAGACGGGTTTTTTCTACTGTTTCGTATGGTGAGCGCGATGCGTCTCGTGCCAAGAAAGAAATGATCGAAGCGAATTTGCGGTTGGTCATTTCAATTGCAAAGAAATATACGAATTGTGGATTGCAATTTTTGGATTTGATTCAAGAAGGCAATATTGGTTTAATGAAAGCGGTTGATAAATTTGAATATCGTCGGGGATATAAATTTTCAACCTATGCAACTTGGTGGATTCGTCAGGCAATTACCCGTTCAATTGCCGATCAGGCTCGAACAATCCGTATTCCTGTTCATATGATTGAAACAATAAATAAATTAGTACGGACTTCACGACAGATGCTGCATGAAATTGGCAGGGAACCAATGCCGGAAGAGTTGGCGGAAAAACTCGGGATGCCCTTGGAAAAGGTAAGAAAAGTATTAAAAATTGCTAAGGAACCTATTTCACTGGAAATTCCAGTGGGTGATGAAGAGGATAGCCATTTAGGGGACTTCATTGAGGATAAAAGTGCTGTTATTCCATTGGATGCGGCAATCCAGACAAATTTGCGAGAAGCAACGACACGTGTTCTGGCTTCCTTGACCCCAAGGGAAGAACGCGTTTTGAGAATGCGTTTTGGTATTGGGATGAATACAGATCATACGCTGGAGGAGGTTGGACAGCAGTTTAATGTCACACGTGAACGTATTCGCCAGATTGAGGCAAAAGCCTTGCGTAAATTAAAACATCCAAGTCGTAGTCGCAAATTACGGTCATTTTTGGATGACAACTAAGATCCAATAAGATTTTTTCAATTTGATATAACTCTTAAAATTGTAGTCTTCTATATAGATATTTTCTAATAAACAATAAGGAAACTAATTATTTATGGAAGATTATAGTTTATAGGACTTGCATTTTTTTATTTTTTATGGTTTCTAGAAATCTTCTTTCCTGCCAAGGTTTAACGGCTATGCCTTGGCTATACCCGCTAGATGAAAGAATATATGCCAATAATTTTTTGGTAATTGGGTTGAAGTCAGCCGAAGGGAGATATTATGCCATTATATGAATGCGTGTTTATTGCACGTAATGATGTGACTCAACAACAAGTTGAAGACATTGCTAATGGAATTGCTTCTTTGATTGAAAATGAAGAAGGTTCCGTTAAAAAACGTGAATATTGGGGATTACGCAACCTTGCTTATAGAGTCAAGAAAAACCGTAAAGGTCACTATATGCTCTTGGGCATTGATGCTAAACCAGAAACCATCAAGGAAATTGAACGTCAATTTAATCTGAATGAAGATGTTTTACGTTTTCTGACCCTAAGGGTGGAAGAAATTGATGATACACCTTCTCCAACACTTTCACGTAAAGGGGATGAAAAGGAACGTACTTCAAATCGTTCTGTATCAAAAGCATCCGGTCGCTTTGACAGCGGTCGTAAACATGCTTCAGAAGATGAAGATGCTTCCGATCTGGTTGACGAAGAAGTGGTTGTTTCTTCAATCGAAGTTGAAGAGGATAGGGAGGCTTAATTCATGTCAGAAGAAATTCAGGTAAATATAGCTGCACGTCGTATTGCTGTTGGTGCTCGTCGTCCTTTTCATCGCAGACGCAAAACATGTCCTTTTTCATCAGCAAATGCACCAAAGATCGACTATAAGGATATTCGTTTGTTATCTCGTTTTCTATCAGAAAGCGGTAAAATCGTTCCAAGCCGTATTACAGCCGTATCCGCAAAAAAACAGCGTGAATTGGCACAGGCAATTAAACGTGCCCGTTTCCTCGCTTTATTGCCATTTGTTCAGGATTGAGGAGGAATATTAATATGTCTGCAACTGAAATTATCCTACTTCAAAGAATAGCAAAATTGGGGCAAATGGGGGACGTTGTTAAAGTTAAGCCTGGTTATGCCCGTAACTATTTGCTTCCTCAAGGTAAGGCCATTCGTGCAACAGCGATAAATCGTGAACGTTTTGAGAGGGAACGTAGCCAGCTTGAAGCACAAAACATTAAACATCGTGAAGAAGCTGAACGCCTCTTGGAACGTTTGGAGGGACTTTCTGTAACGATTATTCGTCAGGCAGGCGAAAGCGGAAACCTTTATGGATCTGTTTCCGCACGGGATATTAGTGAAGGTGTTTCCAAGGAAGGGTTAACGATTTCCCGTCAACAGGTTGAAATTCACCATCCAATTAAAATGTTGGGATTATATCAGGTGAGAGTTCAACTTCATCCTGAGATCCATTTGGATGTTAAAGTTAATGTTGCCCGTTCCGTCGAAGAGGCTGAACGTCAGGCACAAGGTGAAGCAACGGCTGTGGAAGTTTTTGAAAATACACCACAGGATGACCCAACTGAAGCGGTTTCAGAGGAAAAAGCTGTTTCTGAATAAAATATTTTGAATATATTCTGTTTTCATGGAATTTTGATAAAACGAGAGGTTTATCCTCTCGTTTTTTTTATCTGTTAATGAATAATTTTTTGCGATATCATTGATTTACAAATGGAAATAATTTTTTTCATATGATTATTCTATTTTTTCAAAATGAAAAGAAATAAGCAAGATATGATGAAATTAATGGATTCAATTTTTAAGCATTTGATAAAAAAAGGATATTTGGAGGTTATTTATCCTGATAAGCATAGTAAATTTTATGGACATGCACAAAGTAAGCATCATGCCTGTGTTGAATTGCTAACACTTGAAATATGTAAACGATTACTCATAAATCCTGGGTTGGCTTTTGGTGAGGGTTATATGAGTGGTGAAATCCGTCCTGTCAATTGTTCAATTTACGATGTTTTGAATATTTTAATGAGTAATGATTTATCTCATGATCATATCGGTGAAAAAATTGCTTCCATATGGCGATATAGCAAACGGTTCTGGTCACAACTAAATCGTATTCAGCAATCCCAGAAAAACGTTGCACATCATTACGATTTAAGAAAAAATTTATATGAGCTTTTTCTGGATCAAGATTTGCAGTATTCATGTGCTTATTTTAAAAATGGAAATGAAAATCTGGCGGAGGCTCAGAAAGCAAAGAAAATACATATTGCCAATAAGCTTTTGTTAAATAAACCCAATCTAAAAATTTTGGATATCGGTTGTGGTTGGGGCGGCATGGCTTTATTCCTTGCTAGAGAATATGATGTGGAAGTAACAGGGATAACACTTTCCCAGGAACAATTGCAAGTTGCTAGGAATCGAGCCAAAGAGGAAAAGTTACAAGATAAAGTTCAATTTTATTTAACGGATTATCGGCTAGTTAAGGGATCTTTCGATCGAATTGTATCAATTGGCATGTTTGAACATGTGGGTATACATTACTATACGGATTTTTTTAAGGAAATTAAAAATATATTGATGCCTGACGGAGTTATGCTTCTTCATTCCATAGGTCGATCAGATGGTCCAGGCTCGACAAATGCATGGATTAATAAATATATATTTCCTGGCGGTTATTCTCCTTCGTTAAGTGAGACATTTGCTGCTATTGAAAAAAACGGCTTATGGGTAACTGATTGTGAAATTCTGCGTTTACATTATGCAAAAACCATTCATTTTTGGTTAGGGAATTTTAAAAACCATCAACAGGATATAATTGCTATGTATGATGAAAAATTCTATAGAATGTTTGAATTTTATTTATCAGCGGCAGAATTGTCTTTTTATTACCATAATCATATGAATTTTCAGTTGCAAATTTCCCCTTCCTTAACCGCCGTACCTTTGACACGAAATTATATGTTTGAAAAATAAGTGTCCAAGTTGAATTTTATGAATGTTGCTTATCAAGATAAAGACGAGCTAGCAGGTCGAATTCATTAATACTCAAAGTTTCCGCTCTTCTTGTTTCATCAATACTGGCTTTTGCAAGTAGGGTTTTTCCGTTAATTGATTTAAGAGAACTTCGCAACATCTTTCGACGTTGGCCAAAGGCGGCGGCAGTAATGGTCTCCATCGCTTTAAATAAGGCAAGGGAAGGTTGTTTTTTATATGGAATAATTTGTATCACGGATGAATAAACTTTTGGTGGGGGAAAAAAAGCACCCGGTGGAATTTGCTTAAGAATGGTACAGGACGCAATCCATTGAGAAATAACGGATAACCGACCATAAAATTCAGTATTCGGTGCCGCACAAATTCGATAGGCAACCTCTTGCTGAAACATCAAGGTAAAGCGTTCCCAGTGATTTGCCTGTTTTAACCAATTTAGTAAAAGAGCGGTTCCAACATTATAAGGTAAATTTGAGATAATTTGTCTTGGTGCTTGACATAAAGTGCTTAAATCAAACTCCAAAGCATTTCGTTCAACAATTTTAAATCGTTGCGGGTAATATTTTTTTAATTCTTGTAATAGGATAACGGCACGATTATCAATTTCTACACCTGTGACCGTTTCGGCATTACTTGATAAAATAGCACGTGTGAGTCCCCCTGGGCCTGGGCCAACCTCGATAATGTTCTTATTTTCAAGATCTCCAGCAAGATCAATAATCTGTTCGTTGATTTTTGGATCAAGCAGAAAATGTTGTCCCAGTGATTTTTTAGCCAAGAGATTATGTTTATGAATTGTTTCCTTTAGAGGGGGAAGAATGTTGTTTTGATTGTTTTTTGTCGGGGTCATTATTTTGTACAGGGGTGTGATATTCGATAATAGCTTGTCTATGTAAATCGCGATCTAATTGTTGAGAGACTTGTTCAACACGTTGATTCAATAACTGATTGGCAATTTCACTTGCAGAAATGTCGGAAAGATTTTTGCGTTCCTTTGAACAGACCATAAGCAATGAGATACCGTCAAGGGAAACTAAAGGTTTACTGATTTGACCCGGTTGCAAATCTTTAAGTATGTTAGCCATTTCAGGATTTAAGCGTTCAAGTTGAAGTTCTCCAGGATCGGAAGGTCTTATGTTTCCAGCCTTTTTATTGGCATCTTCCATTTGTTGGCATGAATGTAAAGTGTTTTTATATTTTGTTGTTTGGTTTAATGTGGCAACCTGTTGCGGGGTTGGTTGTTGAGGGTTCAGTTTGGAACTAAAAGGTAAAAAAACCTGTCGTATTTTCATCAGGGTTCCCATCTCATTACCAATGGTTCTGCGTCCGCTAAGCATTGCGATAATATAGCCGCCTGCTACCTTAATAGGATTTGAGATTGCACCAATAGGCATTTTTTTTGCAATAGCTACCACTTCTGGATCCAGATTGTCTTCTTGAACCCATCCCAATGCACCACCTTGTAATGCACTCTGGGATTGTGAAAATTGGGCCGCTACAATCGGAAAAGCAGCACCATTACGTAATTGCTGAATAATGGTTTCAGTAAATTGCAATTCTTGTTCAGGGTGACGAGCATTTTCAACCGGTACGAAGATTTCGTTGATAAGATATTCAGGTTGTCCCACTTCTTGTTTAAGGGCTTTTTCACGTTGTTCAACTTCTTTCGCAGTAATTCGCGATTGGGTGCCCAATTCTTGTTGCACCACTTTTCCCCAACCAATTTGCAATCTGATTTGATCAATTAAAGTGGTTAAAGAAACTCCATCCTCAGCTAATTTATCCCTTAAGGCGTGTTCAGGCATATTATTTTGTTTTTCAATTCCTGAAATTGCCTTGGCAATCTGTTCAGGGGAAATGTTGACGCTGCGTCTTAGCATTTCTTGAATATGCAGGCGCTCGGTAATCATCTGTTTAATCAGTTGTGGACGCATATGTTGCATCACTTCAGGATTTAAATGAATTCCGGCTGTTAATTCAAAGAGTTTCTCACGGTTTGCTATATCGCGCTGTGTCAATAGTTGACCATTAATAATGGCGATAATTTTGTTTTCATCATCAGATGAGGTTGCTGTAGATGAGAGATCTTCACCATCATGCAAAGTTGTTGGAGGTATTGGGGAATTGGAAATGGCGTGATGTTTTATATTTGCCATGGTATGTGCAATACCGTGACCTGTAAAAACGTAACCAGCCAATAGGAATGATATGATATATTTTTTATATTTTAATACAGTTTCTGAAAGCATAAACATAATAATTGTCATCATCCGTTAATTCCAAATACGCCAATTGTCTTGAAGTTTAGCATAAATAGGACCATGTCACTATTTTCTTCACCGTTAATCATTGTTTTTTGTTTGAAATAAATTACATCGGCACTAAAACAGTCATTTCGATAACCAACAGTACCTCCATAGGCAACTGTTTCCTTTCGTGAAATGCTTCTTCTTCCAAAGGCGGAGGCATGCCAATGATCCCAATCGGTTGAAACACCCAATGTCAATTCGTTTGTTTTCTGCCAATATAATTTGGAGGCGCCCTCATGATCATATGGATTTCTATAGAAGTAATAATAAGGGGTTACAGGTTCATATATATATCCACCATTAATGCCAAAATGAGAGAATCCAAAATTGAATAAAGCGTCTGCAAAATTGACTTTACCGTCATAAGGGTCAACACGAGTTCTTCCTGTTGCGGTTAACCATTGGACAGGGGATATACGCAGGCGAGAGACTACGTCAGACATATGATGGTCGAGACCTGAACGTGCTGGCATGTGTCCTTGAATATGTTCCTGATAGCTTTGCCCGACAAGAAAATCGACTTGATGGCCATTCCAGGTCCAATTCCCATGTACACCAACATTGGCACGGGCGCCGCCATCCAAACGATCAGTGCCTTGAAAACGGTTTAAGGCAAAAAGGGTTGTATCTGTGAATTCATAATTCCAGCTGTCTTCATTGGGCATATAGAAATTGCGGCCACCTTTTGAATGAGGAGCGGCAATTAATTGAACAATAGGTTCTATGATTTGAGTTCCTGTTGAGTCACCTATGTGAAACTCTCTCAGGAAGGGCCAATTCATTTTAACGGCAAATGTAGGAAGTGCTTGTCCTGTAAATTGGCTTTTTCTGGTTCTGTAAAACCCGGGCTGTTCATTGAGATGTGTTCCTCGATATATATTTGAATCAACATGTAGTGTAATAAGCCATTTTCTACCTGCACTATCATCAAAAGGTCTATCCCAATTCAAGGCAACTTCACCACGTTGGTCATTAACACCACGTGGACGATAAAGAACAAAATCAGTGGTGTTTAATGAAAATCTTCCTCCTAGTGCATCAGGTTGTCCAAAATAGCTATAAGTATATCGAGGTAAAGAAAAAGGAAGATCGGAATTGTTTATAACTCCGCGATTTAATCCTTGAAAGGCTTGTACGCTAACTTTTGAATAGGATCCTTCACCAAACCCTTCAAGATACAAATCAGATTCTAAAGTATCTTGTCCATAACCGTTAATACGGTAATCACGCATGTAATTTGCAGAACTTGCGACATTGATATTTCCACCATAACGCCAGTGATCATTCAATGCCCATTCTGTTTTTAGGAATAAATAGCCTTGTGCACCTTTTTTAAATTTATCTACAGATCGGTCGGCATAGGAATTGTACCAGGCATGTTGACCAACGGTATCATCGGCAATGCCACCTTCCACTCTTAACATTCCCTTGTTGAAACGGGCGCGATAGACTGTGGAAAGCTGTGGCCCTGTTTTGGTCGCAAAAAGAGGAATAAAGGTTAGGTCAGACCATTTATTTATAGCCCAATAATAGGGAATGGTTGTGTAGGCCCCGATGTATTTACTGCTCCAATTGATACTGGGAATCAGGAAACCACTACGCCGTTTTACAGATGGATCCGTAATTGAAAAGAAAGGCATGTAAAATACCGGAATTCCCCAGAAATCAATGAAAGTATCTGAGAAATCAATGCGTTGATTTTCCATATCACGGATAGCCTGATAGGATCGAAACTGCCAAAAAGGTGATTTTTTGGGGTTTTTCGCGCAAATGGGGCAGGCGGTATAAACTGATCGACTAAAATCATGGACTTTACCTCCTGTCCGACGTGCCCCGTTGGCGGCAAGTTTACCTCCATCAGCAAGCAGGGCATAGACCTGATCCATAATTCCCTCCTGCATGTTATTTCCCAGTTGCGTATGCTGGGTAAACAAGATTTCACCATCGGGTTCGACCATGGCGACATTACCTGATGCAGTAGCGATGTTTGTTGTTTTGTTAAAAGTAACTTTATCAGCCCTCAAGGTGTGATCATTTTGCCAAATATGTACGTCACCTTCCCAAACAACCTCACCAGCCTTGGAATCATAGGAAACTTTGTCAGCCTGAAATGTGATGGGGTCTTTTCCACTGAAAGGTGCTGCATTGGTTTTTCCAATATTACTATGAGCCATTTGCATTTGTTGTTGGGCATTGGTGACAGAACAAAAAATCCATAAATTAGCGATAAAAGAACTGCTTAAAATACTGAATGCAAGAAAAGAGTAATATTGATTTTGAAGGATTCTTGCTTTCATGATTTTTTGAATAAGTAAGGAGGATATGGATCTAGACATTAGCCGTCTTCCAGATGAATAAGTAGGGATATTGCGAGACACAAGCCGGCTACGGTCGGAGCCCATGCCGCGATAAAAGTTGGCAAGGCACCTGATTCTCCAAAACGTTCAGCTATTTTGGAAATAGTGAATAAGGCAAATCCCGCTGCAATACCAGAGCCTATCATTCTTGCAACACCTCCGCGTCGAGTTGATCGAGTGGCAAATCCCGCCGCAACCAATGCCATTGTACTTGCAAGTAAAGGTTGGGCTAAAAGCGCTTGAAAATGAAGCCTGTGACTAATGGATGAAAAACCTGATTTGTCTAGCAATTTAATAAATCCTGGTAAGGCCCAAAATGATAAGGTCTCTGGAGATGAAAAACTATCTTCGATATTATGTAAAGTTAAATTAGTTGGTATTTTAATAGTTCCTAATTTAATCGGGAACTTATTCGGTTTTATAGAATAAGCATTGTATAATACCCAGTAAAGATTATGTTGCAAATACCCTGATGGCGATTCAATACGATCCAGTAAATGATTCGCATCATCTAATCTTAGAACACTAACATCGCTTAAATGTAAATTGCGGTTGATAACATGTACTTGTTGGGCATGCAAAATTGCCACACCTCGAGAGGTTAATTCTTTATCAGATTGTCTTATCCATAAAGAGCCACCTGACATATTCGTGAGTTTTCCACCACCGGTTGTTAAATAGGTTTGATCTAGAATTTCTGCCTGTCTGTAAAGGGTGGAAGAAACGGGGGATATGATTAGTGTGGAAAATAATCCAATTATAAAGGCACAGGCAGTAGGTGCCATTAGGAACTGCCATACGGAAATTCCTGCTGCCCTAGTAACAATAAGTTCAGAAGATCGTGTAAGCTTCCAAAAACAGATTATTCCCCCCAAAAGAATTCCAAAAGGAAGGATCTGCATGCAGAAGTTGGGAATATGATCCAGGGCAATATACGCAACAATACTTGTTGAAACTCCTGGTCTTGTGGCAATGCGACGTAACAGGTCAATAAAGTCGAATAATGATACCAATCCTGTCAAGGCCAGAATCATGGAAATGGAAGCCGAAAAAAATTGTCGAGCGATATAGATCGAGATTGTATAAGCGGTGAGCATAATCTATAACTTTCGGCCGTATGAGGAAGGATGGAATGATGCATTATGATGTAATTTAGCCATCATTTCAGATCCGAATAAAGTTACACCAGCGATTATTCCTGGAAGTATGGCAATAATCCACATTAAAAAAATCAGGTTGGTATTGCGACTGGCCAAATTTTGCATAATCAGTGAGGCGGCGAGCAAACCCACAATCGTAAAAATTGCTGCCAGAGGTCTTAGAATATTGCCAAACCGAGCAAAACTTCCTTTTAAAACACTGACAAGAGCAATGAGTGTAAAAGATATAATTGTCAGAGGTGAGGTTAATCGTCGGTGAGCCTCTACGGCAAGTTTCCCGTAATCTTTATTGGCAACCTCTTCTGGATCGGGATGTAATAACTCGTAAATTGACATTTCTGTTGCATCACGGGATCGTGCGGCATCGTTACGATTAGAGGACAAATCAATGGTATTACGTTCGAAATTTAGAATATTCAAACGGCCGGTTTTGTGATCAATGACCTCTCTGGATCCGTTAAATAACACAACTTGAGGTTGATCATTTAGAATGACCAGATTTCCTCTTTCTGCCAGAATGGTTGCCTTATTATTGGGTTGGCGATCATCTTCAATTAGTATTCCTTGTAGATTGCCGTTACTGTCTTTGGATTTAATATAAACGGTTAAATTATCAGAAGCGTTGGTGAATACTCCTTCCTCCAGCATGAATGCCGCCATTTTATTGCGAATTTTGTATTCAAATTTCCGGAAAGTGTGATAGGAGGTTGGAACAATCCAAACATTTAATAAATAACAGAAAATCATTGAAATAATTGAGCATATCAAACCTGGTCTCGCCAGGGAAAAAGAGGATATGCCAGCCGCGCGCATAACAATGATTTCACGATCACCATCCAGTCGCTGATAAATAAATTGGACAACGACAAATGTTGTTATCGGTAGAATAACGGCGACAAAAGATGGGATTAACAAGCCGGTTAATTGCAGGAAAACTTTAAGAGACAGTCCTCTTTCAACAACCAAAGAGACAAAACGTAAAGACTGGGTTAGCCAGATTAGAGCCGCCAATCCACCCGTGGTGGCAATCAGGGCAATTAGTAATTGCCGTAAAATATAACGGTCAATCATAGGTAGACGCAAGAATGTAAAAAATTGCATTAGTTAATATCCTGCTTTATACCTAAAAGGCTTTCTCTAATTAAATACAAAAGTAAAATTAATTATAATAACGAATGATAATAGCAATATTTTATTCTAGGCAGATATTGCAAGAATAAAATATTACTAATTTATTTTTTTCTGAATAAGTTGCAGATGATTTTATTCGTGATCTTTAAGATTTGGGGAATATTTTTCCAGGATTTAAAAGATTATCGGGGTCAAGTGCCTTTTTGATTTTTTGCATCAAATCAAGTTCAGTTTCGCTTTTCCATTCGGACATCATATAATTTTTAAGTTGTCCCACACCGTGTTCTGCTGAAAAAGAACCGTGTAGATCAAACACGATTTTGGATACAATATTCATTAAATTGTGACTTTTTTGTATAAATTCATCAGGATCTTCATGTTCAGGCTGAACAAGGTTAAAATGGATATTTCCATCTCCCAAATGACCAAATGGTGCGACACGGATACCTGGATACGTTTCCTGGCAAGCTTGGGTGGCACGAACAATAAATTCAGGAATGGCTGAAATTGGAACGGAAACGTCATTTTTGATATTTGCACCAGCCCTTTTTTGGGATTCGGCTTGTTCCTCTCTCAATTTCCATAGGTTTTGCCGTTGAGTTTCACTTTCGGCCAGAACTGCATCCAATACAATTCCCTTTTCAAAAGCCTCTTCAAGAACGGTTTCCAGTAATGCTTTTAATTTATCTCCTTTTTCAGGCAGAGCCAGTTCAACCAAAATATAAGTTGATGTTTCTGTTTCAAGGGGAAAATAGATGTCCTCGATATTAGAACGAACTAATTGCATTCCTGTTGATGAAATATATTCAAAAGCTTGTAGTGCAGCAGGATTATAATTGTGAAAAAGTCTTAAAAGTTTCAAGGCTTGATGGATGTCTGTAAGGGCGCATAACGCAACTTCAGTTGATTTTGGTTTCGCATGCAGCTGGATAACTGCCGCCGTTATAATGCCAAGAGTTCCCTCTGATCCTATAAATAATTGTTTAAGATCATAACCCGTATTGTCTTTTCTCAAATGCCGCAAAATATTTAAAATTTTACCTTTTGCTGTAACAACTTCCAATCCTAGAATGAATTCACGTGTATTACCGTAACGTAAGGTGTTGTTACCACCTGCATTGGTGGCGATAATTCCGCCTATTTGGGCTGATCCTTGTGATGATATCATGATTGGGAGATATAAATCAGATTTGAGAGCAATATTTTGCGCCTCTTCAAGAACAAGACCCGCTTCGACGGTCATAGTGTAGTCAATTGTATTGATATCCCTGATTTTATTCATATGATTGAGGCTAAGCACGATTTGTTTTTTATCTGGAGTGGGGGAGGCCCCTCCCACCAGACTTGTATTTCCGCCCTGAGGTACAATTGCAATTTGGTAGTCATTGCATAATTTTACAATTTCAGCAACCTGCTCTGTTGTTTTTGGACGGACAACGGCAAGACTGTTAGCGTGAAAAATTTCGCGCCAATCCGTATCATAGGAAATTTTTTCCTTAGGATCTGTAATTATTCCTTGTGTGTCAAGAATAGAGGTCAGGTTATTGATAAAATCAGAATTATCCATAAAAACTCACATTAATTTAAATAAATTGAATTATTTGGAGGGGGTGTTGAAGAAACAGAGTGATAAATAGCGGTAGTGGCAATGCCAATTAATAAACCACAAATGAAAAAAATGATGCCAAGAATTTTTTTAAAGGGTTCTTTGGCCTGATTACTATAAAGTACTGATTGGATTTCTGCCCGTGATTGTTGCGTCAACAATAATTCGGAACGTAATGATTCGTTTTGAACCCGTAAGCTGCGAATGACAGTATCCAATCGATTAATATCTTGAGTAAGGCTGGTAATCTGTGATCGTGCTTTGATAAGATCAGCATTGTTAGTAGTGCTTTTACGACTGCGGGATGATGGTTTTGTTTCAGGTTTTGGTGGATTTTCCGCAATGGAATAAAAAATGTTTTTTATTGCTCCACCAGTAACCATATTCTTTTTTGCCCTTTTTTTCAGGGTTTCAAGGGCATTTGCTGATTGACCTGGTTCATTTTCAAGAACCAAAGCCAGGATATCGGCCAGTATTTTCAGCTCTTTTTTATCAATGTTTTCGGTCATGATTCCAACTATGGTCTAGGTGCGGCAGCACGTTGAAGTCTATCACAAATAGCCCGACCGATGCCATAATCGGGAATAGGCATAACGGCAATTTTTTGCAATCCGAGTTTTTTCCCTTCTGTATCAAGAAATCTCAAATTTGCAAATAAATTCCTCGCAGCTTCTTCAAGATTTGAAGTCGGACTTAGGTTAACCGAAAGAGGGGCCTGTAAGGTGGTTTTACCGAAGGCAAGCAATGCTTCATTTGCCAAAACATGTGTGCAATTCAGACGAACCGTTAAAGAAGGTGCATAATGCGAACTTAATTGCCCGGGTGCGGTGATTTTTGTTTCTACAGAATCTTTAAAAGATAGCGGTCCGCAAATGGAACTCAGAGATTCAGCAGAAATTCCGCCAGGTCGAAGTAATTTGGGATAATCATCGCTTACATCCAAAATTGTACTTTCGACACCAATTTGACACGGACCAGAATCAAAAACAGCATCGATTTTTCCATTAAGTTCCTGATAGACATGTTGAGCTGTTGTAGGACTGACGTGGCCCGAAACATTGGCGGAAGGTGCGGCAATCGGCTTTTGACTGTATTCAATAAGCTGACGGGCTGTTAACGAATTTGGAATACGGACGGCCATTGTTGACAGATGAGCTGTTGCAGCTTGGCTGATTTGTGTGTTTTTTTGTTTGTTTAAAATAAGAGTTAATGGACCAGGCCAAAATTTAAGACCCAATTCATATGCCAGATCATTCTTTTCAACAAATTGGAAAACATGCTCAAGTTGTGCAAAATGGATAATAAGCGGATTAAAATTTGGACGTCCTTTTGCTTGATAAATTTTTGCGATAGCGTGGTTATTGGTGGCATCGGCGCCCAATCCGTAAACTGTTTCGGTTCCAAAGGAAACCAATCCGCCATTATGTAAAATCGAGGCGGCTTTGTGGATATTGAATGGCGTGTTGGTAAGTAAAAGTGTCATTGAAATTAAAAGTCTGTATTTTTTAAATAAGAATCAATCGGTATGCTTGAACAGTAGAAATTATGATTTCTCCAATTTTTTTTACCATATTGCAATGGCTGATTATTGAAATCGTAAATAATTCCACCTGCAGCCTCGAGAATTGCCTGAGGTGCAGCGGTGTCCCATTCCATGGTTGGACTGAAACGAGGGTGTAAATCTGCCTTTCCCTCTGCAATGCGCAGGATTTTTAAGGTTGAACCAAAACGTTTAACAGATGAAGTGTTAAATAATTTCAAAAATTTTTCAAAGGATGGATTTTTTATGCATCGAGGTGAAAAAAGAACACGAAACTGTTGATTGGGTGGGGAAAGAACATGAATGGGTATAATTCGGCCAGTTTTATCAATTTTCCAAGCCCCTTTATTCACAACACCAAAAAAATATTCGTGATAAGCGGGACAGGCCACAACACCCAGAACAGGTTTATGATCCCTTATCAGACCGATATTAATCGTGAAATTGTCACTATGTTGAATGAAGCCTTTTGTTCCATCCAGGGGATCAACCAACCAGAATTCGGATTTTACCGGAATTTGTATCCCTGAAGCTATTTCCTCTTCAGCGATAACGGGAATAGAGGGAGTATATTTTTTCAGCCCCTGAATAATTATTACTTCTGAAGCTTTATCAGCCTCGGTAACAGGGCTTGAATCGTCTTTGATTTTTATGTCAAAATTCGTTTTACGAATAGAATTGATCTCGTCAGCAGCCTGTTGAGCAATGGAGATAACTCTCGATACAAGTTCTGTATCAGAAAAATGGGTCATTAAATAAAATCCAACACTAGGGTCAATTGATCTGATAAGATAGGCAGAAAGCTGAGAAAAATACTTTAAAATCAGTGACAGATTGATTTTCGGTATCTTTTTTTCAAAAAATGGACGTAATTTATAGTCATAAATACTACGATCAATGATAAATTTGAATAGAATATAGTAACTTTATTTTAGGGGAGATAATTTCGTGACACTCGATATTCAGTTTACGAACCTGCATAAACCAGAAAAAGGTAATATTGTGTTATTCTCGTTTGAGAATGATGAGGGTGGTGATTCTGTAAAGGTTATTAATAAGATTATTCATAATGCCCTGGATCGGGCGATGAAGGCAGATAATTACACGGGTAAGTTTGGACAGGTTTGCAAACTTGTTTCTCCTGATGAAAATCATGATTATATCTTGGTCGTTGGTCTGGGAATGAAGGATAAGTTTTCCGTCAGTAAAGCCAAAGAAGCAGGTGGAATTGCGCTTCAGGCCTTGCAAAGGAAAGTGGAATCTTTTCATATTATGGCGGATTGGGATTTCACGGAATATGCGGGGTATCTTGTTCTAGGCGCCGTTTTGAAAAATTATGAATTTAAAAAATATTGCCTTGATAAAAGTAAAAAAGATGAATTCAGGCAATTAAAAGCGATAAAAATTATGGCTTCTGACTATGAAGGGGCGCAAAAACAATGGACTGACTTGTCTGCGGTGGCTGACGGGGTCTATTTGACCAGGGATCTTGTTAATGAACCCGCTAATCAGTTAAACCCTGCCGAATTTGTAAATCGTATCAAAAAGCTTGAATCATTGGGCCTTATGGTTGAAGTTATCAATAAAGAGAAAATGCAAGAATTAGGTTTTGGTGCCCTTCTGGGTGTGGCTCAAGGTAGTAATAACGAACCTTATACGGTTGTAATGCAATGGAATGGAAATCCTGATGATAAAGATCCGCCTCTCGCCTTTCTTGGAAAGGGTGTCACTTTCGATTCCGGAGGGATTTCCTTAAAACCAGCGAATGGCATGGAAGACATGAAAATGGATATGGCTGGCGCCGCGACTGTAACAGGATTGATGTCTGTTCTGGCCAAGCGTAAAGCCAAGGTGAATGTCATTGGTGTTGTAGGTTTGGTTGAAAACATGGTATCTGGTCATGCGCAACGCCCCGGAGATATAGTTCGCAGTGCCTCTGGACAGACAATCGAGGTTTTGAACACGGATGCAGAGGGACGATTGGTACTGGCAGATTTACTTTGGTATACGCAGGATCGTTTCAAACCGCGTTTCATGGTCAATCTTGCAACATTAACCGGAGCCATGGTTGTTGCACTTGGATATGAATATGCCGGTCTTTTTTCAAATGATGATGAACTGGCAGGTAAATTGTCGACAACCGGTCATGATTCCGGAGAAAAATTATGGCGTATGCCAATGGGCGATGCTTATGATAAAGCGATCAATTCTGACTTTGCGGATATGAAAAATATTGGTGGGCGTGATGGAGGATCCATTACCGCCGCACAATTTTTAAAACGATTCGTTAATGATACTCCATGGGCTCATTTGGATATCGCCGGAACAGCCTACACGGCAAAACCCAATTATTGCGGTCCAAAAGGGGCGACAGCTTTCGGTGTAAATCTGTTAAACCATTTTGTTGAAACTTATTACGAAAAATAAGGGAATTCGATGACCTCTGTTGGTTTTTATCATTTGACCCGAACAAGTATGGAGCAGGCGCTTCCCTCTTTGCTGATACGCACAAGACAACAAAAACAAAAAGGGATTGTTCTATGCAAGGATGATGAACAGTTGAAAAAACTGACAGAGATTTTATGGAATATTATAGACCCTATTTGGTTACCACATGGTTGTCATGCAAAAGAATATCGGGATGAATATCCTGAATGGCAACCAATTTGGTTGACGACTTTTGAGGAAAATCCAAACCTGGCAGCCTATCTGTTTGTTGTTCATGGTCAATCAGTCAATGATATCAGTCAATTTGAACGGGTGTTCGATTTATTTGATGGAAAAGAGGAACAGTTTGTATTGGCGGCTCGTGAACGGTGGCGTAAACTGAAAAAGGCTGGGCATGATTTGACTTATTGGAAACAAACAGAAAAAGGGTGGGAAAAAGGTTGATACAGTTGATCAAGCGATTATGAAATATTATTCGTAAAATCATATTATTTGAAATTACTATGAGTTTTTAGGGGTAAAATTCTGTCAACATTAATTTTGTGTTTGATCATATTAGGAATCGTTTTATTGTTTTATCAAACAAGTATGCTCTATCTTGTTAACGTTGGGTTTATAAAATCTGAAAGATATTACTTTCCTAAGTTATTTTTTAGTTTTCCACTTTATGGATCTATCACTGGGGCTTTTCTTGCCTTTCTTGCACTGGTATTTCATTCTGATCCATTATCATTTTATCCTTTTATTCTAAGTGACGTATATAAAATCAGTTTCTATTTAGATGGGCTATCTTGTTTTTTCCTTTTGTTGTTGTTTACGACTGCCTTTTTATTCTTATATTATCAACCGTTGTTGTCTAAAAATTGTTATTTTCTCTTTTTAAATATTATCGCCATATCCTTTTTTGTTGCAGGAAATTTCTTTTTTCTGATTTTTCTTTTATCATTGGTTTTATTGATTATTTATCAGGCAGATCAGAAGAAAAATTTGGTTTATTGGATTGCTTTTGCATGTTTGTTGGGGGTCATGAGTTTTTTACCTGTTATGAGTGATAACCAGTTTAGTCCAAGAGATATTGATTTTTCTAGGATTATGCAATCCAATAATATAGATTGTCTGTTTTTTTTATCACTTTTGCCTATATGTTTTCTGCTTGGATTATTTGATTTTTTTCATAACGAAAAATCTGATGAGAAACTTAATAGAATTGGTGATATTTCTTTCTATTTGATTTGTTTAAAAAGCATGATTGGATTTTATGCATTATTAAGATTTATCATCAGTGTTAATGATTACAAATTTTCCCTTATCTTGATTTTATTTACTGGATTTCTAGGCTTAACATCCGCATTGCGTTTGGGTTGGTCCAGTTTAAAAAGTGTAACTGTATACGATCGGTTACGATATTTATATTCTTTGAACAATGCATTATGGCTTGAGCTTGTTTGCATCCTTTTATTTTCAATTCATTTTCAAAAATTAGCCATACTGTCTTTGACGTATGATTTTCTTTTCTTTGGATTACTAATTCAGAATTTAGGATTTGCACTGGCTTTTCTATTAACATCTTTTTTGAAAAGACAAATCAATACGGCACTTTCAATTTGTACCTTTTTTTGCCTCGCACTGTTGTTATCTGGTTTTCCTCCATTTCCCGGATTTACGCTGTTATGGGGGAATTTGCAACTAGGCATGAATGTCATATTCAGTCATTATTTATTTAATATGATATTTGCATTATTTTTTATAGGATGTAATTCTGTTATTTTTATTTTTTTGGTTCTGGGTTGGATTAATTTACTTATAAATCTTTATAAAAAAAATCGGCATCAATTTAATCTATCGTCAAAATTATCATTTAATTTTTTACAAAAAAACGGAAAAGGGATCAGGATTTATTTATCCGGTCTATTTCTTTTGTCCTTTTGCCCGGGAATAATATCGTTTCTAATCTATCCAATAAAAAAAAATCTAATTCACACGGAAAAATTATACTGGTTTGCATTCAAAAATGATGAATTGCAATTTTCGTTTGTCCCTGTTTTTCCAATGATATATTTATTAATCTTGGCGGGTTTATTTTATCTTGTGAAAGAGAAAATTAAATTTAAAGCGTTGATAAATCAAACAAAAAAATATGTTGTTTTAGAACAGGGTGTCTATGAGGGTCATGTTGATAAAACCAGTTTTGGTTTTGGTGAAAAAACATTCATCTATACATTGGCTGATATTTTACTTTTTAAAAAATATTTGGTTATAAAACGTAAAGGATATGTAGAAAGTGTAAAATTTTATCGTTGCTTTTCTAATTATAGAAATTATTTTAATTTATTGATTTGGGAAAATGAGCAGAAAGTCTTTATATCTATAATTATTATCTCTTTGTTATTAATAGGATTTTTTGCTAGATGATATTTCTGTATTGGTTGATGTCCCTATTAATGATCCTATTTCATGTATTATTGATTTTAGGTATGGCACCTTTAATTATGGTGTTTATGGAAAGGTTGAATGGAAAAATTCAGGGAAAACCTTTGGAATCATTCCAATATGTATTACAAAACATCAAAATTATATATTCACGAATTTTAAATTTTCTTTTTAAAAAAATATTGTCTGTCAATACCCTGATTTATTTAATAATTATTGGATTATTAGTAACTGTGGCAATATCTATTCCGATATTTTCAACAAATATCCTGGTTAACAATAATTCCGATTTTATCTTTGTTACGATATTGTTAATATTTGTGCCTTTTTTGATATTTTTTCTTGTTTTTCAAGATTGCTCACTGTTATGTTTCAAAAAATCGCAGCGGATTATGTTCCAAACCTTCATGTATATTCCTGCAATTTTACTGATCGCTATGGTTTGCCATTTAAATACAAAAAGTACAGAGCTTTCGCATATTGTCCTTTTTTTTCATAATTCCACAAGTTTGATAAATTTGGCTCTATGTCCTCTTTTTATATGTGCATGTTCTCTATTTTTTCTTGTTCTAGATATACCGGACTTTGTGAATTTTATTGAGAAAGATGGGTTTGATGGAGACGAGAAGGCAATCTTGTTTTATATTTCTAGTCTCCAGTTTCTGATCTGGTTATCCCTGATTGCGTTTTTAATATGGCCTCAGAGTATTGCCATCTTTGATTTACAGACAAAATCCTTGATATATTGGTTGTTAACCGCTTTTTTTGGATTATTGGCATGGAGTGGTAAAATTGTCATAGAATGTCTTGTAATTTCTATAATGAGAAATTTTTTATTTTTGTCCAAGGATTATTACAAAATTGGTATTGCAACAGTATTGAATTTTGTGGCCGTTGTCATTTATTTTGCGGGTTTGGGCGGAATATAGAATGGTATTTGCCTTTTTTATGAGTCTGCTATTACTGATTACGATAAGCGGTATTTCCTCGTCTTCGTTACAGGCAGTTATTCATTCTATACTGACGGGATGCTGTCTTTTATCTGGTTGGCAGAATGCACTTAACAGTAAAATTACGTTATTGAGTTTTTTTATGCTTTTCACTGCGACAATTTTTTTTACGGTCATTTTGAAAGGACAATATTTCCAGCATACTTTGAAAACCTTATTTACAGGATTATTCTTGACCATTCTTGCTGTTTCCCTTGTTGTCCATGTATTGCCGCCTTCATTGTTCCGCTTGGAATATGGAATAGTTTTATCTATAATTTTGGTTGGGGTATTTTATAGCATGAGCAGTCAAGCAATCGGAGGACAAATTGCTGGTATGCTATGTGTATTGAATGCTTTAACCCTTGTCGTGGGATTGAATAGTCAATTCTATGCATTTTTTACTCTTTTTGCTTTTTATGTTGTGTTTTTGCTAGCTTCTATTTTTATCATGCAACGTTTTGGACAGGTTGACTGTGTTCGGAAATGGTGATTTAGCAAAAATTTTGTATTGGAGTTGTGTTCTCTGGCCCGTGGCAGGAATCATAGGAATTTATGCCTGTCATCATCAGCGTGCAAAAATCCGATGTCATTTTATTGTAACAATAATCCTTTTTTTTATTACGGTTGCATCGGCATTTATTCATGATGATTTTTATCTTTCCGTTATTTGGAAACATGACGAGTTAACAAGTTTTTTAAGGGTTATGATCGCTATAGGTAGCATTATTGCATCAATAGTTTTGAAATTCATGGTTCCTGGCCAATTAAGTTCATCTGGAAAGCAAAAAAAATTATCCTATAGTCTCGGCCTCTATCAATTAATTATCTGTACCGCCATGATGGCTGTAGCTATTAATAATTTTTTTATAGCGCAGATTTGTTTGCATAGCATGATTTTCCTGTCTTTTTTGGCTTGTTTTATTCATGGTGGGGGAGAACAGATACAGGCGGCCTGGGAATACTTCCGCTATATGCTTTTTTTTATGATAATGGCTTTGATGGGTGTTTTCATTCTTGAGTTATCTGTTGGACAAACCTATCCCTTGTTACCCCGTTTTGGCAGTTTTATCCTGGCGTTTAGTATTGTTCAAATGATCGGGTTGTTTCCCGTATTCATTACTTTTCTACGTTTTGTCAATCATTTGCCCACTTTAATTGGCAGTATTGTCTTTTTTATCATCCCAGTTGCTTTTCTCTCCTTATTCATAAGATTATTTCAAATCTCATCTTATCAAAACCCTCAATCATTTCTCATGATATTAGGGTTGATCAGTTTCATTATTATTCTTATAAAAGAAAATGATGATCCTTTTTTGTATTCCCCGTTTTTGATCACTATTTTGGCAGCATTGGCTGGTGTTTTTTCCAATGGATTTCAGGGTTTATATGGTTTTTGCCTTTTCATAACTGTTCTGGTTATTTATGCACCGTTAGGGTATATTCTTCGAAAAAGTCCTTTTGCTGTGGATTCTAGAGGTTGGTTTATCATTGCCATATCTGCATTTCCGCCATTTGGCATATTTTTTGCATGTGCCATTTTGATTGCGAGTTTGTTTGCACAGTTTCCCTGGTTGGGATCATGCTTGTTTTTATTGTTTTTTGTAAGAGGCTTTTTTCTGTTTAAAAAAAATAATATTCAATTATTTTCTCGAAATATTTTTACAAAAGAGGGTGGATGTTTATTGAGCCTGATTTTTTTACCCTCTTTGGTTATTCCTATCATTGCCAAATATTGGCTATTTCAAATTGCAATGCAGTTTATACAAAAGTGATTGTTTCTGAAAAATGGTTGAAAAAAAAACATTTGTTCAGCGTTCCCTAAAATTAATAGATTGTCTTAAAAGCCATCAAACAGATAGTAGGTTTTTCGTTTCTCTTGATGAACAAGAATGGGCGGAGATGCTTGCGGCATTAAAAACTGATCGGCTTATGTTCCTAACAATGTGGTGTAAGGAGGATACTGTTTTTGTCTTATTTCTTGAGAATGGATACAAGCCCATTGGCGTTCGTATTTCCGCATCAATGAACCGTTATCTGGCCTTGTCTTCTGTAAGACCCGCTGCCATTATATATGAAAGAATGATCTGGGAGTTATGGGGTAAGGAAGCAATGAATGCTGTTGATTTACGCCCGTGGTTGGATCGGGGTTTATGGAATAATTGCTGGCCATTGTCAGAAAAACCAGGGCCTGTCTTATGGCCTCCAGAAAGACAAGAAAATCCATCTGTCTCTCATTTACTGAATAATGGAGGGGAGATAACGGTTATTGATCCCTCCAATGCGACAGAAAAATTGCCTGTGCTGTGGCGTTTTCTTAATATGGGTGAGCGGATTATCCGAGCTGAATCAGTGTACGGATATACGCATAGAGGAATTCTATCCAATCTGTATAATAGAAATAGTTTGGAAATATTACCTTTAATAAGCCGTATTAACGCACTTGATTCCGTTGCGCATCAGATTGCCTTTTCTCATGCGATTGAAGATATTGCAAATTTTGTCCCTTCCTTGCCTGTTTTGAGAAAACGTATCTTATATTCTGAATTATCCAGAATTGCAGCCTATCTGCTTTATTTAACACGTTTATTTCGCGTGTTAGAAGTAGAGTTGGTTGCCAGCCGGTGTGATCTGGCGCGTGAACTCCTTATGCGTTGGAATATACATTATTTTGGGCATCGCTGGTTAATGGATTGTGTTTTTCCTGGTGCTGTTTTTTTAGGGCAAGAAAATGATAAAAAAAGACATTTTCCTAAAAAAATTAAATATTTGATTGATCAGGCATTTAATTTGGCTATAACCTTGCCTGGCCTGGGTGACTATCTTCAAAATATGGGAATTTTATCTCTAAAAAAAGCGATTGATTTCAATATAGGTGGAATTGTTGGGCGGGCTTCCGGACGGGATGTGGATTTGCGTCGGTATATGTCTGAATACCGATTGGAATGGCTGCCACCTCCGAATTTTACAAAAGGGGATGTTGATGCACGTATGCAGGCATGGTTTGTTGAGATAAAAACATCGTTAAATATAATTGATATACTTCTAAGGGAAGAAAATAATGAGGAAGCGTTCAAATCCTCTCAAGAAATTATTATTGAAAAATTAAATGGGGAAGGGGTTGGTGTTTGTGAAGGGGTACAAGGGGATTTATGGTATTATGTGAGACTAGAAGCGGGGGTTATAAAAGACGTATTTATACGTGATCCTGGTGCCAATCAGGCCTATGTCTTGCAAGATGTATTAAAAAATGAACATTTTGATAATCATGTATTGATAAAGGCGTCATTTGGTCATTTGGTAACAGGCGTAGATCTATAAAAGGAAAACTAGTGGTTTTTATTAAATCGTTAATCGATTCATTAACTGGAAAAATAAAACCTGTTCAAAAATTTGCCGGTCAAAAAAAACAGGATATACATGTATTTCATATTGGATGCGGAGACTGTAATGGATGCACGTTTGAACTGCAGGCCTTAAACGGGACCGCATATGATATAAAAGATACGGGGATAAAATTTGTTGGACATCCTGCTGATGCAGACTTGTTGTTAATATCAGGGCTGATTACTCGTGCTATGCTTCCTTATATTGAAAAAAGCTGGAAATTGATTTCTAAATCAAAAGCGATTGTAACAATTGGATCATGTGCAATTAACCGACATATTTTTGCAAGTAATTATGCGATCTTGGGTGAAAATGTTGGTGACGAGGAATGTATTTTGCAAATTGAAGGATGTCCGCCTTTACCTTCCACAATTATGGATTGTTTAATGAAATTGAAACGGAATACGTCTTCTAATTTTTATTCAAAAAGTCCTCCCCCTTTTTCGTCTTCACAAGAATTGTCTGGGCATCAGCTTTTAGACGATGGTAACTGCGATAACTCAATGGAATTAGACTCAGATATAAAATCCCGCTTAAAGCCAAGGTTCCCCAAGGATCTGCTACCAGAATAGTTGCGAAGATGCAGGTGCTTAAAAATATAGGCATGACGTAAGGTGTGGGAATTTTAAAATTTTTGAATGACCAGATCGGTAAGGTAGAAATCAGCAAAAAAGATGTTATGACTAAAATTGTAATTGTCAGGATTTCGGAATGGGCGATGGAATTAAGAAAATCAATTTGATAATGCTTGCTTTCCAAGCCAAGAAAAACAGGAAATAAAACTATTCCAGCACCTGCCGGGGCAGGGACACCCGTAAAAAAATTGCTGGCATATTGAGGTTTGTTATCATCAAGTGCGGCATTAAACCGTGCCAGACGTAAAGCCATGCATACCGTAAATATTGCACAGGGAATAAAAGAATAATCCCCTCCATTTTTAAGGGACCATAAGTATAAGACAAGACTTGGAGCAACCCCGAAGGACAAAAAATCGACAAGGCTGTCCAATTCTGCACCAAATCGACTTGTACCACGTAATAAACGGGCAATTCGCCCATCCAACCCGTCAAAACAGGCAGCAATTAATATGGCGATAACAGCCTCATTGAACCTTCCATGAATTGCACTGCGAATACTGATCAGACCGGCACACAATCCAAGAATTGTCAATAAGTTTGGAATAATTCGATTAAAGGAAATTCCCTTGACACGGGGACGAATTTTTTGTCGTAACATTAATTTATGTTCTGGGTTAAAAGAGCGTTTATAATTTTGCAACAATCGTTTCGCCGCCGATCATGGTTTGCCCAACCTCAACACAGGGTTGACACCCATCGGGCAGGTAAAGATCCACTCTGGAGCCAAATCGGATCAACCCATAAATATCACCCATATTAAATTGTTGATTTATATCGGCATTACATACAATTCTTCTGGCAATCAATCCGGCAATCTGAACAACAACCACCTTTTTTCCATCTAGTAAAGTTATGCAAATTGCGTTGCGTTCATTATGTTCTGATGCTTTATCCAGTGAAGCGTTAAAAAATTTTCCCTTGATATATGATCGTGCGGTAATTTTTCCAGCGACAGGGATGCGTTGTAAGTGGACGTTGAAAATGGAAAGAAAAATAGAAATGCGCCAGACCGGTTTGTCATCCAAACCTAAATCAACAGGAGGGGGAATATAGTTTATGGCTGAAACGGTTCCATCTGCTGGGGAAACAAGAATATCATTTTTATGGGGGACAATTCGCTTGGGATTACGAAAAAAATACCAGCAAAACCCAAAAAATAAGCTTCCTATAAGACCAATTAAATGTCCGATCCGAGCATGAATGCGATAGCCAATAAAACTTATCAAAGCAGAGATGCAGAGAAAAGGATATCCAGCTTTGTGCGGTTTACTAATATTTGTTCGGATTGAATGTAAAATAGACATCAGGGAATTCCTTAGGGGATGGTCGTTTGTTATTTTTACAATTTTCTTTTGCGATTCCAGTTGGGTTTCGGTAATTTTTGATTTAAAATTCTTTTTTTTGAAGCGGAAAAGATTGTAATCGGGGCATAGAGATTTTTTCGGATTTCAATTAGATGGTATTCTCCTCCAAAGGGAATGAAAAAATGACCTAAAAATTCTAACAGCTTATTTCCATATAGGGAAAAGGAATTCATTATTTTAGATGGAAAATAAATAATTTTTTCATAATAAACAAGTTGAAACATATGTTCTTTTAATATTTTTCTTAATTGATAAATGTAAAAGCTTTTTTTTTGATACTCAAAAAAATTAGATAAATTAAATACTCCCCACCATTTTAATTTATTAGGAAGTAAAAGCAAAATTTTGCCATCATCTTTTAAAATTTCCCAACAAGACCTTAAAGTTTTATGAATGTTATAGATGCCGATCGGAAAGAATGGATAAAAAATGATTCGGTCAAAACTGCATTTTGCGAAAGGAAAACGATTGTATGTAAAATAACATGTTTTTACTGATGGAAAATTTTCTAAATTGGATAATTCATTTAGGTTCTCTGCAAGATTACCCTGAATATGATTATGGGGTGAAGATTGTAGAATGAAATCTTGAGGAATAGTACCAAGGGTGAGTAAAGAAAGCCCTCGTAGATCTGGCCACAGGTGCAGAAACTTATCAGTAAGATAGATTACTGATCCTGGTTGAGTATTATTTGGTATAATACTAGAATTAGCCTTAGGATTCATTATTGATTTCCAGAAGAATCATTTTGTTATACAAGAATAAAATATTGAAATAAAGAAAGAGAATGTCTGTTCTTATTAAGCCTATTCCTTTTTATGAAACCAATTATGCGTGGCTATTATATGATAAAAAAACCAGAAATGCAGCTATTGTCGATCCTGGTAATTTTACTCCCGTTTTTAATACTATAAAAGATAAAAAACTGAATTTGCAATCGGTACTTGTCACGCATCATCATTCAGATCATACAGGGGGCATTCGCCAATTGAAAGACAAATTTAATTGTCAGATATATGCGCCTGTTAAAGAAAGAAACAGTATTGTGGATGCTACGGATTATGTACAGGATCATGAACAGATCGACCTGGGTTTCGGTTTTTTTGAAGTTATAAATACGCCAGGTCATACTCTGGGATCTGTTTGTTATTATTCATATGATTTAGGTATAATTTTTACAGGAGATACTCTATTTAGCCTTGGTTGTGGTCGTTTATTCGAAGGTAGTCCAGAACAGATGTTTCAAAGTTTCAAACGGATAAAGTCCCTGCCTGATGAAATTATGGTCTATGCCGCTCATGAATATACAGAAGATAATGGTCGTTTTGCCCTGACAGTGGATTCAAACAATGAAGATTTGTTAAATCGTTTGAAGCAAGTGCAGCAATTGCGTTCGGAAAATAAACCATCCTTGCCCGTCATGCTGGCAATTGAAAAGAGAACCAATCCTTTTTTGATGGCCTTGACCGTTGAGGAGTTTGCACGCTTACGTAAGGCAAAAGATCAATTTTGATAGGTTTAAAAAGGAATGATTTCATCAATTTAGCTAAAATTAATGATGGATAATTTATGAATTAATGATTTCAATTTTTAATGTGTGGATATTAAGTAAGCAAGCATGATTTAACAAGATTTAATTTTGCGATAATAATTATGGAGAATTATTAATTATCGGTAAATTATCCACATTTTGTCAAAGCATGTGTTAAATTGAAAAGGAATCGTAAAGAATGGCTTGTAGGCGCAAATTATTATCTTTTCGTTGTGTTCTTTTTTTTTAAGTTATTTTATTTTCAATAAATAGATCCACTAACTTATCCACAATTCATAAAAAATGTTACATGATATTATCATCCCAGCTTTTTTCTATGGCAAATAACACTTTCTTGCGATTTGACAGGTCTGTAATGACTGGATGCAAATTAATATAAATTGTTCCAGGTTTTTTTAAGAAAGAGTGGCGCCCCCAATGTAACCCTGAATTAGTGCTAACTGGAACAATTTTAAGGTCAAGTTGACTTGCAATAGCTGCAACACCGGTTTGCAGTTTAACTTTTTTTCCATATTGTGAACGTGTACCCTCAGGAAAGATAATAATTTGTCGTTGATCTTTTATAGCGTTTTTACAATTCATGACAAGATTTTTCAAAGCCCTTGCACCTCCTTGACGGTCAAGGGGAATCATTCCGGATAAGAGAAGCATTGGCCCGACAAGTGGAAGATGTATCAACTCTTTTTTCATTATATAGGCAGGACGCGGTAAAAGATTCATCCATATCAGGGTATCAAAGGCGGATTGATGCTGAGACGCTATTATAAAAGATGAGTCATTGGGTAAGAATTCATTGCCTTTTATATCAATCTCTATTTTACAGATTTTTGTAAGACCCTTGATTGAAAGCTCAGTCCATAATTGTGCATAGGCCAAGGCATGTTTTTTTGCAAAATAACGGATATAAAAAGCAAAAAGACCCATGAACAGGGTTAGGGTAAAAAAATATATTGAGAAAAGTAGTGATCGAATAAAAGTCATAAAGGTCATGAAATCCGCTAATGTTTAATATTGATTAAATCATGCTTTGGTTTTGTCGTGTGAATTAATCCTATATAGGCCATAAGTAGTTTATTGTATTCAATAAATAATAATCGAATAGAAGATATTTTTAAAACATTGTCCTTATTGATGGTGTTGATCGAGAAGGGATAAAGAGGAATATCGTATAGAAGGTTTCTAAGTTCAAGAATGGCTCGACGCATATGATAATTTGAAGTTATTACCGTCAGGGATTGCAAATGGTAATAATGAACCCATGCCGCTGTTTCAATGGCATTACCCATGGTGGACGTTGCATTATGTCCCAGTAAAATATGGTCTTGACATGAAATTGCAGGAAAATTCGTAATTGAATTCTTTAAATCTTGCAGGGTTGTTGTTGCGCCAACTCCAGATATAAGCAGATATTGAGAACAATCTTTTTCAAGAAATCTAATGGCTGTATGGATTCTTCCGGTTCCACCGGTCAATACGACGATACCGTCCGTTAAAGGGGGGATAGATGAGAAATTTAACAAATCATATATAAAAACAACAAAACCACTTAACCATAAAAAAATGATGATTCCAATAATCTTGATCAAAAAATTCTGAGAGATTTTTTTTTTCATTTTATGTCAAATGTCTTAACCAATAATAAACAATGAGTGTTGTTGAAATCCAGCCTATAAAATAATTGCATAAAGGTAAAATGATAATTAAAATCAATAGATTGAATGGTAACAAGGTTAAAATGCTAAACCACCCCTGATAAACTGTTTCCCAGTTTGGATTACTGCTGAAGGGCAGACTCAGATAGGTTAAAAAAAACAATAAGGGAATTGAGAAAATTAAGCCGATGCCACCTCCGATAAGGGAAAGAAATGCATTTCTTCGTGCAAAACGTATGGATATATAGTGGTCTGACGCGCCTAGATTATGAAGTATTTCGATTGTTTGTTTACATTGTATCAAACCAGTTCGGGTGGCGATGGCTATTACAATGGCTGCGACAAAAATCACGGTAAGAAAAGCAAGGAATGCACAGGTTTGCAAACTATTTGCAAGAACATTTAAGCGTTGACTCCAGAAGTTACTTTGTTCAATAACGATATTGGGTTCGATTTTGCGTAAGGAAGTTTCAAGCTGGCCTGAAATTTTTGTATTATTTTTTAAATGTAATTCGATGATTGCGGGAATGGCAAGGGCAAGATTGTCAAAATCTTCATGCAGCCAAGGAGCTAATAATTCATTTATTTCATTATCATCAAGTTTGTGAAAAGAGACAAGTTCCCTGGAGGTCGAGAGAAGGGTGATAATTTGCTGGATTGATGCATTATTGTCGGAGTTCTCTTGTTTTGTATTTTGAGACGAAATCTGGAGGTTATTTTGGGGAATTTGTAGAATTATTGTGGACGCTGCCCCTGTATTCCAACGATTTGCAAGATTTTGACCAGCATAGGTTCCCGCAATCATCAGGGTGGCCAAAAAGGTCATTGCAGCAACAAGGGGAATTAAAAATTGCCCGGGTAAAGCCAGATTGACTTTCAATCCATCAGTGGTTTTATGTTTTAACAGCATCATCAATTCGTATTTGTCCATTATTTAATTTTAGTCTAGGGGCAGGGAATTGATGGATGAGATTATCATTATGGGTGGCGATAATGATTGTGCACCCCAAATCATTAAGATCAAAAAAAAGATCCATTAAACGTAATACCTGTTCCTCATCCAGCGCATTGGTGGGTTCATCAGCCAACAAAATATCAGGTCTGTGAATGACAGCTCGGGCAATTGCAACGCGTTGTTGCTCCCCTCCAGAGAGGGTTCGAGGGTATAGTTCAGCCTTATTTTGCAAATTCATCCATTGAAGAATTCGATTTGTCCAACGACTTACTATGGATTCATCCGTATTCTGCAGTCGAAGGGGTAGAGCGATGTTATTATAAATGCTTAAATTGGGAATAAGTTTAAAATCTTGATAAATGATGCCTATTCTTTGTTTTAAGTGGCAAATAGTTGAACGACGGTTTTTATGTATGTTTGTTTCCAAAATTTGTAATTGCCCAGCATTAGGCATTATTTCAAGATGGAACATCTGGAGCAAGGTTGATTTTCCAATTCCTGATGGTCCTGTTAACCAGCAAAAACTGCCTTGGGGAATATGGAGTGTGACATTTGATAAAATCGGACAGTCTTGTCTGTAATAAAGGCTTACCTTGTCAAGTTGAATCATTGCAGAAAGGTTTCATGGCAGATAAGGAAATGGATTATAATTTACGTCCCAAATAAACAGTTACGGTTGCACATAATGCGGTTAACATAATAAGTAAAACGCCATCGAAAATTAATTTTCCTGCAGTTAAACTATGTCCTGCAATCATAATTGAATGGGGAATCAGGTTGCCTCCATGTTTCACAAGCTCACCTGTTTGAGGATCTGATGAGGAGATAACTGCTATTAATGAAGAAGTGATGGCAGGCAATAATTTCCATATGATACCAATAACCAAGAATAACGGGGCGAAAATTTCGGTGACTTGCTGGATCAAGTAAAAGCAGAAATGACAAGCGAACCAGAGAATATTTAAAAATGGATTGGATACTTTGGATGAATTTCTTGAATCGGTATATTCTTGGCTGATGTGGCCTAGCCGTTCTTCTGATCGTGTATTATTAGAGAAAAATTTATTCACGAAACTATCCTTAAACTGAATAAAAAGAAGATACACTGTAGCATATTGATATAAATCTTATAATAAAACTCTTTATATAAATCTTTAATTTTTTGAATTAAAATAATTAATGAACCGAAACATATTAATTTTCAGTGAATTTACTTGCCATATCAGATATTCTGAGAAAAATAAGTGGAATGGTATTTTTGTAGATTCTGTTTAATTATTGATCTAGGCAAACCATATATATCAATAAATACTTTTTAGAGAATTGGGTATGGGTAACAATACGCAGCCTTCGATATTAATCATTGATAATGATTCCAGGATTTTAAAGGAATTCAAACAAATTCTGGGTCAGGATTACTCTTTATATCTTACAGAATCTTCCTATCATGCCTTGGATATGATTAAAAAGGGGGCTCATTTTTCCACCATTATCTATAATAATTTCATGCCCTGCATGTTCGGAAATATTTTTTTTGCCCGTGTTCGTAATCTTATTGTTGCTACACGTATTCTTTTGGGACCAAAAAGCCGAACGGATATTCTGATCAAGGCGTTGAATGAAGGGGGAATATCGTTTTTTATTCCAAAACCGCTGGATCCTTTCATGGTAAAGGAAATTGTAAAACGGGCCGTTAAAAGATCAGAATTTCAAAGAAAACTAATGCATGAACGTTTATTGTTAAAAGGGTTGTTGGATAATCTGCCCTATGGCCTTGCTTTCAAAGATGAAGAGGGTCGTTTCACTCGTATAAACCAGTTGGCGGCCAATCGACGTGGATTGACCATTGCCCAATGCCTTGGAAAAACCGAAGAGGAAACTGAACCGTCCTTTACGTCGCAAGAATTGTCAAGATTTAACCAGCGTTTGAAAAAGGAGGAGCGCTTTGTGGAGATATTGGAGGTTCCCTCGAATAATTCCAAACAATCGTCACAATGGTTTATGATTACCCGTTTATTGCTGGATAGAGCAAAGGGTGAAATTACGCATCCTTCTGTACTGATGGAGCTGGATATCACTAAACAAAAAGAATTGGAAATGCAGTTGCGGCAGTCGGAAAAATTGAAGGCCCTTGGTACAATGGCTGGGGGAATTGCTCATGATTTCAACAACCTGTTGACAACAATGATCGGCTCGTTGGAGTTATCCGAAGAGCTGTTGGAGGTTTCGGGTAATTCTGAAATCATGGATACAATTAAGCAGTTACAGAACAATGCCTTGGAGGCGGCAAAAAAGGGTAGCACATTGACAGAGCGACTCTTGAGTTTCAGCAGAAGAAAGAAATTATCTTTGCAGGAAGTGGATCTCACCAAGATTATTCATAAAAATTTTGATCTATTGTCCCAAACTCTTCAGATGCGTTATGAAAGAAGGTTCAAAGAACAGATTGAAGCCAACCAATCAAATAGAATTCATCTTGAATTTAAAAATAATATATCGGGTATTTTGACGGTTAAGACAGATCCATCACAATTTGAATTGGCTGTCATGAATTTGTGTATCAATTCAGTAGATGCCATGAAAAATGGAGGTGTAATAACTATCATTTTGGATAAGAAAGATATTAGTCCGGATGAAGGCAAACGGCTTCATTTAAATCCGGGTTCTTATGCAGTCACCATCATTCAGGATGAAGGCGAGGGAATGAGTGCCGAAACCATTGCTCATATTTTTGAACCTTTTTTCACAACAAAAAAAATGGGGTTGGGAACAGGACTGGGAATGGCAATGGTTTATGGATTTGCACAACAGTCGGGGGGACAGGTTAATGTGCAAAGTCAATTGGGAGCAGGAACAAATATAAGTATATATTTACCCATATATAGTGAAATGGAAAGATAGATATTTAATAAATTTCCATCAACATATTTGAATATTAATATAAATTAATTAAATAGAAATCAAAAATTAATATTATATTATGTCACCAATCTAATATGATTTTTATATAAAACGTAGATGCATATTTTTATTCTTTAATTGCTTTTTAATATTTTTTTTAAATGATAATATAGATAACGAAGTGAATATATAGTTTTAAAATGATTATAGAGTCTGAACACTATATTTTTCCTTTTGACGTAAAGGCATAAGGAAATGTTGATTGAAGCACAAAAACAAAAAACAAAAAAAATAATTTTGGTTGCTGAGGATGACTCCATTTTACGCCCATTATTGGTGGAATTGCTGGATGAAATGCAGTTTGAGGTAATTGCCGCTGAAGATGGCACAAAGGCAATGGCATTATTACAAGATTTGGATTGTAATCATATGCATGTCGATTTACTATTAACCGACATCGGGTTGCCAGGAGTAAATGGAAACAAACTTGCTGAATTTGCGCGTAAGATCTGGCCGAATTTATCGATATTATTTATTACTGGTTATGCACATGGTATCAATACCATGACTCTTGACAATAAAATACAATTGTTAACCAAACCTTTTTCCCTTGGGGTATTGACAAAGCGTATAGAAGAATTGATTTCTTAACCAGTTCGGATAATTATTATCATATAATTTTATGTAAGGTTAACCCTAGATATGCAAAATAACACTTTATCTACGTATGATCCTATTCAGTGGCATGGTACGACTATTTTATGTGTCCGTTACGGAAAGCAGGTGACAATAGCAGGTGATGGCCAGGTAACACTGGGTAATACAGTTGTAAAAGGTAATGCGAGGAAAGTCAGGAGAATAGGACAAAACGGTTCTATATTGGCTGGTTTTGCAGGGGCGACAGCGGATGCTTTTACCTTGCTGGAACGTTTGGAAAAGAAATTGGAGCGTTATCCCAATCAGTTGGAAAGGGCTTGTGTCGAGTTGGCTCAGGATTGGCGAACGGATCGTTACTTAAGAAGACTTGAGGCAATGCTGCTTGTGGCTGATCATGTTCATTCATACACGTTAACAGGTAATGGTGATGTACTGGAACCAGAAGACGGGGTGGTAGCCATTGGTTCCGGTGGTAATTATGCTCTGGCGGCCGCAAGGGCGCTTTTGACTGTTGATGGACTAACATCGGAAGAAATCGCACGTCGAGCCATGAAAATTGCTGGGGATATTTGTATTTATACCAATCACTCCCTTGTTGTAGAGACCTTGAACTCAGAAAGTAAATAATATATGCAAATCCCGACCTATACTCCGAAAAAAATTGTTGCAGAACTTGATCGTTATATTGTTGGTCAACATGAAGCAAAAAAGGCTGTATCTATCGCTTTGCGCAATCGATGGAGAAGAGCTCAGTTACCTGACCGGATGCGGGAAGAAATCGTTCCTAAGAATATTTTGATGATTGGACCAACGGGTTGTGGTAAGACGGAAATTGCTCGTCGATTAGCCCGTTTGTCACAAGCTCCATTTTTAAAAGTTGAGGCAACTAAGTTTACCGAAGTCGGTTATGTCGGTCGTGATGTGGAAAGCATTATTCGCGATTTGGTTGAAGCATCTTTGGTCATGTTGCGTGATGTAAAACGTCGCAATGTCGTTGAAAAGGCAAAAGATGCCGCAAATCAAAGAATAGTAACGGCGTTGGTGGGAGATGGAGCGACAGCAGAAACACGTAATAAATTCCTGCAGATGCTGGTTAATGGAGATTTAGAGGACAAGGAAATAGATATCAAAGTGGCGGATATATCCTCTCCTGTTAATCAAATGGATATACCGGGGATGCCATCGGCCCAGATTATCAATTTTACCGATATGATGAAAGGGTTCATGAACCGTTCTGAAAAATCACGCCGTATGACGGTTGCAAAAGCCCGGGAGGCATTAATTCGTGAAGAATCTGATAAGCTTCTGGATAATGATGCGCTTGTGCAAGAAGCTATACAGCGTGCACAAAATCATGGAATTGTCTTTCTGGATGAAATTGACAAGGTTTGTGCCCGTTCTTATGAAGGAAGTGGTGGGCGTGGTGGTGCCGATATTTCCCGTGAAGGGGTACAGCGTGACTTACTGCCATTAATAGAGGGAACGACTGTCTCAACAAAATATGGTCTGGTTAAAACCGATCATATACTTTTTATTGCCTCTGGTGCTTTTCATTTGGCTAAACCTTCTGACTTATTGCCGGAACTACAGGGGCGTCTACCGATTCGTGTTGAATTATCGGCTTTAACCTGTGAAGATATGCGTCGGATTTTAACAGAACCCGAACAGTCACTTTTAAAACAGTATATCGCTTTGATGGAAACGGAAAAAGTCAAGTTACAGTTTACGGATGATGCAATTGATTCAATTGCCCAATTGGCAACGGATATTAATGAAAGAGTTGAGAATATCGGTGCGCGTCGTCTGGCAACCGTTATGGAAAAGCTTCTCGAAGAAGTTTCTTTTACAGCTTCTGAACGTTCAGGTGAGGAGATTCAGATAACGGCAAAGGATGTAACGGAAAAAGTTGCTTCCTTGGCGAGTAAAAGTGATTTAAGTCGTTTTATTCTTTAATTTGTAATTTGTCTGGCTGTACGAGATTTATCTATGTCAATTTCAGGTTCTTTTATTTTACCCGAAGAACAAAGCGCGGTAGAGGCGATTGATGCCATTAGGGATGAGTTTGATCTTTTTGATGATTGGACGCAGCGATATCGTTATTTGATTGAACTTGGAAATAATTTGCCTGCTTTTCCTGTTGAATGGCAAAATGATAAATTTCGTGTGGTTGGTTGTCAAAGTCAGGTTTGGTTAAATTACTCCCGGGAAGGAAATAAATATTATTTTGCTGGATCGTCTGATGCCGTGATAGTTAAAGGTCTGATCGCTTTGTTACTAAGGATTTATTCTGGAAGAACAGCAGAGGAAATTTTGAAAATCGATCCTGAATTTGTTAAGGATCTGGGACTTGCAGGGGCGTTGTCAGCAAATCGAAGTAATGGGGTTATGTCGATGGTTAAAGCCATACAGCATATTGCCTCACGATAGTGTTAATTTTTTTTGAAATATTTATTTCGTATAATTTGAGATTCTTCAATTGAGATAACAGTCTCTAAATTTAAGACTATTTTAAGAAATACATTGTAAAATTAGGAGATAATATATGAAAAAAACAATTGGGGATTTCTTATTGGATAGATTATCTCAAATTGGGATCAACACAATTTTTGGTGTGCCTGGGGATTATAATCTTCAATTTTTGATGCAGGCAGAAAAAAGAAAAGATATAAAATTTGTTGGAAATCGTAATGAGTTGAACGCGGCCTATACTGCGGATGGTTATGCACGTTTAAATGGAATTTCTGCAATACTAACAACATATGGTGTTGGTGACCTGAGTGCCCTTAATGGTGTTGCAGGAGCATATGCCGAATACGTGCCAATGGTTTGTCTTTCTGGAGCGCCACCTTTACACAGTATAAATCAAAGATCCTTTTTGCATCATACCACAGCGGAGGGTAATTATGAAGATGTCATGAATTGTTACCGCTCCTATACTGTCGCTCAGGCGCGCCTTACGCCACAAAATGCAGTGGGGGAAATTGATCGTGTATTGAAAGTTTGCAAACGGGAAAAAAGACCTGTTTATATTCAAATCCCATCGGATATAACGTTTTTCGAGATTGATGTCCCTGATGACAAACTGGTCTGTTCATTACAAATGAGTGATTCCTTACAACTTTCAAATCTTTTGCATGGCATTAAAGAACGTCTGCGACATGCTGAACGCCCGGCTATGCTGCTGGGTAATGCCATAGATCGATTTGGACTTAGAGAACTTACGCAAGAACTTATCGAAAAATTGAATATTCCATTTGCCACCCAATCAGCGGCACAGGCAATTTTGGATCAGGGTTTATTGCAATGGGTTGGTGAATATAATGGCGGGGCTTCTGTCAGATCCGTTTTAGATATCATTGAAAATTCTGATTGCTTAATAGGAATTAACGTAAAATTTACAGACAGTAATTCTGGGTATTTTACGCAGAATATTCCAGAAAATATGATCAATATCATGCCCTTCAGCACTATCGTTGGTAAAAAAGTGTTTGAGGATGTCTGTGCTGTAGACCTTTTGAAAAGCCTGATAAAAAATGACTTGTCCCGACAGTCAAATTTATTCTCTTCCATTCATAAAAATAAAAAACATTCATGGACAGTTGAAAAGGGCAAGGCATTAATCCTCAATCGTTTTTGGACAAAAATGGATCATTTCATTCAGGAAAATGATGTCATTGTTACGGATGCAGGCACCTCGATGAGAGGTGTCAGGGGATTGGCTCTTCCTGCCGGAATTACCATCATTAATCAGCCTTTGTGGTTATCAATCGGGTATTCATTGCCTGCCTTGTTTGGTTCATTAATGGCAGCACCTAAACGGCGCCAAATATTATTTGTCGGGGATGGGTCATTCCAATTAACAGCGCAGGAAGTATCAGCTTTTTTTGCGCATGATCTTAATCCAATCATTTTTTTGGTGAATAATAAAGGTTATACAATCGAACGCAGCATTATGGGGTTATATTCCTCGTTTAATGATATTCCTGAATGGAACTATCATAAACTATTTGATGCTTTGAGTGATAATAAACCCTATTCATACTATCAAGTCAGAACTGAGGATGAATTGGAAACAAGCCTGGAAGAACTGGAAAATGATACTTTAGTACCGCGTATTGTTGAAATTATGATTGATCCTTTTGACATACCCAAAAAAGTTCAGGATTCAGCAGACCGTATTGCATCCTTCAATTATGGAAAAAGAGGTTTGAAAGAGCTTGATAAAAAAGTTCATTTCTAAATAAATGTTGAGGAGTTTTATTATAGATCAATAACAAGCTCCTCAAATACATAAAAAAAGTCTATCGATATTATCAAGTTTGAATCAAAATTTTTTTTGACGTTGTTGGGGAACCTCAATATCAATAGCCAATGTAGAACAGGCAGATCCTTGATCAATTTTGACCTGAATTTTTTCTTGATCAATGGAGATATGCTTTTGGATAACCGCCATAATTTCTTTTTGTAATTTTTGCAATAAATCTGAATCATTTTGATTGCTGGTAGAAGAACGTTCATGAGCCAGCAGGATCTGTAAACGATCCTTGGCAACGGGCGCTGAACTTTTTTTATTAAAGAAATTTGAAAATAAAAAACTCATCATCTATTCCTCTTTAACAACCAGTCAAAAAACCCTTTTTTGTCAGTCGGAATGGTAATGTCTATTTTTTCTCCTTGCAAGCGTTTAACTGCATCTACATAGGCACGGGCAGGAGCAGAGTTGGGTGCAGAAAGTGTTATCGGAGTACCTATATTTGAAGCCTTGAGAATTTCCTCACTTTCAGGAATGATACCAATCAAGGGAATGGAAAGGATATCAAGTATATCATCTGTGTTAAGCATGTCGCCATGGGCTGCCCTGTTTGTTGCATAACGTGTAATTAACAGGTGTTTGTTAATTTTTTCACCTTTTTGGGCTTTATCAGTTGTACTGTCAAGGATGCCTATGATACGATCACTGTCACGAACCGAGGATACTTCGGGATTGGTAATGACAATGGCCTCATCAGCAAAATGCATGGCCATTTTAGCACCGCGTTCAATTCCGGCCGGACTGTCACAAATTATCCAGTCAAACTTCTCTTTTAATTCCTCAATAACCTTTTTGACACCCTCTTCAGTCAAGGCGTCTTTGTCCCGTGTTTGGGAAGCGGCCAGAATGAAAAGGGTTTCGATACGTTTATCTTTAATCAATGCTTGAGAAAGCGTGGCTTCACCTTGTATTACATTGATAAAATCAAACACCACACGTCTTTCTGATCCCATTACAAGGTCAAGATTTCTTAAACCGACATCAAAATCAATGACGACAACCTTTTGTCCTGTCTGGGCGAGGGCCGCTCCAATCGCTGCGGTTGTTGTCGTTTTACCAACCCCGCCTTTACCTGAGGTAATAACGATTACCTTCGACATACTTGTTCCTTTATGATAATCCATTTTCAATATGTTAAAAATATCATTTTACGGCAAATAAAACACTAAAAATATCAGAATATAATTTTATTTACCTTGTTTTTGTTAGATTAGTTACAGTAATAACATTCTCTTTTAAAAAAACCTGTGCAGATTTATTGTTAAAAGCCTCTGGAATTTCTTCTGCTGTCATGTAATATCCGTCAATAGCCAATAGTTCTGCTGCCATATGACTGGTGAATATTCTGGCATTGGGTTGTCCACTTATACCGGCAATAGCGCGTCCCCGCAGGGCGCCGTAAACATGAATGGATCCACCGGCGCTAATTTCCGCTCCCGATGCAACAGAATTAACAACAATTATATCCCCTTCCGGAAAAAAAATGCTTTGTCCTGATCGAACGGGATCATCAGTAATATAGCAAGGAACGGATTGATTTTTAGCTGGAGAATCGATCGGGGGATTTAAATTGTCGATATTCTTTCCTCCTGTAAGAATGAAATTTCTAGGCCAGTCCTTTAATGCAGAAGGATTGGATGGCAATCCTTCCATACTGATAATCTGAATATTTCTGCCTAAAAGTTCATGATAAAGTTTTTCCAATCCTTCTTCATCGCCTGTCAAGAGTTCAAGATTGAGAATAACAGGTTTGCCATAGAAAAATTGTGAAGAACGTTTAATTTGTTCGTCCAGGCTTTGTAACCAATTTACAAGAGGGGCTTTTGGTGAAAGAACCAGTGCCAAAAACGAACGGCCTCGGATCCGTAAGGGGGGCAGTGAATGCGAAGAATGATGCACCACGAGTGTATTTCCTGTTTGACAGATCAATAAATTAATGACGTCTAAATTATTACGTTTTGATAAAGTTGAAAAATAAAATAATAATATATGAAAAAATAAATATCTTGTAATTTTTTAAAAGATGAATTTAAGCCTTTATAATTGATTAAAAGTTAAGCTATATGATTAAACTGTAGTGATAAACTGATTTTAAAATATTTTCAGTAAAAAAACATATTATGTTACACTAAAGAGATTTTGTGGAATAATGGCAAGGCTTTATGCGAATATTGTATCATCTTCCCCTTTGTCCTTTCAGTCGTAAAATTCGATTGATAATGGCAGAAAAACGATTATCTTTTGAATTGATGACCGAAGCTGTATGGAAAAAACGGGATGAATTCCTGTCGATGAATCCTGCTGGTACCGTTCCTGTCCTGGTAGAAGAAACGGGTCTGGCTATTTGTGATTCCTATGCGATCAGCGAATATTTGGAAGAAGCCTATCCTGACACGTTATTAATGGGTCGCACTTTAGCGGAAAGAGTGGAGGTGCGACGATTGGTTGCCTGGTTTGATGACAAATTCAATCGAGAAATCACTCGAAATTTACTGTTTGAGAAAATGTTCAAACGTCTTTTTGGAAATAGCAATCCCAATGCTCAAGCATTGAGAGAAGGCTACCAGAATATAAAATTTCATCTTGATTATATTGCTTATCTAGCTGAAAACAGGGTTTGGCTGGCAGGAAATAATTTGTCAATTGCTGATTTTGCTGCTGCAGCCCATCTTTCTAGCTTGGATTATATTGGTGATATTAACTGGGATAAATATCCAATGGTAAAGGATTGGTATGTTCGGATAAAATCCCGCCCCAGTTTTCGTGCCTTGTTAAATGATCGGGTAAGTGGTGTAGTCCCTCCCAAATATTATGCCGATTTAGATTTTTAATGAAATTTTAGTCGGAATGGAAAATAAACCAGTCATATTGCAAGTTCTACCAGCATTGGGTACAGGTGGGGTAGAGCGGGGAACTGTTGATATGGCAAAGGCAATCATACAGGCGGGTGGCATTGCAATTGTAGCCAGTGAAGATGGAATATGGCAGCATTATCTCGAAAAAATTGGGGCAATTTACATTCATTTACCGCTAAGCTCAAAAAATCCTTGGATAATCTGGAAAAATCATTATGCGTTAATTAAGATTATCCAGTATTATAAAGTGGATATTGTTCATGCACGTTCAAGAGCGCCGGCATGGTCTGCATGGTTGGCAGCAAAAAAATGTCATATCCGTTTTGTTACAACTTGGCACGGAGTTTTTCAGGCCAAATGGTTCGGAAAACGTTGGTACAACCAGGTAATGACCAAAGGGGAAAAGGTGATAGCGATCAGTCATTATATTGCTAATCATTTACAACAAGAATATCATGTCAACCAGCAAAAACTATGTATCATTCCACGCGGGGTTGATCTAACTATTTTTGATCCGAGTTTGCCGTTAGGTAACCGAATAAGTTCATTGGCACAGAGTTGGGGAATTTCTGAAGAGCAAAAGATCCTGTTATTGCCGGGAAGAATTACGGAGTGGAAGGGACATAAATTATTATTGCAGGCTTTTGCTGAATTAAAATTCAATCATCCGAACTGGATCTGCATTTTTGTCGGTCCCGCCAAAGAAAAAGATCATTTTTTAAAAGAGTTGCTTGCCTTAGCCGATTATCTAAAAATAAAAAATTCGATTTATTTTGTGGGAAATAGCCAGGATATGCCTGCGGTCTATGCACTGGCAAATATCGTTGTAGTACCTTCCCTTAAACCTGAACCTTTTGGACGTGTCGTAATTGAGGCCCAGGCTATGGAGAAACCTGTGGTTGTTGCCAATCATGGTGGGGCGGCAGAAACAGTTGAAGAAAATGTTACAGGTTACCTTTTTAAACCCGGCAGTGTTAATAATTTGGTATTTGTTTTGGATCAGTTGATGGAAAAAACAGATGCAGATTTAAATTGGATCGGTCGGCTTGCCCGGGAGGCGGTTCAAAAAAAATATACTTTACAACAGATGCAATGCAAAACCCTTTCTGTTTATAACGAGATATTACCTGCTGAAAACAAATTAAAGATCAATGATGTCAGTTAAAAGAATCTTGATTATACGTTTGGGTGCTTTGGGGGATTTTATCCAAAGTTTTTACCCGTTTGCGGCCATTCGTCAGTATTATCCCAATGCAGAGATCACCTTGTTAACATCTGCACCATTTGTTGATCTGGCCAAAAGATCACCTTGGTTTGATCGTGTTATTGTTGATGATAAACCTTCCTGGTTCAATATTGCGGGATTGATTAGGCTAGTGAAAAAACTACGGGGATATGATTATATCTTTGATTTACAAACTTCTCATCGATCGACACGTTACTTTAGGTTTACAGGACAGAGACAAGGATCGGCGATTGCAAAAACAGCATCGCATAGACATGACAATGAGGAGCGTAATCGCTTGCATACATTTGATCGCCAGAAAGATCAGTTAAGCAAGGTTGGTATAACTGATTATCCCGAGCTTGATTTATCCTGGTTTTTATCCGAAATGATTGATTTTTCCATGGATCGACCCTATGTTGTGTTAGTTCCTGGTTGCTCGGCACGACGTATGGAGAAAAGATGGCCTATTCAGTATTATGGTGAGATTGCGAATATATGTCTTGAAAAAGGGTTGATCCCTATAATTGCTGGAGGAAAAGAAGAGAAAGAGATTTCCCGACAGATTTTGCAATTATGTCCGAAGGCAATGAACTTGATTGGTAAAACAAGTTTGTTTCAGTTGGGGCACTTAATGAAAAATGCACAATTTTCGCTCGGAAATGATACAGGACCAATGCATATTGCCGCATTGGTGGGGGGGTGTTCTGTTGTTTTGTTTTCATCATCAAGTAATCCTGCGCTGACCGCACCACGTGGAAAACATGTCAAAATATTGTATGAGGCGGATTTAAGAAATCTTTCCGTAAAAAAGGTTGCACAAGAATTGAACTGGGTTCATTAAAGTTTATTATTAGGTTTATTATAGCGTTCTGGAGTTTTAAGTATGCCATCTATTACCTTGCCTGATGGATCTGTTCGTGAATATGAAGGATCGGTTACGGGTTTAAGTATTGCACAATCTATTGGGGCAGGTTTGGCTCGTGCAGCTTTAGCAATGGAGCTGAATGGAAAATTAGTCGATTTATTAACTGAAATATATGAAGATTCGTCAGTAAAATTCATTACAAAAAAAGATGCGGCGGCGTTAGAGTTAATCCGTCATGATGCTGCCCATGTACTTGCCCAGGCAGTACAGGAACTATATCCGGGAACCCAGGTTACTATTGGTCCAGCTATTGAGGACGGTTTTTATTATGATTTTGCCCGTGAAGAACCTTTCAAGCCAGAGGATCTTGGTAAAATTGAACAGAAAATGCATGAGATTATTGCGCGTAATGAACCTTTTGTCAGAGAGGTTCTGCCTCGGCAGAAAGCAATTGAATATTTTGAAACCAATGGGGAGCATTATAAAGCCCAGCTCATTCAGGATTTGCCAGAAACAGAAACGATCACAGTTTATAGACAGGGGGAGTGGCTTGACCTTTGCCGTGGACCGCATTTAAGAACGACCGGGGATGTCGGTAAAGCTTTTAAACTGATGAAGGTTGCTGGTGCATATTGGCGTGGGGATTCAAAAAATGCCATGCTGTCACGTATATATGGAACGGCATGGCGTGATCAAAAAGAGCTTGATGCCTATCTGACGCAATTGGAAGAGGCGACAAAACGCGATCACAGACGGATTGGAAAAGAGATGGATCTTTTCCATCTGCAGGATGAAGCCGTAGGTTCCGTATTCTGGCATCCCAAAGGATGGCAAATTTATAGCGAATTACAGGCTTATATGCAGCGTGTCCAACGTCGTTATGGATATGAGGAGGTGCGAACCCCCCAACTTGTTGACCGTTCATTATGGGAGGCATCAGGGCATTGGGACAAATTCAAGGAAAATATGTTTATTGCTTCCGTTGAGGATGAAGATCGCATTTACGCTTTGAAACCCATGAACTGTCCATGTCATATCCAAATATTCAATCATACATTGCGTTCCTATCGTGAGCTTCCCCTTCGGATGGCGGAATTTGGAGCCTGTCACCGTTACGAACCTTCAGGAGCACTACATGGGATTATGCGTGTTCGGTCATTTGTTCAGGATGATGCGCATATTTTTTGTACAGAAGATCAAATTACTTCTGAAACAGCCTTGTTTGTCCAAATGTTATCAGAAGTATACAAAGATCTTGGTTTCGAGAGTTTTCGCATCAAATTTTCTGATCGTCCAGAAAAAAGAGCGGGAGATGATGCGATTTGGGATCGTGCTGAAAATAGCTTGAAGGAAGCCTGTAAACAGGTTGGTGTAGAATTTGAGCTTAATAAAGGGGAAGGCGCTTTTTATGGTCCCAAACTGGAATTTGTTTTACGTGATGCGATAGGAAGGGATTGGCAATGTGGCACGTTGCAAGTTGACTATGTTCTGCCAGAACGGCTTAAGACGGCTTATATTGGAGAAGATAGCGCAAGACATCGCCCAGTTATGCTTCATCGGGCAATTTTAGGATCATTTGAACGGTTTATTGGTATTTTGATAGAACAATATGCAGGTCATTTCCCTTTGTGGCTGGCACCTGTCCAAGTAGTTGTGGCAACGATTGTAAATGATGTGGAGAATTATGCCCGAGAAGTCGTTGCCCTGCTGAAAGCCCAGGGAATTCGTGTGGAATTGGATGATAGAAACGAAAAGATCAATGCAAAGATTCGTGAACATAGTCTGCAACATGTTCCTGTCATTTTGGTTATTGGGCGCAAGGAGGCGGAAGAACGTCATTTGGCGGTACGTCGATTGGGTGGAAAATCACAAGAGATCATGGCTTTGAATGAAGCCATGGATCAACTGTCTCGAGAGGCATCACCGCCAGATAAAGGGCGTGTTCCCTTTGCGCAGCGAAAGGCTAAATTTTATTGTGAAGACTAGATAGTTTTTTTAAAATCTATTATAGTATTTTAAGAAGTTGTTTATTATTAAATCTAGGAAATGGGTTATTTACAAGATTGATTTTTTTGATAAGTTCAATTTCTAATTTTTAAGTAAGTAATCCCCTTTCAATGATTTTTTTATAGAAGGAGCTTAACCATAGTAAAAACATCGATAACCCCTGCGACTAATCGTGAAGGGCCTTTGGTTGATGATGAGATCCGTGCTGCACAGGTTCGCCTGGTTGGTGCTGATGGTGAAATGTTAGGTATTGTGCCAACACGTGAAGCTTTGAAAATGGCTTATGCTGTTGGACTGAATTTATTGGAAGTCAGTCCAAATGCTGATCCGCCAGTTGCGAAAATTGTTGATTACGGCAAGTTCAAATATGAACAGCAGAAAAAAAAGAATGAGGCACGTAAAAAACAAAAAGTCATTGATATTAAGGAAATCAAGGTAAGACCTAATATTGATGAAAATGACTATCAGGTAAAACTAAACGCGGCAAAGCGTTTTATTGCTGGTGGTGACAAGGTCAAAATCACGTTACGTTTCCGTGGACGTGAAATGGCCCATCAAGAACTGGGTGTTCAACTGTTGGATCGATTCCGTGTTGATATGGAAGATGTTGCAAAGCCAGAACAAACTTCCAAGATCGAAAATCGTCAAATGATTATGGTTTTAGTAGCCCGTTGATGTGATAAAATATTAAATGAAGTTCAATAAAGGTATGTAAAATTTACATACCTTTTTTTATAATGATATTTATTTTTGAAAAATTATAATTTTATTCAAGAAATAGTAAATTTAAGTTAACTAAAAGGATGGGGTTCATGAATGCTCAATCTCGCTGTACGGGTTTCTGTCAAAGAATTGAAGAGGGGGTATTTGTGGGATGGGCAATTAATGTCGTTAAACCTGAAAAACCTACAATTGTTTCTGCTTTTATCGATGATGTAAAGATTGCTGAAATTAAATGCGATATTGAAAATAAAACTATCCAGCAAAAGCTGAATTTCTTTCGCGGCGATATCGGTTTTCAATTTTCCATACCAGAAAGATACAGGGATAATAAGAACCATAAGTTGTCATTTCAATTTATTGATGAAACACCTTTTATAGTCTCTGATTCAAAACAGAATAATAAGCAAGTATCCTATGTATATTTTCAATTATTAAGAAATAACGATTCTGTAGAATATGAATCTTTTATTGATGGATGGAAGAATGGTTCAATTGTTGGATGGGTTTTGAAAAAGGATTTGAAAACAGGAGAATATACAGGAAACTGTTCAATTCTTGTTGTCATGAATGGGATTGAATTACAAACGGTTCAGGCCAATAGATATCGTCCTGATGTGGCAAGTGCTTATAATGGTGAGCCAAGATGCGGTTTTGCGGTTGTTGTACCCAAAGTGCTTCGAAAATGTTTTAAGGCGGAATTTCGCGTGTATGTAATGCCTGATTATATAGAAGTGAAAAACAGTCCCTATCAAACAAGCCTTGTTGATGATTTGTTGGAACAAAAACTATTAATAATGAATCAGCATATAGATAGTATATATAATGAAATTAATTCCCTAAAAAGTGAAATTAAAAATTTAATCGCTTATCCGGAATATGTAATTGATGAATATCATCTATGGGCACAAAAATATTTCTCGAGTTTACCAAAATTACTTGATAAAAAAAGACAAAATTTGAAAGATTTAAAGATAAAACTTAAATCTCCCAAAATTTCAATTATATGTCCTGTTTACAAACCTGATTTATCTCATTTTAGGGAGGCTGTTGATTCTGTTTTATGTCAAACTTATAAAAATTGGGAATTGATTTTGATTGATGATGGAGGAAAATCAGCATCAATACAGAGAGAAATCAAAAAATATGTTTTGTTTGATAACAGGATCAAGGCAATTACACTGACATGTAATATGGGTATTTCCGAAGCTACCAATGAAGGATTGAAACAGGTAAAAGGTCAATGGATTGCTTTTTTTGATCATGATGACCTGCTGGTTCCCCAAGCATTGGAAATGATGATAATGGAGGCGCAGTGTCATAATGCCTATTTTGTTTATTCAGATGAGGATAAGCTTGATAACAATGGTGTACTTATCGAACCCAATTTAAAACCTGATTTTAATTACCGTTATTTGTTAGGGTGTAATTATATTTGTCATTTTGTCATGATTCATGTTGATTATGTTAGAAAAGTCGGTTTTCTGTCATCGCAATATAATGGTGCACAGGATCATGATTTTATTTTGCGATTGACAGAATATTTAAAATCATCGCAAATTCATCATGTTCAGGAGATTTTGTATCACTGGCGTATTACTCCGAATTCAACAGCGGAAACAACCGCCAATAAACAATATGCGGTAAAAGCGGGTATAGCCTGTGTAAGTGATCATTTGAAACGTAAGGGTCAAGAAACTATGGTAAGCTCGATAGAGAATGCTACGATGTATAAGGTTGCATGGAATAAGATACCGCAATCAACTGTTACAATTATTATCCCTTTCAAAGATCAGATTGAAATTACCAAAAAATGCGTTGACCGTATTTTGGACCGAACCAATTATAGCCACTATAATATATTATTGGTTGATAATGGGTCAAAAAAACCAGAAACTCTGGAGTTTATAAAAAACTATTCACGAAAAAAGACTGTAAATTTTTTAACAGTACAAGAAGAATTTAATTTTTCACGTTTGAATAACCTGGCTGCTCAAAAAATAAAATCCGATTTTTATTTATTCTTAAATAATGATGTATTTATCGAAAATGAGGATTGGCTGGAAATCATGTTGAATGAGGCGGAATTTGCTGATGATATTGCAATTGTGGGAGCCAAACTGTTATATCCGAATGGAAGAATACAACATGGAGGCATTATTGTCGGTCCTGGGGAAGTTGCCCAACATATGAATAGGGGGATGATCAAGAATGATTTTGGTTATGTCGGACGTTCTGTATTATCACAGGAATTGACTGCAGTAACAGCGGCCATGATGTTGGTAAAGGCATCAGTTTTTCATGAGGTAGATGGATTTGATGAAATTAATTTAAAAATTGCATATAACGATGTCGATCTATGTTTGAAAGTAAGAGAGGCAGGTTATCGAATTATTATGTGCATGGATGTGATTGCCATTCATCATGAAAGCTATTCAAGAGGTAGTGATGATAGACCTGAACACCAAGAACGCTTCACATATGAAATGGAATTTATGGAAAAAAAATGGGGTGAAAAGGCGGTTTATAAAAATGATTCAGCCTATTCACCTCATTTTAAAGTCAAGCCCCAGCTGTTTTATGAATTAACAGACCCGGCTAAAATCTAATATAACTATTTTTCAATTTGGCTAAAATCAGCAATAAGGTTAGCCACATTATCTATTTGATTGAGAAGTTTAAGTCGATTATGACGAATGATTTCATTTGGATCATTAATAATAGTTTTATCAAAAAAGATGTCCAGTTCAGAGCGTAAGGAAGCTATAGTATTCATTGCAAATTCAAACTTCTTATGATCAAGTGCTGATTCAATCATTTGTGTAGCTTGCTTTAAATGACTGTACAGATTTGTTTCTTCATCAGTATGGAAAAGAGACGGATCGGGTTCACCGTGATGAGGGCCGTCTTTCTTGTTTTCAATTCTGAGAATGTTGCTTGCTCTTTTGACAGCGGCCAGAAGATCTTTTCCTTCGGATGATTCAAGAATTTGATTTATGGCATTAACTTTTTTAAGAAGTTCGGAAATATCAGTTAAATGATTTTTTTGTGAAACTGCTGATAAAATATCATGTCGTAAACCCTCACTTCGTAACTGAATAATAAGTCGTTCATTCATGAAATTTGCCAAAAATTTCAGATCTGAAGCTTGTTGTAAATCTTTCGGAAGTGTTGAAATGGAGAATTCAAATACTTTTTCTAAATCAAGAGAAAGATTGTTTTCACGGATGATTCTGATAATCCCCAAGGCAGCCCGTCTTAATGCAAAAGGATCACCAGATCCTTTGGGTTTTTCACCTATGGCAAAAAATGCGGTTAGCAAATCGATTTTATCCGCGAGTGCAACGATAACAGAGCATGGTTCAGTGGGTGTCTGGTCATTTGGACCACAAGGTTTGTAATGTTCCTTGATTGCAAGCGCTACGGCAGGATTTTCGTTATCATGTTGAGCATAATATCCCCCCATAATACCTTGGAGTTCCGGGAATTCACCAACCATTCCTGTTGCAAGATCAGCCTTGCAAAGTAAAGCAGCACGTTGTGCATGAACCACATCGGCGCAAAGCAGGTTTGCAAGAAAGCCTGCAATTTTGACAATACGTTGCACACGTTCGTATTGGCTGCCAAGTCTGGCATGAAAAATAACATCATTTAATGAGTTGTTATATGATACAAGTGGTGTTTTACGGTCCTGTTCCCAAAAATAACGGGCATCGGCAAAACGTGCCCGCAAAACACGCTCATTTCCGGCAATGATTAAGGAACCATCATTGTCTGGTCTAATAATATTCGCTATAAAAATAAAACGTGCTGCTGGTGAGCCATCTTGATTTTTCAGTGCAAAATAACGTTGATTCACTCGCATTGAAACTTGCATTACTTCTTGTGGCAATTCCATGAAAATGGAATCAATTTTACCCATATACGCGACGGGCCATTCAACAAGTCCCGTAACTTCGTTCAAAAGTCCTTCATCAGAAACGAGTTGAAGTTTATTATTTTCTGCAAGCTTGGATATGTCTGCAAGAATTTTATTACGACGCTGTTCAGAGTCGGCAATAACATAATGGGAAAACAATGTTTCCTGCCATTGTTTTGTATTGCGGATGGTAAAGGGGGAAGGAGAAAGAAAACGATGGCCTTCAGTGATTTGATCGCTGGATAATCCATGTGCATCATCATTTTCTTTTGCCAAGGTAAAAGGAACAATCTCACCATCCAGAATACAGGTTATGCGATGCAATGGGCGAACCCATGTAAATTGGCTGCCATTTCCCCAACGCTGTGATTTAGGCCAGGGGAATTGCCATAAAATTTGCGGAATTTTTTCCTGAATAAATTGGCTGGCTGATTGTTCAGGCTTAATTTTTTTCAAAACCCAAAAACCGTTCTCTTCAATCAAATCATTTTTTTGAGCCGCATGTTTGCGTAAAAAACCCTCTAACGCTTTTTCTGGGGCTGTAATTCGTGGTCCTCTTTCCTCCAGCTCTTGTGCCGGAATGGTAGCGTCAATCTGCATAGAAACAGCGATACGTCTTGGTGTGGAGAATGTTTTAGCATCAGTGGGATTAAGATTGATCAGCGCATTATTCAGTAAACGGTTAAGATTTTCCATGGCTTGCTTTTGCATGCGTGCGGGAATTTCTTCCGATAATAGTTCAATAAACAATTCCGACATATTATTTTTCCTCTGCCAGCCAAGTTTCACAACATTGTTTTGCCAAATTACGAATGCGACCAATATAGGAAGCGCGTTCATTCACGCTGATGACTCCACGGGCATCAAGCAGGTTGAATAAGTGGCTTGCTTTCAAACACTGATCGTAGGCTGGCTGAGCAAGTTTCTGTTGGACCAACGCATTGGATTCTTTTTCTGCATCCTTGAAATGATTGAATAAAAGAGTCGTGTCTGCACATTCAAAATTGTAACGGGAATAATCCTTTTCAGCCCTGAGAAAAACCTCTCCATAGGTTAGACCGTGATCATTGAAGGCCAAATCATAGACATTCTCAACGCCCTGAATATACATGGCCAATCGTTCAAGGCCGTATGTAAGTTCAGTTGAAGGAATAGAGGTTGTTATCCCGCCAACCTGCTGGAAATAGGTGAATTGAGTGACCTCCATACCGTCACACCAAACCTCCCATCCAAGTCCCCACGCGCCAATTGTGGGATTTTCCCAGTCATCTTCAACAAAACGAATATCGTGCTCTTTTGGATTGATACCGATGGCTTTATAACTTTCAAGCAATAGTTCCTGACTATTCTCAGGGGATGGCTTCAGTAGAACCTGATATTGATAATAATGTTGTAAACGGTTGGGGTTTTCACCATATCGTCCATCTGTTGGACGCCGACAGGGTTGAACATAGGCCGCTTTCCAAGGTTTGTCGCCCAACGCTCGTAATGTCGTGTATGGTGATAATGTTCCCGCGCCGATTTCAAGATCATAAGGTTGTAATAATGCACAACCTTGAGAATTCCAGAATTCATGTAACTTTAAGATCAGTCCCTGGAATGATAACGTTTTTTTTGTTGAAGCTGGTTGAAAGGGTGTATGCGATGGCATGAATTATATAATTCCAAAAGAATGCAAAAATAACGAAATAATAAGTGTTAATTATTTTTTAGTCTATTGATGGTTACGAATAAGATTAAATAAATAATACGATCTTGATGATATGACAAGAAAAGTGAATCATCTTCAAAAATTTGTCTTATAATTAAAATATAAAGAGAAATCCAAAGATAATTTTAAAGGTTAATCAAAGATGAATAATGACGAACAGCAATTGATCAATCAATTTTTTGAACGTGTCAGTGGGAAAAAAACAGCTTCTCCAAATACGGTTGGAACAGCCAGTCCGTTACCCCCTATTGATTCTGAAGCCAATCAACTGATTAACAGTAATTTGCAGAAATATCCTGAAGCGGGTTATCGTATGACACAAATGGCCATTGTTCAGGAAGCCGCCTTGGTTGAATCTCAGAATCGTATTCGTCAGCTGGAATGGCAATTACAGCAGATGCAACAACAGATTCAACAGCTGAAACTGGCTCAGGCCCAATCAAGCCAACCTCGTTCAGGAGGATTTCTGGGAGGGCTTTTTGGTGGCGGAAACCGCTCGCAAACTCAAATGTCGCCTCAATCCCAACAAATGCCGCCAGGGTGGGGAGGAAATCCTAATCGGCCACAACCACAGCCAAATCAGTCTATGAATACACCTTATGGACAGCAACAACCTCCGGCTGTGAATTATCCCCCAGGTTATCAACGAGGAATGTTTAATCGGGGTGGAAATGGATTTTTAGGCAGTGCATTGTCGACGGCAGCTGGTGTTGCCGGGGGTATGATGGCTTATAATGCATTGAGTGGATTGTTTGGTGGCCATCATGCAGTTAATGGTGCTGCACAAATGCCTGCTGCAGATCCGAATGATCCGTTTGCAGGAACAGCAGCTGGCAGTGATCCCTTTACGGGTGAGGGTACCGCAGTTGATCCGAATTTTGATGCTGGTAACAATTCTGGTGCCGGATTTGATAATTATGCTGATGATGGTTTCAGTAACAGCGGAAATGATACAGATTGGGGTAATTCTGGAGATTCTGCTGATTGGGGCTCTGATGATGGTGGTGACTGGGGTGGTGATGATGGAGGCTGGGGAGACGATAGTTTCTAATATTAACTGATTTCATTGTCTAAATCATAAAAGGGTTAACTTTTCTGGCAAGATTGATCCTTTTAAAAATTAGGTGATAAAAGGCTTTTATTATTGAGGAAATTAAAAAAATCTTAGGTGAAAAAAGAACAAATCATTTTTTGTTATAAAGACAAATTTAAAGAGACAGGACAATGATCTGACAGATCAGCATGCATCATATATTGTTTTTCTTTGTATACCAATACTTTTAACGTATTAGGAATAGTGGATTCACTTAAGATGGGATCCAAAATAAATCCATCGAGAAAATAATTGCCTCCCCAGCATGGTGAAGCAAGTTGAGATGTTGGGATTGATAAACTAGATTCTGTTGACAAGGATTGAAAAAATTCATCATTAAATGACACTATACGGTTAAAATCTCCTAAAATAATGAAAGCCTGTTTGTCTTTTATTCTGTCTGCAATCCATTTTTGGATAATTATTTTCTGTTGATTCAAGATATTACATGCTTTTTGTTGGGAATAAAGAGATCTTTCAGGGCAATGAGCCTTTAAATGTACAACCAGAATTCGAATATTTATGCGATGATCGTATAGGGTAAGATCAAGACCACTTCGTAAAATATGGGTTTTGTCATTCTTACTCAAAGCGGTAAGATCAGGGTTTTTTATAATATTGTAAGAAAGTTTTTTTCGAATGGCCAGGACAGGATGTTGGGCGATATTATCCTGAGTTATATAAAAATCATATTGGTCTTCAGGAAGGATTCGTCTTGCGGTTTCGACTGATCCCACTTCCTGCAAGGCAATTATATCGCTGTTCAATTTTCTTGCATATAAAGACAATCTTGTGAAATTCTTGGAGTGTCTTGCTTGAATATCATTTGGTATTTCATATTTATCAAGATCTGATTTTGATAATAACCACTCTGTGTTCCAGGTGGTTATCTTGATTGTTCTGGCATGCAGCGTAAAAGATGCAAAAAAAGCAAACCAGCAGCTCAATACAGCAATAGTTTTCTTAAGCTTTGGTATTTTGGTTGATACGATTCTGCAGCATGGAAATAGCTTCATCGACGGTCATATCATTTCTTGTTTCTTCATCTAACACATAAATCTTACCTTTTGGAATATCATAATACCATCCTTGAAGAATAATTTCTTTTTTTGCCAAGGCACCAGCAACTGAAGGATGAGTTCTTAAATGTGCGAGTTGAAGCAGGACATTGTGTTCCGTTAAACTTTGGATGCTTTCGGGGCCGACATCAGTGGCAGAAAGTGCGTCCGTAATGGCATGGGCTGTTTCGGCATATTGCAACCATTTTCTTACGGCTGGCATTGAATTCAATTTTTCAGGATGTATAAGGGCACTCATCGCGCCACAATCAGAATGTCCACAAATGATAATTGTAGAAACCTTTAGGGCGGAAACCGCATATTCAACTGCGGATGTTACTCCTCCGAAGCTGTTACCATAAGCAGGTACAATATTGCCAATATTACGCAAGACAAATAAATTTCCGGGAGGTTGCTGGGTCAGGGATTCAGGACTTATTCGACTGTCTGCACAAGTTATGAAAAGTGTTTTAGGGGATTGTCCATTGGCAAGTTGACAATATAATTCTTTACGTTCCGGATAAATATCCGTTCGAAATTTCTTTACACCTTTTAAAATATCAAGGAGGGTTAGTTGAGGGTTGTTTTCCGACATATTGTGATCTTTCATTTCGGAATGAATTGAACAGCTAACTGTATGATATTATGTACAATTTTACGGCGAAAGTATGATCATGCAGGATAAATAACCAATAGTTATAATGAAAAAGCAGGCCATGATGAGCCTGCCTTGAATTCAGTATCATAAAGAATTGATATGGCTTTTCATTTTTTCAAAAATATCATTTGCCTTATTAATATCAGGTCCTCCAGCTTGCGCCATATCTGGTCTTCCACCACCACCTTTACCGCCCGCAATCGAACTCGCCATTCTAACCAAATCAATTGCACTTACAATTTTGCTTAATTCAGCAGTTACGGCAACAACGATGGATGCTTTTTGACCAAAGGATGACAATACGACAGCTATTCCATTTTGAAGCTGTTTAACAAGACTTTCAGCCAAAGGTTTTAATTCTTTTGGCGGGATTTCACCAACATCACGGAAAATAAGTTCAATGCCATTGATTGTCTCAATGTCATTTTGCATGTCTTTGCCGATTGTCAATTGGCGCTGCAATTTGGATATTTGCTGTTTTAGCTCTTTTCTTTCGTTTAATAACAACTGCACTCTATCGGTAAGTTGTACAGAGGCAGTATTAAGAAGAAAGGCTATTTCATTTAATATATTTAAATTCTGTTTGAAATAATTTTCCGCGGCCAAACCAGCAACGGCTTCAATGCGTCTTATTCCGGCAGCCACCCCGCTTTCAGAAATTATATGAAATAAACCTATATCTCCGGTGCGATTGACATGGGTTCCACCGCAAAGTTCAATGGACCATGCCGTTTGTGGATTGGCAATATCATCTCCATTTCCCATTGAAACCACACGGACTTCCTCACCATATTTTTCATTGAACAATGCCATTGCACCAAGTCTACTAGCTTGTTCCGGCGTCATGATTTGCGTTCTGACCGGTAAATTTTTCCGGATTTGTGCATTAACCTTTGCTTCGATAATATCCAGTTCATTGCGTGTAATCGGTTTGGAGAGACTGAAATCAAATCTTAAGCGTTCTGCTGTATTCAGACTTCCTTTTTGGGTGACATGTGTCCCGAATTGTTCTCTCAATGCACGATGTAACAGATGGGTGGCAGAATGATGTGCCTGAATTGTCTGTCTGTAAGCAGTATCAATTTCAGCCGTGACCGTATTATTGATCTTAATCTGGCCTTTTTTTACAATTCCATGATGAAGGATCAGTTCGCCAAGTTTCTTCTGCGTATCTTTAATCTCGATAATACTGTTTTTATTGAAAATGATTCCCTGATCCCCAGCCTGACCACCACTTTCACCATAAAAGGGGGTCTGGTTCAACAAGATACTGATTTCTTTACCTTCTTCTGCTTGGTTTACCAATTGACCATCAATGATAATTGCCTGAATTTCAGCATCAGCCCTATTATTCTTGTATCCAAGAAATTCAGATGATCCAAATTTATCCTTGAGTTCAAACCATATTGTTTCAGTTGCATTATCACCGGAACCAATCCATGCGGCTCTGGCACGGTTACGTTGTTCGGCCATGGCTTTATCAAAGCCTTCGTGATCAACGGTCAATCCTTTTTCACGAAGCGCGTCAGCCGTTAAATCCAGAGGGAAACCATAGGTATCATACAGTTTGAAAGCAATATCACCAGGCAATTTACCATGTGACGGTAACTTGCCGCTTTCCTCATTCAAAAGGGAAAGGCCCCGATCCAGCATTGATTTGAAACGTTGTTCTTCATTATATAAGGTCTCAGAAATCAAAGTTTCATAATGTATCAGTTCAGGATAGGCGCTTCCCATTTCCTCGATTAATGCAGGTAAAAGCTTGTAAAATACCGGTTGTTGAGTGCCGATCATGTGTAAATGACGCATGGCTCTGCGCATAATACGACGTAATACATAACCACGTCCGTCTTTGGACGGTAAGACACCGTCAGCAATAAGGAAAGCCGAAGAGCGAAGATGATCTGCAACGACACGATGACTGACTTTATGGGGACCAAATGGATCTGTATCAGTAATTTCAGCAGATGCCCTGATCAAGACCTGAAAAGTATCAATATCAAAATTGTCTCTTTTCCCTTGCATAATTGCGGCAAATCGTTCCAATCCCATTCCTGTATCAATTGATGGACGGGGTAAGGGATTTCGTGTACCTGGTGGATTTTCAAAATATTGCATGAAAACCAAATTCCATATTTCTACGAAACGGTCTCCATCTTCGTCCTTAGATCCTGGGGGACCTCCAAATACATCTTCGCCATGGTCATAGAAAATTTCTGAACATGGTCCACATGGGCCTGTATCTCCCATACGCCAGAAGTTATCTGAACTGTTAATACGGATAATTCGGTCATCGGAAAAGCCAGCTATTTTTTTCCATAAATCAGCTGCTTCATTATCGTCCGAATAGACGGTGACAAGGAGTTTTTCCCTAGGTAATCCAAATTCGCCAGTGATTAGGTTCCATGCCAGATAGATTGCTTTTTCCTTAAAATAATCTCCGAAAGAGAAATTTCCGAGCATTTCAAAAAAAGTATGATGACGAGCGGTATATCCAACATTATCAAGATCATTGTGCTTGCCACCAGCCCGAACAACCTTTTGTGCAGTTGTGGCACGTGAATAGGGACGCTGTTCCTGTCCGGTAAACACATTCTTGAACTGTACCATTCCTGCATTTGTAAAAAGCAGAGTAGGGTCATTCTGGGGAACCAAAGATGAGGATGGTACAATTTGATGATCATTTTTAGAAAAATAATTCAAAAAGTGCGACCGTATTTCATTTGTGCTTGGCATTGTGGTGGACATGGTGGAATGAACAATCCTGATATGTTAAAATAATATCTTAAACGAACTGGATAAGAGTAATATGGAAATTAATCTAACCGTATATATTATTATTCAAAATGTTTTTTACAGTACAGCTATTTAAGCTTTTGTCATGAAAGTCAAGATTTAATGTTTGATAATGATAAAAATACGTATTCTTTATTTTCTGAAGGATTATTTGGTCGGTTACGACAGGATTGCCAGAAGGAATGGCAACAATTTATCCATCATCCCTTTGTCAAGGCGCTGGGTAAGGGAAGCTTGCCGGCAGAGGAATTTAGAAAATATCTAGTTCAGGATTATTTATATCTTCTTGATTACAGTCGTGTTGAGGCCCTAGCGATTTATAAAAGTAATTCATTATGGGAAATGCAATATTTTTTATCATTATTGAAAGGGCTTATCGAAATAGAGCTTCCATTGCATTTATCATATTGCAAGCAATGGGGAATAGAAATTGATTTTATTGAAAATGAAAGGAAATCAATCGAACTTGTTGCATACAGTCAATATTTGCTTTCAAAAAGTATGCAGGGTGATTTGTTAGATATCGTAATTCTAATACTACCATGTTTGATAGGGTATGGTGAAATCGGTTTGAATTTATTAAATGATCAAGAATTTGATAAAAGGGACCATCCGTATTTATCTTGGTTGGAAACGTACGGAAGTGATAGCTATTACAGTCTTGTAAAGAAAAGTATTATGTTTCTGGATCAAATTGCTTTTCAGTATGGGGCGGAACAACGTTATCCAATGATTCTACGTAAGTTTAAGGATGTTGTTCAATTGGAAACTGCCTTTTGGAACGTTGGAAAAAAATAATTTACCTTTTTGATATGGAATCATTATAAACCAATTTGCGCGATAAATGGAAATTCGCTAGCATTCCAGTCATTGCACCAATAATTAAAGGTATAAAAGCATAGTACCTAAAAAACGAATTTAGGAAAAATAAAAAGAAAACAATTCCTCTATTGCAACAAAAACCAAGAATGTTGGTCATAATAAATCGTATCCATTGTGCAAAGATAGAATGACGATGATTAATATTTCCAAATGTCCAGATTCTGTTTATGAACCAGTTGGAACTTGCGGCTATAAAATAAGCGGCAAGGGTTGCCGAGGTTAATCCAATTAAGGGCCGTAACAAGTATACAGCTAGAATATCAATCCCCAGACCGGATGATCCAACAATACCAAATTTGATAAATTGAAAAAGTTGTTGTTTATGACCGATTGATATCAAAAAGAACCTTTAAAAATAAATTGGTTTGATTGTTTTTCAAAATAAAAAGAGATACTTAATTCTAAGTATCTCTTTTACATTATTCAGATAATTTCTTGAAAATTATTTAAGAATAATTTCTACGCGACGGTTTTGTGGTTCACGTGTATTTGGTCCTGTTGGAACCAATGGATGAGATTCACCATAACCATGAATATCAATTGCTGTTGCTGGAACACCATCACGGATTAATTCAGCTTTCACGCTTTTGGCACGTCTGATTGAAAGACCCATGTTATAGCGTTGACCACGAGGACCTGGATGTGCAGAAGAGTTATCTGTATATCCGTTAACTTCGATACGTGTTGTTTGAACACGTGTTGAAGCCTGAGCAGCTTCTCTTACGATTTCACGTGCACGAGGTGTCAACGCTGATTTGTCGAAATCGAAGAATACTAGGTAGGTGCGAGCTACAGATGGTTGTGGTGGAGCAACTACAGTTGGTGGAGCTGGAGGAGGTGCTGGTGGTGCGGTGTCAAATGCATAACGCAGACCCAGGATAAACTGATGATTGAAACGGTGATCCATTTTAACGCCTCTGTGGCTGTTATAATGGTTTCCGCCAACCCAGGCACTTGAATTATATGAACGATGATCATCCAATTGACCCATCATACGGTATTCAGTTGTAACTGCCAATCCTGGAACGCCTGGGATATCATAGGCAGCACCGACGATACCTTGATAGGCAAAGCTTCCACCTGTTCCACCGATACGGTTTTTATTGCCATTACGGTAAACTGTATCTAATGGAGCCATATTTTGCCAGAGATAACCGGCACCAATACCCACGAATGGGGTGACAGGGACGTCAATGCCGAATTGACGCAAGTCAATATCATAAAGAACATTGATCAATCCGCCATAACCTTGGTCATGTCCTTTGGTTTTGTATGCGGAAACAGGGGTTCCATGACGTCCGCTGATGTTGGAGTAGTTATAAACACCTTCAACTTCCACGCGGAGACCGTTACCAAATCCCCAACCAAAAGAACCCATGGTTGTGAAACCGGTATTATGGCGCAGTTTTGATGAGGTTCCCTTACCGTTATCAAGCCTGCCACCGGCATTGGTACCATTTTTGAAATGGGCATGTTGTGTTTGAACAAGGTTATAACCGCCACCTAAGCTAACATAAGGGCCAGTAATTGTGCTAGCCATCGCTGCGGCGGGAGTAGCAACCGCGAAAGTCGTTGCAAGCAATGCAGTGCGAAGACGCATCTTGACACATCCTTCTTTTATAAGTTTCGAGCGATAGACCGCCAATTAAGGCGGAAGCTCTTTAAATTTATACTCTATAATTTACTATAATCTATATCTTTGAAAAATTAGAAGGATTTTAATGTAGTGATTATAGTTATTAATGTAATGTAACTAAAAAAACACAGAAAAGGGCTTTACCTTCTAATTTCTATAAAGATTTTCAGATATTCGGCAATTTATAAAAGATTTTATTGAATGACAATCATTCATATATACTTTATTGATTAGAATTAATTCATGTGTTTTATATGCAACAATTTTAGTCCTGTATACAACCGTCCTCGATTAGGAGACTATACAGCTGTTTTTCACTAACATCTTGTGATGTGAAAGCTTTTCCTATCCCATTGACAAGTATAAACGTTATTTTATTGTTTTGGCTTTTTTTATCATGTTTCAAATGATTAAGAAGATTTGAGGCCCGTATGGATTGAGGAAGCCTTTTTATTGTAACAGGTAGGTTTACAGATTCGAAATGATGAATGACACGTTGTGTGTCTTTCTCCGGACATATTCCCATTTGGGTGCATAATTTGAAGATCAGGCAGCAACCCAGTGCAACGGCTTCTCCGTGCAGTAAACGGCCATCATAACCCAGTTCCGCTTCCAGGGTATGTCCCAAACTGTGACCGAGATTCAGGAGGTTTCTGCCTGTCGATTGCTGTTCATATTCATCATTTTGAATAATCCTTGCTTTAAATTGACAAGCCATTTCGATGGCCTTGGCCAGACAAGCATGTTCTTTACTTATGACTTTTTTACCGTTTTTTTCACACCATTTGAATAATTCTGAATCATTGATCAAACCGGCTTTAACAATTTCTGCATAACCGGCCTGTAATTCTCTTTGGGGGAGTGTGTCCAAAATCTTTGTATCTGCGAGAACGACTTCTGGTTGGTAAAAGGCCCCAAGCAGATTTTTACCCACCGATGTATTGATACCGGTTTTTCCGCCTACGGAAGAATCGACTTGAGAAAGCAGGGTGGTGGGGATTTGAATGAATGGCACTCCACGTAACACGGTGGCAGCTGAAAATCCTGCCAAATCTCCTGTAACGCCACCACCGAATGCCAAAATCGTTGAATTTCGCTCAACCCCTTTTTCTAACAATGTTTGCGTGACTTTTTCATAATATTGAAAGGATTTTGTTTTTTCCCCAGGAGGAAGCAGGATAACTTCATAATTTACGTGTACTAAATCAAGACTATGGATAAGTTTGTCCAGATGAAGGTCGGCAACTGTCTGATCCGCCAGAATAAAAACTTTCTTTTGCTTTAATAAAGGTAAAATCAGTGTTCCACATTGCTGTAATATATCAGAACCAATAATTACGTCGTAATGATTTTTTGACAGGGTTATGGGTAAAATATGCATTTTACTTGAATTTTCTAGAGCTGAGATAACAAGATTAATTGTTGTATCAATGTCTTTATCCTTACATTCAACGACAATATCTGCCTCGGCATAGACAGGGTAACGTTTTTTCATAAGGGAGAAGAGTATTTCTTTTTTATTATCGACATTCAATAAGGGGCGGTTGGTATTTTTGGAAACGCGCTTGAAAAGTGTTTCCAGATCACAATGTAGCCAAAGGGTGGTTGCTTTTTCCTTTAAGGTTTTTCTTGTCTCCGGATGCATGTAGGCTCCACCACCTGTTGCGAGAATCAAGGGGGCTTGATCTAATAAACGTTGGATAACCTGGTTTTCCACACGACGGAATTCCTCTTCTCCATATTGTTCGAAAATATCGGCGATACTGCATCCAGCCGTAGTTTCTATTTCTTTATCCGAATCGATGAAGGGTATGGAAAGCAAGTCTGCAATTTTTTTACCAATCGTTGTTTTTCCAGCCCCCATCAGACCGATTAAAACAAGTGGTCGATTTAATAATTTGCTAGGTATATCAGTCATGTGGTCGATCAAATACAGGAATAAAAATTGATAAATTGAGATTTTATTTAATTTTTGAGAGAATTTATAAAATCCAGACTATTAAAAATTAATTGTAGTATGGTATGAAATCAAGCTGTTATTATTAAAACATCAACGAGTAATTTTACATCAGGAAGCCATAATGCGTCGATTATTTGTTATTCTCTTTGGATTAATAGTTATATTGCTTGTGGCAGGGGTAGTGTTTTTTTGCTTGCAAACACCCGAAATGCCGATCAGAGAAGTTCACAAGGTTATTTCCATTCCCAAAGCCCAGCAACATACAACCTTGCCATCTGTACCTGTTGTCCCTGGCGCTCCCCCCATTATCGTTCCCTACAACAATGCAAACGTTCATAATGCTTCAGCGCCTGCTCCGATAAACACTCCAACAATTCCCCAGCCTGGAAAAGTTCCTGGAAATGCGTTGAATACAATGCCCAATCAATAGATTTTGAATAAATCATGAACAGGGATCTGATTGATTTTTTTTTGGAAATGCTGGTGGCAGAGAGAGGGGTTACCGCAAATACATATCAGGCGTATCAAACTGATTTAAAAGATTTTATGGATTATTTGCAAGCCAGAGATCTAGAAATAGACAGGGTTTCTAAACGTGATATTCATCAATATTTTGAATTTTTGGGTCAAGAGGGAAAAACAGCGCGAACAGCAATAAGAAGGTTGTCATGTCTGCGTCAGTTTTATGGTTTTTTGGTTCAGGAGAATATTCGCTCCGATGATCCCACTTATTTAATGCAATCCCCCTGTTTGCCACAATCATTACCCAAATATCTGAGCGAACAGGAAGTTTTTAACCTGTTATCAGCAAGTGAATTCCTTGACGATTACAGACGGTCACTTGTTGCCAAGGCAGCTTTGGAAATTCTGTATAGTTCGGGATTACGCATATCTGAGTTGTTATCTCTGCGCAAGGACCAGATTCAGCAAGCAACAAAAATTTTGCGAATATACGGAAAAGGCAGACGTGAAAGGTTAATACCTGTTTCAGATGCAGCGGTAAAAGCGGCATTGGTGCTTAAAAAAAACGATGCGAGTTTAAAGAGTGTCTTTCTGTTTCCTGGACGAAACCCGCAAAATCATTTAACGCGGCAGGGATTTGATAAAATATTGTTCGAAGTCGCATTAAAGGCCAATCTTGATCCTGGCAGGCTGTCTCCCCATGTTTTACGTCATTCATTTGCCAGTCATATGTTGGCACATGGGGCAGATTTGCGTTCATTGCAGATGATGTTGGGGCATGCTGATATTTCGACGACACAAATTTATACCCATTTACAGACTGAACACCTAAAAAAAACAGTGCAGGATTTTCATCCCCTGAGTATGAAAAAATAATTTTATTAAAAAAATATTGTAATTTATACAATTAAAAATTTATTTGATTGATAATATACATTACACTGATCTGTTATTAACGTTTAATTGGTAATCTTTTATAATCATGCGTCAATTTTTGGACTTTGAAAAATCCGTTGCAGAACTCGAAAATAAAATTTATGAATTGCAACGTGTTGAAACCGCCACAGAAATTAATATTGCCGAAGAATTGCAAACGCTTACGGAAAAGGCTGAAAAACAGCTGCGAGTTATATATAACAAACTAACACCCTGGCAAAAAGTTCAGGTGTCACGACACGCGCAACGTCCGCATGCTTTGGATTATATCAAAGGTATGATTGAAAACTTCATGCCATTGGCAGGGGATCGTCTTTATGCAGAAGATCATGCCATTATCGGTGGATTGGGAAGATTCAAAGGGCAATCTGTTGTTGTGATCGGGATAGAGCGAGGTTCCGATCTTGATACAAGACTAAAGCATAATTTTGGGATGGCCAGGCCTGAAGGATATAGAAAAGCTCAACGTTTAATTAAACTGGCAGGACAATTTAATTTACCGATTATCATGTTGATTGACACGCCAGGAGCATGGCCTGGAATTGATGCGGAACAACATGGTCAGGCTGAAGCCATTGCAAAATCAATTGAGACATGCCTTAGGGCAACAACTCCCATTGTTTCCGTTATCATTGGTGAAGGTGGATCGGGAGGGGCAATCGCTCTGGCAACGGCTGACAAAATTCTGATGCTTGAACATGCGATTTATTCAGTTATTTCTCCTGAGGCTTGTTCCTCCATATTATGGCGGGATGCATCACAAGCGGCTCAGGCGGCAGGCGCATTACGTTTGACGGCTCAGGATTTGTTGAAATTCAAATTAATTGATCAAATTATCGAGGAACCGGTTGGTGGAGCGCAACGAGATCCAGAAACTGCGATCAGTAATGTTCAAAAGGCGATTGAAGCTGCATTTGGCGAACTCGCCTTAGTTCCAGAACAGGTTCTTCAGGCTAAACGTAGAAATAAGTTTCTTGCCATGGGGCGTGAGGAAATAAACTAGTTAAAACCAGGGTTCAAATGGGCTCACCCTCGTGTGGGTCGTATCCCATCCGGATAAACAACTGATGGATTTGTTGAGCGGCACGCTGAACGGCATCTTGGTCCTGACCTTTGACAACCAATGCTATTCCATTTTGATCTTCATTTTTATAAAATGGATAGGATCCAATATCAAGGTTATGAAATTGATCCTGTATATGTGCTAGATCATGTGCAATTTTGCCTTCAGAGGCATGAAAAGCGTACCAGCTTTTTGAAACAATTGGCTTGCCATGGTGTAAGGTGGGCAATATTTGATCAAACATTGCACGCATGATTTGGGGAACGCCAGCCATAACATATACATTGTTGATTACATATCCCGGCGCTACGGATACAGAATTGGGAATGGGCGTAGCCCCTAGTGGGAAACGAGCCATTTTTCTATGGGCGTCATTATATTTTTCCTTGCCAATATGTTCTTCCAATAATCGGGATATTTCTGGATGAATTGGATTGGGTACACCAAACGCCTCTGCTATAGCCTCGGAAGTTATATCATCATGGGTAGGACCGATTCCCCCTGTAGAAAACACATAATCATATGCAGCACGTAATTCATTAACTGTTTTGATGATTATTTTTTGATCATCAGGAATGATACGGGTTTCTATGAGTTTAATTCCGGAACAGGTTAATCCTTTCGCAATATAATTTATATTCACGTCTTGGGTACGGCCTGAAAGAATTTCATTTCCGATAACCATAATTGAAGCAGTTGGATTTAGAGTCATTTTACAAAAGTCCAATTGTTAAAACAGTTACAATATTTAAGTATTGAAAAATTACAGAGAATTATATTTAAAATTAAGAATTGTTTAAGAAAATTCCTAAGTAAATGTTTAGTATAAACAGTTTTATGTTAAAATAATAATTATTGCAAATATTGAATTTCTTTTTGTTTAATTTAAAAAGCCTTTCAAAAAGGGGTTTATAATGATTACAATTAATTCGTCATGTCCATCCGCTATTTGGGAAACCCAATCAGAATTGGGGGAGGGGGTTATGTGGAATGCCTCTGAAAAAGCGGTTTGTTTTGTTGATATTGAGGGCAAAAAAATTCATCAATACCGCTTAAATGACAATCAGAAGAAAAGCTGGAATACTCACAAGAAACCTACATTTTTTTTTCCAACCAATCGATCTGTTTATTTATGCGGTATGGAAGACGGTTTATATTGGTTTAGCCTATTTAATGGCAGTGTGACGTTATTTTATCCCTTAGAGGAAAAATTTCCAAATAATCGAATTAATGATGGATATATTGATGCCAAAGGTCAACTTTGGTTTGGATCAATGGATGAAAAAGAAAAAAAATTAACAGGATCTCTCTATTTGTTAAAATGGGATCAGGCTAAACCTTATGTAATAAGGCAGGATAGGGAATATGCGGTACTTAATGGGCCTGTAATTGATGAAGACAAACAGATCCTATATTGCAGTCATTCCAATGCACATGAAATTTTTTCGTTTGATATTGAAGATGGGCAAAAACTTGCAAACAAACGACTTTTTTTAAAAGAAATGGAAGGATATCCTGATGGCATGGCGCTTGATTGCGAGAACAATCTGTGGGTTTGTCTTTATCAAGGACATAAAATAAATGTCTATTCCTCTGATGGACAAAAATTGAAATCAATAGATTTTCCTTGTCCGAATTTAACCAAAATAGCTTTTGGTGGTAATGATTTAAAAACGGCTTTTGTTACATCGGCACGTGCCAAAATATCAAAAAAAGATCTTGAAAAATATCCAAAAGCTGGTGCCTTATTCACTTTTGACAATAATATTGCTGGAAAAAGGCAGAATATTTTTCATATTCCTGACGAGGTAAGATTAGAAGAGTAAATCCTTCAAGAGTGGAATAAATGGTTTGTCAGCCTCCAAGACAAGATAACGGTCAAGCTCATTGGCGGTAACCCATGCAAGTTGCTGTTTTTCTCTTGGTATGGGGTCATTTTTCCAACGATGACATACATATAATGGCATCAATAAATGAAAATCCTGATATTCATGGGATGCGAATGTGAATGGGGCGAGACAGCTTTTAGAAATATCGACATTTATTTCTTCTTTCAATTCTCGAATCAATGCTGTTTCAGGTGTTTCCCCAGGTTCAACTTTTCCGCCTGGAAATTCCCACATTCCTGCCATTGATTTTCCCTCCGGACGACGGGCGAGTAAAAGCCTACCTTCAATATCAATAAGTGCGGCGGCTACAACTAACAATATTTTTTTTTCTTTTGATGTATAAATATTTTGATTGGGTGTGAGATTGTTGGGACAAATATCTTCCCGTTGTAAAAGGAAATATGAGACGGGTTGTTCAACAGCACGAGCTAAAAATTTCTCCTTGCCCTGACCATAGGGTTGAAAATCACATTTTTTCAAAACCGCTATAGAGGCAACATTGTCATCAGCGGCAGTGGCATGAATGTAATTGATATTTAGATTGGCTAACGCCCAATTTGTTAAGCGTTTCAAGGCTCGGGTAGCGATATTATTGCCCCAGTATCTCTGAGCAACCCAATATCCTATTTTGGCAGATTGTTCTGCCATATTCAGGGTTAAACCTATACAACCTACAATTGTGTCCGGATTGGTTTGTGTATCGATAATTGAAAAGTGATAGGATTGTCCTGCCTTGATTTGCTGAAGGGTGGCTTCAAACCATTTTTCCAATAATTCTTGTGAGTAAGGAAATGGCACGTCACTCAGCATTTTTGCAATATTCCAATCATTAATATGATTATGTATGCTTTTGATATCCTTTTTTTGGATCAATCGTAAAAGATATTGATCAATTTGTAAGGTTGGAATGGATAAATGCTGATGTATAACCATTTATAAACACTTTGATTCAAAAAATTAACTTTAAATAATATAAGGGAAAAGTTGTTTTATGATTTACGGGGATTCTTTACGTGCGGCTATTAGAAATTCCTTATTGCCTTCAGGGCCGGTAATGGGACTAGTCTCAATTCCCAATACTTGCCAGTTGGGCAGATTTTGCCACCAATTATTAATGTCCTGGCAAATTTTTGTATGAATCTCAGGATCGCGGACAACTCCTTTTGATCCAATATGTTTGCGTCCAGCTTCAAATTGGGGTTTGATCAACGCCATTGCCCATCCGCCAGTTTGACACAGGGATAAGGCGGCAGGTAAAATTGTTTTTAGACTAATAAAGCTTGCATCACAGACGATGACTTGAACGGGATCCGGAATTATTTCCGATGTAAGATAGCGGGCATTACATTTTTCTTTCACAATCACGCGTGTATTCTGACGTATTTTCCATGCCAATTGTCCATGCCCAACATCGACTGCGTATACCTTATTCGCTTCATTCGTTAATAAAACATCGGTAAACCCTCCTGTGGAGGCCCCGATATCAAGGCAATTTAATCCCCTGGGGGATAAATTGAAAGATTTCAATCCATGATCCAGTTTTAAACCACCACGCGATACCCAAGGATGTTCTTGATTTTTAATGGTAAGTTCAATGGTTTCAGATACGATATCCCCTGCCTTTTGAATTCGACGATCTTTCGTAAAAACCAGCCCCGCCATAATCAAGGCCTGCGCTTTTGTACGACTTTCAACCATGCCTCTTTCAAAGAGAAGTATATCGACGCGTTTTTTAGTGTTAGCCATTATTGAATGGGTAAATGTTTATTGTAAATCAATTTCTTCTGGTAATAACATAATTTGCCAAAGCGCGTAAATTATCGGCGGCGGATCCGAAAGGTTCTAAATGACGGATAGCTTTACCGATAAGTCTGTTTGCTTCCTTTTTTGCATCTTCAATTCCAAGCAAAGAAACGAATGTTGATTTTCCAGAGGCATTATCCTTACCCGCTGTTTTACCAAGTTCCTCTGCACTTGCCGTGGCATCAAGAATGTCATCAGCGATCTGGAAAGCTGTTCCCAAATCTCGACCATAGCTGATGATATGATTGCGCAAGTCGGCATTTGCCTGGCCTAAAATGGCTCCAGCTTCAGCGGAATAACAAATTAGGCGGCCTGTTTTCATGGCATGCAAGTTGATTACCTCTGGAAGGGTCAGATGACGATTTTCACCTTCCATATCAATAACTTGTCCACCGACCATACCATTGGATCCACTTGCTTCAGCAAGGGACTTAACCAGTTCAATACGAATATCCGGGTTTTCGCTTACATCTTCCCACGTTAAAATTTCGAAGGCTTTGGTTTGTAAAGCATCACCGGCAAGAATGGCAATCGCCTCACCGAATTTTATATGGGTGGAGGGTTTTCCCCGACGCAGATCATCATCATCCATTGCCGGTAAATCATCATGAATTAATGAATAGGCATGAAGCATTTCAACAGAAGCGCCCACATAAAGCGCGCTTTTCATTGGGATATTGAAGAGAGAAGCGACTTCTGTAACAAGATAACCCCTTAATCTTTTCCCCCCCCCAAGTACAGCGTAGCGCATTGCCTCAATCAGATTTGCCTCGCCCCCCTTCATTCTGGGAAGAAATTTATCAAGTGTTGTTTCAAGGCTTTGGGCACGTGATGAAAGCGATTGATTAAGAGACTGATTTTGTGCTTCAACAGAAGTCATGGTAATTAACCCTAAATTTATTCAATAGTTTCAGTATCAAGGCTTTGGTTATCTTTTTCGACAATCATTTTTACCCGAGCCTCGGCTTCATTCAATTTTTTTTCACAATAACGTCGAAGTAAGGCACCGCGTTCATAAGATACGATGGCTTCTTCAAGTTTTTGTTGTCCAGTTTCCAAATTATGAACGATTTTTTCCAATTCATTCAATGCATCCTCAAATGAAAGGGAAGAAAGATTATCTGTCATGTTGAACTTCCAACAAGTTTATATCTGATAAATATTATTTCTTTATACCTCTTTTGAAAAAAGAAACCAATTTATAGATTTAAAAATTGTTTTGTGCAATTTTACTTTTTTTTAATCAGAAAAGATAAATTATTTCCCTGTTCTGAAAAAGCAATCAGTGAATGACCAGTTTTACGACAGAAATCATGAAAATCCTTGATTGTATGACGATCTGTCGCCAAGACACGTAAACAATCCCCAGGTTCAAGAGTTTGTAAAACCCGATTAGCCTTCAAAATAGGTAAGGGGCATCGCAACTCTTTGAGATCTAAAATAATTTCACCCATATCAAAACCTGTAACTATAAATTAAAAAACATTATCAGAATTATAAATATGAGCAAATTGATGAATTTCAAACCACAGATTTGATTTTATTGTATCGACACATAATGATTCGACAGATACTTATCAAAATTAAGGTAAGGCAGCTGAGTGTAATTTGATTTCGACTGTCATGATTAAAAAACATGGCAAGAATCACCATGGCAAACGATATGATTGTAAACCACGATAGATAAGGGAAAAACCACATCTTAAATGTTAGTTTTTGTTTGGTTCGTTCCAATTTTGAGCGAATTACGATTTCAGATAAACCGATTGCAATATAGACAAACAGGATAATGGATCCAGCGCAGCTTAAAATATAAGTGAAAAAAACTTTTGGCGAAATTACCGAGAAAATCGAAATTATTATACCGATGATGGAGGCGGTAATAATTGCTCTTTTGGGAACTCCATTTTTATTGGTATGAATTAGCCATCTGGGTGCATCATTAAATTCTGCGAGTTCAAAGAGTGTACGGGAGGTTGCGTAAATAGATGAGTTTAAGCAAGAGAGAATAGCAATCAGGATGGTCATTGCCATAATATCCGAGGCATATGGAATTTCAAGCTTTTGCAAAACCATTAGAAAAGGTGATATCCCCGGTATTACATAATTCCAGGGCAGGATAGAGACAATAATTCCAATTGAAATAACGTAAAAGGTGATAACTCGGAAAATAATTGTTTTACTGGCATAAGCGACATTCTCCGCAGGTTTATCGGATTCAGCTGCCGCTATGGTAGCCACTTCGGATCCAGTAACTGTAAATAGAATGGTTGGAATGATTGTGAAAACGGCAAGAATGCCTTTTGGAAAAAAGCTTTGGAAATGCCATATATTATTAATTTTTGTTGTGTAATATCCACCTAAATGGCTTATTGCTATACCGCCAAGAATAATAAAGGCCGTAATAGCTAGGATTTTAAGCAGGGCAAACCAGAATTCAAATTCACCATATCCCTTGACAGAAAATAGATTGGTTATCATCATGATAATAACCAATAAAGGTCCCAGAACCATGGTTGCCAGAAATGTGTATTGTTCGGGAATATGCATGTAATGTAGTAAAATAATTCCACCGGCTATGGCCTCGGCAGCAATGGCAGAAATCCAGAAAAGCCAATACCCCCATCCTAATATAAATGTAACATGATCGCCAAGTCCACGGCGGATATGATTGAGAAATGAACCTGCCTCTGGTTTTTCAATAACCAATTCGCCAAGCATTCGCATAACAAAAAAAATGAGAAATCCAGTAATGACATAGGACAAAAGAACAGCAGGTCCCGTTTGCTTAATTGAGGCAGAGGCACCTACAAAAAGACCGGCCCCAATAATACCACCGATAGAGATCATGATAATATGGCGGCGTTGGAGGGTGTGTGCTAATTGCCCATCGGAATATGAAAGGGCTGTTTTTTCTTGATGTTTTTTTTCTTGCAATGCCATTTTCCCATATTAAAATTTGTAGATTGATTTTGTAATAATAAAATGTATGTAATATTTAATCCTGAAATAGGAGGTATAAAGGAATTTTAATTATCTTTAAAGATAGATAATTGTTATTATATTTCGCAATTTGAGTTTTTAAAGGTTGAGTATTGTAAAGAATTAATCACGATAATGTTATTTATGTAATTTTGTTATAGATAAATTTCATTATTGATACCAATATTTAGAATGCCTAAAATTTTTCAATAAAGTATCATTTCGAGATTTTCAACAATTTAATTGTTTCTAGCCACTCTATAAAATATATTGGAGTGGCTGAAATTATCATTTATTTTTTATCTGTTTCAACAGTTTCATTAGATTTTTTTACTGCCACTTTTGGTAAACTGATTGTCAAGGACAATTCTTTTAATCGTTCTGCAGAAATCGGGGCAGGCGCTTCCATCATTAAATCATCACCTTGTTGATTTAATGGGAATAGAATGACCTCACGAATATTGGGTTCATCCATAAGAAGCATGACCATGCGATCAATACCAGGTGCGGCACCTCCATGAGGCGGAGCTCCATAACGGAATGCATTTAGCATACCACCAAAACGCTTTTCGACTTCTTCCTCTGGATATCCGGCAATTTCAAAGGCTTTGATCATGATGTCAGGTCGATGATTTCGAATTGCACCTGAAGAAAGTTCAATACCATTGCAGACGATATCATATTGATATGCATTAATTTCCAAAGGATTCTTGTTTATCAGTGCTTCAAGTCCACCCTGAGGCATGGAGAAGGGATTGTGAGAGAAATCAATCAATCCGGTTTCTTCATTGATTTCATACATAGGGAAATCAACAATCCAACAGAAACGGAAGGCGTTTTTTTCGATTAGATCAAGTTCTGTTGCAATTTTTGTTCGAACAGAACCGGAAAATTTAACCATATCAGGGCCTTGTCCAGCTACAAAGAAAACAGCATCGCCACTTTTTAAATGACAGGCCTGGCGGATCATTTCACAACGTTCTTCATCCAAATTTTTGGCAATTGGTCCTTTTGCCCCATTGTCTTCAAAGATGATGTATCCCAAACCACCCGCTTTCTCTTCTCTGGCCCATTTATTCAACTTATCGAAAAAAGAGCGGGGAAATGATCCTGCACCAGGAGCGGGAACAGCACGAACTTCTCCTCCTGCCTCAACAATTTTTGCAAAGAGACCAAAACTAGAATTTTTGAACGCTTCGGAAACATCAACAAGTTTTAAGGGGTTTCTTAAATCTGGTTTATCACTGCCATATTCTTTCATGGCTTGTTTATAGGGAATACGTTCAAAGGGTGCTGAACTTACAGTATGTGTAGGTGCAAATTCCATGAAAATGCCCTCCATAACAGGTTCCAGCGTTTCAAAAACATCTTCTTGAGTGACAAAAGACATTTCAAAATCAAGTTGATAAAATTCTCCTGGAGAACGATCCGCACGTGCAGCCTCGTCACGGAAACAGGGGGCTATTTGGAAATAGCGGTCAAAACCAGCCACCATTGCAAGCTGTTTGAATTGTTGCGGTGCCTGTGGCAATGCATAAAATTTTCCAGGATGTAGACGGGCAGGAACCAGAAAATCCCTGGCACCTTCAGGTGAAGAAGCTGTCAGGATAGGAGTTTGAAATTCAGTGAAACCCTGTTCAATCATTCTATGTCGAAGGCTTGCAATAATGTTTGACCTTAACATTAGATTGCGATGAACCCGTTCTCGACGTAGATCGATATAACGATATTTTAAACGTAAATCTTCCGGATAGTTTTCGTTGCCAGTCACTTGAAAAGGCAATACGTCAGCTGCGGAAATAATTTCAAGATCTTCAGCCTGAATTTCAATTTGTCCTGTTGGCAGTTTTGGATTAACGGTTTCTCCTTCACGAGCGACAACCTTACCTGTAATGCAAATAACGCTTTCCACTCTCAACCTTTCCGCAGTGTTCAGCAAAGGTGAATTGGCGGGAATAACAATCTGGGTAATACCAAAATGGTCGCGCAAATCGATAAAAAGTAAACCCCCATGATCTCTTTTACTATGTATCCATCCAGAAAGCTTAACAGTTGATCCAACATCCTGGGATCTTAGAGCGGCACAATTATGAGTGCGGTAGCGATGCATTGATATATCCTGTTTAAATTAAAATAATTAATTTTTTGATTATAAAGTGATTAATCAATTGCTTTACACTTTTTTAAAAAATTATAAAAGGACATCATATAATTCTGTTGATTAATATGATAAAAAAAGTGAGTATTTTGAGCTTTAGGTTTTCAGACTAGTTCAATATATTTTAAAATTGCTTCAAGCTGTTTTGGATTTTTAAAAAGATCGTTTAAAGAATATTGATTGAGTGTTTTATAAAAATTATTCATTGCCTCTATTAAAAATGCAGGTAGGTTGCAAGTACATTGAATAAGGCATTGATCGCATTTGACATAGGTTTCATCTTCCTCTGTGTTGCGAATAATGTCCCCAAGTTTGATACTGCCAGCATCTTTGTTTAAAGTTAATCCTCCATTTCTTCCACGCAATGTTTTGATAAACCCTTGTTTACCCAATCTATGGACAATTTTCATTAGATGATTTTGTGAAATCGAATAACAAGTCGCAATTTCATGGATAGAACAAAGTCGATCATGATGAACATGTAAATAGATCAGGGTTCTTAACGCATAATCTGTATATCGGGAAAGTTGCATAATATGTTGATAACTTTTATTGTTTCGAATATGTATATTATATATACATTTACAAAAAGTTTGAATGAATTTTTGTTTTGTCATAATAATAAAGGCTTAAAAGTAATTCTTTTAAGCCTTTATAAAAAAACGAAAATTACCGTTTCCACCAGCCGGAACGTGGCGTTTTGGTCGGTGTGTCATCTATGACAATGGGCTGTATTAAGGGTTGTTCGTTATTTTCATCAGCTTCTTTGGTTTTTTTGGGTTTTCGAAGCGTTGTTTTTTTGGCTGTAGTTGTTTTACGTGCTCTGGTAGTTTTTTTGATCTTCGTTTCCTTTTCCTCTTTATTATCCGATTTTTCCTCGGTTTCGTTTTCTTTAGACTCTTTTTTGCTTGATGCTCTTTTACGTGTCGTTTTGGTGGTGCCTGTGGATTTGGTGGTTTTAGTGGCCCGTCGACGTTTTGGAGCAGGTTTTTCCTCTTTTATTTCCAGATTATCTGAATTTTCATCCTCTTTATTTACAGCGTCAGAATTATCAATAACTTGATTTATCAAAGTTTCAGTTTCTTCACGATGAATCTGGCTTTTGTCGGCATCAATTTCAATTGAAACAAAGGTTGGAGTCACAGTTATTTCTTCAGGTTTTTCATTGATGACAGCTTCTGGTATAGGTTCAGCCTCAAGAATGGGAGTAAAGTCATTATTTTTTTGAGCCTTACCTTGTCCTTTTTTATAACGGTTACGACGGGAATGATGGGATTGTCTTTTATCCTTGGAGTTACTATATGTTTTTTTGTTTTCTTTATATTGTTCCGGATAAGAATCGAGAATTGTATCGTCTTGTTTATGCTCTATGGAAACAGAATTTTGACGTAATGCTTTTGATTCAGGCTTTAGATCAATAACTTTATCCTCTATCTCATCTTGTCTATAATCTGTTTTTGAATTTGTCTGATATTCAAGATAGGATTGGATTGGTATTTCCCTGACAAAAAGATTCTCCTGAATTACATTTGGTGTAGATTGAAGTATTTCATCATCAGGTTCCATATCAAGTGAGGAATCAGTTTTGCTTGAAAAACGGACATTATGAGAGGACAGGGTTGAATCAATTGTAAATTCAATCTTGATTTTATATTTCTTTTCAATATCCGCCAGCCATCTGCGTTTTTGGTTGAGAATATTCAAGGCAATTTCACCGGATGAAATGGAAACGGTTAAAATTCCTGGTTTGATTTTACGAGCTTCTTCATCAATCTGTCTGATGATTTGTAAAGAAATATTGGCGTCACTTCGAATAATACCTGTTCCATTACAAGCGGAACATGGAGTGAAGGCAAATTCAGCAATAGAGGGACGTAATCTTTGACGGGTCATTTCCAGTAAGCCAAAGGAGGAGATGGAACCGATCTGAATTCGTGCACGGTCTTTGTGAAGTAGAGATTTCAAACGACGTTCAACAATATAATTATGCTTCTTGTTTTCCATATCAATGAAATCGATAACGATTAATCCAGCCAGATCTCTCAACCTTAACTGGCGTGCAATTTCATTGGCGGCTTCCTGATTGGTTCTCAATGCAGTTTCTTCAAGATCTTTTTCCTTGATTGAACGGCCTGAATTTACATCAATAGCAACCAAAGCCTCTGTTTGATTAATGACTAAATATCCCCCTGATTTTAGTTGGACAATCGGGGAAAGCATTTGATCAATCAAATTTTCAACCTTGTAATAAGAAAAAAGAGATTGTTTTTGATCTCTCCACAGATGAAGCTTATGTACATTTTGCGGCATCAATGCACGCATATAATCTCTCGCTTGAGACCAAGCATCCTCGCCATCTATCAAAATCTCATTAATATCTTGTGTATAATTATCACGTAATGTCAATTTCAATAAGTTGGAATCTTCATAAATAAGAGCTGGCGCAATCGACTTCATGGTTAGATTGCGTATTTCATCCCATAAGTGAAGCAGATATTCCCCATCTTTTAGGGTATCTGCTTTTGGGCATTGGGCTCCTGCAGTACGGATAATCATTCCCATATGTGATGGGATATTCAGTTCAGTGATAATATCCTTCAATCGTTTTCTTTCAGATGGTGAAGTGATTTTTCTAGAAATTCCGCCATTCCGTAAGGAATTTGGCATTAAAACACAATAGCGTCCTGCCAAAGATAGATAGGTTGTTAATGCCGCGCCTTTATTTCCACGTTCTTCTTTTACCACTTGAACGAGGATAATTTGTCTTTTATGAATAACTTCCTGAATTTTATAGTTCTTGATTATGCTATTATGGGAATGAACCATGTCTTCATAATAGGAAGGCTGATCTGGATCCAATTCTTGATCCGGATTTGGTTCTTCCTCCATTTTATTTAATTCTTGGATTTCCAGCAGTTTTTTTCGGTCTGCAACGGGAATTTGATAATAATCAGGGTGAATTTCATTAAAAGCTAAAAAACCATGGCGATTTCCACCATAATCAACAAAAGCAGCCTGTAGACTGGGTTCAATTCTGATTACTTTGGCTAGGTAGATATTACCTTTTATTTGTTTCTTTGCGGAATTTTCAATATCATATCCCTCGATGTAATTGCCATCAAGGATCACGACGCGTGTTTCTTCTTTATAGCTGGCATCAATCAGCATTTTTTTGTTCATGTTTTACTAATACTCCGGTGATTGTAGTCACAATCCATAGTTTTTTGAAGAAATGCTTTTTGTTGGAAACATGTTTTTAATTATCGTCTTAAGGGAAATGTAACCATGAAGCATTTTTAATTAGGAATTTCGATCATTTTTTGTTTATTTCTGAATTGTTATAAGATTTAAAATAATTTTAAATTCTAGATTGCTTTCATTAAATTTTTGTAAATATTAAATGGACATATTTTCGCTATCAAAAATAAACAATAATTTATAGGACTTTATAGGTTATTGATTTGTTATTAAAAATAAAGACCTACAATTATTTTAATATCTCAAAACGCGTTATGAAAGCAAAGGTTTTTTGTTGCTAAAAACGTGATTTATGGCTTTTGATCAAAAAAAATGTAGAATTATTGCAATAATGTCGAATTATACACTGAATCCTATTTCGGGTATACAGATTTTTAGACATGAATTAACATTATTAATATACATTTTGATAAGGTAATATAGATTGAAATGGCTTTAAATTTTTCCAGACGAAATACGTTATTAATGTCAATAGGAGTTTTGTTTCCTTCCTTTTCATTTGCCATGAAACAAAAAAGGCAAAAAAGAATTGGAACAATTGGAAAAGGTTGTAATCAAGTTAAATCCACTTCCAAGGTGAGGACATTCAAAGGTAAAACCAAGACGCCAGCTATCATTGGCAAAGCCAGACCTGCTTTACCATTAATTGTGCTGGATCCTGGTCATGGTGGAAAGGATCCTGGAGCCATAGGATATTCTGGAACCTATGAAAAACATGTTGCATACGCTACGGCTGTGGAACTTGCCAATCAGTTGAGACGCTCCGGACGATATCAAGTTTATCTGACAAGAAGCTCAGATCATTTTATTCCCTTGAATGGACGTGTAGATTTTGCCCAAAAAAAAGGGGCGAACCTTTTCATATCGATGCATGCGGATGCCTTGCGGAATTCATCTGTGCGAGGTGCAAGTGTCTATACTTTATCCAATCATGCATCTGATGCACAATCTGCTGCATTGGCTTCAGTTGAAAATCAAGCTGATCGTTATGGTGGCCCCAATATTCATGTAACTTCTCCAGCGGTGGAAAAGATATTGGCCAGCCTGGTTAAAATGGAAACAAAAAAAGAATCTGCGGCAATGGCGCAAAATGTTGTCTTATCGTTTAATTCCCGTGTTGGTTTGTTGCCTAATCCCAAAAGACATGCCGCTTTTGTGGTTTTAAAATCAGTAAACATTCCATCAATTCTTGTTGAAATGGGGTTTATGTCTAATCGTAAAGATGAAGCCGCTTTACGTCAGTCTTCATATAGACAGTTAATAGCCATGTCCATGAAAAATGCTGTTGATCGGTATTTTACAATTGGCGGAAGTGTAACACATTTAACGGGCTAAAAAATAGGACTTGCTTTTTTTGGGGAAAAGTGATGTCATATCAGCATGAAATTTATGGTATTCTCTCTTATGGAAAAAATTTTTTTCTATTTTAAAAATAGAGAACGGATATCTGTGTTTTGTTTGATCTTTCAACTTAGCAGCCCCTAGGTAAGATAACCTTGTAAAATAGGTTATCTTATTTAGGGGTTTTTTTTGTAATTTCCTTTAAAAATTTATTTTTTTATAGGCAAACTGAGGGCGTGAGTTGCGTCCAGAATATGCCTGTAAACGATTATGAAGGTTCATCGGATATGAATATAAATCATCCATCATTTGGAAAAATTGACAAAAATAGAGTTATTTTTTTTGATACAACGTTACGTGATGGTGAACAGTCCCCTGGTTTTTCAATGAATTTGGATGAAAAACTGAGAATGGCTAGAATATTGACTGAATTAGGAGTTGATGTAATCGAGGCAGGATTTCCCGTTGCGTCAACAGGAGATTTTGAAAGCGTTTACAGAATTGCTGAGCTAATCAAAGACTCAGTTATTTGTAGCTTGGCACGTTCAGGTGGTAAAAATGATATTGAAAAGGCAGGGGAAGCTTTAAAACCGGCCAAGCGTAAACGTATTCATAATTTCATTTCGACTTCTCCACTGCATATGAAATATAAATTGCGTATGGAACCTGAAACCGTTTTGGAAATTATTGCCGATGGAAATAAAAAGGCCAGACAATTTACAGATGACGTTCAATGGTCAGCGGAGGATGGATCACGCACAGACCCAGATTTTTTATGTCGCTGTGTTGAAGTGGCCATTAAAAATGGAGCGACAACAATTAACATTCCTGATACGGTTGGTTATTCAACTCCTGAAGATATGCGTCGTATATTTAAAGATTTGTTGGAACGGGTTCCAGGTGCTGATCAGGTCATTTTTTCTTGTCATAACCATAATGATTTGGGATTAGGGGTGGCTAATACTATCGCATCACTGCAAGGTGGAGCAAGGCAAGTTGAGTGTACGATCAATGGAATTGGTGAACGGGCCGGGAATGCTGCCCTGGAAGAAATAACAATGATTTTACGGACACGTCATGATGAATTTCCTTATGATAACAGGATAATTTCTAAGAAATTATTAAATGCCTCACGGACTTTATCAACGATTACCGGGTTCGATGTGCAACCGAATAAGGCAATTGTAGGTAGAAACGCATTTGCACATGAAAGTGGTATCCATCAAGATGGAATGTTGAAAAATGCAGAAACCTACGAGATCATGACACCTGAAAGTGTAGGCTGGAACCGTTCCTCTTTTGTTTTGGGCAAACATTCGGGTCGTGCTGCTTTTAGGGACAAATTAAAATCATTGGGATATGATGAATTTTCTGATGAGAAATTAAACGAGGCGTTTCAGCGATTCAAGACGTTGGCTGATCAAAAGAAGACGGTTTACGATGATGATATTTCGGCTTTGGTTGATGATGAAGTCAGAGATCACGAATTTATCCGGTTTATTGATATGTCAATTAAAAGTGGGATAAGAGCTTCTGAGGTTTTATTGACTCTTGAAGTTGACAAACAAAATAAAAAAGTCGAATTTACGGGAAATAGCGGGTCGGTTGACGCAGCTTTCAATGCGATTAGGAAAATTTTCCCTCATCCTGAAGCAACATTATCCCTATTCTCGATCGGGGCTGTTACGCAGGGAACGGATGCACAGGCAAAAACAACTGTAAGGTTGGAAGAAAATGGCAAAACAGTTGATGGTCAAGGAACAGATGTTGATACCGTGGTTTCTGCTGTTAAGGCCTATGTCCATGCTTTAAATAAATTGTTAACAAAGCGTCAGCGACAGAAACCAGAAAACGTTTCTTAAAAATGGAACGGCGTTTTGACGCCGTTTTTGATTAACGACGGGATGAATTGTAATTATTAACTGGTTGCTGACGATATTGTTGGTTTTGATAGTACTGATTATTATAATTGGGTCCTGGACGATTAGGTGTTGTCAAAGCGCCAACACCTGCCCCTAACGCTCCACCAGATAAAGCTCCAATAGCGGCTCCTCTTCCCCCTCCTGCAAGGGCCCCGATGGCTGCTCCGGTTCCACCACCAATAAGTGCACCAGTTCCTGCCCTTCCACCAGCACTATAGCCATTATCACAGGCAGTTAAAAAAGAAACAGATAATATAACGGTTGAAAACCCCAAAAAAGTTTGTTTGCTAATTCTAAACATTTATAAATTCTCCTTGTTATTTATTTATATAAAATATGTTTTTTGTCATTTTTATGAAAATTTGATTTTTGATTATTAAAATTAATTTTTAAAAAGACATAAAAAAGTCAGAATAAAACGTATAAACAGTGAAACATAAATAATATGCTAAGGGGGTTTAAATAATTATTTTTTCGATTCGTTTTTTTTAAATGAATTTTTATTTAAATGAGAAAAATAGTATTCAAAATAGGTAATTACATTGTAGAAGATGATTTTTTTACATTTTTTTTTAGTGAACGATACTTTAAGGTAAAAATAATATATAAGGCTATATAGCATTTGCCAGATAACGCTTGCTCCATTGGTTGTAAATGAGTAAGTCGAAAGGAAATACTGTGAAAAGTAGGGGTTGGTAATTTCTATCAAATTGTGATGATAGAAATTTAAGACAAATTTTTGTTAGAATTATAAGTTTGTTGTCGGGAGTTTTGGATGTTTTCTCGTCTGTTTGGTTTTATGTCTGCAGACATGGCAATTGATCTTGGAACGGCTAATACACTAGTCTATGTCAAAGGTCGTGGAATAGTATTGAATGAACCATCAGTTGTTGCCATTGCTGATGTTCGTGGGAAAAAGCAGGTTTTGGCCGTTGGGGAAGAGGCCAAAAATATGGTGGGAAGAACGCCTGGTAATATAACTGCTATACGGCCAATGCGGGATGGTGTCATTGCGGATTTTGAAGTTGCGGAAGAGATGATTAAGCATTTCATACATAAAGTGCATAATCGTCGTATGTTTGCCAGCCCGCAAATCGTAATTTGTGTTCCATCGGGATCAACGGCCGTTGAAAGGCGAGCTATTCAGGAAAGCGCAGAAAGTGCAGGTGCTCGACGGGTTCAGCTGATTGAAGAACCTATGGCTGCTGCAATTGGGGCCGGTTTGCCAGTTACGGAACCCTCTGGCAGCATGATTGTTGATATCGGAGGAGGTACGACCGAGGTTGCAGTAATTTCCCTGGGGGGAATTGTTTATGCGCGTTCCGTTCGAGTTGGTGGTGACCGAATGGATGATGCCATCATTGCCTATATACGTCGTAATCATAATCTTTTAATTGGTGAGAGTTCAGCGGAAAAATTGAAAATGGAACTGGGAGCCGCTATTCCCGATTCCTCCAAGGAGGATGGCGGTCCTTGGCGTGAAGTAAAAGGCCGAGATTTGATGAATGGAGTGCCCAGGGAAGTTTTGGTTTCCCAGGAGCAAATTGCCGATAGTTTGGCTGAACCGGTTTCTCAAATTGTCGAGGCAGTATCCGTTGCTTTAGAGAATACCCCTCCAGAACTGGCTGCTGATATTGTTGATAAAGGGATTATGTTGACAGGTGGGGGCAGTCAATTGCTTCGACTGGATGATGTTTTGCGACAGGCGACAGGGTTACCTATTATTGTTGCAGAAAATCCATTGGACTGTGTGGCTTTGGGAACGGGACGTGCATTGGAGGAAATGAAAAAGCTTAGGAATGTTTTAACAACTATGTATTAGTTGTTACGTCAACACAATTGAGAAAATATAAAAAATAGCGTTAATATTAATAAGCAATATACAGTTTGGTATATTGCTCATCTTATATATTAAGTAGCTGGTTTAAAATGAAAAATAACGTAAAAATATTACGATAATGATTCCTATATCCATTCAAATCAAGCAAGCGTTGGCAAAATTAATCTTACCATTCTTATTTGTAATGGCGAGTTTAATCATGTTGCTTGGCCAGGCAAAACCCAAATTAATAGAAGATATACGGTTAAAAGTTATTGATTTTCTTTTGCCTGCCTATGTTTTGGTGGAGAGACCGTTTGATATTGTTCATGGTTTTTTTCTGAATGTTAATACAGTTAAAAATATTTCTCAGGAAAAAAAGAAACTTGAAGAGGAAAATGCGCAACTTAAGGGATGGTATCATGTTGCAATAGGATTGGCAGAGGAAAATGTTGAATTGAAAAATCAATTGCATTGGATACCCGATCCGACAATATCCTATATTACCGCACATGTTGCCGCAGATGGAAGCGGAATTTATCATAAGGCAGTTTTGGTGATGCTACAACCGGGGCATGGCGTGCACGCCGGTGAAATTGCCTTGAGTGGTTTCGGTTTGATAGGTAGAGTGACAGAAATTGGTGATCGTTCTGCCAGGATACTCTTAATCAATGATCTTGCCAGTCGAATTCCTGTTAATTTAATGAGTTCACATGTACAGGCGATTATGGCTGGTGATAACAGTCTTTATCCCAAATTGATTTTTTACCCGGAAGATAAACCTCCAACTGAAGGGGAGAAAGTTTTGACTGACAATAAAGGAAACGCTTTTCCGACTGGAATCCCTGTTGGTTTCGTACATTATCTTGAACCTGGACATCCCGTTGTTGTGCCTTACACTTCATTGGAAAGTCTGAGAATTGTTCGAATTTTTGATTTTAAAAATTATGATATCATTCCACCTGATGCACCGGGACGTGTAAATCTGGCTAAAAAGAAGATGAAAACCAGGCCCGTCGCCAATCCTGAATTACTAGGCCATGATTAGGAATGATTAAAAAAGAAAAATCATCTGAAAGTAAAACACATAAAAGGCATCCAGGGATACGTCCTTCTTTAACGAGGTGTCAAAAAATTGATGCTGTCATTCGTTGGATGGTTCCTTTGGGATTTAATCTGTTTGTAATTTTAATCTTTTCAGTTCCCTTGAATATTCCTGGCCGTAATGAACTTTTATTGGCTATTGTGATATCATCGGTTTATTTTTGGTCAATTTATCGTCCAACTTCCATGCCGGCAATTGGTGTTTTTTTTCTGGGGTTTCTTATTGATCTCCTAAACTTTTCCTCACTTGGTGTTGTGATTTTCATTTTACTTATTGTTTATGGAATGGCAATCACGCAGCGTTTTCGTCTGGCAAGATATAATTTTTTAATAGTCTGGTTAATTTTTTCAATAATTGCATTGAGTGTTTTTTTTATACAATGGCTGTTGATTTCTTTGTTAAGTTTAAAGCTGGTTTCAGTTTCATACTTTATATTTGAGATGGTTTTTGCTATAGGATTTTATCCGCTCTTATCAATCATGTTTACCTGGGCCCATCGTACCATAGCTGATCCCGAACAGGTGTAGAACAACTTGTAAAATGAAGAAAAGATTACCCTATCGTATCAGAAATGTATTGTCAGATACGAATTCGCGACGTGTATTTACGCGGCGGGCAATTTTGATTCTAGCGGCTCAAACAGGGATCTTGTCTTTATTGGCTAATCGTCTTTATAAATTGCAGGTTGTAAATGGCGATCGATATATAAAAATGGCCAAGAAAAACCTTATAAGCAAAAGGTTATTGTCTCCACCTCGTGGACGTATCCTTGATCGTTTCGGGGCCATTCTTGCCAATAACAAGATAAATTGGAGGGCCATGCTTATACCTGAAGAAACAGACAATGTTTCTGATGTGATAGAACGGTTTGCTGATTTAATTTCCTTGGATGAGCATGATTACGCCCGTATACAATGGAATTTGGATCATCAACGTCGTTTTATACCCATTATGTTGAAAGATTTTCTGTCTCGTGACGAAATGACGATTATCGAGGTGAATTCGCCTTCCCTACCAGGTATTGTCATTGATGTGGGTACTAAAAGACTTTATCCATTGGAAGGTTTGTTGGCTCATATTGTCGGTTATGTAGCGCCCCCAAATGATAAAGACATTGCACAGAATACCATTTTGGCTTTGCCAGGTATGCGAGTGGGTCGGTCCGGGATCGAGCAGACTCAGGAAAATGATCTATGTGGAAAGGCCGGTGAGGTTCAGGTTGAAGTAGATTCCGTGGGACATATCATTACAGAATTAGGCCATGTTGATAGTATCCAGGGCCAGGATGTGGCCTTGACCATTGATGTTGAATTGCAAAAGGAAATTTCCTCAATCGTCGCGGACCAATCCGCCAGTGCAGTTGTTTTAGATTGTCGGAATGGGGAAGTGATGGCAATGGTCAGTAATCCATCTTTTGATCCTTCCTTATTTGACAGTGGTGTCAGTCATGCACAATGGAAGACCTGGATTCAAGATGAAAGGAGTCCCTTAACAAATAAGGCAGTGGCAGGTTCCTATCCTCCCGGTTCAACCTTTAAACCTGCTGTTGCCCTAGCTGCGCTTGAAGCTTCAACGATTACGGAAAATACGCGTATTCATTGCCCGGGTTATTATGATTATGGGGGAAGCCGGTTTCATTGCTGGAATAAATATGGACATGGGTCACTCGATTTGCATGGTGCCCTAAAATATTCTTGTGATGTATATTTTTACGAGGTTGCCCGCAGGACGGGAATGGAAGCAATTCATGCCACATGTGATAAGCTCGGTTTGGGAGTGGAGTTGCCGATTGAGTTGACTCATGTGCGTTCCGGGTTAATTCCCACTCCTAAATGGCGTGAGTCCCGAGGACATCACTGGAATGTAGGTGATACAATCGTCAGCGGTATTGGACAGGGATTTGTTCATGTAACCCCATTGCAGCTTGCCACTTATGTGGCGAGAATTGCCACGGGTAAAAAAATTGATCCGCATCTTATTAGGAAACGTAATAATATTTTGGTTCCGCAAGCAGATCCAAACTATTGGCAAAAACTGGATATCAAGCCTGATTTTCTAAAAATGATCAGATTTGGAATGTATGCTGTAGTAAATGAAAACAAAGGTTCGGGTGCAAAAGCAAAAATGGATTATCATGGTATGTTATTGGCTGGAAAAACGGGTACGGCACAGGTAAAGAGTGTTTCCCGTGCATTGAGAGAAAGTGGCCATTTCAATTCTGCTAATTTGCCATGGAAATATCGTCCTCATGCGCTGTTTATTTGTTTTGCCCCTTATGATGATCCACAATATGCGATCTCTTTAATTGTTGAACATGGTAATGCTGCGGCTTCTGTTGCGGCGCCTTTGGCACGTGAGATGATGGTTGCAACATTAAAGTGTGATCCTGCAAAAAATTGGGAAAAAGATCAGTCTAAAAATACAAGAACGGAAACAGGTGATTCAAAACCATCTGAAGTTGAATGAAGTATAGACATAATGGTTTTTGAGAAACGTTTATTAAGAGCAGAACCAAATTTTAGAATTCTGGGCAAGCTTTGGCGAGTTAACTGGTTGTTTGTTGGATTGATTTGCCTTCTTGCAATGGTTGGTTATTTTGCCCAATATTCCGCTGGGGGAGGATCTTCCCATCCTTATGCTCATTCACAATTTGTTAAATTTTGCGTGGGTTTTATAATCATGATAGGGTTGGCGTTAACTCCTCCGCAAATATTGGTAAAACTGGCTTGGCCTCTTTATGGACTGGCTGTAATGTTATTGGTTGCAGTATTGCATATGGGGCATGTGGGTAAAGGAGCAGAGCGCTGGATTATAATTGGCGGTATTGCCTTGCAACCTTCTGAATTAATGAAAATTGCCTTGGTTCTTTTATTGTCCAGCTGGTTTTACAAAATTAGCTGGAAGCAGATGGCAAATCCATTACGCCTGATTATTCCTGCAATCCTTGTATTATTACCTGTTGTTCTTGTATTAAAAGAACCGAACTTGGGCACAGCGGTTATTATAGGTTGTATAGGGGCTGTTATTTTTTTTGCGGCAGGTATGCGCTGGTATTTGATTCTTTTGTTACTAACACCGATCCCGTTTGTCATAAAGTTGGTTTATAATCATTTGCATGATTATCAGAAAGCGAGGATTACCACTTTCATGCATCCTGAAAATGATCCATTAGGAGCGGGATATAATATCATCCAGTCAAAAATAGCATTGGGATCTGGTGGAATGTGGGGGCAGGGATATTTGCATGGTACACAGGGGCAATTGAATTTCTTACCAGAAAAACAAACTGATTTCATCTTTACGATGATTGCAGAGGAATGGGGTTTTGTGGGGGGAATCTGTGTTATAGGGTTATTACTATTAATTATTGTGGGTGGCATGGTTATCGCCATGCGGTCACGTAATCAGTTTGGTCGCTTGCTTGCATTGGGGATCACGATGAATTTCTTTTTTTATTGTGCAGTTAATCTTTCAATGGTTATGGGTGCCATACCCGTGGGGGGTGTGCCGTTACCAATGGTATCCTATGGAGGGTCAGCCCTGCTGACGGTAATGTTTGGATTTGGTCTTTTATTATCTGTACAAGTTCATAAAAATTCAACATTTGGTGAGGATCAATCTTATAAAAAGATATAATAATGACTGGAATATTACCTGCGACAAATAAAATTAGATCTAACTATATTAAAAGTATATATCAGGCTGGAACTGTTAAAATCAGAATAGGGCACTATCCTTTAAATTTACCAAAACGCTATAAAAGTGAGAAACTGGTTATGATGAGTGCCTGTAATCCGGGAGGAAGAATAAAGGCCAAGGGATGGAACAAGCGCATGATGCAAAAACTTTCCTTGTATTTGTCAGGCTATGATTACAGAAAAGGGACAGGAACTTTAAGAAATTTTTCAGAGCCATTATTTATGGTTGTCATGGATCCTAGAAAGGCGATCGTATTGGCAAGAAAGTTTCGTCAAAACGCGATTGTTGTTATACAAGATCAACGATTATCGCGTTTGGTATTTCTGAATTGATGGAACTAGAAAACAAAGTTCACCGCCATTTGAGGCTGAACAAAATTATTTGCATTATGCCCGTCCACGGTTAAAGCCGTTCCAACAATAATACCTATGCGGGTGGAGGGATTATATTCGATTGCTGGTGCAACCTGAATGTCATGGGAGGCACCATTTACTTTACGTTGATAGGAATGGGGTTTATCAAGATATCCTCCTTTTATTCGAGTGCCCTTTGCCCAATCATAAACAAGATCAAAAGCCATTAACCATTTTTTATCCAGACCGTACTCCAGGGAAAAACCAGTATTGCCAAAAAGTTTTGATCTTGCTTTTCCACGAAATCCAGTATCAGTGCCGTAACTGCTAATATTGCGGAGATTAACGGAATTCAGAGGTTCCCTGCCCATACCCCAAACACGAATTCGAATGGCTTTATCAAATACCTGATATGCGGCTTGGGACTGCAATCCAAATCTCAGCGTATAATTGCCTGTTCCTGCACCGTCCAAATGACGACCAAGATTGTTATAATTGCCTGTTGGAAAGATCATGCCAAGGACAGTAGTTAGGCTAGGTTGGTAATGGGCATCTTCTTGATCAATCCAACGATATTGAATCTCAAAAGGTAAATCCGAGAAATGAACTGTACTAGCTGATGTGTGACCGTTCCAAGTATAGCGGATCTGGGGCACAATCTGAACTGACAGGCGATCGGTTGCTGCATATTTAACCAATGTATAATTCAGGGTATTATCAGTTCTATGTTTGGAATTTTTGGTTTTTCCATTTGCCTGATAGGCACCACGGCTTATTGTGTTTTGCAAATACGGTTCGATAACAAAAGTCCCGGCATTGACCAATGCCCCGGATGGTGCCAACAAGGAACCTGTATATCTTTGTTCCTGTAAAATTTTGGAACCTGTATCTTCCTTGTTTTCCTCTTGTGTAGCTTCAAGCGCAATGTCGTTCGGGACAGCGTATACGTTTACAGAAGGGTTGAGTAAACCGAAAAAAACAAAACAAAAATAACTAATTTTAATTCTGTTTTTAAGCATACGAAATAGAATACAGGAATTGCTGAAAATTTGAGTCATAAAATGGCTCCTAGTCAGGGATAATTCATAATGCTTCTATAGAATGACCTTATAATTGTTATAAATTATAAGGTTATCAGATAGTTGCTTATTCTATATAGTTCAATCGCTTACGGTTGCAATATTGATGAAAAGTTAAATTTTATCAGATTAAAAAACGATGTTCACGGCACATTGAGGTTGAATGAAATCATTGGTATTATGGCCGTCAACGGTCAATGCCGCACCAGCGATAAGTCCAACGGCCGGTGTAAAGTTATATTCTATACCAGGAGCGATTTGAAAATCATGAGAGGCACCTGTGATATGGCGTAAATAACGCTGGTGATTATAATTTCCCTTAATATGTGTCCCCTGAGCCCAATCATACTGAAAGTCAAAGGCCAATACCCATGCTTTGGTTATTCCAAATTCAAATGAAAATCCGGCGTTGCCAAATAAGCCACCTCTGACTGTGCCTGCAAAACCCTGATCTGTACCATAGTTGCTTATCCCCTTGATATTTCGGTGACCAATAGGTTTTCGACCTACACCCCACCAGCGGAAGCGTATGGCGCGATGAAATATTTTATAGGCTGCTTGGGAATGAAGACCAAAACGTAGGGTATATTGTCCACTTCCAAAAGCATCAAGGGAACGGTTCAACTGATCAAAATTGCCGGTAGGAAAATTCATGCCCAGAAAAGTCGTGAAGCTGGGTCGATAATGTGCGTTATCCTGGTCAATCCAGCGATATTGAAATTCTACAGGCAAGTCAGAAATATGTACACTGCTGGATGTGGTTTTACCGTTCCAGGCATAATTAACCTGTGGGGTTGCCTGAATGGTCAGATTATCGGTAATGGCGTATTTGATCAAAAGGAAACTGTCCGCTGAATCTGTTCTGTGTTTGCTATTTTTGACACTGCCATCGGATTGATAGGCCCCACGGCTGATTGTAGATTGGAGATACGGTTCCAAAGCAAGGATACCTGCCTTGGTAATGGCACCTGAAGGGGAAAGAAGGGAACCCGTATATCGTTGTTCATCCAATACATTGACACTGTCGGATATATTATTGATTGATGAATTGTTTATATCGGATTTAGATGCATTGCTTGCATATGTGTAATGTGAAGTAAATATCACAGAGATGCAAATTAACGAAAAATTTATTTTAGTATTATTGCAAAACAATAAAAATTGAGATACAGGGGTTTGTATGAAACGACGATGCATCAAAAAATTCCTCAATCAAAGTTATGGGGAAAACATAAATTATAACGATTTTTTATGATTAAATAATTTCAAGTGATCAATTAATAGTATTTATAACCATTTGTAATTAGTAAAGATTAAATATTATATTTGTTAAACGGATTAAAATATTCATTTAATTGTTATCTTAAGATAAAATTGATCACCAATGTAATAAAATTATTCGTATTCATGATATCAATCTATAAAAAAATTTTATTTTAGCAAGAGATAAAAAAATTTTGTTATTCTACATCATCTTTTGGTCGATGACCAACCGTAACATCAAGTTTGATGGTTTTCTTGTTGCGCCTTATTGTCAGTTGTAAATTTGATCCAGGATGTGCAATGGCCACTGTTTTAATAAAAGTACGAATTGTGTCTACATGCTGATCGTCAATTAATTCAACGCGGTCATTAATTTTGATTTTTGCCTTGTAGGCCGGGCCATCCAGATCAAGATCAATGATTTTCACTCCATTGTGTCCAGAATCCTCTTCAAGGGTAACACCAAGCCATCCGCGGTCAATAAATCCTGTTTTACATAGTTGAGTAACAATGGGGGCGGCGATTTCAGAGGGGATACCAAAACCAATTCCAACAGAACTTCCGGTAGGGGAAACAATTGCGGTATTCAAGGCGATAACTTGTCCGGCAAGGTTAAAGGATGGTCCTCCAGAATTTCCCGGATTCATTGGAGCATCCAATTGAAAAAAATCGTCAAAAGGGCTGGAACCAATATCGCGACCACGAGCTGATACAATTCCGGCAGTGACGGAAGAACCAAGGCCAAAAGGGTTTCCTGCAGCAAGAATCCAGTCACCAACCTCCACTTTGCGACTGTCACCCCATTGTACATAGGGAAGGGGATGTTCGCTATCAATTTTGATGACTGCTATGTCTGTGAGAGAATCATTACCGATAACTTTTGCTGTGAAACGTTTTCCATTCGCAAGATATACTGTTATGTTGTTGGAAGTCCCGATTACATGCGTATTGGTTACTATGATCCCATGGGGATCAATGATAAAACCAGACCCAGCTTCTGTAACCCTACGGTTGCGGGTATGTTGACGTTGCCTGAATTCTTTTTCAAATGGTGTTCCCTTTAAGGAGGGTGGTATATGAATGTTTCTGGATTGTTTTGTATATATATTTTGGGAAACCGAAATGTTAACAACGGCTGGTACAACTTTTTTCACTAGCGGGGAAAAGGTCAGAGGCCCATTTTCTACAAGTGGTGTTGCGGAGGCCGTAAATGTGTCGGATGGAATGACTGTTTTTGATGGTTCGATATCTTTTTTATTTATATCCTGGGCATAGACGGGAAAATTGAATAAAACAATAATGAGATAAGTCTTGAGATTGAGACCTAGCTTTTTTTTTATCTGGTTTGAATATTCAATTGGTACAAACATTATTAATCTATTCAAAAAATTTAAGTTATTAAATAAACTATTATTCGTCATTCATGGGATTTTCTGGCCAGTGATGTTTGGGATAACGCCCCTTCATATCTTTTCTCATATCTTTCCAACCCTCTTTCCAAAAATTTTTCAAATCACTGGTTACTGCTTGAGGTCTATTGGCTGGGGACAGAAGGCAGCATTGTAATCGAATTTGTCCTTTTGCAATAGAAGGAGTATCTTTTATACCATAAAATTTTTGTGCATGTGCTGAAATAATGGGTGCGGGTTGTGTATAATCAATATAAAATTTATTATGATTCAATATAATAAATTCAGGAAATAACCGGTTTAGTTTTTGGCAAATATCATAACCAAGATAGGCTTCGAGAATATTTTTTAAATCTATTTTTTTTAGATCTTTCAAATTATTGATTTGTGTGATCCAGGGGGATAGCCATTTTTCAATATGTAATTCTAGCTTGTCATCAGTTAAATCTGGAATTTTTTCTTCTGTTAAATATTGTCTTGCCCATGAAGCACGTGACTGTAATTGTTTCGTAGTCTCGTTCCAGTTCAAAGCCTTATAAAAATTGTTTTTAACATAGCCAAGCAAGACCGGATAAGCCTTTTCGGCTGGGGCTATATCGTTTCTGTCTTGTAGAATAAGCCGCCCAAATTTTACTTGTTTTCGGGCAATGACTTTTCCATTGGTTGGGTCAATAGAAATATTTTCTACATGACGGGACCGATTAAGGATAAAATCGGGAAGAATATCGGAATTCATGCGTGCTGCCAGACAGATTCTGGCTTTTTTCTGAGTATGGATATTTGCAACAATTAATAGTTTTTCCTTTGCCAATATATCTTGTTGAGAAAGATATGCACTGCCACCGCCTGCCAATCGGAATGATCCAATTTCATCACGTTTTTGTGCCAATCGATCGGGAAAAGCGGCGCATAATAATTTGGCAGGATTTCCAAGAGATTTTTGGGTGAGTGGTATTTTTAATCTTTTGCGATATTCCTGGCCTATATGGTGGATACGGTGCCATAATTCCTTATCATGTTGATTATGCGGTAGGGTTTGTAGCCAGTTCAGACGAGTTTGGATATCGCAGGATTGGTCATGATTTTTACGAAAAGGATCACGCTCTTCCAGTAATGCAGCCAGATCGGCCGCCAATGCCTTTTCTTCATTTGAGGTTGCTCTTAACATCATTGACGCCAAACGTGGATGCGCACCGAATTGAATAATTTTTTTACCAAAATCAGTGATGAGCCTTTTTTCATTTAACGCACCTAATAAAGTCAGTAAATTGCTGGCCGCCTCAAGAAGGCCATTGGAAGGAAAATCAGGAAAGACCAATTCCTTTATTGAGGTTCCCATAAGGTCTGTCCATGTTTTGCAAATCAATAAGAATTCACTTAATTCACTTGATAATATTTCAGGAGAATCATGCGGGATAAAACTTCGTTCCATCGCTTGGGTCCATAGACGATAGACAATTCCCTCAGCTTCACGTCCAGCCCTTCCAGCCCTTTGATCAGCTGCTGCCCTGGATATTCTTCGTGTTAAAAGTCGTGTTAGTCCAGTGTCTCCGTCCAATTGAGGAGCACGACGAAAACCTCCATCAATGACAATCCTTACGCCAGGAACGGTTAGGGAAGTTTCAGCAATGGAAGTGGTCAAAACTATCCGCCTTTTATCTTTGGCACTGACAGATCGCAAGGCCTTGTCCTGTTCTGTGGAATGTAATTCGCCATACAGAGGAAGAACTTCAGCATCTGGTAATGCAAGCATATTCATTGTGCGATGAATTTCAGCAATGCCTGGTAAAAATACCAGTATATTACCCTGATTTTTGTAATAAACATTCTCTATTTCCGCTGCGGTTATTTTGGGCAGATCTTTTATTGCATGAATATCTCTTTGTCGATGATGTATTGTTACAGGATGTATTCTTGATTTATTTTCAATAATCTGACAGTTTAATATTTTTTGTAGTTGAGACAAGGATGGTGTAGCCGACATCGCGATGAGCCTTAAATCCGGTCTCAGGTTTTTTTGAAGATCACGACACAAGGCAAGACAGAGGTCAGACTCAAGGGAACGTTCATGAATTTCGTCAAAAATAATGGCGGCAACTTGGTCAAGAAATGGATTGTTCAAAAGATGTCTCAAGAACAGTCCATGTGTAACAACCTCTATACGGGTTTTTGAACTGGCCACTTTTTCCATGCGGGTTCTGTAACCTATCGTTTGGCCAATGGTTTCATGATATAGACAGGCCATCTGTTTTGCTGCGGCTCGGGCGGCAATGCGTCGTGGTTCCAGCATGATAATCCTATGTCCGTTTCGCCATGGAGCCTGTAATAATGACAAAGGTACAAGGCTTGTTTTTCCTGATCCTGGTGAAGCTACAAGAATACAGTTCTGATGGGTAAGTAGATGATCATGGAGTTCTGGTAAGGTATTCTGTATTGGTAGGGAAATGGGATCAGGTTTAAACATAAGTTGAGACTAGTCGATAAAATGCCTTGGTGACATGAATGATTATTAATTTTGTTTATCTCATCTTTAAGATAAAAATGGAATATTATTGACAGGGACAGGATTAAATCAAGTGCGATTCTGGATTACTATATTATTGATTGTAATAGGGTTTAACACGCATGTTATTTGGGGTAAAGAAAGCGATAAAATCTTTAAAGCGCATGTTGAGGCGAGTATCATCAGTGCAAGCGATTTCAATGATGATGTTGATCGGTCTTTACTAGCCCTTAAAATCAAACTGGAGCAAGGGTGGCACACTTATTGGCTGAATCCGGGAGATGCGGGAGATCCTGCTTCGTTACAAGTTTCAATCAACCATGATAGAAAAATTATATTTCCAAAAATAGAATGGCCTGTTCCAAAGAGGTTGTTTGAAAAAGGTTTATTGTCTTACATATATGATGGGGAAGTTATTTTACCTTTTTATCTTCATATTCCAGAATCCTATCGTGCCAAAGATCTGCATCTCCATATCAAGGCGACGTGGTTGATTTGTGCCAATATCTGTGTTCCCGTGCAGGCTGAATTTACAATTGATCTACCAAAAGGAAAAATCAATCAGGCAAATGAAGCGATCTTGATTCAAAAATCACTGAATAATAAACCTAGGCCTTTGCAATATAATTTATTCATTACACCAAATGGAAAATTGTGGGGCAATAAAACAGCTCCTCTATTTGATCAAGTGCAGGATGCTTGGTTTATGCCAGAAAGATTGGGATTGATTGATCAAGATCAAAAACAGCATTTTAAAATCAATCCAGAATATTTTGAATTGAAATTGCCCCTATTATCTAAAAAACCGCTTGATCAGTCCTTGGCTGGTATCTTGGCATTGAAGGATTACAATGGCAAGCTTCATTACTGGTCAATTCATCCCATAATTAAAAAGAAACCTGTTTCACATATTCTGAATCTATTTTTATTGATCAGCAGTGCCTTTCTTGGTGGGTGCCTGTTAAATTTCATGCCTTGCGTTTTTCCTGTCATTGCTATGAAATTATTATCCTTAAGTCGTTTGGGAAATAAAAACCGTGCCTATCAATACCGGTCATGTCTGTCATACACGGCAGGGATCTTGAGCAGTTTTACGGGCATATCGCTTACATTTATAAGTCTGCGCTGGATGGGAAAACAGATAACATGGGGTTTTCAGTTTCAATCGGTTTCATTTTTGATAATTCTATGCTGGTTATTATTTATCATTGCCTTAAATCTTCTCGATGTCTTCACGATAAATTTTTCATTTTATTCAAGAACAAATTCATCCTCTTACCTTTCTGATTTTCTTACAGGTATTCTTGCTGTCTTGGTTGCAACACCTTGCACCGCACCATTTATGGGTATAGCTGTAGCAGCCGCCTTAAATAGTTCAGCCGAAAAAACTTTTTTTATATTTATAGGAATGGGATTGGGTCTATCCTTTCCCTATTTGCTATTGGTTTTTATTCCAAAATTGATCCGTTTTTTACCGAGACCAGGAATATGGATGGAAATATTGAAGCAATTTTTGGCATTTCCCCTATTACTTAGCTGTGTGTGGCTGGTATGGGTAATTTATCAGCATGATCAGTCCATATCTTTATTAACTGTTTTGTTAGGCTGTGTTTTAATTGGATTTGGAGCATGGTTATTGGGTAAAAATCAGCTATTGCGATATAAAACTGCTACACGTGTATTTCAAAGGGTTTCCAGTATCACGCTTATTCTGATTTTCATTTTGTTAGGGGGTATGATCACGGAAATGAATCTTGTGCAATCCTCTAATAAAACAGTGGAAAATAGGGAATATATGGTATTTTCATTAAAGAATGTTCAGCAATTGCAGATTGATCATAAAGCTGTATTTGTTAACATGACGGCAAGTTGGTGTCTAACATGTCTCGTTAATGATAAGGTTGCTTTATCCAACCGAAAAGTAAGAGACTATTTCCATCGTCATCATATTCAATATGTGATTGGTGATTGGACACATCACAATAATGAAATCAGTCGTTTTCTAAAACAGTTTGGACGGGAAGGGGTTCCACTTTATATCTATTATCCTGCCTATGGAAACCCCAGGGTGTTGCCCCAAATCCTGACCCCGGATTTGGTGATAAAAAATATTGAAAATGTTAAAAATTAAAAATCGAAATAATAATTACAAGTAGTGAAACAACTCATAAAGTGATAAATTGCCATTGAAAATATAATAATTATAAATGGATATCAAGGTTTGCACAAATGAAGGTAGGGTTATTCATTCCATGTTATATGGATGCATTGGAACCTGAAGTTGGTATTTCAACTTTAAAGTTATTGGAACGTTTTGATCTGGATATTACATATCCTTTTGATCAAACCTGTTGTGGTCAACCTATGACTAATACGGGGTGTCATAAAGAGGCTGCCGCGACTGAAACCCTGTTTGTGAGGAATTTCTCGCAATTTGATTATATTGTCATGCCATCGGGAAGCTGTACGCATCAGGTTCGTTCCAATTTTGATGCCATCGAACAGACTGATGAGGTAAAACATGTCAGAACGCATACTTATGATCTGGTTGAGTTTCTGCATGATATTCTCAAGATTGATTCTTTTCCCTGGGCGTTTTTTCCCTACAAGGTTGCCATTCATAATAATTGCAATGCATTGAGAGGACTAAGACATGCGAGCATGTCAGAATTAAGGGAACCATATTTCTCAAAACCCAGAGATTTGCTTGAAAAGGTAAGAGGAATTGAATTTGTTGAATTGACACGTCCTGATGAGTGTTGTGGTTTTGGGGGGACTTTTTCAGTTTTTGAGGAGGGTGTTTCAGCAAAAATGGGTCAGGATAAGGTTATGGACCAATATAATAGCGGTGCAGAATACGTAATTTCCGCAGACAGCTCTTGTCTCATGCATCAGCAGGGATGCGCGCAACGGATGAAAATTCCCGTGAAATATGCCCATATTGCACGCGTTCTGAATGGAGATCTACAATGAATGTCAATATTAATTCAGACGTGAATGATGCGGCGCTTCAACATGAAGTTGGCGCAAGGGGCGCGGTTGTCAAAGGTAATAAACCCATAGATCAGCTTGAAGCCGCCAATCGCTTTATCGCTGCGCAGGCCCACGAGAAAATGCATGATAACCGTTTATGGGATTTACGTAAAAAGCGTGATGCGCAAATGCATCTTATCCCAGAATGGGAGGAACTTAGACAGTTGGCTTCGGATATCAAGGAGCACACGCTTGATCATCTTGCTCATTATCTCGAAATGTTTGAAAAAAATGCCAAAGATAATGGTATTCATGTTCATTGGGCGCAAAATGCTGAAGAGTGTAATTCGATTGCCATCGAGTTGATGAAAAAACGCCAGACCAAAATTTTAGTGAAAAGCAAATCCATGCTTGGGGAAGAATGTGGTTTGCGAAAGGCTGTGGAAAAGGAGGGGATCAACGTAATTGAAACGGATCTGGGTGAACGGATCCAGCAATTGGACAATGAGGATCCAAGTCATGTTGTTGTTCCGGCTGTTCACAAATCCCGTACGGATGTTTCCAGGGTTTTTACCAAAACTCTCGGGGCACAGGCGGGCAATAATGATATACATTATCTTGCCGAAACCCAGCGCGAAACAAATCGTCCCTTGATCCTGAAAGCCGAAGCTGGCATGACAGGAGGAAATTTTTTGGTTGCTGAAACGGGTGCGGTGGTTGTTTGCACGAATGAAGGGAATGCCGATCTTTCTGCCAATACACCCGGGTTGCATATTGTAACGGTCGGAATTGAAAAAATAGTTCCAGGACTTGAACATCTGGCAGTATTCATTCGTTTATTGTCACGTAGTGCGCTAGGTTCCCCAATAACACAATATACATCTTATTTCCGGGGGCCCAGACATCATGGGGGGGAAATGCATGTCATACTGGTCGATAATACGCGTTCCATCCGTTTGGCTGACAAGAAATTCAAGGCAGGCTTGAAATGTATACGCTGCGGTGCCTGTATGAACACATGTCCCGTGTTTCGTCGTAGTGGTGGATTAAGTTATGGAAGTACCTATGCAGGGCCAATTGGTTTGATACTTAGTCCGGGATACAATGCCCATAAATTTCGCAATCTTCCCTTTGCCTCAACCTTGAATGGCAGTTGTTCCAATGTCTGTCCTGTTAAAATCAATATTCATGAACAAATTTTTGAGTGGCGAGAGACATTGGCAGAAAAGGGTGAATTGTCCCTTGCAAAAAGAATATTGATGCAGGCCGCCGGGAAAATTTTGGGCAATCCAGCCCTGTACAGGGCCGCGATAAAAAATGCCGATCGGGCATTGAAATATCTCCCACATTTTATTGTTTACAATAACCTCAATAAATGGGGAAAGCAGAGAGACTTGCCACCTGCACCCAAGGAGACCTTTCATGGCTGGTATGAAAAGAATTATCTGAAAAAGGAAAGTGTTAATGAATAGTCGTGATATCATTTTGGGCAAAATCCGCAAGGCCTGTGTTGATGAATATGTTAAGCCTCCTTCTGTTCCCTTGTTTCACCAGAATGATCTTGATTTGATAAAAAAATTTAAGAAAGTTTTTGAGCAGATGGGGGGTGAATTACTGGAAAATCATGCCGATAATCCTTTTGATTCGATTTATGAAAAACTTTCAAACGCAAAGAATATCTGTTCTGTTGTTAAGGAAATAAAGGGTGATTATAATATAACGGATCAAACGCCTCCGAATAGTTTGCATGATATTGACTATGCAGTTGTCAGGGCAAGTTTTGGTGTGGCTGAAACAGGATCTGTTTGTCTTACCGAAAAAGATCTGGTTGTAAATACTTTGGGTTATTTGCCGCAACATCTGGTCGTTTTATTGAACAGCTCTGAAATCGTGGAAAACCTGCATGATGCGTATGCACGTCCGGAATGGAGGCGAAATCATTATGCAGCACTACATACAGGTCCCTCGGCCACCGCAGATATTGAAGGGGTATTGATCCATGGCGCCCAGGGTGTACGTTCATTTTCCTTGTTATTGCTTTAGAATCTAGTATTTTTTGGAAATGGCTGATTGAGGCAGTGTTCCCAATACCCCAACAGGATATTTACCTTTAGTTGAAGAAACAGGTTGTGTATCATGGACTGGGGGTGCGGCAGATTCATTGTTGGGAATGCCATCAGGGAAAACAGCATTTAAATCTGCGTTTGAAGCAGAAGGTTTGTTGGTGGCAGGTGCTATAGTCCTGTGATCGGGAGGGGACATATCATGTTTTACAGCGGTTGAAGATGCCTTATCATTCAAATCCTGTGTTTTAATTGAGTCTGAAATTGGTGTGCCTGTGGCATCAACAATCCAGGGCTCCAAATGATTGCGAATTTGATATTCTAGTTCCACATTGACATCTTGCATCATTTTTTGGGTAATATCATATAAATTTGCTCGGCTATCTAAGTCTCCCTTATTATGATCAGTCTGGTATGTATGATTTGTACTGACCTGAATTGAGCCAACTTTTCTATTATTGTTGTTATAAATATCAAGACGAATATCAATTTGCCCGTAAACGGCATCATCATTGTTTTCTTGCAAAGAAGCTCGGCTGATTGTAAATATAGCCTTTCCGGATGTGCCTCTTGCTTTAAGACGATTATTAACCATGTTATTCAAAGCCATGGCGGGAGGGGTCGGGCTTAAATTGGAAATATTCCTTGGATATTGATTTGCGTTAGAATGATCCTGTATGCTTATTTGTCCAACATTCAGGAATATAGGGGTTAGATAATCATATGTTAGTGGTGCATATTGAGTGGTATCTTTATGTGCACAAGCTGATAATATCACGACCGGACTAATCCATAAAAATGCAGATAAATAAAATTTAAATCGATATGATAACGATTTGCGTAATTCGAATGACATGACAACCCCTTGATATTTATAAATTCATTAATTGCTGGTTACGTTAAAACAGGTTAATTATACGTATATATTTAACCTGTTTATCATGATATAATCCTATTCCAAAATTTAGTCATGATAACAAATCTTTTGAAAAAATTATATCATATTACTATTCCAATTTTATGAATGATATAATTTGTTTAGAATAAAATATGACAATGATTATGATAATAGAGAGTTAAAAGCTTATTTGTTTGAAACAATACGAAGAAATCATAATTTTATTAGGTGTTATTTATTAAAACAGTTTTTTATCTGTTTTTTGGTCATTTAAAAATTAAAAAGTGAATATTATAATTAGTAAAAATTCTATAGAATTCACATTTGTTTATATTCAACAAATAGAAAATTTTAACATTATTTTGAATTTGCTTATTAATCGATATTATTTTTATTAGATTTCTTTACGAGAAAAAATAAAATCGTAACAGCAAAATTCGCATGTCATGATAATTTTTCCATTTTCTGCCATGCCATCAAGTTCATCTTTGGAAAAATTGTTCAAGACCTCTTGTAACCTTGATCGGGAACAACGACAACCATAAGCGACACTTTTCGGCTTGCCAACAGAAAATTCCAAACTGTTGAAAAGACGATAAAGTAATTTTTCTGAAGCCAGATTTTTATCAAATAACTCTGAAGCTTTTAAAGTGTTGGCTAAAATACATATTGTTTCCCATTCTTTTTCATCATTTTCAGTGGTTGGTTTCAAAACGATTGAATTTTCATGGGCAATTTTTTCAAGAATTAGGCCGCCAGCTTGCCATTTATTTTGATAGCATTCGCAATATAATTGAATTGAATAGGGAAACTGCTCACTATTTTTAAAATAGTGACTCGCCATTTCTGCAAGTGTTTCTCCTGTCAGTTCAACCATCCCCTGATAATTGTCTTTTTTGTCTTGTTGGTCTACGGTCAGAACGAATAATCCTTTTTTCAAAAGTGTTTTTGCTGATGCATTTTCAGTAAAATCATTTATTTTGTCTTTGTCATAACGAATATAGAAGCGTAGCTCGCCTTTATGGGTACAATCAGCAACCAACATTGACACGACTCCCTCTCCCTTGATTTGCAAAGAAAAGGATCCCTCAAATTTTAATGATGAAGCCAGGCCAGCAACTAATGACAAAGCTTCACCTCCCAGTTTGGTGATACAGTCTGGGTAGTTGTGGCGTTCAAGAATGGAATGAGCCACAGGTCCCAAACGAATGAGCCTTCCTCTTGCCGAAGGGAAGAAAAAAGGCGTAATTCCCTTGCCGTAGGTAATATCTGGAACATTGGGTCGATCATTATTGGAATGATGAAGGTTTTTCATGGTTATCTTCTCAAGAAAAAAGCGAATAGCCGAGAAATCTTTTTTGAAAAGATAGGCTAAATATTGTCTATTTCAAGAATGGAATTAACGGGAGCCGTAATCACGCCAATTATCACCCATCAAAGCCCAAATCAGAATGGCTTTATGTGCATGAAGACGATTTTCAGCTTCATCGAAAACAACTGATTGTTTACTTTCAAAAACCTCAGCGGTTACCTCTTCACCGATATGGGCAGGCAAGCAATGCATGAAAATGGCATCATGTGCGGCTAGTTTCATTAAATCGAGATTAACTTGATAAGGATGCAATAATTTCAAGCGTTGTTGTTTTTCAGAATCATTATCAGACATGCTAACCCAGGTATCGGTAACAATACAATCCGCATCTTTAACTGCCTTTTTCGGATCTGTGGTCAGCTGAATGTCTGCCCCCATTTCTTTGGCCCATGACAGTATGGTTTTTGAGGGCAATAAATCGGGTGGGGTGGCTAATTTAAGAGTAAAATCAAATTGTGCGGCAGCTTCAATGAAAGAATTTGCAACATTGTTACCATCGCCAACCCAGGCAATTACACGTCCCTTGATAGGACCTTTATGTTCTTCAAAGGTCATGACATCAGCCATGACTTGTCCAGGATGCGAGGCGGGAGTCAATCCGTTAATAACGGGGACAGAACTTAATTGTGCCAATTCGGTCAAATGTTCGGTACAGCCTGTTCGAAGAACTATGCCATCCACAAATCTTGAAAGAACACGGGCAGTGTCGGCAATGGTTTCGCCCCGGTCAATCTGCATTGTACTGGTTGATAAAACAATCGGATTACCGCCCAGTTGATGAATTCCCACCTCAAAAGATACGCGCGTACGGGTTGAAGGTTTCGAAAAGATAAGTGCGATTGAACGTCCTTTCAGAGGTTGGGCAGGATGTGAGGGATATTTTCTATCTTCCTGCATTCCTTTGATTTGAGAGGCGAGGGTGATTATATCTCTTAAATTTTGTTTACTAATATCTTTGAGTTCTAAAAAGTGTTTTATTTTTTTTGATTGAGAAATAATTGGGTTATTCATAGAAATTACTCATTGAACAGATTTCAGGTTTTTACGTAATTGCTCGGCAGCATTTCTTAACCGGTGAATACCATCCAGGCATTCCTCCTTGGTTATAATTAGGGGAGGAATTATGCGAATGACATTATTTCCTGCCAATACGGTCAGTAGATTTTGCTCTAGGGCCGCATTTTGTATCTCGTTTGCAGGAATGGCTCCCTTTAATCCCAATAAAAGACCCTTTCCGCGAACTTCAGCGTAAACATCTGGATAAATGTCGGTTAATTGTTGCAGTTGTTCCTTTAGATACAGTCCTGTTTCCCGTATATTTTTCAGGAATCCAGGTTTCAATATGATATCCATAACTGCATTTCCAGCCGCACATGCAAGAGGATTTCCCCCAAAAGTTGATCCATGCGTTCCAAAGGTCATGTGTTTGGCGATTTTTTCCTTGGCAAGAAAAGCGCCCATGGGTACGCCCCCGGCGATACCCTTTGCCAATGAAAGAATATCAGGTTCAATATCTGTCCATTGATAGGCAAAAAATTTACCTGTTCTGCCAACTCCGCACTGAACTTCGTCAAATCCTAGGAAAAGATCATTCTCATCACAGATTTGTCGCAATGCCTTTAGAAAATCAGGAGAAATAACAGTGATTCCACTTTCGCCTTGTATGGGTTCGATCAGAAATCCTGCCGTATTCTGGTCAATGGCTTCTTTCACCAGGTCAATATCATGTATTGGAATATGTTTGATTCCAGGTATTTTAGGTCCGAAACCCTCCAGATATTTTTGATTGCCTGTCGCATTCAAAGTTGCAATAGTTCTTCCATGAAAAGCGTGATTAAAACAGATGATATCTGTTCTTTCTGGATGGTTGTTTTTATATTGGGCGCGACGAATAGCCTTTATGACTCCTTCGTTTGCCTCTGCCCCAGAGTTGCAAAAAAACACACTGTCGGCAAAACTTATTGCTATTAATCTTTCGGCTAATTTTATTGCCTGAGGAATTTGGTATAAATTGGAAACATGAATGACTTTTTTTGCCTGTTCCGAAATAGCTTTACACAAAAGGGGATGATTATGACCTAGAGATGATGTTGCAATTCCAGCCCCGAAGTCCAGAAATCGTCGCCCATCAACCGTAAAAAGCCACACGCCGTTTCCATGGTCAAAGGCAAGGTCTGCACGATTATAGGTGGGCATCAAAGCGGAAATCATAATCTCTCTTGTCGATTTTATTGAAGGAAACAGACATAATTAATGATTGAGAAAAAAAAGTCAATTTATTCCTAATATAATCAAGGGTAATTGATTGGATAATGTTTAAAGGGAAGTGATGCAAATCATGTCAAACAGGATACAGCTTCCTGACTTAAAAGAGTATGCACTGAATTATCTTGCCCGTTATAATAATACCGAGGCAGGATTGGTTAAACTTTTAAGGCAGAAAGTCAATCGTTGGATTAAACAAATTCAAAAGGAGGACGATCAAGATTACGATGAAATTCTCAAGAACGCATACGATAAGATTGATCAGATTGTCAATGAATTGAAGCAAAATGGCGGTATTAATGATGACAGATTTATTTTTTCCAAAATGCCATCCTTGATCCGTGCGGGATGTTCCAAAAAACAAATTCAGGGACGTTTTATACAAAAGGGAATCAATCCCTCCTTAATTCAGTCCTCCTTGCAAGAATATCATGATGATCATCTTGAGCTGCTGTCCGCTTTGGCCTATGCACGGAAAAGGAAGATTGGACCATTTCGTCAGCGTTTGTTAAAAAAAACAGCTGAACTGAAGGATCGTGAACAAATGATCCTTGCAAGGCGTGGATTTTCGTTTACAATCTCAAAAGAAGTTTTATCGATGACCCATGCAGAGGCAGAAGAATGTATCAATAAAATACGTTCTTTATAGGGGAAAATGAAATCAGGATCTTTTGTTCGCGTCTTAATCATGTTTTTTGGAATTCTACCCTTGCTGGCTGCCTGTGGAGGGGGAAGAAGCTATCATGGCTCCTTGCAATGCGCACCCTATGCCCGCAAGATCACTGGTGTTGAACTTCAGGGGGCAGCCTATAGTTGGTGGTATCAGTCAAGAGGGAAATACTATAGAACCAAAAGGCCAGAACCGGGGGCAATATTGGTTTTTCGTAAAACTTCCAGATTACCTTATGGGCATGTTTCTGTCGTAAAAAAACTTCAGGATTCACGCACGATTATTGTTGATCATGCCAATTGGGAAGCGCAGAGAATTGATCACAAGGCGCCAATTATAGATGTTTCATCACGTAATGACTGGTCTTTGGTAAGGGTTTGGTGGGCTCCTACGGGAAAAATCGGGATCAAGCGATATGCGACTTATGGTTTTATTATTCCCAACAAGTCGTGATCGAGGCAACAAAAAACCGCGTGATTTGCAATTTGGTGTTAAAAGTAAAATATAGTATGATAATTTTAATTAAATTATGATATTTCCTGTGTTTAAGTTAGAAAAAATCGATTGAATTTTCCGAAAATTGTCTGCATGTGTAAGTTGTGTAAGGAATAAATATATTATGGGCAGTATGAGTATTTGGCATTGGCTGATTGTATTGATTGTGGTTTTGCTGGTTTTTGGATCAGGAAAGATTTCAACATTAATGGGGGATCTGGCCAAGGGTATCAAGATTTTCAAGAAAAATATTGCCGACGATGAAACCTCTTCTCCACAAAGCAAGACAATTTTGCCAGATGTCGACAACAAAGGGGATACCTCTGTTTCCTTTAACGATAATAAGGAAAAAAACCCTGTATCATCCGAAACACAGAAATAAGGTTTTGTTGTTTCAGAAGAGGTTTTAGATTAATAACGAAAGAAAATTTGCCGTTTATGACGACTATCTATACAAACGGACAGGCAATTCCGCTATCAGCCCGGGGTTCTGTAACAGCTTTGGGCAATTTTGACGGTGTGCATCGTGGGCACGCTTATTTATTGGAGACTTTAAAAAAACAGTTTCCAGACCGTTCTTTATCTGTAGTAACTTTTGAACCTCATCCAAGACAGCTTTTCGAAGGCAGGGAAATTTCATTTCGATTGACGAATGCAGATGAACGAAATGCAGCCTTGTCCGCTCTGGGTGTTGAAAATATTTTTCAGATAACATTTGATCAAGAATTTGCTGCGCTAGATGCAAAGAATTTTATTCATCAAATTCTTTATAAATCATTCGGGATTTTTCATGTAGCTTGCGGTGAGGGTTTTGTATTCGGGCACAATCGTCAAGGAAATACCGATTTTTTGATTTCTGAAGCGGATAAACTGGGTATTGGCGTTACGATTGTAAAACCTTTGCGGGAAGAGGGAACGGTGATTTCTTCCAGCCTTATCCGTTCCTGTCTGAAAAATGGTAATCCTGAAAAGGCCGCCCATTATTTGGGTAGGATTTGGTGCATTCAGAATATAGTGGAGCATGGGGATAAAAGGGGCAGGACAATTGGTTTTCCAACTGCGAATTTACAGTTGGGGGAACAGGTAGAGCCCAAATGCGGGGTTTATGCGATTAAAATTCAGTTGGCCAATGGGAGAATGCACGAAGGAGTGGCCAATCTCGGATACCGTCCAACAATTGGAAAACAGACCAGAGCCTGTCTGGAAGCCCATTTGTTTGATTTTAACCAGGATATTTATGGTCAAAAGATTACGGTTTATTTGTATCATTTTATTCGTGATGAAAAACGTTTTAGTGATTTGAATGAATTGAAAAAACAAATAGCCCGGGATGCAAATAATGCGAAAGAATTTTTTAAAATAAAAAATGACTCTGTTAATTCCTTGTAAAAAAGAATTATTAATAATGATAAATTTTATTTTTTAGAAATTGGTTTTATTTTATAAAATCAAATATTGTCTTAATCTACTTTAATTTTACAGTTAGAACGAAATCATGGCTGAATCCAAATCTACCGACCTGTATAGAGATACAGTTTTTTTACCTTCAACCTCATTCCCAATGCGTGGGCGGTTACCTCAACGGGAACCTGAAATTTTGGAACGTTGGAAAAAAATAGGATTGGATGAGGCCATTATCCGGCAATCGGATCAACGGATTTTGGAAGGGAAAAAGGTCTTTACCCTGCACGATGGCCCTCCCTATGCCAATGGACATCTGCATATCGGACATGCACTTAACAAGATTATCAAGGATGTGATTAATCGTTCCCACCGTATGAATGGAGAGGTTGTTCGATATATTCCCGGTTGGGATTGTCATGGTTTGCCCATTGAGTGGAAGGTAGAAGAGAAATATCGCAAGGCAGGTAAAAACAAGGATGATATCCCGGTATTGCAATTTCGGGCAGAATGTCGCAGCTATGCCCAAAACTGGTTGTCAATTCAATCATCCGAATTTCAGAGACTTGGGGTTCAGGCAGAGTGGGATCACCGATATGCAACAATGGATTTCAGTTCAGAGGCAGCCATTGTTGAAGAAATTGGTCGTTTTCTATTAAATGGCAGTTTATATCGTGGCCTGCGTCCTGTTATGTGGAGCCCGGTTGAAAAAACGGCTCTGGCTGAGGCCGAGATCGAATATCATGATCATACATCGACAACTATATTTGTAGCTTTTCCTTTTGTCAAAGATCCAACCCCCCAGCATTTATTGGAAAATGTCTCGGCTGTTATCTGGACAACGACTCCATGGACAATTCCTGCTAACCGAGCCATAGCTTACAATAACGATATAACCTATCAAATTATCAGTGTTAAAGCTGTTAACGCTGATTCCCACGTGTCCATTGGAGCTAATTTTCTTATTGCACAGGATTTGCTGGCCTCATTTTGTGAACAGGCAGGTATTACGGAATTCAAGGAAGAGGCATCGCTTGAAGGAAACGCGTTGGCAGGTGCAGTTGCAGCGCATCCCTTGAGGGGAAAAGGCTATGATTTTGATGTCCCTTTATTAGCAGGCGAGTTCGTCACGACTGAAGCGGGAACAGGATTGGTTCATTGTGCTCCCGCACATGGTGAAGATGATTTTTATTTATGTCAGCAACATCAAATTGGTGTAACGGAATATGTTGAAGATGATGGGCGTTACGCTTCGGATGTCCCTCTATTTGCCGGTATCCATGTTTTCAAGGCGGCTGAAGCTGTCTGTGAAGAGTTAAACTTATCCAGAGATGAGGCAAGGAATGCAAACAAACCATTTACTGGTCTTGTTGCCCAATCCTCCATCGTGCATTCTTATCCTCATTCCTGGCGATCACGGGCCCCGATTATTTACCGTGCTACCCCGCAATGGTTCATAGCAATGGATGATAATAGAAAAATTCGTGAGAATGCATTGTCAGTTCTAGAGGATGTTACATTTGTTCCCGCACAAATCCGTAACCGTTTGACCAGCATGATTGCCTCGCGTCCCGACTGGTGTATTAGCCGGCAACGTGCCTGGGGTGTGCCAATTGCCGTTTTTGTCAATAAGGCAACCCGTGAGGTATTAAGGGATGCTGAAGTTATGCAACGGATTATAGAAGCTTTCAAAAAAGAAGGTGCAGATGCATGGTATAATTCTTCTCCCTCGCGTTTTCTTGGTGAAAATTACAATAGTGAAGAATACGAACAGGTGTTTGACATTGTGGATGTTTGGTTTGAAAGTGGTTCAACGCATGCTTTTGTCCTGGGTAGGGACAAACTTAATTTTCCTGCGGATTTGTATTTGGAAGGTTCCGACCAGCATCGTGGTTGGTTCCAGTCATCGTTGCTAGAATGTGTGGGAACACGTGGAGTTGCACCTTACAAGGCCATTGTCACTAATGGATTTGTAATGGATGAACAGGGACGTAAAATGTCAAAATCCCTCGGTAATGTTATTGCACCCCAGAATGTCAATGATGAACTTGGCGCAGACATTTTGCGTTTATGGGTAATGAACTCTGATACGAATGAAGATCTTCGAATTGGAAAAGAGATTTTAAAACAGCAAGGTGAATTATACCGACGTTTAAGAAATACGTTACGTTGGGTTCTTGGAGGTTTGGAAGGGTTTTCAGATAAGGAAAAACTTGATTATGAGGATCTTCCTGAACTTGAGCAATGGGTTCTGCATCGTATTTATGAAATGAATCAGGTTATTCAAAAAGCTATTCATACTCATGAATGGGTTGGGGTTTATCCTGCTTTACACTATTTTTGTACAAGTGATTTGTCGGCTTTCTATTTCGATATCCGCAAGGATTCACTTTATTGTGATAAAAAAGAGGATATACGTCGTAGGGCGGTTCGAACCGTATTGGATGTATTGCATAGATGTTTATGTACTTGGTTGGCACCGGTGTTATGCTTTACTGCAGAGGATGCATGGACTGCTCGCTTTGGTGAGAATGCAACTGTTCATTTGGAAGAATTTCCTCTCATACCTGTGAAATGGTCGAATGATAATCTGGCAAAACGTTGGATTCAATTACGCTCCATTCGTCGTATCATTACAACGGAAATTGAAAATATGCGTCGGGAAGGGATTATCAAGTCTTCGCTCCAAGCTGCTGTAGAATTGAATTTTTCAGAGGAAGAAGCCGCCTTGTTTGGCCATTATGACTGGGCTGAACTGGTTATTGTGTCCCGGGTTGATATCAATATTATACCGGGTTCGGCATCTTTGTATTCAGTGGAAACCAAACAGGGTGGAGAGGGTCATGCCGCACCTCGTATTCGGGTAGCAACAGGACATAAATGTGCACGTTGCTGGAAAGTTCTCGATGAAGTGGGAGACAATTCAAGTTATCCAGAATTGTGCTTGCGTTGTATCGATGTTGTTTCGTAATATTTGGTTTAGGGATTTTCATGAATAAAAGTTCCGTTGTCGTGCAAGTTAATCATTTGAAAAAATGGTATTGGGGATTAGGAATGCTGTTTCTGATATTCTTGCTGGACCAGATCAGCAAATACTGTATTCTCAATATAGTAAATTTGCCCCAAAAAGGTTCTGTTCCCGTGATTCCATTTTTCAACTTCACTATGGTATGGAACAGGGCAATTACTTTTGGCATGTTGAGCCAGTTTGGTTCATGGGGATCCGTTATTTTTTCTGTTTCCGCTTTTGTGATTGCGGCAAGTTTATTCATATGGATGATTCGTGCCCGTAAAATCTGGGTTATCATGAGTCTGGGTGCCATTGTTGGCGGAGCGTTGGGAAATATCTTAGACCGTTTGCGCTTTGGCGCGGTGGTTGATTTTATTCACTTTCATGTTGCGGGGTGGTCATGGTATGTTTTCAATGTTGCAGATAGCGCAATTGTTTGTGGTGTGATTATCTTGTTAATGGATGCTTTTTTTGGTTGGGAAGAATAGTTTAATATGATACGAAATAGATTCATATTATTAACTATTATTGCTTTTACGGATTTTGTTAAGGAATAAGACGGATGATAATGCGTAAATCAGGTTTGAAATTTTTATTGCCCATGGGATCCCTAATCGGTGTTGTTGTCTTGCTTTCTGCCTGTTCCGGTCAGGATGTTTCCCGTGCATTTGGTATCAAAAGATCAATGCCTGATGAATATACCGTTACGACTCGCGCGCCTTTATCAATGCCACCTAATGATAGTTTGATGAAGCCTGATGAAAATGGAGTCAGACCTCAAGAACAGTCCATACGTCAGCAGGCATTGGAAATTCTTTCTCCCGATGTTGCCTTGGAAGGCATGAAAGATGTTCCAAGCCAGGGTCAAACCCGGTTGATTCAGGATGCCAATCAATCAGCTGATCAGGAGCGTCATAATGAGTTGGTCACGCAGAATGGTTTTGTTGACCAGGTCATGTTCTGGAAAAATGGCAAGCCTTCAGATTTGGCTGTTGACAGTGCGGCTGAAAATAAACGATTACATAATAATTTGAGTTTGGGTTTGCGTCCTGATGACGGGGCAACACCAACAACGACGCAAAAATAGGTTTTTTGACAAAAGAGGGTTATAAAAAAATTTGCAATTCTCCAAGTCATTATTAGAATAATGATTATTCGCCCTTTATCCGAACATACAGTTAATTTAATTGCTGCAGGAGAAGTTATTGAGCGTCCTGCCGCCGTTGTTAAAGAACTTGTGGAAAACGCGCTTGATGCAGGGGCAGGCAGAATTGAGATCAATCTTGATAACGGTGGTATTGATCATATTCAGGTCATTGACAATGGTTGTGGAATAGAGGCTGCCGACCTGCCTCTTGCAGTTTCAAGACATTGTACTTCAAAATTGTTTGAAGATGATCTTGTAAATATTAAAACATTGGGATTTAGGGGGGAAGCTCTGCCTTCCATTGGGGCCGCCGCCCGATTGAAAATTATTTCGCGTGTCAAATCGGCGGAAAGTGCGTGGCAGATCTCGGTTGAAGGTGGAAAAATTATAAACCCTAGTCCGGCCGCTGGTCAAATGGGAACACAAGTTGTTGTAGAAGATTTATTTTATGCGCTTCCTGCACGACGTAAATTCTTGAAAACCGCTCGAGTTGAATATAATCGGTGTGAAATGATTATACAGCGTTTGGCCATCTCTCACCCCGATGTTTCATTCACTGTTATAAAAGATGGTAAGACCGTTTTGAATCTACCGATTCAATCGCAAAAAGATCGTATTTTGGCAGTGTTTTCTGATATTCATGATGAAGAACTGATCATGTTGAATTTCGATCGGAGGGATTTGAAATTATCCGGTTTCATCAGTGCTCCATCTGTAAATCGGGCAACAACAAATGGTCAAATTATGGTTGTTAATGATCGGTCTGTTGCTGATCCAGTAATGCAAATGGCTATTCGTGTTGGTTATCGTCAAGTTCTTGAAAAAGGACGTTATCCTGTTGCCGTACTTTTTCTGCAGCTACCTTTGGATCAGGTAGATGTGAATGTACACCCTGCCAAAACTGAATTGCGTTTTGCTGATGAAGCTGCAGTTCGAGCCTTGATAATTGGTAGCATTCAAAAGAGTCTGGCTATTGGTGCGGGAGTTGTAAATGTTAATCCAGAATCTTTGCACGTTTTTCCCATCACACAATATCATCCCAAAAAAGCTTCTATTCAATATCCCGCGTATCAGCAAAGAATGGGTATAAACAATAAAGAATTTATTCAAGAAGAAGATGCATGTGCCGGGGACAGTTTTGAATTGGGAGCAGGATTATCTTTCAAGGATGTTGGAGATACGTTATCAAGATTTCCTGATGAAAAATATCAAAAAACTACTGCAACCTTGCCTTTGGGATATGCCGTGGCACAAATTTTCAAAACGTATATTGTTGCGGTAACAGAACATGAAGAATTTGTCATTGTTGATCAGCATGCAGCTCATGAACGTTTAACTCATGAGGCATTACGTCAACAGTATTTAGAGGCTGGAATACAAACACAGCCTTTACTCATACCGGAAGCAATTGAATTTTCTGCTGTTCATTATCGTTGTCTTATGGGTTTTAAGGACAGTTTGGCCGATTTGGGAATAGAAATAGAATCTTTTGGTGAAAAAACGATTCTGGTCAGGGCTCTACCACAACTTTTGGGAAGCATTTCCGCACAGTCGCTTTTGATTGATCTTGCCGAAGAATTGCAGGATAAAGAACAGATGTCGGTTAATGATATTGAATCCGTCCATACCCAACTTGATGCTATTCTTGCCAGAATGGCATGTCATAACAGTGTAAGGGCAGGCCGCTCTTTAAATGAGGAAGAGATGAATGCCCTTTTACGTCAAATGGAGGCCACTCCAAGGGCAGGAACCTGTTCACATGGAAGACCGACATGGCTGAAATGGAGCAAAAAAGATATGGAAAAATTATTTCATCGCTCTTAATAAATTGATATTAAGGAAAAATTAATTTTAAGTAATATTGACAAAAATAAAAACTTTCTGGGCAATATGGTCAGAAAGTTGTATATAATCGAACAATTGTTACGTTTAAATAGATTAAAAAAGAGAATACCGTGCATTCAGTACTGCTTACATTAGTAACGTATTTGCCTTTGCTTGGGGCTTTGGTCATCTTTCTTATGCGTGGATCCTTTGAAGAGGTTGCACGTACTTCCCGTTGGATTGCTTTATGGACAAGTATCATAACATTTGGTCTGTCAATTGTTATGTGGAGTGAATTTCATCCTCGACATGATGGATATCAATTTGAAATTCAAAATTCATGGATTTCGGGATTTGGTGTTTCCTATCATGTTGGCGTGGATGGGATCAGTTTATTTTTTATTATCCTATCAACTTTATTGACCCTGATTGGAATAATGGCCGCATGGCAGATGATCACGGATCGTATCCGTGATTATATGGTTGCTATTCTGGTGTTGGAAACGACATTGGTTGGCCTGTTTTCCGCGCTAGATATGGTTGTATTTTACTGTTTTTATGAAGCGACCCTGCTGCCAAGCAGCATGTTAATTGGAATCTGGGGAGGTCCGAAACGGATTTTTGCCTCTTTGCAATTCTTTTTATTCACGTTTGCTGGTTCTTTATTTATGATGATTGGGATTTTGTGGATATGGGTGAATACAGGTACCACGGATATTCCCGTTTTAATGCACGCATCTTTCTCACCTGCTGTCCAGGGGTGGTTATTGCTGGGTTTTATCCTCGCGTTTGGAGTCAAATTGCCTCTCTTTCCTCTGCATGCCTGGTTACCAGCCGCATATGTTGAGGGTCCGGCGTCGACCACCTTGCTGGTTTCTGGCGTCATGTCTAAGGCAGGCGCCTATGGATTATTAAGATTTTGTGTTTTAATGTTGCCTGAGGCATCTCACCGTTATGCAATGCTGATTATGGGATTGGGTATATGTGCGATTATTTATGGTGCAATAATCGCTTATAAACAAACAGATATTAAACGGATTATAGCCTATTCATCATTTTCTCATATGGGTCTTATTGCCATAGGATTTTTCTCTCTGACACCAGAGGGAATTGATGGCGCCCTATTACAGGTTCTTACTCATGGGGTAACAATTGCGGCACTTTTTTTATGTGTTGCCGCTGTCACCTATCGTATTGGTACAAGAGATATCGAGGCGTTTGGAGGTATCGCTAGTAAAATGCCCAAACTGGCCTTGCTTGGAATGATCTTTATCATGGCCAATGTTGGACTGCCTGGTACGGGTTCGTTTGTGGGTGAATTGCTGGTCATGATTGGAGTTTTACATATATCATTCTGGGTTGCTTTCCTGGGGGGATCAAGCATGATATTAGGTGCTGTTTATATGCTGGTCATGTATCGCAATGTCATATTTGGAAAAATTGTTAATCCGGTTATCAATTCAATTCGGGATCTAAACGCAAGAGAAATGACAATCTTGGTACCATTAGCCGTAATTATCCTGTGGATGGGGATTTATCCAAACAGTTTCTTATCGGTTTTTAATCCGGTAGTGACTGCCTTTACAAATTCAGACCGTATAGCAGAATTGATGAATCATGGTCATATTGTGGCCGATAATATTAATAATATGCACAGTATTTTTGTTCGCTAAGATTTGATAGTCTAAGCGAATATATTTGATTAATACCCACGTTGCCTCTCTTGGCTTATGCGTGGGTTTTTTTTATGATTTATAGTGATTATTTTAATAATTTTTTTAAAAGGTAAATTATGATCAAATCTGTTTCTGGCGAAGTGGCAATTGGAATTGATAAAAAAGGATTGCGTCAAGAAAGTGATTCAATGGGAAAAATTGAGGTCCCTGCGGATCGTTATTGGGGAGCACAGACTGAACGTTCCTTGCATCATTTCAATATTGGTGGGGATGTCATGCCGCGTGAGGTCTATCATGCCTACGGTATTGTTAAACATGCCGCCGCAGAGGTGAATTGTGAAGCGGGCCGTTTGGATGAAACGAAGGCAAAAGCAATCATTCAGGCTGCTGAAGAGGCAGCCGAGGGTGCGCTTGATGATCATTTCCCTCTTTGTGTCTGGCAAACGGGTTCAGGTACACAAACCAATATGAATGTAAATGAGGTGCTTGCCAATCGGGCCATTCAGCTTTTAGGGGGGGAGATCGGTTCCAAAAAACCTGTTCATCCCAATGATCATGTGAATATGGGACAGTCTTCCAATGATAGTTTCCCGACAGCTATGCATGTCGCTATGGTAATGGAATTGGAAAGGCATCTTTTTCCAGAATTACAAAAATTACATAATGCCATTGAGCATAAAGCTAAGGAATGGATGGATGTTGTAAAGATCGGTCGTACCCATTTACAGGATGCAGTTCCTTTAACCGTTGGTCAAGAATGGTCTGGTTGGGCTGCTCAATTAAAGGAAAGTTTACATCGTTTAAAATCAGTAGAGAAAGAATTGTTTGAACTGGCTGCAGGTGGAACAGCTGTTGGAACAGGATTGAATGCGCCAAAAGGTTTCTCCAAGGCAATTGCTAAAAAAATCGCTCAAATCACCAGCTATCCTTTTGTAACAGCGCCCAACAAGTTTGCCTCCTTGGGTGGACTTGACGCTATGGTGGCCACGATGTCTGCGTTACGTGGCGTTGCGGTTGTTCTATTAAAAATAGCAAATGATACTCGTTGGCTCGCTTCAGGACCACGATGTGGACTTGGAGAACTTCATTTGCCTGAAAATGAACCGGGGTCGTCAATTATGCCTGGAAAGGTCAATCCGACTCAATGTGAGGCAATGATCATGGTTTGCATGCAGGTCATGGGTCTTGATGCTGCCGTTGCCTTCGCTGGCTCACAGGGAAATTTGCAGTTAAATGTAACGCGTCCGCTGGTTATCATGAATACGCTACACGCCAGCCGATTGTTAAGGGATGCAGCTAAAGCCTTTCGTGAATTTTCAGTCGAAGGGACAACATTAAATAATGCGCGTATTCAAAAATATATTGATAATTCATTAATGCTTGTTACAGCTCTGGCACCTGTCGTAGGATATGATGGAGCGGCGAGAATTGCCCATATGGGGGATGTTGAAGGATTAAGTCTTAAAGAGGCGGCTTTAAAATCGGGATTGATTGATGAAAAGCAGTTTGACGAGCATGTAAAACCTCGGTGGATGGCTGGACATGGTGTAGAAGGTGCCTAAATAAAAAGATTTAATTTTCTAGGCATCGATAAAATGTTTTAACAACGAATAGAAAGGAATTTAATAATTCCTTTCCATGGCAGATAAAACGAATATTTATAATATAATTGAATTAAATATCCAGTAAATCAACAGAACTGGCATGCTCCTGTATGAATTGGAAGCGCATTTCTGATTTTCTTCCCATTAAATCAGAAACACGTGTTTCCGTGATTTCTTTTTCATCATGAGGAATGATGACTTTCAATAGGATACGGTGTTTGGGATCCATTGTCGTTTCCTTTAAATCCTTGGGTGGCATTTCACCCAAACCTTTAAAACGAGAAACTTCAATTTTACCTTTTTTTTGGTTCAACCTTGATAAATTACGGTCTTTATCCTTATCATCCATGGCATAAATAATTTTATCTCCTTGGCTAAGACGGTATAAGGGTGGTTGAGCCAGATAAATTTTTTCTTGGAGAATAAGTTCTGGAAGTTCTTGATAGAAAAAAGTCATCAATAAAGAAGCAATATGCGCACCATCAACATCCGCATCTGTCATGATAATGATGCGACCATAGCGTAGTTTATCAATATCAAATGCGGAACCTATGCCACAACCCAAGGCTTCTATTAAATCTTTTAATTCCTGATTATTATTTAATTTTTGATTGGAAGCACTTGCAACATTGAGAATTTTACCTCTCAAAGGTAAAATTGCCTGAGTTTCGCGATTACGGGCTTGTTTGGCCGATCCTCCAGCAGAATCTCCCTCTACGATAAAGATTTCTGTTTGATTGGTATTAGAACTTGTGCAATCGGTCAGCTTACCTGGTAATCTTAAACGTTTTGTTGCGCTTTTTCTTACTGTTTCCCGGTTTTCTTTACGTTGTAAACGTTCTTCAGCTTTATCAAGAAGGAAAGAGAAAAGTTGATCTGCCTGATTTGGATCGGCTGCCAACCAGTGATCAAAACGATCCCGTAGTGCGGTTTCAACAAGTTTGGTTGTATTTTTTGAGCTTAGTTTCTCTTTTGTTTGTCCCTGGAATTCTGGATCCCGAATAAAGATGGATAATTTTGCCGCAAGAGATCCCAGCATATCATCAGAAGTGATGATTGAGGATCTTCTATTGGACCGGTTTTCCCCCCATGTCCGAATTCCTTTTAACAGGGCATTTTTGAAGCCCTGTTCATGGGTTCCACCCAATGGCGTCGGTATGGTATTACAAAACGATGCCAAACCGCTTTCACCTTTTTCCAGCCATGCCAAAGACCATTCAATTTTGCCTGTATTTTCACCTTTTGAATCATTGGGTAAATTGACGTCACCGGACCATATAGGACAGATCAACTGGTCCGAGTCGGTTTCTTCTTTCAAACTGTCTTCAAGTCCATTAGCAAAATGCAGGATTGTCTCCCTTGGAATATCAGTGTTATTCACTAATTCAGGATCACACGACCAGTTTAGGGTGACACCTTTATAAAGAAACGCCTTGGAGCGACACAGTCTATACAACTGTTTCGGTGAAAATTGCAGTTTGCCAAATATCTCGATGTCAGGAATAAAACTGATTTGGGTTCCTCTGCGATTTTGTATATAACCACATTCAATTAATGGAGTAATCGGTAATCCGCGTTCATAGGTTTGTTTCCACAGCATCTTATCACGGGCAATTTCGATTTCCATCCAAGAAGATAGGGCATTGACAACAGAAGATCCAACTCCATGAAGACCCCCAGCAGTATTATAGACTTTATTGGAAAATTTCCCTCCTGCATGAAGCGTGGTTAGAATTACTTCCAAGGCTGATTTATTTTTAAATTTTGGATGAGGGTCAACAGGAATTCCGCGTCCATTATCGCGAATGGTTAATTTGTTATCCTGTTCAAGTTTTATGTGAATGGTGTTTGCAAAACCGCCAACGACCTCATCCATGGCATTATCCAATATTTCAGCTGCCATGTGGTGCAGGGCGTTTTCATCCGTACCACCAATATACATACCAGGTCGCTTTCTGACAGGCTCCAAACCTTCAAGAACCTCTATGTCTTTGGCGTTATAATCGCTGGTAACAGATTTTATCCCTTTTACATTTTTCTTGTCTGCAAAATGGGTTTTAGAAGAATTGTTTGAAGAAAATAAATCGCTCATATAAGTGTATTTCGCATACAAACACGTTTTTACAAAATGTTTTCTTCATGACTCTTAAATTTTGAGATTATTTTTTGTGAACAGCCGCTTTGCGTGTGATTCGTCTTTTTCTAACGACTTTGCCTTTTTTATGTGTTGCAGGTGCCTGACAGATTTCATAAGATGCTGGTTGGAGAATATCTTTTGCCTCTGCATATTGAGACAATTCACTTGCCGTTTTCAATGGTTTGATTTCATCAAACATGGACATTCTTTGAATGCAGAAAATTGTTCCCGCTTTAAGTCCCTGAGAGGATTGTACGTTGGCTAGCTGTGTTATGTAATCATCATATGCTTTTTGATATGCCTTTCCTGAGCGTTTTCCGTAACTTGACCGGAAATACCCCTTCAATTTAACTTCCTCACTGCTAACAATCGGGCGGAATTGATTGATAAAGGCGTTATATTGATTTTGAGCCTGACATGAAAGGGCTGTCACCATTAATTCGCTTTTCAAGCCTTCTATGTTAAAAGCTTCGTGAGAAGGGGAATTATTGCAAGTGGCCGTTGAAGCCCATGATGGATTCGAAAACATTCCCGCAGCGATTAATCCAGAAAAGAGAAAGCGTTTAACTAATAGAGACATTGAGTGCTCCAAATCGGATATGAACTAAAAAGATTGGTTGGGTAGTTAAAAGAATATTGGATTTATTCTATAAAAGTTTATTGCAGTTGTATATGACATTATTAAATCGGATATAACAGGAATTGTACATAATGCAATAGTTTATATTCACATTTTGCAATAATAAACGAAAATAAAAAAGTTAAAATTCATCTAAAATATCATAAAGTTATTGGTGATTTTGTTTTTATCTGGTAGTGATCTTTGTAAGTGGATGTGTGATTGATACAAAAGGTAGGAATAAATTCTTACATCTTTTTTACCAATCCGGGTTTAAACTAATATTCTCATCAAGTTTGTATATTGTAAACTGCCAAGTTATAGGTAGGATTTAATAAATGGAGGCTAGTTTCGTGCGTTTGCGTTCATCTTTTATTTTGGCTTCATTGGGAATTGCTTTGGCAGCTTGTCAACATAATCAGCAACCAGTGGCCCAACCCGATAGGGAGGCTGCCAATCCTTTTAAATATTCAAAAAAATCATCTGTTTGTCAAATAACACCTATAGTCAAAGAAGCGGATGGAAGTTGGAAAACGACGATGACAGTCCGCAGCGATGATGGTCAATGTGAATTCAATGTTGTGCAACCTGACTCCAAAAACAACTTCATCTCTTTTGGTATTGCAACTGTTCCTGAACATGGCAAGACATTTGTTTATAATTATGATAAAAGAACCTATATAAGATACACGCCATCTTTGGCATATGCAGGAACAGATAGATTCATTGTGAATCTTTTACATCAGGATGGGGGCAATAAAACGGTTTTGTCAGTAGATGTAACAGTAGACAATACAGGTGTTCAGATTCCTAAACCCGCTATAGAACCCGCGAACAAAAATACGACCTCTCGAAAAAAGGTAACACGTCATAGAGCTGTCTCCCATCATCGAAAAACCGTAGGAAAAGCTAAATGATGATTTGAATTTACCATTACGTTAAATAGTAAAATTAATAGCTGTGGGACGAGGACGCTTCATTCCTTTTTCCTCAGCTTTTCTGATGAGATCTTGCATCGTTATTGAAGCTATTTCCTTCATGATTTTTTGATCAATAGATTGCCATAATGGTTTGATAACTTGTTGAAAAAGTGGAAACGTAAATTCTTCATATTTTTCTTTTTCATCAACCGAAATGGCCTTAATGATATCAGCGATTGAAAGTAGTCTTTTTGGTTTAGCCAGATGATACCCACCTCGTGGTCCACGAGTACTTTCCAAGATTGAAGCTCTGGATAAAAGTTGTAAAATCGGTTCAATACTTCTTTTGGGTAGTTTTGTCCTTGAAGAAATGTCAGAAGCACTTACGGTATTATTGTGACTTGAGTAAAAGGCGATATCTGTTACAATAAGAATAGCGATAATGGCACGATCTTGTCTTAAGAGCATTAAATATTTTTCCTAAGGTTTTAAAGAAATATTTAGTTAATTTAAAATTTATATCCTAATATTAATAGTATATAATAATTATTTAAGATGAAAAATAGTATTTTTTATAAATAAAATCTGTGATGTGGAAATATTTTGCATAAATAGGTTATTTATAGCGATTATTATCCTTAATCAACGAGTAATGGGAATTGTTATGACAAAAAATAATCGTTTTGGGTTGGCACAACCTAGAGGTAAAATTTATAATTCTTTGATTGATACAATTGGTGGGACACCGCTTGTAAGGCCAGGAAATCTAATAAAGCAGGATAATATCGAAGCTGATATTTTATTAAAGCTAGAATTTTTTAACCCTTTATCTTCAGTCAAGGATCGAATTGCCGCCGCGATGGTATATCAGGCGGAAGAAGAAGGGATTATTAGTCCCCATAAAAGTGTACTGGTTGAACCAACATCAGGCAATACAGGTATTGGCTTGGCATTTATAGCGGCAGCGAAAGGTTATCGGCTGATCGTTACAATGCCTGAAAAGGCATCGATTGAGCGTCGAAAAATGATGCGTTTTCTTGATGCGCAGGTTGAACTGACCCCAGGTCATCTGGGAATGGCTGGGGCAATTGCTCGAGCAAAAGAAATTGTAGAAAATACACCTCATGCCTGGATGCCAAAACAATTTGAAAATCCCGTGAATCCACTTGTCCATGAGTATACCACTGCGGAAGAAATCTGGCAGGATACGCAAGGAAAAGTCGATATTGTTGTTGCCGGTATCGGAACAGGTGGAACCATTACAGGAATTGCCAGAGGATTGAAGAAACATAATCCAAAGGTGGAGATATTTGGTGTTGAACCTGCAGAAAGTGCTGTTCTTAACGGAGAAGAGCCTGGTCCTCATGGTATTCAGGGAATAGGGGCAGGATTTAAACCAGGTATTTTGGATACCGATTTACTTAAACAGGTTCTGATGGTTTCAGAAAGTGACGCTCTTGCCACGTCAAGACGCGTTGCTCGATTGGATGGTATTCCTGTGGGTATTTCTTCAGGTGCAGCTCTGTTTGCGAGTATTCAGTTGGCAGCCCGTAAAGAAAACAAAGGTAAAGTCATTGTAACGATTGTTCCTTCATTTGCGGAACGTTATCTATCAACACCTTTGTTCAATGGATTGGTTTAAATCCTTATTTAAAACCGTATCGTAAGGGAAATCCGGAATATGTGATATTCCCTCCACGATGAAACTATTTAGCGTAAAATTATTTCCACACGTCTGTTACGTGCCTCCCGTACATTGGGTCCTGTTTGTACTCGCAAATTTTGTGATCCATATCCATGTATATCAATATTGCCGGCCGGAACGCCATTTCGTATCAATTCGGATCTGATTTCCTTGGCTCTTTTTAGGGAAAGTTCGATATTGTATTTTTTTCCCTTAATATCGGGACTTGCAGATGTATCTGTATAACCATCCGCTTCAATACGGGTGTTTTCCACGTTATTGTAGGCTTGGGCAGCCTCTCGGACAATAAGTCGCGCTCGATTACTCAGGCTGTAACTATTCCAGTTAAAAAACACAAGATATAATCTTGATTTTCTAGCCTTAGGAACTACAGGGGGGTCATCAACAGGTGTTGCAGGAGGAGGGGCAGGGTTAAATTCATAACGTAACCCGAGTAGAATGGAATGGTTAAAATAGGTGGTTGTATCCCGATTGCCTTTAGTATGACCATAAGGATGGGTAATGTTTCTTCCTCCTTGGGTACCCCATACATCGGCGGTATGACTTTGGGGTGCCAGCATTGTCCAGAATCGATATTCTGTAATGAAGGACAATCCAACAATCCAAGGGGTTGGAAATGATAGCCCTCCAATTCCCTGGTAAGCGAATTGTCCGAATGTACCTCCCATGTGTTCAGTAAGACGATGATCCGCGGTGCGAAGTTTTACTCCATTCATTGTAGACCATCCATAACCAATCCCCGCACCGAAATATGGAAATATATAAGGGCTTCCCACATCCATATCAAAAAGGGCGTTAACCATAAATCCATAAGTTTGTTGGCGGCCCTCACCACGGGCTTTATAAGAACCGAGATTTTGATATTTCAAGGGATTGTTGCGATAATTTCCCTCCACTTCAACTCGAAAACCGTTTCCAAGACCATATCCTAGACTCGTTACTGCAGTGGCCCCTGATGTATATTTATCGCGACCATCAGGCATAATGGGATTTTGACGCACAACTTGATCTTGATTGATACTAAGCCCGCCAGCACCTGTTACATACAAACCTTTAACCGGTTGTGCTTTTATCGTGGTTGAGGGCATGAGAAAAGTGGTTAAACATAAAAGGGTAGAAATATTAAATATAGATGCAGCAAATAGAGGGAATTTCAAACTCATCTTAATTTTTCACTCCTTAAATCTAGCTATCAGCTGCAAATTGTTTTAGTAAAATATTCTTCGAACTGAAATACCCTTTTTTTAGTGAAGAAAGAAGTAAAAAAAATTTTTTGTTCGAAAAATATATCAAATGTCATTGAAACATCACATGGTTTAAATTTACTTGAATAGAAGCAATATACTATTTTCAAACTTAAATAAATACAAGAGAGCAATTTTTAATTGTTATCATTTGGCAATGTAATAATCAAAAAAAAATATTAATACCGTGAAAAATCTAATTTGGTTGTCTATACAACTTAATCATTCGGGATCATATCAAGTGCTTTTTGGTAAAGCTTTGGGTTAAGAAGCAAATCATCGGCAATCTCAAGATCAATATCTGAACCGATGGCAGGGGGACAGGCATTTCTAATTTGAAGAATGTCCTTTGCTTCAACCGGAAAACGTGATTGTCTAGAAAAGATAACATCACGTGCATAGGAAGATTGATCATTAATTAATTCATTCATTTGTTTTTGAGTGAATTTAACTCCACGACTTGTGCATATTTGCGGAATGATGCCCAAGCCCTGGATTGGCCATCCCAAGGGGGCAATAACCCTGCTCCATGTAACGAAGAGCTCTCCACCATCAGGTAATTGTGCAATGGTTTGTACAAGACCTTTACCCAGAGTTGTGCTGCCGATTACGACGGCTCTCTTATGATCGGATAACGCAGCGGTTAAAATTTCGGCAGCACTTGCAGTTCTGCCATCAACCAAAATAACAATGGGAACATTATTGGTTATGTCTCCTCCCTGTACTGCCCATACGTGATTGGACTCTTGATCTCGTCCTTGTGTCGTTGCTGCAATACCATGATCCAGCAATAATGCAGAGCTTGTTATGGCCTGTTGCAAAACACCTCCTCTATTTCCTCTGAGATCGAGAATCAGTCCCTTTAATTTCATATCTTGAACAGCTTGATCAAGATACTGATTGATTTCTTCCGCAGTGAAAGTTGAAAAGGAGGTTATTTTCAAAATGATTATGTTATCATTTGTAAATGCAAATACGGTCGCTGGTGGAACAATTTCTCTTTTCAAACGTACGATTCTTGTTTTTTTTCTACCGTGTGAGCCCAAGACAAGAGTCAAAGATGATTTGTTGCTGCCCTTTAGCCAGTTATTAATTGTATCAACAGATTGTTTATAGGTACGTTTGCTATCTATTTTATAGATACGTTCACCTACGTTAAGTCCTGCTGACCAAGCGGGACCATTGGTATTGATAGAGCTGATAACGATATAGTTTTTATCTTTGGAGATGGTAATTCCGATATTTGCCTCACCGTCTCCTCGTTGATTACGATCCGTGGATGCAAAATTGGGAGCGACATATCTTGAATAGGGATCCATATGATCAAATAATTCATCAAAAAAAGCTTGGGTAAGACCTTGATTGTTTGCCAATTGAATTAAATTGGAATTTTCCCATCCCTTGGTAGAAATATCTGTTATGGTCTTTGCCCATTGGGGTATATCGTTATCTGCCGGCAAGGAATAGTTAGCTAGAATTTTTTGAGACTGTTGAAGAACAAGCTTATCTTCGATTTCATGAATTGATAAAGAGGGGTCAACGGCATTTAAGCCATTCAGTCCCCATAAAGACAATTCTTTTATCGTATGTTCTTCCAGTATTCTGGGTTGTAGAAAAGTCAATGCGGTGGCGATGACATTTTCGTAGCTATGTTGATTAAACGGGGCGATATCTTTTGGTTTTGTGGATGTAGTGGATTGTGCGTATATAGGGGTATAGGTATTAAATGCAAGAATTATATACAGACAATAAAATAAAGGTTTGTATTTTTGCAAAATGAAATATAGAAAACATATCGCATTTTGCGTCAGTCTAAAGAAACAGAAATGTCGTATTAGGAGGAAAATGATTGTTCTCCAAAGACAATAAAATATTTTAAATATAAGGTTAGCCAATATTAAAAAAGCTATAGCAACTTTAAGATTATTAAAACCTAAATATAAAAATAACAAAATCTGTCACGTAAAAAACACAATAATCTAGTTGAAAATCATATTATTTTTTTGTTTTTTTTACTGTTTTTTTCTTTTTCGTTGATTTTTTCTTTACCTCTTTTCCTTTTTCTTCGAGAAGTTTCAATGCGTCCTCTAGGGTTGTATTATCTCCGTTATCACCTTTTGGTAGGGATGCAACAGATTTTTTATGCTGTATATAAAATCCGAAACGTCCTTTTCTTAATAAAACAGGCTCCTTATCTTTTGGATGAAGCCCCAGATTACGGATAGAAGCCATTTTTTTTGCAAGAACCTCCAAGGCTCGATTCAATCCTACTGATAAAATATCTTCATTTTTATCCAAGGCGGCAAAAATATTTCCCATTTTGATATAAGGGCCAAAACGTCCCAATCCGATTTCGATTTTTTCACCTGTCTCAGGATATTCTCCAAGTAATTTTGGAAAAGATAACAGGGCAATGGCCTGATCCAGGGTAAGTGTATTTCCATCAATATTATTTGGAATAGCGGCACGTTTGGGTTTGATCTTTTTATTTTCAGGATCAGCCTCACCAGATTGTATATATAATCCGTAAGGTCCTTTACGAAGTGAGACTACTTCATTATTTTCTGGATTATTTCCAAGGATTTTGCTGCCTTCTTTTAAAATCTCATTATCTTCTTGATCAGCATTATCCAGACTTAATTTTCTAGTATATTGACATTCAGGATAGTTGGTACATCCTATAAACGCCCCATAGCGACCCAGTTTTAGATGAAGTTTGCCATTTTCACAGGCAGGACATTTTCTGGGATCGGACCCGTCCGTTGTTTCGGAAAAGAAGTGAGAGCCAAGATCATGATCAAGCGCATCAATAACATCAGAGATTTTCAGTTCTTTTGTTTGCTCGATGGCATTGGAAAAATCGTTCCAAAAATCCTGTAAAACTTTTTTCCAATCTATTTTACTATCGGAAATTTCATCAAGTTGTCCCTCTAACGTGGCGGTAAAATCGACATCAACGTAACGTTTAAAGAAAGATGTTAGAAAAGCAGTAACCAAACGTCCACGATCCTGAGGAATAAAATAACGATTTTCAAGAGTAACATAACCTCTGTCACGTAAAACCCCGAGAATGGATGCATAAGTGGATGGACGACCAATACCCAGTTCCTCCATCTTTTTAACAAGTGAGGCTTCACTATAGCGTGGAGGAGGTTGAGTAAAATGCTGACTAGGCAAAATTTCTTTGGTTTGAAGAGTCTCTTTTTCTCTTAAGGGGGGTAGGAGTGACCCTTTGTTGTTTTTATTTTCCGCCTCATCTTTATCTGTATCATCAAAACTTTCTGTATAAACTTTTAAGAAACCCTCAAATGTTATTGTTGATCCCGTTGTTTTAAAGCAATTTTCCTGCTTTTCATCAGTTATTGTTATGGAAATTTGATCAAGTTCTGCGGATTCCATCTGACAGGCAAGAGCTCTTTTCCAGATAAGATCGTAAAGCTGTTTCTGATCAGCTGTTAAATAAGAACTGATTTGTTCAGGAGTGAAATTGATATGTGTAGGTCGTATGGCTTCGTGTGCCTCTTGGGCGTTTTTTGCTTTACTTGTGTATTTGCGTGGTGATTTTGGTACAAATTTTTCGCCATATTCGGTATTGATATGATTACGAATGGCCTGAATTGCTTCATTTGCCATTTGTACTCCATCGGTTCTCATATAGGTAATCAAACCAACGGTTTCTCCCTTGACTTCAATTCCCTCATAAAGTTGTTGTGCGGTACGCATCGTGTTTTGTGCGCTCATTCTTAATTTTCTTGATGCTTCCTGCTGTAATGTCGAGGTGGTAAAGGGGGGGGATGGATTCCTTCTTGTTTTTTTTCGCTCTATGGTACGAACGCTAAACTGTTGATTATTTAAATATGTACAAGCCTCTTTTGCCAGATTTTTCGTATTTAGATCAAATTGTTCAAGTTTTTTGTTTTTTAAATGGGTAAGTTTTGCCGTGAAATCCTTATTGGATGAAGAGATAAAAGTGCCATGAATGGTCCAATATTCTTTGGATTGAAAAATCTCGATTTCAGCTTCACGTTCGCATACAAGACGCAAGGCAACAGATTGGACTCGTCCTGCACTTCGGGATCCAGGTAATTTCCGCCATAAAATTGGTGATAATGTAAAGCCTACCAGATAATCAAGTGCACGTCGTGCAAGATATGCTTCAATCAAAGGTTGGTCCAGTTTCCGGGGATGTTGAATAGCGTATTGAACTGCCTGTTTGGTAATTTCATTGAAGGTAATACGCTCGACATTAATATTTTTAAGTAATTTCTTTTCATTCAGAATGGATTGGACATGCCAGGAAATTGCTTCCCCCTCACGATCGGGGTCAGTGGCAAGATAAAGTGTTTTGGCATTTTTTAAGGCCTGGGCAATCGCCTTGATCTGCTTGTTTCCACGTTCATCCGTTTCCCAATCCATGGCAAAATTTTCAGTCGGCCTAACACTTCCATCCTTCGGAGAAAGATCTCGGACATGCCCGAAAGAGGCGAGAACAGTGTATTTGTTTCCAAGATATTTATTTATGGTTTTGGCCTTGGCAGGCGATTCAACAACGATGACGTCTGTCATTTTCTCTCCAGACGGATTAGTAAAAATGATTTCTTCAATTAGAAACAGAATACTATCTTTTCTTTAGTAAGAAGCAACTGCTATTTTGGTTTTTAATTAATTTTTTAAATGGATGTGATTTACATATTAAAACGAAAATAGAAGAAAAATTCAAGAATTCGTTTGATTTCCTCATTTTAAAATATAGCCATTATGGCAAAGAAAAATTTTTTGCTGGATTTCAAGCAAGGTAAGAGCACTCTGAATTTCATTGGTAGGGTAATGAACATTTCTCAAGATTAGATCGATAGGTGTAGGGGTGGCAGAAAGTAGGAAGAGAATATCATCTTCAATTGTTCTTGAATTGTTTTTATCAGGTATATTGACCTGTGGAGGATTCTTGTTCTGGAGGGATATGTTTTCAGCTGCGGGAGAATAGGTGAAAAGATCTGTATTGGAAGGGGTATTTTCTTGGATAAGGGGATGGGGGAGTTCGGATATTATATCCATGGCATTTTCTGTTAATATAGCCCCCATTCTAATCAAGTTATTGCTTCCTTTACAACGTGGATCAATGGGAGATCCTGGTACTGCAAAAACGGGACGGTTATAATCAAGCGCTTGTTTAGCCGTGATAAGACTGCCGGAATGCTGGGCAGCCTCAATGACAATACATCCCCAGCTCAATCCAGCAATAATACGGTTTCTGCGTGGAAAATGCATGGCTTGAGGTTGGGTTCCAATAGAAAATTCAGTTAAAACAACTCCTTTTTCTGCTATTGATTTTTGAAGGTCTTTATGTTCTGTTGGATAAAACATATCGATTCCACAACCAATTACGGCAATGGTGAAACCTGTGTATAAGGCTCCTTTGTGAGCTGCTTTGTCAATACCTCTGGCTAGACCAGAGGTTATGCCAATTTGATGTGCGGATAGATCAGCCGCAAGATTTTCTGCCATTTTAATGCCATGTATAGAAGCATTACGCGCCCCGACAATAGCAACATTTCTCTTTTTTAATAACTCGATATTGCCCATGGCAATCAGAATAGGAGGGGCATCTTCAAGCATATCAAGCAAGGGCGGATATTCCAGAGTTCCACGAAGAACGAATTGTCCCCCCAATTCAAGTGTTTGATCAATTTCTCTATGAAGTATTTTATTATCAGGAACTTGAAATTTTTTTGTTGAATCTTTTGAACGTTTTAATTTTGGTAAAATTTCCAAAACAGCTTCAGGGGTTTGATAATGGTCAAGTAATTGTCGATAACGGATTCCACCGATCCCTTCCGTTCTGGCAATTTTTAAATATGGAAGTAATTGTTTTACAGATAGGGTGGAAGATAATGGTTTCTTGGACATTTAACTTAATTTTTTTGGTTTTTTTCACCAATACGAGGTTCTGTACCGTTGCTGAGACGGTATATGTTGGTTCTATGACGAAAAAATATGAGTAAACTTATAAGAAGGGCGGGAAATAAAAGAGGGGTTTTAAGATCAAGATGATTGAAAATCATAATGAATAAAGGCCATGCAACAAATGCGGACAACCCTCCTATAGAGGAAATTCGGGACAGTCTGGCGGCAAGTAACCATACAATACATGATAATAGACCAGCAATAGGGGTTAAGGCAAGGCTGACACCTAACCCCGTAGCAACACCTTTTCCACCTTTGAAATTTATCCAAACGGGAAAACAATGGCCGACTACTACAAAAATTGCGGCAAGTGATTCGGCCTGAACTGTATAGTTAATGGCAAAAATATAGGCACACCATATTGCAAAAGAACCTTTCCCCATATCGAGTAAAAGAGTTAAAACCGCTAGTTTTTTTTTGCCTGTACGTAAAACATTTGTGGCGCCAATATTGCCTGAACCGATTTGGCGAATATCTCCTATTCCACCAATATAGCTAACCAACATTCCAAAAGGAATGCTGCCAATCAGATAGGACAAAAAGATAATGCCTGCCATTAATGTCCATGCATATTGGGGTATATGCCAAATCATAGGGTCTCTCTTTTGTAAATACAGCGTCCCATTTTCCAGGTTCCAAGGACGACACCTGGAAGGACACGATTGTCAAATGGAGTGTTTTGAGCCCGTCCTGGTAATTTTCCCGCTTCAACCTGCCAGGTTTGATCCGGATCAAATAAGCATAAATCTGCAACATTTCCTTTGGCAAGCGTTCCGAAAGGTTGACGCAGGATTTTCGCAGGATTGTTACTTAAAAGTGAAATAGCCTTTGCGAGGGGCAGATTGCCATTTTTGACTTGAATAAGGGTAACACTTAAAAGGGTAACTAGCCCTGTTCCGCCCGGAGCCGCCTCTGCAAAGGGTAAACGTTTGTCATCCACATCTCTTGGAAGATGATCCGAGGCGATTGCATCAATGGTTCCATCTGCCAATCCCTGACAGATTGCAAGACGATCCGCTTCGGAACGGAGTGGTGGGGAAAGTTTGGCATAGGTTCTAAAATCACCAATTGCCTCTTCATTCAAGTCAAAATAGACCGGGGCGGTATCACAGCTGATATTAAATCCCTTTGATTTTGCCTGTCGAATTAGATTAAGTCCCTCCGCGGTGGAAATATGTCCAAAATGTAATCGACAATTTGTTTGTTCCGCCAATCGTAAATCACGGGCAATCATAATTGCTTCAGCCGCAGTTGGGACAGAAGGCAAACCAAGTCTTGTTGCCAGCTCTCCCTGGGTGGCACTGCTATTTTTGGCCAGACTGGGGTCTTCGGGATGCTGAATGATCAATCCGTCAAATCCACTTGCATATGCCATGGTCTGCATCATCAAACGGGTATCTGCAAGCGCCTTGTCTCCGTCCGTGAAACCAATGGCGCCAGCCTCTTGAAGCAAGCCTATTTCTGCAAGTTCCTTTCCCTCACAACCAACAGTTAATGCACCATAAGGAAGAATGGATATGGATTTTGTTATTTCACCCTTGGCTTTTAGCAGGGTTACCAACGCGGGATTATCGATAGCGGGGTTACTATTGGGTAGAATTGCCATGGTGGTTATCCCACCTGCAGAAGCCGCTTCTGCTGCGGTGGCAATGGTTTCCCTATATTCAAATCCAGGTTCTCCCACGGTTACACGCATATCAACAAGACCAGGACAAAGAATGGCTCCTTTTCCATCAATGACATCGCAATCTGATGGTTGCCCTTCTGTTTCCGGAAGATCTATCCCGGCAATTTTATCATTTTTGACAAGAAGTTTTCCCGGTTGATCCAATCCTGATTGAGGATCAATTAAATGGACATTGGTGAAAAGAATTGGTTTCATGGCTGCGCCTTTATGTGAGAGAATTTTTCAAGAACTGCCATTCTTACGGCAACACCCATTTCGACTTGTTCCTGTATGACGCTTTGATGTGGATCATCGGCAACATGACTATCAATCTCTATTCCCCGGTTTAATGGTCCAGGATGCATGACCAATGCATTTGACTTTGCAAGGTTTAACCGTCTTCGATCTAGTCCAAAGAAACGAAAATATTCACGGGTACTTGGAATTAATCCAGCACTCATTCTTTCTCTTTGAAGACGTAACATCATGATAACATCAACATTTTTAACCCCCTGATCCATTGAGTAATAAGGGGTGGCACCCATTTTAGCGATTGTTGAAGGCAATAAGGTTCTTGGACCAATAACCCTGACATTGCAACCCATTGTTTTAAGAAGGATTATGTTTGAACGGGCAACTCGGCTATGAGCTATATCTCCACATATTGCAACAGTCAAACCTGTTAATTTTCCAAAGTGGCGACGAATTGTTAATGCATCGAGCAAAGCCTGAGTGGGATGTTCATGAGTTCCATCGCCTGCATTGATGACACTTGCATCGACCTTTTGGGCAAGAAGCGCAGGGGCACCAGATTGTGCATGTCGAATGACAAGCAAATCAGCTCGCATAGCGTTTAAGGTATAGGCCGTATCCAGTAATGTTTCCCCCTTGCTGACCGAAGAAGTGGAAACGGACATGTTAATGACATCAGCACCCAGACGTTTCCCCGCCAGTTCGAAAGATGTACGAGTGCGGGTACTATTTTCAAAAAACAGGGTGATTAACGTACGTTCTCTCAACAGATTGCGAGGGGTCTTGCGAGAACGGTTTAGTAAGGCATAGTTTTCTGCCCGGTCCAGTAATATTTCAATCTGGTCTTCGGGAAGTCCTTCTATACCAAGAAAATGCTGTCCAAAGGAATTAACCATTAATTACGGCTCCTAATCTAGCCAAAACCTCATTTTTGCCTAATGCGAGAAGTGTATCATCAATTCCTGGCGACATGGTGCTTCCTGTTACAGCCGCCCGTAAAGGCTGGGCAACTTTACCCAATTTCAGGTTTTCCTTTTCAGCAAATGCATGTAGACAGCTATTGACAGACTCTTTTGTGAATTCAGGTAGTTCATTCAGTTCCACGACAAGTTTACTCAACAAGGCACGATTATTTTCATTCAATAATTTTTGTGCCTTGTCCGTAAAATTTAATGGAATTGACATACAAAGGAAAGAGGCATTTTCAGCCAATTCATTCAGATTTTTGGCGCGTTCTTTCAATCTAGGCATCAATAACTTGATTTTCTGTTCATTATTCTGGCTTAAATCAAGGTCTTTCCGTCCCTTCAAACGAGACAATACATCTTTGGTTAGTCTTACATCATCTGCCTGTCTTAACCAGTATCCATTAACGTGTGTTAATTTGGCATAATCCATTCGAGATGGAGAACGGCCAACACCATCCAGATCAAATAACCTAATTTGATCTTTCCGACTGAGTATTTCCTCATCTCCATGACCCCAGCCTAATCTAAGCAGGTAGTTACATAAAGCTTCAGGCAAATATCCTTCATCACGAAATTCAACAACCGAACTTGCACCATGTCGTTTGGACAATTTCGCACCATCGGGACCATGAATAAGGGGAAGGTGGGCAAATTTGGGTATATTCCATTCCATCGCGCGATAGATCATTAATTGTCTAAAACTATTGGTTAAATGGTCATCGCCACGAATGACATGGGTGATATTCATGTCATGATCATCGCAGACAACAGCGTGTTGATATGTTGGTGTTCCATCAGCGCGTAGGATAATCATGTCATCCAGTTCGATATTGGCGACGGTTACCTCTCCTTGAACAAGGTCTTGAATAACGGTTTCACCTTCTTTGGGGGCCTTGATGCGAATGGTATAAGGTGCATTGGAGGGTGCCTCGGATGGATCACGGTCACGCCAGTATCCGTTATAACGGGGAGGTTTTCCCTCAGCCAGTGCCTTGGCACGCATTTGAGCCAAATCCTCTGATGTGCAGAAACATTTATAGGCTTTTCCTGTCTCGAGAAGATGAAGAGCGATTTCCTGGTGTCTTTTAATTCTTGTCGATTGAAAAACAGGCGGTTCGTCAGGTGTTAACCCCATCCATGCCAGTCCATCAAGAATAACATCAACAGCTTCTTGAGTAGAACGCTCTCTGTCAGTATCCTCAATCCGTAATAAGAATTCGCCATGATGATGTTTGGCATAAAGATAGTTGAATAGTGCAGCGCGAGCATTGCCAATATGAAGCAATCCCGTTGGACTTGGAGCAAAACGTGTACGAACGGTCATGGGTATCTTTCTTGCACGTAGAATGAAAAGTGAATTGAAATAATGTTTATATTAATTATTAAAAATAAAGATATGAAGTCTAGAAAAAAAATATTTTTATGGAGTTTTTGAACTATTTTAGACAGCATAAAAAATGTCATTGCTCTGTTGGTAAGGGAAACTGACCATTCGAAATTATGGATGCCTGTGATATTGGGTCTTGGAAGTCTGATTTATTTCACTCTTACGAGTGAACCAGATTTATCTTATGGTTTTATATTTTCAATATTCGGTTTGATAGGAATGGCTGTCATTCGATGGCGTTATCCCCTTCAACTAAATCTCTATATTTTTCACTGTGTTGTTTTTTTATTGGGATCAGGGTTTTGTCTTGCATGGTTACAAACACATCGACAGGAACCTTTTTACCGTTTGCCAACGCATGCGGCCACAATGAAAGGAAAAATTCGTCGAATAGAGATTTTATCAAGTGGAAAAACCCGTGTTTTAGTGCATCGTGTTCATTTTTTATCATATCCAGAATCTGAACAGAAAGAATGGCATCGATATATTCAAATTACATTATTCCATACCGATCATTCCCAAATTAATGTCGGAGATTGGATAGAGGTTAAAGCGATGCTGAAGCATCCATTTCCTCCAGTTAGAATGGCGAGTTATGATTTGCAATTTCATGATTGGTTTAAAAATATTGGTGCTTATGGATATGCTATCGCTCCTATTAACGTAATTAGAAAAAGCGATAAAACCTCAATACAATTGATACGTGAAAAAATAGCCTGTCGTATCAGGATTTTATTGCCAGGTGAGACTGGTGCAATTGCGCAAATTCTATTAACCGGAATTGATGCGAATTTATCTCAAGAAAACAGACATGTTTTTGCTGTGGCCGGACTGGCCCATTTATTGGCCATTGCTGGTCTGCATCTGGGAACGGTGATGTTGATTGTTGGCGGTACAGTACGCTGGCTTTTATTGCGAAGTGAATATATTGCCTTGCATTGGCCAGTGAAAATGATTGCGTTATCAATTGGATGGATTGCAGGTTGTATCTATCTTCTTCTTACAGGATTTCATTTGCCGGCAATTCGTAGTCTGATAATGGCAAGTTTGATCGTTTTCGCCCTGTCTATGGATCGTCGAAGTTTATCAATGCATAATTTGATGCTGGCAGCATTGATGATTTTGATTTTTTCACCCTCATCGATCATGAACGTATCCTTTCAGATGTCTATGGCAGCTGTGATGGCTATAATTGCAGGATATGGTTGGGGATATGACCGTTTTTTAAAAAAATCCAAGAACACTTGTGGTTTAAAAAATTTTTTTTCTATATTTCAGAGGCTGCATGGATCAGTTTCCTAGCTGGCTTGGCAGTATGTCCAATTGTTATGGCTCATTTTCATGAACTGAATTTATATTTTATTTTGGCAAATTTGATTGCGGTTCCTGTAACAATGTTTTTGATCATGCCAACTGGATTACTATCCCTGGTAACTATTGGGACAGGAATTGATTATTATTTTTTACATTTGATGGCGTATGGAATTAATTTGGTAATTAATACAGCCCGAATTGTTAATGATTTCCCTTATGCGGTTATATGGGTTAAGGATATGCCTGGATGGGGGTTGACATGCTATTTTATTGGATTATGCATTATCTGTTTATGCGTGACTCGATTAAAAAGTACCGGCATTCTTCTGATTACGATAGGGATTATATCCTGTTTATGGGGTAAAAATCCTGATCTGGTAACCTCTGCGGATGGACAAATGATTGCCATTCGACGAACTGGGTTTATATGGGTAATTTGTCAGCATGGATGCAATAAATATACGATTGAGGGATGGAAACAATACTTGGGTGTATCAAAAGTGAGAATTCAATTTTCTCACAATTATGACAGAAATATTCTTTGCAAGGATTTTTATTGCAAATTGCTGGATGAACATGTTTTGATCATATTAAAAAAACCTGAGAATTTCTTTTCCCAAGCTGAAATATGTCATGCTATGCGGTTGGAAATTTCTTTATTATGGGAACAGCGTTTATGTCCTGATATATCATTCGTTGATAAAGAAAAAAACTGGGTATATGGATCACATAGCATATGGTTGAATTCAAACAAGATCAAAAATGATTTGTCATTAAGAGGCAATCGTCCATGGGTTATGGAACCAATTCAACGTGGTATTCCGAATTTACCCGAAGCTTTGAGTGAATAAATCAAAACGGACTTATGTTTTTATCTTGGTAATGGCATATTTGCACAACAGGACAGTGCCAGCATTCAGGTTTTTTAGCCTTACAGCAATAGCGTCCATGTAAAATCAACCAATGATGTGATTTCGCAATCAATTCTCGGGGAATATTTGTTACTAGATTTTTTTCAACATCGAGGGGTGTCTTGCCAGGAGCTAGACCCGTGCGATTGCCTATTCGAAATATATGCGTATCAACTGCCATGGCAGGTTGATCAAAAGCAACACTTAATACTACATTTGCTGTTTTTCTTCCAACACCGGGTAAAGCTTCCAAAGCCTCTCTCGTTTGCGGGACTTGCCCATTATAATTTTCGATCAATTGTTTGGAAAGCGCTATAACATTTCGGGATTTGGCACGCCATAAACCGATGGAATTGATAAAGGGAACTAATTTTTCCTCACCAAGAGCAACCATTGCTTCAGGTGTAGATGCAATCTTGAACAATTTATTTGTGGCTTTATTAACAGATATGTCAGTTGCCTGAGCCGACAAAACAACGGATACTAAAAGCGTGTAGGGTGAAGAATAATTCAGTTCAGTTTTAGCGTCCGGACGTGACTTGGCAAGAAGACGAATGAATTCCTTGATTTCTTTCTTATTCATTGCCTTTGCTAAAGGTGTTTCTTTATCTGCTTTAATAATCATGGAAAAATTTTAATTAAGCAAATGGTAACTTTTTCCCACCAAGAATATGAAAGTGAAAATGGAAAACTTCTTGGCCGGAATTCCTGCCAATATTGCTGATAATGCGATAACCATCTTTGTCAAGACCCAATAAATTGGCTACATGTGCAACAGCCTTGGTAAAAGCTACAATTTCCTCGGGGGCTGCACGTTGAGAAAAATCAGCATAGGAGGTATAAGGGTTTTTGGGAATGACCAAGGCATGAATTGGTGCCTTGGGGGCTACATCGTGAAACGCCAATACATATTCATTTTCATAAATTGTTTTTGCTGGAATTTCTTTTTTCAAAATTTTAGCAAATATATTTTGAGAATCGTAACGAACTGAAGTTGAAGCCATTGTTTCACCTGTTATTTTGAAGATTTTAAATTACGAGAAGCCTTTTCCTCGATCCCGCTTATTTTCTCTCTTTTATGAAGTTCCGCCCAAACATCTTCAGGCGATATATCTGTTATAACCCACATGGCCAACAAATGATACAAAACATCGGCACTTTCACTGATCAGGTTTTGTGGATTTTTTGTGGCACATTCAATCAGGCATTCAACAGCTTCTTCACCGAATTTCTGTGCAACCTTGTGTGACCCTTTTTTCAGTAATTTGGCGGAATAGCTTTTTTGAGGGTCATTATTTTTTCTTTCTTCAATCTTTTTATATAGACGATCAAGAATTTCACCATTTAGATTGGATTTCATACCTTGTTTCCTTTATTAAATACAGATCAGGAAAGGCGGACGGGAATGTTGTTTTCTGACAGAGATTTTTTTACCTGCTCAATCGTAAATTGGCCAAAATGAAAAACGCTGGCTGCAAGTAATCCTGTTGCTCCTGTTTGTGCGCCTTCGGTAAAATGTTGTAATTGACCCACCCCCCCCGAAGCAATCACAGGGACACGAACATTACTGTTAATTGCTTTCAGAAGGTCAAGATCAAAACCTTTTCCCGTACCATCACGATCCATGCTGGTAATTAAAAGCTCACCAGCACCACGCCTGGTCATTTCCTTTGCCCATTGAATGACATTAATACCCGTTGGATTACGACCACCATGACTGTAGACCTCCCATGAACCTTTATTATCAGATCGTGCGTCAATAGCAACAACGATACATTGACTGCCAAATTTATTGGCTCCATCATTAACAAGATCCGGATTTTTAATGGCTGCGGAATTAATGGCGCATTTATCCGCTCCTGCTAAAAGAAGCGCACGTATATTGTCCGGTGTACGAATACCCCCGCCAACAGTCAAAGGAAGAAAAATTTTTTCCGCTGTACGATTCACCACATCAATGATGGTGTTTCTGTTTTCATTGCTTGCGGTTATATCCAGAAATGTCAATTCATCGGCACCTGCCTTATCATAAACCAATGCCTGTTCAACGGGATCACCGGCATCACGTAGGGAGACAAAATTGACTCCCTTGACCACACGTCCGTTCTTAACATCAAGACAAGGAATGACACGGGTTTTCAACATGTTTCCAACACCTTTAAAGCGTCATTGATCCGAATGCGTCCATCATAGAGGGCTCGACCAACAATTACACCCTCTATTCCTGGCTCCTGATTGGCAATGTTTCGTAATGCCTCAATATGTGCAAGGTTACCAATGCCTCCACTGGCGATAATCGGTATCTGGAGATGATGGGCAAGATTGGCAGTTTGTTCAAGATCAAGTCCGGATAACATGCCATCTCGTTCAATTTCAGTAAAGATAATGGCAGAAGCACCGCTGTCCTGTAAACGTAAGGCGAGGTCCAGGGCTTTCATTTCAGAGGTTTCCGCCCAACCTTCGGTGGATACATATCCTTTTTTGGCATCAATACCAATCACGATTTGACCAGGAAAGGATTTGCAGGCCTGATAAACTAGTCTGGAATTTTTAACGGCGACACTACCGAGGATAACTCTTTTTATGCCCTTATAAAGCCAATATTCGATAGCATTTAGGTCCCGTATTCCACCTCCAAGTTGAACAGGCACCTGAGAATTGGCAAGAATGCTTAAAATAGCTTCTGTATTAACAGATTTTTTTGCAAAGGCACCATCAAGGTCAACAACATGTAACCATTTACAACCCTGATTATTCCAGTTTCGCGCTTGTTCACCGGGATTGTCAGAATATATTGTTGCCTGATCCATTTCACCCTGACGTAATCGAACACATTGACCATTTTTCAAATCAATCGCGGGATATAATGTTAGGGGATGGACTGCTGAAGAAAAGCTGGACATAAATAAGTTACACTTCATGAAGTTAAAATTATGGTAGGTTCAAAAAGGATTTATATAAAAAATATCCCCTGAAAATTTGCCCGTTGATTTTTCGATAATAAGGGTGGGTTGCCCAATGATGATATCCATTTTTCAAATAAAACTGAAATAATTTTTTCTGACTTTCATCAATTTGCACATTAATGATCGGGAAACCTAGTTGGGCAATGGTCTGTTCGATTTTTAGAAGTAAACGTTTACTGACGCCGACATTTATGGCATAGGGTGCAACTGCAAAAATGGTGATTTTTGCAGCAATATAGGGAGATCCCTCTTCTTTTAGTGGTGTTTCAACCTCGCAAAATGCGACAATATGTCCATCCATTCGACCTGTGAAAAGAGTTTTTTCGGGAACAAGTAACGATCCCTTTATATAGCTTTCCAACAATTGTCTTGGTGGTGCCTTAACCCAGCGACAATGATAACCAGCCAATATCGCGGCTTCCAGAGATTCACAAATTGCATGCAAATCATCATCATTATCAAGGGTGGTAATTTGTTCTAATTCGATTTTTGGAAGTAGGTTTGAGTTGATGTTATCCATTGTAATTAATAAATACTTGCTAAGCGGGGGTAGGATTCCATCTTAGGAAATTTGCCAAAATATGTAATCCAACCTGTTGACTCTTTTCGACATGAAACTGCGTGCCAATCGCATTCTTTTTGGCGATGATGGCCGGAATGGATATGCCATAATCGGTTGTAGCGATAATATCCTTGTTATCTTCAGCGAACAAAGCATATGAATGGACAAAATATGCATGATCACCTGGATTTATTCCATTCATAACAGGATGTGCATTTACTTTAAAATTTAGTTCATTCCATCCCATATGGGGTAAAGGTAAATCTGTTGTATCGATAGGTTTTATTTTACCCTGGATCCATCCCAAACCTTTAGTTGTTTTATGTTCCAATCCCTGTTCAGCCATTATTTGCATGCCAACACAAATTCCTAGGAAAGGGGTCCCTTGCCGAACTTTGGCATTTAACGATTCAAGCAAACCGGGAATGGATTGCAATCCACTCATGCAATCTGCAAACGCTCCCTGACCAGGTAATATAAGACGGTCCGCATTTTGAACATGTTCTGGTTTGTTGCTGATTTCAACATCAACAGGCAGATTGATCATGTGGGCCGCCGCAATCAGGGCACGTTGAGCGGAGGCAAGGTTTCCGCCGTTATAATCAATAACAATAATGCTTTCGGGTTTATGTTTCATGAATTGATATAGTTTGTTAAACGGGGTTTTTTATCAAGTAAACGAAGAAGGGCAAATTTCTTATTGGGTGCGGCAATTACGGTTTGAAGATTCCATCCTGCCCATTGCAATTCGGTTCTTTGAAAGTGGAAGGCAAAGCAACCTACTATAAAATGTACCAAAGCCATCAAGAAGAAAGATGGATGTATCCAGATAATCAGTGAAAAACAGACACTTAAAAGAATTAATCCATGAATCCAGCTTTTTTGGACAAAAAGACCAACAGGTCCAAGTATAAATACGAGCCAGGAAAAACCCTCAGGCACCAGTTTTAATTCGGAAGGTTGGTTTTGGTTTGCATAGACAGTAAAATATTTCACAACACACCTTTGGTTGATGGAATGGAATGCAAAGCACGTGAATCGAATTCACAAGCCATTCGCAAAGCACGTGCAGCTGCTTTAAATGTTGCCTCGGCAATATGATGGGAATTACGACCCGCATGCAATATTGCATGCAAGTTCAAATGGGCGCTCATCACAAACCCACGAAAAAATTCTTCAAATAATTCGGTATCCATCTTTCCTATATTTTCTGTTGGAAAAGACACGTTCCATGCCAGGTATGGGCGACCAGAAATATCGATAACGACTTCGCTCAAGGCCTCATCCAGAGGAACAGAGGCTTGTCCAAACCGACAGATTCCTTTTTTCTCTCCAATCGCTTTCTGGAATGCCTGACCCAAAGTTATGCCGACATCTTCCACTGTATGATGAAAATCAATATGTAGATCGCCTTTGACCATTATGTCCAAGTTAAACAAGCCATGTTTGGTAAGAGCTGTCAGCATGTGGTCAAAAAAACCGATTCCCGTTTCGATATTGGACTGACCTGCTCCATCAAGATTCAGGGTGAGCTGGATATCTGTTTCCGAGGTTTTGCGATGTACGGATACCTGTCTTTGAGTATTCATAAAAGATAACTTTAAAATATAAATTTTATTTGACATTCAATTAATAACTTGCTTTTGCCGGAATGCCAAGATTAAAGAGTAAGAAATGAAATTATGAAATCATGAATTTCTTATGAATAAAACTTAAATTCATAATACTTTTTACGTATTTTTGTCTCGAGGAAATTACAGTAAGTTTAGATTTGATATGAAACTTACATTATAAATGGTAAAATTATAAATAACTTTATTGTAATGGATAATTTTATGTCAAATATTGATTTTCTGCTTTCTCGTTTTTCATGTGGTTCATTAACTCAACCTGCGCCAAATGACGATGAATTGCATCAAATTTTATCAACAGCGATGCGGGCTCCTGATCATGGGCGCTTACGTCCCTGGCGTTTTGTGATTATTGGTAAAGAGTATCGAGAAAAATGGGTAAGATCATTGGAAAAGATCCTTACAAAACCGGATTCTTGTTATCCCCCCGCTTATATAACCAAAATAGTGCAAAATTTTTCGAATGCCCCTTTGATCTTGGCACTTGGATTTCGTCAATTTCATGATGACAAGACGTCTATCTCACTTGATGAACAGTTGATGGCAGCATCAGCAGCAACCATGAATATATTGAATGCTGTCCATGTTCTGGGATTTGGTGCAAAATGGATTACAGGCCCCATTGATGTTCCTGAAATTACGGAATTATTGGGACTGAAAAAACCGTATAGAATGATCGGATTTATGTTTATCGGAACACCTGTGGAAGGATCTGAGGCACCTCCAAGGGTTTCAGTGGATGATTATGTCGCTAACTGGCAGGGAAGTGCAGTAAATTTCAAAATTGATTCATAAATAGTTAAAGAGATGAAACGATGTTAAAGATTAAAGATATGATGGATGTTGTTGTGATTGGCGGGGGTCCTGCAGGATTAAGTGCGGCATTGTCCCTGGAGGGGATTGGACTGAAAGTCACTGTTATTGATCCAGCCCCAATGACAGCTTTGCAAGAACCTTCTTTTGATGGTCGTGAAATAGCTTTGACCCATCATTCCGTTTCATTGATGAAATCAATGGGGATATGGGACCGTATTCCTCAAGATGAAATTTCTTCGCTCAGGGAGGCCAGGGTTGAGAATGGGGAAGAAAACAATCCTTTGATTTTTGACACGCAGGGAAAGGGCGAAGAGGCTCTTGGCTATCTTGTCCCAAATCATCTGATCCGAAAGGCAACATTTGAAGAGGTTCAATCTCGTGAAGGAATTACTGTTTTATCCAATACACGCTGTAATAAATTAAATTGCTTTGTTGATTATGCCCGGGTTGAATATTCCAATGCAGATCAGGACGATGCAGTTTTTTCTACAAAACTGGCTGTTGTAAGTGACGGACGTTTCTCCAAAATAAGGGACAGTCTTGAAATTGGATATTTGCTGCATGATTTTCATCGTCATATGATGGTATGTCGTATGAAGCATGAGTTGCCTCATCATCAAGTTGCCTTGCAATGGTTTGACAAAGGACAGACTGTTGCCTTACTGCCATTGAATAATAATGTCACTTCTGTTGTATTGTCTCTTCCTCCTGATGAAATGAATCGGGTCAGATCGTTGGAAGCCGAACAATTCAATCTGGAAATAATGAAACGCATACATGGACGGCTTGGAAAAATGGAGCTTGTTTCCACCCGGCATGTTTATCCTTTGAAAACTGTATTTGCCAACCGGTTTGAAACAAGACATGCTGCCTTGGTCGGCGATACGGCTATTGGAATGCATCCTATCACAGCCCATGGTTACAATTTTGCCCTGATTGCCCAGGAAATCCTAGCAGATGAAGTTTTGGCAGGTTTAAAAAGGGGAGAGGAAATCGGCACATCGAAACAATTGCGTCATTTCGAAAAACGGTTAAGAATCAAAACCATGCCGATGTTTACCCTGACAAACACTATTGCAACGCTTTATACACGTGAAGAAAAAGGATTGTGGAAATTAAGGAGGTTAGGTATTAAAACGGCCAATTTACTAAAGCCTGTTAGGAATAAAGTCGTGGATACCCTAATTGATAAAACCACGACATTGCCTTCTCCAAAATCGATTTTATCGAAAAGATTTTGATTAATTCACTTTTAAAATAAACAGGATGAAATAGTAATAATTTATTGTATCATCTTGTTTCATTAAAGAATTTGTAAAAATCAACAATTTACAATTCAATTTTCCTGCGTTTTTGGCGAAGAACTGATTCAATCCATTCATTTAATTTCTTCGTATTTTTCTCGGCATTTTCCAGATCTGGGTAAAAATCGGGAAAACGCAAGGATAGCCAGCGCCAACTTACCAGGCGTTTATGCATTTTTTCAGCGCGTTCAAGTTCGCGTCGGGATGCCTGGACTGGATTCGGTAGTTTTCCAGATCCAGGGGCGGATATGGTTTTGCCGGCAGCATGATCCGCTGCCCAATGGGTAAGCCGATGAATGCCATTGTCACGGTCATCGACCGGACATGTTGAATATGTCCAGCGATCTTTAAGGGAAAGACCATCGACTCCCTCCAGTGAGGATGCAATCGCGAATGTTTCCTCCATTTTTGCCAATCTATAATTGGGATCATCAGGACGTAAAACAGCCCGTTTCAAGCGTGTCAATACACCGAATAAACTCGTTGAATTGATTTCATTGGCAATTGCTTGAACAATATCACTGTCAGGTTGCACCAGGGGCCGCAAATCATTTTCCTGGATTGGAGGGGCCTCCAGATTACGATGGATGAAGGCAGGATCGCCCGCACCAGCCATAATACCTACAATTCCGTTTTCATGCTTGCCATATCGACCTGCACGTCCGCCTATTTGCTTGATTTCCTGGGATGTGAGGGGGCGCCTGTTTTGACCATCGAATTTAAAGATCGTGCTGAATATAACACGTTTGATGGCTAAATTTAATCCCATACCGATAGCGTCTGTTGCGATTAAAATATCTGCCTCGCCATTATTGAAGCGTTTTGCTTCCGCCCGCCTGACTTCCGGACTCAAGGCCCCATATATTACAGCAACGCGGTGACCTTTTTGCATTAGAAGAGAACGTAGATCCAAAACCTCTCTTCTTGAAAAGGCGATAAGTGCATCACCCGTTCTCAATTTTGATAACCTGATTGGCGAACTGGCAGTGATAAGGGGACTTTTTCTTTGTAGAATAATCTCGTCACAGGGATCATCACATAAATTGGCAATGCGTTTGACAATAGGGATACATTCTGGTGAACCCAGAACAAAAACATGGCGTGCCGGAACGCCCATAATTGCAGCCGTCCATGCTGCGCCACGATCAGGATCTGTCAGCATTTGCGCCTCATCAATCAACGCCACATCAACAGGATTGTCCATCGGGCACATTTCTACAGTAGCTGCCAGAAAACGGCTTCCGGGGATAATATTGCGCTCCTCACCCGTTTTCAAGGATGCCTCAATATCACGTTCCGCCAGGGCTTCCTTGAATTCATGCGCCAATAAACGTAGTGGTGCAAGGGCAATTCCACTCTCACTTTTAGCCATTGTTTCCAAGGCAGTATAAGATTTTCCACTGTTGGTTGGTCCAGTCACAATGGTGATATGTCTTTTCAGGGAGCGGGCTGTTATAAAATGCCCTGCATATCGATCCATTGCCGCTACATTGGCCAATACCTTGTTTTTGATATTGAGGTCACCAAGGTTTATATATTTACCCTTTTTTCCCTTAGGGACTTCTTCGATCCAACTTGAAATTTGATTGCGTAATTTTCTCAATTCAACAGGATCAAATTTCCAAATATCTTTTCCGTGTTTCTTTATTTTCTGGGCAATTGGAATTCTGTTCTGCCCAATCCATTTTAGGGCATCCCTGGACGAGCAATGCAATATTGCGGGTATATCCTTGAAGCTTACAAGGCTATTTTCCCATTCCCTTTGTCGTTTTATCTCCTGTTTCTTACGGGCCTTGGCTGTTTGTAGTAACTGTTCATCTTTTTCTTTATTGATCTTATAATCTGTCAAAATCTGATCAATAAAACTATCTTTATCCTGTATATCAAAAGCCATGGCAACGGTATCTGCCATAATTGTCAATTGTTCATTATCGAATGTTCTAGCTGAGACATTATTGGTTTCAAGCTGTAAATTCTGAATTGCCTCATGGGCATTGCCGCTTGATTGTTTCAAACGGTTTCCTAGGGCAAGCCGCAATACATTTTCAAAATTAGTTTCATTGGGTTCAGGTGTGTGAATAAACGAAACCGCCCATGCAATATCTTCAGGTTGAACCCAAACATATTTTTTTTTTTGGACAAGCTGGGTTAATTTTTTGGTCCATCCCTTTCTACGAATAGTACAGAGAAGTTTTATAAAATTTGCTGGTGCAATCGTATCAGAGTCAGTTTCAAGTTGGCGTTCAATGAGTTTTTTTAGACGATTTTCTTCTTGAGGCGTAATATCTAGCCGGGTTTCTTGTAAGACTTTGTAAAGGGCAAGTTCAGCAGGGGATGAGTTCATATGATTTAACAGATTAAAAAATTGAATTTTATTATTTATTACATATCTAGAATACAAGATAAAAGATGATATAGGTTTTTCGCAATATATTGTACTTATAATATAAGTTTTTTTATTTTAATGCCTTATATTTATGTATAATTTGAAAAAATTGATTAAATAAGATTGAATCAAAAAATTTTATCAGTATTTTCTTATTAGAGATAATTTTAAACACGGTAATTTTTTAAAAATGACGAATTGGGTTTCAATATATAAGATAAATTTCATATAAATTGACCAATATTGCAGGAGATTAGTAAATAATGACAGAATCAGTGATGATTGATGATTCTTTTCGTCTTTCCCCGCCCTCTAAAGAATATAGTCACTTAAATGCTGAAAAGGTTTTATCTGTTCATCATTGGACGGACCGTCTTTTTTCTTTCACTTGTACGCGCACCTCAAGTTTAAGATTTGATAATGGTCAATTTTGCATGATCGGAATCGAGGTTAATGGCAAACCTTTATTGCGAGCTTATAGTGTTGCAAGCGCTAATTATGAAGAACATCTTGAATTTCTGTCAATCAAGGTTCCTGATGGTCCCTTGACTTCACGTTTATGTCATATGAAGGTCGGTGATACGGTTCTTATTGGACGTAAACCAACGGGAACCTTGGTGCTTCCTAATTTGAAACCCGGTCGAAACTTATATTTCTTTTCAACGGGAACCGGATTGGCACCTTTCATGAGCCTTATTCGTGATCCAGAGGTATACGAGAATTTTGAAAAAGTGGTCCTGACCCATACTGTACGCATCAAAGGGGAACTGGCTTATCATAATTATATTTTAAATGATTTGCCAAATAATGAATTTCTGGGAGAATATGTGAAAGAAAAAATGGTTTATTATCCTACAGTTACTCGTGAGGAATTTCCTGTAAGAGATCGTATCACGACCCTGATTGAAAATGAGAAACTGTTTTCTGATATTAATTTACCTGTTATGGATCCCGAACATGATCGTGCTATGATTTGCGGTTCTCCAGAAATGTTGGCGGAAACCAAGTCAATTCTTGAAAAAAGAGGTTTTGTAGAAGGCAACGGTTCATCACCTGGTTCCTTTGTAATTGAAAAAGCATTTGCGGAGCAATAATTCATGAAATACGACTTTGACCTTATTGTTATAGGAGCAGGTTCAGGCGGTGTTCGCTGTGCCCGTATTGCAGCTTCCCATGGTGCCCGTGTTGCGGTTGTTGAGAAACAATATTGGGGTGGTACCTGCGTAAATATTGGCTGTGTACCAAAAAAGCTTATGGTTTATGCAAGCAATTTCAACAACCAGGTCAAAGATAGTCATGGATATGGATGGGATACGGTTCCCGGACACCATCATTGGCCTGAATTTATTGAGGCAAAAAACAAGGAAATAAAACGGTTAAATAATATTTATATTTCCATGTTGGAAAGGGCGGGAGTGAATCTATTTACAGGTCATGCCTCTTTCAAAGATGATCATACTCTTAAAATTTCATCTTCTGTATTATCTGATGAAAAAGCAGAAGATAAATTTATTACAGGCAAGCATATTGTTATTGCAACAGGCTCATCACCCACGAAACTTGATATTGAAGGAAATGAATACGCCATTACTTCAGATGAAGCTTTTTATTTGTCAAAACGTCCGGAAAATATTGCCATCATTGGATCTGGATATATTGCACTTGAGTTTGCCGGCATATTTGCTGGACTGGGTTCATATGTGGATTTGGTCTATCGTCAACCTGTTCCCCTCAGAGGATTTGATCAGGATATACGTCAGGCTGTCTATGATGCGATTGAACAGCGTAAGGATATTATCCAACATGTCAAAGCCCATCCAAAAAAGATTATTAAACAAGGTGAGCAATATCATCTTTATCTTGATAACGGAGAAGTGGTGCAAACAGATTGTGTATTTTTTGCCACTGGTCGGCATCCCAATTTGTCAGGATTAAATCTTCAAAAAATTGGGATTGAAAAGGGGAAAAAAGGGGAAATCATTGTTAATGAAGATTTTGAAACTCGAATTCCCCATATTTATGCGATCGGTGATGTGATAGATTTTGTTAATCTTACTCCTGTAGCCATTGCTCAAGGACATGCCCTGGCTGATCGTTTATTCGGAAATAAAATTCGTAAAAGTAACTATGACTACATTCCAAAGGCTGTATTTTTTAATCCACCAATTGGAAGCATTGGTTTAACTGAAGAAGAGGCTGCACTAAGAGGAGCAGTTGATATCTATATCTCCAATTTTACGTCAATGCGCTATAGTTTAACGGAACGTAAGGTTAAAACCTTTATTAAAATGATCGTTGATCAATCGTCGCAAAAGGTTGTTGGACTTCATATTGTCGGAGATGACGCACCAGAAATGCTGCAAGGATTTTCAGTTGCAGTTGCGGCAGGTTTAACCAAGGCAGTTTTTGATGAAACAATCGGTATTCATCCAACCTCTGCGGAGGAAATTGTAACCCTTCGTCAGGTTGCAAGGGTTACAGATAAACAAAATTAAAAGTTCGATTATCGGGGGGTTAACCATCCATTTCCTGTTGAATCCCCTAATTTCCCCTGTCCCATTGGGCCACTTTCCTGATACGCGGTACCATATTTTGAAAGATTGGCACCACTTACCTTGTCTTTCGATTCAGCCAAAGCTTGTTGATGCTCGGGATCTGGTCCATTTTGCATGTTCATGGAAGGCGCATAGGTATAACCGGGAGGTGGTTCACGGTGTCCTCGAACGGTAATATGTTCTCCCCCTTTTTCAGCTTCCTGGGATTTCATTTGAACGGATTGTTTGGATAAGCCTGGTAAAGTTCCGCTTTCTTCTTGATTGATTGGCGTAACTTGTGCATAAGTTTTGACAGATAGTAAAGTCGTAGAAAGTAAAACTGTATACAATCCAGTTTTAAACCAATTCATTATAATTTATCCTTTATGGCTCTAAAAAAATAGCTGATATAGATTTATAATTTACGTTCTTGATATAATATACTAAATTTGAAAAGTTAAGCCCGTGATGAAATGGATGGGTTTATTCTTCAATCTATAACATAAAATGAAATAAAAACATATTTGATGATTTCAGAAATATCAGTAATTTTAATTTTATCTAAGGATTAACGGTGATTATATTTCCCTGCAAGATAATCTCCCAACCATTGAATTCCTGAAATCATGAGCACCAATATAACGATTACAATTCCCATAATATCCGATCTGAATTGTTGATATCCATATTGTATAGCATAATGACCCAATCCACCTGCCCCAATGGTCCCAGCCATGGCGGATATTCCAATAATCAGGATTAGAGTCACGGTAAAACCGGAAATGAGTCCCGGTAAAGCTTCAGGCAATAGAACCTCTTTAATAATTGTAAAATTGCTTCCTCCCATTGCTTTAACTGCCTCAATAAGATTACGGTCGACTTCCTTAAGGGAAACTTCCGCTATTCTGGTAAAATAGGGAATAGTTGCAATAGTTAACGGAACAATTGCTGCAGTCGTGCCAATAGCGGTTCCAACAAGAAATCGTGTTACGGGAATTAGGGCCACTAGCAATATTATAAAAGGAATGGATCGGAATATATTAATAATGAATCCAATCGATCGATTACATATCGGTGCGGGCCTTAAACCGTCAGGTGCGGTGATAACCAGGAAAAGGGCGAGAGGTAATCCACCTGTCAAGGTTAGCAAACCACAAGCTAGAGTCATTTCCAATGTCTGGCCAATAGCAATATATAACTGCTCAAGTTGATATGTTGAAATATGAGAGTACTGACTTATGAAATTATTTATTTGATCAAGATTAAAGACGGACATAACCAACCTTTTCAACTGTCTCAACACCCATGCTTGTAAGAGCTGTTATTGTTTGTTGCCATTGATCCGCAGGAACGGCAAGAAATGTCGTGCCAATTGGTGTTTCACGTATATGGGTTATGTTTCCTTCCAACAGTACTGCGGAAATTTGATAATCTTTTTGAAGATTAGCTATTAAGGGATCTCTTACAACCTTGCCCATCATGACGACATGTAGAATGGCATGGTCATTCCTGTCAGGGTTGGGATGAATATTTTGCGATATACTTTGGGGAAGGGAAGGCTGTTCCTCTTGCAATAATTGTTGGGTTGTTTCCGATTGCGGATGAGCAAAAACTTTACCGACTGCTCCCTCCTCGATGATTTTACCTTTTTGCAGAACAAAAACTCGATCTGCTAAAAGGCGGATAACACTCATTTCATGAGTGATCAAAACAATTGTAAGTTTTAGTTTCTGATTAATTCGTAATAAAAGTTCAATTATTGAACGTGTCGTTTCTGGGTCAAGGGCAGAGGTTGCCTCATCACATAACAAAAGGGCGGGATTGGCTGCCAGGGCTCTTGCTATTCCAACACGTTGTTTTTGCCCCCCCGATAACTGGGCTGGATAATTGAGGGCCTTGTCAGGAATGCCAACCAGTTCGAGCAATTCTTTTGCTTTCTCAATTCGCTTGGCTTTAGGAATCCCTGCAATTTTCAAGGGAAGGGCAATATTATTTAAAACATTTTTAGAATTAAGTAGATTAAAATGCTGAAAAACCAGCCCAATTCGCTGTCTCAATGGAATAAGAGCCTTTTCAGGCAAATGGGCTATATCTTTTCCTTCAATCTTGACCTTACCGCTTGTTGGTTTTTCCAGCCCCGCCAAACATCGTAGCAGAGTTGTTTTTCCTGCTCCAGAGTGTCCGATAATTCCAACTATTTCTCCTTTTTGAATCGAGAAAGTAAGGTTGGATAATGCGGCATGATTGCCAAAATTTCTGCATACATTGTCAAATTCAATAACGGGTAAATCTGAAGTCATAAATTTTTATCAATTAAACTGCATTGAGGAAAAGAATGTGTCACCATGCAGGTAATATAGCGCCATGAAATTTATCTTCCATTGCCTTTTTCACGGCATCGGATTGAAAACTCTCCAGCAACAATTTCATTTCAGGGCGGTTTTCATCCCCTTTACGTACAACCAAGATATTGTCATAAGGACTGTCTTTAATATCCTCTCTAAGTAAAGCAGATTTTGGATTGATCCCGGCCGGTATGACGAAATTCGTATTGACCGCGGCCATTGTGACATCATCTAGGGCACGGGATAATTGGGCGGCGTCAAGATCAATAAGTTGAAAATGATGTGGATTACTGATGACATCCCCAAGTCTAGGTAATGCCGGAGCATTCTGCCGTAGTTGGATGAGATTGGCTTTTACTAGAAGATTAAGAGCTCTGCCTTGATTGGAAGGATCATTGGGAATGGCGATTTTTGCTTGGTCAGGAAGATCACGGATGGATTTGATTTTATGTGAGTAAAAACCCAGTGGTTCCGCCCATGTTTTTCCAAGAACGGCCAATTTATAATTTCTTGCCTGAATTTGCGCATCCATGAAGGGAACTGTTTGGAAAGCGTTGGCATCAATATCTTTACCAACAAGCGCTTCATTTGGAATATTGTAATCGTCAAAATTGACCAGTTGAATATCAATGTTTTTTGTTTTTGCAACTTCCTTGGCGGTAAGGGCCAGTTCCTCTTCAGGACCACTAATGATACCGACACGAATAGTTTGAACGGTGGAGGCAGCTTTAGTTTCATGCGGAATACCCGAATAAAGGATAAATGCGGTTAAGCTGGCAAGAAAAGCCCGGCGAGAGAAAATCATCATTAACTGTTGTTCCCATTCGTTCAAGGTCAAAGATATTTAAGGAAAGTTTTATATAAAAATCGTGTATCTGTATAGAGTATATTATATGAAACACCATACAATATTAAAGCTGCTGGTTAATTATTTTATAAATATGGTTAATTTTTTATATTAAAAGATAAATAATATGTTTTTTTAGGAAAATGTTATTGTATGTTTGAATGTAAAATATTAGATAAAATATTTGTAATTTAAGCTTTTATTGAAACAGGATTTACAATGGATAGTAAGATATTGTCTGATGCTAATGTAAATAAGAACTGGACACCAGATTCTTGGCGTTCATTTCCAATTAAACAGGTGCCAGAATATCCAGATCAATCCGTATTGAAATTAATCGAAGATAAATTATTCCAATATCCACCTTTGGTTTTTGCGGGTGAGACGCGTAAACTGAAACAGCAATTGGCAGCAGCAGCGGAAGGTAAGGCATTTGTATTACAGGGTGGGCCTTGCGCTGAAAATTTTGAGGAATTTACGGCTGATATCATTCGGGATATGTTCAGGGTTATTCTTCAAATGGCTGTCGTCCTGACGTTTGGAGCAAAAGTTCCTGTTGTAAAAATTGGTCGCATTGCAGGTCAATTTGCCAAACCACGCTCTTCATCACATGAAAATAAGAACGGTATGAGTCTTTTATCATACCGTGGCGAAATTATCAATGGAGCTGAATTTACGAAAGAGGCCCGTACTCCAGACCCGAGAAGAATGGAAATTGCCTATTTCCAGTCAGCTGGGACCTTGAATTTGATCCGTGCATTTGCAAATGGTGGCTATGCTAATCTAAATGAAGTCCATCGCTGGAATCTGGATTTTGTCAAGCGCCTGCCTCTGGCAAAACAATACAATAAATTGGCTAATCGAATAGATGAAACTCTAGCGTTTATGAAAGCTTGTGGCTTGACATCACAAAATACGCCGCAAATTCATGAAACAGAATTTTACACATCTCATGAAGCCTTATTATTGCCCTATGAACAGGCTTTGACACGAATTGATTCAACATCTGATGACTGGTATAATTGTTCGGCGCATTTTTTATGGATAGGTGATAGAACACGTCAACCTGATGGTGCGCACGTTGAATTTTTGCGAGGTGTTAAAAATCCGGTTGGTATCAAGGTTGGTCCATCTGCCGATTTGGAAGATTTATTAAAATTGTTGGATATTTTGAATCCAAACAATGAACCGGGACGTATTTCTCTGATCAGTCGCATGGGGGCTGCAAAAGTTAGGGATTATTTGCCCAAAATAGTTCAGGGGATTAAAGATTCTGGCCATATTGTTACATGGCTTTGCGATCCAATGCATGGGAACACGATTTCAACAAGTAACGGGGTCAAGACACGTTCATTTGATTCAATACTTGCTGAAGTTATAGGTTTTTTTGATGTAATGACTTCTTCAAATGCTATTCCGGGTGGTATTCATGTTGAAATGACCGGAACAAATGTTACGGAATGTATCGGTGGAGCCCATCATCTAAAGGAGTCTGATCTTGCAAAACGATACCAGACATTTTGTGATCCTCGTTTAAATGCTGAACAGTCTTTGGAAATCGCTTTTCTGCTTGCTGATGAGTTGACCAAAAGAAATTTTGCGGCTCATTAACAGGAATATTGTTTTGTAATATTATTGAAAGTCAAATGGATGACTGATGGATTAGAGAAAAAGAACGTGGATAAAATTCTGTCATCTACCTTGGCTGTGACAGTACCTGGTAATAATGAGGAAATATTAAATCGTACGGATATGTATTTTGTTCGTACACAGAAAATAATCGAGCAATATGGGGATACAGAAGTTGTTTATGCCGTTTTTTTACGACGTCCTGTAATTTCTGCACCTCGTATTGCTCTTGAATGGCTAGAGCATATTATCGAAAGGGAAAAAATTAATGCCAGTTATAAACTGGCATTTCCAGAAGGGGAATGGGTTGGAGCAGGGTTGCCGATACTATACTTAAAGGGATCCTTTAAACAGCTTGTCACACTGGAAACCATATTATTGCAAAAACTCGGCGCCTGTTGTGTTGCCGCCTGCAATGCGTTTCAGATGACCCAACTTTTGCCAGATACAAGCTTCATCGCGATGGATGCGCGACATTGTGCCGGTTATGAAATGCAGGAGTTGGTGGAGTATGCTGCATGGGTTGGTAGCAAGGCAGCACAAAAAAAGAACGGAGCGAAAGGATTTATCGGGACTGCGAGTACGATAACCTCAAAATTTTATGGATTACATCATGGACTTGGAACAATGCCGCATGCCTTGATCGGTTATGCCGGTTCAACCCTTAAAGCTGCTGAAATGTTTCATGGGCAGTTTCCAGATCAGGAACTTGGTGTATTGGTTGATTACTTTGGTCAAGAAATTACGGATGGATTGGCGGTTTGTAAGGCTTTTCCAGAATTGGCGGCCCAGGGTAAAGTTTTGCTGCGCTTGGATACTCATGGTGGACGATACATTGAAGGACTGAATAGACAGTCATCATATGAACTGTTAATGCGATATGCTCCTGAAACAATTCAACGCTATTGTTCCGAAAAAGAATTGACATATCTGGCAGGAACAGGTGTCTCTGCGGCTGCAATATGGTATATGCGTAAAAAACTTGATGAGGCCGGATTTGATAGGGTTAAGATCATTGCCTCATCGGGGTTTGATATCGAGAAATGTCGTATCATTTCTGAAGCAAGAGCCCCGGTTGATATTGTCGGGACCGGTTCATTCATTCCTGTTTTATGGAATGAAACATATGCAACTGCCGATATTATTGCCTATAATGGCAAACCTTTGGTTAAAAAAGGTCGGGAATTTTTGATTAATCTTGCCCGACAGTATATGCCTAACTTGGGAATATGATAATTTATAATATATGAATGGGGTAAATAATTTGCAAAATCAAGAAGATCAGAACAAAGAAGACAAGAGAGAATATAATGTACAGATCTTTGATCTTTCGAGTGAGCAAAAAAATAAGGTCACTGAAGTGGTTGCCGGTTTTTACAGTTTGGAACATGCCAATGCATTCGCCAAAACTTATGTTCGGGACAGTGTTGAAAGATGCCGTATTCCAGGAGCTTCACGACAGGAAATCTTTGATGCTTGGTCAGCTTTTGGAGAAGATGCGAAAGTTGTTGATTCACAAGAAAAAGAGAATTGGGATTCTTCGGATTCCATTATGATGTTTATTGAAAATGTTGCTACGCCAATGGAAAGGGACTGGCGTGCGCTTGATCCACGTCGTTTGGTGGAAGAGGATGATTTTCCTGAAGACGACAAATAATATAAGTTTTCTTTGTTAATTAAAATACAAGTACAGATTATGAAATTACGTTTTGCCCCAAGTCCTACTGGTTTAATGCATGTAGGAAATGCCCGTCTAGCAGTTGCTAATGCACTTTATGCCCGTCATCATGGTGGAACCTTTATGTTGCGTATTGATGATACGGATGTTGAACGCTCCAAGGAGGAATATGTTCGGGAAATATATCAGGCATTAAAATGGTTTGGGATTGGCTGGGATGAATTCATGCGTCAATCTGAACGTATGGATCGTTATCAATTGGCAATAGAAAAATTAAAACAGTCTGGGCGTCTGTATCCATGCTTTGAAACTAAACAGGAGCTTGATTTTAAGAGAGAGTTGCGTCGTCGGCAAAATAAGCCTCCTATTTATGATCGGGCAATGCTTAAGCTTACGTCTGAACAACGAGAAGAAGCAGAGGCAAACGGAAAAAAACCTCATTGGCGCTTCATGCTTTCTGGGCGTGAAATGAAATGGAAAGACTTGGTTATGGGTGACTGTCACGTCAAATTATCCTCCATTTCCGATCCAGTCATGATCAAGGCGGATGGTACCGTTTTATATACTTTGGCATCAGTTGTCGATGATCTTGAAAGTGGCATTACGCATATTATCCGGGGTGAGGATCATGTGACAAATACAGGTGTTCAACTGGATTTGATTGAGGCATTGACTGATCATCCAAATACCATCCAGTTTGCACATCTACCGTTACTGCTTGACGAGGATGGGGGTAAGCTTTCAAAACGATTGGGAAGTATCTCTTTGCGCCGATTACGCGAGGATGGATTGGAGGCAAAAGCTGTGGTTTCCTATCTGGCAAGATTGGGGACATCAAGAGATCCACAATTGTTGTCTATTGACGAATTGGCAAAGGATTATGATTTATCCTCATATTCGCGTTCACCAGCAAGGTTCGATATTCAACAAATGTTGGCATTGAATAAAAAGTGTTTGCATACAATGGAATTTTCAGAAGTCAGAGATCGATTGCCTGAAGCTGTTACAGAAGAATTCTGGAATATTGTCCGACCCAATATCGATATATTGTCTGAAACGCGATATTGGTGGGATTTGGTTCATGAGGATATTATTCCTGAAGTTGCGGATGAAGATAAATCATATCTTCATCTGGCTTTGGAATGTTTGCCAACTGAACCTTGGGGGAAAGAGACCTGGAGCCAATGGACCAATATTTTGAAAGAGGTTAGTGGTCGAAAGGGAAAATCTCTTTTTCATCCATTGCGTCTGGCATTAACACGAGAGGATAAAGGGCCGGAGATGAGAGGGCTTTTACCGCTGATTGGGCGAGAAAGAGTGGTCAGACGGTTAACGGAGGCATGTTCTCTTGCCTAGATAAATTAAATTATGAAGATAAATAATTTTATCTGCATATAGCTTTTTTAAAAGGTTGAAAAATTTCTTGGCCTTGTTAAAAAGGCTTTTTTATTTCATTAAAGTTTTATCTTGTTATGCGTCAATCTTTGAAAACAGAACTTTTAAGTCCAGCTGGTACGTTAAAGGCCATGCGATATGCCTTCGCATACGGTGCAGACGCGGTCTATGCAGGACAGCCACGTTACAGTCTGCGAGTTCGCAATAATGAATTCAATCACCAAAATCTTAAAATCGGTATTGATGAGGCACACGCTCAAGGAAAATCTTTCTATGTGGTGGTTAATATTGCACCTCATAATGCAAAGTTAAAGACATTTATCAAAGATTTGGAGCCTGTTGTTGCCATGGGACCTGATGCTTTGATCATGTCTGACCCTGGACTAATTATGATGGTGAGGCAACATTTTCCTCAAATGGCCATACATTTGTCCGTCCAGGCCAATGCTGTTAATTGGGCCACGGTTAAATTTTGGAAAGAGATGGGATTAACACGGGTTATCTTGTCACGTGAGCTTTCCCTCAAGGAAATTGAAGAAATTCATCAACATGTTCCAGATATCGAATTGGAGGTATTTGTGCATGGGGCCCTTTGCATGGCTTATTCAGGTCGGTGTCTATTGTCGGGATATATTAATCACCGTGATGCCAATCAGGGAACATGTACAAACTCTTGTCGCTGGAAATATGATGTTGAAGAGGCAACTGAAAATGAATTGGGAGAAATTGTCAATAAAAACCAATCTGAAACATGTTGTAAATCTGGTGATGTTCCACCAACCTTGGGTGAAGGGGAGACAACGGATAAAGTTTTCATTCTGCGCGAAGAAAAACGCCCTGATGAGGAGATGACAGCTTTTGAGGATGAACATGGCACTTATATCATGAATTCAAAGGATCTGAGAGCAATCCAGCATGTTGAAAAGTTGGTTAATATTGGTGTTTATTCCCTTAAAATTGAAGGGAGAACAAAATCTCATTATTATTGTGCCCGTACTGCTCAAATATATCGCAAGGCAATTGACGATGCCTTGGCAGGTCGGCCATTTGATATGAACTTGATGACAAGTTTGGAATCTTTGGCTCATCGTGGATATACTGAAGGTTTTTTACGTCGATATAAACATAATGAATATCAAAATTATGAAACAGGCTCATCAATTTCTGTGAAACAGCAATTTGCTGGTGAATTCACTGGTAATTTCAGGGATAGTCTTGCCGAAATCGCGGTTAAAAACCGTTTTGAAATTGGTGATCAACTAGAAATAATGACTCCTGGCGGAAATGTTAGCTTTACTTTAGAAAAAATGGAAAACACGAAAGGGGAAGCCATTAAAATCGCCCCAGGAAATAGTCATATTGTCTACATTCCTGTCCAGAAAAATCTTTCTCTCGAATATGCGTTGCTTATGCGATATTTGAAAACTGAATCATAATTGAGAATATTGGGTTTATTAATCATTGGGGGAATTTATTAAATTACGGAAAAAATTTTTCCTAAAGGGTGAACTGTTAAAATATTATAATATCTCGTAATTTACCTTACCTTGATCTTTGTTTGTTAGTATTGCATTTAATGATCAGATGAAGGAATTCTAATTTATCAATTGATTTATCGCACTGGATAAATCATTTTCTGTTAAAGGTTGATCACTTAAATTTATGCAACCATAACGTTGCTTTTTAACTGCGGTAAGAAGATAGAAACAATTACGCAGATGATTTTGGTTATCCAGTTTTCTATTTAACTCCAATAGAGCTGTATCTTTTTTTGCAAAGACCATATTTGCTAAAGCTGCACCATGAGGGGCGATAATCAGATCGGCCTGACGAAAAAGATTGACTTGTGCAGCAAAATCCATGTTTTCAAGAAACACTTTTTCAATTGATTTTTCATTCAAAACTTTATCAATAATACGCTGTTCATCAAAACTAATTCGAGGATTTGGATGATGTTCCCTTGAAATGTAAAAACGTTTTGGTAATGAATCATTGACAGGGGGCTGGATTGTATCGAATAAGGTATAAATTTCATCAAATGTTAGATATAATTCCGGCATCAGGGGATTATGCCAGAAAAAATGCAGATTTTTTACAGGGTAAATACCATAATTCATAAAAGTGGCACGATTAATCAATCCACTATATTCAAGGCTTTGAACATAAGTTGTTGGTGAGAAAGCACATTGCCGATTGTCGAATAGGCTATGTTCAGATGGTAAGGCAAGAATTGTATCAGGTGGCAATATGGAATTGGCTAATTGTGTTTTGGAGATTCCATACAATAACCAATGATAATAATTAAAGCAAGCAGCGTCAAAACCCACAAAAACACTATCTAAACTGGACTTTTGTTCAATGTCTGGAAATAAAAAGCCAGAATGATTTTCACTGGGTGGCAATTGTTGTTTCATTAAAAAACAAGAAGGTTCATCAACGATATATCCTTCGGATGTTACGATTACTCCGTCCAGTCCCGGGAAAACGATAAAATATGCGTTTTTAAGGGTAAATAGAGTCAAATACGTAAGAGGTAAAGTTATTTGATCATTATTTTTAGGATTTGATCTTACGTTATAATAAGACAACCCTCGCATGAAATCCCTTTTACCTGTTATAGTATTAAAATTTTTGGGAAGAGATAAAATGGCAGGGAATGAAATACAAATTTTTTTTTGCTTTGATATTTTTTCAAATGAACGGAAATCTTGTTTTAAAATTAAATTATTTGAAATCATTATATGAAACTTTAATTTTTTTGAAATAAATGAAAATATAAAAAAGAGAAAGGAAATATTTGTCAATATGTTATAACATTATTGATTTGTGGCAAATTAAATATGAAATTATTTCAATAATTGAAGAATAAATTTATGTTAATTTAATTATCTCAAAATGATGTTTCCTCAGATTTTTTGAATTACAAATTATAATTTATTGAAAATTGTTTTGTTGCATTACTGTGATGCTATTCTGGAAATCATCCTGCTTTGATAAGGTTTTGAATATTATTTTTTTCAAATAACATGAGTAAAACTTGTATTGACGTTTTTTCATCAATGGAGGCCTGAGCCTCTTTGTTATACCAGTATTCAGCAGCTTTCCAGGCTGTATTAATCCAATGATCCAACATGATTTCATTGACCATTTTAAAATTGGGTAAACCGGATTGTCTACGACCTGTTACCTCTCCGCCGCCCCGTATCCTGAAATCCTCATCAGCTATCAGGAAGCCATTCTCTGTGTCGCGTATGAGGGATAATCTTTTTTTCGCCATATAACTAATTTTATCATCATGTAAAAGAAGACAGTATGACTGTTTTTCTCCTCTGCCAACACGTCCACGTAATTGATGCAATTGTGCAAGACCAAAACGTTCTGCATGTTCAATAACCATGATATTAGCATTGGGAATATTGACGCCAACCTCGATAACTGTGGTGGCAACTAGTATTTTGGTTTTATTCTGTGCAAATTTATCAAGTTCAGCTTGTCTTTCGCCAGTATCTTGTTGGCCATGCGCTAGGCCTACATTCTCGATACCAAAATAATGCTGTAGGTTCATGTAACGATTTTTGACTGCAGCCAGATCCATAACCTCGCTTTCTTCAACTAGAGGACAGACCCAGAATATTTGACAACCTTGTTGAATGGCTCTTTTAATACCTTCCAAGATTTTATCAATTTTGCTTAATGCATGCAGCGTGGTATGGATAGGTTTCCGATTTGCAGGTTTTTCTGTAAGGCGACTAACCTGCAATTCTCCCCATCTTGTCAGTAAAAGGGTTCTTGGAATAGGGGTTGCTGTCATTACAAGTGTATCTGTATTTTCCCCCTTTTCCCCCAGTCTAATGCGTTGTTCAACACCGAAACGATGTTGTTCGTCAATAATGACAAGCGCCAGGTTATGAAAAACAACTTGTTCCTGAAACAAGGCATGTGTACCGATAGCAATTTTTGTTTTTCCGGTTTTAATTTTATCGAGGGTTTCCTTGCGAGCTATTCCTTTTATGGAACTGCTTAAAAATGAAATTTCAACAGGAGCAAGTTTCATAAAGGTTTCATAATGTTGTCTGGCAAGAATTTCAGTGGGTGCCATAATAACACTTTGGAATCCCGCTTCAACAGCCTGTAAGGCGGCCATTATAGCAATAATGGTTTTACCGGAACCGACATCTCCCTGTAATAATCTTAGCATGCGATAAGGGCGTTCCATATCTGTCTGAATTTCTTTGAATGCCTGTCTTTGGGAAAATGTCAGTGAATATCCGAATTTTTGTAAAGCGTGGCAAATAAGATGATTATCACCAATCAGGGATTTTCCTGTGGTTAACTGATTTGTATGTTTTATTTTTGTAATGGCTAATTGTTCCGCGAATAACTCATCAAATGCCAAACGGGAACGTGCCCGACTTTCAACAGCTTCATAGGTTTGATTTTCAAAAAGTTTTGGGAAATCTCCTGGAAGATGTAGCAAATGAAGCGCTTCTTTAAAACTTGGCCAATGGTGTTGATGTAAAAGGGAAGGATTGATCCATTCGGGCAATTCGGGACATAGGTTTAATGCCAGGCGTAAAGCTTTTGAAAGATTTTTTGGGAAAAGGCCTGCTGTTAAGGGCCATACAGGTTCAATTAATGGAATGGCCTGTTGGTTATATATAGGTTCAATATAATGTGGATTGGTTATAATCAGTTTGTTATTTTTATTTTCTAAAAGACCTGAAACAACAAATATTGTATCAAGGGTCAGTTTTTTCGCTTGCCAAGATGAAAAAAATATCATTTCAGCTTTAGCACTGCCATCGTTAACAAATATACGCCAGGGTTGTTTATGATGACGGGGTTTTTCAATATGGGTAATTTCTATTTGAAGTGTAACTATTTTTCCAGGGATTGCATTTTGCAATTTGGGGCGATATCGTCGGTCAATTATTGAAGTGGGCAAATGAAAGAGTAAATCAATAATTCGCTCACCACCAATTGCATGGGTCATTAACTTGCTCAATTTCGGACCTATACCTTTAAGACTGGATAAGGGGGACAATATAGGTTTTATGGAAAGATAAAGGGAAGGTGGAATAGAGGGGGGACTCATGATTATTTTGGTTATGAGAGTGTAGAATTGTTTAAATTTAGATATCAGTATAGGATATGTTAAATGGTAGAGCAAAAAGAAAATATAAGTTCACTTGAGGCACGAAAACGCAGACTGATTTATCGTGCAACTCATAGAGGGACCTTCGAGGCTGACTTAATCATCGGTCAGTTTGCGATGATGAATGTACCAGCAATGACAATTATTGAAATTGAAGATTTTGAAAAAATAATGGAATTGGCTGATACAGATCTGATGTTATGGTTGACAGGTTTCGAGCCTTACCCAAAAAAAATTGAGAGTCCTGTTTTTCTTTCGCTATATCATTTTGCTCAACAAAATAAACCGAATAAACATTAAGGAGAAATCGCATGGGGGGAGCCTCAAAAAAGCAATTTAAAAATTTTTTGCCGATATGGGGAGCTCCCGAGGGATATGATGCCTTTTTATTAAGTAAAATTGCTCAGGAATGTTATCAAAAAGATAACCATGTTCTGGTTCATGTCGCACGGAATGATATAGATATGAACCGGTTGGCTGATTTACTCTATTATATCGCACCTCAATTAAATGTTTTGAATTTTCCTGCCTGGGATTGTTTGCCTTATGACCGTGTATCCCCGAACAAGGCGATAACCTCGGAACAGGTAGCAACATTGACGCAATTACTTGAACCCTTGACCGGGCCAAGGATCATATTGACGACAATACCCGCACTGTTACAAAAAATAGCACCCAGATCAGTCTTTGCGGGACGTGCTCTGACCCTTAAACAGGGTGAAAGTCTGGATCAGGAATTTTTAGTCGAACTTCTTGTTGCGCAGGGATACAATCGTACGGATACAGTTATGGAACCGGGTGAATTTGCCTTGAGGGGTAGTTTATTTGATATTTTCCTGGCTGGGGAAGAAGAGCCTGTCCGCTTGGATTTATTCGGAGATGAGATAGATTCAATTCGCTGTTTTGATCCGATTACGCAACGTTCAACTCGGAAAGTTACGGAACTTGTTTTAAGACCTACCGCAGCTTATTCTCTGGATGAGGAAAGCATATCAAGGTTTCGTACGAAATGGCGAGAACTGTTTGGTCAGGGATCAATGAGTGATCCAATTTATGAAGCCGTTTCGGAAGGCCGAATGGTTCAAGGACTTGAACATTGGTTACCTCTTTTTCATGATAAGATGGAAACGTTTTTTGATTATGTTTCTGATGTTAAACTGTCTTTTTCATATCAGGCCGAGGAGGCATTGCAACCAAGACTGGAAATGATTGCTGATCATTATGAAGCCCGCAAACAGCCAGTAAGAAATGGCGAAGTTGTATATCGTCCCTTACCACCTGATTTGCTATATCTTACTCAATCTGAGTGGAATCATATAGTCACGCGATATAAAGGGGTGTATTTTTATCCTTTTGCAATGCCTGACGGATCCAGTGGAATGGATGCAGGAGGAAGGCCAGGTATAGTTTTTGCTAAAAGTAATCTGACAGTTGAAGCCGATAATGTTTTTGATATGTTCAAGTCAAGATTCAGGGAATGGTATTCATCTGGACGGAAAACATTGGTTGCCGGCTGGACAAACGGATCAAGAGAGCGCATCGCTACATTATTGAAAGAACACAAAATCGCCGTTCAGAAACTGGAAGGGTGGCAAGAAGTTAAAAATTTCAGGGAAGCTTCTGTTGGATTATTGACTTTTGGTTTGGATCGCGGATTTGTTGCCGATGATTTCATTCTTGTTTCTGAAGCCGACTTGTTAGGGGAAAGAATTTCACGTCCACATAGAAAACGGAAAAAAGCCGAGCAGTTCATTTCAGAAGCTTCTGAAATTAGCGAGGGAGATCTTATTGTACATCAGGAATATGGGATTGGTCGTTATCAAGGACTGGTTAATCTGGAAATAGGTGCTGCGCCACACGATTGTCTGGCACTTGTTTATCATGGTGATGAAAAATTATTCTTACCTATCGAAAATATTGAGTTATTGAGCCGTTATGGATCTGATCAAACGGGTGTTGCTCTGGATAAACTGGGAAGTCCTGCATGGCAAAAACGTAAAGCCACAATGAAGGCTCGTATTCGGGACATGGCTGGTGAGTTATTGAAAACAGCCGCGGCCCGCTTGATGCAGGAAGCGACGATCGAGACCCCTCCTGAAGGATTGTGGGAGGAGTTCTGTGCACGGTTTCCCTTTATTGAAACGGATGATCAGGCAAGGGCTGTTGCTGATATTATTCAGGATCTTGCTTCCGGACGTCCCATGGATCGTTTGATTTGTGGTGATGTTGGTTTTGGTAAGACAGAAGTGGCATTACGTGCCACTTTTATTGTGGCCATGAATGGAGGCCAGGTGGCGGTTGTGGTGCCGACAACCCTATTGGCACGTCAACATTATCAAACCTTTGTGAAACGTTTTGAGGGATTTCCGGTAAAAATTGCCCAACTTTCCAGAATGGTGACATCAAAAAATGCGGCACAGATCAAAAAGGAATTGGCAGATGGCAATGTCAATATAGTGATTGGTACACATGCTTTACTAGCCAAGACGATCAAGTTTGCAAATTTGGGTATGCTTATTATAGATGAAGAACAGCATTTTGGTGTTGCGCACAAAGAGAAATTGAAAACCTTGCGTGAAGATATTCATGTATTGACATTATCTGCCACCCCATTACCAAGGACGTTGCAATTATCATTGACTGGAATGCGAGAGATAAGTCTAATCGCAACGCCTCCAATTGATCGTTTGGCTGTTAGAACTTTTATCATGCCCTTTGATCGTATCGTTATTCGAGAGGCTATTCAAAGGGAGCGATTCAGAGGGGGGCAAATATTCTGTGTTGCACCACGTGTTCAGGATTTGCAAAACCTGCAAGATCAACTTTTGGATATAGTTCCAGATTTACGGTTGGTACAAGCTCATGGGCGGTTATCCCCTACAGAACTTGAACGGGTGATGACTGAATTCAATGAAGGTAAATATGATGTATTGCTTTCGACTAATATTGTTGAAAGTGGACTGGACATGCCAACTGTCAATACACTGATAATCTATAAGGCTGATCATTTTGGATTAGGTCAGTTATATCAATTGAGAGGTCGTGTGGGACGGGGAAAACAGCGTGGATATGCGTATTTGACATGGCCACAGCATCATTTTCTTTCCAAGAATTCTGAAAAGCGACTGGAAATAATGCAGTCACTGGATAATCTTGGGGCAGGATTCACTTTGGCATCTCACGATCTGGATTTGAGAGGGGCGGGTAATCTGCTGGGAGAAGAACAGTCTGGTCATATTCGGGAAGTTGGCGTTGAGCTATACCAGAAGATGCTTGAAGAAACAGTGGCAAGCCTCCGTGCAGAAAAAAATAATCAGTTATTGGAAAATCAGGATTGGACACCCAATATCACTTTGGGATTACCTGTTCTGATCCCGGAAACCTATGTGACGGATCTATCAGTAAGATTGGGTTTATATCGACGAATAGGCAATCTGGAAAATCATGATGATATTGAAGCCATGCAAGTGGAATTGATAGATCGTTTTGGGACCTTGCCTGAAGAAGTAAGCAATCTGCTTCATGTAATGAAACTGAAAAAACTTTGTAAAAAAGTTGGTGTTAATCGCATTGAGGCTGGACCGAAAGGGGTTGTTGTTCAGTTTTTTAACAATCAATTCAAAAATCCTGAAGGATTAGTACAATGGATAGCCGGTATTAAAGATCAGTCTGTGAGATTGCGTCCTGATGGTAAATTGATATATTTGCGAGAAACCCCGTTTGCAAAACGGATTCAGCGTTGTCAATTCTTATTAAGCAAGCTTGTTGAAATTTACCGATAATAAAACGTCATTTCCTAAATTAGGCAGACTGAATTTAGTTAGAAATGACATTTTGAAGCATTCATGAATTTATTTATTAATAAGACATAATTTATTAAAATCATTGAATATTTTTTAATCCAATGATAATGTTACGTAATTTAAATGTTTTTTAAGAAATAAATAAAGTTAAGTAGAGAAATTAGATTATGTTGCAAAAAAATGTCAATGATCTTTTGGTTTTTTTAACAATTGCTAAAGAAAGAAGTTTCACAAAGGCAGCATCAAAATTAGGTGTATCCCAATCCGCATTAAGTCATACCATGCGAAATCTTGAAAAAAATCTGGATGTGCAATTATTATCCCGTACTACACGAAGTGTAGAGCCAACCAAGCTTGGTGAGATTTTATTGAAAAATATTGCGCCGAGATTAGAGGAAATCGTTGAAGAGCTTGGCAAGATTATTGATTTGAAAAAAAGGCCTTTTGGAAATATCAATCTTTTAACAGATGAACATGCTGCAAACTTTGTTGTATGGCCTCATTTGCGAAATTTTTTGCGACATTATCCTGATATAAAATTTAATGTAGAGGTTTCCTCCAATCTTCAAAAAGAAATTCATGGAAAATATGATGCAAAAATAAGCCTTGGCGAAGTTGTAGACAAAGATTTCTTATCAATAAAAATTAGCGCACCTGTCCAAATAGCGGTTGTCGCGTCACCATTATATTTACAAGATAAAAAAATTCCAAAAACGCCGCATGATTTGCTCAAACATCAATCTATAAACTACTTTCTTTCTTTTATGCAAAATCAGTATGATTGGGAATTTGTTGTAAAGGGTAATACACAAATAATCCATATGGAAGGTCAATTTTCTTGTAATACCCTAACCCAGGTCATACAGGCCACACTGGATGGTTTTGGTTTTGCCTATATACCCTTGAAAGAGGTTTATCACGCCATTCAGCAAAAACATCTTGTACATGTTTTATCTGAATACTGTCCCTCTTTTTCAGGATATTATCTGAGATACCCCAATCGAAACAATTTTACACAGGCATTTTCTTTGCTATTGCAAAGTTTTGAACATTAAATTTCGCTATTTATATTATTACCTTGCAAATTATAATTGCACTTTTATTTTTTTCAAATTAAATTGATGTAAAAAATATACATATTAATTAATTCAAGAGAAACAAGATGTCAGATTTAATTTTGGCGCGGGCTTTACATGTATTGGCAATTGTAATTTGGATAGGTGGAGTATGTATGGTGACAACGGTTCTTCTACCAACCATTCGTAAAAATTTTTCATCCAGCGAACGATTGTCTATATTTCATCGTATTGAAAGCCGTTTTGCTACACAGGCTCGTTTTACAACTTTGATAGCCGGATTATCCGGGTTTTACATGGTATGGCGAATGCAAATATGGAATCGATTTGAGCATATAGAATTTTGGTGGATGCATGCCATGTTTTTGGTGTGGTTAATCTTTACAACCATGTTATTTGTAATTGAACCCTTTATACTCAATAAAAAATTAGGGAATAGTGGCCAGCAACAACCTGATAAGGTATATGTTAAGGTTCAGAGATTACACTGGTTTTTATTAACCATCAGTTTCATTACAATCATTGGTGCAGTCATGGGAAGCCATGGTTTCGCTTTTTTTTGAGAAATAAATAAAATAATGAAGATGCATAATATTCGATTGGGTCGGGTGATTTCAATTTTTATATCGAATTGGTGGGATGCTATACTTCATTATTTTTATTTCAGTGGCAGGACAAGCAGATCAGGTTTTTGGTGTTTTGCAGTTTTAAATAGTCTAATTCTATATTTTTTATTTTGTATAGATGAATATTTTCATTTGATTTACAGAGTGACTTTTCATTATTATTATTATGATATTCATCTATTTTTTTTAATATATTTTTTATTAACGATCTTTCCATCATTTGTACTGTTCATACGTCGCCTGCATGATCTTAATTTGTCAGGTTGGTGGGTTTTGTTGATGATTATTCCCTTACCCTATCTATACCTCAATTTTTTAATTCAGATTATTTTTCTTGTTATAGCAAGTTTTCCCGGTTCAGAAAATAATCGGTATGGTATCAAGCCCATTAATCAGGTTACTGTTTAATTCATATTCTTTGTTTAAATTACCATACGGGAATGGGAACATTATTAACCTTGAACAGATTTCCCTGCCAGTTTATATCCCATTCAAGATTATTGTTTCCGACAGAACGTCCGGCAAATTTAGCCAAAATCAATGCTGTCTTTAGATTATTTATACGGGTAGAACCACTGTTTGCAATCAATTTTTCCATATTGCTTACAGTGATTTTACCTTTTGCCGATTGGAAGTTGAGCTCTCGGTCAAGTAAGGCGTTTCCATACGCAGTAATATGGGTTAAATTGTTCTGCATCATTAAGTTATTGATTTTTAATGGTAATGACAGGTCATAAAATTTATCCTCATTATTGCCACTCGCGGCGGCTAAAATTAGGGGATAATATTTTGAAGGGGTATTCAGATTTAAAATGCCTTCTCTTGGAAGGAAAAGGTTTGATTTTTGAGAGGGGTTTATTTCATTCAGACCTGAAAAAAACAGTTTCAAATTTACATTGTCAGCGATATTTTGAACTTGCAACCGTATTTCATCAGCTTTGTAGGCATTGTTTAAATTTTTTATTAAAATGTTTCGCCATATAATGGTAAGTTGTTCGTTTTGTTTAAGTTGTTTTAAAATAGGTGTAATAGAATCAGTATAGTAATTTTTGTTACAGGAATTGATTTGATATTTCAGAAATACGGTCAACAATCCGGTCGATGTGATATTGGTAACTCTTTGCAACTGATCTTTGGACAAGGTTTTACCGCTTTGGTTTACCATTAACTGTTTGCTATTCAGGAAAACATTGGAATTATCCGGAATTTTGACAGTATAATTAGTAACTTGTAAAGAATTGATATGATGATCAACAGTGTCTGATGATATATTTGAACAATATGAATGCCAAGTTACAGAAGCGAAAGCTACTGCATTATTAAATAGTGAATAAATAAGCATCAGCACGAAAAAAGGCAAAGACTTTAAAAATATACTCATAACCATAGAAACATTTTTCATTTTCAAAAAAGAATTAAACTATATCGATATTAAGAAAGATATTAAAGGGTTATTTACAAAAGATTGAAAATTATAATAGTTGGATAATGATTTGGATCAAAACTAAAAGATTAAGGATTTTCAATGCCGAAATATCTGGACCCGTTTTTAATTTTACTATTAATGACCGTTGCAATAGCAAGCTTTTTTCCATGTCACGGTTCGGGTGTTCTTTTTTTTAACAATTTGGCTGTAATAGCCATTGCTCTTATGTTTTTTTTGCAAGGTGCAAGGTTATCTCGTCAAGCAGTGATTGAGGGTATTTTTCACTGGAGATTACATTTACTAATTTTTGCATGTACGTTTGTCATTTTTCCTATACTGGGATTAGGCTTGCATTATTTATTCCCAAAAATGTTATTGCCTGACTTATGGATGGGCATTCTTTTTTTATGCTGTTTACCATCTACAGTACAATCGTCAATTGCATTTACATCAATCGCAAAAGGAAATGTGCCAGCTGCAATATGTTCAGCTACTGCCTCAAATATTCTGGGAATTTTCATAACTCCTTTTTTGGTTGGATCAATATTTTCAAATCATCATCAGGCTATTTTTTCAAGAGATAATCTTAACATAGTTTACCAATTGTTATTACCCTTTATCATGGGACAGATCCTGCAGCCGTGGATAAGGGAATGGGCATTAAAAAATTCCCGTCTTTTATCCTGTTCTGATCGTGGGTCAATCCTGATTGTTGTTTATACAGCTTTTAGTCAGGCAGTGAATATAGGTTTATGGTACAAATTATCCTTGTATCAGTTTATGAAACTGATTTTAATTGACGTGGTTTTACTAGATTCAATTTTAATAATTTCTTTTTTGCTATCGAAACTTTTTAAATTTTGTTGGCAGGACCAAATCAGCATTGTATTTTGTGGATCAAAAAAATCTCTAGCTTCCGGGGTTCCAATTGCAAACGTGTTATTGCCTCCCTTAATGGTGGGAATGATAATATTGCCTTTAATGATTTTTCATCAAATTCAGCTATTTGTAATTGCGATCATTGCCCAATATTGTAATAAAATATCCGATAAAAAGAAGGTTTATAAGACATAATCAAGAAATACCTGATATGTTTGTCACTCTATCAAAGATTTGACGATTTAATGTTTTATTTTATTATTAATCTAAACAAATTAATCTTATAATGATATTTCATTTTTAAAATCAGTTTTATTAATAAAAGTAAAAAAAATGCTTGCCAAATCCACGTTAAATCATATATGAAGTTTTCATAAGTCGGAGAGGTGGCCGAGTGGTTTAAGGCAGCGGTCTTGAAAACCGCCGTGCGTGAATAGCGTACCGTGGGTTCGAATCCCACCTTCTCCGCCATTCAATAAATTTTTATCCTGTATAGTTGCATATCTTTAGAATAATTATTCAATTGAATTATATTTAAAATTAAAATCTTTCAATGCGATTTGCATTGGAATAAATGGTATATTTTTTTTAATGAATTTTTTTCCGGACAAATAAAAATCAAATTTTTTATAAAATTCAACCGCGGTTATTCTTGCATTCAGCGTCACAAATTCAATTTTCTTTTGTTTCAGATCATTAAGAACAGTTGTGAAAAGTTTTGTCCCAATACCTTTTCTTTGAAAAGAGGGGGAAGTTGCAAATTTACGAATTTGGTAATTGTTTTGCAATTTTGGATAAATGGAAAAACAGCTGACAACCTGGTTATCAAGAATATATCCAACATGTTTTGAATATTGATCTTCTGGGTCAATACATTCCTCCATTGTTAATGAAGGCCATAAGACTTTCTGTCTGAGAGGAAGACAATCTTCAAGAGAAATTGGTTTAATATTTTTCATGATCAAATTTTCTTAAAAATTCAAATTGGATGATTCATAGGAAATATAAAGTTGTTACTGAATAAGAGGCAAGTATTAATTTAGTGTGAACAAGTATTTTCGAATTATAAATAACTAATTTTACTATTGATTATCTTCGTTTTCAGAATTATTTTGGATCTAAACATTCAATTTGAATCGATAGGGTTCATATGATTTTTTTTATAATTATTCTTTTATGTACAGGTTTCATTGCATTATTTTATATAATCAATAAATCCAATAATAAAAAAAATCATCGGATACAAACTGAAACTTCACCTGCAATACGAAACAATCCTGTTGATATAGGTTTAATGTATTTTAACGGGGATGGTGTTTCACAAAATTACAAACAAGCCTTGGAATATTTTGAAAAAGCTGCTGCATCGGGATATGCGCAAGGTATTTTGTATAAGGCTATAATTTATTACGAGGGTTTGGGTGTTAAAGCTGACATTGAAAAAGCTTTTGAATTGTTTGAAAACGCGGCCCAAAAAGGTAATACAAAGGCAATGATGATACTGGGGCAGATTTATATGGATGCCCAAATTGTCGAGCAAAATTATCAAAAGGCCAATGAATATTTTTTAATGGCCGCTCGTCAGGGTGAGGGTGAGGCTTTATTCAATCTAGGTTTAATCTATCTTGATGGTAAGGGTGTTGATAAGGATTATAGTAAAGCAAGAGTTTATTTCGAACAGGCCGCCCAAAAGGGTAATATGGAGGCAAAAACTAATCTGGCGTTCATCTATATGAATGGTCAAGGTGTTTCGAGGGATCTTGAAAAAGCACGTGAATATTTTGAACTGTCTGCTAATCAGGGAGATCGTAAAGCGGAATATAATCTAGCTTTGATGTATTGGAATGGTGAAGGTGGAGAAAAAAATACTAATAAAGCCAGAGGATATTTTGAGAAAGCCGCCTATCAGGATGACGTTGAGGCACAATATTTTGTAGCCAATCTGTACTTTACTGGAAATACGGTCGAATTAGATTATAAGAGGGCTTTCAGCTTTTATAACAAGGCCGCGATGCAGGGTTACGTCAAGGCGCAATTCATGCTTGGACAAATGTATGAGGAGGGTAAGGGTGTCCTCCAGAATATTGACAAAGCCGTGTATTGGTATGAACAGGCAGCCGATCAAAATGATATGAATGCTCAATATAATTTGGGATATCTTTATTTAACTGGAAAGACATCAAGAATAAATCTTCAAAAGGCCTATGATTATTTTAAAAAAGCTGCGGAACAAGGTTATGTTTTGGCTCAATTTAATTTGGGGGTCATGTATTATAAGGGAGATGGTGTTATCCAGGATAATCATAAGGCTGCGGCATGGTTTCAAAAAGCTGCCGATCATAATCATAAAAAATCACAGTTAATCCTTGGAAAAATGTATCTAGAGGGAAGAGGAATACCTCACGATCATCAAAAAGGGATGGAGCTAATTCGATTAAGCGAAACATGATATCTGTAACTGGTATATTTCATTATCAGGTTTCAAGATGAGATAAAGCGGAATCCGAGCCTTTAATAAATTGATTTGTTAAGTTTATTTTATCGATTAAATTCTTTATAATTCAGCCTTAATTCATTTTCTTTTTTGTTATTGTTGGGTTTATGTCCAGATCTAAGATTGCCTTTATCGGTAAAAGTGCAGCAGTAATTTGCATAATTTTTGTGTTTTTGTGCATTTGTTTCTATAAAACGATTCGTCAGGGATTTATTGAGGCACAATTTAATCGTGCAAATCTTTATATGCAGGGTGAGGGTACGTCTCAGAACTATAAAAAAGCACGTGAATATTTTGAGCAATCAGCTGAGGCGGGAAATGTCGAGGCTCAATATATGCTGGGTGTGATGTATGAATATGGCGAAAACACCGAGCAGAATTATCAAAAAGCTATTCAGTTATATCGCAAGGCAGCCCGTCACGGATATGTAAAGGCCCAATATGTACTTGGCAATATGTACAAGAATGGCAAGGGGGTAAAAAAAGATCTTTCACGTGCAATTCGCTGGTATCAAACCGCTGCAGACAAGGGGGAGACAAATGCGCAGTATCAATTGGGTATCATTTATCTTGAGGGAAATGATAGAAATGTAACTAAAGGTATAGAACTGATCAAAAAATCTGCTGATCAGGGAAATATTCATGCCTTGTATTTTCTTGGAAATCTTTATCTGGAAGGGAAATATATTACAAAAAGTCCGAAATTGGCTCAACGATGTTTTGAGCAGGCCGCCTATAAAGGTTATGCTGACGCCCAATATAAACTTGGCAATATGTATGAAAACGGGACTGGGGTTGATAAAGAATATTCCAAGGCTCTTTATTGGTATGAAAAAGCCTCGAAAAAGAATGTGACAGCTCAATACAATCTCGCAATGATGTATATGGTGGGTAAAGGGGTTAATCCAAATTCGCAATTGGCATTATCTTTATTGCAGCAGGCTGCTGAAAAAGGATATTCGGAAGCACAATATAAATTGGCGATTTTGTATGAAGAGGGAAAAATTGTTTCCCAGGATTATTCCAAGGCACTGAACTGGTTCAACATGGCGGTCAATTCCGGAAATAATGACGCCATTTATGCCCTGGGGGAATTATATCTGGAAGGAAGAGGGGTTAACAAGGATTTTCAGAAAGCCTTTGACCTTTTTAAAAAAGCGGCACAGGCAGGAGATAGTAAGGCACAATTTCAATTGGCCACTATGTATGAAAAAGGCAGCGGAATTCCGAAAGACCCGTCAGCAGCTGTTGATTGGTATAAAAAATCTGCAATACAGGGGAACGCTCAGGCGCAATTCTATCTGGGTAAATTATATGAACAGGGATTTTTCATAGAAAAAAATTATGATCAGGCCAAATTCTGGTTTGAAAAGGCTGAAGCGCAAAATAATATTCATGCGATCTATACTCTAGGTTTGATGTATGAAACAGGTCAAGGGGTGAAAAGGGATATCAATAAGGCTATTCAATACTATCAAAAGGGTGCAAATCAGGGAGATGCACAAACCCAGTTTGTGTTGGCAGAATTATATAAAAATAATGATCAGATTGACAAGAACTACTCCAAGGCCATTTATTGGTTTAAGGAGGCGGCTGAACAGGGAAAAGTAAAGGCTTATTATAATCTGGGTCAACTTTATGAAAATGGATTGGGGGTTCAAAAAGATGACAGTCAGGCTTTCCAATATTATATGCAAGGCACTGCGGCAGGAGATCTAGATTCCCAATTCATTCTTGCCAAGATGTATTATAAGGGGGTTGGTACAAAAAAAGACGTATCTGAGGCAATTAAACTATTTGATATCTTGGCTAGTAATGGAAATTCCGAAGCGGCCCGTCTTTTGGGACAGATATATCTGACTGGACAGGATGTTAAGAAGGATATTGGCAAGGCAGAATATTATTTGCAAAATTCTGTTAAGGAAGGGAATGCCCAGGCAATGTATAATCTTGGAATGGCTTTTCTGTCTGGTAAGGATTTTCCAAAGAATAAGGGGAAGGCTAAAAAACTTTTGAATGAAAGTTGCAATAAGGGATTTTCAAATTCCTGCGTCACGCTTGGAACAGTCAAATAAGTGATATTATTTTTGTATTATATTTCATTATAAAGGATGGTTATGTATATCGGGATTGACCTTGGAACATCAGGTATTAAAGGTATTTTATTGAATGATAACCATCAGATTGTCGCCAGCCATACTGAAAAACTGAAAGTTTATCGTCCCCATCCCCTTTGGTCAGAACAAAATCCAATTGATTGGTGGGAGGCGACAGACAAGGTTTTTTTGTCACTATCGAGTCAATATTCCTTGAAAGATGTAAAAGCGATAGGGTTGACGGGTCAAATGCATGGGGCAGTTTTGCTGGATAAAAATGGTAAAATATTGCGATCTGCTATTTTATGGAATGATGGGCGTAGCTATCGGGAGTGTAATGAAATTGAGGAGAATGTACAAAATTCAAGAGAGATAACAGGCAATATACTGATGCCTGGTTTTACCGCACCCAAGATAGCTTGGGTTCGCAAACATGAGCCGGAAGTATATCAACAAATTGATAAAGTCCTATTACCCAAGGATTATCTTCGCTGGTTGATAACGGGAATTTATGCATCTGATATGTCTGATGCATCTGGAACTATGTGGCTTGATGTCAAAAATCGTCAATGGAATGATGATTTATTAAAGGCATGTGGGTTGACGCGAAAAAATATGCCTCAATTGTTTGAAGGCAATCAGGCAACCGGAACGGTTAAACCTGAATTAGCGCAACGATGGGGAATGACTTCAAAAGCTTCGGTTATTGCCGGTGGTGGTGATAATGCCGTTGGAGCAATTGGGGTTGGTATCTGGCGAAAAAGTCAGGCTATGCTTTCTTTGGGAACATCCGGGGTATATTTTGTAGCAAGTGATGGGTTTTTGAATAATTGTAAACAGGCTGTTCACAGTTTCTGTCATGCATTGCCGAACACCTGGCATCTAATGTCTGTTATGCTGAGTGCTGCTTCCTGTTTGGATTGGGCTGCTCGGATTATGGGAATTCAGACAGTGCCTAAATTGTTGGAAATGGCAGGACAGGCCTCTTCAATTCCATCATCCGTTATTTTTCTTCCCTATCTTTCGGGTGAGCGAACGCCTCATAATAATCCCCAGGCAAATGGAATGTTGTTTGGCTTAACCCATCAACATGATCGGAAGGATATAGCCAAGGCAGTAATAGAGGGGGTAAGTTTTGGATTGGCGGAGGGTATGGAAGTTTTACATGCCACGGGTTTAAGGCCAGACCATATCAGTTTGATTGGCGGAGGGGCAAGAAGCTCTTTTTGGCGTCAATTGCTGGCTGATATTACAGGAGAAACGTTGCAATATCGTGAAGGTGGAGATGTGGGACCAGCATTGGGTGCCGCAAGATTGGCAATGTTGAATTGTCATCCAAATGTAGCATTTGGAGATTTATTGCCAGAACCTTCCATACAGGCAACCTATGTTCCCAATCAATCTGTCAGTGCGCAATATCAAGAAAAATATCAAAAATTCAAAAAATTATATCATGCAGTTAAAGGTTTGTATTAAATCTTTTAACTGCCTGATATCTACAGTGATCTAGCAAATTTTCCATACTAAATCACTGTAGCCGTTATTCTATTCCAAAGGGGGAGGAACATGGGCCAATTCTATTGCCTTTTCCTGTTCCTGATCCAGTTTGTCAACATCAAAATCTGCAATGATTTCCTGAAATAATTGATGCCAGTTTAATTTTGCATTTAATCTTGTAAATAAACTTCCAAGTCCTATCGCAGAACGATCAACCAGAACAAATTCTCGTGGTGGTGTCACTCCCCCAGCCTGTTGAAGCCCTTTATGTACTTTATTGGCCAATTTACGTCCCAAATCCGGATCTGTATCATCTTGTATATAACGGTCTTTATCCTGGGTAAGGGGGGCATAGAGAAAACTTGCCCATTCATTTAGAACAGTCATTGTCTCTTTGGAAATGTTTTTAAATCCCCATGAGGTATAGGCCTGATAGGCTAATTCTTCATTGTTAGTTTCTACGGCATGGCAAAGATCAATAACACCCTTGACAAATTTACCCTGAAAAATTCGTATCGAACCGAAATCAAGAAGACACAGTTGATTTTGATGATTGATAAGAAAATTTCCCATATGCGGGTCACCATGAATGACACCATATTGATAAAAAGGAATATACCAGGCTTTAAAGAGTGCGCGGGCAATATTGTTCCTATGAGCCTGATCTAATTCAGGTGTGATCAGGGATCTTAGATTCTTTCCCTCTATCCAATCCATGGTTATAAGACGTTCAGTGGAAAGATTTTCAATTACATTTGGTATAACTGTTGTGTCATTATTTTTGAGCATATAGGAGAAAAGTCTTAAATTGGCCGCTTCTCTTTTATAATCCAGTTCTTCCTGTAAACGTGTAACAAGTTCTTTGTAAACCTCATCCTGTTTAATTGCATTGTCCAATCGATGGTATAAAGCAATTAATAGACGAAGTTGCTTGAGGTCTGATTCAACAGTGCTAATCATGTCGGGATATTGTAATTTACAGGCAACTTCCCTTCCATCGTGCAATTTTGCCTTGTGGACTTGACCAAGACTGGCTGCGGCGACAGCTTCATGTGAAAATTCGTCAAAAGCGGTTTCCCAGTTCGGACCTAATTCTCCCCTCATGCGACGACGGACGAAAGACCATCCCATCGGAGGGGCATTTGATTGTAATTGCGCCAATTCATCGGCATATTCATCAGGCAGGATATTGGGAATGGTACTGATTAATTGCGCCACCTTCATCATGGGGCCTTTGAGATTCCCAAGAATGTTTTTCAACTCTTCTGCATGGGAAGCTTTGTTAATCGGTATTCCCATTTTTTCACCAGCCAACCGTGCGGCAATTCCCCCCACCGCCCGGGTAGAATTGACCATACGTTTCATTCCACTGAATAAACTGGTTTTATCAAGATTATCGTTATTATGCACCATCTAAATTTGTTCCAGTTCATCTATGAAATCATTGATTACATTTAATCCTTTTTGCCAAAAGGCTGGATCAGAGGCATCCAATCCAAAAGGCGCCAAAAGTTCTTTATGACTTTTTGTTCCACCCGCCTTCAGCATTTCAATATAAAGGTCCTGGAAGTCGGGAAACCCTTCCTGATAGACATTATAGAGTGCATTAACCAAACAATCACCAAACGCATAGGCATAAACATAAAAAGGTGTATGGATGAAATGCGGTATATATGTCCAATATGTATTATAGTCTGGTGTAAATTCAAAAGCTGGACCAAGGCTTTTTTGTTGCGTTTCAAGCCAGAACTGACCAATTTGTTCAGGTAAAAGCTCGTTCTCATGTCTGGCTTCGTGAACCTTGCGTTCAAATTGATAAAATGCAATTTGTCTTACTACTGTGTTTAACATATCCTCAACTTTACGGCTTAAGAGAATATGACGATGTCTGGGATCTGTTTGGTTTTTTAAAAGGCTCTGGAAAGTCAGCATTTCTCCGAATACACTGGCTGTTTCAGCAAGGGTCAGCGGTGTATCAGATAGAATATATCCCTGTTTTGCAGCAAGAATCTGGTGAATCCCGTGCCCCAGCTCATGGGCCAATGTCATGACATCTCGGCTGCGACCATGGTAATTAAGAAGAATATAGGGATGAACCGATGGAACAGTGGGATGGGCAAAGGCACCAGAGGATTTCCCGGTACGTAGTGTGGCATCAATCCATGGACTATGTAAAAACTGATCAATCATTTTGCCCAGCCGAGGATCAAATTCATGATACGCTTGATAAACGATTGTCTTCGCGTCTCTCCAGTGTATAGGTTGATCATGATCTTCCGGTAAGGGAGCATTACGATCCCAATGATGTAATTTGTCCACACCCAGCCATTTTGCTTTTAAAAGATAGTAGCGGTGTGACAGATTTTGATAATTATTGGTAACAGCGGTAACCAGCGCATCAACGACACTGTCTTCAATCTGGTTATCACAATTTCGTTGTGAGTCTGGACGGGAAAAACCACGCCATTGGTCAGAGATTTGCTTATCCTTTGCCAACGTATTTGTAATAATCGAGAAAAGTCTCAGATTTTTCGAAAATACCGAACTCAATCCCTGGGCTGCATCTTTTCTTTCTTTTGCCTGTGAAGATGATAATTTATTCAAAGCCTCACCTAAAGGGACGGTTTTATCTTTTAGGGGGATTTCCAGGGTCGCCAATGTTTCGTCATATAATCTTGACCATGCATTGGCTCCCGTAACTGCTTTTTCATGGAAAAGCTTTTCGATTTCATTACTTAACTGATAAGGGCGCAATATACGGATTTTATCAAGAAACGGTTTCCACTGCAGTAATTCGTTGTCCTGCATTTTATTTTTGACATTTTCCTCGCTAAGCTGGTTCAATTCCAGAGTAAAGAAAAGAAACTGCGTGTTTAATCCAGTTATTTTTTCATGGATATCCTGATAAAATTTGGTATTTTGGAGATTGGTCGAATCAGTTGCGAAAATCAGTTGAGCATAAGATCCAATTCTTCCTAATATTTCGTTGATTATTTCATAACTTTTAAGAGCCTGGTTTAATTCCTGACTTGATGTCTGGGATAAATTTCCCTTCCATTTTTCAGAAAATTGTGTGATGAGGGTTTGAGCTTTTTGCAGATCATTCTTTAATTCTTGACAATCGGGTGATGGGTACAAATCTGTCAGGTCCCAAGAAGGAAGTTGATCCGATTTTTTCTTTTCGGATTTTAGTGTATCATGATTCGGTTGATTGGTGTGACAAGATGAATTAGACATTGTATCTCTGTTTGATTTAAATGAATGATCTTTTATATAAATGGATTTTATCGAATATTTCAGGCGATGAAAACAGACATTTGTTTTTTTGATCTATGAACTGGGATTGTTCATTTTAGTAGACCATTTATTATGCTATATAATGTAGCAAATACAAAGTCTTAATCTTAAATCAAATATAGAAATCATAACAAAATCAGATAATTTCCATGAAAAAACCAAAAAGAAGCGGAACTGTCATTTTTCATCCAGAAAAGATTCCGGCAAAACCGAAAATGAACAGGTTGGAAATTGTATCGCAATTTCAGCCCTCAGGAGATCAGCCAAACGCCATCAAACAACTTACTGATGGAATTGAGGCTGGAGATCGTGATCAGGTCTTATTGGGTGTAACAGGTTCAGGCAAAACTTTTACCATGGCCAAGGTTATTGAGGCTGTGCAAAAACCAACCTTGATTTTAGCACCCAATAAAACGCTTGCAGCGCAGCTTTATGGAGAAATGAAAGAATTTTTTCCAAATAATGCGGTTGAATATTTTGTCAGTTATTATGATTATTATCAACCGGAAGCCTATGTGCCTCGATCTGACACTTATATAGAAAAAGATAGTCAGATCAATGAACAGATTGACCGTATGCGACATGCGGCCACACAGGCTTTACTAGAACGTAATGATGTTATTATAGTTGGCTCTGTTTCCTGTATTTACGGTATTGGATCTCCAGAAACCTATTCTCATATGGTTGTGCGGGTTGAGGAAGGCGGAGTGATGAATCGTGAGGATTTGCTAAAAGCTTTGGTAGAACAGCAATATCGTAGAAATGATATGGCCTTTCAGCGGGGAACGTTTCGTGTAAGAGGCGAAACAATAGATATTTTTCCCGTTCAAAACGCTGATCGTGCCTGGAGAATTCAGCTCTTTGGGGATGAGGTTGAATCAATTAACGAATTTGATCCTTTGACCGGGGTTAATACAGCAAATTTAAAGTCGATAACTATTTATGCCAATAGTCATTTTGTTACGCCAAGACCAACCTTGAATCAGGCAATTAAAAATATCAAGGTTGAGTTGAAGGAAAGAATTGATCAATTTGTAGCTGAAGGCAAATTGTTGGAGGCCGAACGTATTCAACAGCGTACAACTTTTGATCTTGAAATGATCGAAACAACAGGATTGTGTAAGGGTATTGAGAATTATTCCCGTTATCTTTCAGGACGCAATCCCGGTGAACCTCCGCCTACTCTTTTTGAATATCTGCCAGAAGATGCCTTGCTTATCGTGGATGAAAGTCATGTAAGCGTACCTCAGATAGGAGGAATGGAACGGGGGGATTATGCACGTAAAAAAACGCTTTCGGATTTTGGTTTTCGACTCCCTTCTTGTATGGACAATAGGCCACTTAATTTTGCGGAATGGGATTGTTATCGTCCCCAGAGCATTTTTGTCAGTGCGACACCAGGTCCCTGGGAGTTAGAGAAAACAGGAGGCGTGTTTATTGAACAGGTCATACGTCCAACCGGTTTGACTGATCCTGTTACTGATATAAGACCAATTGAATTGCAAGTGGATGATTTATTATCCGAGGCAAATAAGGTCATCAAGAAGGGTGGACGTGTTCTTGTTACAACTCTAACCAAAAAATGGGCTGAAAAATTAACTGATTATATGAGTGAAGCTGGTATAAAGGTACGTTATCTTCATTCAGATATCGATACTTTGGAGCGTATAGAGATTATAAGGGATTTGCGTTTGGGTGTGATAGATGTTCTGGTAGGGATCAATCTTCTAAGGGAGGGTCTGGATATACCAGAATGTCAATTGGTGGCCATTCTTGATGCTGACAAAGAAGGATTTTTAAGGTCAAGAACCTCTTTGATACAGACGATTGGACGGGCAGCAAGAAATGTTGATGGGCGTGTTTTATTATATGCGGATAAAATGACGGACAGTTTAAAATATGCGATCGAAGAAACTGCAAGACGTCGTGAAAAACAGACACAATGGAATGAAGATCATAATATTACGCCAGCAACAGTAAAAAAGAAAATTGGAGAGATCATTGCTTCTGTTTATGAACAGGATTATGTAACGGTTTCCCCAACAGAATTTTCTGATATTCATTCTCTGGTAGGGAAGGACCTGAAAGGAACCATAGCAGAATTGGAAAAAGAAATGCGTAACGCTGCCACCAATCTTGAGTTTGAAGAGGCTGCTCGTATACGAGATGAAATAAAGAGATTGGAAGATTTAGATATGGGATTAATTTCTGATATTGAACCGACAATCCGTACCAGAGAAGATGGGAGAATCCTAAAAAGCAATTTTAAACCAAGACCTCTTGGACCTGGTGGGGGAGGCTATAGTCCATCGAGGCGTCAAAGATCAAAGAAACATTAAATAGGGATGCGGGATGCTGGAAATTAAGGCGGGAAATAATAGAATTGGCATATATCCTTCTTTGGGTGGAGCCATAGCATATTGGTTGAGAAAAGATTTATTGATTTTTTATCCAGTCGAGCGTTCGCCCTTGACGAGACATTCTGACCAGATTATTGCAGCCTATCCAATGTTGCCTTATTCTAATCGTATTGCAAACGGTAAATTTAAATTCAATAACAGTGTTTATCAATTAACCCCCAATGCGTCGAACGGAAAGGATTCCATTCATGGTAATGCATGGCAAAGGTCTTGGGATCTTGAATCCTTTACGGAAAATAGTGTTGTTTTAACTTTGAATTATAATCCGGATAAGGGATCTCAAAAGGAATGGCCCTATGCATATTTTGCCAGGTTGAGATATTGTGTTTATGAAAGTGGATTGTTTATACAAATGTCATGTAAAAATACTGATATTTGCAAACAACCCATCGGGATGGGCTTTCATCCCTATTTGCCAAGAAGAAATCTTGTCGAAATCGGTTTTTCGGCACCGTCTGTATGGAACAATGGTCCGGATGGATTGCCAGAGGGTCGCATGTTGAACGAAGATCAATGGAACTTTGATCAAATGCGTATTTTGAAACAAGACGATTTTCTGGATAATTGTTATGTGAACTGGAATCGCGAAGCGTTTATCCGCTGGAAATATAGTAATAGTTTCTTAACGGTTTCTGCCAGCGTTATTTTTCGGCATTTTGTTGTATATACCCCACCAGACCAATCTTTTTTTACTATGGAACCGGCAACTAACATGAATAATGCAATCAATATGCCAGAAATTTCGGATCGCGGCTTGTTTATCTTAAAACCGGGGCAAATTTTAAAAGGCAGGATATTCTATTCCTTTATGGGAATATAGAAATTATTTTAGAATTTAGGTTTGTTTATATGTCTTTACCTTATATCACCCCTTGGGGTTATACACGTTTAAAAAAGGAATTATTGCAACTATTGCATGAAGAGCGTCCAAAAATAGTGGAGATTGTTTCATGGGCAGCCGGTAATGGAGATCGATCTGAAAATGGAGATTATCTTTATGGAAAAAAAAGATTGCGTGAGATTGATCGTCGGGTTCGATTTTTATCCAAACGGTTAGAGAACGCACAAATTGTAAACCCCAATGATCAACAGGGAAAAAATCGGGTTTTTTTTGGTGCTACAGTGCGTTATTTAACCGAGGATGATTGTGAGCATAGGGTTACTATTGTTGGAACAGACGAAGCAATCACGGAAAAAGGGCAAATAAGTCTAGTATCCCCTGTAGCTAGGGCATTAATGCGTGCTAGAGTAGGGGATGAAATAAGGTTGCAAACCCCTGTTGGTGAAAAATACCTTGAAATATTAGAAATCACTTATGATGCAGAGTCAGAATAGAATGGATATTTAAAAATGTTAAAAATCGCGGTACAAATGGATCCTTTGGAAAAGATAAATATTCATGGAGATTCAACATTTGCATTGATGCTCGAGGCACAGGCTCGTGGTTATTCACTTTTTGTTTATTCTGTAAATAGCTTAAGTTTGTTCAACAATGAAAAAAGTAAGTATGTAACAGCACGAGGTCGAAAAGTTAATATTCAAAAGGTTACAGGTGATCATGTAAAATTTGGAGAAGTGGAAACCGTGAATCTGGCAGATTTTGACGTGCTGTTGATGCGCCAGGATCCACCTTTTGATATGGGATATATTACTGCCACACATATTCTGGAACGTATTCATGGTGTGGGCAAGGACAAGGTATTTGTTGTAAATAATCCAAAATCCGTTCGAAATTCACCTGAAAAATTAATGGCTACATTTTGGCCTGAATTAATGCCTCCCACGCTTGTTTCCCGCGATGTCGAAACAATTCGGATGTTTAGGGAGGAATACAAAGATATTGTTGTTAAACCGTTGTTCGGGAATGGGGGTGTAGGCGTTTTTCGCATTCAGGATGAGGATGAGAATTTTAATGCATTGTTAGAAATGCAGTTTTCAATATCCAATGAACCCCTGATGGTGCAACGTTACGAGCCTTCCGTTAAGAGGGGAGACAAAAGGATCATTTTAGTTGATGGGGAACCTATCGGTGCAATCAATCGAGTTCCGCAAAAAGGAGATATGCGATCCAATATGCATATTGGGGGAGTGGCGGAGAAAACTCAATTAACTGAACGGGATCTTTATATTTGCTCTAAAATAGGTAAAACCCTGAAAGAGCAGGGGTTGATTTTTGTTGGGATAGATGTATTGGGGGATTACCTTACTGAAATTAATGTCACCTCACCAACAGGGTTACAAGAGCTGGACCGTTTTAATCAAATGAATTCTGCCGCTTGTATCTGGAATGTTATTGAATCCTATCTATAATGAAAAAGAATTAAAGATTATTTTTCTTTGTTATCACTGGATTGATCAGAATTCGATTTTGAAGGCATTGGCGGTATCGGGTCATCCTTGCCAAATTTGTTATCAAACCACTCGTATATTTCACGATGTTTTAGGTAAGTAAAATTATAGCTCCATAGTATGATTGATCCAATCGCGAGGATCCATACCACAATTGTCATTAACATTTTAACGCTTAAGTCCTAATTATATTTTATTTATTTGTTAACAAAATGGAGTATAGACATAATTCGGGAAACAATAAAGAGAGTTCGATGAATTTTGATTATCCAAAGAAAAATTATAAAAAATAATACTTTAATTTTAAGGTAAATAAAAAAAATTTCTATTTTTATGAAATTGGATTATAAGGTGTTATTTTTGTATTATTTTGTTATTTCACCAAATTTGGAGCAATAGCGTGTCTCCTTTACCTCATACTGCCTTAAATGCAGATGCAGTTAAGCTTGCCTATCGTCGCTGGGCCAAGGTTTATGATACTGTTTTTGGTACAGTTTCTTCATTTGGCCGACGATGTGCCGTTGAAAAGGTTAATTCTTTACCGGGGAAAAAAATATTAGAGGTGGGTGTCGGAACTGGCCTGGCTTTACCTTCTTATCATAATGATAAAAGAGTGACGGGTATTGACCTTTCAACCGATATGCTGGAAAAGGCCAAACAGCGTGTGAAAAAAGAAAAAATCGATAATGTTGATGCATTGTTGGAAATGGATGCTGAAGCAACGACTTTTGAAACGGATTCTTTTGACATTGCGGTCGGCATGTTTGTTGCCTCGGTTGTGCCTCATCCAGACCGATTGTTTAAGGAATTACAACGTGTAGTGAAGCCTGGTGGGCATATTCTTTTTGTGAATCATTTTATAGCTCAAAAAGGACTCCGGTCATATGTTGAACGAATTATGGCTCCTGCCTCCAAGGCATTGGGTTGGCATCCCGATTTTGCCATTCAGTCCTTGTTACCACCAGAAGTGTTAAAAAGGGCTGAAGTAAATTCGGTTCCGCCTTTAGGATTATTTACTTTGGTTAGTTTTGAAAGATAGATATACTCTAAAAAAAGTATATTTGTGGAAAATTATTAATGAGAATCAATTATAAAGTAGGAATGAGTGCCATTATTTTGGCTATCTTGGCAGGATTAAGTGGAGGGATCACCGCTTTATATTACCAACTGAATGAATTTCTACCTTTATTATTTCAAATTCATGACCAAACTGCTGCTATTAACATTTTCCAGACTCATGCCAGAATGATGGTTTTTTTTGTCTTACAGCCAGCATTAATGGTAGCCTTCGGTTCATGGTTCTTTCCTGTTTTAATTGGAAGCAGAAATTTTGCGTTTCCATTAATCAATATCCTTTCAATCATTTTATTATGGACAGGATTTTTCTTTAATTTTTTTTCCTTTTTTAATTCAGAAACTGGATTGATGAGCTTGATAAGCCTGGTATTTTGGTCAATTGGTTCGGTTTTATTTTCAATTAATGTCCTTGTTACTTTTATTAATAATCGTGGGCAGGATATTAAATATTACTCAATTCCCCTATTTGCCTGGATGCATGTTATAAGTGCGAGTTTTTTATTGGGAGTGGGATCAATATTATTGGGGATATTAACACGAGATTATTTCAATTATAATATGCAGTTGGATTGGGCGATTTCACAAACTGTTAAAAATTTCGTTTTTCCCATGGTTGTAGTTTTAATCTTGCCATCTTTTGGTATCTTATTTCATATTTTTCAGACAATATCAGAAAAGAAAATCAAATCGGATAAAATTTTATTAATTGGTATTACAACAGCATTCTCTCTTCTATTATTTTTATTTTGGAATAAATCCATATTTACAGAAATCTACTTTCAGACAGATTCATTTGCGAACATCGAAACTATATTTGCTGTTGGTTTATATGGATTGATATGTGTTTTAAGTATTTTTGCATTGAAATTGTTTAAAACAGGCTTAAAAAACATATCAACGCCTATGCTATGGTCGTTGGGCTGCTTGTTCCTTTTACTTTTTGCCTGGCCATATAAAGGATTAATTCAAGGAATAAATCAGATTCATTCAACTCTAACTTATGCAATTATATTATCAATTTTTGCAGGGTTTTATTTTTGGATGGGTAAAATTTTTGGAAAACAATATTCAGAATCATTGGGAATTTCACATTTTGTAATTACAATGATTGGAATTGTTCTGACATTGAAAATAATCCCATTAGGTAGAAACACAGTTTTTTGGGGTGACATATTTATGGGACTATCCATATTTGTTTTTCAGGGTGTGATTATCAATGCCATATTTTATAACGTGGTTAAACCTGTAGCCAATTATTGGGGTAAAGGTGCAATCACGAATGAATGGAAATTGCCTTCTCCCATGTTTACTGCAAACAAGCAAAACAGATGAGTAAAATTCAGATTGAGAATAATGCTGTCAACCAGCGTATACGCTTCAACCCACTAATTGTTGGAAGCAATGTCAGGGATTGGTTCCTTCTGTTAAAACCGAGGGTTATTTCTTTGGTTGTTTTTACAGGAATTGTCGGCATTATTTTGGCACCTGGATATGCAAACCCTTTTATTTCTTTGATAAGTATTATTTGTATTTGTCTTGCGTCAGGAGGTGCTGGTGCCATTAACATGTGGTACGATCAGGATATTGATCGTGTTATGAACAGGACTATAACCCGTCCTTTGCCCTCGGGGAGGGTTCAATCTTCAGATGCTTTGATTTATGGGGTAACTGTATCCATTATCTCTGTCATCCTTATGTTTCTGGCTACAAATTTTTTTGCAAGTTTTATACTGGCGTTTTCAATATTTTATTATAGTGTGATTTATACAGTTTGGTTAAAAAGATCAACCCCGCAAAATATTGTTATTGGTGGGGCAGCGGGTGCTTTTCCTCCCTTGATAGGTTGGATAAGTGTAACTGGACAGATCCAATTATTCCCAATAATACTGTTTTTGATTGTTTTTTTCTGGACACCTCCCCATTTTTGGTCTTTATCCCTATATGCTTGCAAGGATTATGGACGGGCTGGTATTCCCATGCTTCCAGTTGTGAAAGGGGCCAGACATACACGGTGGCAGATTTTCATATATACTATTTTGTTGGCCATTGTCAGTTTATTGCCTGTGTATTTTCATTTCACGCATAGCGTCTATATGGTGACAGCGTTGATATTGAATGTTGGATTTATGTTTATGGCCATTTGTGTTTTACTTGAAAAACAGGATCATTCAGGAAAAAGTTTAAGAAGTGATAAAGCGGCAAGATGGTCTTTTCGTTTTTCTTTGATTTATCTCTTCTTTTTATTTTTAGCCTTGATTATAGATCATTATATTTATGATTTATGGGGTGTCTAATATCAATCATGATATATTTTGAAAAAAAAATATCCCTTGAAGAAAGGCAGGAAAAAAAACGCCGTAACATTCAAAGGAATAAAATTTTATTTTATGCATTTTTGGGATTAAGTGGGATTTTATATATTATCACCTTAATCAAAGTTTAAACTATTTCTGTTGTTGGATGGCAGACAACAACCACCAATTATGATCAACCGATCGTACGAAAGTCCAAAGTTCTGTTACAGTTACAGGCTGATTTGGATTACCTTCTACAACGTTTCCGTTATTGTCGGTCGTTATATCGATTAGCGAATAACGCATAGCCACTGTAGCATATTCACGTGTACCTTCAGTCCAAACTTCGGAAAGATCCCCTTGTTCAAATTGTACATTTGAAGTGCTGTTATGCAGACCTTTACTAGCCAAATCAGTAAGTTGCTCATTGAAATAAGACACCATCTCGGGAGTGGCAATTTTTTGCATACTTCCCAAATCCTGATGATTCCAGGCTTCCTGTATTTCGATGAGTCGTTGTTGGAAAACAGTATAATCGTTTTGATTAAGTTGTATATTTGATTCCTTGATATATTCCTTAATCGGATTTACTGAATTATTGTTTCCTTGTCCTTTATTAATGGCAGAATTTTTGCGAAAATAACGGATACCAAACCATACCAGAAGCCCAAGAACTATAATCCATACAAGAGATCCTGATGAATTATGCTTTTTGGGTGTCTGTTGAGACATTGGTGTCGGATGTGATTGCATTGTATTGGGATCTGACGGATTCATGTTCTGATCAGTATTTTGATTGGCATTAGCAGCGGGAGTTTGGGCGTTGGTTTGATGATGACCCATCAACATATCATAGGCAGCTGCTCCGGCAACTCCTCCGGCAACTCCTTTAAGAAAATTTCCTCTTTGCGGAGCTGTTGCGTTATTGGGGGATATCTGTCGCGTAGTTGGAGCTGACGGTGCTACAGGGCGCGCATTAAAACCTGAATTATTAGTTGCTGGAGGTCTCGTCATGGTACGTTGAAAAGATTGTCCTCCATTAGGTGTTATTCTAGTATAGGAAGGTGAGCTGAAGGTTCTGCTTCCCCTGCTACCCATGGAAAACCCTCGTCCTGCTCTTGCTTCAGCTTGATGAGAGGAAGAAATGAGGAGCGGGGGGCTAATCAAAGCAGCACTTAATAAAAATAACAGTGTACGGCTGTGTAAGGTCGCACGTTTCATTTTATTGATCCATCTCTTAAGGTTATGAAATTATTGTCCAGCAATACTGATTTCATCAATCCGTAGAGTTGGACTATTGGTAGTATATCTGAAATCAAGATCGTTTGCGACGTGAAGTTTTGAAAACATGTCCATTAGATTGCCAGCAAGTGTGAATTCCATAATTGGTTCAGCAATTTTTCCATTTCTGATCATAAACCCACTGGCGCCACGACTATAGTCACCCGTGACAATATTGACCGATGAACCTAATAGTTCTGTTATGTAAATACCTTCTGCAATATCTTTCATCAATTCTTCGGGGGTTTGTTCGCCAGGCTGAATATACAGATTGGTTGTCGTTGGTGTAGGTGGAGATGATGGACCTCTGGTTGCGTGACCGTTGCTTTGCAGACCGAGTTGTTTTGCTGTACGATTGTCTAACAACCAATTGGCTATTTTACCAGAATCAACCAGTTTCAATTCTTCAGGAAACAATCCTTCAGCATCAAAAGGACGAGATGCCAACCCTCTTATTTTGTATGGATTATCAATAATGGTTATATTTTCGGGAAAAACAAACTGTCCCATTTTCTCTTTCAAAAAAGAAGTTCCTTTTGCAATTGCATGACCATTTAATGCACTTGCCAGATGAGAAACAATGCTGTTGGCAACCCGAGGATGAAAAACGACAGATAATATACCTGTTTTGGGTTTGGAAGGATTTAATTTGGCCAACGTTTTACGGGCGGCATTTTCACCGATGATTTTGGGGGACTGTAAATCCTGAAGATGAACAGAGGAATGAAAGTCATAATCTCTTTGCATTTCTGTACCGGTTCCTGCCAGAACACAAACAGCCAGCGAATGAGAGGTACGTTGATAAGATCCCAAAAAACCCTTACTGTTTGCCAAGGTCATAGCTGTCTTGCCATAACTGCAGCTTCCTCCCATACTATTTGTTATTCCTTTTATGGTTATTGCGGCAGTTTCCACGGCTTTGGCTTGCTCAATCATCTGTTTGGTTGATTGTTCTGTAGGGTCATACAGATCTAGCTTTTGCGGTTCAATATAATTTTTTCCTGAGGGTGCGGGCAATTCGGCATAGGGATCCTCTGGCAATATTTTTGCCATTGAAATAGCATGCTCTACCAGCTTTTCCATATTCTGTTGTTGCAAATCAGTTGTTGAGACTGTTGAAACGCGTTTGTTAACTAAAACTCTTAATCCAACTGTTTTTGATTCGGAACGTTCAAGCTCTTCCACCTGACCATTTCTGACCTGCACACCAACGGATGTAGATTCAAGATAGATTGCATCCGCATCGGTCGCCCCTGCCTTTTTAGCCTTTAAAATCAGGTTTTTGATAAAATCTTTATGATCTGTCATTGTGCAAGACTTTCGGTAATACTTGATAGAAATGGAACGTTTTCAATAGGACCCAGTGCTGTTAGCGTGGGAACACGGGTAAAAATGTGTTTTGCAGCTTGGCATATGTCATCAAGGGTGACAGCATCAATGCGTTTGGAAATTTCCTGGGGGGAAATGATCCGGCCATAAATCTGTAAATGACGTGCAAGTTGTTCACAACGGCTGTTAGTGCTTTCCATTGACATTAACAGGGAAGACTTTAATTGAGCCTTGGTGCGTTGTAATTCCTCGGGCTTGATGTATTTTTGAATATTTTTCAATTCTTGTACAAGAACAGGCATTAATTCCTTAACCTGTTCTTTACCAGTACCTGTATAAATACTGAATATTCCATCATCCTGATGGGTGAGGTTATAAGCGTAGATTGTGTAAACAAGCCCTCTTTTTTCTCGTATTTCCTGAAAAAGACGAGAGGACATTCCGCCACCGAGAATAATAGATAAAAGAATGGAGGCATAATAACATGGATGTTTGAATGTAAATGATGGAAAGCCCAGAATAATATGTGCCTGATCCAAGTGTTTTAATTTTCTGAATTCCCCACCTTTATATAGGGCTGCAACAGGAGAGACTGATTTTTTTTTGGGTAAGTCTTTGAAATATTTGTTTACATACGCAACAATTTTATTGTGTTCAATATTACCAGCTGCAGAGAAAATTATATTTTCCGCATTATAATGTGAATTCATATAGTGTTGCAGATGTTCTTTTTGCAAAGATCTGATAATACTGCTTGTCCCAAGAGTGGGACGTCCCATTGGTTGATCGGGATAAGCGGTTTCCTGGAAATAATCGAAAATGATTTCATCAGGTGTATCATTAACTTGACCGATTTCCTGAAGAATAACACTTCTCTCTTTTTCAAATTCTTCCGCATCAAAAATACTATGGGTCAAGATATCGCCCAGAATATCTGTCCCCAGTTCCACATCATCCTTTAAAAGTTTAAGATAATAGGCTGTAAGTTCGCGGGCGGTAAAGGCATTGATGTGTCCACCAACATTTTCAACCGTTTCCGCAATAACGGATGCAGAGCGCGAGTGTGTACCCTTGAAAGCCATATGTTCCAGAAAATGGGATATTCCATTTTCTTCAGCCTTTTCATATCTTGTCCCGACTGAAACATAAGCTCCCATGGAAACGGTTTCTACATGTTTCATCTGTTCAGTCACGACCAACATGCCGGAAGGAAGACGTGTGATATTTATGGCTTGATTCATAATTATCCTAAAATTAAAAATTATTTTGATAGGCTACAGTGCGGACTGAATTTTCAATCGCTTGTAAATCTGCAGGAAGAATTTGATAGTTTTCTTTTCTTTCATATAAATCCGCCATTGCAAGTGGCAGTGGAGGAAGAATTCCTGTTGCCTGTTTTATCGCATCAGGGAATTTGGCCGGGTGAGCTGTTGCAACAGCTACCATAGGGACATTTTTTTCAAGATATTTTTGTGCGGTTATTATTCCGATTGCAGTATGTGGGTCTGCAAGATACAGTGAATCTTTGAAAATTTTTGTAATGGCTTTTTTCGTTTCTTCATTATTCAGTGACATTCCCTTAAAATTCTGCGTCGCTTTTGTCCAGGATTGTTCAGGAATATTCATTTTTCCATCCTTGCGGAAATTTTGCATGATTTGACAGCATTGCGCTGCATCACGATCAAGCAACTCAAAAAGCAACCGTTCAAAATTCGAAGAAATCTGGATATCCATTGAGGGAGATAAACTCGGTTTTACCTCTTGTATACTCATGTCATTATTTAATAAAAAGCGTGTTAGGATATCATTATGATTGGAGGCGACTCCTAAAAATCTAATGGGGAGCCCCATTTTCTTTGCCGTCCATGCAGCAAGTATATTGCCGAAATTTCCTGTTGGGACAGTAAAGGAAACCTCACGGTCAGGAGCGCCTAAACATAGTGCCGCATAAATATAATAGGGAATTTGTGCGGCGATACGTCCCCAATTAATGGAATTTATGGCAGATAAATGCATTTCTTTACGGAATGGCATGTCCGCAAACATGGACTTGACTAAATCCTGGCAATCATCAAAGGAACCTTTAATGGCAATATTATTGATATTGGGTGAAAGGACGGTTGTCATTTGACGACGCTGAACTTCTGAAGTGCGTCCATAGGGATGTAAAATAGTGACCGTAAGATATTTACTGTCCTTAAAAGCCTCTATTGCGGCAGAGCCTGTATCGCCTGACGTCGCACCTACAATTGTGATATGCTCCTCTCGTTGGCTGAGAACATAATCAAACAGGCGTCCCAAAAGCTGCATCGCCATATCTTTAAAAGCCAGGGTGGGACCATGAAAAAGTTCCTGAACAAAAAGGTTGTGTTCAAGCTGAACCAAGGGGACAATTGCTTTATGGTTAAAGCTTGCGTAGGATTGTTTGCATAAATCCAAAAGGATGGGAGCAGGTATATCATCCCCTGTAAATAAACCAATAATTTTTGCGGCAAGTTCTGAATAATCAAGCTTTCTCAATTCCCTAAGATCATTATGGGAAAGGTGTGGCCAGGTTTCAGGAATATATAAGCCTCCATCTTCTGCAAGACCCGTAAGGAGCGTATGAGAAAAATTTAAAATTGGGGCTTGTCCCCGTGTGGATATGTAACGCATGGTAACCTGTTTTTTAGATAGAGTTTATTTTAAGGGTGGAAGGTCAATTTTGTAAATCGTCAAAGGCCATTTAATCGTTGAATGATTATTATGATCCAGTGCCGAATGATGGATAAACTGATTTACAGGAGTATATAGGGTTTTATCCTGTAGAACAAAAGGATGAGCGGGCCATTGTAGGCGGGGATCCGTAACAATTTTATTTAAAATGCGTCCCTGGGTAAAACGATAGATACTGTTTGTGGATATGTCAGTAAAATAAAGATTGCCTTCATTATCACATGTGATCCCACCTGAAGAGGGAGTTTCAAGCCATAAAATCATCGCTTCATTTAATTCGGATTCCGAATATGTAGGATCATTGAGATACATGGTGTCGATACGATAAAGTGGTCCACTGACAGCCTGATAATAAAGTCTTTTTCCGTCGGGGGTGATTGCGATTTGGTTAACATTGAAAAAAGAATTCTGATCGCTACTTGGACGTATAAGATTATGATTGACGATAATGGGTTGTCGAGAATATAGGCTGGATGAATTGCTTAAGACACGTCTAGCTTGATTATTGTTTAAATCCATAATAATCAAGGCGGGAGCACCTTTATCTGCAAAATAAGCATGATGGTCGTGGACAGCCAACGCATTAAAAACCGATTTAGGCAAAATGACAGAGGAAGGAATGGGATAGGTATCAACAACCTTATTGGTTTTAATATCTATCTTAATTATTTTAATGCCTTTTTTATTTGGCTTGTTCCCGAATTTATCGATACCATTATCAATGATCCATAGATAACCATCAGGTGTTAAGGTCATTCCAGACAATCCAACAAATGCGTTTGAGGGATCAAGGTTGGATGTCTTGTTCCAGTCATTCCATTGACCTCCCGGATATGGAGTAACTGAGTTATCAGCGTTTATAGTTGCCAGAGAAGGGCCTGAATCTCTATTGTAATTGAAAAATTGAACAAAAATTCTTTTTTCTGTATCAACCGCAATATAATTTGGAATATATTGATTAACAGTTGCAACGCTTTGTAACGCATTGGATGGTAATAGAGAGGGTTGATCTAATTTTTGCTTTGCCATACCCTTGTCAAAAGAGACGAACACAACCATCAGGATCATGGACAGGGCAATGAAACAATATTTTAAAATGCTCATGATGAATATTCTATTACCAGTTAATTTTTGTTTATTTATAAGTTAAAATCAAAGATTATGATAGAGACTAACCTTATTTAATACTGTTATTCTCATAATAGAATAAAAAAAATGTATAACGCACGAAATTTTAAACCAAAAAATTTGTATTGATTAATTTTTGACCATTTTTCTGTTTATAAAGTGACATTTGTTTATGACAAATTATAAGCTGTTGATAAAATTGGGTATGGATTACATATCCGAGGGAAAATTTCAAGAAGCGGATCAAGCTTTCTTTGAAATTTTAGAAAGCAATCCTGATGAACCAGATGCATTATATGGGCGCTCACTTGTTTTTTATATGGCCAAAAGGTTTGATCTATCCATAGGTTTCGCAGGTAGGGCCGTCCAATTTTCTTCCAAACCTGAATATTATGTAATTCTTGGGAAAGCGTTGCATTGTCAGGGTCATTTAAATGAGGCTAAATCAGCGCTAAAAAGTGCAATTATTTTACAACCATCCGATGATCGGGCATTAAACGCCATAGCAAGAGTTTATAATGATTTAGATGATTATACACGTGCCGAACAGGCATTTAAGCAGGCGGTTGAATTACAACAGAAGACATTCAATTATTGGAATGATTTGATCGATTTTTATTGGGATCGGCATTTTTATGAAACAGCTTTGTCGGTTGCACAGGAATCTGTCAGGAATAATCCAGGAGAAATAGATTTTCTATTCAAACTTGCATTGGTTTTGCAGGCGTTAAATTTGTTGGATGAAGCTGTTATTGTTTATAAGAAAATTATTCATTTAAAACATGATGATTACGGTGCCTATGCTAATTTAGGGGGGATATTATTTCAATTAAATCAAATTGATGAAGCCAAACATTATTTGGAAAAAGCATTTGATAAGCAGAATGACAATTCAGAATGTCAGGTTAATTTGTCCCTTGTTTATATGGCAGAGGGATCATTGCTGAAATCTCTAAAGTTACTGAAGAAGGTTTATGACAAATTTCCAGCAGATCTGAAAATAGGCTTGAATTTAGGTACGTTATTTTTTGAATTAGGAATGATTGACGAGGCTGAAAAACTGTATATTAGATTGTTTCATGATGATGATTTACATTTTTTGTCAGAGGAAGATCAGAACAGAATGAAATATAATTTGTCATCGATATTATTGGCTAAGTGTCAATTTAAAGAAGGCTGGAGACTTATGGAATCTCGTCATCCTTTACTTGAAATTGCTCCAGAATATTCTGATATACCTTTTTGGGACGGAAAAGTGCTAAAAGGCACATTGCTGATAAGATCAGAACAGGGATTGGGGGATATTCTTCAGTTTATCCGGTATCTACCATATTTAGATAAAAACCTTTCTATAATTTTGGAAGTTCCTTTACCAGTATATCGATTGGTTGGATTGGTTATTGTTCAACAAGAATTAAATAATATTTGTAAAGTTATTGTAAAAGGGGAGGAAATTAATCAGCCAATTGATTTCCAGGCAAGATTAATGAGTTTGCCCTATTTGTTAGATATCAATTTCATTCCAATTATGCCTACAGTTATTCTTGATAAAACAAATGAAATAGTTTTGCATGAAAACAAATTTCATGTTGGAATTTGTTGGGCAGGTAGTCCGGATTATCGATTTGACCGAATAAGGTCTATATCTTTTAAATTATTATCAACGTTATTTTCAATTCAACATGTGATTTTTCAATCTTTACAAATTAATTTTTCTCAGAAATTACTTGATAAATATAAAATATTGACTTTACCACAGGGTGATTTACTTGATACAGCCATAATTATGCAGAAAATGGACTTGATCATAACAGTTGATACTGTAATAGCGCATCTTGCCGGTATTTTAGGTAAAGAGATCTGGCTTTTAAACCGTTATGGTGGGGACTGGCGATGGTACAATCAAAGTCCCGATATACCAAAAAAGAATTTGTGGTATCCAACTTTGACATTATTCAAACAAGAAAAAGCGGGGAATGGGGAAGAGAGCTGGCAAGCTGTCATTGATAAGGTAAAACTTGCATTGGAAAAAAAAGTAAGTAAATTTATAAATTGATATTTTCTGACTGAGGTTGATTTTGTGTTACCTTAGATTTTTCAGATTGTTGACCAGTAATTTTTTCTTCAGCTTGGTATAGTTTTTGAAGAATAGCGTCTCTTATGAGAGACAATTTGGTTTTATCTTGAATTTTTAGACCAAACGCGTCTTTAACATAGAAAACATCCACAGCTCTAATACCATAAGTTGTAATATGGGCGGAACTTATCTGTAGATTTTGTTCCTTAATAGTCTTTGTCACATCATAAAGTAAACCAATCCGGTCACGTCCATTGATTTCAATGACGGTAAAACTGTTAGAAGCCTGATTATCTATAACAACACGGGGAGGGACATGAATTGCCCGCATACGTCTTCCATATAACAGGTGATGGGAATAATTATATATGCATTGTTCTATGTCTGTTTTCTGTTCAAGAGTTGAATGAATTAATTCCTCAACTCTTTTCAGGCGGTGGGGTTCATCAAAAACATCTTTGGAGGCATTTTGTATCCAGAATGTATCCAGAATCATGCCATTTGTGAGGGTGTGAATTCGTGCATCCACAATGGATGCCCCAGCAATCGATAGGGCACCTGCGATTTTTGAAAATAAACCGGAGTGATCCTGTGTATAGATGGTGACTTCTGTGACACCACGGTCATGAATGGGATGGGTATGGACCGTTAGGGGAGAGCTTGATTGATTCGCTTTTGTAATTATTTCCGCGTGGCGCAAATATGTGTCTTGATCAAAAGATAGCCAATAACTGGCATATCCCAGCTTGATAAAATCATCAATTTCCCATGAATTGAATTCTTTGCTATTCAACAGGTTGGTGATACTATCTTTACTCTGGTGGACTCGGGTATCTTGTTCAGCAGTTGCAAGACTTCCTTCTAACACCTCGGATATTCGGTTGTAAAGTTCGACTAAAAGGGTAGCTTTCCATGCATTCCAAACTTTATCGTTAACGGCACGAATATCAGAAACGGTTAGTAAAAATAATAAACGAAGACGTTCTGGAGATTGAATGGTATCAACCAGATCCAAAATTGTTTTTGGGTCATCGATATCGCGTTGAAATGCAGTACTGCTTAAAAGCAGGTGATGAAGGATAAGCCAGGAAACGGTATCTGATTCATCGGCTGACATATGCAATCTTGCACAAATATTAACCGCCATTTGAGAACCAAGTTCAGAATGATCTGAACCTTTGCCTTTGCCTGAATCATGAAGAAGGGTGGCAAGATATAATGCCCGTCGTGACTGTAATCCCTGAATGAGTTTGTAGGCAAAATGCAAATCCTCGGGATAATATCCTGCTTCGAGTAGCGCCAAAAGTTTGACAGCTTCAATACTATGTTGATCAACGGTAAATACATGATAGGTATCAAATTGCATCTGTCCCACCATATGACGCCATTCAGGAATGAACTGACCCAATACACCTGTTGTATTAAGGATTTGCAGCCAATGAAAATTATATTGTTCGTCCGAGACTGGGTCAAACGGAACAGCTATCTGACGTTCATTTTTATTCTGGCTTAGACGTTTATAGCGTGCCTTTGAAGTAAGTACTTTCGGTATATCGCATAACAGATCAAGGAAAATATGGGAAGCCTCTTTGTCCCCACGTAATAGGTTGGTCTGTCGTTCCGCTCTGATCATTTGATGAATTGCCAGAGGATGAATGGCACGTTTTTGGGTCTGGGCAATCTTAAGCATCCGCATCATGTAAATGGGCTGATTGTCAAATGAAATTTTTGGCGTTGGAAAAAGCTGGTTTTCTAAAAGGGCAAAACCGGTATGTTCAAGAAATTTATTGTTTTGGTAATCGGTTATTTTGAGCCGTTGGGCATGAAGATATAAAGCCGCCTCGATAACATAGGTTAAACGCGTTATTTCGCGGGCCGTAAGAAAATAATGTCGCATAAATCGTTCAACACCGACTTGTTGTCCATGTCGTGTGTATCCCATCCTCCCCCCAATGATGGGCTGCATATCAAAAGTCAATCGGTCTTCAGCTCGTCCTGCGATATAGTGCAACTGAAAACGAACCGTCCATAAAAAATTATGCGCTCTCCTTAAACGTCGAACCTCTTGTTCATTCAGTACATTCAAGGATCCGATATATGGATTGATGAAGATATTGTCCTGCTGATTTAACCCGAGGATATAGCGGCATTCCCAATGAATTGTCTGTAAGTCTCTTAGTCCTCCCAAACCTTCTTTGATATTAGGTTCAACTAGATACGGAGTTTCTCCAAATTTTTTGTACCTGTTTTTTTTCTCTTTACGCTTTTCCTGAATATAACGAACATCACCCACGGTTTCATGGGTCCTTTTGAATTCAATACTAAATTGGTTGAAAAGTTTCTGATCTCCGCTTACAAAACGTGAATCAAGTAAAGTGGTCAAAATGGTTATGTCTTTTTGTGCTGTTGAAAGACATTCCGAAATGGAACGTGTGGCATGACCAACTTTTAACCCTAAATCCCAAAGAAAATATAAAAATTGTTCAATCGTATTGAGCAGATTGCTTGAGGGACGCTCAGACGTTAAAAAAAGAAGGTCAATATCACTGAACGGGGCAAGGGCCTTTCTTCCATATCCACCTGTCGCGACCAATGCTATGGAATGTGTGGCGATATCTGTGGAGGGTAAGGTTTTATAGATAAAATCAAATATAACGGTAATTAAACCGTCAATATATTCGGCCAGTTCCGTGGCGGCTTTCAGTCCTGGAATTTTGGATATCTCAAATTCGGATTGAATTTGTGTCTGGATGCGCCCGAGATGACGTCTGAAAATCTGAAGCAATTCCTCTCTGGATAAATCTGGATTATTATTTAAAATCTTTTGAACGTAATTGCGAAGAGATTCTGTCGCTTTTTCAGGGTTAGAGGAGAAATTAAGTAAAGATTGCTTCAATTTATTTAACCAATTTCATAATAGAATAAAGGGCATTTACAGACAATAATTAAAAAAAAATCATCATCTATCAATAACTTTTTTTAGTTTATAAAGAATATTTATGGCATTTATTGGAGTGATTTGATCCGGATTGATTTCCATAAGGGCAGTTTTTATTTCATTAAGCATTTTTCGTTTTTTAGTATCAAAATTTACTTGGGAATGATCCTGATTTCCAACCGTTGCATCAGTGTCTGATAGAGGAAGTGAGATTTGGGAACCATACTGTTGCGTTTCAAGAGTTTGTAAAACCGATTTTGCCCTGTTTAACGTTGTTGTTGGCACACCTGCTAACTGTGCGACATGAATACCCCAACTATGTTCGGCTGCGCCAGGCACTACCTCATATTGGAAAATTATGGAACCTTTCCATTCTTTAATTTTCATGGTAAAATTTTGTATAAATGGCAAATGATGGGTCAATTGTGATAATTCATGAAAATGTGTGGCAAAAATTGTACGACATTGTATCGTATTATGCAAGGTTTCTAATATAGCCCAAGCGATGGCCAATCCATCCAGGGTTGAAGTTCCTCTTCCTATTTCATCAATTACAACAAGAGAACGGGGACCAGCCTGATTTAGAATTGAAGCTGCCTCGGTCATTTCAACCATAAAGGTTGATCGACCATTGGCAAGGTCATCAGAGGCACCCACCCTTGAGAACAAGCGATCGACAATTCCAATTTCAGCATTTGTTGCAGGTAAGGGCAAACCACTTTGTGCAAGAATGACGTTTAGGGCGACTTGTCTTAGGAATGTTGATTTTCCCGCCATGTTAGGACCTGTAAGCAGCATAACCCTTTTATTGTTGGATAAATTGCAGGAGTTGGGTGTAAACTTATCAGGTTTTTGTAACGCGACCTCAACAACTGGATGGCGTGCGTTTTTAAGTGTGAAGCGTGTATCATTGGTTAAAGTTGGTACACACCATTCTTGCGAGGAATAAAGCGTCGCACATGACTGTAAAACATCAATGACAGCAATGGCGTTTGCCAGAAGCGGCAAATCCATTTCCCGTAACGTTTCCTCAATCAGCTTATCAAAAAGCATCTTTTCATATTCTGCAGAAATGGAGGAAGCTTCAAGGATCTTTGTATTTAAGATATTTAATTCGTCGGTTGTATAACGTGCAAGATTAACTGTTCCCTGTCTTAAAATCAGTTCTGGACAATCTTTTAATTTTGCGGCTGCAGTACGACTGAGCTCAATGATATATCCCAATTGGTTGCTAAATCGAATCTTTAATGTGGAGATATCATATTTTTTGCAGTATTTTTGTTGCAAATCAATAATTATTTGCCGGCTTTGCTGATGAAGATGACGGTAAGTGTCAAGCTTTTCATCATAACCCTCTTTGATAATTGAACCCTCTTCCAGTTTAAGGGGAGGATTTTCCATCAAGGCTTTGGTTAAATTTTCAAGAAGGATGTTTCCTGATAAAAGATAATGCCTGATTTTATGGATATAGGGTGGAGTTCGATCAATTTTTTTTTCGTATTTCGACAAGATTTGTGCTATTTTTCTGGCAACATGCAAACCGTTTCGTATGGATGCCAGATCACGGGGAGAACCTCTGCCGACCGAAATTCGACCCAGAGAGCGGGCAATGTCTGGCGAACCTTTCAGGGTCTGGCGTAGAAGGGTTAAAAGCTGTGTATTTTGATATAGATAAATCCATCCTTTTTGTCGGGCTTCAATTTTATCGATTTCAGTCAGGGGTGACGACAGCCAATTTGCCAACATTCTTGAACCTGGTGCCGTAATGGCACGGTTAATGCTGGAAAATAGGGTAAATTGGTTGTTGCCGGCATTATTTTCAAGAATTTCAAGACTGTTTCTCGTTGCTTGATCAATAGCTAGGATTGATTCGTATTTTTGTGATTGAGGACGTGATAATTGTGGAATTCTACCATTTTGTGTTTGGCCAATATAGGTGATCAGTTCATATCCAGCAATAATTTCTTCATTTTTGAAATCACCTAGTGCGGATAAGGAGTTGATATTGAATAAAGTCGCAAGTTGTTTTTGAGCAATCTTGATATTACTGATTTCATTCAATATTGTTTGACGATTTTCATACGAATTTAGATATAATTGATTGGGTGCCAAGATTTCAGAGGGATTGATACGGGCTAAAAAATCATCTAATTGAAAGGATTTGAAATAGCTAGTTTCAAAAATTCCTGTTGAGATATCAATCCATGCCGCTCCCAGATTGGAGGAATTTTTTTTAAGGTCAGGGATGATACAAAGGATATAATTTGGTTGAGAAGCGTTTAATAATTCATCTTCGGTCAGGGTTCCTGGAGTGATTAAACGTATAACAGCTCTTGAAAGCGGGCCTTTTTGATTTTTTCCTCTTTTTTTTGGACTTTCTGTTTGTTCTGCAACAGCAACCTTGAATCCTTTTTTGATGAGACGAGCAAGATAGGTTGCAGCAGTACCAACGGGAACACCACACATGGGAATTGGCTGTCCGGCATGGGTACCACGAGCAGTCAGGGCAATATCGAGTGCATTTGCCGCCGCTTCTGCATCATGAAAGAACAGTTCAAAAAAATCACCCATTCTAAAGAAAAGAAGGGCATCAGGATGTTCTTTTTTAAGAGAAAACCATTGTGCCATTACGGGTGTGGCACCTTTTGCAGAAGGAAGTGTCATATATACCTGTTTAAACCGCTTTTTTATTTATTGTTTCAAAATTCTTTGTCTGACTTTTAGGCAAGTCGAATTCAAATCAATGATATTAAAAATGTGAAGAATTCCTCCATAAACAATTCCGCCTGTTAACACTAAAATAGAGAGATCTATTATACGAAATAAAATTGGATTTTTAATTATATTTTGAAAGAAAATCATTTCTGTCAAAAATATGCTCAAACTCATGATGAATGCGGCAACAAGCATATAAATGATACGTTTTATTATAGAAATCGGTAGGTAAAACGCATCTTTCTTCCATAAAATGAAAGCAAGGGCCCCGACATTAGCAATGGCCGCAATACTGCTTGCCAGAGGGGGGCCCATATGGGCAAGAGGATACATGAATATAAGATTCAGGATGAAATTCAATAAAAGGGTGAATATACCGATTTTTACAGGAGTAGATGTATCACCACGGGCAAAAAAACCAGGAGATAAAACCTTGATAAGGATAAAGGCTGGAAGGCCAACTGTATAGGTCCGTAAGGATTGAGCTGATTTACAGACAGCGTCAAGATTAAAAGCACCATGACCAAATAAAGTTGAAATTATAAGAGGGGCCAAGGTAAATAAACCAAAAGCTGCAGGCAGTGTCAAAAGCAAACAATAATCAAGAGTTTTATTTTGAATGGATAAGGCAGCTTCTTTATTTCCGGTATTAAGCTCTTTTGTTAATAGGGGTAATAGGGTTGTTCCTGCAGCAGCTCCTAGAACACCAAGGGGTAGCTGATTAATTCGGTCAGCAAAATACATGACTGAAACGCTACCGGTCGGTAACAAGGTGGCGATGATTGTATCAATGGTTAAATTGATCTGTGTGATGCCACTTCCAATAATGCCGGGGGTCATCTTCCTAAAGAGTTTTTTGATACTTGGACTTAATTTTGGTCGATGGAAAAGGATAGTGATCCCAGCTTTTCTTGCCGCTAACCATAAAATGCCAAACTGGGCCACTCCTGAAATTGTAACTCCCCATGCTGCAGCCCATGCTGCGTTTGGCATAAAAGGGGTTAGCCAGAGCAGCGCGGCAATTCCAAATATATTAAAACTGACATAAGCAGCAGCAGCAATGCTGAAATGATGTAAACTGTTCAAAACACCAGCCAATAAAGCTGCTCCACAGATTAAGATCATATAGGGAAAGGTGATACGGCTTAAAATAATGGCTTCATGATAACGATTTTTATCGGTGGTAAAACCTGGAGCTATGATGTGAAGCAGTTGGGGCATAAAAATTTCACCCAGTAAGGTGAAAATCAACAAGATGAATATAAGAATATTGAACGATTCATTTGCAAATTTCTTAGCCTCGTTAATATTTTTCTTATCAAGAGTTAGGGTGAATAAGGGGACAAAAGCGGCGTTAAAAGCGCCTTCACCAAATAAACGGCGAAACATGTTTGGTAACCTAAAGGCAACCTGATAGGCATCCTGTAAAGAACCGGCTCCAAGAAAGGCGGCAAGCAGTTGATCTCGAACCAGTCCCAGAAGACGGCTTAACATGGTCCACCCACTGACTGTTAAAAGATTTTTAAACATTGAAACCTTTACCAAGGTGGAGGTATTTTATAAAATAATATTATTTAGTTATTATCAGATTTATAAATCATAGGCTACACGTTCAACCGCATTAATAAACCTCTTGGATGAAGGACGTGTTAAACATGAGTACCAAGATGACAACTTGCCCTGACGGCTTATAATATATTTATAGAAATTCCATCTTGGTTTTGATATATATCCCCCTGCTTTATTCAGCCATTGAAAAAGTGGAATGGCCTGTTTTCCCTTTACATGGCTTTTTTGGGCCAGAATAAAATCAATACGATAACGCTTAAGACAAAAATTCCTGATTTCTTCATTTGTTTCAAACTCTTGATTGCCGAAATCACCGGAAGGAATGGCGATAATATTCAAATCCCAATTTCTAAAATAAAGCCATAAATCCTGTAAATCTTCATATTGAGGCGTAAATTTACAATGAGACGCGGTATTGATAATTAATAAAGGCTTACCCTGAAATTTACCAAGGTTAATACTTTCCCCTGTAGAGGAGGATATAGTTAAATCATAGAGTGATGTGGTCATTATATATGTTATGGATTCAGTTTCGTTGACAAGATTTTTAAAATTTTTTTTATTATATTAAATATTATTTTAAATATAAATGTTTATTTATTCGAAAGGAATGGGACGGGACATCAATCTTTCCTTTGCTTGATGAATGGTGATTTTATCACTTAATATGGCGGCGACTGTTTCAATAATTGGAACGTCAATATGATGGTTTTGCGCTCTTTTAAGCAAGGCGGGAGTGGTTGTAACGCCTTCTGTCACGACAGTTCTCTCCTTTAGGATGGCGTCAAGCTTTTTTCCATTACCTAACTCGATTCCTAATGAATAGTTTCTAGATGACGTTCCCGTGCATGTCAAAATCATGTCTCCCAAGCCAGCCAATCCTGATAATGTTCTGGGAGATCCTCCCAATCCGAGACTGAGTCTCGAAAGTTCGCTAATACCACGGGTTATTAGCGAAGCACGGGCATTTTCCCCCAAACCGGCTCCAATTGCCGCACCTGCGGCAATTGCAAATATGTTTTTTGCAGCACCGCCAATTTGAACACCAATGGGATCATCATTTTTATAAAAACGAAAATTAAAAGTTGAAATTTCATCTGAAATTTCCTGGGCCATTTGTATGTTGTCAGACGCGATAACACTGGCTGTTGGTAAATTTGCTGCCACTTCGTGAGCAAAATTTGGACCTGACAAAATGGCGATATTCTGTTTTGGCACAAATTCTTCAATTATTTCTGATGGAAATTTAAGGGTTTGCTGTTCTACACCTTTGCAGCAGACAATAATCGGACATTGTAAACTACTGATATTCGGTAGAATGGAGCGGATAAATTGAAGGGGTACTGCCAAAAAAATAAGATCGGCCCTCTTTGGAAATGAATTATGAACCTGAATATTATTTGGTAAAGGGAAATTTTTTAATCTTGAAAGTGTTTTTGTATTCGGATCGGGAAGCTCTTTTCTACTCCATAAATATACGTTGGCATTTGTACGAGCAACATGAATGGCAAGGGCTATTCCCCAAGCGCCGGCACCAATGACAGCAATTGATTTCTTCATGTTTCATAATCCTTCAAATAATAAAAGACTTAGTGTTCAAAACGAGACTTCATTTCAGACAAAGGCCAACGTGGACGAGGTATCAAATCAATGTCGTTTGGAATAAAATTATTTGTAATGGTCTTTTTTAAAATTTCAATTGCTGCCCATCCAATCATAACTGCGTTATCCGTACAATAACGAATTGGAGGGGCTATAAATTCCATATTATATTGACTGGCAAGTCTCATTAGATGAAACTTTAAATATTGGTTGGCCGCAACCCCACCAGCTGTCGCAAGAATTTTGGTTTTAGGGGCCATTTGAATGGCATTCTCTAATCTGTTGATAATGGTATCCGTTATAGTTTTCTGGAAACTCGCCGCAATGTCAGCTGCCAAAGAGCGTGGCAAGCAAGATAAGTCCTTATAGGGTTCAAGTAAATTAGCCACTGCCGTTTTAAGTCCGGAAAATGAGAAGTCACATCCGTCACGGCCATATAAAGGATGAGGCATGATGAATGCATTTTCATTTCCCTCTTTTGCCAAGGCTTCAAGGGCTGGACCACCAGGCCAGGGAAGTCCAAGCATTTTTGCAACTTTATCAAAAGCCTCGCCAGCCGCATCATCAATAGTACCTCCCAAATGCTGATATTTACCGACATCGTCAACATAGATACATTGACAATGGCCACCTGATGTTAAAAATAATAGATAGGGAAATTCTATTTTCTTGCTTGAAATATCCGGTAAACGGACGGTAAGGGCATGAGCCTCGATGTGATTGATACCAATAAAGGGAATTTTTTTTGAAAGTGCCAGACCTTTTGCAAAACTGCTGCCAACAATCACCCCACCAATTAAACCGGGTCCGCAGGTTGCGGCAATGGCATCAATTTGACACCAAGAAACTTTTGCCTCATCCAACAATGAATTTACCAAAGAAGGAAGATGGTGCATATGAGCACGGGCAGCTATTTCTGGTACCACACCACCAAAATGAACATGTTCCTTTTGTGAATGAACCTTTTCTCCCAAAACCATTCCGTCCGAACGAATGATTGCGCATGCTGTATCATCACAAGAAGATTCAATTGCCAGAATTTTAAAGCAGTTATTTGTTTTTATACGTGTTTGGTGTATGGATATCATAATGAATATTTTTCTTTTAAAGAGAATATGAGTATAAATATAGATAAAGTATATTTTTATGGATATCAAAAACATAGTACATATTGCTTCAAATCCCAATTTACAACGGGTTGCCGCCAAGGCTGCGGAATTACAGAAAGCAAACTATATTAAAGCCCATGGAAAAAGAGGACTGCCCCTGCGAGTAGGAACCAGGGGTTCTCCTTTGGCTTTGGTCCAGACTCGCAATTTTCTCACATTATTGACACAATTCTGCCCTTTATTACGTCAGATTGGGGCGTTTCAGGAATTTCAAATTCATACTTCAGGAGATCGCATACAGGATCGACGTTTGGCTGAAATCGGTGGCAAGGGATTATTTGCCAAGGAAATTCATGAACAGCTGTTGGAAGGGAATATTGATTTTGCTGTCCATAGCCTTAAAGATCTAGAAACAGACCTGCCCAAAGGTCTTGTTTTGGCATGTACGCTAAAAAGACAAGATGCGAGGGATGCTTTAATTGTTAGAAGTGAATATCAACCCATTGATTCTAAAAATCCATTTGATGTTTTACCAAAAGGCGCGTTGATCGGGTCTTCTTCCGTACGACGTCAAGCTCAATTGCTGCATTATAGACCTGATTTGAAATTTGGATTGTTGAGGGGTAATATTCAGACACGTTTGGATAAAATTACCTCAAAACAATTTGATGCAACTTTTCTTGCTGCTGCAGGATTGCAAAGACTGGATATGGAGCATCGAATTGATGTTTTGATTGATCCCTCAATTATGGTTCCAGCGGCGGGTCAAGGTATTGTTGGAATCACAGTTAGAGAAAAGGACACAGAATTGCTTGAAATGCTTTCGGCAATTGAAAATAGGGAGGCAAAGGCGGTATCCAGCGCTGAACGTGCCTTGCTGGCTGAGCTTGATGGATCTTGTCGAACACCAATTGGCGGGTATGCAAGGGTTGTTTCTTTTCCGGGTCAGGAAGAACGGTTGCATTTAACGGGATTGGTTGCAAGAGAAGACGGTTCTTTTTTAATCAAAAAAGATGTTATAGGAACCCTGGAAGAAGCTGAATTGATCGGTCATGAGTTAGGTAAACAATTGCGTAAAGATAGTCCGAATGATATTTTTGAGTCTTGAAATTGGGTGACAAGCAAAAAAATTATGTTGTAATAACTCGGCCAGAACCAGGGTTGAGTGAAACGATTTTAAAGGTTCAGAAATTGGGATGGAAAACATTAGCCTTACCCTTGATGAATGTTAATCAATTGTCTGTTGAATTTACCAATATTGATCAAATTCAGGCTATTTTGTTTACAAGCCGCCAAGCCATCATTTCTACGGTAAAATTATTTATTCGGCAAGATATAAGATATAGGGATATCCCTGTTTTTGCTGTTGGCGATATAACTGCGCATGATGCTAAAATTGCTGGTTTTGAAAAGGTTCAAAGTGCGCATAAAGATTCGAACGCTTTGAATGATTTAATTCAAAGGGAATTGTTTCCCAAACAAGGCGGTTTATTGTTTCCTGTAGGAAAAGGGCAGGGAAAAAAATTGATTTCCAATTTACAAAATTCTGGTTTCAAAATGATTGTGGAAGAAGTGTACGAAACCAGACGAAAAGATTTTATACCTTTTTCTTTTATTGAGAAACTCAAACGGGGGGAAATTAATACAATTCTATTTTTCTCTTCGGAAACAGCCCAGTTTTTTAAGGATCTTCTATATGAAGAGTATAGATATTTGCTTAACCAGATTTATGCTATTGCAATAAGTGAAAAAGTGAAAAAGGTATTGGAGAATTTCCAGTGGAAAGGGATTGTCGTTGCGGATCATCCCTCTACTGAATCCATGCTTTATCTTATAAAGTGATAGTATGCTCAAAATTATGCATGACCTGCCTCGGTATGTGTTTGGGCTGCCTGTTGTTGTTTATTTTGCCATAAAGAAACAAAATCTATGGGTTGTAGAACAACGGGTGGAAACCCTCCATCTCGTGTAACTTCACTTATAATATTTCGTGCATAAGGGAAAATCAAACGAGGAACTTCGACAAGAAGAATGGGTTCAATCAATTCTTCTGGCGGATTATTCAGGGTTACAACAGCACAGTAGATAAGTTCCGCAATAAAAATTGTGCGACTGGTACCTTCATTTTGTTTTTGTGCCTCTACAGCGTCAATTTTAATTTTTAAACTGACCTCATAAACTCCGTTTTCATTTAATCGGTTGGCATTTGTGTCAATTGAAACCGATATTTGGGGAGCCTCTTGCAAACTCGCGAAAATGGCAGCTCCGTGAGGGACTTCAAACGAAAGATCTTTTGTAAACTGGATATTAAGGGTTAATGGAAGGGAAGGGGGTGTTCCTTCTGTTTGATTGCTCGATACCGTATTTGTTGAGTCAGTCATTATATTCTCTATATATTCTTTATTCTTAATTTAAAAATTTTTAAATTTTCATATAACATAAATTTTATCATTAAATAAAACGATTTATACTAATTAAACTTATAATAAAAAAACAAGAGGCAGTTTAAAAATTGAAATAATTAAATAAAATAATTTGTTTTTAATGTTTTAAATGATCATAAAAGAATATAGTAAATAACTTCAATATAGGTTCAAGTTAACAGGTTAAAAGATGGATTTTTCTGTAGGTGATATTCCCATAGATATTATAATATTTTCCTTGATAGCGATTTTTCTGATTCTCCGTTTGCGAAGTGTATTAGGGAAAAAAACTGGATTTGAGAAACATGAAGCCATTTCCTTGACAGTTAAAGCACCAGCTTTTTTATCAAATACAAAAAATAAACCCGTACAGCCAGCAGTAGCACCTGTACCCAAGGTTAATTATGAAATACCGGCTGCCAATAGTGAATTAGGACAGACTTTACAAGAAATTAGCGCGCTCGATTCAACTTTTGTTCCGCAAAAATTTGTGGCAGGTACTGAAATAGTATTTCGTAAAATTCTAACTGCATTTGCTAATGCAGACTTAAATAGTCTTGGGTCAATGTTGACATCAGATGCCTATTCTTCATTTGAAAGGGCTATAAAAAAACGTCAAGAGGCACACGAAATTCAAAAAATTGAAATCAAAGCAATTTGTTCGATCGCTATAACAAAAGCTGAAATTAAATCTGAAGTTGATCCTAAAAAAGCATTGATTGAGGTTAAGATCATTTCTGATCAATTGAATTGTATATTTGATAAAAAGAAAGAACCTGTAGTTGGTACGGAATCTGTGACGGAATTTATTGATTTCTGGTTATTTGAACGTGTATTAGGAATGAATGGTCAGGATATTTCCTGGCGTTTAAAATCAACTCGTACAGGAACTTGAATTTAATAGGCTTGTTATGAAACGCTTTGTTCATGCAATATCGATATCCCTTGGGATATGTCTGACCGCTTGTGTACAGGAAGGTCAGGAAAAACTATCAGAATTCTATCCGGTTTCCTATCAGGTATTACAAGGATGGAATCAGGAAAACCACTCACAAATTTTGACAGTTTTTCGTCAAACCTGTAGGCAGATAAGAAAATTGCCATCTACCACTTATCTAGGGGGAGTCAGCGGTTTGCCAGGAAGTCAGGCTAAGGATTGGATTCCAGTTTGTATTGCTGCGGAACAGATTGATATCAAACAACCTCTACAAGTGAAAAACTTTTTTGAACAATGGCTACAACCTTATCAATACTCCTATAGAATTCAGAAAGGGAAGGTGACAGGATATTATGAACCAGAAATTGAAGGGTCAACTGTAAAAACAGGCAATTATCAAGTACCTGTATATACACGTCCCAACGATCTGAAAGCGCGTAAAACTGTTGATGGTCAAATTCAGTATGGTCACATGCAGAATAATCAATTCATTCCCTACTACACACGTGCTGAAATTGACAAAGGGGCATTAAACGGTAAAAATCTTGAAATTGTCTGGTTAAAAAATTCGGCAGATCTGTTTTTTATGCAAATTCAAGGATCAGGCCGGATTTTGTTACCGGACGGTAAAATTTTACGTCTGGCTTATGCCGGCAAGAATGGACAACCCTATACACCATTAGGAAAAATCCTTATTGACAAAGGATATATGAATTCTGATGCAATCAATATTTATTCATTGAGAACGTGGCTATTCAACCATCCTGATCAAGCACTCTCCCTGATGGAAGAAAATAAAAATTACGTTTTCTTTAAAATTTTAAATAATCAAATTCTTGATGAAGGACCAAAAGGTGCTTTTAATGTTAGTTTAAGTGCAGGCCGATCTGCTGCTGTTGATAAAAAATGGATACCGTTGGGTAGTCCTTTATGGATTGAAACCCTAATGCCTGAACCTGGACATCAGGATAAAAGGTCATGGAAACATATGGTCTTTGCCCATGACTTGGGCGGGGACATTCATGGAATGAACCGGTTGGACCTATTCACCGGATGGGGTAAGACCGCTGAATGGTATGCGGGGCTGATGAATGAAAAAGGAAAGATATATCTTTTGTTGCCCCGTCAGTTTTCCCATTCCAATCAGTCAGTTCCTGCATCAGTGAAGCGATAATCAAGTGAGATTTTAAGTGTCTTTACGTAAAAAGACCAAAGTTCAAATAAAACAGGAACTTTTATTACGTCCATATAGCTTCAGGGTTGATAGGCATACTATTATTAGGGGGGATTGTTTAACGGTTTTGCAAAAAATGAAAGACCGTTCTGTAGATGTTTTTATTACCTCTCCTCCATATAACCTAGGTATAGTCTATAGCGCTTATCAGGATAAAAAGGGAGAGGCAGAATATCTCGATTGGCTTGAAAAAATCTGTTTTGAAATTAAAAGAGTCATGAAGGATGATGCTTCGTTTTTTTTGAATATTGCCGGATCATCATCAAATCCTTGGTTGCCATTTGAACTGATTGTCCGATTGAGAAAAATTTTCATATTGCAAAATCACATAGAATGGGTGAAGTCTATTTCAATAGGTGAGGAAAGTTACGGTCATTTCAAACCTGTAGTCAGCAAACGATTTCTGCATCGCAATCATGAATATATATTCCATTTGACGAAAACTGGAATCGTGCAGTTAAATCGTCTCAATGTAGGAGTTCCATATAAGGATAAGTCCAATATTGCTAGACGATCTCATACGTATGATTTACGTTGTCGAGGTGATGTATGGTTTATTCCCTATGACACGATTAGAAAAAAATCGGAAAAATTCAATCATCCTGGAACTTTTCCAATTGCGTTGCCCCAAATGTGTCTAAGGTTGCATGGAAAAAAAAATCCAGTTGTAGTGGATCCGTTTATGGGTACGGGAACTACTTTATTGGCAGCCCATTATGAAGGGGGAAGGGCCATAGGAATGGAGATTGATAAAAATTATGTAAAAATTGCCAAAGAAAGGTTGGAAAAAGCGGTATTGACCAAATAAAAGATAAATTCTGATTTATTATTAATTCAAAACTTGATATTTTTTTGAAATTCTAAAGATTTATAAAAATTCTAGGTTATGTATTGTTTGGAAAACAGTGGATGAAAAAACTTATTTTAATGCTTCTGGTGGTTTTTGCCATCGTTTATGGAGGGGTTGTTACGTATTTAACCCGTTATGATCATTCTACAGCCCCTAGTTTGTCAGATAGTTCACCATTGCGTCACGATAAAATGGCGATGGATGCTTTTAATGTTTTAAGGGAAGCCCGTTGTGATTACTGTCATACGCAAAAAGTAGATATGCCTTTCTATTTCAAGATACCTGTGGCAAATCAGTTGATGCAAAGTGATCGCACAAAGGGACTGGAAAATTTTCATCTTGAACCCGTTCTTGATGCGATGAATAAAGGCGAGCCAGTTGATAATGTTTCCCTGTCTCGTATAGAATTCGTAATGCAACGAAATCTAATGCCGCCATCACTGTATTTATTAATGCACTGGCATGCACGCCTTTCAGCTGAGCAACGAGATACCGTGATTAAATGGATCAAGCGTGAACGTAGACAAAGTTACGCAACATCAGGTGTGGCAGAACAATTTGCTGATGAACCCATTCAACCTATTCCTGAATCTTTAGAGGTCGATGCCAAAAAGGTTGCCCTGGGAGAAAAACTGTTTTTCGAAAAACGTTTATCTGGTGACAATACCCTTACCTGTGCTTCATGCCATGATCTGAAAAAGGGCGGGGTGGATAATCTTGTAACAGCAACCGGGATTAATGGTCAAAAAGGTCCTATCAATGTACCCACCGTATATAATTCTGTATTCAATCACACCCAGTTTTGGGACGGAAGAGCTAGCGATCTGATGGCACAGGCTGCAGGGCCCGTAATGAACCCGATTGAAATGGGATCAAAAAAATGGGAGGAAGTTGCTGACAAATTACGTAAAGACCCTTCATATGAAAAAGATTTCATGAATGTCTATAACAGTTCCGTAATTGACCAGAAAACAATAACAGAAGCGATTGCAGAATATGAAAAAACCTTGATTACGCCAGACAGTCCCTTTGATATGTATTTGAAGGGAATAGATAGTGCGATTAGTGAACGAGCTAAACATGGATATCAAGTTTTTAAGAATATCGGTTGCGCAAGTTGCCATAATGGAGTCGGTGTTGGTGGAGCATCTTTTGCCAAAATGGGACTGCAACGTGATTTTTTCCAGGATCGTCTAAACAAAGCCTTGACAAATGCGGATTTTGGCCGATTTAATTTTACACATGATCAAAATGATCGTTTCTTCTTTAAGATTCCCTTATTACGCAATATTGCCTTGACCGCGCCTTATTTTCATGATGGCAGTGCGAAAACCCTAAAAGAGGCTGTAATTGAAATGGTTAAATATCAAACTCCTGATCATCAAATTCCAGATCAGGATGTTGATGATATTGTAGAATTCCTGAAATCATTAACAGGAAAATATCAAGGTCAATCTATTGATAAAATGAATCCATAATTTCAAGCTAGTTTATTTGTTTAACCTTTCACCTGTTAAAACGGGTGAAAGGTTTTTTTGTTGTGATAGGATAAGGGTAAATGAAAGAGGATTATTTTGAAAAAAAGACAGCTTAGTAAAGAGGAACGAATATTATGGGATAATTTTACATATTCAATTAAAAAATCTGCAAAACGGGATAAATTAATATATATAAAAAATGATCTTGATTCATTTTTCATGTCTCAAAAACAAACGAATAAAAATAATTTCAAACAGACGAACAATATTAAGAAAATAGTGCTGAATGAAAATTCCTTGTTCATACAGCATTATAAACTTTTTAAAGCTCATAAGAATCAATTAAATAATAAAAATGATTCTTTCATGGCAATTGGACAGAAACAACCCGGACTGGATAAAAATACCTGGAAGAAGTTTCAGAATGGCGAGTTAAAATCGCAATGGAGATTAGATTTACACGGTTTTACAGCACATCATGCATTTTTAGCCTTGGAAAATTTTATTTTAAATGCCTATAGACAACAAATAAGATGTATCGAAATTATAACAGGTGTTGGAAATCTATCCCAAGGTGGTGGTATACTCAAAAGAGAATTACCTCATTGGTTAAATCGTCCTTATATACATTCAATGATACTTGCAACTTCCTATGTGTCCGCTACGAATAATGGAGCGGTTAGAATTCTACTGAAAAAAAGGCGTTAGAATTTTTTTCAATTTTCCCATTGGGAAATTTTCAATGACAACCAGCGTCTCAATGCCAAAGTTGCTGTAGCAGAGGGGATCAATTTTGAAAAATTATCAATTGTTTTTAAACTATTTTGAGTGACAATATTGTTGGCATGTACAATTGATTGAAAATAAGGATTATCAGTGATTTTTTCGAAATTCAAACGCCATTTTGTAACAAGCGCTGAAGGGGTCAGCATGGGCAAGAAAACGGCAGAATTAATTCTGGCTGCAAGGGCAAGGGTTTGCCATATTTCAAATAATGTGTTGCCTGTGCGATAATGGGGCAATTTCGTGTAGAGACTGGAAAAAGAAGGGCTATACGAGGATTCCTGATCAAATGAAAAAAAGATATGAAATCCCTCGGCCAACAATTTCGGCAGTTCTGCAAACCCCTCAGGGGAATCTATCTGTAATATATCTATTGTTCGGTTACGTAACGCTTCAATTCCAGTTGATAACGTTGTAATTCCGATTACGGGTTTAGTACTGATTTGTAAAAGTTCAATTCCCAATAATGTTGGAAGTTCTTTTCCAATAAGGGTGGAGACTCCAACTTTCATTGTTCTATTCTTTAAAAGATCAGGAATAGAGTTATGAAAAGGTTGTCTCGATATAACAATAATTGGAGTGATGGTTGAAAATACAGGTATCCAATGTTGATAATCAAAATGAACACGCGGATCAGCGGCCAAGGCTGCGATAATGGCAGATCCAGAAGTTATCAATGCGATCGAGCCGTCTTGGGTTAATCTTGTATCGAATAAATTTGATGCTGTTACACTATCATAACCAGTTGTGAATTGCAGAGATAACAAAGGGTTACTCTCGATATTCTGTTTAAATAAATCTGCTAGTGTGCTGGAAAATTGACCTATTCGACTTTCTTTTGTACCACCCACTATAAGTGAATAGTCATCTTTACCATCTTTAGTAGGGTCAACCGTTGATAAAACTTCATTAGCCTTAATAGGCAACGAGGGTAGGGCTGTTGTCATACCTGTCAGTGATAAAAATTTAAGTAGATGTCGTCTGGATATCGATAAAGACATGAAGGATTGCTTTATAGAAAATTATTTTTTTAAGAGGAAAAAACAAGTAAATCATTAATAAAAAACATGACTGGTTTTATTTTACATGGAATTGTAGCAATATAAAGGCGAAATTGTTATTTATTATACTATTTATAATTTTTTAGAATTTGTATGCTTTTTATTGAGTAAGTTAATGGCATGGGTGATCTGAATTTATCCCAGAATGGGCAAAGAAAAAAAACTGTTAGGAACAAACAGTCTTTTAAATTATGGCTGGATAAACGTTTTCCCTTTTTTTCGGTGATTCAGAAAGAATACATTCAGTTTCCAATGCCTAAAAATTTGAATATTTGGTGGACATTTGGTGCTGTCTTAACTGTTATTTTATTCTTGATGTTACTGACGGGGATTTTTTTAACTTTATATTATACAGCTATGCCTTATCATGCTTTTTTATCAATAGAGATGATTGAAAGAAGGGTGCCAAGCGGCTGGTTAATTAGATCCATTCATATGGCAGGATCAAATTTGTTTTTGGCTTTTCTATATTTGCATTTGTTTAGGGGATTATATTACGGTTCTTATAAATCACCAAGAGAGCTGGTCTGGTGTTCGGGGATGATTTTGACAGTTTCTGTAATGATAACGGCTTTTGCTGGATATATATTGCCATGGGGGCAAATGTCTTACTGGGCTGCTAATGTAGTTATTCAAGCGATTTCATCCATTCCAATCATAGGACAAAATTTGTCCGGTTGGTTGATGGGTGGGGAAATACCAAACGCACTGACATTACATCGTTACTATACAATTCATTTTGTTTTGGCGTTTGTAATCTGTTTTATCGTTTTTCTTCATGTCATTTGCATGCATCATGTAAAATCCAATAATCCTGAAGGAATCGATATTACATCAAAAAAGAATGTTCTTCCTTTCTTTCCTTATTTTGTGGCAAAAGATGGGCTGGTTCTAGGCGTTTCCGGATTAATAATGGTTATTTTGATTTTTTTTGAACCAGGGTTGTTGACAAATAGTGAAAATTATATTCCAGCCAATCCACTGGAAACCCCAGCGTCCATTGCTCCAGAGTGGTATTTCCTACCTTTTTACGGAATTTTACAAATAATACCATATAAATTTGGGGGAATGGCTTTATCAGCAGGAACGATTTTTCTTCTATTCTTGGTTCCGTGGCTGGACTCATCACCTGTTAAATCGGCACGATACAGACCTATTTACCGTATATCATTGATTATTTTGGTTATTGCTTTCGTAATGTTGGGTATTGTAGGAAAATTTCATACATTTAACTCACTTATATGGGTGGGACGCCTTTCATTATTGTATTATTATTGCCATTTTTTAGTGATTTTACCCTTATCGGCCCGTTTTGAAATTCGATGTAAATTACATGATTCTTCATTATGTGATAATAAATAGGACGCGATTTATGGGCATGGTTAAGAAGATTGTTCTAGGTTTTTTCTTAAATATCCTGATTTTTATAACGGCAATGATGACAATCTGGGCAGTGGATAAAAATCATGAAATTACTATACCGCATTATGAGTGGAGCTTTAGAGGTTCATTAGGATATTTTGACAATGCGAGTGTGCAAAGGGGTTATCAGGTTTATAGACAAAAATGTGCTTCATGTCACTCCATCAATGTGATGCGTTATGCTGATTTGCAGCAAATGGGATTGACTCTTGAGCATATTGATAAAATTGCCCATAGGGATCAGGTCATGGATGGCAAGGATAATCAAGGGCAGGATTATTACCGTCCAGCCAATGTAACTGATTATTTAAAAAAACCGTACTTTAATGATAATATTGCGAAAACAGCCAATAACGGTAAAATACCGCCGGATTTTTCACGTTACATGATGATCAGAAAAAACGGGGCCGATTATGTGATGGCTCTATTATTGGGTTATGAAACTGCACCATCAGGTTTTCATTTTGACAATAAAGCCTCATATTATAATCTTTATGCACCGCATCACCAGATAGGGATGAAACCTCCTTTGACTGATGGAGGTATTCATTATGAAGATGGCACGTCAGCAACTGTTGAACAACAAGCAAGAGATATTGTCATTTTTCTGAATTGGGTTGCACATCCCCATTTGACAGAACGTCATCGTATGGGAATAATGCTTTTTCTTTATATGATTTTTATCATTATTCTTGTATTTCTTATTAATCGTAAAGTGTGGTCAAATGTCAATAAATAGTCATACTCATGATAAGCCAGTCATTGGGGTTATCGGTGGTTCGGGATTATATAATATTTCAGGTTTGAGTGATCAGCAGTGGGTGGAAGTTGATACACCCTGGGGCAAGCCATCCGATCAGTTATTAAAAGGCACACTTGATGGTGTTTCATGTGTATTCTTACCGAGACATGGTCGGGGCCATGTATATTCTCCAACAGATGTGAATTATCGGGCGAATATTGCAGCGATGAAAAAACTAGGTGTTACGGATCTTGTTTCTGTTTCTGCTGTCGGTTCCCTGAAAGAGGAATTGTCCCCAGGTACATTTGTTGTGGTGGATCAATTAATTGACCGTTCACGTTTACGAACCAAAAGTTTTTTTGAAAAGGGATTGGTTGCCCATGTATCTCTGGCTGATCCATTTTGTCCTAAATTGAGGCAGATGCTGTATGAACAGGCAAAACAATTAGAAATCAAAGTTGTCAAGGGGGGAACCTATCTTGTTATGGAAGGCCCTCAGTTTTCAACACGGGCGGAAAGTCAGCTTTATCGTTCATGGGGTGCGTCGGTTATTGGTATGACCAATATGCCAGAGGCAGCTTTGGCGCGAGAGGCAGAAATCTGTTATGCGACAATTGCTATGGTTACCGATTATGATTGTTGGCATGAGGAACATGATGCGGTTAGCGTTGAAGCTGTTGTCAGAATACTGAAGCAAAATGCCAGACATGCTAGCTCTTTGGTTGAGAAATTTATTCCAGCTTTAGGGAAAAGACCTCAGGGGAACAGTGAATGTCAATGTAAACACGCCCTGGATTATGCATTGATAACGGCACCGGAAAAACGTGATCCTGTTTTGGTTGAACGTTTAAAAACGATTGCTGATCGGGTTTTATAATTTCATTTTTGAATCTACTCTGATCAATTTTTATAAACCAGAGTAGAGCTTGGATTATTTTGCAACGGGATAATCCGTATAACCTTCTTTTCCCTGACTGAACCAGGTTTTGCTATCAGATGGTTTTAGGGGGATATCATTTTTAATTTTGTGAACAAGGTCGGGATTGGAAATAAATGGTCGGCCGAATGAAACAGCATCCGCCTCATTGTTCTTGATAATTTTTTGAGCAGAGTGCCCATTATAGGAGCCATTAATGACAAAATTTCCCTTAAAATTTTTCCTCATTGCGGGAGCGATGGGGGGATAGAAATCCTGATCTGTAAGGGTTGACATGACGAAATTGTCTTCACCTGGTCGTGGTTCCCTCACTTCCAAAAAATTAATATTTTCTTTACTTAAAGCCTTTGAGGCGGCAATAAATAATGGTTCGGGATTACTGTCATGAACGCCTTGAATTTCTTCATTTGGTGAAAGTCTAACTGAAGTTCTGTCTGATCCCACTGTTTTGCAGACATTATGTGTTATTTCAATTAGTAGCCTGATTCTATTTTCAATACTTCCGCCGTACTCATCCGTTCTAAAATTGCAATTGTCTCTTAAAAATTCATCAATCAAATATCCATTGGCGGCATGTATTTGTACACCGTCAAATCCCGCTTCCATGGCATGATTTGCAGCTTTTATATAATCATTGATTAATCGGGGAATTTCTTCTTTGGGTAATGCACGCGCTTTTTCATACGGCTTTTTTCCTTCATATGTGTGTGCATATCTTGGAGCTGTGGTTGCTGATGCGGAAATAGGAGAAGGGTAAAATGATGGATGTACGGTTCGACCCATATGCCATAATTGACAAATAATATGACCCCCCTCATCATGAACAGCCTGGGTTACAGGTTTCCATGCCTCAACTTGCTGTTTATTCCATATGCCTGGAGCATATGCCCATCCCAATCCCTCTTGTGAAATTCCTGTTCCTTCTGAAATGATCAGACCTGCAGAGGCTCTTTGGCGATAATATTCTATCATTAAAGAAGTTGGAATATGATCCTTTGTGGCCCGTCCCCGGGTTAAGGGTGCCATGATGATACGGTTAGATGCTTTTATTGCGCCCAATTGAATAGAGTCAAATAAAGTAACCATTTAATTTTTCCAATATTATTATCTTGTTAAGTCAGTTTTATCTATTGACGTAAGCAAATGAACATAATGATATTATCATTAAAGATACGGGAAGGCTATTCATTCATTATTTTACTTGAAGTCAATATAGCCTTTTTCATCCTGAGTATACCAAATGGACGAATCATGTGGGACAAAGGGTTTGCCCGTTTTAATTTTTTCGACCAAATCCGGATTGGAAATAAAAGGACGACCAAAAGAAACTGCATCTGCTTGTCCCGTTTTAACAATTTTTTGGGCCAGTTGACCATTATACGTTCCATTAATAACGAAATTACCCTTGAAATTTTCCCGCATAGAAGGAAAAATCGGTGGATGATAGTCAGCATCTGTCAAATCTTTTTCCACATAATTATCTTTATTGCCGATTTGTGGTTCCCTGACTTCCAGGAAATTAATTTTTTCTCTACTCAACGCTTGGCTGGCAGCGATAAAAAGGCTTTTGGCATTGCTGTCAAATACACCCTGTACACGTTCATTTGGAGAAAGACGCACAGATGTTCGATCTGAACCCACCTCATGGCAAACCATTTTCGTAATCTCGATTAGTAGACGTAGGCGATTTTCAATTGAACCGCCATATTCATCTTGACGGAAATTACTGCTGTCACGTAAAAATTCATCAATCAGGTAGCCATTTGCGGCATGAATCTGGACACCATCAAAACCAGAGTCCATAGCATTTTGTGCCGCTTTGGCATAATCATTGAGTAATCTTGGAATTTCATCAACAAGTAAAGCCCTTGCCTGAACATAGGGTTTCTTCCCATCATAAGTATGTGCATGACCTGGCGCTGTGGTTGCTGATGCAGAAATGGGAGATGGATAAAATGAAGAATGTACTGTGCGTCCCATATGCCACAATTGGCAAATAATTTTACCGCCTTTATCATGAACAGCCTGGGTTATGGGTTTCCATGCTTCAACCTGTTCCTTATTCCATATACCAGGAGCATAGGGAAATCCCATTCCCTCTTGTGAAATTCCTGTACCCTCGGAAATGATCAAACCAGCTGTTGCCCTTTGACGATAATATTCAATCATCATAGGGGTGGGAATGTGATCTTTTGTCGCTCTTGAACGTGACATAGGAGCCATGATGATACGGTTGGAAGCTTTTATTGCGCCCAACTGAATGGGATCAAATAGAATAGGCATAGTGGTAAACCTCACTAATAATTATATTTTCAAAAAATAGTAGACCGGTCGTCTATTAATCTATGAAAAATTAAATATTATTGTCAAGAAGAAAGTTTGTGAAATGGAGGGCGATAGTAAATGCTGTAGACCGTTTTTGTATTTTCACCATTAAACTTGCTCCCAACCATTGTTGATATAGTTGTTGAGCTATAAAAAAATTGTCAGCCTGATTGTGAATGGAATTATCTTTTTGGCCTATGGCAATAATTTGTGCGATAAGGGATAATATCCGGTCGGTTCCTCTACAGAATGCCTTACGCATCGGTTCGGAATAATCCGTCACCTCAGAACTTAATTTAACGATAAGACAATGTCCCTCAAAATTATTGTCGCATTGTGAAAATTGCCATTTTTCCCAATATTTAAGTAGACGATCTTTTCCTGAAAGTGAAGAAGACTTAAGTAAGGACTGAAGAGCCATTATATAATTGTCAATATAGTGATCAATGACCTGAACGCCGTAATCTTCCTTGGAATTGAAATAATAATAGAATGAGCCTTTGGGAATATTTGCTTGTTTGAGAATTTCAGCTAAACCAACATTTGTAAAACCTTGGCTTGCAAAAAATTCCTGACCAATTTTCAAAAGAAGATTTTTTTTATTTTTAGCATTCATAAGACGATATGAGGTTACGGAAAAAGAGATTTGAGTCTGAAAGCACGTTATGTTATGTGATAAAATCTTTTGTAAGTAACTTACTTAATAAGTATTATTCTTTAAAATATATTGTAATTATACACAATAAATCAATCGATAAAATTTAAGTAACTTATATCTGTGCATAGGAATTAAATTTAGTTGACATTGTACATGATTATGGTTACCTTAAAACCAAATATAAGTGGCAATAATGCCACTGTAATATTTGGAGTAACGCGGCAAAAACGCGCGTAGTTAAAACCCATAATGCTGCTTTGATTAAGGGCATTATATAGAAATTATGGAGCGATCCAAATGACGAATTTTCGTCCATTACATGACCGTGTAGTCGTTCGTCGGCTAAACAGTGAAGAAAAAACTGTCGGTGGAATTATCATTCCAGATACAGCAAAAGAAAAACCTCAAGAAGGCGAAGTCATTGCCGTAGGTCCGGGAGCTCGTAATGAGCAGGGACAAATTGTTCCTCTGGATGTTAAAAAAGGTGATAAAGTTTTATTCGGTAAATGGTCTGGGACCGAAGTCAAATTAAATGGCGAAGAGCTTTTGATTATGAAAGAAAGCGATATTATGGGAATTGTAGGTTAATCCGCAATTTTTCACCAGCTTTTGATTTTGACTTTTTTTAAAGAATTTCTTGTAGGAGATTAAGATTATGGCAGCCAAAGATGTAAGATTTGGTGCTGATGCACGTCAACGTATGTTACGTGGCGTTGATATTCTGGCAGATGCAGTTAAGGTAACCTTGGGTCCAAAAGGGCGTAACGTTGTTCTTGATAAAAGCTTTGGTGCACCCCGTATTACCAAGGACGGTGTATCTGTTGCAAAAGAAATCGAGCTTGCTGACAAGTTTGAGAATATGGGCGCCCAAATGGTTCGCGAGGTTGCTTCAAAAACCAATGATGTTGCCGGTGACGGAACAACAACCGCCACGGTTTTAGCTCAAGCGATTGTTCGTGAGGGGTTAAAATCGGTTGCTGCAGGTATGAATCCTATGGATCTGAAACGTGGAATTGATAAGGCGGTTTCAATTGTTGTTGAAGAATTGAAGGCAAAAACAAAGAAAATTTCTACCCAATCCGAAATTGCTCAGGTTGGAACCATTTCTGCAAATGGTGAAAAAGAAATTGGTGATATGATCAGCAAAGCCATGGAAAAAGTTGGCAAAGAGGGCGTTATCACTGTTGAGGAAGCCAAAGGGTTGCAAACAGAACTCGATGTTGTTGAGGGAATGCAATTTGATCGTGGTTATATTTCTCCATATTTCGTTACAAACGCAGAAAAAATGACCGCTGATCTTGATAATCCTTTAATCTTGATCCATGAAAAGAAGCTTTCATCTTTACAGCCAATGCTGCCTTTGTTGGAAAGTGTTGTTCAAAGCGGTCGTCCGTTGTTGATTATTGCTGAAGATGTTGATGGTGAGGCATTGGCAACCTTGGTTGTTAACAAGTTGCGTGGTGGCTTAAAAATTGCTGCTGTGAAAGCGCCTGGTTTTGGTGATCGTCGTAAGGCAATGCTTGAAGATATTGCCATTTTAACCGGTGGTCAGGTTGTAAGTGAAGATATTGGTATTAAACTTGAAAACGTTACAATTAAAATGCTTGGTAACGCTAAAAAAGTCCATATCGATAAGGAAAATACAACAATCGTTGAAGGTACTGGTGACGTTGATCAAATCAAGGGACGTTGTAACCAAATCCGTGCTCAGATTGAAGAGACAACCTCAGATTATGATCGTGAGAAATTACAGGAACGTCTTGCTAAATTAGCAGGTGGTGTTGCTGTTATCCGCGTTGGTGGATCTACAGAGGTGGAAGTTAAGGAGCGTCGTGACCGTGTGGATGATGCTCTTCATGCAACTCGTGCAGCAGTTGAGGAAGGTATTGTTCCAGGTGGTGGTACCGCATTGGCACGTGCATCTTTAAGACTTTCCAATCATACTCACGAAAATGATGATCAACGTGTTGGTGTTGATATTGTTCGCAAGGCATTGCAAACCCCATTGCGCCAAATTGTTGAAAATGCTGGTGAAGACGGTGCGGTTATCGCTGGTAAAGTTCTTGAAAATGACTCATATAATTTTGGTTTTGATGCTCAGGTTGGAGAATATAAGGATCTCGTTCAGGCCGGTATCATTGATCCGACAAAGGTTGTTCGTAGCGCTTTACAAGATGCGGCTTCTGTAGCTGGTCTGTTGATTACAACTGAAGCGATGGTTGCAGAACGTCCAGAGAAAAAAGCTCCTGAAATGCCTGCAGGTATGGGTGGCATGGGCGGTATGGGTGGAATGGATTTCTAATTTCTCCCTTATTGCACAAAGGATAATAACTAAATAATTATCTTATCCTGAAAGGTTACTGTCAATAATGGCAGTAACCTTTTTATATATGTGAATATTTGATCACAATTATGAAGTAGTAATTATTAAATTAACCATATTAAATAGTCTTGAATAATATTGTAAATGAAATGTTGCGATATATTTTTTAAGTGTTTTATTCTAAATAATAAATAAATATTCTAAAATTTTAATAAATACTAAAAATTTATTTATATTTTATATTAAATTTACAATATATATGTTTTTTTTATTTAATAAATAATAATTATATTGACAGTTTATTTATTTTATGTGTCAAATAGTCCCATGAAAGTTTTCTTTCTGAATAGGTAAACGATTTATTCGTTTTGATTTTAACTCTATATCAGGTCTATGTTTCAAGGCTTGATATTCTATATATGATAAGGATGCGCGGTTATAATGTATACTGGAACCGTGAAATGGTTTAATCCTACAAAAGGATTTGGTTTTATTGTCCCTGAAGAAGGTGGCAAAGACGTTTTTGTGCATATTACAGCTGTTCAGGCTGCTGGACTTCGTGATTTGAAGGAAAATCAGCGTGTAAGCTATGATATTGTAACAGAAAGAGGTAAAGCTGCTGCAGCTAATCTCAAGCCTTTGTAAGATCGAAGCATACGATTACTGGTATTAGAGTTATCTATTTACCGTAAGCAAGCCAGCTCTTTTGATAAAGAGCTGGTTTTGTTGTTTATGATGATTTATTTTTCATAAAAAAGGGTCGTCTGATTGATTACCTCTTGTAGGCTCTGTCTTCGTATCGGAACATTTTTTGGGAAAGCGGACAATACACGAGTTGGTGTACGACGGTCCAAAATAATAAAAATTCCCTTGTCTGATTGAGTACGTATCAATCTGCCAAAAGCCTGTCTTAAGCGCAATCGAACAATTTGCTCATCATAAAGATTGGGTTTGTCTTTATAAAAATACTTTCTTCTTTCTCGATAAAGAATATCAGGGCGAGGCCAGGGTATTCTTTCAAATACAACAAGGCGTAAAGAATTACCTGGAATATTGATTCCATCCCGCATGGCATCAGTACCCAATAGACAGGAGCGCATATCATTTTTAAACAATTCAACCAGACTATTATTACTCAATGGATCGATATGTTGTGCAAAAAGAGAAATATTATCTTTTTCCAAAGATTCATTAATCTGGTGATAAATTGCACGTAACCGATGAATTGCTGTAAACAATCCCAATGCACCACCTTTGGAGGCCTTGAATAAATGCAGGTAGGCATGGGCCACTTCATTAATGGAATGAATATTAATGTCATTAACTACAAAAACACGGGCTTGCTTGTCATAATTGAAGGGACAACTTAATGCAGCTCTAAGAGGTTGAACGGGAAGATGTTCTGTCCCAACTCTTTGTTCGGCTGCTTGCCAGGATGCTTCTGTGTCATTGTTACTTTCATCGCGTAAGGTTGCAGAGGTGAAAAGCATACCTTGTATTGAAGGTGCCAGCATTTTCATCAATGGAATGGTTGGGTCAAGCCAATGATGAAATAAACCTACGTCTGTTATATTTTTATTCTTATGTTCAGATTTCAGAAATGAAACATGAGTTTTAGGTTGGCTATTGGAATGTTCTGGTTTATTCAATGAAGTCAAAAGATCCAACCATAGAGTTAAGGGAGTAACCGCTTTCCGGGTTAATGTTGCGTGAGTTGTCTCAAGTCTCTCAAGGGACATTTTGTCCAGAGAGTCTTTTTCATTATTTAATTTGGTTTCTATATTGCGTGTAAATTTTAAAAGACAGTTTAGCAATTTTTGAAAGGATTGAATTAAATTTGGTACAAGTGCAACTAATTCCGGTAATAGCGGATAGAGATCGCATTCATATTGTCTTGTTTCTGCGTAGGACTGATTGATAATTTGGTTACGGGAAGAACGGGCTTGTATTTGCTGATATATGAGGTAAAAGAAACGCTCAGATAAATTGGTTAGGTTTTCATCCTTATTGTCATGAAATGATGCAAGATGACTTGACCAATTTAAGGGGGGTAAAATAAAAGCGGAATCAATAATTTCTTCCAAATCCTTTTCAAGCGCTTTATTGCCAATAATTACGTCATGAATACGCTTTTTCAATCCTTTTGAACGTGTATTGTTCCCTTCATTTCCTAATAGCCATCGTCTCAATTCGCTGGTTTCAGTAGCCGAGAAAGCGGTTGAAAAAGCTGAATCGGCTGCATCCGATATATGATGGGCCTCGTCAAAAATCAAGCGGGACGGTAGATTACTTTCCCATTCAGGAGAGGCATTATCTAAAGACCAGGCAAAGTGGTTAATGACCAGGGCGTGATTTGCAATAACAATTTCTGCATTTTGGGCTCTGCGAATGGAATGTTCAACAAAACAAGTCTGGTAATGTGGGCAACTTGCATGAATGCATTCACCCCGTCTTTCAGCAAGAATAGATAATATTCTGTTGTCAAAAAGATCATGGAACCAGTTAGGCAGGTCACCTCCAAAAAGATCACCATCATTGCTTTGTTCAGCCCAGTTGCATAATAAAACAATGGCGATATTATTACCGTTACCATCATTTTTATTGAAATGAAGCGTAATATATTCATCTAAATTTAATAAACATAAATAATTCTCTCTACCTTTTCGGACCACAATTTTTTTCTTGCGGGTGGCAGGATCTGGATAAAGATAATGGAATTCATGTTCGATTTGCCTTTGTAAATGGCGCGTGTAGGTATTTATCCAAACTGTTCCTTTATTGTGTTCAGCCCATAAACTTGCTGGAGCAATATAGGCAGAGGTCTTTCCTGTACCTGTTCCTGCCTCGGCTAATACAATATTGGGTTTTCCCTGTTCCACACAAGGTTCAAATGCATAACGGGCAACATCTGTAAAATCAATTTGTCCAGCTCGATCTTCAGCGCCAGGTCCCAGAATTTCGGCCAAACGATTAAAGGTTTCCTGGCGTTTGACAGGAAATTGGCTGGGTTTGGGACGTGGGGAAAGTTCTTGCCATTTTGGTAATCGTTGCCATATTCTGAGCGCGTCAGAAGCTTGCAGTTGTTGCGCTGGTAACGGTAGAGAAATATCAAGTGCAGATAATAATATTGGAGCCCATAACCATTGTGCATGATAGAGGGCCGCTAGCCGAGCGGCAATCAGGTCTTTATTGCCATGATTATATTCTTCCTTGAATTTTAGGATAAGATAATCGCAGATAATTATTAAAAAATCAGCTTCAGGATTTAAAGGCATGGGGATTTTTAATGCATTGGCAAAATTTGTGACTGTATAGCCAAAGGATTGAACGGGAAATACAAATGCGGCAAGTTCAAGCAAATCAAGCCACCGGTCAGTATGAATGGTTTTTGGGGATTTTAGTTTACGGTAGGTATAAGATTTGTGTATGATCAGCAATTCAGTTGTTTGTTCAAGTTCAGCAATCAATGTCTGTAACGGTAAATTAAGAATTTCTCCATCCGTATTAAATAATGAAAATTGATTATCATGAATAATTAATGCGGAATAATCTTTTAAAACCATTTATTTTCTAACAATTCATACGTATATGATAATATATTGATTTTTATCCTGTTAATCTAACAGATAATAGTTTTTTAAATCCATATTTAATCAGAGGGCAGGCATTTTTATAGTGGCTGTAAAATAATGACAATAAACGATTTTTCTTCTTTTACTTCAATACCCAAAATATGGCCTTTCGAGGAAGCCGTAAAATTGGCTGAACATGTTCGGAATAAAAAAGATAAATCGGATAAACCCGCCTTGCTTGAAACAGGATATGGCCCTTCTGGTTTACCGCATATCGGAACATTTGGCGAAGTGGCTCGCACTTCTTGGGTCAGCCAGGCATATCAGGCCCTGACAGGGAAAAAAGCTGTCATTCTTGCATTTTCAGATGATATGGATGGTTTACGTAAAATTCCAGAAAATGTACCTAATCAGGAAATGTTAAAAGAACATTTAGGAAAACCTTTGTCAAGTATACCTGATCCATTTGGAACACATGAATCTTTTGGTGCACATAATAATGCCCAACTTTGTTCCTTTCTTGATCATTTTGGATTTGAATATGAATTTGTCTCCTCAACAGAATATTATCAATCAGGAAAATTCGATTCCGCTTTGAAAAGAATATTGGAAGTTCACGACAAGATAGTTGCTGTAATTGCACCGACACTGAGAGAAGAAAGACGGGCCACCTATTCCCCTGTGTTACCTGTCCATCCTGAAACGGGAATTGTTATGCAAGTTCCTATGGAAAAAATTGATCCGGTATCTGGAACTATTCAATGGCGTGATGGGAATGGCAAGCTTTTTGAAACCCCTGTTACAGGTGGATATGCAAAATTACAATGGAAAGCTGATTGGGCAATGCGCTGGTATGCCCTGGGGGTAGATTATGAAATGTCAGGAAAGGATCTGATTGACAGTGTTCGACTTTCAAGCAAGATTTGTAAAATTCTTGGTGGCACTCCACCAGCCAATCTAACATATGAATTATTTCTTGATGATCAGGGGCAAAAAATCTCAAAATCGAAAGGAAATGGACTGTCGATTGAAGAATGGTTGCGATATGGTCCCTCGGAAAGTCTTGCGCAATATATGTTTAATGCACCTAGACGGGCGAAAAGATTATTTTTTGATGTTATACCCAAGACTACAGATGAATATCTTAAACATGTTGAAAATTGGCAGAAATCAGAGCGGGAAGATGATAGTGTCGGACCCGCTGAAAAAGAAAAGAAATATGCTAATCCTGCCTGGTTCATACATGGAGGTGTTTTACCAAAAAAAGCGGGAAGTCCGATTTCATTCGCAATGTTATTAAATCTTGCCAGTGTTGCGAATGCGGAAAGAGCCGAGATATTATGGGGATTTCTTAAACGATATGATGAATCTGTATCGCCTGACAATAGCCCCATGTTGGCTCAGCTAGTAGAGAATGCCCTGGCATATTATGCTGATTTCATTCGTCCCCATAAGGTTTATCGTACACCGGATGAACGAGAGGCAAGGGCTTTGATTGAGTTATCTGTTGAATTGAAGAAATTACCAGCGGAAGAGCATAAACCTGATATTTTACAAAATTTGGTGTTTGCAATCGGTAAAAAATACGAATTTGAACCGTTAAGGGATTGGTTTGGTTGTCTTTATGAAGTGTTACTCGGACAAAAAGATGGGCCACGTTTCGGAATGTTTATCGCCGTATATGGAATAAAAGAAACAATAGAGTTGATTAACAAGGCGGTAAAAAGATAAATATAAGAAGATCGAAAGATTTTGCTTTATCAATTATAACATAGAAGATTCATGCAGCCATCGGATTTCGAAAAACTCAATAACACCCAGAATGATGGGAAACATTATAAAAACACGGGTTGGAAGATTCATTTAAAATATTGTTCTCGTATTATTGGTGTTTTGTTATTCGTGGCTGCAATTTATGTTGTGCAAAAGGAATTCAAACATCTCAGCCTGAAAGAGATTAAGCTATCTTTTGAACAAATTCCCACTTTTTCCTTGTTAATGGCTGGAGCGTGCACCTTATTGTCATTTTTTGTCCTGTCGTTTTATGATAAAATGGCTGTTAGACAAATTGGATACCGCTTGTCTTTTTTGAAAACTGCCTTTGCATCTTTTTGTTCCTATGTGCTTTCACATAATATTGGTTTGTCGGCAGTTTCTGGAGCAATGGTTCGTTTCCGGTTATATGGGAGTTGGGGGCTTAAGCCTTTAGAAATCCTTCAGGTTATCGCCTTTTGTTCCATTACCTATTTTATAGGTGTTGCGGTGCTAGTAGGCGCGTTATTAATATTTAAATCGAATTCATTACCAATCATTGGGCAGGCATTGCCAGGCTGGATATTTATTTTTATCGGAATTGTCGCGTGGTTAGGGGTCTTTGGTTATATTTTTCTTTCATTCCGATGCAACACGTTAAAAGTCTGGAAATATACTTTATCGTTTCCTCGGCCATCCATGGCTATTTCACAAATTGTTGTCGCAACTGCTGAAGTTATAATAACGGCTGCAATCCCTTATTGTGTCGTACCGTCTCATTCAATCATGACCGGTTATCCCGCACTTGATTTTATGTCTTTTATGGCGATTTATATCGCTTCCTATATTGCCGGGTTAATATCAAGTGTACCTGGGGGCGCAGGGGTGTTTGAGGGCAGCATGATATTGGCTTTAAAAAATTATATGCCAATGGCCAATATTATGTGTGTTATATTTGTTTTCCGGTTTTTGTATTATTTAATACCATTGTTTATTGCAGGCAGTATGTTTGCAGTGCATGAAATTTTAATTAGAAGCAAATCCATATTTGATAAGCCCAGAAAAAAGAATCTGTTACGATTCAATCCATCTCTATTCATTGATGAAAATCTGCGGGAGAGTGATGCGGCTTTTTCTGTAGCCATTGCAGCAGCGGCAGTTTTTATTTGCGCTTTGATTGATCTGGCTGTGCCTTTGTTTGATTCCGGATTGATTCTTCACGATGCAGGAACTTTTTCATTATTTATTGAACTTACAGGCGATTATATTTTATCGTTTTTAGGTCTTATCCTATTAACTCTTACGGTGTCATTAGTCCGTAGAATTACACTCGCATGGGGATTAAGTCTTTGTATTTTAATTGCATCAGCAGTAATTACGTTGATTATGGGAACTTATCTCATTATTCCGGCCATACTGACTTTGGTTGCGTTTTTTATTGCACCGTTTAGAAAATGTTATTATCGATCAGCCAGTTTAACGGATGCACCGTTTTCCAGCAAAATTATTGTAGAGGTTATTTTATTTTTAACCACTGTATTGATAATAAACTGGTTAATCCCGCAATCAATTGCTCAATATGGAGTTGTTCAGGTTTTTTTCTCTGGCAATATTTCAATCGCAACAAAAATAATTATTGCAGTGGTGGGAATAAGCGGAATTTTAATATTGTTTAAGCTTATGCTTCCAGCAAAAATAGTTTCATGGCCCTGGTCAGGGGAAACTAAAGAATTATATCGGGTTATGTCTGATACAGACAATAAATTACTGGATGATATTAAACCGAATGGTATCTTGATCTGCTCAAAGGAGGGAACGGCTATACCTTTTATTCGTAAGGATAATTTTTTAGTCGGAATAGGAGATCCCGTGGGTAATGAACGTGAAATTGTCAATACTATCTGGCGTCTTAGGGATTTGGCGTTACAGGAAAATCGGTCTATTGGTTTTTGGGGTGCGGGAAAAAAATACCTGACCATTTATCATGATTTTGGATTGGCGAGTTTGAAACTGGATAAAACGGACCATTTTGTTTGTTGTGAAGTCCAGTATGCTAGTTTTATGATTAATCTGATTGGTAAATTCAAAAAATCTTAAGTTTGAAAAGATAATGGATAATTTTTCTCAATTATGTAATTGGGCTGCTCCTTACCAGGATACGAGCTGAACAATGAGAAGTGGGTTATTTCAATATCGGGAATTTTTAACAGGTTATAATGATTCAACCATTGTTTGATATGTTCTTGAGGAAGGCAAGAACCTTTCCCCAGTGTAATATGGGGAACAAATTTTTGTTTTTGAGTTTTGATTTCTAATTGTCTTAAGATTTGTTCCACTTTTTTACGTAAATGAACCAGACTCTCAGAAGGCTGGATCCCCGCCCATAATATTTGGGTATTGGATGCTGTTTGAAATAGATTAACCTTATCAATTGTCAAATTGAATGAAGGGGGCGATATTTTTTCAAGTGTCAAATCAAGATCATTCAACAGATCATAGTCATTAATTTCACCTATAAAATTTAGTGTGAGGTGGTAGGTCCCAGGGTCATACCATCTTACATAGGTCAAACTACCTCTTAATTGACTTAAATGGCGAGTTACATAATTTGGGAAATCAATACCTATAAATAAGCGCATATGATCAATTCTGTTTTTATAATTCAACTCTTTGCGTATTAATTATGAATATAACATATTTTTTTTCAATGCTTGATATTTGGGCTGTAAATGAAATATATTATATAAGTCTATGAAAATTTTAATGAGTAAAGTAAATGGTATTTCGTCCTGATTCTTATAACAATATGACCAATGTCAATGCCAAAGTCGCATATGATGCAGGTCTTAGAAATTATATGCTTCGTATCTATAATTGGATGGCATCAGGGTTGTTGCTAACTGCATTAGTTTCATATTTGGTTGTTAACACATCTTTAGGTGATATATTTTATCATCCGGTAGTGATGGGATACAGAACCATTGGAATCACACCAACATTATTGGGTTATATCGCTATTTTTTCACCATTGGCATTTGTCTTGGTAATGTCCTTTGGGGTCAATCGTCTTTCAACGCAAGCTGCACAAACGCTTTTCTGGGTATTTTGTGGTGTCATGGGCGTTAGTATGGCAAATATCTTTTATGTATATACAGGTGAATCCATCGTAAGGACGTTTGTAGTCACAGCAGGTATGTTTGCAGGAATGTCTTTGTGGGGATACTCAACTCACAAAGATTTGACAGGTATTGGTTCTTTTTTAGGGATGGGTCTGTTTGGTCTTGTTTTAGCCATGGTTGCGAATATTTTTTTCAAAAGCGGACAACTAGGATTAATCATTAATATAGTTGGAGTGATCATTTTTACAGGTCTTGCCGCTACGGATACTCAACGTATTAAGCTTTCCTATCAAAATCTTTATCAATATGAAGGGTCTGATATCGTGCTTAAAGCCAGCGTTTATGATGCCTTAAGTATGTATTTGAATTTTATCAACCTGTTTCAGTTTATGCTGCAATTCATGGGTGTTCGTCAAAACGACAACTAAGCTTAAAATGACAGTTTTATGAATGTTGAAAATAGTGCTGATTTATTCAGCACTATTTTTTTTTGATTATAGCCATAATCCATAATCGATATTTAATAAGTGCTTGCTTATAAAGTGAGTTGTAATGGGATGTTATTTATAGTAAACAATTAGATATAAAATAACATTATACTAAGATCATGATTATATGTCTAAATTTAGAAAAAATTGTGGTCTTTTTATGAAGAATGAATTTTATATAAAAATTTAATAATATAAAACTGTTTTTTTATATGATTTCTCAATTAAAAAGAAGTTTTATAAAATAAACACGCTGATGAGTTGAGCGATGTCAGAATCAACGAGGCATAGAATGAAAAAATTATTACCGAAAATTACATTATCGGTAGTGGGTTTAACATCTACTCTTATGTTGGGTGGATGTAACTTGGTTTTATTTGATCCAAAAGGACCGATAGGACAAAGTGAGAAAGAATTGATTATGATGACGGTAGGGGCAATGCTTTGCGTTGTTATTCCCGTTATTATTGCAACCTTAATTATTGCAAGACGTTATCGTGCATCAAATACCAGTGCAACATATTCACCAAAATGGGATTTCTCACTTCCGATTGAAATATGTATGTGGGGAATTCCAATGTGTTTGATTGCTTTTCTTGCATATAAAACATTTGTTTCATCTCATGAATTGGATCCTTATAAACCAATCGCTGCACCTGCTGATAATCCACAAGTCAAACCAATTGATGTTCAGGTTGTTGCGTTAAACTGGAAATGGTTATTTATTTATCCTGAATATGGTATAGCCACAGTTAATCAATTGGTAGTACCTGTTAATACACCAGTTTCCTTCCGATTAACGTCCGATGCGACAATGAACTCTTTTTGGATTCCGCAGCTAGGGTCACAAGTCTATGTAATGGCTGGTATGCAAACTCAATTGCATTTATTGGCTTCTACAGAAGGTGATTATTTGGGGGAAACCAATAATTACAGTGGTGCTGGATATTCAGATATGAGATTCCGTACATTGGTTAAAGATGAAAAGGGATTTCAGGACTGGATTGAAAAAGTTCGTGCGTCTTCTCAAGACTTGAATAATGAAACATATGCTAAATTGCATGAAGATAGTATTAAAAATCCAGTTGAATACTATGCTCATGTTGAACCGGTTTTATTCGATACAATCATAGCAAAATATAACAATGGTATGGTTATGGATAAAGCTACTGGGCAAATGATTCATATGAGCTCAAGTCAATCTGGTGAAATGAAGCACGCAGAGGAATAGATAAATGTTAGGTAAATTAAGTCTTTCGGCTATTCCATATCATGTACCTATATTGGTAGGGACATTTATTGGGGTAGTTATTGTTGGATTGGCTGTTTTAGGAGCGATCACATACTATGGTAAATGGGGTGTATTGTTCAGAAACTGGCTTTTCTCGGTTGATCACAAGCGTATCGGTATAATGTACATCGTGCTTGCACTTGTTATGTTATTCCGTGGATTTGCGGATGCTATCATGATGCGTCTGCAACAGGCCATGGCTTATAATAGTCCTGGTTACCTGCCTCCATCGCATTATGACCAAATTTTCACTGCTCATGGTACAATCATGATTTTCTTCATGGCCATGGCATTTATGCAGGGTCTATTTAACCTTATCGTTCCTTTGCAGATTGGTGCTCGTGACGTCGCTTTTCCATTTATCAACTCATTAAGTTTTTGGTTAACGACTGCTGGTGCTATACTAGTTAACATCTCTTTGTTTATTGGTGATTTCTCGACTGCTGGTTGGTTGGCCTATCCACCTGTTTCTGAATTGCAGTTCAGTCCTGGCGTAGGGGTAGACTATTATATCTGGGCTGTTCAGATTTCCGGTGTTGGAACGCTTTTGACTGCTGTTAACTTTATAACTACAGTTGTCAAAATGCGTGCCCCAGGAATGACATGGATGCGTATTCCTGTTTTCACATGGACTGTTATTGCATCTTGTATCATGATTTTTACGACATTCCCTGCCTTGACAGTGGCTGTGGCTGAATTGGCACTGGATCGTTATTGTGGAATGCATTTCTTTACCAATGATGGTGGTGGAAATGTAATGTTGTATTTGAATCTGATCTGGGCATGGGGACATCCTGAAGTTTACATTCTTGTAATTCCTGCCTTTGGTGTTTTCTCGGAAGTTGTTCCTGTATTTTGCAAAAAACCATTATTCGGTTATGCAACAATGGTTTATGCAAGTTTGGCGATTACGACCTTGTCCTTGCTGGTTTGGGTTCACCACTTCTTTACAATGGGTGCCGGAGCAAATGTTAATACCTTTTTTGGTATCATGACGATGATCATTGCCATCCCAACAGGAGTTAAGGTCTTTAACTGGCTCTTTACCATGTTTAGAGGACGTATCGAATTTACTGCACCAATGTATTGGACAATCGGATTTATGATTGTTTTCGTTATTGGTGGTATGACCGGGGTTATGCTGGCAATTCCAGCCAGTGACTTCGTTTTGCATAATAGTGAATTCTTGATTGCTCACTTCCATAATACTATTATTGGTGGTGTTTATTTTGGTTATGTCGCGGGGATGAATTTTTGGGCTCCAAAAGTAACCGGTTTCAAGATGAGTCAGAAACTTGGTAAGGCCGCATTCTTTTTCTGGTTCTTTGGATTTTTCCTTTCATTTGTTCCATTATACATTACCGGATTTGATGGAATGGTTCGTCGTTTGAATCATTATGACAATCCCAATTGGCATTTCTGGTTACAGATTGCCTGTGTTGGTGTATTTTGTATCCTTTGTGGTGTTGTTTGCCAATTATTACAGATTTTCCTTGGTATTATTAACGCGAAAAAACCTGAAAATATTGATGTAACGGGTGATCCATGGGATGGTCGTAGTCTTGAATGGTCAACTTCTTCTCCAGCTCCTGTTTATAACTTTGCTCATATTCCAGTTGTTCAATCACGTGATGCTTATGCATATAATAAAGAGCATGGAATTGATACACGTCGTACGTCTGAAACCTATAAGGATATTCTTATGCCTAAAAACACGTCTGCAGGTTTTTGGCATGGCATGTTTGCATTGGTTCTGGGATTTGCGGCAGTTTGGCATATCTGGTGGCTTGTGATTGTTACCGTAATTCTTAATTTTGTATTAGCTATTGGCTATAGCTTTAAAGATGATAAAGAATATGTCATTCCTGCTTCAGAAGTTGAACGTATTGAAAAAGAACATTCTCGTAAACTTATGACACAGGTGGCTGAATAATGGCTGAGAATATGAGTACAACGATGTCAAATACTTCACAAAATGTTCATGAACACGAACATGAGCATGAAAATCATTCATTCTTTGGCTTTTGGATGTATTTGATGTCGGACTGCATTGTCTTTGGGTGTTTATTTACCAGTTATGCGGTTTTAAGAAATCAGTTTGCTGGTGGTCCAACCAGTAAAGAAATGTTTGAACTGGGGCGAGTGGCTATTGAAACTGCCTTGCTGTTGACAAGTTCACTTACCTTCGGTTTCGCGATGATTCAGGCGCGTCGTAACAGTAACAATGGAACACTTTTATGGATGGTGGTTTCAGCCATTCTTGGTTTAGGGTTCCTTGTTTTGGAAGTTCAAGAGTTTATCGCTTTTGTTCAACATGGTGCCTCACCAACCGTTAGCGCTTATTGGTCGGCATTCTTTACACTTGTTGGAACGCATGGCTTACATGTTACTTTGGGTCTGATTTGGATGACGGTTCTGATGATTCAATTGGTAACAAAGGGTCTAAACAAAACAATGATGCCAAGATTGGCTTGTATGAGTTTATTTTGGCATTTCTTGGATATTGTTTGGATTTGCGTATTTAGTTTCGTTTACCTGTTGAGTATGGCATAATGACAGAAAATCACACTACAGCCTCAGAAGAGGCAGGACACGGCTCTGTAGCATCCTATATAGTCGGGTATGTATTATCGATCATCCTTACGGTAATTGCTTTTTATATCGTTATGGAACATATGTTTTCAACGATGGCTACTGCAACTACGCTTGGGGTATTGGCAGCATTACAAATTATTGTTCAGTCAGTATTTTTCTTGCATGTCAGTGTGTCTCCAGAAAAACGTGTTGATTTGGTAAGTTATGCATTTTCGCTTTTCGTAGCAATCGTTATTGTATTTGGAACGTTATTCGTAATGCATAATGCAAGTTATAACATGATGTCTCGATAATTATATTTACGTTTTGTCCTGTAAATCATTATGGGGCAAAATGAAATCAAGTTATAAAAAAACCCTTTATCAAATGATAAAGGGTTTTTTATTGATTAAAGACAGATATACATTAGCTCTTATGCGGTTCCCGGGAAAGCATATCCTTTTTATCAGGCTTTCCGTTCCATTCATCAGCATCCGAAGGTGTATTTTCTTTTCTTGTAATGTTTGGCCATGATTTGGACAGTTCAGCATTGATCTCAATCCAGTCGGTAGAACGATCATCACTGTCAGGGAATATAGCTTCTGCAGGGCATTCAGGTTCACATACTCCACAATCGATACATTCTTCTGGGCTTATAACTAGAAAATTTTCACCCGCATAGAAGCAGTCGACGGGACATACTTCTACACAATCCATATATTTGCAGCGGATACAGTTTTCTGTGACCACATAGGCCATTGTTTTCTCCGATTCATACTAGTTAAATAAGGGTTTTTCCCTAAATAATTGTTTTTCTTAATTATATAAAATAGCTTACTTATATAAGTTAGGTATCATCTTGATGACTAACAAGAAAATTATTCATTTTCTTTATTACATCAAAATCTATTTTTCAAGAATTTCTTTGTATAAAGAGTGACATAATTTTGTTGAAACTCTTCGGGTTGAAAAACCCAAGACCTGTATTACCCTGCTACTATTATTCCAGGGAATGGTAATGATATCGTTTTTTTTTATTAAAGTTGCAGGTTTGATAACTGATTTTGAATTTATTTTTATAATTTCGTTTTTAATCGAGAAATAACTAATCGATCGGGATTTATATATTCTAGCATGCCAAAGCCAGATATCAATACGTTGACAGGTTAGCTCAGTTTGATAGTTCATGTACGATTCAAAAGAAAGTTTTTAAGAATGTTAAATGGATTATCTTGGGTAAGATGCGTCATATGTTTAATTTTGCGCTGTTTTTTTATTTTAATTTTTTTAATTAATAAGGGTGCTGGAGGGCCAAATTTTTCATATGTTAATTTTTCAGGTTTTTTGGGTTGCAATTTTAGAGATTTAAGTAGTGGAATAATGTTATCATTATAATATGGAACAGGTGCTATCCATTTTTTATGAAAACAAACAGGATGTTTTTTTGACGCTTTCTTAAGCTTGAACGTCAATTTTTCTGCAATATCCAATCTGATGATCTGTTTATTGGCAACAAGCCATCCCATCTTGGCAACAAGATTTTTGTTCATTGTCGAAGAAGTTAAATAAGCAACTTGTTTAGGTGAAAGTAAAACAGGATTAGCAATCTGTTCATTGAGTGTGAGGAGTGTATGTCGTAAATAATATTGTTTTTCTTTAAAAAAGTTTTCGATATAAATTGCGTGATTTCCATAATGAATCTTGTAATGTTTCAATTGTTTAATTGTGTCTTTTGACAAATTGAAATATTGTTCAGTCCATAAAATGCCTCCATTTTCATAAAGTTGATGCAGAATTCCACGTAGTTCTGATGTGTTGTTATCATTATCCAAGGCATTAAAAAAATTTGGAAATAATCTTCGATTATAATTTTCTAAAAATTCTTTCAATCTTCTCAAGATTAAATTTTGAAAAACTTGTTGAATTAAATCCTTATTTAAAAGGCAGATATCTGGATGAAAAAAATCCTTGCCTTTTTTTAATTGAGCGATTGGTGATTTTTGCCATGATATAATTTTTTTATCATGATCTATCATAAATTCTTTATCATTATCGTGAATTAATCGATTAACCTGTTGAGGGATAAATTTTTCAATCGATTTATTAATTTTTTTTAAAATAAAAGAGCGTTCGTCTTTATGGATTGAATCCGGAAGTTGAAAACAAAATCCCCGAATTTTACCAATAAACTCGCCATCAATTGAAATATTCCCTTCATTTGTTATAGAGGTAAAGGCATTTATTTGTTTAGAGTGAGATAAATGATGGATAAGGTTTGTGACCCTTTGATTAACGAACTTTGATACCAAACTGTCATGTAGCGCGTCGGAAAGTTTTTCTTCTATCTCTTTTGTTTGGGTGTGCCAATAAGATGATGATTCTACCCAATTATTTTTTGTTGTTAAAAATGAATAGATACGAATACTGGCAAGTCTCTGCATTAAGGTATCGATGTCCCCCTGCAAATGATTTAGCTGTTGAATTTGCTGATCAATCCAATTTTCAGGTATATGGCCTTGTTTGATCAAAAAAAGGAAAATTTGTTTACATATCCGTGCATGATATTCACTGCCAATTTTTTTAAAGTCGGGTATTTGACAACATTCCCATAACAATTCAGTTTTAAATTGTGACGTACATATTGAACGTACTTCATGGTCTTGGATAAGATAAGATAGGTTTTTAAGATCAGAAGAATATTGACCAGTTATAAGCTGTGGAAACAGTGAAGGTGTGGATAAGGTGGAAAAAAGTGTCAGGGGATTTTGAAAATCGAGATCATGATTACGCCAATAAATTTGTTTTATGGGATCGAAAGCATGATTTTCTATGGCATTGACAATTTTATCAGAAATTATTGGACAATTCGCGGTTATGCCAAATGTTCCATCCTTTGAGCCTCTCCCAGCCCTACCTGCAATTTGAGCAATTTCACTTGGATAGAGATTACGCATCTGTCGTCCATCATATTTTGATAAATTCACAAAAGCGATATGATTGACATCCATATTCAAACCCATGCCAATTGCATCGGTGGCAATCAAATAGTCAACCTCTTTATTTTGATAAAGTTCCATTTGTGCATTACGAGTACGGGGAGAAAGTCGTCCCATGATAATTGCACATCCACCTTTTTGACGCTTGACCAATTCTGCAATGGCATAAACTTCATGGGCTGAAAAGGCAACAATTGCACAACGTGGTGGCAATTTTGTTAATTTGGTAAATCCATTATATACTAATGATGAAAGTCTTGGCCGTGTTTGTATTTCGATAGATGGAACAAGTTTTTTCAAAATAGGGATGATTGTATCAGCTCCGAGAAAAATTGTTTCATATGTTCCGCGGCAATGAAGAAGCCGGTGGGTAAAAATGTGTCCACGATCTGGATCTGAACAAAGCTGAATTTCATCAATGATGACAATATCAACGGGTATATGAACAGGCATTGCCTCAACAGTGCAGGAAAACCATTTTGCCTGGGGTGGGACAATTTTTTCCTCACCTGTTATAAGCCCGACATTTTTTTTTCCTTTGATTTTAACCATTCGGTCATAGTTTTCCTTGGCAAGAAGCCTTAGGGGAAATCCAATGATTCCGGAAGGATAAGCAAGCAAGCGTTCAAGGGCTGTATAGGTCTTGCCAGTATTTGTTGGTCCAAGTATTGCTTTGATTTGTGTCATTATAGATAATTTATATCAGCTGTTTTTGATAAGCGTACAGGATAATAGATAAATTAACTAGATAATCATTCAATGATAATTATAAATTACAATTGTTTTGAGATTTTATTTTAATTAATAATTAAATAATTAATTTATTGTTTGCAAAAAATTAATCATTTTCAAACACGTTTGAAAAATCAATGTAACAAAGGTTTTTTATGGGTCAGGGTATAGATACAGAACTAAAAAGAAATTTGAGTAACCGACATATGCAGTTAATTGCAATTGGAGGGTGTATAGGCACTGGTCTTTTTATGGGAGCGGCTAATACGATTTCACTTGCTGGTCCCTCTATTATTTTTATTTACTGTATTATTGGTATTATTGTATTCCTTGTAATGCGTGCCTTGGGCGAAATTCTTTTATCTGATTTACGATACAGATCATTTGTAGATTTTGTTACAGAATTGCTTGGACCTTGTTGCGGCTTTGTTTTGGGTTGGTCTTACTGGTTGTGCTGGATTGTCATTGGTATTGCAGATCTAATTGCCATTTCAGGATATACGCAAATATTTTATCCCAATTTGTATTCTTGGATACCGGCTCTATGCTGTATCGCAATATTTTATATTTTAAACCGCTTGACTGTTCGAATATTTGGTGAAATGGAATTTAGTTTTGCCATTATCAAAATTCTAGCCATTATTGTTTTAATTCTTGTTGGTATCTTTTTTATCGTTACGGGTTTTCGTTCTCCATCAGGAGACGTGACCTCTGTAAAAAACATATGGAATCATGGTAATTTGTTTCCTAATGGATTTGAGGGGTTTTTGGCTGGATTTCAAAGTGCCACCTTTGCCTTTATTGGAGTTGAGCTGATTGGTACCGTTGCGGCTGAATCTAAAGATCCGGAAAAAAATTTACCCAAGGCCATTAATAATATCCCTTTAAGAATTTTGATGTTTTACGTATTTTCTGTAATGGTTATTATGGCGGTTATTCCTTGGCAAAGTATCAATCCATCCAAAAGTCCATTTATCATGTTGTTTTTGTTTGCTGGTCTCCCTGCAGCTGCTGCAATAGTCTATATTGTTGTGATTACGTCAGCTGCATCATCCACAAACAGCGGGGTATTTTCCAGTAGCCGTATGTTATATGGTTTGGCAAGACTTAATAAAGCGCCTGCTTTTTTTGGGAATTTATCCAAACATTCTATACCGATAAATGGTCTGAGATTTTCTTGCTTATGTTTATTAACTTCAGTTATCTTATTACTTTTTAATAATAAAAGTATTATTGAAATTTTTACTTTGGTGGCTTCCATTGCGACAATTATTTCATTATTTACTTGGTTGCTAATATTACTGTCCTATATCCAGTATAGAAAAAAACATTTTCATAAACACATGAGTTCTTTCTTCAAATTACCTGGTGGATATATCTCCTGTATTCTTTGCATAATATTTATTTTTTTCACGTTATTGACGCTAATGATACAGTTTGACACGCGTATGGCATTATATATCGGAAGTGCTTGGTTTATTTTTATTACTTTTTGTTATTATATAGTTACAAAATCAAAAAAAAAGAGTAAAATAATTTTACTATCAAAATAAAAAGGAGGTAAATAAAGCTTAAATCTTAATAAACTAATTTTTCAATGAGAAATTTTTATTACTTTTCCTATGTTTTTTTGGTGTGTCAAATTAATTGTAATTAATTTGTTATAATTTTTTGTAGAGAAGGTTGATATTTTAAGTCATAATACTCATTTGTTTAACTGACACAACGTTATATGTAAGTAATTATTCAAAGGTTATAAAATGACTTCTAAAAAAATCCCTTTTGAACAACAGATTGTTATTCTCCAGAATACAATCACGACAATGGTACGTCAGGATAAACCTGACTTGTCAGCACGTCAATTGGCTGTTTTCTTGATTTGTTATTTGAATGAAACAGTTCAGACTGTTCGTGGATTGGCAGCGGCTCTAAGAGTTTCAAAACCAGCTATCACAAGAGCTCTGGATCGATTGGAAGAACTCAATTTGCTAGGTAGAAAAACAGACCCTATGGATCGTCGCTCTGTATTAGTGCAGCGTACAGAAGAAGGTTATGAATATTTGCAGAATATTCAATCCATTATGAGCGAAGCTGTGAAGCAATAATAATGGTTATATAACAATTACTATATATGTTGTAAGAGCAGTTATTAATTCAATAACTGCTTTTTTATTTAATACCCAAAATGAGAATGTAGTTTAATATATTTATTTATTTCCAGGTAAGTGTTATTATAGTACAGAAACTATTTGGGGAAATCATAATGAAAAATAATAACTTACTCTTTGCCGCCACTCTGATTGGATCGTCTTTTTTAATTAATCCAATATTTGCGGCCAATCATCACAAACGTGTTCACCAAGCTGCTGCATCTTCTGAAAAATCCGTAGGTACGGTGACTATGACCTTTCATTCAGCAGATTTAGGCGTTGGTTATACTTGGGGAGATGGTATTCTTCATTATAGAGGACATGTTTACAAGTTCAAGATAAAGGGTGGTGATGTTGTTGCATTAGGTTTTTCAAAATCTCAAGCAACAGGACGTGTTTTTCAGTTAAAAAATATATATGATTTTGCTGGAAAATATGCTGCCGCTACGGGTGAAGCCACAGCTGGTGTTGGTGTAGGGGCTGGAAATCTAAAAAATGCAAAGAATGTTATCATTAAAATGGATACAAACACTGTTGGCGGAAGATTGGCCGGTGCACCTGCAGGTTTTGAAATTAAATTTGTTGATAAACATTTGCAAAAAGCAGCTGAAGCTGACAAGCAGAAAGAAAAAAACATTAAAAAATCTGCAAATAAAAGTCATATGACTGCAGATGAATTAAATGGTGAACAACTAGATAAAATGAAAAAATAGTTGTTTGAATTTTTGGAAAATGGTAACTGGATATCATACAGTTACCATTTTTTTATATTTAAAGACTGTGTTTTGTAAAGAATGAATAAAGTCCAGATAAGTTGAGGCAAAATCAGTAGCGAGCACGCGAGTTCAATGTTTTGCAATGAAATAAGGGGGAATAGATAGAATAAAAAACCACCCCAAATGCAAAATAAACATTCTATAAACGTGATTAAAATCGGAGAAATATGACTGCGATGGGCCATTTGATATAAATGGCTGCGATGTGCTTGTAAATAAGGTTCCTTGTTAATTATTCTACGTATTAATGTAAAAGTCACATCAAAAATGAAACCAAACAAAAGAAAAAATATTATTATATTTTGAGAAATTAAGGTGACAAAGTTTGCGTTGATCGCTGTGCCTAAGGGAATAATGGCAAAAGAGGCCAATATCAAACCGCAAGCTTGACTGCCGACATCTCCCATAAAAATTTCAGCTTTTGGGAAATTAAAAGGAAGAAAACCGAGCAATCCAGTCAACAGGGATAATGCAAAAATTTTATTTTCCAGATTTGTGCTATAAAAATAAATAAACAGGCAGCAGATTGCGGCAACTCCAGCAGCCAAACCGTTTAAACCATCCATAAAATTATAAGCATTAGTTATATAAACAAGCCAGATTATAAAAAAAGGAAGCAAATATAAATGGCTTTCTAAGAAAGAGGCTGGAAAGACAAAAATACAAACACTTATGGATGCAATAAACTGAATTGCCAGTTTGGATAAGGCTGACCATTGTTTGATATCGTCCAGCCACGAAAATAATGATATGAATGTAATGGTTGATAATAAACCTATGATTGATAAAGAATAATGCTGGTTAAATAAGTAAATAAAACTTATATTGGCAGTTAAAAAGGCGGAAATGATACCTATCCCACCGCCTTTTGGTATTGGAAATGTATGAGAACTCCGTTGGTTTGGATTATCCATAATACCAACTGAGGCAACATATTTCACAATTGTTGCGGATAATAGTGTATTGGAGATAAGCCAGATAAGTAACAAATATTTATAGTTTACAGAGTTCATTGTTTTTTAAATGTAATGTAATTAAATAAAGTTATTCTACATTATTTAAATGGAAAAGTGATTTTGCAACAGCCTAATGTAACTATTTCTAGCCAACAAAAAAAGATATTTAATCGTATTGCTATCAATATTTTTATGGATGGTCTGTTGGCAGCCATTGCCGCTCCATTGGCACGTTGGCTTTCTGATCCACAGGGCGGGTTTATCCATCCATTATGGTTTTTAACGGGTGGTGTATTGACCTTGCTGGTTAGTGGAATACCATTTCATATTCCACAACAATATTGGCGTTTTTCCGGGATAGCAGATTTGTTAAATATAGCCGCTGCATCTGTAGGCAGTGCGATATTATTCACCTGTTTATTGTATGTAACCGGATATCCATTACCTTCCGTGACATTTCCGTTTATTTATGCAATGGTTCTTTTGCTATTAATGGGCGGTGGTAGAATAGGTTACCGGATTTTATCTTCAGAAGCATTTAGAAATTATTTCAATAAAAAAAGAAAAATTATCATTGTTGGAAATGATGCAGATATTGATCTGTTTATGCGGGCTATACGGCTTGATCATTCAAACGTATTATCGGTTATGGGACTGATCTCTTTTCGTCAGAATAGAAAAGGGCATCGTATTCATAATATTCCCATTTTAGGAAGTTTGGATGATTTTTCTGTCATACTGACACAGCTTGATGAACAAAAAAAATTACCTTCTTTATTCGTGATTATTGGTCAAGAATTAAGAGGGGAGCAATTGCGGGATTTTTTAGCAATTGCGGGTAAATGGAATATTGATGTTCAGAGAACACCAGTAATTACCCATTTATCACCTGCCGCCAATTTAGAATTGAAACCGATTGCTCTTGATGAATTATTGAACAGGCCACAGATTGTCTTGGATCGTGCTGGCATGGCTGAAATGATAAAGGACAAAGTCGTTGCCATTACAGGTGCGGGAGGAAGTATAGGATCAGAATTGGTTCGGCAAGTTGCTGATTTATCCCCTAAATTATTATTGTTGCTTGATCAAAGCGAATATGCACTATGGAAGATAAATATTGAATTATCGGAAAGTAATTTTGCAGGTTTAAGGGAAACGATCTTAATCAATATACGAGAAAAGAAAAGAGTGAATTCCCTCTTTCAAAAATATAAACCAGATTTGGTCTTTCATGCTGCAGCTTTGAAACATGTATTTACAATCGAGAATAATCCAATCGAGGGATTTTTAACAAATATTATTGGCACGCGTGTTGTGGCTGATGCTGCTGTTAAATGCGGGACACAGGCATTTATCATGATATCAACTGATAAAGCGGTTAATCCCTCAAGCTTTATGGGCGTTTCAAAACGAATTGCAGAAATGTATTGTCAGTCTCTCGATAAAACCATTCGTGACCATGATCCTGAAAAGAAAAATCAGGGCTTTGAATGGTTGGGTATGAGCAAAATGCGATTCATTACGGTAAGGTTTGGAAATGTTCTTGGCTCAACAGGATCTGTTGTTCCCCTGTTCAAGCGTCAGTTGAGTCATGGAGGACCTTTGACGGTTACCGATCCAAATATGCAACGCTATTTTATGACTATTCCAGAAGCGGTAGGGTTGGTTTTACAGGCTAGCGTAAGAGCAACAATAAGATTTGGGAATGGAGACAAAACGGATGAGATGTTGCATCAGGGGGGCATTTTTGTACTTGATATGGGAAAACCCATAAAAATTCTGGATTTGGCACGTCAGATGATTCGCCTTGCCGGGTTAAAACCGGATGAGGACATAGTCATAGAATTTACCGGAGCAAAACCTGGTGAAAAATTATTTGAGGAATTATTTTATGGTCGTGAAGCCCCAGTTCCAACTGATCATGACGGTTTATTGATGGCAACGCCCAAAGGTATGGATATCAAGGTGGTTACGGAATATATCGATCGGATTAGATATGCATGTGATAATAATGATGTTGTTGAGGCAATAACATATGTGCAGAAATTAGTGCCTGAATTTATACATTTGTCGAATTAAATGAACGAAATCAAAAAATCGAATAAGATAATTTAAAAAATTATACTAGAGGTGAATATGAATGATCCGATATTATTTTTAGATTTGAACAAACAACAGGCACGTATAGGAAAGATTTTAAAAGATCGTATAGACAAGGTTTTTTCACATGGAAAGTTTATTTTAGGACCTGAAGTTCAGGAACTTGAAGATCGTTTGGCGGAATATGTCGGTGTTTCATATTGTATAGGGGTTTCATCTGGAACAGATGCAATCCAGATTGCGTTAATGGGTGAAAATGTTGGAAGAGGGGATGCTGTATTTTTACCTGCATTTACCTATACAGCAACAGCTGAGGTTCCATTATTGCTGGGTGCAACTCCCATTTTTGTTGATATTAATCCTGAAACTTTTCAAATTGATCCAATTAATCTCAAAAGTGCAATTGATAAGGTTAAAAAAGAAAATAAATTAAAACCTAAAGCCATTATTGGGGTAGATCTTTTTGGACAGCCTGCGCCATGGAATGAATTATGCCAGATTGCTAAAGATGAAAATTTATTTTTGTTGGATGATTGTGCTCAGTCCTTTGGTGGTCAATATCATGGAAAGAAACTGGGAAGTCAGGCAGATGCCACGATCACCTCATTTTTTCCATCCAAACCTTTTGGAGCCTATGGGGATGGTGGTGCAATTTTTACAAACAGTTTAGAAAAGTTTGAACTTTATCGCTCGTTGCGTTCGCATGGCGAAGGACAGACACGTTATCAGGTTTTGCGAACGGGAATAAATGGACGTTTGGATACGATACAGGCAGCAATATTGTTGGCCAAATTCGGTTATCTTGAAGAGGAGCTTGTAAGAAGAGAAGAAATTGCAACTTTATACGATGCCGCGCTTTTGTCTTGTGTAAAAATACCTACTCGGGTATTAAATAGTAAAAGTGCCTGGGCAATTTATTCAATTCTATTAAGTGATGAAGCAGAACGCAAATTTGTACAAGATACGTTAAAGGCTGAAAATATTCCCTCGGCCATTTATTATCCCTTACCATTGCATTTACAACCTGCCTATCACTCCTATCATGATGGAACATATTTGTCAGTATCAGAGGAAGTTTCCAAACGGATTTTGGCATTACCTATTCATCCAGAACTTTCGAATGCTCAGGTTAACCGTGTTATTCAAGCAGTTTTAAAAGTAAAAAAATAAAAGAATGAGAAAGCAAAATATAATTTTAACCCTTGTATTAATCGTTTGTCTTACCATTGTGATGATCATATGGCTTTCGGTGAGGGATAAAATTCAACCTGTTACTTTTCCACCGATAGTCAATGCAGAACTTGTTGTTGGGCCCTTGCACAAAAAACGTAGTTTAACACCTTCAGAGCTTGAATCGGTTAAGAAATGGATAAAATCCAATCTAAAAGGTTGGGGACCATTACATCAGAACCCGCCATCCACCGGGGATGTCGAAATTCAGTTTAATCGTGATCTGGACAAAAACTATTATATTAACAAACCTGAACATGAAAAACCTCACCCTTTCACTTTGGTATTGTGGCTTGGGATCAGCCAGGCGGATTGGAATAACAAGATATTTTATGAAGTCATCAATGAGAATGAAAGCAAGATATTTGTAAAAGATTGTAATGATAGTGCTTTTGATCCATTAAGAAAGCTTGTTGATCAATATGATTATGAAAGGACAGATTTTCCTTAAAATGTTTAAATCTTGTTAAAATCAAAAAAAATTAAAAATTTAAAAAATAAAAAAAATTGATTTATGAAGATAAATTATACTTTTGAAGGAAATATTAATGAGGCCAGCAAAAAAAATATATAAACCAATGAATATTAATGACATCACCATTATCGATGATGACAAATTAAAAAAAGCCATAACTGCAGCCGCACTTGGAAATGCAATGGAATGGTTCGATTTTGGGGTTTATGGATTTTTGGCCTTTGTATTGGGTAAGGTTTTTTTTCCTGATGCTTCACCAAGTGTTCAAATGATTGCCTCATTGGGGACTTTTTCTGTTCCTTTTCTTGTTCGTCCATTGGGGGGAATAGTTTGTGGTGTTTTGGGGGATCGATACGGAAGACAAAAAATCCTGGCGATAACTATAATCATAATGTCCTTGGGTACTTGTAGTATTGGATTAATCCCAAGTTATCAATCCATTGGTATTATGTCCCCGGTCTTATTATTGATTGCAAAGCTTGTACAGGGGTTTTCAGTAGGTGGAGAATATTCCGGTGCCGCAATTTTTGTCGCGGAATATTCCCCTGATCGTAAACGTGGATTAATGGGAAGTTGGCTTGATTTCGGATCCATCGCAGGGTTTGTAATTGGGGCGGGTGTTGTTGTTTTGATATCCAGCATGATTTCTGATGTGCAGTTTGAGAGATGGGGATGGCGTATTCCTTTCTTTTTAGCCCTTCCTTTGGGAGCAATAGGATTATATTTGCGTCATGAATTGGAGGAAACACCAGCCTTTCAAAAGCATGTCGAGGACATGGAGGCTGAAAGTAAGGTAAACCTCAGAAATTCACCCAAGCTATCATATCGGGAAGTGGCCGGTAAATATTGGAAAAGTTTAATGATATGTGTTGGAATAGTAATTGTTACCAACGTGACGTATTATGTTCTTTTGACTTATATGCCGAGTTATCTTTCACATAATTTGCATTATTCAGAAAATCACGGCGTACTGATTATTATTGCCGTAATGGTTGGTATGTTATTTGTTCAGCCTATAATTGGAATGACAAGTGATAAAATTGGACGGCGTCCTTTTATATTGGGGGGTAGCACTGGACTTTTTTTATTATCTTATCCTGCCTTTTTGATGATTCAAACCAATTCAGTCGGTTTTATATTTATTGGTTTATTAATTCTTGCCATATTATTGAATTGTTTTATCGGTGTGATGGCTTCAATCCTGCCAGCTATTTTTCCAACTCAAATTCGTTATAGCGCATTGGCGATTGCTTTTAATATTTCGATTTTAATCGCAGGCATGACACCAACAATTGTGGCATGGATGGTTGAAGCAACGCATAACTTAAATATGCCTGCATTTTATTTGATGGGTATTTCATTAATAGGACTGTGGACAGGAATACGAATGCCTGAAACGGCCAATAAACCCTTAAGAGGTGAAACACCAACAGCTTCCGATCGTAATGAAGCCAAAGAAATTTTATCAGAACATTTTGATACGATAGAGCAAAAAGTTGAGGAAATTGATGAAAAAATTGCAGATTTGGAACGACGTAGACAGATACTGATTGATCAACATCCTAAACTGGACTGATTCAATATTTTATTAACAGGCAATGATGAAATCATATTCATTGCCTGTTGGTATATTATAAATTATTTACAATTCTTTTTCAGTATTTTCCAGTTTATCTTGTAAAATAAGCCAATCTTCTTCGGCTTGATTTTTTCGTTTTTGATATTCAGCCAATTCGATTTGTAATTTTGTTATTTCTTCAGCTGATACATTTGAATAAAACTCTGGTTCAGCCATTTTTTGTTCAATTTTGAGATATGCTTCACTATTTTTCTGAATAAGTAATTCAAGAGCCTTTATTTTATTTTTTAACGGTTGAAGTATTTTCCGTTTTTCCGCTCTTTCCTTGCGTGCTAATTTTTGAGATGAGCCAGTTTCTGTATTTTTTACGGATGAATCAAGAATACGTTTATTATCCGTTAGCCATTGACGGTAATCATTGATATCACCATCAAAAGATTCAACTGTACCATTATTAACCAACCAAAGCCGGTCAGCTATCAGTTCTATCAGACGTGGATCATGGGAAATAAGTATGACAGCTCCTTCAAAGGAGGATAATGCATGAATTAGGGATTCTTTGGCATCAAGATCCAAATGATTGGTAGGTTCATCAAGCAATAGGATATTGGGTTTATGACGTGTGATAAGAGCCAGAACAAGTCGAGCTTTTTCTCCACCAGACAAGGATTGAACAGGGGTATCAGTTTGCTCGGTATTTAATCCAAATCGTGCAAGTTGCGCTCTCAATTCAGTGGGTGTGGCTTTTGGTAAAACCTTTTCAAGATGACTGAATGGGGTTTGACCAGGAATAAGTTCTTCTAACTGATGTTGAGCAAAATAACCAACAGAAAGTTTGGTGTGATTATGAATGCTACCTTCCATTGGTTTCAGGCAACCTGCGATAAGTTTGATAAAGGTTGATTTACCGTTACCATTTGCACCCAAAAGGGCAATACGGTCATCTGGATCAATTCTTAATGTTAAATTGGAAAGTACAACATGATCGCCGTATCCAACCTTGACTTGATCAAGGGTAATTAATGGAGGCGGTAATTGTACAGGTTGGGGAAATTCGAAATGTATTGCCCTTTCCTCAACAATTTCTTCCAAAACAGGCAGTTTTTCAAGTGCTTTTAAGCGTGCTTGCGCTTGTCTGGCCTTGGTCGCCTTGGCACGAAAGCGATCGACAAAAGCTTGCATATGAGCACGTTTCGCGGCTATTTTTTCAGTTTCCCGATTTTGTTGAAGTATTTTTTCGTTATGTATTCTGATAAATTCATCATATCCTCCAGCTGTCATGGACAATTTCTGATGATGAAGATGGGCAATGGCATCAACACATTCATTCAAAAGATTGCGATCATGGCTGACAATTATTGCACTGCCAGAAAAATTGTTGATCCAGGATTGCAACCACAAAGTCGCTTCTAAATCAAGATGATTGGTGGGTTCATCAAGGAGCAGTAAATCGGGATTTAAAAACAATGTGCTCGCTAGAGCAACTCGCATTCTCCATCCACCAGAAAAATCCGAAATAGGACGTTGTTGGTTTTCTGCACTGAAACCCAAACCTGCAAGAATGGTTGCTGCGCGAGCCGGAGCGCTGTCAGCTTGTATGGCTATTAGTCTTTCATGAATTTCAGCAAGCCGATACCCATCCCGTGTTGATTCAGCCTCATTTATGAGATACGTACGTTCTTTATCCGCAGAAAGCACTGTTTCAATTAATGATAAATTACCAGATGGTGTTTCCTGTTTAACCCGTGCCATTTTTATACGGTTTGATAAAAGAATCTCACCTCCATCAATTGATATATCTCCAGAAATTGCGGCTAGCAATGTTGATTTTCCTGTTCCATTTCGGCCAACCAGTCCAACTTTTTGCCCATTCTCAATGGTAAGGGAAGCATCTTCCAAGAGGGGGCGACCTAAAATTCGAAGGGTAAGGTGATTTATAACCAGCGTACTCACAAATCTGCCTGCAAAATATGATAAAAAAACTATCGACAAGATAAGAGAAATACTTCTATTTACCAATAGAGTATTTTTTCTCTGCAATATATTTACAGATTAAAGGAAATTTCAATATGACTTTACAAAGAACGCTGTCAATTTTAAAACCAGATGCAACACGTCGTAATTTGACTGGTAAAATCAACGCCTTAATTGAAGGGACGGGATTAAAAATCGTTGGACAAAAACGTATTCAGCTAAGCAAGCAGCAAGCTGAAGCTTTTTATTCAGTTCATAAAGAACGTCCTTTTTTCAATGATCTGGTTGAATTTATGATAAGTGGTCCTGTCGTGGTTCAGGTTTTGGAGGGCGAAAACGCTGTTCAAAAAAATCGTGATATCATGGGTGCAACAGATCCTAAAAAAGCTCAGGCACACACGATTCGTGCGCAATTTGCTGAATCAATTGAGGCCAATTCAGTTCATGGATCTGATTCTGCCGAAAATGCAGCTATTGAAATTCGTTTCTTTTTTTCAGACATTGAAATCTGCGTATAAAACCAAAGGTTGGAGATCTTTATCTCCAGCCTTTTTAAATTTATCCATTAATCAGGGTATCAGAAGTCGAATCAGCTTCAAATCCCAATAGAAAATTCTTTAAAACTCTTGGATAAAGAAGATGTTCTTGGTCCAATACACGTTTTGCCAAGGTGTTTTCTGTATCATCGGGAAGAACAGGAATTGCTGCCTGACCTAGAATAGGACCATCATCCATTTTTTCTGTTACGATATGAATGGTGCAACCATGTATCTTAACCCCTTTTTTAAGGGCTTTTTTATGGGTATCTAAACCAGGAAAAGCTGGTAAGAGACTTGGATGAATATTTAGGATTTTACCTTTCCATTCATTGATCAAAAACGGGCTTAAAAGTCGCATATAACCTGCAAGACAGATTGTTGTAACATGATGGGCTTGAAGGGCCGCATTAATTTGGCGTTCATGAGCTTGTCTGTTATTGCCAAAATCATAGTCATCAATGACTTGAGTGGAAATACCCGATTTGCGGGCGATTTCCAATCCTTCTGCATCCGGGTTATTACTAATGATCAACTCAATTGATGCTGGGAAAGAGGGTTTGGCACATGCATCAATAAGGGAACGCATATTTGAACCACGTCCGCTTATCATGATCGCTATACGTTTTTTCTTCGACATTTAAAGGGTTCTCACCTTGTTAATCAATTTCAGGAATAAAGGTAAAATCGGGTAGGTCGCTGAAGAATACCTGTTGATCATTATCGAGTTCGGTTTTTGGTTCAATCTGGCCAATGATATAAGCCTGGACATCGGTATCATTAAGTAGTTTATTCACGGCTTCAAAATCTGATGTGATCAATATCATGCCAATACCGCAATTAAATACTTTCAGCATTTCCTCTGGTTGAACGTTGCCAGCGTGGGCCAGCCATGAAAATACTGGTGGCATGGGCCAGCTTTGTCCGTCAACAACAGCCACAAGATTGTCTGGCAAAATACGTGGAAGATTGCCGACAATTCCACCGCCTGTAATATGGGCGGCCCCGTTTAGTAGACCAGCCTCATGAAGTTTTAGTACAGGTTTTACATAAAGCTGTGTCGGGGCGAGTAATGCCTCTCCAAGAAACTGGTTGGGATCGAAAGGTGCCACATCGTCCCATGACAGGTTTTGGGCTTTTACAATTGAGCGTACCAAGGAAAATCCGTTGGAATGAACACCATTTGATGTCAAAGCGATAATTTTATCACCGCTAGTGATATTTTTGGGTAGAATCTGATCTCTTTCAACTGCTCCAACGGCGAATCCGGCCAGATCATAATGCTTTTCCTTGTACATCCCCGGCATTTCCGCTGTTTCGCCACCAATCAAGGCACAGCCACTTGCTTCACAGGCCTTACTGATACTTTGTATGACACGTTGTGCCTGATCAAGCTCTAATTTTCCGGTGGCAAAATAATCGAGAAAAAACAAAGGTCTTGCACCTTGCACAACGATATCATTCACACACATTCCAACTAGATCAAATCCGATATTGTCGCACAGCCCTGTTTCGATTGCGGGCAAAAGCTTTGTTCCAACCCCATCGGTTCCTGAAACAAGAATTGGATCTAGATAGCCGGTTGCTTTTAAGTCAAATAACGCACCAAATCCGCCCAGATTACCCATAACACCATTATTATGAGTTTGGGAGACAACCGGTTTTATAGCTTCGATCAATGCATCCCCTGTGGCAATACTGACACCAGCATTTTCATAGGTGATTTCATCCTGCTGGTTATTTAGTTCTGTATTCTCAGAAAAATCTGACTTCATTATTAAGCAGCCTCTATTCTTGCTTTATAGGTTTATCTTGAAATGGTTATAGGATAGTTTTACACCATAATAGGGTTTATAGGATAGATTGAATTTTGGTAAAGTAGTAATGCAGGAAAAAAATAAACAAAATTGTTTTTTTAATACGTCAAGGCAGCTCGCTTTACCCTTTACCTATAAGCCTCGTTTTATTTCTTCAGATTTTATAAATTCACCTTCAAATTTTGCTGCACGGACCTGGCTTGGGATCAGTAAAACAACCTACAATGTGCCAGATTGGCCAGATCGACGTTTGGCAATATGGGGAGATTCAGGAACAGGTAAAACGCATTTATTGCAAATATGGGCGGAAAGGGAACAGGCATTATATATTCCAGCTTCTGCTTTACAACAAACCTCTTCTGTATATTGGTCGGAAAAATTACAAAATAAAGAAATAAAAGCCATTGTTATAGATGATGCCGATCTAGTCACTGATTTTCATTCATTGTTGCATATTTTAAACATGACCAAAGAGTTGCGGATCGTAACTGTTCTAGGAGGGCGTTCCCCACCAGCTCGATGGGAAGTTGAGTTGCCCGATTTGGCTAGTCGATTACGGTCAATCATAGCGATTAAAATTGAACAACCTGAAGAGGAATTATTACGGCTTTTATTTCTTCGGTTAGTAGCTGACAGGCAATTGGTTATTCCAACGTCCATTATGGATATTATTCAGTTACGATTACCAAGAACAGCTTTTGCTGTACGTCAGTTTATTGAACGGTTAGATGAAATAACCCTTGTTGAACAGGGGGGAATGACCAGGAATCTGGTCATGAAAATTCTTGATGAATTGTCAATTTTATAATGATATAGAAATAATATGTTATAATTAAACGTGATTTTGAATTATTTGAAAAAACTAGAGAAAATTGTGTTAAAATTGATAAATTAATAAAATAATTTTTAATGCAAATAATTCAGTATAAAGTAATATTACATGATCCAAAAAAATCGTAAAAATATATCGAATATCAATCATTTGACACAAAATAAAATTACTGTGAAACAGTCGGGTCGTAAAATTAAGCAGCGAAACAGTATTCAGATATCTAATAATATCAAAATGGATTATGAGCGTTTTATTAATCGGGAATTATCATGGCTTGATTTTAACCAAAGGGTCGTAGAGGAAGCCGAAAATAAACATAATCCACTTTTGGAAAGGGTACGTTTTTTATCCATTAGCGCAAGCAATCTTGATGAATTTTATTCCGTACGTGTTGCGGGACTGACCGGTCAAGTGAGAGAGGGGTTGATAGCACTTTCTCCTGATGGTTTAACACCTGCAGAACAATTAGTTGCCATTCAGGAAAGGGTTAAGGGACTATTTAGTGACCAGCAACGGATCTATCATGAACTTATAAAATTATTGAGTGACTCAGGTATCATTGTTTGTAAGGCAGAAGAGTTGAACAAGGAAGATCTGGCTTGGTTACATCAATTTTTTATGGAGCGTATTTTTCCAATCCTGACCCCTATTGCCTTGGATCCTGCCCATCCCATTCCATTTATACCGAATTTAAATCTCGCAATTGCTTTAAGATTGATTAGCCAAAATAGCAGCCGCAAATATGTTATGATTTTATTGCCGTCGCAGCTGTTGCGTTTTATACCTTTGCCTTTATCGTTATGTAGCAATAAAATTCAAAGGTTTGTTTTATTGGAGGATTTGGTTAGGATATTTATTTCATCGATCTTTCCTGGATACAAAATTGCGAATTATGGCTTGTTACGCGTTATTCGTGATACAGATGTCGAATTTGAAGAAGAAGCGGAGGATCTGGTGAGATCCTATGAAACAGCCTTGAAAAGAAGAAGACGCGGGGTTGTGATTCATTTGGATATCGATGAACATTTCCCTCCAAAACTTGGTGAAATAGTTGCCCATGCTCTTGAAGTGCCTCCGGAAGAGGTGACGGTTCATAAGGGAATACTGGGATTGGTGGATGTTAAGCAACTCATTGTTGATAACAGGCCAGATCTCCTTTTTCCATATTATGCACCTCATCTTCCCGCGCGTATTCGGGAAAGTGCCGGGGACTGTTTTGCCCTGTTACGTTCAAAAGATTTGTTGGCATACCATCCTTTCGAGAGTTTTGATGTTGTGATTCAGTTTTTGCGTCAGGCGGCTCAAGACCCTCAGGTTTTAGCCATTAAACAAACTTTATATCGAACATCCCGGGACAGTCCCATTGTCAAAGCTTTAATTGAGGCAGCAGAAAATGGAATTTCCGTAACAGCCATTGTTGAATTAAGGGCCCGTTTTGATGAAGAAGCCAATATTCGTCTTTCACGGGATTTGGAGGCAGCCGGTGTGCAGGTTGTTTTCGGTTTTGCCGATTGGAAGACCCATGCAAAATTGAGTCTTGTTGTTAGAAGAGAGGGGGGAAACATACGCTCTTATGCCCATTTTGGCACTGGCAATTATCATCCGATTACAGCAAAAATTTATACTGATTTATCCTATTTTACCTGTAATGCCGAATTAACGCGTGATGCGGCCAAATTATTTAATTATGTCACGGGATATGCACGTCCTGACAAAATGGAAAAAATTGCGTTTTCACCTCTAACCATCCGTAAAACCTTAAATGAATTGATTGATGATGAAATTGCTTTTGTAAATGCAGGCAAACCGGGTGCGATGTGGCTTAAAATGAATTCTCTTGTGGATCCACAATTAATTGACAAATTATATGAGGCGTCTTGTGCAGGTGTAAAAATAAATATAATTGTTCGAGGAATTTGCTGTCTTCGTCCGGGTATCAAAAATCTTTCTGAAAATATATTTGTCAAATCAATTGTTGGCCGTTTTCTTGAACATGCCAGAGTCTTTGTATTTGGAAACGGGTACGAGCTTCCTTCAAGATCGGCTAAAGTCTATATGTCTTCTGCAGATTGGATGGAAAGAAATATGGATCGTCGGATCGAGGAAATGATACCTATTTTGCCAGAAGATATTCATTATAAAATTTTAAATCAGTTAATGGTTGCAAATCTGAAAGATAATATGCAGTCTTGGCAATTGGGGAGGGATAAAAAATGGAAACGTCTTGAATCTTCGGAACCTCCTTTTTCCGCACATAACTATTTTATGGAGAATCCCTCGTTGGATACAAGACCTTTGGATTAGACTATAATCTGCTATAATTTTTTTTGCCTCAAAGGAAATAATAATGATCCATTCCTCTTCCTCAATACGATCAGCAATTGTAGATTTGGGCTCGAATTCCGTTCGTTTAGTTGTTTTTGAAGGAAGGGAGCGTAATCCCGTAATTATCTTTAATGAAAAAGCCACACTTAGATTGGGAAGCGGGTTGGAAAAAACAGGTAAACTCAATCCGCAAGGTGTCTTGTTAGCCGAAGATGTTTTTAAAAGGTTTTATGCAATTGCCACGACAATGAAGGCGGATCCATTTGTTGTCCTAGCGACTGCAGCGGTTAGAGATGCAGATGATGGACATGAATTTTTAAAAAAGTTGCATAAATGGATGCCTTGTGTACCTGTTCAAATATTGACTGGCGAACAGGAAGCAGATTATGCCGCTGCAGGTGTAATGTGCAGTATTCCGAATGCGGACGGTGTTGTTGCGGATATTGGTGGTGGCTCTATGGAGCTGGTGCAAATTTCAAATCAGCAGCGATATAATGCCCAAACCTTGTCTTTGGGTGTTATTCGCCTGATGGATCGTGCAGGCAAGAAAATTCCAAAAGCGAATATTATTGCGGGTAGGGATATAAAATCGGTTAAATGGTTGCATGAATCCAAAAAGAAAAAATTATATTTGGTCGGTGGCGCTTTTCGGGCAATGGCACAATTATATATGGAATACACTTCTTATCCGATTTGTATCGTTCATTATTACACGCTTTCTTATAATGAAGCAAAAATTCTTGTGGATTGGATTTTACTTAAGCTAAAAGATGGAAATTTAAATACACAGGCCTTAATTCATAAAAGGTTAAACGATTTACCATATGCCGCCACGGTGTTGAAACAGTTATTAATGATTTTGAAACCGTCAAAAATTATTTTTTGCGCAGAGGGGGTTCGGGAAGGTTGGTATATGCGAAATGTTATTGCCGAAAATAATCGTAATCAAAACCCACAAGAAGCTGCAGCTTTAGATGTTTGTAAACGATTGGGTCGTGTACAGGAATTTCCTTCCGCTCTGATCAAGTGGACAGATTCACTTTTTAATAATGAAGATCAGGATATGCAGCAAAAACGCTGGGTAGCCTGTATGATTTCTGATTGTGGTTGTCATGACCATCCAGCCTATCGTAAAGAGCAGGCTTATTATCGTATTTTACGAATGGCCGGCATGGCGTTTGACCATCAGTTGCGAGCCTTCTTGGCCTTGACAATTGCGATACGTTATGATGCCACCATGAATGATAAATTCCTGTCTGCTTCCAAGAAAATTCTTTCTCCTAAACATTATGAACAGGCCGTAATATTGGGACTGGCATTTCGATTGGCATATACATTATCAGGAAATCTTCCCAACCTTTTGTTGAGAACACGGTTAAAAGTTGGGAAAAAGAAACTTACATTATATTATTATCATCATCTGGATGCTGTTATCAGTGAGACAGTCTCACGTCGTTTGTCCCGATTAGGTCAATTGATGGGTCTTGATACGAAATTACTGCCTGACCATAAATGAATAAATTTATATAGATACTTGCCTGACTATGAAGCAAATATAGAATGAAATTTATCATTCCATTTTAAAAAAAATTGAGGAAAGTAACTTATCACGATAGTGACCGCAAGCGCATTGATGGAAGTCAGGTTGACCCCAATTATCCAGCCTATCTTCCTCCAACATAAATGACAAAGTATAAAGCTGCAAAATATAAGCAACACACTGATAATTTTATAATAATATTTTATTTGTTCGTTTGAATACTGCTTTGGTAGTTTATCTTGAAATTTCTTCAGACTGCCAGCAAAAACGAATATGCCAAGAATATTTAACGTTATAATAAGTATGATCATGATAGATAAGATTTTTTATTTAAATATGAGCAAAACAATAATGAAACAATACCTAAAATAAAAACTGTGCCATCCATTTTTATAAAAAGGAAATTTCCATTCAGTAACGAGGCTTTTATCAGGATATTATTGAATAACAGATCCATAATAGGAAGAAGTAGACAGAGATAGCTGAATATTGTCATTAATTTTTTTAAGGCATGATTTGTATAGTTAAAATATGCTGATAAAAAACCGTAAATGCAGACAAGAAGACATATTGTGAAAAATAAAAAAATTTCATTATGGATTCTGTTTGGAAAATCAAAGGGAATAAATCGATTGATCCATAAAAGAGATATGAATCCTATAAGAGTTCCCATAATGACGCTAGTATTAATTCCTTCAATTGTTTTATATCCAATATAGGTTATTTTGTTTGTAAAAAGTTTATTTTTATGGCGATTAGAATAATATAAAAGACCAAAAGCTATGCAAAACGCACTGCCCAATCCTAATATAAAATTGATAGTTCTGAATATGGCTCCACCTGCCCTGGCCATATGAATGCCAAAAATAACTTTTTCAGGATAACCAAACATGGGGGATAAGGAAGAATGTGATGTTAATTTTCCTGTAGTTTTATCAAAACCAACTAGATTTTTAAAACTGGTTAGATGACTATTGTTCGCTTCACTTATTTTTATTTCTTTAGGAGTAAAAAAAATGAATCCTGCGGGATTATTAAAATAACGTTCAGTTTCATTAACTAAATTGAGTAAATTTTGTTTAGATAATGTGTTCAGATTGTCTTTATATATATTTTCAGGTTTTGATTGAGGATGAGGAGAAGGTAGATAATGAGGAATGATGAATAAAAAACCGCTTAATGCTATTATAAAAAGAAATGGCAAGAAAATTATTCCAATGGACGTATGATAATTAAGTTGTTGTCGAAGGGGGGCAGCCTTGACCTGAAGGTTAAAAAGCATTTTGATAAAGGGTTTATAATGTAAAATCACACCAGTAATGATTGAAAGAATAAAGAAAAAAGCGACAATAAGTAAAATAAATTGTCCATATCTAGGATTCATATATAGTTTTTTATGAATGGAAACGATAAATGAAGCGCCTGCTGTATTTCGGACTGGAATAATATTCCCTTCATGAGGGTCAAGAACAATATTGCGTTTTATATTGCCCTTTAAATAGGAAACATATAGATAGGGATCGCGAGAAGAGGGAAGTTTAATTAAATTTTTGGGCATATTTTGGCTATATGTCCAAATTTTGTAGGCATTATCCAGTGCCTTGGAGGAAAGGGGGGCCGGTTTGACCCGTGCAAGTTCTGGCCGCATCCATTGATTGATTTCACTATCAAATAAGGTTAGGCTGCCTGAAATAATAATTATAAAAAGAAACCATCCACCTGCCAGCCCTATCCAGCGATGAATGGATTTTATCAAGAATAAAGTTTTTTGATGCATAATATGATTTGTAACGCTTAATGATAATAATTATTATTATCAGAAATAATAAAAAAGCAATAGTCTTGACATTATTATAGAGGAATTTAAATTTTTTATATATAAATAATAATTATAATAATAATGAAACATTTATATATAAAAAAGAATTCAGATGGCTGATAAGTAATAAGTTAGGTATTTTCAACAATTGTGATGGAAGCCTCGGGAACTCTTTGCAATTGGATAATATCCTTGTCTATATTTTCAAGAGATGTTGTGTCTGTATTATTGATTTGTCTTATGGCATGAAAATTGATGCATGAATTTTTAAGGGAATATCTTATTTTTATGACCTTCCATAGTTGATCAAGATAAAAAATGATATTTCCACAATTAATGTTTTGTACGGGGATATCTCTTACATTTATTTTAGAAGGCATAGTATTTCCTATCATAGTGTAAGTATAAGATTTGTGTTTTGTTTTATAAAGGTTGTTTGTAGTTTTAATTTAGTTATATTTGTTTTCTTTTAATAAAGGTATTTATTTAATAAAATTAAAGAGTATATTTGAATATTTTAAATAAGAATGAGTAGATAAAAATATCAGCAAAAACTTATTGCAATTTTTAGAAACAAAATTTTTTATTTTAATTGAAATGGGTTATTTTATTTAGAAAATATTATAACTTGTAAAAAACTGTAGAATTTAAGTTATGACAGTAGAGATGGCTCTTGGAATATTCCCGTTATTTGTTTATGGATTATTAGTTGTAATAATGATCTTGATAATTATTTTTCAATTTTTTTTAAAAAGGAGAAAGTAATCCTAATCAAGTTTGACGTGAATAGATTCTATTAAATTTTCAAACATTTCCGTTGTTAATAATCTGGTACTCGTATTATATTTTGATACATGATAGCTGTCGACCAGCGATATTTTTTCATTTAGTTGAATATATTGTCCATGCTTGAATTTCACTTTAGAATTCGAAATGTTAAAACATGACAAAATATTGTTATGTGCAATTACACCCAACGCCAAAATAATTTTTAAATTCATCATATTTTCAATTGCTGATTTCAAATAAGGGCGACAGTTTTTTTCCTCTTGCGTTGTGGGTTTATTTTGAGGTGGTACGCAACGAACGGCATTCAAGATTTTACAATTGATCAGGGTCAAACCATCATTGGGATCAGCCTGATAAGTTCCAGAGGCAAATTTGTATTTGATAAGAGTATTGTAGAGTAAAATGCCTGCATAATCTCCCGTGAAAGGACGCCCGGTCAAGTTTGCCCCTTTTAATCCCGGAGCTAGACCAACAATAAGTAATTCTGAATCAATATTCCCCCAGGTTGGAACAGGTGCATTCCAGCCTGTAGGAAATTTTTCTTTATTTTCTTCTCTAAAATTTTTAAGACGAGGACAAATGCTACAATTTATGTCAGGTGTTAAATTTATCATGAAATCAAATATTTTTTGAAAAAATAGACTGTAATAAAATTGGATATAAAGATTATGTATAGTTATTGTTGGGCTTCATTTGGCCGTCGAGTGAACTCGGGTGCAATGCTTGTTAATTCAATAAATTGATCGGCTTGTCTTCTTAATTCATCACCAATCATGGGTGGGTTGGTTTTGATAGAAGATACGACAGAAACACGTACCCCCTGTCGTTGAACGGATTCAACAAGGCGTCGTAAATCGGCATCACCACTGAATAATATGGCATGATCAATTTTTGGAGCAATTTCCATCATATCGACAGCCAATTCAATATCCATGCTTCCTTTTACCCTTCGCCGACCATTTTGGTCTGTAAATTCACGGGCATTCTTGGTAACCAGAAGAAACCCATTATAGGCCAACCAGTCAGTCAGGGGTTTTAATGGAGAATATTCTTCTGTATCTAGGACGGCAGAATAATAATAGGCACGAATGACGTTACATTGTTTTTTAAAAAAATTGAGTAAATTTCTGTAATCGACATCAAAATTCAGATTACGTGATGCGGAATAAAGGTTTGCTCCATCGATAAATAAGCAGACCTTTTCATTATTTTTAAGAAACATTTATAAGCACCTTAAAATTTTTGAAAGCAGGAGTTAAATAAGAATAAAAATCGTTATACATAATTTGTTTTATCAGTTATATCAACATTTTATAGGTTATATCAATTTTACATTAAAAGGCGAGATATTTTGTATCCTTGTGATGTAAATTTATTTATTTAGGTAATTATTACAAAACTATGATTATTATTTCAGTAGGAAGCAACCTTCCAGGAGCATGGGGAGACAACCCTTATGAAATGTGTCAAAAAGCATTTTATTATTTGGGTAAAAAACTTAATGATACCTCCATGATCGTTTCTCCAATGTACCAAACTACACCAATTCCGCCGTCATCTCAACCTTTATATATAAATGGTGTCATATTGTTTGATAGTCAAATTCCATGCGAAGATTTACTGTCAATTTTAAATGATTTGGAGGACAAAGCAGGTAGAATACGTCAAAAGATAAATGAATCTCGCCCGCTTGACCTCGATATAATCGCATATCATAACAAAATCATCAAAGATTCATCACGATTGATCGTGCCGCATCCACGGGCACATTTAAGGGCTTTTGTTTTATATCCCTTAAAAGATGTATTGCCAAATTGGGTTCATCCCGAAAGCAAGAAATCACTTGATGAATTAATATCAGAACTACCACCTGATCAGGGTATTGAACCTTACATTTGATTTCTTGATAAAAATATGATATTGGTAAAATCCTTTTGAATCTGGAGATTAATTTGAATGGCACGCGTTACTGTAGAAGATTGTGTTGAAAAAATTCCTAATCGTTTTGAATTGGTGCTTTATGCTTCACAACGAGCACGCAACATTTCAAGAGGTGAGGCGTTAACTATAGATCGTGACAATGATAAAAATCCAGTGGTTGCCCTAAGAGAAATTGCAGATGAAAAAATTGATCTTGCAACAATTAAAAATGATATTATCCGTACCCTGACTCGTGCTCCTGAACCTGAACCAGTGGAGGAAGAGGTTGCAGATCTGATCCCAGCGGAAAAAAATATCTTTGGCCTTCAAGATGTTTCAATCGAGGAAGAACAGGCTAAACCGACAAATTCCTTTGAGAACATTAATCAAATAATGCATGAATTGGATCGTCGTCGTATGGCTTCTGAAAATAAAGAGGAATAATTTAATTTTATTTTTCAGTTTTATAATCTATAAAATTAAATAAGAGTGTCATTTAATTTTTGGATTATAAGTGGAAAATATCAGCTTTCCCATAGCCTTGAGTGAAAGCAATCAAATTGATTGCGCTGGACTAATTGATCGTATTCGGAAATATGAGCCGGAGGCGAATGTTGCTTGTGTAGAGAAAGCTTTTAGAATTTCTGTTCAAGCACACGAGAAACAGTATCGTGACAATGGGGCTCCATATATTACACATCCTTTGGCTGTGGCAAATATTTTGGCTCATATGAAAGTTGACATTGCCTCTATCGTAACAGGTCTTTTGCATGATACGATAGAAGATACAGAAATTACCCGAGAATTTATAGAAAAAGAATTCAGCAAGGTTGTTGCAGATTTGGTGGATGGCGTTACCAAACTGACAAGGCTTGAATTACAATCTGATAAGACAAAACAAGCTGAAAATTTTCGTAAACTTGTCTTGGCGATGTCCAAGGATATACGTGTATTGATTGTCAAGCTTGCTGATCGTCTGCATAACATGCGTACTTTACACTATGTTCAAAGACTAGATCGTAGGCAGCGTATTGCTCGTGAAACAATGGATATTTACGCGCCATTGGCTGAACGTATCGGAATGGATAATGTGAAAAGGGAATTGCAAAATATTGCATTTTCTGTTTTGGAACCTGAGGCAGATGCTTCTATTAAAGCGCGTTTAAATTTCTTGCGTGGACAGGGTGCAGATATTATTGAGGAAGTCTGTGCCGAGCTTAAGGCAATCTGCCAAAAGGGTGGGTTGAAGCAGGTCGAGGTAACGGGAAGGGAAAAATCTTGTTACTCTATTTGGGAAAAAATGCAGCGAAGGCAGGTTACCTTTGAACAGCTTTCCGACATAATGGCATTTCGAATTGTGGTTGAAACCAAAGAGGATTGTTATACAGCCCTTGGTATAGTGCATAGTCATTACCCTGTTGTAGCCGGACGTTTTAAAGACTATATTTCAGCGCCCAAGGCCAATGGTTATCAGAGTATTCATACGGGGGTAACCTTGCGTTTTCCTCGCAATCAGAAAATTGAAATTCAAATCCGTACAAGAGAGATGCATGATATTGCTGAAAATGGTGTTGCGTCTCATTGGATATATAAGCAGCTGCCGATTATTAACAAAAACAGTAAAAATAATGACCAGGTTATTGGCATTGCTGCCAAGATGAAAAAATTACGCTGGGTTCAGGATCTTCTTGAAATTCTTGAAGATTCAACAGCCCCAGATGAATTTTTGGAAAATACGAAGCTGGAATTATATCAGGATCTCGTTTTTTGTTTCACACCGAAAGGGGAATTGATCCAGCTACCAAGAGGAGCGACACCTGTCGACTTTGCCTATGCGGTTCATAGTCAGGTTGGGGATCGTTGTGTTGGTGCAAAAGTGAATGGACGACTTATCCCCTTGCGCCAAAAATTAAAAAATGGTGATCAAGTGGAAATTATGACTGCACGGGAAGGTAACCCTTCTCCATCCTGGGAAAGATTTGTAGTTACTGGAAAAGCGAGAGCTCGAATTCGTCATTTTGTAAGTAATCAACAAAAAGAATTAAAAATGGAGGCTGGACGCGTTGCGTTGGCTAAGGCTTTTCGGCAGGAAGGTGTTGATGGATCACAAAAAATTCTTGAAACTGTTTTGAAGAATTTTAAACAAACCTCTCTTGATGAATTATATATAGCGGTGGGTAGTGATAATATTTCTGCCAAAGATATAGTATATGTTGCTTACCCAGAATTAAAACCTATTAAACGTGCCCCTCGTTTTGTGCCCGGGTTAAGCGATAAAGGCCGTATTAGCCAAAATAAAAATAAAGACGATCATAAATTCTCTTCCCCATTGAAAGGTATGGATAAGGGAATTGTGGTTCATTTTGCGGGTTGCTGTCATCCAATTCCCGATGATGCCATTGTTGGTATTGTTGCAACAGGTAAGGGGATCACTATTCATCGCAAGGAATGTTCAACATTAAACAGTTTTTCTGCTACCCCAGAACGTTTTATGAGTTTGGATTGGGACTATGATATATTAAACCAGGTGAATAGACAGAAAAATTATACAGCGCGTATTAAAATTGTAGCGGAAAACGACAACGTCATTCTGGCAACTATTGCCAATCGTATTGTTCAGTATGATGGCTCTTTGATAAATTTGAAAATTGTTAACCGACATATGGATTTCATCGAAATTCTTTTGGATGTGGAAGTTAAAGACCTTACACATTTAAATCAGGTTATCAATGGTTTGCAAATGGTCAAGGGGATTGTTCATGTTGAACGATCATGTTCATGATTAATGGAGAAATAAAGTGATTATTGGTATTGGGTCAGATTTATGTGACATTCGTCGTATTGAAAAAGTCATTACACACCATAAGGAACGTTTTCTTCATCGTATATTTACTGATAAAGAGATAAAAAAGGCTGAAATGCGATCAGACAAACTTAAGTCTGGAACTTATGCCAAGCGGTGGGCAGCAAAGGAGGCCTGTGCCAAGGCATTGGGTACGGGATTTACAGAAGAGGTTTTTTACAAGGATATTGAAATTGTCAATAACGAAAAAGGTAAACCAACATTAAGATTATATAATGGCGCTTTCAGATCTTTACAAAAATTAATTGATAAAAATAAAAAAACGAATATTTTACTGACCATGAGTGATGAATATCCTTATGCATTTGCGCAAGTTATTATTGAAATGCTTCCAATGAATACCGTAAATGAACAGTGATCGTGAAACTTTGAAATACCGCATCTAAATCGGGCACCTAATCAGGAATTTAACAAGATAGAATGTTTATATGGAAAATAATCAGGATAAGATAAATAAACCTGTAAAAGATACAGGAAATAATGAAAAACATGTTTCAATATGGCATCAGATCAAGGAATTGATTTCTACTATCTTTTGGGGTGGTCTTATTATTCTTGTTATACGCATTTTACTATTCGAGCCCTGCAATATCCCATCTGGTTCAATGATCCCGACCCTTTTGGTTGGGGATTATATTTTTGTTAGTAAATATAGTTATGGGTATTCTCGCTATTCCTTACCTTTCTATCATCCGGATCTTAAAGGCAGGCTATGGTATAAAGCTCCGAAAAGAGGAGATGTAGCTGTTTTCAGAAGTACTAAGCCTCCCTACGATTACTACGTAAAAAGAATTATTGGTTTGCCGGGAGATACTGTTCAGGTAAAAAATAGTGTTTTATACGTAAATGGCAAGGCCGTTGAACGTCAATTTAGAGGAAAATATCACTATAAAGAGAATTCTTCTGTTCCTGTTGAAGTGGATCATCGATTTACTGAATTCCTACCAGCCAATAGTAAAATTGTTAAACACGATATTCTGCAAAAAGATTTTGATGAATATGAACAATCTCCCTATTTATGGAATGGGGAATTAAACGTAAATAATACTGTTATCTACAAGGTGCCTCAGGGACATTTTTTCGCTATGGGTGATAATCGTGAACATAGTGCGGACAGTCGATTCACAGATCCTAATTCGCCAGATTATCTTGGATATGTCCCAATTGATCACTTAATCGGGAAAGTGCAGTTTATTTTTTATTCTTATGATAGTCAGCATCCAGTTTGGCAATTTTGGTATTGGCCAGTTGAAATACGTTGGGATAGATTGTTTAAAGTGGTAAAATGACAAAAATAACTATTAACTCCCTGAATTCTTCTGAAAAAGAACTTGAAAATAAACTGGGATATGAATTTGTAAAAAAGTCATTGTTCCGAAAGGCTTTAACCCATCGTTCCGCAGTGTATGAGCAAAAATATGCACATAAAAAAAGGAAAAGAGCCCGGTCAAATGAACGGTTGGAGTTTATTGGTGACCGTGTTTTAGGATTGGTGATGGCGGAATGGTTATTGGAACGTTTTCCGGATGAGCAGGAAGGTGATCTTGGACCTCGTCATGCTAATCTTGTGTCCAAAACAGTTTTGGCAAAAATAGCATCAAAACTTGAAATTCATAACAGTATTCATGTTGCGTCACATGAAGAAAAAGCCGGGGTCAATTATACCGAAAGTGTTCTGGCTGATGCTGTAGAGGCTATTTTGGGGGCGATGTATCTTGATGGAGGACTTGAACCTGTCAGAAAATTCGTCCGTAAATTATGGGTTGATATTATGAAAGCGCAGGCGCTGCCTCCCAAAGATTCAAAAACAGCATTGCAAGAATGGCTGTTGACAAGAGGATTGCCTTTACCAGTATATGAATTGGTTTCCCAGGAGGGTCCGTCCCATACGCCTGTATTTATTATAAACGTCAAGGCACAAAATATGGAGGGACAAGGTAAAGGGGGAAGCAAAAGAAGTGCACAGAGTGCGGCAGCCAAGGATTTGCTGGGCAAACTAAATAAGGTTAATAAAATCAAGAGACAGGGTAATAAGTGATGCGTTGCGGTTTTGTTGCATTAATAGGCGCACCAAATGCTGGTAAATCAACTTTGTTAAATCAAATGGTAGGGGCGAAATTGTCAATTGTCAGCCCCAAGGCACAAACAACAAGAATGAGGATATTGGGAATTGTTATGCATCAGCAATCTCAAATTCTTTTGGTCGATACACCAGGTATATTTAAGCCTAAAAGACGTCTGGACGAATTGATGGTTTCAAATGCCTGGACCGGTGCGGTGGATTCAGATATAACCCTTTTTATTCTGGATGCACATAATGGATTAAATGAAGAGATTAACCTTATAATTCAAAAATTGAAGGAAACTAGCCGCCGTATTTGGTTGGTATTAAATAAAATTGATAAAATTATCCCCCAGAAACTGTTACCTCTTGCAGATCAGGTTAATAGTTTACTTTCAATAGAACGTAGTTTTATGGTGAGTGCGAAAAAGGGGAATGGTGTAAATGATTTAATAGAAGCACTGGCAAAAGAGGTTCCTGAAGGGCCATGGCTATATCCAGATGATGATTTGACCAATTTGCCAGACCGGTTGCTTGCTGCCGAGTTGGTGCGTGAACAAATTTTTATGAAGACTCATGAAGAAATTCCTTATGCAATAACCGTTGAAACAGAAAGTTTCAAAGAAAAATCTGATCATTCAATACGGGTTGATTTGGTAATATATGTCTCTAAACCCAATCACAAAGCGATTATAATTGGGCATCAAGGACAAAAAATACGAATGATCGGTGAACGGGCCCGAAAAGAACTTTCTCGTTTATTGGAACGGCCATGTCACGTTTTTTTAACAGTTAAGGAAAGAAAGAATTGGGATAGTGAAAATAATCGATTAAAAGCCATAGGGCTTGATCTTTCATAGGGTAAGCATTGTTTGTTAATCAATTAAAATTTATTTTCATTCTTTCAAAATTTTAATGGCTGATATAATATCTTTAACCACTTAAAAAAACTTTATTTACAATGTGAATTTATAATGGTTTCTTCAGAAAAAATTGTTCCTAAACGAGTTTTATTGAAAATTTCAGGTGAGGCTTTACTGGGTGAAGGTAGTTATGGTATCGATCCAAAAGTTGCAAACGCTATTGTAAGCGATATCGCCAATGTTGTTAAGTCTGGTGTGGAAGTTTGTTTGGTAATCGGTGGTGGCAATATTTTTCGTGGCATGACTGCAGCCTCCAAGGGAATAGATCGTGTTCATGGTGATTATGCTGGAATGCTGGCTACAGTGATTAACGCAATTGTTTTGCATAATGTTTTGGAACAGCATCATATTGAAAGCTGTATCATGTCGGCGATTGATATTCCTCAGATTGCAGAAAATTATGTAAGAAACAAGGCCATTTCACATATAAAACAGGGACGGGTGGTTATTTTTGCGGCGGGTACGGGAAATCCCTATTTTACTACGGATACAGCTGCAGCGTTGCGAGCCATAGAGATGGGATGTGATATTATGCTGAAAGGGACACAGGTTGATGGTGTCTATGATAGCGACCCCAAGAACAATCCTGATGCCAAAAGATATGATACAATCACCTATTCTGAGGCTCTCATCAAGGAATTAAATATCATGGATGCGACGGCTTTTAGTCTGGCTCAGGATAATAAGTTGCCAATGATAGTGTTTAATGTACACAAAGAGGGCAATTTTGAAAATGTGTTATTGGGGAATGGTGTTTGTACCAGAGTGGTTGCTTCTTCTTCAAATCATAAGTAAAAGATAAATTAAATAATCTTAATAATTTTAAAAGGTGTTGATGTGGTTGATGATATTAATAGTTTAAAGCAGGATCTGACACGACGTATGCAGAGTGCTATTGAATCTTTTAAGCATGATCTGGCAGGGTTGCGTTCAGGACGTGCAACTCCGGCCTTGCTGGAGCCTATTCGCGTTGATGCTTATGGAAGCATTACACCAATTACTCAGGTCGCTTCCATTACAGCGCCAGAATCACGAATGTTATCTGTTCAAATATGGGACAAGACGCTAGTATCCGCTGTAGACAAGGCGATAAGGGAAAGTGGGTTGGGATTAAATCCTATTCCTGACGGGCAATTAATTAGAGTGCCTATTCCACAGTTGACTGAAGAGCGACGTAATGAAATGGTTAAGGCTGCAAGCCGATATGCTGAAAATGCAAAAATTGCGGTGAGGGGTGTTCGTCGTGATGGAATGGACAAAACCAAAGCTGCTGAAAAAAAAGGTGAAATCAGCCAAGATGATGTAAAAGATTGGTCTGATGAAATTCAGAAAATAACTGATCAGTATGTCAATAAAATTGATGAGGTTTTTGCTGAAAAAGAACGTGACATTAAACAGGTATAGATCATAAACATCAGGTTGATAATTAATGGTTTTACCTACTGTTCATGATAATGTCAAAATATCATCAACAATGGATGATTGTGAAATACCCCAACATGTTGCGATCATTATGGATGGCAACAGTCGTTGGGCAACTGCAAGAGGGTTGCCGAGAATTGCCGGACATCGTGCAGGTGCACAGGCGGTCAAACGCAGTATAGAATTTGCTATTGAAAAAAAGATAAAATGGTTGACTCTTTATGCGTTTTCTTCTGAAAATTGGCAAAGAACACCAGAGGAAGTCTCAGATTTAACCGGCCTCTTGAAATTTTACCTTAAAAGCGAAGTTAAAAAGCTTCATAAGCAGAATATTCGTATTCGTATAATTGGTGATATTACACGTTTTGATCAAAATCTTCAAAACGATTTGCATGCAGTGGAATATTTGACAAAGAATAATGATGCGCTTGTCCTGACTTTAGCTCTTTCCTATGGAGGGAGAGGAGAAGTTATTCAGGCAGTTAAGAAAATTTGTCAGGATCGGGTTGACAAGTTGCTTGATTTACGGGACATAACAGAAGATTTATTTGCATCATATCTTTTTACGGCAGATATACCAGATCCAGATCTTATTTTACGAACAAGTGGTGAAAGCAGATTATCGAATTTTCTTTTATGGCAGGCCGCTTATGCTGAATTAATTTTCATTGATACGCTTTGGCCAGACTTTGACAAAAAGGATTTTGATAGGGTTATAGATATTTATATTCGTCGGGAACGACGTTTTGGTGTCAGACCGGGATTAGAAGATAGTGAATAATAATCAACAAGCTTCCTGGCAGGATTTGCCTGTACGAATTGTTTCTGCAGTGATTATTGTTCCTGTTGCTTTGATTTGTATCGTATGGGGTGAATGGTATTACATCGGTATGATTTCCATTATAAGTATCGTAATGGTATATGAATGGGAAAATCTTTTTAAAATAAGTTATAAAAATTTTAAAGGATGTCTGTTTTTATTTTGGCCGGTTATAGCCTATTGCGCCGCCCTTGAAGGGATGTGGACACAATCACTTTATATCATATTGGGGTTTGCCTTTATCTTTGGACCGCAATTATGGTTGGGATCAGTGATTATCGGTGGCGCTGGTTTATCTTTATTATGGCTACGGTTTATGACAGGCTTTCAAACTTGGATGATCATCTGGATTGTTTCGGTTGTTATTGCAAGTGACAGTTGTGCCTATCTTGTTGGAAAACTTGTTGGTGGTCCCAAACTTATTCCTTCTGTCTCTCCTGGCAAAACCTGGTCAGGGGCTATAGGTGGATTGATTGGTGCTGGCTGCGTCGGTGCCTGTATCATTGGATATTTGAATCAAGGAATTGAACATTCCTATCTTATCGGATGTGTTTTGAGTGTTCTTATCGGTATTATGGCGCAAATTGGTGATTTGCTTGAAAGTAAACTTAAACGTATTTTAGGTGTTAAAGATTCAGGCAAAATCATTCCGGGACATGGGGGGGTTCTGGATCGTTGCGATGCTTTGTTGACAGTATCAATTTTGGTTGCTCTTCTTACTTTCTTCCTGCCATCTGAAATAGAGGGTGTCAAATGGAATGGTGGATCGCTAGCTAATAATCAATTAATATTTAATATAAAACCTAATATACCTTTATATTTGTTTAAATAATAAAGGGAGCATTCTGGTTTTGGACATGAAGAGGATTTTCAGGAAATGAAGACGGTTTCAATATTGGGTTGTACAGGAAGTATTGGGTGTTCGACAGTTGATCTCTTGTTGCAAGATCCCCAGGCGTTCAAAACGATTGCCTTGATTGGGGGCAAGAATTTTAAAAGACTTGCTGAACAGGCAATTAAGCTTAATGCTGAATATGCTGTTATTGCAGATGATCAATTTTTACCACAATTGAAAGAATTGCTGAATTCTTTTCCTGTAAAGGTAATGGGGGGACGTCAGGCTGTCTTGGAAGCGGCAGCTATTCCTGTTGATTGGACAATGGCGGCTATTACCGGTGCCATTGGCTTGGAACCAACTTTGGCCGCCGTTAAAAACGGTCGTTATGTTGCCTTGGCTAACAAAGAGGCCTTGGTTTCAGCTGGAGATGTAATGTTAAAGGCCGTGAAAGAGGCCGGCGCGACATTACTTCCTGTTGATTCCGAGCATAATGCCGTTTTTCAGTCAATGGCGGACAAACAATATAATGCAATCGAAAAAATTATTCTTACCGCCTCTGGTGGGCCATTTCGAAAATTTTCCCTTGAAGAGATGAAAAATGTTTCACTAGATCAGGCTTTAAAACATCCGACATGGACGATGGGTGCCAAGATTACCATTGATTCAGCAACAATGTTTAATAAAGGGTTGGAAATTATTGAGGCGGCTAGGTTGTTTTCCGTAAGCGAGAATAAAATTGATGTTTTAATCCACCCCCAATCCATTGTACACAGTATGGTACAATATGAAGATGGAAGTATCTTGGCACAACTTGGTTCTCCAGATATGAGAATTCCAATTGCTCACACTCTGGCGTGGCCGAAGAGAATGTATTCAAATGTTGAACGATTGAATCTTGCCAAGGCAGGAAAGTTGGATTTTGAAGCACCTGACGAAACAAGATTTCCAGCTTTAAGATTGGCGCGTGAATCCTTGAAAGCTGGTAAATGTGCGCCAACTATTCTATCAGCAGCCAATGAAGTGGCAGTTGATGCATTTCTTCATGAAAAAATTCGTTTTCTTCATATAGCGGTTCTAGTTGAAACCGTCATGCAAAAACTTGGTGCACCGACGGCGAATTCACTAGAAGATGTGTTGCATTGGGATATGGAAGCTCGACGTTGCGCAAAAGAGTGGCTGAACAATTACAATAACTAATCTAAGAAATATAGGGTAAGACTGGATGCATGCGTTTATAGTAACAATTATTTCTTTCATATTTGTATTAGGAGTGCTTGTATTCATTCATGAACTTGGTCATTATTTGGCTGCACGTTGGCGTGGGGTTCATGTCGACGTATTTTCAATTGGTTTTGGCAAACCGCTATATAAATGGCGTGATAAGGTTGGAACCGAATGGCGGTTATGTCCTATTCCGTTGGGTGGTTACGTAAAACCGCATGGATTTGAAGATCCGGAAGATGCCACGGATGAACAAAAAGCAAATTGGATTCCGGGGAAGACATTTCATGCAAAACCTGTATTGGATCGTTCAATCGTTATTTTTGCAGGACCTTTTTTTAATTTTGTTTTAGCCGTGATCCTGTTTGCCGGTGTATTCGCAATTTCAGGTAAACCTTTTATTAAACCAGTGGTGGAAAATATTGTTCCAAATAGTGCTGCCAGTCAAGCTGGTATGAAGCCTCATGATATAATTATTCAAATTGACAAATATAAAAATCCTGATGCTCAATCCCTGGCTTTATTTGCGAAAAAGCATCCGGGAATGACGACAACGGTGATTGTGAAGAGAGAAGGTAAGGAAGTTTCATTGCCGATCATAATTAGTTCAAAATTAATTGACCATAAATCAATAGGGCAGTTGGGAATTGTCATGGGCAGAATTTTTGTTGAAAAACATCGATTGTCAATCGAAGATTCTGTCGTGTATGCATTCCGTGAAACATGGAATATAACCGCTGACACTGTTATTGGACTGGGGCAGATGGTTACCAGACAACGTTCCTTGAGTGAACTGGGCGGACCAATAAAAATAGCCCAGATTTCTGGTCAAGTTGCAGAAAAAGGTTTTGATCAATTAATCTTAATGATGGCAGTCTTATCCATTAATTTAGGCCTTATAAATTTGTTTCCGATTCCAATGTTGGATGGAGGACGGTTATTATTTTATGTTATTGAAGCTGTATATCGTAAACCTGTGCATAAAAAAATTCAGGCATGGGCATTTCAAATCGGTTTCGGATTGATTTTGTTGCTTTTTTTATTTTCAACATATAACGATATATCACAATTGGGTTTGATAAGCTGGTTTACAAGCCACAGTAAATAAATTCTATTCAATTTCTGTAATCAAAAACTTGTAAAAAGGATTAAAAATCGTTACCCCTTTAGTTTAAGAAATAAAATTTGATTTAATTGTTGTATTTCTTGTGATATTGAATTGAATGGATTTGTTTTGGTAATAAAGGGTGGCTGATTTGTCCGGTAAACGTTCGGCGTTGTTTGCTTCTGTATGCATATTTCCTTTTATGTGCGTATCGTTACATGCTCAAACAACAAGTAAAACTTCTTATGCATCTCATCATAAAAAAGCGGATTATCGTCGAAGTTCTATAAAAAAATCCCGTAATAAAAAGCGTTCTGTTGATAATCAAATAACGAAACAGGGCGGCATTATCCAATCAATTGAAGTATATGGAAATGATCGAGTTGAAACCCCGACAGTTCTTTCTTATATGCTGGCTCAACCAGGTGATCCATTTAATAAGGATTTATTGGATCGTTCTTTAAAAACACTTTATGCTACAGGTTTATTCAAAGATATAAGTCTGCATCGTTCCGGCAGTACGTTACAAATCAAGGTTATAGAGAATCCGATTATCAATCGTGTAGCTTATGAGGGTAATTCCAAACTCAAGGATACGGATATTCAGAAATACACTTCCTTGAGGGCGCGTTCTGTTTATTCCCCTTCACTGATTGCTTCTGATCGTCAGCGTATCCTAGCCATGTATGGTGCAAAAGGACGTTATTCAGTAACTGTTACGCCACAAATTATCAACCTGTCTCATAATCGTATTGATGTTGTTTTTAGAATTGATGAGGGTCCTAAAACTTTAATTAAAAAACTTACTTTTGTTGGTAACCATGCATTCAGTGAGGCACGTTTAAGTCAGGTAACCTCTTCAAAAGAAGCTGCGTGGTATCGATTCTTTTCCTCTTCCGATCAGTATAATCCGGAACGTGTCCGTTATGATGCGGAATTGATTCGAAGATTTTATTTACGTAATGGTTATGTCGATTTCAAAATGATCAATGCTACGGGTGAATTATCACCTGACCATAAATCTTTTTACATCACCTATACAATGGAAGAGGGGCCTCAATATCGTCTGGGTAAGGTTGATGCCCGTTCAAATGTTGAAAATGTGACAGCTGAAAAAGTTCAACGGATGATTCCAATACGTAAAGGGCAAATCTATGATGGTAAGGAAATTGATGATTTAGCTAAAGATATTCAGGAAACATTGCAGTCACAGGGACATCCCTTTGCCGTGGTAAGACCCGAAATTGCGCGTAACCCGGAAAAAAAGATTGTTGATCTGCTTTTTGATGTTATGGAAGGGCCGAGGGTTTATGTTGAGAGAATAGACATTAACGGTAATACGGTGACTCAGGATAAGGTTATCCGTCGTGAGTTGCCTATAGCTGAAAATGATCCTTTTACTGATACAACCGAGAAATATATAAAGCAATCAGTTGAGGATTTGGGATATTTCAAAACTGTCAAAGTAGAAAAAAGTAAAGGTTCCGCTCCTGATAAACGAATGGTTTCTGTAAATGTTCAGGAAAAACCAACAGGTGAATTCTCACTAGGGGGAGGATATTCCACGGATTCCGGTGTGTTGGGAAATATAGGGTTAAGGCAGCGTAATTTCCTTGGAACAGGGGTTGATGCGGGAATTAACGGTACGATGGCCTATTATGCTCGACAAGCTGATTTTTCGATAACAGATCCATATTTTCTGGGTAAGAATATGGTCGCGGGGATTGATATATTCTATCTTGAAAATAATTATCAGACTTATCAAAACTATGCCGAAAACAGGTATGGTGCAACTTTTCGTATCGGATACGCGTTTAATAACGTACTGTCACAGCAATGGACATATTCGATTATGGAAAGAAGGGTTCATGATATTTGGAGTCACTCATCTTTCTATATTCTTGATCAAAAAGGTTATTCATTCTTGTCGCAAATTGGTACGACGATTACTTATGACACGAGAGATTCGAGAATGAATCCTCACAGTGGAACCTTGGTTCGCCTAGGTGGAGATTTTGCTGGTGTCGGTGGTGACACGAAATATGTTCGCGGTAAAATTGATGCTGCCCAGTATTTCCCCCTGGATGATTTTACCGGTAATCGTGATTGGACATTGAGTATCAGTGGTGGTGCAGGCTATATAAGCGATATTTCAGGACATAATCATAGAAGCGTTATTGATAACTTTTATCTTGGTGGTAACAATTTGCGTGGTTTCTATGATGGTGGAGTTGGACCAAGAACGCATCCAATCAGTCATGTGGTTGAGGGTAAATCCCATGGTGAGGAAGATTTTCTGGGAGGTCGTTTCATGTACACGGCTTCAGCACAAGTTAATTTTCCCATGCCCGCTTCACGTGATCTGGGTTTAATGGGTCGTTATTTTGTGGATATGGGTGCTTTGGGAGGAATGCGTGTTAAACGTCGTTATACCAATAAAGCAACTGATGGAGATCGTTATACACCGATTTGGGGAAATTCAATGACACCGCGTGTAAGTACTGGTGCTGGTATTTCATGGAAAAGTCCTTTCGGTATGTTGAATGTTGATGTTGGTATACCTATTGTCAAACAGAGACGTGACCGGGTACAACTATTAAGATTTGGTTTTGGACAACAGTTTTAAGGATTTATAATGGCAAAAAATTTAAAGCTTTTTTTAGCAGTGACAGGGTTAATGATTATTCCTTCATTTTCTGGATTTAATAATTCTGTCCATGCCGCAGACGAGAATAATGGATGGTTCATTCCTAAAGGGAGCCAGACAAAACCTGTTATTAATACGCCAAAAACAGTAAAGCATTCCACTGCTAATGTTAGTAAAGCTGTACCGGTTGCTTCTGTTCCTGACACGGATGATTCCGATGAAACCGACATGCAGAATCAAAATCAGCCTGTTTTGCCATTACCACCAATTCCGACACCAGCTCCTATTGCAAAATCCAACCCACCACCACAGGCTGTAATTGGGGTAATCAGTGTTCCGGATGTTATGCGTCAATCAACCGCTTATCTTGAAGCCTCAAAATTATTGGAAGCTCGTAGGGACAATCTGCAACAGGATGTTCAAAAAGAACAAAAAGTTTGGCGTTCGGAACAGCAGCAAATTCAGGCAAAAGCTAGAACAATGACTTCTGAACAAATTCAATCGCGTGCACGTCAGTTACAGGCACGTGTTTTAAAGGCACAAAAGGATTTTCGCAATCGAAGCAGGATTATTCAAGAGGCGGCACAAGTTTCTTTTGGACAGATTGAACGTGAATTGATTCAGATTATTCAGAATGTGGCTTCCAGTCATAATATGAATTTGGTACTACATCGTGAGCAAGTCGCATTAAGCGTTAATGAGCTCGATATTACAAATGATGTTTTAAAAGAGCTTAATAAAAATCTACCATCTGTTTTTGTACCTGCGGCAAATGTCGATCCTGAAGAATTGGCAAAAAGTGGAACAATGCCAACAACAGCGAATCCTGAACCTCAAAAACCTCAGACCAAAGCGGTTGAACCAAAGAAAACAACTAAATAATTAATAAAATCAAGTGTTATTATAAAGTGAATCTGAATACGATTAACAATTGTCCTGGTGATTCTCGTTTTTTTAAAAAGTCTGCACCTATTGCCCTGGAACAGATTATTGGGTCTTCTGAAGCCAAATTTGTTCCAGCATACAATGGTCGAGATAAATCTTTTGATTTAATGGGAATTGCGCCTTTGCAATCAGCCACGCAAAATGAGGTTAGTTTTCTTGATAATAAACGATATATTGACTTGCTATCTCAAACAAAAGCCGGATTAATAATTGTTTCACCTGCTTTTGCAGATAAAATACCCCATCATTCTCATGCTTTGGTAACAAAAAATCCGTATTTGGAATGGGCGAGAATAGCATCTTTGTTTTATCCTAAAAGTTCGGTTCAAGTCGGTATTCATTCTTCTGCCTGTATTGACTCAACTGCCCAGATTGATGATGAAGTTGAAATCCAGGAATTTGTAGTGATAAAGGCAAACGTGAAAATTGGAAAGGGTTCAATTATTGGGTCTCATACTGTTATTGAACAGGGTGTGGAAATTGGTGAAAACTGTCGAATTGGAAGTCATGTTTCTTTGAGCTGTGCAATTCTGGGGAATAGAATTACGTTATATCCAGGAGTTAGGATAGGACAGGATGGATTTGGTTTTGCCATTAGTGAACATGGTTTTTTAAGTGTACCTCAAATAGGTAAAGTTATCCTGAAAGATGATGTTGAAATTGGTTCTAACTCAACAATTGATCGGGGATCGGTAAGAGATACGGTTATTGGTGAAGGATCGAGAATAGATAATCTAGTTCAAATCGGACATAATGTCCAAATGGGAAAATGCTGTATTGTGGTAGCCCAGGCTGGAATATCCGGCTCGACCCGATTGGAGGATTTCGTTACAATTGCTGCACAGGCAGGTTTGATTGGACATATCCATATTGGGGAACATGCCCGAATAGGTGCACAATGTGGTGTAATGTCGGATATTGATGCTAAATCCGATGTAATTGGTAGTCCGGCAATGCCTTTTCGAGAGTTTTTCAGAAATGTTGCTTTTTTAAGGCGTCTTGTTAAGTCGTCTTCAAAAGAAAAAGAATGAACATTCTTGTTTTGCAATAATAATTAATTTTTTCGTTCTTATAATGGTTTGAAAACGTGAATAAAAATCTAGAAAATTCTACAGTTCAATCAGATACAATAAATAGTGAAATCGATATACTTGTTATTGATATCGAGGGAATAATGAAGGCTATTCCGCATCGATATCCATTTTTACTTATTGATCGTGTAGTCGATGTAAAATTGGGAAGCTCTGCAACAGGAATTAAGAATGTTACGGTAAATGATCAGTTTTTTATTGGGCATTTTCCGGGACATCCTGTTATGCCTGGTGTTTTAATAATTGAAGCTATGGCTCAGACGGCAGCGGTTTTGGTTGTAAAAACACTCGGAAGTGAATTCGAAGGTAAACTTGTATATTTTATGACTGTGGATAGCGCGAAATTCAGAAAGCCGGTTGTTCCAGGGGATCAATTGCATATTCATGTGGAAAAAGAACGTAACCGTGCAAATGTCTGGAAATTTCGCGGTATAGCAAAAGTTAATGGAGTTTCAGTGGCTGAGGCAATTTTCAGTGCCATGATTGTTGGCTAAAAATTCATTTATGGAAATATTTAAAATATAAACTTAATTTTATCATAATTATAAGTATTGAGTTGTTTTAAAGTTTTTTAAGGGGATGGAGGAAACTCTGACAAAAAATATACAAATAAATCGTTCCTCTCGTGATTGTTATATCCATCCATTGGCAATTGTGTCTGAAAAAGCTAAGTTGGGACAGGGAATACATATTGGTCCATGGTGTATTGTTGGTGATGATGTTGTTGTTGAAGATGGTGCAAAACTTATAGCAAATGTCATTGTCGAGGGAAAAACTGTTTTGGGAAAAGATTCAGTCTATTATCCATTCTCTACAATTGGTCTGGCCCCGCAAGATTTGAAATATAAAGGTGAGTTGACAAGCTGTATTATTGGTGCCCGTACCATTGTTCGGGAACAAGTGACAATTCATCGCGGAACAGCTATCGGAAATGGGGTGACCCGCGTAGGTTCCGATTGTCTGATAATGGTTAACTCTCATATTGCACATGATTGCTATTTAGGAGATAGAGTGATCATTGTGAACAATGTTGTTCTAGGGGGGCATGTTCACATAGATGATGATGCACGAATTATGGGATGTGCAGCTATTCATCAATTCGTAAGAATTGGTAGAGGGGCCTTGGTAGGGGGTGTAACAGGAGTTGAATCTGATGTCATACCCTATGGTAGTGTAATAGGTAATCGGGCCCGTTTGGTGGGAATGCATTGGATTTGGCTGAAACGAAATGGGGTTAAAAATCAGGAGTTGCATGCTTTAAGAGGCGTTTATCGAATTCTTTTCCCGAAAGAAAATGAACAAGAAATGGTTTTTGATGAACGGTTGAAATTAGTGCACGAAAAATATGGACATATTGAGCGTGTAAAGGAAATACTGGATTTTATTCAGAATCCGAGCCGACGTGGATTGGTTAAAGTTGGACGCATGATTTCCTCTTCTGAAAATGATGATTAAATATTAGATGGATAAAAACCGACAACAGCCTGTTTTAGGTATCTTGGCAGGAGGAGGACCTTTGCCAGGAAAGGTTGCAGAAGCTGCAAAGAAAAAAGGATATTCTATTTTTATTGTGGCTTTTAAGGATTTTGCAGAACCTCATATTGTCAGCTCTTGGCCACATGAATATGTAAGATTAGCCGCTGCAGGACATATTCTAAATATTTTACGCCAGAATAATTGTAAAGAACTTGTCTTGATTGGACCAGTGAAACGACCATCATTTTTTGATCTTCGTCCAGACCCGGAAGGGGTAAGAATATTAGGAAAAATAGGTAAGGCCCTTTTTGCTGGAGATGATGGATTGCTTGCCTCCCTTGTTCGTGTGCTAAATGAGGAAGGGTTTACAGTACGAGGAGCTCATGAATTTTTACAGCCTGTATATGAGGGAATTTTAGGAGATGTTATTCCAGATAAATTGGCTTTACAGGATATTGCTAAAGGAATTAAAATTAATAAAGTTATAGGAGAGCTTGATATTGGACAGGCATGTATTGTTCAAAATGAATTGGTTATTGCTGTAGAAGCCATGGAAGGAACTGATGCCATGTTAAAACGGGCGAAAGAATGTCAGCAACCAGGTTTGGGCGGCATTTTGATCAAACAGGTCAAACCGAATCAGGAACGAAAAGCCGATATGCCAACCATTGGTCCAAAAACGGTATATAATGCCCATTATTCCGGATTAAGAGGTATCGCCTTCGAGGCAGAGGGAACATTATTAATCCACAAAGACGAAATGGTTGCAATTGCAAATCAAAAAGGCCTGTTTCTGTTAAGCTATAATCCTGTGACATTTGAACAAAAATATTTGCGTAAGGAAAATTGAATGTCAATGTTTTTACATACAATGCTTCGGGTTTTCGATCTTGACAAGTCCATTTCATTTTATAAAACGCTGGGGCTTCATGAAGTGCGTCGTAAGGATGTGCCAGAGGGTAAGTATACATTGGTTTATATGGCCTATCAAGGTAATGACAAAGGTGGGGCAGAACTCGAACTGACCTATAATTGGGGATGTGAAACGCCCTATAATGTGGGAACAGGATTTGGTCATCTTGCTTTTGGTGTTGATGATGTTACCCAATTGGTTGAGAAAATTAGGCAATCGGGTGGCAAAATTACTCGTGAACCAGGACCTGTTAAATTTGGGAAAACATTCATAGCTTTTGTGGAGGATCCAGACGGTTACAAAATTGAACTCATTCAAAATGATTAGAATAAATTATCAATCTTTTTTGTGGAATTTAGATAATCAGAAGTTTTTTCAATAGAACTGGCGATTGATTCTGCTGATTGAATAATTTTTTTATCAGCAGACTTATTGAGGATGATGCGATCGGCCTGTAATAAGGCTGGTGATAACAAGCCCTTAACATCATGTCTTAAAAGTGAAAGTTGTCGATAATGATTGTTTTTAACTTTATATATTTGCGATTGAAACAAGAAATTCATTAGAAAAAGAGTTGCACAAAAAATCAGGCAACCAGATAGCAAAATCAGCTTTATATCTAAATTGTATTTATAGAGTAACATTAAAATTAAATAAACAAAAACGCCTTCAAGCAAATAGACAACATAATTTAATAAATTTTTGCATAAATAGAATTGATTTTTATGAAATGTCATTTTCAAGCATTATATATATTGAGTAATTCTCTTAAATTATCATAAAAAACATTTTATGGCTATTGAGTTTGATTGACGATTTCCCATAATCAGATTATAAACAGCTTTTTAAGAGTTATTATTCTGTTGACCTTTAATGGCTTATTCTGGAATAAATACAATTTGCAATATTTTTAAGGAGAAATTTCGTGAAGCGTACCTATCAACCTTCCAAAATTGTTCGTAAACACCGCCACGGTTTTCGTGCACGTATGGCTACTGTTGGCGGTCGTAAGGTTATTTCAAGTCGTAGGGCCAAAGGTCGTAAACGTCTTTCTGCGTAAGATCTGCTTTGTCAGAACGACTTTTTAGAAAGATAAGGTTACAAAGGATTCAGTCAATTCAATCCGATTTTAAGCTTTTACACTTGAAAAAAAGAGTGCACTTTTTGAAAGTGGCTGCTCAAGGGCAAAAAATCCCTACATCCAGTTTGGTATTACAATTCTTGAACAGGCATGATAATCAACCGGGAAGGGTAGGGTTTACCGTAACAAAAAAAGTAGGAAACGCGGTTGTACGAAATCGTATAAAACGCCGGTTACGAGCCGTGATTTATCAAGCTGGAAAAGAAATATGTCTATGTGGAGTTGATTTGGTTCTAATAGGACGTAACAAAACTTTTTCAAAACCTTATCCCCATATCGTTCACGATTTTTACCAGGCTTTAAAGAAAGCTGGCATGAAATTTGATGCGTAAATGAAAAAATTGCTTATTCATTCAATTGATTTTTATCGGTTATGTATAAGCCCATTTTTGGGACATAATTGTCGTTTTAATCCAAGTTGTAGTGAATATATGAAGATAGCTATAGAACAACATGGTGTTGTAAAGGGCATTTTATTTGGTGGATGGCGCATTTTGCGATGTAACCCTTGGAATGCGGGTGGAAATGACCCTGTTCCTCCAAAAAAACAAGTTATTAGTTTTTAAAACAAAGAATGATTGGCTGGCTTTGAATGGATAATAAGCGCTTTTTTCTGGCGACTTTACTTTCTGTTTTAATTCTTTTTGCATTTGAATATTTTACGCCTCAAACGTCTTCAGTGCATGAAAATGAAAAACAGGTGACTCAACAAACTGGAACCGGACAGTCCCAGTCCAATATTCCTCATGAAATTAAAACAATAGCAAAAGTGACTGGTCCTGAAATAAGAATTCCTTTTGAGGCAAACGCTGTAAAAGGATCAATCAATCTTCGGGGTGCTGTTTTCGATGATTTGGTTTTAAAAAACTATCATGAAACGGTTAAAGCTGATTCACCATTGGTTAGAGTCCTTGACAAGGCAGATAGTAAAGAACCCAATTATATTGAAACAGGTTGGTTTAATACGGATAATACGTCTGTTAAATTTCCTGATTCAACTTCTGTATGGAAGGCAGATGAAGAAAAATTAACTCCTGGCCACCCTTTAACCCTGACTTGGGATAATGGTGCAGGAATTGAATTCCAGAAAATTATTTCACTTGATAAGGAATATCTTTTTCATATTGAGCAAAAGGTTAAAAATAAATCAAGTCAACCCGTTCATTTTGTTTTTTACGGACGTGTTAATCGTGGATATGCACCAAAAGAGGTCGGTGGCTATTTAATGCATGAAGGGCCATTAGGAATTATAAATGATCGTCTGGAACAAAATTCCTATAAATATCTGCGGGAAAATTCCAAAGGGGAACATCATATTGCCTGGAGTCAGAACAGTAAAGGGGGCTGGGCGGGTATAACTGATAAATACTGGTTAAATGCCATTGTTCCACAACAGGATAAGAATGTAACAGTTCATTATGGATTTGTTCCAGAAGATCATGCGAATAATTCAGGAGATTCAGAAAATCAAAAAGGGACATACCAGGTTGGTTTCACTTCACAACAGCCAATTTCTGTAGGACCTGGTGAAGTTGTCGTAACGGATGGAAATGTATTTTCTGGTGCGAAGGAACTTCACCTTCTTAATCGCTATGAAAAAGAATATCATATTCCCAATTTCTGGAAATCTGTTGATTTCGGGTGGTTTTCATTTCTTACCTATCCAATTTTTATCGTTTTGGATTGGTTAAATGGTTTATGGGGTAATTTCGGTCTTGCTTTATTAACATTTACCTTGATTGTAAAGCTTGTTTTTTATCCTTTGGCTTCAAAACAATTTCATTCGATGGGCAAGATGAAAGAATTGCAGCCAAAAATGAAAGAAATTCGTGAACGCTATAAAGGCGACCAGGCACAGATGAATCAGCAGATGATGCTATTGTACAAGGAGCAGGGGGTAAATCCTGCCAGTGGTTGTTTGCCGATGTTAATTCAGATTCCGATTTTCTGGTGTTTGTATAAGGATTTGTACGTCACAATTGAAATGCGACATGCGCCATTTTTTGGCTGGATTCATGATTTGTCAGCCCCGGATCCAACGAATATACTGAATTTATTTGGTCTTATTCCTTTTGATCCTTCTGCTATTTCACCTTTGTTGCATGTCGGTATCTGGCCTTTGTTATTTGGGACAACAATGTTCTTGCAGCAAAAATTGAATCCTGCAGTAATTGATCCTGTCCAGAAAAAAATGTTTCAATTGATGCCAGTTATTTTTACGGTTGTACTGGCTACGCAACCTGTTGGATTGGTAATTTATTATAGTTGGAACAACCTGTTAACAGCAATTCAGCAGCTTGTTATTCAAAAACATATGGCAATCAAGGAAAAGCAAGCCATTTCTAAATCAAAAAAAGATAGGTAGCCATGTTTTCAAAAGATGGCATATCCACTCATCAAAATGATGAAAATGCCCAGTTTATTGAAGCTGGGCGGCTTCTTTTTTCTCGAGAAGCAAAATTTTTCTTTGGTGCACAACGGTTAAATCAGCTTGAACCTTCCTTATTACCGGAAGTTGCTTTTGCCGGACGTTCAAATGTAGGTAAATCGAGTTTGATTAATGCGTTAACAGGGCAAAAAATGCTGGCAAGAGCTTCTTCAGAGCCAGGAAGAACTCAACAATTGAATTTTTTCAATATTGGTGGTTGTTTGGTCTTTGTTGATATGCCAGGCTATGGTTATGCCAAGGCCTCTCAATCCGTTAAAAAAGATTGGCAAAAGATGATGTTTTCCTTTTTAAGGGGAAGACCAACGCTTTTAAGGGTTATGCTTTTGCTTGACGCTCGTATAGAGCTTAAAGAAAGTGATCATCAGATTATGAATTTATTGGATAGAGCGGCTGTAACATTTCAGATTGTAATGACAAAATGTGATGGTTTGAGCTCGGTTCAATTTTCACAAAAAGAACAAGATATAAAGGACTTGATTGCAAAACATACTGCTGCCTATCCTTATATACGTTTTACAAGCAGTCAAAAAAATATAGGTATTCAAGAACTTCGGGCTGATTTGGCTCAGCTTATCTAAGAGAATCATCAGGATTTAACTATTATGGGTAATCATCAATCGTTAGAGTCAGTTAAGGAAGCTGCCAAAGAGGCGCATGAACAAGCCAAGACGCTTGCAAGAGCCTTGCCATATTTAAGACGCTATACGGGTGATACGATTGTTATCAAATATGGTGGTCATGCCATGGTTGACAATCACTTGTCAAACGATTTCGGTCATGATATTGCGCTTTTGAAACAGGTTGGAATCAATCCAATAATTGTTCATGGGGGAGGTCCCCAAATAAATCAAATGCTGAAGCGGATGGAAATTGAATCGAATTTCATTGATGGTTTGCGTATTACGAGTGAGGCTATAATTGATGTGATTGAAATGGTTTTGGCCGGGACAGTCAACAAGCAGGTTGCGACCCTCATTAATCAGGCTGGCGCTTTGGCAGTGGGTATATCAGGTAAAGACGGCGGCTTAATCGAGGCGCACAAGCTTGTTAAACATGTCTGGGATGAAACTCTCCAGTGTGAGAAAACAATTGACTTGGGACTGGTTGGTGAACCTGTTCATATTGATCCTAGGGTTTTATATGCTTTATCTGGTTCTGGACTAATTCCTGTTGTCGCACCTATTGGAACCGATAAACAGGGGCAAACCTATAATATTAATGCCGATATTGCCGCAGGGTCAATTGCCGGGGCAGTCAGGGCATCAAGATTATTTATGTTAACTGATGTACCGGGTGTTTTGGATAAAGATGGAAATCTTATTTCTGAATTAACGGAAGAAGAAGCCAAGGAAGCAATAGCATCAGGAATTATAACAGGTGGAATGATTCCAAAAATTGAAACATGTCTAGAGGCAGTTAAAGCTGGCGCTCAAGCTGCAGTAATTATGGATGGACGAGTACCACATGCCTGTTTACTGGAATTATTTACTGAAGGTGGATCAGGGACCTTAATTCGTTCTGGTAAAGTATTATAATATAAATTATTTTATTATTTGATAAGGGAAAAAATTTATGACAGATATAGATGCTTTGCAAAATGAAATTGATAAATTATGGGAAAATCGGGCCCAATTATCGCCCACAACACAGGGAGTTGCAAGGGAAACGGTCGATCAAGTATTAAATCTTCTTGATATTGGCAAGTTACGGGTTGCAACACAAGCCGATCAAAAATGGACAATACATGAATGGATTAAAAAGGCGGTACTTTTGTCTTTTCGTCTTTACGATAATCATGCGATGAAAAGTGAAATTGGCATTGCCGCTTATGATAAAGTTTCATTAAAATTTAACAACTGGGGGGATGCCGATTTTGCCAAAGCCGGTTTTCGTGCTGTTCCAGGATCAATTGTACGTCGTTCAGCCTATATTGCTTCAAATGTTGTTTTGATGCCAAGTTTTGTCAATGTGGGTGCCTATGTGGATAGTGGAACCATGATTGACACTTGGGTAACGGTTGGGAGCTGTGCACAAATCGGTAAAAACTGTCATATTAGTGGTGGTGTGGGTATTGGTGGAGTATTGGAACCTCTGCAGGCTGCTCCAGTCATTATTGAAGATGATTGTTTTATCGGAGCCCGCTGTGAAGTGGCAGAGGGAGTTATTGTTGAAAAAGGCAGTGTCCTTTCAATGGGTGTATTTTTAGGTGCGTCAACGAAAGTAATTGATCGTAATACCGGAGAAGTGTTCATGGGACGGGTACCAGCTTATTCAGTTGTTGTTCCCGGAACCCTTCCGCCTAAAAAAGCGGTAAGTGAAGACGGCAATACTTTACCTGGATTGGCTTGCGCGGTTATTATCAAACGTGTAGATGAAAGGACACGCTCAAAAACTTCAATCAATGAGCTGTTAAGAAGTTAAATACTGAAAAAGATTGGTTCCATTTAATATGCACGATCCCGTGAAGCTATTGCAAGATCTGATTCGTTGTCCGTCAGTTACACCACAAGATCTTGGAGCGCAGGATATTTTAAAAACAAGACTGAAAAAGATTGGTTTTGAAATATATGATTTGCCTTATGGTGAAGGTAATGACAACGTTTTGAATTTTTTTGCGCGTTACGGGACAGGAAAGCCACATTTATGTTTTGCTGGTCATACAGATGTTGTTCCTGCGGGAAATAATGATTGGCAACATAATCCTTTTCAAGGCGTTATTGAAGATAATATCATTTACGGACGTGGTGCCTGTGATATGAAAGGTGGCATTGCTGCATTTGTGACAGCGGTTGAAAATTTCCTATCTCTTCAAGCTAATTTTACTGGGTCATTAAGTTTTTTGATTACCGGAGATGAAGAAGGGCCCGGTGTTAATGGTACTGTTAAAGTACTTGAGTGGATGAAGGAAAAAAAACATATTCCTGATTTTTGTCTGGTGGGTGAACCAACATCAGCACAGGAGTTGGGTGATGTAATTAAAATTGGGCGTCGGGGTAGTTTGAATGCGGTTATTACTGTTGAAGGTATCCAAGGACATGTCGCCTATCCTCATCTTGCAGATAATCCAATTCATAAATTGATAGAAATATTATCCTCTTTAACAACATTATCTTTAGACAAGGGGAATAAATGGTTTCAGCCTTCATCTGTTCAAGTGACATCTATTGATGTAGGGAATAAAACGACAAATTTAATTCCTGCCACTGCGACAGCGCGGTTAAATATTCGTTTTAATCATTTACATAATGGGAATTCTTTAATAGGCTGGATTGAAACTCAAGCAAGACGTGTTGCAGAACATTGTCAAATAGATATAGTTGTATCTGGTGAGGCATTTTTGACAGAACCAGGAAATGAAGTGCAGGCAATTCGTTTGGCAATTGAAGAAATATCATCTGTTAAACCACGTCTGGATACAGGGGGGGGAACCTCCGATGCTCGGTTTATTTCAAATTATTGTAATGTTGCTGAATTTGGTCTTGTCGGGCAGACTATGCATAAAGTGAATGAAGCTGTACCCATTGAAGATTTAAAAAAATTAAGTTCAATTTACACACAGTTTTTGAAAAATTATTTCCTATGACACTTAATTCAAATAATCAAAAGAAATCTTCTGATTCAAAGCTCAAAGATATTTTCAAGGGGATGCTTGCTCTGGGTGGTGGTAAGGAAGAAGGGATAAATTTGTTTCCCTCTTCAACAGATGGAGTGTTAAGTGCTCTGGCACCATGGATAGCATTATTGGTGGTCATTGATGGTTTTAATATATTAAGTGTTGTTCAGGCAAAAAAAGCATATTTATTTATTTTTACCATATCATTATTTTTATATAAATTATGTACAGTATTACTTATACCGATTTTGATTCATTCTTTTTCCGTCCTTTGGCATAAGGAAAGATTTTGGAAAAGAACAGTTTCAAGTTATTGTTGGTGTCAATGGATGCCAATTTTAGATTTGATTATAGGTATGATGATTGTATCGTTACCTGGTTTTACGCCATCAATTATATTGGGCTTTATGGCGGTTTTAATGATTTTATATCTGGCTTACATGATCTGGATATCATGGATGACAATTAAAGTGGGATTACAGATTAACAATAAACAATCTCTAATCGTTGTTATCAGTTTGTTTTTTTCTGAAGTAATATTGTTGTTTGTTTTGTCAATTTGTAACAGTGATACACTGGTCAGACTATCACATGAATTGTCAGCTGTTCACTGAAAAGGGTCATCCGGATAGGTTATTTCCTTGAGGAACAAACCTGTTGCAGGAGCTTTGATTCCTGCCAATTTTCTATCTCTACCCTGTAAAATTGCATAGGCCTGTTTTATTGGCCAATATCCGTCTCCAATCATTTTAAGGGTTCCTACCATATTACGTACTTGATGATGTAAAAATGAACGGGCCTGTGTTTCAAAATAAATTTTATCATCAATTTGATAAACGTTAAATTTGTCCAAAATACGGATTGGTGACTTTGCCTGACATGCAGTAGCTCTGAATGATGTAAAATCATGGCTTCCCAATAAGGTTTGAGCAGCTTCGTTCATAGCATCGACATTTAATTTCTTTCGTACATGCCATACATGATTAATATCCAAAGCAGGACGGCTCTGACGGTTGAGAATGACATAAATATATTTTCGTTTTATTGCAGAAAAACGTGCATTCCATTCTGCATCAACCAGCCCTGATTGCAAGATTGTAACGGCATGAGGTTTCATATAGTAATTTAAGCCATCGCGAATTTTTTTGGCTGTTAAGGGTATATGTGCCGGAAAATCAAGATGGGCCACTTGTCCCAAGGCATGAACACCGGCATCTGTCCGACCGGCGGTAATGCTGGCTATTTTAAATTGACCGTTGCATAGTTTGCAGGCAGCCTCTTCTAATATTTGCTGAACAGAAAGGCCGTTATCCTGCCGTTGCCATCCAACAAGACCTGTACCATCATATTCGATTTTGACGGCCCATCTCTGTATGGTAAAATTCATTAGACAAGTTTTGTATTTAATTTGAGATGATAACCTTTGAGAAATTCATTGATTGGCATTTTTTTCTTTCCAGTCAATTGTAATTCCAGAATTTTAAGGACCTGATTTTCACCACATGCCACATAAAAATCAGGATGTATAATTGTTCCAGATTCTGCCATGCTTGATTGAGAGCTGAGCTCAGCTTTAAGAATCTTAAGTAATTTTCCTTCTAGAAAGCAGAATGTCCCAGGCCAGGGTGTCAAGGCACGAATTTGTCGATCAATAGATTCAGCTGATTGATTCCAATCAATTTTGCCATCCTCTTTTGTCAATTGCCTAGCGTAGGTTGCGAGCCCTGATAATTGTGGAACTGGTTTTGAATTTGGATTTTCTGTCAATTCTGAAAGGGTTTCAAGTATGAGTTCACCCCCTAATTGCGCAAGTTGATCGTGAAGAATTTGAGTTGTCGTTTTTTTTGTAATTGGAATAGACTTTTCAATATAAACGGCTCCTGTGTCAAGACCTTTGTCCATCTGCATTATGCTGACACCTGATTTTTGGTCACCTGACCAGATTGCCGTCTGAATGGGCGAGGCTCCTCGCCAGCGTGGAAGAAGACTTGCATGGATATTGATACAGCCTAATTTAGGTAGTGTAAGTATTTCCTCAGGTAGAATAAGTCCGTAAGCTGCAACTATGGCTATATCAGGATTAAAAGAAGCGAACTGTTCAAATTCTTTTGGCTGGTTTTTTAATTTGATGGGTGAAAAGACGGGAATATGCAATTGCTCAGCAATATTTTGCACGGCACAGGGAGTTATTTTCCTCCCTCTGCCAGCAGGGCGGGGAGGTTGACAATATACGGCAACAATTTCATGTCCGGCTTGATAAAGTGCCTGTAAAGCGGGAACAGCAAAATCCGGTGTTCCCATGAAGACAATACGCATCCTAGCTTCTCGTATATATAATTAGCGGTGTCTTTTTTGCTCTTTGATAATTTTACGCATAATAATGTTACGTTTAAGGCTTGAAATATGATCCACAAACAATATTCCATCAAGATGATCTGTTTCATGTTGAATACAACGTGCAAGCAATCCATCAGCCTCCATTTCTTGGCGACTTCCATTAATATCCATATAGCTGATTTTAATTTTTTCAGGGCGAATTACATCGGAATATTGATCTGGAAAAGACAGGCAACCTTCTTTATAACTTTCCAATTCTTCTGATTTCTCAATAACTTCAGGATTTATAATGACAATTTTTTCTGACTGATTATTCTGCATGAGATCAATAACGAAAAATCTCAGCCCAATTCCAACCTGAGGAGCAGCCAAACCGATACCACCTGCCTTGTACATGGTTTCAAACATCATGGATAAAAGTTCTTTTACGTCTTTCAAATCCTCTTTTTCAACGATTTTGGTTTTTTTACGTAAAAAAGGGTTGGTTGCAAGTAAAACAGGTCTTGTTTCAATATCGTCATTCATTTTCTAAATTTGTGCCATAGTTTAAATTATTCTATCATTGTCTATATAAAGATTTAATATATTAATACAATATTTTGTTATGGTGCGAAATCTAATTTTAAAAGATATAATACTTGTAGTCCTTGGCGATTATTCCATATAATAAAATAGATAGGTGCCATTTTGGGCCTAGTTATATGTCTCGCTTCAATATATTAAAGGAGGGGGCTTTCATGTCAGGAAGGCTTTTTACATCGCCTATGTTCCTGGGCTTTGATCATTTGGAACAGATTTTAGAACGAGCGGCAAAATCGACTTCTGATGGTTATCCGCCCTATAATATAGAACAAATTGGATCTTCCAGTTTACGGATTACCTTGGCTGTAGCTGGTTTCATGATGGAAGATTTGCAAATAACGCAGGAAGATAATCAGCTGGTCATTCGTGGCAGGCAGCTTGAAGATAATGAAGAGCGTGTATTTCTTTACCGAGGAATTGCGGCAAGGCAATTTCAAAGAGCTTTTATTTTGGCTGAGGGTATCAAGGTTGAACGAGCATGGCTGGATAATGGTTTGCTTCATATTGATATTATCCGGCCCAAACCGGAGACAAGAATCCGCCATATTGAAATAGTACAAAATTCCAATGCAAGGCGTAAATCATATAATAAAGTTATGTCACAGAAAGTTGGCACATCAGATGCCTATCGCTCTGGTGCGATACGAAGTTTGCAACTTACAGAAAAAGAATGATATTATATTGAAAGATGCAGGATTATCTTGCCATCTGTTTTTAAAGGAGGTCTTGATCAATTATGAAGGATTTCGACATCAAGGAAAAATCTAAATTAATTGCGACCAAAGAAGGTAGTGACGTTGTTGATGTTCGTCATTTAACAGACAATCAGCTAAAAGCCTTGGGTGTGTCCCAATTGGCTTACGTAAAGGAAATCACGATCAATGGTGAACAGGCATTTGCCATTCATGCGGCTGATGGGACACCTATGGCAGTGACGGACAATGCCAAGACAGCATATGCTGCGATCTTGCAGCAGGAAATGATGCCTATCATGGTTCATTAATTGATAATAACAAGATAATATTCAATATAAAAAACAGGGATAACTCCCTGTTTTTTGTTCAAGATATCATTCCTGAATCCAGTAGGATTATCCTATCTTCATTTTGCTTATATATGACATTGATACGGTTATTATCCAGATTTTTAAACATCAATACCGGTCTTTCAGATAAATCTAGAACCATGATGGCATCTTGAAGCGATAATGTGTCTATATGAGTCGTTTTTTTATCAATGATTTTTGCATCTTTTTGAGATTCCACCGATGTTTCCAAGGGGATATCATTATCAATAATATATTGGTTACCTTGGAATAATTCATGAGCGGGAGGGGCATGATCTCTTTTTGTAATCAACCGTCTCTTATATTTTTTTAGTCTGTTATGTAAATGTTCAAGGGCAATATTAAAAGATTCTTGTACATTATCTGCATTTGCCTCTCCACGTAATGAAAGGGATCGAGAAGCATGGATATGTATCTGACAACGATAATCGGATGGGGATTTGTTAAATGTTACTGAACAATCAACGATATTTTTAAAATATTTTTGCGTGATTTCTTGAAGATTTTGATTAATCTTGTTTTTAAACCAATCAGGAATATCAATTTTATTACCAAAGATGGAAATATCCATTACGGTTCTCCCTTAGTTATATTCCTTACTATTCTAGTATCTAATTTTTCAAAATTAAAGCTTTATCAACGCATGGGTGGTAATTGTTCTATCATTTTGATTAATGGTAAGATCTATAGTTAATTTTTAACCGTTAAGGTGAATTATAATGTGAATTTTTCCCCCAAATAAACTCTACGTACATCTTCATGAGCGACCACTTCTTCAGGACGTCCTTCCATAAGAAGCTGGCCACTGTTCATGATATATGCCCTATCAATAATTTCCAGGGTTTCTCTTACATTATGATCCGTAATTAACACACCAATTTCACGATCTTTGAGATGGGAAACAAGATCACGAATTTCTCCGACAGCAATTGGATCAATTCCAGCTAAGGGCTCATCCAGAAGAATGTAATTCGGATCGCTGGCAAGCGCTCGGGCGATTTCCAAACGGCGTCTTTCTCCACCAGATAGGGAAAGGGAGGGGGAATGTCGTAAATGTGAAATTCCGAATTCCGCCAATAATCCATCAAGCGTTTCATGTCTTTTATCGGCATTGGATTCAACAACTTCCAGAACTGCCATAATATTTTGTTCTACATTTAACCCTCTAAATATACTTGCCTCTTGAGGCAGATAACCAATGCCAAGTCTTGCTCGCCGATACATTGGCAATTTGGTAATATCTGTGTTATCAAGGCGAATTGATCCTGTATCTGGCTGAACTAACCCAACAATCATATAAAAACTTGTAGTCTTGCCAGCACCATTTGGGCCCAAAAGACCGACAGCTTCTCCTCGATGAACGCGTAATGACACGTTTTTGACAACCTGTCGTTTTTTATAGGTTTTTCCTATGTTGTCTGCAAATAGCCCTTCATTATCAGGTAAATTTTTGGTTGATGATGTATTATTGGAAGCAGATTCGGTTTCAGGCATGGAATTTGAAACTCACTTATAAAAATTAAAAACTATTTTTTATCGCTTGGTTGATTATTTTGATTTGCTTGGTTTGGAACGACCAGTCCCTGGACTCTTTGACCAGGCATTTCTGTCATGTGAGCAATACCGGTATGCATGTTGATAATGGCAGCATGACCATTTAGCTGGTTTTGGCCTCTTGTGATATGAACATTGCCCACGATGCGGGCGATTCCTGTATTGGGAACATAAACACCGCGGTCTCCACGAACAGTTTCAGATTGGGTTCGCACGACAACGTTACCAAATGCGTTGACTTTTTCCAACTTTCCGGATTTGGTAAGGTCATCAGATTTCTTACTGTCAGTCACGTTATTTTTTTGTTCAGGTTTTTTTTGATCATCAGGGCTGCTATAGCCAACCAGTACATCCGCATTGATTTGTCGACCATCCTTGATATTAATTACGGTTGCATCACCCCGACCAACTGACATTCTGGTTTGGGAGTGATATTCCATGGCATCTTTTGCGGTCATGACATTTTGAGGGGTGGTTAATTTCATATGTTTACCCGTTAAAACCAGGGTTGCCTGATCAATATCATAAACTGCTTTATCTCCCCAGGCCTGATCGGTATTCGTATAAATATGAACATGACCATAAGCGTACAGACGATATATTTCATTTGAACCTGAATCGCTTTGAGTTATATCACCGCTTTTTTGTTGAGGATTGGGGTTTTGGGAGGACTTTGATTCTGTATCGCCAGCTTTTTTTCGATAATAGGCGATAAGTCTGTCTGCTGTGACCGTTACATTTTCACGAACTGCCTTGGCTTGATTATAGGCGGTCACTTTTTTGGCGTTTTGATCCCAGTCAAATCCTCCAAGAGCTGTAACCGTAATCTGTCCACCATGTGATAGATCTATACTTTGACCATGGACAGTATGGATGTTGAAAAAACTATAAAAGATACTTGAAATGGCAAAAGGTAATAAATTGCGTTTATTCATCAATTTTATTCCGATGATTTAGCTTGAGTAGGATTGGAGGAATTATTTTTTTTATCATCATTCAAGACCAATCGGCCTGGTCCCTTAAATTGAGCAATTCCGGCATGCAAGTCAAGGAAATAGGTTTGGGCATCCAAGATGCCAAAGGGTCCTTCAGCATGAATCCAGTTGTTGCCAGTCACAACAGAGGACTTTAAAGCAACGTCTGCCATATCGCTATACATGAAAACTCCATCATTTCGGTATAAAACAACATGTTTTATCAATCCTAAATCCTGTTCATGCTGTGTATAATTTCCCTTGTCCGCCGTGACCATCATCCAAACATTGTCCTGCAATAAAATATCAGCTTTTGGATTGCCTAGATGGATAAGATTGCTATTGTTAGATTTCTGAACAACTTTTTCAGATGTTATGGTATAGGGTCGATTATGTGTATCCAAGCCATGAAAAGTAGCGTCAATCATGGTTCCACTTTCAATCTTGATACGGGAAAGCTGTTTCATCACTTCCTTGTTGGTATGCAAAGCCCGATCAATCTCCGGCCAGACAGCAATGGAACTTAACAAAACAAGGGCTGTAATTGGTAGGCCCCATTTAACCCACTTCATAATGGTGTTCCGGCGTTCCATTTCTGCGGGTTTAGGAATATGCCGTCTTTCAATGATATTTTGTGATCTATGACTTAAATATTTTTCCTTGTCCTGAAAATCGGTTCTTTCAATTTTGTTTTTTGAACTAGATTCTTCATTCGGTTGACTGTTTGTTGACATATTCATGCAATGCCCGCTCGTAAAAGATCATGAATGTGCAAAACCCCTATTGGATGATTTCTGGAATCCACGACAAATAAACAGGTAATGGGATGATTATCATTATTCATGAGTTTCAGCGCTTCAGCAGCCAGCATATCGGATTTAATGGTAAGAGGCGAGGGATTCATGATTTCTTGAGTTGTCAATTTTCTTATATCCTTGTTGAATGCTCGCCTTAGATCGCCATCTGTTATCAGCCCGATCAGCCTCCCATTTTCAGAAATAATGCCAATGCAACCCAGGGCTTTTTGAGTCATTTCCATGATTGCATCGGTGATAGGCATCCTTGAATGCCCCAAGGGGATATCCTTGTCTGTGTGCATTAAATCTTCAACAATCTTAAGTCTGCTGCCCAATCTACCACCGGGATGATAAATACCGAAATCTGATGCGGTGAAGTGCCTCATTTTCAATAATGTTATTGCCAGGGCATCGCCTATTGCCAGTTGCATTAACGTGCTGGTCGTTGGTGCCAAACCCAGTGGGCATGCCTCCCTTGAATGGGGAAGTGAGAGAATTATGCTGGAATTTTTTGCCAAAGTCGATTGTGGATTGGTTGTTATGCTAATCAATGGGATGCTGAATCGTTTTGCATGAATAATTATATTGAATAATTCCTGGGTTTCACCAGAAGCGGATACAGCCAGAATGATGTCATCTTTTTGAATCATTCCCAGATCTCCATGGGAAGCCTCAGAAGGATGAACAAAGAGAGATGGTGTACCAGTGGAGGCTAGTGTTGATTGAATTTTTTTTGCAATATGCCCAGATTTGCCAATTCCGGTTAATACCACCCGACCATTAATTTCAGATATGAGATTGGCGGTTTCCAAGAAAGATTGAGTAAGTTCGGTTTTGTCTCGAAGTGCATCAATCAAATCCAGGATGCCATTAGATTCTATAGATAGAGCTTCAAGAGCTGTATCAATCTCTGATGAGGCAATTTTGGTCATTTCAATGCACTTGATTAAATTTAATTATTATTAAAACAGATATAATAATATATATAGAGTTTCAAAATGAAATGAAACTGTTAAATTCTTAACCGCGATGATCGAATATATCAGGATCTAGATATCCGAGCTGATCCAGGGTGGCTCTTGTTGGTAAAAATGAAAAACAGGCTTCTGCAATTTCCAAACGGTTTTCCCTGATTAATAAAACTTCCAAGATTTCCCACAATTGATGAAGATAAAGAACATCTGCAGCTGCATAGGTCAATTGTTCAATGCTCAGGGTTGGTGAACCCCAATCTGAAGTTTGTTGCTGTTTACTTAATTCAATATCAAGTAATTCTCTGCATAGAACAGCCAGTCCGTGTTTATCCGTAAAAGTTCTGACCAATTTAGCTGCAATTTTTGTACAAATTACGGATTTCATACTTATTTGAAAGGTTTTTTGTAATATCCCGACATCAAATCGGGCAAAGTGCATTAATTTTGCAATGGAGTGATCAGTAAGTAATTTTTTTAGATTGGGGCAGGAATTGAACCCTTTACCACCAAGCCGTTCGGGTACAAACTGGACAATATGAACCTGTCCATCCCCTTTGCTTAACTGAATCAAACAAAGCCGGTCTCGATCATAATTTAATCCCATGGTCTCAGTGTCAATTGCGACTATTTTTCCAAGATCTAGTCCGGAAGGTATATCATGCTGGTAAAGATGAATATGATCGAGAATTTGTTTATTGTTATTTTTCATAATTTGTCCAAGTGTTTATTAAATTTTAGCAAGAAAAAATGAATTGACTTATAATTTCACATTTCCAAGATCACATAAAATTTTCCAATGTTCTGAACTGATTGGCATTACTGACAATCTGGATTGTTTAATAAGTGCTATATCTTCCAGTTCAGGAAAGGATTTGATTTTTTTTAGGGTAATGGGTACAGGTACCGAACATATTGTCTCTACATCCACACAAAACCATCTGTGTTCTGTATCGGTCGGATCGGGATAGGCCTCTTTATCAATTCTTACAATACCAACAATTTCCTTACCTTCATTGGAATGGTAGAAAAAAGCCAGATCATTTTTTTTCATTAATTGTAGATTTTTTTTCGCCTGATGATTTCTCACCCCTGTCCAGGGTTCGATTTTGTTTCTCAATTGTTCCTGCCATGAAAAAGCAGAAGGTTCCGATTTAATTAACCAATAATTTGTCATATTTATAAAACATTTATTTTTTATACCTATTGTATTATTATCACATATTTTGAAAATTTGAATTAAAATTCAGTCAATCTCAAACGGATGAAATTTATTATAACTCTTTAAAAATATGTAAAAAACAATTTTACAATATTTGTTGTCCATTTATTCATTTGCAAACCATCATGATTTATTTGATTTCCGCCAGTTGCAATTGTATCTGTATACTGATAATGATTCTCAATATCTCATGTTATTAATTATCATTATCAGTATTTTATTGGATGGATTTTTAAATTGTCAGGAATAAAAAGGACGCTTCAACCAGTATCATTGGCAGTAATGGTCGGATTATTAGGGAATACTGCTATCACCAAATCTGCAAATGCAGAAAAATCGAACAATGCTGTTGCATCATCAGCAAATAAAGTAAATCAACAAATAACAAAAGATCAAACAACAGATAACCAGTCAACAACGAATGAGCATATTCTTGTTCGTGGAAAAAAGAATGATAATATTCTGACGCAGAATACAGGTGTCAGTTTGATGCCACAGGATATCATGCATACCCCTCAGAATATCAATCTTGTTCCGGCCAAAATTATGGAAGAGCAAAATGTCAAATCTCTTGATGAAGCATTAAAAAATGTACCGGGGGTAACCTCTTCCGTTGGGGAGGGACGTGGCGGCATGTCCGGAAATCAGTTTCTCATCCGCGGTTTTCAGGCCCAGAATGATATTTATGAAGATGGCCTGAGAGATTTCGGTGTCTATAGCCGTGACAGTTTCAATTATGAAAATGTGGTGGTTATTAAGGGTCCATCTTCATCTGTATTTGGGAATGGAACTACGGGTGGTGCCATTAATGTTGTAACAAAAAAACCAATATTGAAAGATCAATATAAAGCGGAATTTACTGGTGGAAACGGGGATTATTACCGTGGCACTTTTGATTTGAACAAGCAGATTAATGATAATATTGCTGTTCGCATGGAGGGTATGGCCAACAGCAATAATGTTGTGGGAAGAGATAATTTATATTCCCATCGTTGGGGTCTGGCGCCATCCATAGCTTTTGGTCTGGGAACAGATTTAAGTTATGTTTTGCAATTTGTACATCAACAGGATGATCGCATTCCCGATTACGGTGTTCCTGTAATTACAAAACCTGGTCATACAATTGGTAGACCTGCGACCGAATATGGAATAAGAAGGGGAAATTGGTATGGTAACAAAATGGATAAGGACCAAACCCAGGATAACCAGGTTACGGGACGTTTAACCTATAACATCACTCCTGATATTGTTATCCATAACGATACTCGATATGGTAATTATCAACGTCAGTTTTCTGTTACACGACCTAAATGTACGCCAACAGATTGTAGTGACCCATATTTTGATGGTCGTCCTCAGGACGCTATTATTCAAACGGCAGGTCCAAGTCCATATGAACAGAGCACCTGGTCGTTCCAAAATGTTTTATCAACTATTGCCAATTTCAATACAAGTTTTATCAAACATCAATTAACGGCTGGTGTTGATATTGCCTATGCTCATGAAAGCCGTCATTACGGACAATTTTCCGCATCCCTGCCAAACAACAATCTTGTTCATCCAACGGATGCGATTGATTATCCAATACATATCATGCCTGGTGATCCCAACAGTAAAGTAGGGGATCCATCCCGTAGATATGGACATTCCCGTGATGTTGGTGTTTTCTTGTATGACCAGATATGGTTCACCAAAGCTTGGTCAATTAAGGGTGGTTTCCGTTATGACAACTGGGAAGCGTTTTATAATACCCAAGGGGGCAAATCCTTTACAACGCACCGTATGTCAACGAACGATAATGTGTTCAACCCGACAGTAAGTTTGCTATTCAATCCAGATGAAAATCAGGCTTACTATTTCACATGGTCATCCTCTACAACGCCATTGGGTATGTATTTGACGAATTCGTATGCACCGATGAAGGATGGTCAAAACGGAATGAAACCGGAAAAAAGCCATTTATATGAACTGGGTGGAAAATGGAGCCTTTTGAATCAGCGACTGGGACTGACAGCATCTTTGTTCCATCTTGAAAAAAGCAACCAGATGGTTAGTGATCCATTGTCAGGAGCGGTGACAAGTACGGGTGACAAAGGTTACAATCAGGGGATTGAATTGGGTATATCCGGTAATATCACGAATAATTGGAGCGTCTATGGTGCCTTTGCTGCATATCATAGTAAAGTTACAGGTTCTTTAACGCCAAATATCAAGGGAAATCGCATGTTCTATGTTCCCTCTCATCAGGGAAATTTATGGACAACGTATAATATAATGCCCAATACACCATACAATTTGTTGATTGGTGGAGGTGTAACATGGCGTGGACCAGTTTATTTGAATAACAGAAACAATGCAAAAGTACCATCAAATGTAACGATTGATGCCATGCTTTCTCATAAATTCGACGATCATTGGAAAGTGTCGTTCAATATTTACAATCTGACCAACCGTTTGAATTATGACTCTTTATTCAGTAATCGTGTGACACCATCTAATGGTAGAGCATTCATGTTCAGTTTGAACATGTTAGAATAACTTCAAAATATAATCAGGTTAGTTTGATGATCATTCATATTCCTCAAGTTTTAAATAAAGAAGAATTGGCTTACGTTCAGTCTGTTTATAAACGGGCACCTTTTGTAGATGGTAAGGTTACGGCAGGTGAACAATCTGCCCAGGTCAAGCGTAATATACAAATTGACCAGAAATCACCCGAAAGTAAAGAATTGGGAGAAATTATATTGAAAGCTCTGGGACGTAATCCGATTTTCAATTCAGCAGTTGTTCCTTATCGGGTTTGCCCGCCTTTATTCAACCGTTATGATGAAGGCATGGAGTTCCCCGATCATGTGGATAATGCGTTACGTCCAATTCATGAAGCCAATATGCGTATAAGAACGGATGTATCCTCGACTTTGTTTTTAAATAATCCTGAGGATTATGATGGTGGAGAGCTGATCATGCATGATCCAAGTGGTGCACAATCAATCAAGCTCCCTGCTGGCGACATGATTGTTTACCCAACCTACAGCTTGCATTCTGTCAGCAAAATAACGCGTGGCAGTCGTTGGGCATCTTTTTTCTGGACCCAGTCAATGATTCGAGATTCTGACAAGAGGCGGGTTTTATTTGATCTGGATATGTCGATTATTAAGTTAAGAACCAGAATGGATGATAATGATCCTCAGATTTTAGAGTTGACAAATGTTTATCATAATTTGATGCGATTATGGTGTGAGCTATAGATTGAAATAATTTTTAAAAAAGCACTAAAAAATAAAGTGCTTTTTTTGATTAAAACCTAATGAAATAAAAACATATTTAATAAATTTGTTAATTCTGGTGAATGAATAAAATTTATGGAATAATATGATGATTATCATATCTTAATCAAAACATACTAAACTTTATTCCACTAAATAAGTATATAATTATTTATTTACCTTTATAAATAAAAGAAAACCAATCTGAATGCCATAATGACTGTGCTTACATGTTCGGTATAATATAAATCAATTATCCGTTGGGTATAGTTTCATTATTCCATAAGGATTCAAATGTTTGACGTGGTTTGATAACAAATAATCTTTTATCCTTGATCATCAATTGTAAAGCTTGGGGACGGGCATTATAAGAGGAACTCATGACGTGTCCATAGGCACCGGCATCCAGAATGGCAATTTCATCATTTTCCCTTAATTGGGGAAGTAACCGTTGGCGAGCAAAAATATCACTTGATTCGCATATTGGACCGTCAATATTCTGTTTTTCCAAGGGACGCTTATATATTTCAGCCTGTATAGGTAAGATACCGTGCCACGCATCGTACATCGCTGGACGCAAAAGGTCGTTCATGGCAGCATCAAGAATAATGAAAGGGGCTGCCTCTGGCCCATTGTTTTTTCTTCTGATAACTTTGCTGATCAGGATGCCTGCCGGACCAACCAGCCAGCGGCCAGGTTCAATACAAATACGGATATTAAGGGAAGAGAAAATTTCTTGCATTAAATTAGCTAGAGCATATGGGTCGGACTCTTTTTCGTCATAGTAAGAAATGCCAAAACCACCTCCACAGTCTAGAACAGAGACCTCTAATCCTTCTTTACGTGCTTGTTTAACAAGTTTTCCCATTTTTAAAAAAGCTTTTTTATAGGGCTCTACAGATGAAATCTGACTACCAATATGGACATCAAATCCCAATGGGAGAATATTATCCAGTTGGCTTGCTTCTTTGTAAACCTGAAGAGCTTGCTCATAAGCGATACCAAATTTGTTTTCCGCCAAACCTGTAGTAATTTTATGATGCGTTCTGGCATCGACATCAGGATTGACTCTTAAACAAATTGCGGCTTTTTTTCCTGTATCCATTGCTATTTTAGAAATAAGATGAAGCTCTTCACGGCTCTCAACATTGATTTGGCCTATTTCTAATTGAATGGCGGCTTTTAATTCTTCCTCTGTTTTTCCCACTCCTGAAAAACAAATTTTTCGTGGGTTGATATTGACTTTTAGTGCTCTCCTTAATTCACCCAGACTGACAATGTCAACTCCCGCTCCTTCTTTTGCCAAAAGATCAAGTATGGCCAGATGATCATTTGCTTTCACGGCATAATGAATAGAAAAGTCCATTTTGTTTTGCAGAAATGCTCTAGAAAGTTTTTGAAAACGTGATGTTAATATATCTGCATTGATTACCCATACAGGACTACCATAATGATCAGTAAGAGATTGAAGTGGAACTTTACCAAAACAGAGCCCCTTCTTTTCATCAATAATAAAGTCTGGATGCGTTTGTAAAAGGGTTTGATAATTTGTTTCAGGTTCGGTTTTAGAAGATGACATTAATCAAAAAGCCTTTGGTCGGAAAAAAAATAATATTATACTGATTTTATAACAATCTATAAAAAACAGTAGGATAGAATAATATAATTATTCTTTATTAAGGAAAAAAGAAATAGCGATAAGGGATGGAAAATTGAATATTTTTATCAGGATATTTACATGTACGATATTTATATCGATTTCAACCTTATCCTATTCCGTTCCCGCAAAAGATTTGCCAGGCATTAGCCAAAAAAACAATCATCGACAATTGGTAAATCCTGCAGAGAAACCTTGGCAGGTTTTGGGACGTGTACAAACAGAGCTTGGTACGCATTGTACGGGATTTCTTGTCAGTTCAAGATTGGTGATAACTGCAGCTCATTGTTTATGGATTAGAAAAACCAATCATTTTGTCAACCCACATTCTGTTCATTTTCTTCTGGGATACCAGCGACAAACTTATCGATCAGCTTATAATGTCCTTAATATTATTAAATCAGAAAATTATAAGGGAGAGGGTTCGGAAAAAGCCACATTGGACAATATTCACCATGACTGGGCCTATCTTGTGCTTAATGATAAAAAAACAAATCAAGAGGATTTTTTCGGTTTTAATAAAGATCAACCTTATATCGGTATGATTATATATCTGGCTGGTTATGATCAGGACCGTCAGGAAGTTTTATATGCTGATCAAGAATGTCATGTAACCGATATATTAAAAAATAATGGGGGTAAAACTATTCTTGCGCATGACTGTCAAGCCACATATGGAAGTAGTGGTGCCCCTTTGTTTACAGTAAATAAAAATAAGGAATGGGTTATAACAGCAATTCAGATTGCCGCTTATTCAGATCGTCCCGGTGGCATGGCCGTGTTACTCACCACTCCACCCAGGGATTAATGGATTAGTCTTGAGGTGGATAGGCTCGGGGATAAATTACTTTTTCGGGGGGACCAACCGGTTTAGGAGATGCTTTTTTGCCACATCCAGACAGGGTGATTGTGAGGATTGCAATACTACCAAGAGCGAAAAAAAGAGAAAAAAAACGTTTCATGATATATCCTTTAATTTATCGATCCATATTTTTGCAGATTTTCTTACATTTTTGGGAGCGGTGCCACCTTCACTGGTTCGAGAGGCAAGTGAGGACTGAACTCCTAAAACTGAATATATATCATTGTTAATCAAAGGTTCGATTTCCTGCATTTTTTGTAAAGGCACATTCTCAAGAGCAAGATTATGTGTTTCGGCATAGCTGACAATTTTTCCTGTTACATGATGGGCTGTTCTGAAGGGTAATTCTAATTCTTTAACCAGCCAGTCTGCGAGATCTGTGGCTGTAGAGAAACCGGACCCTGCCCAATAGGCCATATTGTCTTGATTGGCCTTTAAATCTGCAATCATTCCTGAACAAGCGGCTAAACACAGAATAATAGTTTCGGTTGCAGCAAAAACCTGTTCCTTGTCTTCTTGCATATCTTTAGCATATGCGAGAGGAAGACCCTTCATGACGGTCAAAAGTCCTGTAAGTGCACCTGAAATTCGTCCAACTTTGGCCCGAACCAGTTCGGCGGCATCTGGATTTCGTTTTTGTGGCATGATGGATGAACCTGTAGTATAGGCATCTGAAAGCTGGATAAAAGAAAAAGGAGATGAACACCAAATTACAATTTCTTCCGCCATGCGTGAAAGATGAATCGACATGATGGAAAGAGCGGAAAGATATTCCAGGGCAAAGTCACGATCAGAGACTGCGTCAAGTGAATTTGCCATGGGACGGTCAAATCCCAATAATTTAGAAGTCAATTGGCGGTCAATTGGGAATGAGGTGCCAGCTAAAGCCGCCGCACCCAAGGGATTTTCATTTAGTCGTCTGCGTGCATCTATCAATCGTCCCCGATCCCGATTCAACATTTCTGTATAAGCCAGTAAATGATGACCGAACGTCACCGGTTGGGCAGATTGCAAATGAGTGAAACCGGGCATAGCTGTTTCCGCATATTCCAGAGCTCGGGAAGCAAGGGTCAGCATCAGATGATTTATCATTGGAATTAATTCATCGATATTTTGTCTGATCCATAAACGAAAATCTGTCGCAACTTGGTCATTTCTTGAGCGTGCTGTATGAAGCCTTTTTCCTGCCTCACCGATACGTTCTGCCAAACGGGCTTCGATATTCATATGAATATCCTCAAGAGCTCTGCTAAATTCGAATTGACCAGATTGAATTTCTCGCTCAATTTCCCTAAGACCTTGATGAATACTGTTTTTATCCGCTTCGGAAATTATTTTCTGTTTGGCCAGCATTTCTGCATGAGCTATTGACCCTTGTATATCCTGTTTCCATAAGTTTTTATCAAAGCCGATAGAGGCATTTATTTGCTCCATAATGGCTGAAGGTCCAGAGGTGAAACGTCCTCCCCACTGTTTGTTGGCAGTTTTTTGATTCAAGAATTCAATCTCCTAATTTATTGGTATATATAATCTTAATAATCTTACGTAATTAATATTTAAACTGTATTAATAAAGAACTTATCCTATTCGAACATAAGGAATCAACATTTTGAGAATTGAGGATGTTTTCAATATGAAAATGCACAGTTTTATGAAAGAAAAACAAGATAATATAAAATCTGATTCACAATATTTAACTTTGTTATCCCAATGGATAAAATTTGAACAACATAATGAAAATTGGCAAGAAAATATTCTAACAAAACTTGGATCTTTTCCGCATCTTTTTACCTATGACAAAAATCAGTTAATTGAGGAATTCAATTTATCTGAAAAGGATATAGCGTTTATTTCCCTTATATATGCAACAAGCATACGTATTTTGAAATCAGAAATTTATAATAAAAACATTCTACGGTTTAAAAAATATTTAACCGATTATCTAATTGCTTTCTTATCAAGAGAAACGATTGAACATTTCTATATTATTCTTCTCGATAGGAATGCCCATATCATTTCAATCAGTCATCAAGCTTCAGGGACCGTGAGTACCACATCCATCCATATCCGTGAAATAGCGAAATATGCTCTTAAATTCGAGGTTGAATCCTTGATTCTGGTACATAATCATCCCAGTGGAATAGCGTTACCTTCGGAAGCTGATAAAAAATTAACATATATATTAGTTGAAGCCTTGGAAGCAGTTAATATTGATATCGCCGATCATATAATAATCGGGAATGGTATCTATTTTTCTTTTTTGGAAAGTGGATTGCTTAATCCCCAGAACAAAGAAATGATAATGCCGCTTTAATTCCGAATTCTCCGGGTAAACCATTATATGGAAAATTTATATTGACATGTCCCATTTTTCGACCCGGTTTTGCTTCCTTTTTTCCGTATAAATGTCCTATCATTCGATCATTTTTTAAAATCTTTGGCCAATATTCCAGTGTTTGGGGGCCTATAAGATTTTTCATGATGGCATCCGAATGTCGAGCTATAGGCGGTAAGGGAAGATTTGCGACAGCACGAATATGCATTTCAAATTGGTCAAAGGGACAGGCATTCATTGTCCAATGTCCTGAATTGTGAGGACGGGGTGCTATTTCATTGACAAGAATATTATCCTGATCATCAATGAACATTTCAACTCCCAAGATACCAACAAGTTTGAGAGCCTGGGCTATCTTAACTGCGATCTTTTTGGCTTTATTTTGCAATGCTGAGGTAATTCGGGCTGGTGCGATACTGAGGTCAAGAATTCCATTTTTATGTCGGTTTTCAGTAACATCGAATGTTTGTAATTCATCATGTTCATTCTGAACAACCATCACGCTAATTTCTTTATAAAAGTTTACTTTTTTTTCAGCAATTAGAGGGTGAGGATTCAAATTTTTAAAGGCTTTTTTGAATTCTTCGTCGGTACGGATAACGGCCTGACCTTTACCATCATACCCCAATCTAGTGGTTTTAAGGATAAAAGGAAATCCCAGTTTTTCTGCCGCATTTATGCCATCTTCTAACTGAAAAACAGAAATCCATTGAGTGGTTGGAATATCATGTTGATTTAAAAAGTCTTTTTCAAGAAACCTGTCTTGGCTGATTTTTAAGACATTGCTGGAAGGATGAACAGGTCGTACGGTGGCAAGATATTCTATTCCTTCTATATTTATATTTTCAAATTCAAATGTTATTACATCAACCTGTTCAGCAAATTGTTTTAAAATTGATTGATCATGATAAGATCCAACCGTAATGCCAGAAGCCACTTGAGCGGCAGGAGCATCCATAATGTCAGATAAAATATGTGTTCTAAATCCAAGACGTGCCGCCGCTACAGCAGACATTCTGCCTAATTGTCCGCCTCCAACGATTCCTATGGTTGAATTAGGTAAAAGCATAAGTCCCTCTTATTAATAATGTATAATTAAAGTGGAGAAATAGAGACAGAATCTGTTTGTGCTTTGCGCCAGGAAACTAAGCGTTGGGCGATTGACTGATCAGCGATAGATAGGATAGATACTGCCAAAAGTGCCGCATTAATGGCCCCAGCTTTTCCGATGGCCAGGGTGCCAACCGGAATACCTGCAGGCATTTGCACAATTGATAACAAACTGTCCTTACCGTTTAGGGCATGGGTTTGCATTGGTACACCAAGAACAGGTAAATGTGTCCAGGCGGCAACCATACCGGGAAGATGTGCAGCGCCACCTGCGCCTGCAATAATAACCCTGATTCCCCGTTCAACAGCGGATATTGCATATTCCCTTAATCGATCGGGTGTACGATGAGCCGATACAATTTTTACTTCATGTGATATATCAAGTTTTTTTAATATATCAGCACTGTGACTCATAATATCCCAGTCCGACTGGCTGCCCATAATAACACCAACAGCGAGGGAAATATTTGATGAAGAGGAATGGGATAATGGCATAATTAATTTAGATCGTCGGATTGATTGTTTTTTTCAGAATAATTGGAAAATATATGATTGATATCTAGCTCTTCTTTCTTTGTTTCTGAAGATTCCTGATGTTCTGTTGTTTCTGAGGGATTAAGGGAAGAGGTATCCGTCTCATCCTTCTCAACACGTCTGTTCGCTTCGGCAACAGCACTGTTTAAATCCATTTGACTGCATAATCCCAGTATGATTGGATCACGTGGTTTAATATTGGCGGAATTCCAATGCTGTTTATCTCTTACCTTGGCAATTGTATCTTTAGTCGTTCCCAAAAGCTTGGCAATTTGCTGATCTAGCAATTGGGGATAGTTTCTTAACAGGAAGGCAATTGCATCAGGACGATCATTTCTCTTTGAAATGGGAGTATATCTTGCGCCTTTTGATCGCTTGACGATTTGCATGCGATTTGCTGATAGTTTTAGTTTTAGATCTGGATCAGCCTCACAGCGATTAATCTCTTCTTGGGTTAACTGGCCATTGGCAACAGGATCATAGCCAATGATACTTTGAGCTACCTCGCCATCGGCAATTGCCTGGACTTCCAAAGGATGCATGCCACAAAATTCTGCAATTTGATTAAAGGTTAAAGCAGTTTTTTCAATAAGCCATACTGCGGTAGCCTTAGGCATAAGAGGTAAGGTCATGACAATCCTGTATGATAAAAATAGAGTAGAATATTATTAAAAACTTAAAACTGTAAATTTTAAGTTAAAACAATATAGACTATTTTAAAAGCTGTAATTTAGTAATTTTATTTGATTGAGATAAGGGTGATGAAGTCACCCTTACATCAATAAGGTTAATAAAATAATCTAATTATTTAAACCTTTTTTTGTCCGATACCAGCAAAACGCTTGTTAAATTTCGCAACTTGACCCCGTGTATCATTGATACGCTGAACTCCGGTCCATGCAGGATGAGATTTAGGATCTACGTCAAGACGCAATGTATCGCCATTAGAGCCATAACAGGAACGGGTTTTGAATTCAGTACCGTCTGTCATGACGACTGTAATTTCGTGATAATCTGGATGGATATCGTTTTTCATGATTTTCTCTTAACAGATTGTAAAAAAAACTCCGTTAACAGACGGAGAAAGAAAATGTATTTATAGTCATTTTACTGCTCGAAATCAATCTCTTCTTTGTTATTTTTTACTGTTTGACATTTTTTTCTTATTTAAAATTCTTTTTTCAAATATAATTGATACGTAACTATTTTTTAGAGCAATTGAATGGAAATGAAAATGAGTTATGAAAATATGGCTAAAAAAAGTAGGAGCATTAAATGGATTCATGAATTTGAATCCTTTATCATGCGGGGTAATGTTGTTGATCTGGCTGTGGGTATTATCGTTGGTGCCGCTTTTACAAGTGTGGTTAAAAGTTTGGTGAATGATATTTTCAATCCCATCATTGGTTTGTTTCTAGGTGGTGTCGATTTCAGTAATTTATTTATCACCTTAAAGGGACCTCATGTTAAAACACTGGCCGAGGCACAAAGAATAGGTGCGGTAACTTTAAACTTTGGAGTTTTTCTCAACACGATTATTCAGTTTCTAATTATCGGATTTGTTGTTTTCCTGATTGTCAGAGGGTTGAATGATATCTATAATCGCATCAAGACGCAGCAAGAAGTTAAAGCCGCACAACCAACAAAACAGGAAGTTTTACTGCAGGAAATAAGAGATATTCTTGCAAACAGAAAACAATCCTAGATCAATTTTTGATAAATTGATTATAAGTCTATGGGAACAAAGAAGTTTTAAATGTTTAAGCGATATGTTTTATTAGGATTAACCTTTTTTTTGTTTCCCTTGAGCGCTTGTCAATCACAAGAAAATTCATTAAAGTCATCTGAACGCGTAACCTCACATTCCATTGCCTATAATTACATATTTACTCATGGTATGTGTATTGGTTATCTAGGTAGCTTATCTTCTGTTTTATTGACTGATTTCCAGGATATTTTTTTAAAGGATCAAAATGCTAAACATTACGTTATGATGGCATTATCGAAACCGAATAAGCATAATTTGAAAAATGCAAAAAATTCTGTGGAAATACTGATACAGTCTTTGAATAAAAATAATATTCGTTAAAAATTGAGCAGTTCTTTTAAACTGCTCATGAAATAATTCTAGGATGATCTTTTGGTTTTTCTTCTCAAGCTTCCCTCTTCCATAAATAGAAGCAGGGGAGCGGCAATGAAGATGGAGGAAGACGTTCCCACAACAATACCAAATAACATTACCCACGCAAAACCGGAAAGAGATGCACCACCGAACAGGGCAAGAGGTAAGGCGGCTAAAAACACGGTAAACGAAGTGGCAAGGGTTCTGCTTAACGTTTCATTAATTGATAGGTCAAGCAATTCTTGAAATGGCATGGAATGATATTTTCTTAGATTTTCCCTTACTCGATCATATACGACAACTTTATCGTTTGTTGAATAGCCTAGAATTGTCAAGATGGCAGCCACCATGACCAGATCGAATTCAAAATGTGTGATTACAAGAAATCCGATTGTTTTTGTTAAATCAAGAAGCAAGGTTATAATGGCGCTAAGTGCAAATTCCCATTCAAATCGAAACCAGATATAAATCATAATCATAAAAAGACTGATTCCAAGTGCCAAAAGCCCATTTCTGAATAATTCAGAGGAAACAGAGGCACCAACAGCATCGGCTCGTACAATTTTTGTACCAGTTTCATAATTTGTAACGGCTGATCTGACTTTGCTGATCAATATCTGGGTTGCATCGCCATTATTTTCTTTGGGTGCGTCAAGCCGGATCAGGACATTATTTTTCCCACCAAATTGTTGTAATCCAGCTGCTGTAATGTCGGCATCAGATAAAAATTTGCGCAATTTGCTAAAATCAGCAGGTTCAGGAGTTTGCGCTTCAACCACAATACCGCCACGGAAATCCAGTCCCAATGTCAAGCCGGGATGAAAGAAAAGAATAATTGATGCAATAGATAAAACCGCTGATGTTATCAGGCCGGCAAAGCGTCCACGCATAAAATGAATTTTTGTGCCATGTGGGACGAGATGTAATAAAGGACGACCAAGCATATTCTTTCTTTCAAATCGGAAGTTCTTTAGGGCGGGTGACAGCATACCAGCGAATTGTCAGCATCCAGGAGAGGCATAAGGTGGTGAAAAGGGTCGTAACAATACCAATGGTGATAGTCAATGCAAATCCCTTGACCGCACCCGTTCCAAATATGAATAACATGACGTGTGCAATGAAAGCGGTGACGTTACTGTCGATGATTGTATTGAGAGCACGATCAAATCCAGTTTGTAAAGCGTTAAGGGGCGTACGGCCATTACGTGTTTCTTCGCGAATGCGTTCATTGATAAGAATATTTGCGTCAACTGCCATTCCAAGGGTTAGAAGCATTCCCGCCATACCTGGCAAGGTTAGCGTCGCTTCGAAAAGAGATAAAATGGCACTCATTAATACGAGATTTGCAAATAAAGCGATGTTCGCATAGAGACCAAAACGACCATAAAATAGAAGCATAAAAATAATCACAAGGACAAAACCGCTTACCAGACTCAATCCTCCAGCCCTGATAGCATCAGCCCCCAGTGATGGACCAATTGAACGTTCTTCCATCACTTTTAGCGGAGCAGGCAAGGCACCTGCTCGTAAAAGTAAGGCAAGATCAGTGGCTTTTTGCGCATCAAATCCGCCTGTAATTTGACCATTCCCGCCTGTGATTGGAGTCCGAATGACAGGTGCCTCTATAACCTTATTATCCAACACTATAGCGAAACGTTTGTTGATATTGGCACGGGTAACATTTGCGAAAGATTGTGCGCCTGCATTGTCAAAACTGAAATTTACTGCATATTCGCCACTTTGCTGATCAAATCCAGCACTTGCTCCTGTTAGGTCGGCACCGTCAACTTCAATATGATCACGTATTGGTAATTTTTCATTTTCATTTCCAGCTGTTGGGAGAAATGTTACACCGGGTGGAGGTAGGTTTGGGTTTGCATTTTCATCCAATAAGTGAAATGTCATTTTAGCTGTTGTACCAAGTAATTGCTTAATCCGGTTCGGATCACTGACGCCCGGTAGCTGAACAATGATTCTGTCTGTACCCTGACGGGTTATGGATGGATCGACAGCACCTGTTGCATCGATACGTTTGCGAACAATTTCAATGGATTGAGTTACCGCCTCGCTTGCGCGGTGCTGCATTGCATCAGTTGAAAGTTTCATTCTAATTTGATCATTGTTATTACTAACCTCAAATTCATTGGGAACCGCTTTTGGCATTGATCTCAATGCAGATAAAACACCCTCTTTTTCACGTGGATCACGCAAATTAAAAACAATGGTATGATCTTTGGGAACCATATGTAAATTGCGATAACCCAGATTTTTGGAAATAAGGGTTTGCCGAACATTGTCACTCAACGTCTGTAAACGGTTTATGCTGATGGTCTCCACATCCACCTGCATCAGTAAATAGGATCCTCCTTTTAAATCAAGGCCAAGATGGATCTGATGCCAAGGTATCTTAAAAGATGGATGTTTAACAAAATTGGGTAAACATAATAATAGCCCCATGAAACAAGTGGCGAAAACCAGGGCAAGTTTTGTTCGACTGTAATACATCATCGCAGTAACGACTAAATCCTTTTTGTCCCGATGGACTGAAAATGGTTAAAGGGAACGTTTAACAACAGGGTCGTTGTCATGTTATTCGATGCAATATGTTTTGGTTATAATACTATTATATGGCAAGGTATATATAGCATTATAAATAAAAACAATGTTTAAATACGTTTAAGAATATTTTATTTTCTATCCAAATTTAAGAAAAATTGTAAGTTTAAATTTAATATAAAGCGAGAAAACAAATGGCAGAACAGTCGATTTTGCGTGTGGGTATTGCTGGGGCGGGATATTTTGGTCGTTTTCATGCTTTAAAATCTTTTAAAGCAGAGCGTGAAAATCTGATCGGTATCTATGATCCAGTAATTGGCAATGCAATAAAAGTTGGAAAAGAAGCCGGTAATGTTCCCTATATGCCACTTGATCAGCTGTTACAATCTTGTGATGCCTTGATTATTGCCGCACCTGCCGAATTTCATTATGAATTGGCCCTTGAGGCCCTTGAAAAAGGTAGGCATGTTCTAATAGAAAAACCGATTGCCTCAACGCTTGATCAGGCTGATCATCTCATTGATCTGGCAAATAGTCGTGGACTTGTCTTGCAAGTTGGGCATCTTTTACGTTATTCAGCGGAACAGAAAGTTATACATGAACGTATAAAGAAGCCTTTATATATTGAAACCATGCGAATTGCACCTTTCAAGCCGAGAGGGGTTGATGTTTCTGTTATTCTTGATCTAATGATCCATGATCTCGATCTTGTTCTAGCTATCGTACCATCTCATATACGAAAAGTGGATGCGTTGGGTGCATCCGTGACATCAGAATTCGAAGACATAGCAAATGCTCGGGTTACTTTTGAAAATGGATGCGTTGCGACCATTGCAGCCAGTCGTATTTCCTTAAAAACTGAGCGTAAAATGCGAATTTTTTCCGAAGAAGGGTATTTATCGGCTGATTTTGTGGAAAATCAATTGGTCATGATTGGAAAAGAAAAGGGTATGCCTTTACCTGGTACCAATGGATTTAGAAGAGAAGTGGTGAAATGGAAAGATCATGATAATATGGAGGCTGAGCATCATGCTTTTGTAAAATCCTGTCTTGATGGAATACCAGTTCTCGTGGATGGGGTTGCGGGGCGAAGGGCTTTGAATGCAGCATTGGCGGTGATCAAAAGTATAAAAGAATCAAGAGAGCGAATGCAGGTTTCTGGATTATTGAATTCTAAAACAAATAGCTTTTAATATTAATATATCTTTAAAGGGATATAGTTCTGTAATTTATCATGATCTAACAAAGCAGTTTTGATGGTTTGTGCTAATTGTTATGAAGAAATGGTAAATAATGTGTTTTTCATATCGATGGAAATGATCAGCATGATAAAAATTTTGCAGTATTAATTTTTGAAGTTTCACAATTAATTTTCCATAAAAATTAATATTGATGTGAAAATGATATGATTTAGTGGCAAATGATTTCATGCTATCTAGGATTATATTTTAAGATTTTTAAACAGGATAATATTACATAACCATTTATAAAAAATGAACTGTATAATCGTCATAATATAGATTAAATGACATTTATAATAATACAATGTTGTTGTTTTTGAAATAAATGAAAAATTAATAGGAGAAGCCTTTAAATCAAGTTATTGAAAATATTTTTATTTTGATAACTTGATTTAATGTAAAAAATTATTGAAGCGCCTTTTTTATTTGTAATGCTAGCGCAGGATTCCACATTGCGCCGGTTGCACTCATGACAGCATCAGCACCCAGGGAAAGATATGTTTGATAATGTTCTGGGCTATTGACTCCCCCAACACCTGTAATGACAAATTTTTCATTATGATTGGCTCTCCATTCATATAGGCGGGAAACCATTTCTTCACCGGCCCAACGAATTGCATCACCACAAACTCCTCCTGTTGGACGGTCCCTTCCCAAAGCCTGTTTACCTTGAGAGGTCACAGGTCTTGCCGAAAGGGTGTTGATTGCGCAGAAGCCGTCAACGATAGGAGCCAATCTTTCAAGAAAAGAATAAAGAAGTTTGTTATTTTTAAAATAAGCCAGTTTAAGCATCAATGGTTTATCTGGTACGGCATTCTTGATCGCGTGGGCAATCCGTTCAACCTTATCAATATCGAAACATAAAAGGTTATTTGCCCCTTCATTGGGACAGCTTAAATTTGCCTCTAGAAGGGGAACACCTGTCTCATCGACCAAACGGGCCGCTTCTGCATAATTTTCCTCGATATGATTGGTAACACCCAATGTGCCCTGGAAACTGCCGATTACAACCTGTCCAGGTTTTGCATAATTAACTGCGTCCTCCATGTCAGGTTGCCATATATCTGGATCAAAAGAGGGGACACCAAAAGAGTTTGTTATGGATAAAGGCAAATCATAATTTTGATCAGCTAATACTGTATCAACATTTTCTGAAAGTCTATGTTCCGGATGGACAGCCAAGACATTGGGAAGGGGATGGCATTTATATTTTTTTGTTCTGACCGTCTTATAGACGCACAAATCATATCCCCAGTCCAGTGCCGCCTTTACATATTTGCCATTGAGTAAAGGTCCGGCGGGAATACCGAATGGTAGATTAATCTTATTTCCCAGAAAATGAACAGAAGGTTGGTTTACAATAGAAATTTCCGGTTTTTGTGTAAAATCTCCAAAAGGGCCTTTCTGGTAGTTTTCCTCATAACTTAACCTTGGATTGTAAAATGGATGGTTATGATTTTCCATGAACAGGGTTCCTCCTTATGATGATACGTGATTTTCAAATTGTTGATATTTAAAGCCGGAAGTTGCTTGATATTTCATGTCATTCCTATAACATATTACAAAATATATGGCTGTCATGACAGACAATTCAATCAGGTAAAACAAATAATTTAAAATTACAGGATTTACTGATTAGATGAACTGCTTAATTCATCATTTGATTTCAAATTCTCCTGCAAAATTTCCAATTCAAGCCATCTTTCCTCAAGTTTTTCTTGTTCTTTTTGTTTATACAGTAATTGCCGTGTGAATTTTTCAAATAAATCAGGGTCTTTCTGATATAATCCTGGATCATTGAGAAGCTGGTTCAGCTGCATTATAGAGATTTGAAGTTTCTGAAGCTTTTCTGGTAAATGATCCAGTTCATACTGGTCTTTGTATGAAAGTTTTTTAGGTTTTGGTTTAATGGGTGTTTTTGAATATGTTGGTTTTTGCGATTTATTTTGTGTCTTCCTGATAAGATTTTCCTGTTGATATTCACGAAGTGCCATCATGTCAGAATATCCACCGGCATATTCTGTCCAGATACCATCACCTTCAGCTACAAGAACTGAAGTGGCAATTCGATCAAGAAAATCTCGATCATGACTGACCAGAATAAGGGTCCCTTTATAGGTGGACAACACTTCCTGTAACAAATCAAGCGTTTCCAAATCAAAATCATTCGTAGGTTCATCCAGAATCATCAGGTTTGAAGGTTGGCTCAAAGCACAAGCAAGCAATAATCGAGCTTTTTCTCCACCAGATAAAACCTTCACGGGTGTTTTTGCTTGTTCTGGTTGAAAAAGATACTGTTTCATATATCCGATAACGTGTTTTTTTTCCCCTCCGACATCTACATAATCTCCACGTCCACGTGTTAGCGTTTCTGCCAATGTTTTTTCAGGATCAAGAATCTGTCTGTGTTGATCTAGATAATTGATCTCAAGTTTGCTTCCAAGTTTGATTTCTCCCTGATCAGGCAGTTCCTGCTCTATCAATAATTTTAGCAACGTACTTTTACCGGCACCATTTGGACCAATAATGCCAAGCCGATCTCCACGTACAATACGTAAATTTAAATTATTTATGATTGTTCTTGAATTATAGGATTTGGTTATGTTTTTTGCATCTATGACAATTTTACCGGAATTTTCTGCATCACTTGATTGTAGGGTGTCCAAGGAAGGATTCTGTATATGGTTTTTTCTTTTTAGACGAAGTTCTGAAAGTTCCGCCATTCGTCTAACATTACGTTTGCGTCGGGCGGTAACGCCGTAACGCACCCAATCCTCCTCTCTTGCAATTTGACGATTTAACTTATGATACTCCAGTGCTTCCTGTTCGAAAAAATTCTCCCTCCATAATTCAAATTCGGAAAATTTCATGGAAAGTTGCCTTGCCTGTCCTCTATCCAGCCAGATAATGCCTTTTGCCATATTATCCAGAAATCGACGGTCATGGCTGATCACTAAAACCGCAGAAGATAAAGATTTTAATTCAGATTCCAGCCATTCTATTGTTGGAAGATCCAGATGATTTGTGGGTTCATCTAACAGTAATAGATCTGGTCTTGGAGCTAAAACCTTGGCCAGTGCACAGCGTCTTGTTTCACCCCCTGATAGATGTGCAGGATTTTCATTACCAGTTAATCCCAGTGCCTCAAGCAGAATTCGCCCACGAAAATGATCATCCGGACTGGGTAATTCTGAACAAACATAATCAATGGTTTTTGTGAAATAAGAAAGATCAGGTTCTTGGGATAGGCATTGAATGGTAGTGCCAGGCTGTATAAAAAGATTTCCTGAATCTCTATTTTGTAATCCCATTATAATTTTGAATAAAGTGGATTTCCCTGATCCATTTCTACCGACCAGACATAATTTTTCATTATTTGCAATATTGAAATTCAGGTCGGTAAAAAGGGGGTGACCTCCAAAACTGTAAGAAAGATTTTGTATAAGCAAAAGTGGGGATGACATATAATGAGATAATGTGGTTTACAGAATGTTTGCTATATAAGTAAATTTGTATATTAAAACATATTTATTAAATATGAAGATGTAAATATTTTTATTAAATAGACAAAATTTTGATAATAAATTGATTTTGTTTTTAAAAATTTGGGAATAAATAAAATTACTGAAATTTTGAATAATCTGATAATTTTTTTTTACTTTTTAAATTGTAAATTACCCAGATTGAATTGCCAATGCATCTTTTTATCGTGATAAAGAGTGGATTATATGCCTGATAAAAAAACAAAAATTAAAAACTGGACAAGATTACAAACGAAAATTGGCAAAAAGGCAATTTTCCCTCTTGTAATTTTAGGATTGCTTTCAAGTTTGATTGCTGTCGGTATGGCATGGGTGATTGCTGAAATTATCGGAAAAATCTTGGTCCCATCCATACCAATACAATTTCCAATTTCAATACTGATATTATTTTATCTGTTACTATCGCTTCTCAAAGGATGCGTATTTTTTTTGGAAGGTGACTTTACGATCAAAATCGGTCTTAAAGCACGACATCGCCTACGTAATTTGATTATCAATCATATTATGCAAATCGGTCCTTCAATATTAAGGCGACAATCAAGTGGCGCTTTGACAGCATTGGCGGTTGATCAGGTTGAATCTTTGGATGGTTATTTTTCACGATGGTTGCCGGCATCGGTTCTATGGATTGCCTCACCACTACTTATTCTTTTTTTCGTGTATTTGGTTCAACCATGGTCAGCGTTGATTATGGGTTTATGTGGTTTGATGGTTCCTATTGCACAGGCAATTTTTGGAATTGGAGCAGCCATGGCTGCAAGAAAGCAATTTTTGGCAATGACCCGTTTGCAGGCTCAATTTCTTGATAGAGTAAGAGGGATTGCAACGATTGTATTGGCTGGTCGATCAGATGACATGGCCAATAGACTTGCATTATCAGCAGATGAATTGCGTAAGAGAACGATGAAAATATTACGGGTAGCTTTCTTGTCGTCTGCCTCTATTGATTGTGCGATGATTATCGCGATTATTCTGGTAGTGTTGATGGATGGAAGTCAATTTGTCCAAATTCATTCAATACAATCTATTCCTGTCACGCATATTCTCTTTACTTTATTGATTATTCCGGAGTTTTTTGGTCCTCTACGCAGTTTGGCTCTGGCCTATCAGGACAGGGCACGACTTGGCGGAACGGCTGCATCTATTGTTGAATTGCCTGTCAAAAATGAATTTTCAACCAATGTAAAGGATATTCCTTTCAATGATAAAGTGGAAATAAGCTTTAAAAATGTTTCCTATCATTGGGACGCTCAAAGAGGTCGTATATTACATTCCCTGAATTTCGACATCAAGGCAGGGGAAAGAGCTTTATTGATAGGTCAGTCTGGTGCAGGAAAATCAACCATTATCGAAATGATTCTCGGATTTATAAAGCCGAATGAGGGGCAGGTTTTGGTAAATGGATTGGATATTACCGAATATTCGGCTGCTTCATTGTCAAAATTAATGGCATGGATCGGGCAAAAACCTGTTATTTTTTGCGGTACTATTCGTGAGAATATTATGTTTGCCAGACCCTCCGCAACCGAGCAAGAATTTCAACAAGCCATTGAAGCGGCGGCGATAGATCGATATTTATTAGATTTACCGCATGGGCTTGATACGGTAATTGGTGAAAACGGTTATGGGTTATCGGGTGGTCAGGCCCAAAGAATTGCTATTGCACGAGCATATCTGAAAAACGCTCCATTATTATTGCTTGACGAACCTACAGCTCATCTTGATCCCGAAACGGAGAGGGGTATTTTTAATCAATTGTTGAAACTGACTGAAAATAGAACAGTCATTATGGCCACCCATTCGGAACAGGGGCAAAAATTGCCTGGTATACACATCAATTTAAATCATGGATTTATAATTTCCTGTCAGAAGGAAGGATAATATGCAAAATATTAAAGATATTACCAGATCTGAAAAATCCTCCGTGACGGCAGCGTTTAAAACAATATTTTCGATATGGTATAAACGGTTGCCCGCTTTACTTTTTGGAATTTTTATCTCCTTGATAGCCGTATTATTGGGATTGGCTTTAATGAGCTTTGCCGGGGGCAAGGTTGCCTTGACAGCTATGGGTGCAATCATAACCAGCTCACTGTTTTTAAAAATGGTCGGGGTTTCCCGCATGATTATGCGATATGTGGAAAGATTGTTTACCCATAATGCCATGTTTCATGCTTTAGCAGACTTAAGGATATGGTTTTTCCGTACACTTGCTATGGGGAGTGCGGCAGGATTGGGTTTCCGTCATAGTGGGGATATATTATCCCGATTGGTTTCTGATATTGAAACATTGGACGGATTATATTTGCGTCTTATTTTACCGTTTTTCGGTTCCATATTGACATCTTTTGTGCTTTTTACAGTTATTGCCCATTATAATTTGGCATTGGCTGTATCTATCGTGATTTGTTATGGAATTTCTGCATTTTTATGCCCATTTGGTGCGGGCTTTATAACTCGGAAAAGAGGGAAAAAACTTGTTCAGGGTACGGCACAGCTGAGAATAACAGTTCTGGATTTTATTCATGGTTTAAGGGAAATAAGAGCCTTTGGAGCAGAACATCGAGTTTCCATATTAATCAAAAAAAATGAGAATGAACTTTTTGATCAACAATATATTCAGGCAAGGAAAGTAGCGTTAATAGGAGTCATCGCATATTTTTTTGGTCAAGTTGCTGTTTTATTTGTATTGATGAGCGGATTGAACATTGGTTTTCATGGATTGAACGCTTTTCACACGGTTTTCTGTCTTTTTCTGACTATTACAGCATTTGAATTGGTCGTTCCTTTGAGCAAGGCAGGAGGTTTGGCAGGTCAAATCGTCAATGCCGCCATAAGAGTTGTGAATATTAATGACAATAAAAAAGTTGAAGACAATTCTAAATCTGGTAAAGTTCCACCTGAAACCGGGGATATCAAGTTTCGGGATGTATCGTTTCGTTGGGGAGAGTCACAACCATGGCTTTATCAGAATTTGAACCTGACGATTGCACAAGGAAAAAAAATTGCCATTATAGGATCATCCGGTGTGGGAAAATCCACTCTGGCGGCCTTGTTATTAAAGGTTATTCAGCCAACAAAGGGCTCAATAACATTGGCAGATCAAAATCTTGACTGGTTTGATAATGAATCAGTCCGCAAACGAATAGCATGGCTTTCTCAAAACACCCATTTATTTGATGATACAATTCGTCAGAATCTTTTGCTTGGAAACCCTGATGCGACAGAGGAAGATTTGTGGCAAGCTCTTTCTGATGCTGCAGTGGCAAATGTTGTTCGTGAAATGCCGGATGGACTGGATACCTGGCTTGGAGAGGGTGGTGTAAAGGTTTCCGGAGGACAGGGAAGAAGGATTGCATTGGCACGTACAATGTTACTAAAAGCCCCGATTTTACTTTTGGATGAACCAACATCAGGATTAGACGGTGATACTGAAAAAGCGTTTTTTCAAACCCTAAATCAGATAACAGGCAACCGAACGGTGATTTTGATAATGCACCGTTTAACGGGTGTTGAAAACATAGATGAGGTATGGCGGTTATCTAATGGACAACTAGTTGCGGAATAAAAGAAAATTATATATTTTATTACTTGTTGATATTATATATTGATTTGAAAATGTTGCCTTGAAAGAAAGTAATTAAATGCGTCGATTTGTTCCTGTTTTACTAGCATCCATTTTGTTGGGGGCATGTTCCCAATCCGGTTCTTTAACGCAAAAGAATGACAGAACCTATGTTGTATTTTTTCCATTTGCTTCCACGGATCTGGATGATTCGGCTAACAAAACCATTTCTCAAGCTGCTACTTATGCGAAAAAATTTCCTGAAAAACAGGTTTATGTCAAAGGTTATGCAGCAATTTATGGCGATTTATCCAAAGATGAAATGATGGCAATTCAGCGTGCCAAAATTGTTGCACAAAAGGTTGTGGATGATGGAGTTCTGTCAAATCGTGTTCATGATATTCCCCGTCCGCCAGAAAATCGTAAAAGTCAAGTGGCGGCAAGACGTGTGGAAATTATAGTTCAATAAATTCTATCTGGATAATCTTTTTTAACTTGTTTGATAAAGTTAGATTACATGATGAGAGAGACCCCCAAAAAATACTAGAAACAGTTTTTGGGTATCAGTGTTTTCGTGGTTTGCAAAAACAGGCGATTGATCTTGTAATGCAAAATCAGGATGTTTTGTTATTGATGCCCACCGGGGGAGGTAAAAGTATTTGTTATCAAATCCCGGCTTTGTGTCGTTCTGGAATGGGCTTGGTTATTTCACCATTAATTGCATTGATGGATGATCAGGTAGCAGCTTTAAGGCAATTAGGTATAAGTGCAGGTGCATTACACTCAGAATTGGAAAATGAGGAAGCATACAATATCCGTCATGATATTGCTTCAAAAAAACTCAAGCTCTTATATGTTTCCCCAGAACGCTTGCTCCATAACGATACATTGAAATTTTTGGAAAAAATTCAAATTTCCATGATTGCAATTGATGAAGCCCATTGTATATCCGTATGGGGACATGATTTTCGTCCGGAATATCGCCTTTTATGTGATTTACCTCGGATATTTCCCTCTGTTCCAAGAATTGCCCTTACAGCAACAGCTGATCCAGTCACGCAAAAGGATATCATTCAGGCTTTGGATATGCCTGAAGCCAAAATTCTGCGATCCAGTTTTCATCGGTCTAATTTATTTATACGTGTAATACAAAAAAATACCGAATCCAAACAGCTAAGGGAATTATTAAAAAAATATCGGGATGCGGCTTGTATCGTGTATTGTGGAAGTCGTAATAAATCTGAACGGATAGCTCATAATCTTGTTCGTTATGGTTTTACCGCTTTAGCTTATCATGCCGGTTTATCCGCACTTGAAAAAAGAGGTATCCTATTAAGGTTTCGATCAGGAGAGCCTTTAATTATCGTTGCGACGGTTGCTTTTGGAATGGGAATCGATCGTCCGGATGTCAGATTGGTTGTGCATTTGGATATGCCCAGGGGACCAGAAGATTATTATCAACAAATAGGTCGGGCTGGACGGGATGGTGACCTTGCCGAAACCGTTTTATTCTATAATGGTGCTGATGTTGCTAAGGCGCGATATTTTCTTGAACATTCTACGATTACAGATGAACAGAAGAAAATCGCGTGTTCAAGACTTGATATGATGGTGGCATTATCTGAAACGGCTGAATGCCGAACAAAACTTTTGTTGCATTGTTTTGGAGAAAACCAGGATAAGTCTTGTAATCACTGTGATAATTGTAAAAATCCTGTAAGACTGTTAAATGGAACTATAGCGGCTCAGAAAGTGATTTCTGCAGTATACCGCACCGGACAACGTTTTGGAGCAATGCATATTATTAATGTATTGCGAGGCAAATATAATATTCAAGTTAAAAATTTTCAGCATGATAGACTTTCTTTATTTGGTATTGGGAAAGATAAGTCACACAATTTTTGGCGTTCTGTTATTCACCAATTGATGGCCCGAGATGTTTTGCGTCAGGGAGAGGAATTTTCAAATTTGTTTCTAAACCAAGAAAAAGCCCGTCCGTTGTTAAGGGGGAAAAAGAGTTTATTTCTGCGTGAAGATATTGAAAAATCTGAAATATATAAATGTCAAAATACAGACGATACATTGCTAATAACACAAAACCGGCATAAATTATTTGATGAATTAAAAAAATGGCGATCAGATGAGGCGCGTAAACAACAGGTTCCTCCATATATCATTTTTCATGATTCGGTGTTAAGGGAAGTAGCTCTTTGTAATCCCCAAACCTTGAAAGATTTTAAGGATATAAAAGGTGTAGGGAATATGAAATTGGAACATTATGGATTGAAATTATTAGAAATAATCAAGGAGTTTCAAAATAATAGATAATGATTATTTATATTGGATGATTTTACGTATAAGACTAAACGATAATGAAGTCATTTATTTTACACTAATTATTTATTATTTTTTTTGATAATCAAGAATAAAGAAATTTAAAAAATGTTTTCATAAAGATCAATATTTTTGCATATGTTTCTTTATTAAAGATTCACTTGAATTTTTATCAAAAATCTATCATATACGATATGATCGAAATTGTTCGACAATTCACACGTAAAGGTTCGACCGCTGGTGCTTGAAAAAGGTAATCGGTACTTTACGGAGGTTTAACCAGTTATAAGGATAATATTTATGGCAATGCCAGATTTTACTTTGCGTCAGTTATTGGAAGCGGGTGTTCATTTCGGACATCATACACGTCGCTGGAACCCTAAAATGGCACCTTTCTTATTTGGTGTCCGTAACCAGGTTCATATTATTGATCTTCAACAAACGGTTCCTATGCTGGATCGTGCATTACATGCCGTTCGTGATACAGTTGCCAATGGTGGAAGAGTATTGTTTGTTGGCACTAAACGTACAGCTTCTGAGATTGTTGCGGAAACAGCCAAACGTTGTGGGCAGTACTATGTCAATCACCGTTGGCTAGGGGGTATGCTGACAAACTGGAAGACCATTACCAATTCTATCAAGCGTTTACGCCAGATCGAAGAAACGCTTGATGGCGATACAATTGGGTTGACCAAGAAAGAGATTCTTCAGTTGACCCGTGAACGTGATAAATTGGAACGTTCACTTGGCGGTATCAAGGAAATGGGTGGTTTGCCGGACATACTCTTTATCATTGATACGAATAAGGAAAAATTGGCTGTACAGGAAGCTAACAAATTGGGTATTCCTGTTGTAGCTGTCCTGGATAGCAATTCAGATCCTGATGGGATTACCTATCCAATTCCAGGAAATGATGATGCATTACGTTCAATCAATTTATATTGTGATTTGGTTGCCGGTGCTGTGTTGGATGGTATTTCCAAGGAATTAGGTGCCGCAGGTGAAGATATTGGTGCGGCAGAGGAATTGCCTCCTGAAATTATTATGGAATCTGTTTCTGTACAAGAGACACCAGACGTTCCAGCTTAATTGCCAATAAGTTTTCTGATTGTTGACGATTCAATATGAAATTCGTCAAAAAATCAATTTATATTAAATGATACAAGCATAACGTCTCGATATTGATCGAGACGTTCGTGTGTTAAGAAAAGGGAAAAATGATGGCAGAGATTACAGCTGCATTAGTAAAAGAATTACGTGAAAAAACCGGTGCCGGCATGATGGATTGCAAAAAGGCGCTTAATCAGACAGCTGGCAATATCGAGGAAGCTATTGATTGGTTACGTAAAAAGGGATTGGCTACTGCTGCAAAAAAATCCGGCCGTGTGGCTGCTGAGGGATTGGTAGGAATTGCGACAGCGGGTAACAAGGCTGCCATGGTCGAAATTAATGCTGAAACCGATTTTGTCGCCAGAAATGAACAGTTTCAACAATTTGTTGAGGATGTCGCCAAAGTTGCATTGACAGTGGGTGAAGATGTCGAGGCCTTGAAAAATGCCACAATGGAAAATGGAAAAACTGTTGCAGAAAATCTAACCAACTTGATTGCTACAATTGGTGAAAACATGACCATTCGACGTGTGCGTGTTTTTGAAGTTTCTTCTGGTGTTGTAGCAAGCTATGTTCATTCCGCCTTGCGTCCAGGTTTAGGAAAAATTGGTGTACTGGTTGCTTTGGAGGCACCTGAAGCATCTGATGAAATTGAGGACCTCGGTCGTAAAATTGGTATGCAGGTAGCCGCTGTACGTCCAATTGCATTAAGTGTTGAAGAAATTGATCCTGCCGCTGTTGAACGTGAAAAAAGCATTTTTATTGAACAGGCGCGTGCATCAGGTAAACCGGACAATATCATTGAAAAAATGGTTGAGGGTCGCTTACGTAAATTCTATGAAGAAGTTGTTCTTTTGGAACAAACCTGGATTCATGATGGTGAAAGCAAAGTCAAGGCTGTTGTTGACAAAAATGGAGCAAAACTTGTTGCCTTTGAACGTTTCCATCTGGGTGAAGGCATTGAAAAAGAAGAAAGCGATTTTGCTGCTGAAGTTGCCCAAGCTGTCAAGGGTTGATTACAATTAACAGGGTGGGGGAGATAGAATGCAGGAATGGTCTTCCCCGGTTATTGTTTTGAATACACGCCCTTATGGAGAAACTGATGGAATAGTGTCTGTTCTTTCGCTAGAGCAGGGATTATTCAGGGGGCTTGTCAAGGGTATGATTTCCCGTCGTCAAATTTCCATTTGGCAGACGGGAAATTTTGTCAATGTCGATTGGTCAGCGAAACTATCAGATCAGTTGGGATATTTCAAAGGCGAATTGATACGTTCGAATTTTGCAATTCTATCGCCTTGTCCATTGGCATTTTCAGCCATGCTGTCCTTATGTGCTGTAGCCGAGAGTGGATTACTCGAGCGTCAACCGGTGGAATATATTGCAAAATCATCTTTTCAATATCTTGATTTTGTCGCGGAAAACCCTACAGATTCAAATAAAGAAATTGTTCCTCGGCTATTACGATGGGAATTAAATTTTCTTGCGGCACTGGGGTATGCGTTGGATATATCAATCTGTTATGAATCTGACAAGTGTCAATCTTTTTTTGTGTCTCCACGTACGGGAAAAGTGGTTACGGAAGTTATGGCAGGAAAGTGGAAGCCGAAATTATTCCCTTTTCCATCTTTTTTTCTGAATGAGGAAGAAAATGGCAATCAGAAAGATTGGATGAATGGTTTGAAATTATCCCGTTATTTTCTAGAGAAAAATGTGTTTTCCTTAATAAATAAAGACTTGCCCAAAGCAAGAAAAAATTTTGAAGAAAAAGTGGCGGCAAATATTGACAATTTTTGATATTCAATTTCATTTTTTAGATTTATGAAATAAAAAATGAGAAAAATTTGCATGTAATATCAAATTATTTGTAATCTCTGCAAAATTAAAACCATATACAGCCTTAGAAAAATAAAATATAACTGTCATATAATGACATATTTAAGGAGATTGATATGGTTTTCCGAATTTGGAGCCATTCCTATAAAGAAGGTGATGAAATGCCCAATGCCCAACGTTATCATGGCATGGGACAGAATGGAGGTAATCTTTCCCCCTCTTTATTTTGGGAGGATGCTCCAGATAATACAAAAAGCTTTGTTATAACCATGTACGATCCTGATGCTCCAACCGGGTCTGGATGGTGGCATTGGGTTGTTGTCAATATATCACCCAACATAACACATCTGGTTGAAGGGGCTTCCTCCAATAAATTGCTGCCTGAAGGTGCAATTGAGATTCGAAATGATTTTGGTCAAAAGGAATACGGGGGTGGAGCACCACCACCTGGAAAACCGCATCGTTATATAATTACGATTCATGCATTGAATATAGCAAGAATAGATGTGACACCTTCCTCAACCCCAGCTTTCGTCGGTTTTAACGTGCATCATCATTCATTGGCTTCTGCACAATTGATCTGTCATTTAAAAGGTTGAATGAATTATCACAATCATTGTTTTACAGATTGTGATAATTTGATCAATATGTCGCTAATTTAAAAGCTACCCTTCAAAACCGTTGGGGTTTTTACTTTGCCAGTTCCAAGAATCCTTTACCATATCATGCAGATTCAATCTCGTTTCCCAATTCAATAATTTTTTGGCGCGATCAGCATTAGCCCAATATGCGGGTAGATCTCCATCACGACGTGGGGCAAAATGATATGGCAATTTTTTTCTGAACACATTTTCAAAAGTGGCTATAACCTCCAGTACACTATTTCCCTGACCGGAACCCAAATTGAAAATATTCACTCCTGATTGGGTGTCATTATATTTGAGTGCGGCCAAGTGTCCCTCAGCCAAATCCATAACATGAATAAAATCCCTGATACACGTTCCATCTCTGGTTTCATAATCATTGCCGAATACTGCAAGGGAGTCCAATTTTCCAATAGCTACCTGAGTGATATAAGGCATGAGATTATTGGGAATACCCTGGGGATCCTCGCCAATCAATCCTGATGGATGCGCTCCTACGGGATTGAAATATCTTAATATTGTAATGGACCAGTCCTGGTCCGCGATTGATAGATCCTGAAGAATTTTCTCAATGAAGAGCTTGCTGCGACCGTATGGTTGGGTTGGCTCTCCGGTTTCCATGGTTTCGATATATGGAATAATCGGCTGGGATCCGTAAACAGTTGCGGATGAACTGAAAATAAATTTTTTGACGTTGGCCTTTTTCATGGCATCAAGCAAATTGATAGTACCATAAACATTGACATCATAATATTCCAATGGTTTGCGTACCGATTCACCAACGGCTTTCAGTCCTGCAAAATGAATAACTCCCTTTATATTGTTTTCTTTGAATATGGTGTCTAAAAGATCTTTGTTTCTAATATCCCCTTGATAAAATCTTGGTCGTTTTCCAGTAATCTTTTTAATGCGATCAAGAACGATTTCCTTGCCGTTATAAAGATTGTCAATGATAACTGGATCAATACCTTGTTTTATTAGTTGAATACAAGTATGGCTTCCAATATAACCGCAACCACCTGTAACTAATATTGTCATGAATATGGCCCTATATTTAAAAATTAAATTATATTACTATTCAAATTAAATCGGTCAGCATATTACTGTACTGGGATTTGCAAATAAAGAAATTAATTAGTCCCATGAAATGTTACAATTCAAAAAAGAATAAAAATTTTTAATGATATTTTAATATATTCGAGGCTAAAAAATGCTAACTAATTTTTTGATATGATTGATTATTAATTTTTTTACATATTTATCAATAATATATATGTATTATTCACATATTATTTTTGTTTAGAATTATTTACGTTTTCAAAACTTCATGAATTTATTAAATTTATACAGAATTTATCCGATTTTCCTATATAAATTTAAGTTGAATTTTAATTCTGAATAAAATCAGTATCTTAAAAATAATTATTATGTTAATAATTTCATTAATTACATCATAATTATAATTGTGGTAAAATTATAATTGTATATTGAAAATTGGTTTCATATTGCTTAAGTGAAATATTAAACAATTGGAAAGATTGATTTAGATTATTTAATTTTTTATTTTATAGGGATAAAACTGTTATGGCTGGTAATAATATTATTTCAAGTGATACGGATTTTAGGCATGTTGTTATTCAGAATGATTATCCAATATTATCCGGTGGAGAATGGACCGCAAAACTAGATGATGCCGGGAATACTGTCTATGTAAGCGGTGGTATCAGTGTCAAGGGGCCAGTAAACATGATTCATGGCACATTGAATATTGAAAGTGGTGCTGTCGTAAGTGGGTTAAATGAAATAGCGAATATGAGTGGATTTGGTGGACGGGCTAATCCATTAATTAATGTTAAGTCAGGTGGTGTGATTAAAGATTCAAATCTTATAAATGGTGATATTCATATTTATAATGGCGGTATCTCATCCGATAACTCTATGGTATCAGAAGTAGTGACGATAGATGATGGAGGAATTTCCGATAATGATACATTCTACAATCCAGGTGATACAGCAGAAAGTGGTGGTACATTAAAAAATCCCAATTTGAAGGGGGAATCAAGTTCTTTCAGAACTGCGGCAAACAGATCGGAAATTCACTACGCGTCAGGTGCCGTGATAAAAAATCATCATATGCCTGATATTACCTCCATTAATTCAGGCGCTCAAAATGTTAAATTATATATAGCAGGAAATGCCATTTATAATGAACCTGAAAACTATGTTCCGCCAGATTTTGCAAATGTTGTTATAGAAAATGAATATCCTCTTTTAACAGGGGGAAACTGGATCGCGGATGTGGATGAAGAAGGTAAAACCTATTTTCAACGGGAAGGACAGCCCAACTCCGAAAAGATTTATGGTCCAGTAGATATGATTCATGGCGCATTGACTATTCATAGCGGGGCAGTCGTGGATGGTCTCTATCAATTAGCTAATATGAGTAACTTTGCTGGTGATTCAAATCCGAAAATATTCATTCAGTCGGGTGGTAAACTGACAAATTCCTGGGTTTATAATGGTTTTCTTACCGTATCCAGTGGGGGAATTTCACAAAAAAATCATTATGTATCAGAAATATCCAAAATTGAAAATGGTGGAATATCTGATGATGATACTTTTTATAATCCGAATAGTGATGAAAATAGAATTGCAAGCGGAGGTAAATTAGTTAATTCCCATTTAAAAGGAGGTTCAGGTTATTTTCGGACAACAGACGATGCAGGTAGTATTGATGTAGCAAATGGCGCTGGGTTTGTTAATCCTCATATTGATAATTCAACAAATATAAATATAGCCAATGTAACATTACCCGTTAAAGGTGATGAAACATATCCATGCTTTTTAGCCGGAACGTTAATTAAAACTGATAGGGGTGATATCGCGGTTGAAAATCTTGGGGTGAATGACAGGGTTTATATTCACACAGATAACGGGTTGCAATTACAGCCCATAACCTCCATAGTCAGTGATACACATTTTGTTAACACGCATTTGCCCGATGATGAGGGTGGATATCCTGTCTGTATTCTGAAAGATGCCATTTCCGAGAATATTCCATATCAAGATACTTATGTAACACCTGAACATTGCCTGTTTATTGATGGTAAATTTATACCCGTGCGTATGTTGGTCAATAATCATTCCATTTATTACGATCATTCACAGAAAATGTACAGATACTATCATATTGAAACAGGAGAACATTCTGTCATCACGGCGAATGGAATGCTTACTGAAAGTTATTTGAATACCAGGGACACCATCAAGGATATTGAAAATAATGTTATCCGGTTGCCTAAAAATTGGGTAAATGATGCCGCGGCTCCATTAAACGTTGATCGTGACAGTGTGGAAAAAGTATATAATTCCCTCTTGGATCAGGCTTTGGCCAAACATATTGATAGAAAAGGCAGAAAACCCCTAATTACAAATGATCATGATATTTGCCTTATAGCCGATAATGGCAATGTGATCGAAAAACGAATTGATAATGGAAAAGTAACCTTCGTTATTCCAAAAAATACCAAGAATGTCCGGATTGTTTCCCGTGCAAGCCGACCAAGTGATGTTATTGGTCCATTTGTTGATGATAGACGCTATCTCGGTCTATTGATCAAGAATATCAAGCTTTTCAATAAAAATAAGAGTTTTGATATTGATGTTCATCTCAGTGAAGAAAATCTTGATGGATGGCATAAATTGGACAGTGATTCAGTCAGATGGACAAATGGCAATGCCTTTTTACCTTTGGAGGATTATTGCAAAGACGATAAATGTGTTCTCGTTCTGGAAATCGTTTCTGCAGGTCCCTATGTTCTTGAGGAAAATGAAGAACACAGAAAAGCGGTACAACAGTAAAATCGGATTTACATGACGTCTGCATCATCAAAGGATAAAAAATCCTATGTAAATGTGACACCTGTACCTACTCAGTCGGCACCCAAAGAAATCCGATATGATTTCAATTTGGGTGCCAGAGTGATGCTTCCCAAAAGAGAAAAGGGATTATGGAAAGTTACATTGCAAGATCTTGATACCGGCAATATCCTGTTCCAAGGTCAAGTCGCTGGGGGAACGGTCAGTTCCTCCAAACGTTTTTATGTCAATTTTAAAATTACTGTGGAGGAAATAGAAAATAATGTAACCAGACAATTGTTCAATCATCAACTTGATCTAAAAGATAAAAAGGTTGTCATTCAATGTCCGGTTGGAACAATCGGTGATACTTTTGCCTGGTTACCCTACGCCATTGAATTCAAGAAAAAACATTCGTGTAAGCTTCACTGTATAATTGATGAAAAATTTATTGATCTTTTGAAAAGATCATATCCAGAAATCAATTTTACAACAATGAAAAAGGCCGAGGAAAATAACATATTTTCTGATAGTTATGCCTGTTATTATTTTGGTCTGTTTTTCAAGGACGAGCAAAACTTATATCAGCCATGTGATTTCAGGTTGGTGGGGTTGCATAAAACAGCAGCTTACATTTTGGGGTTATCGACAGAAAAAGATGAGAAACTAACCCTTAGATTACCTGATGAATCCAGGCCTATCAAAGAAAAATATGTATGTATTGCCGTTCAAGCAAGCTCTCAATGTAAATATTGGAACAATCCCAAAGGTTGGGAACTTGTTGTTGATTATTTGAAAAGTCAAAACTACAGGGTGATCTGCATTGATCAGAATACCATTTCGGGACATGGTATAATATTTAATTCCATACCTTACAATGCGGAAAATGAAACAGGAAACCGGCCTTTATCAGAACGCGCAAGGTGGTTGAAACATGCCGAATTTTTTGTTGGATTGAGTTCAGGATTGTCCTGGATGGCGTGGACAATGAATATTCCTGTTGTCATGATTTCCGGATTTACCCATCCCATGAACGAATTCTATACGCCTTATCGGATTATAAATTGGCATGTCTGTAATTCCTGCTGGAATGATATGAAATATGAATTCGAACATGATAATTATACGTGGTGTCCGCGACATCGTGATACGCCCAGACATTATGAATGTACGAAATCAATAACTTCAACTTTTGTTATTCAAGTCATTCAAAAACTGATTTCAAATATAAATAAAGAATGATTCTACCAGAAAATAAATTTATTATCATGGAAATATAAAAAATCCCTGATAATAAATTTTAAAAACAATTAAATTGTTCCTAATTATATATAATAAATTAATTAAAATATTTTCCTAATATCAATAATAAAAAATTACATAAATATCTTGTTAAATAATTTTTTTACATTACATCAGTTTTATTAAGTAATTCACATTTTATATTTTGTAAAATGCTAATAATTGTTTTCTTATTGAAATAAGATGTTGGGTTGTATTTGTTCCCAGATTTCTGATAATCAGGCAATTCTTTTTGAATATACAGGTCTGGTCAAACTTCCATATGAATGCATTGTTATAAACTTTTATGAATAAAATTGATATTTTAATATAAACAGTTGCTATTAATTTTTATTTGCATATAAAATTGATTTCTATTCTCATTTTATGCTCTAACTCATTGATTCGATCACATATTTGATTAAGGAAAGTAATTTATAATGTTTAAGAAATATCTTTTGATAGGTTGTACAATCCTATTGTCAACACCAGCCTTTGCCGTAGAATATCCCATTGGCAAACCACAGATATGTGGAAATATGGAAATTGCGGCTGTCTATCTGCAGCCAATTGAAATGGAGCCTGACGGTATCATGTTGTCAGCGGCAAAATCTGATGTTCATCTTGAAGCGGATATTCATGCAACAGCCAATAATAAAAATGGTTTTCAAGAAGGCAGCTGGATGCCTTATCTACAAGTATCTTATGAGTTAACCAAAATTGGTGATGAGAAAAAATTACAAGGTATACTTCATCCAATGGTTGCAAATGATGGACCGCATTATGGCGAGAATATCAAACTTCTGGGAGCGGGAAAATATCATTTAAAACTCACGCTTCTTCCACCGGCCAGAGAATCCATGTTTGGTCGTCATGTTGACAAGGAAACGGGTGTTGCACCCTGGTTTGGGGAATGTGTCACACAATATGACTTTACATATGCCGGAACTGGTAAAAAGGGTGGATATTAATATTTAAAACAGCGATTAAATATAAATTATTAAGACGTTCAACATATTTATAAATAAATATTACATCTTAATAATTTGAGATTGTTTATTGATAATCCAATCATTAAAAGCATATTTTCGGATATTTAGAATGAAAAAATTTTATGCTGTTTTGTCATTGTTTTCCATTTGGCCAGTACACGTTTTCAGTGCACCACTTCAAAATTATGATATCACCATCACGGATGGTGTTTTTAAACCCTCATCAATAGAAGTGCCGGCAAACCAGCGTTTTAAAATTACCATTAAAAATACAGGTAAAGTACCGGCTGAATTTGAAAATCTTTCTTTAAGGGTTGAAAAGGTCTTGGGGCCTGATGTGACCTCATTTGTGGTTATACATCCACTTAAAACAGGGAAATATCATTTTATCGATGATTTTCACGTCAATATGCCAGGCTTTGACATTATTTCCAAATAGGAGTTTTTATTATGGGTGCGCCTTTGTTTATTGTATGGCGTGAGAGCGTTGAGGCATTACTGGTTATAGGCATTTTATATGCATGGCTGAGAAGGGAAAATCTGGTATCCCTGACAAGACAGCTATGGATTGGGACGGGACTTGGTCTGGCGCTTGCAGGATTATTGGCTGTTGCATTTTGGATCGCCAGCACTTGGTTTGCCGGTGCAGGTGGAGAATGGTTTTTTACCATTATGATGTTTGTCGCGGCATGTTTGATATTGCAAATGGTAATCTGGATGCATCATCATGGTCGAGGTATGAAAAAGCATCTTGAACAGGAGGCAGCCGAAAGTGTACAGAAATCCGGAAGTGGAATAGGGATTCTTCTTTTATCCATGCTGGCAGTCGCAAGAGAAGGATCAGAAACAGTTGTATTTTTGGCAGGTATTGGTGCGGAACAAAAGGGATCTTCATTGGGATTATTTATACTGGGCGGTTTTTTGGGATTAATCTTGGCATTGCTAACATTTTGGTGTTTACAGAAATCATTTAAATTCATTTCATGGAAATGGTTTTTCATTGTCAGTGAATTTCTTTTGCTTCTAATTGGTGGTGGACTTTTTATAAGCGCCATTGATAAAGCCTCTGTCCAGATTGCCGCTTATGATATTCCGGAATGGATTTATAATTTTATGGATAATCCTGTATGGAGTACCGCAGGGTTTATTCCTGACAACAGTACCTTAACAGGTTTGACAGGTTATCATGCGGAACCTTCATTAATGCAAATTTCAGCTCTTGTTATTTACTGGTTCATTGCCATTTTATTGTGCAACGTAACTTTTAAAAAAACTTATTAATACAATAAATAACATTGGAAAAAATAATGAGGGTTTTGCTGAAAAAGGCAATTAATCAAACGGGAATTGCTATGCAACGTCATCAAACCATTATTCAGGGAATTAAATGGTTTGTTGTTGCAATTTATTTTTTGCTTCTGATTATTCCCGCCTTAATGCATTTACCCCCAAAACATTCGCATATTTTTAACAATATTGTTTTATTTGCCCAATTTGTTTTTTGGGGAATCTGGTGGCCCTTTGTAATATTGTCAATGTTATTTATAGGACGAATTTGGTGTGGTGTATTTTGTCCAGAGGGAACTTTGACGGAATGGACATCCAAAAATTTCGGACGAAAAAAGAAAATCCCCCGTTTACTCAAATGGAGAGGTTGGCCAGCGATTGCTTTTATATTAACCACTTTGTATGGACAACTTATAAGTGTTTATGATTATGCGATACCTGCATTATTGATACTGGGAGGTTCAACAGCAGCAGCAATAGTTATAGGATATCTATATGGAAATGGTAACCGTGTCTGGTGTCGTTATCTGTGCCCGGTTAATGGTGTGTTTAATCTTCTTTCTCGGCTTTCTCCTTTTACTTTTAAGACAGATCAGCAAAAATGGTCAGAATTTCAAGAAAAAGAGCATTCAAATCCGCATTGCCCACCAATGATTAATATTCGACAGCTTCATGGCGTTTCAGCTTGCCATATGTGTGGACGTTGTGCAGGCTATAGAAATGCTGTCAGTTTGCAGACGAGGTCCGTGAATGAAGAAATTCTTGTTTACGGTAATGAACAGCAAAATATTTGGCAGATCAGACTATTGTTATTCGGTATGATTGGCGTTGCTATTGGAGCATTTACGTGGACGGTTTCGCCTTGGTTTGTTTATTTTAAACAATATTTGGCAGAATGGTTGGTTAATCATGAAATATTTTGGCCATTGAATGCAACGGCTCCCTGGTGGATTTTAACGAATTACCCTGCCAACAATGATAGTTTCAATTTGCTGGATGGCTTTTGTGTCAGTTTCTACATTCTTGGATCCGGAATCCTTTATGGCGTGTGGTTAACATTGATCTACAAATTTTTGGCCAGACTTTATCATAAACCTGATTTTTATCTATATTTTTCCCAGGCACTCATACCTTTGGCAGCGGCAGGTCTTTTTCTCGGTCTCAACGCAACAAGTGTCAAATTACTTCAATATGAGGGGGTTGTCTTTTGGTGGCTAAAGGATATGCGTGCGATTATTCTGGGGGGTGGCAGTATTTGGAGTTTATACTTGGGCTATAAAATTCTTCGGAAATATAATAAATATTTTTATCAAATGTTTTTATCGTTTACCCTTTATACTGTATCTGTAATACCCGTTGTTGGGGCATGGGTTTTAATGTTTTGGATATGGTAAATAATTGAAAACATTAATAAATGAAAACCCTATCTTTTTTATTCTGTAAATAGGGTCGGTCTTTATTGAACCCTTATTATATAAAATAAAAAGGGTTTGTGTTTTATAAATCAAAATTGATATTAATCTATTGTCATTAAAGAGGCATTTCCCCCTGCAGCAGTCGTGTTATTGCTTATGGAGATCTCTTCCATGAGAAGATCCGTATTTTCGAAATTTTCATCTACATCTAGTGCAGAAATAATTCCATTGTCTGAAAATGCCATATTCTGACGAGCTTCTTCAAATTCGGGAACATCTTTTTCACCCAGAATGATCGTGCAAGGTTGCTCATTCATTGATTTTACCTTTCTGATGTGTAATGACAATTCATGGGGCAATTGTGAATACCATTCTGTGATCTGATCAGGTGCAAAAATCAGGACTGAATTTCCACATTTCAGGGATAAGGAAATTTGTCTCAATAAGATATCTCGTGTTTTAGCGATACATAATACTGTTCCTCGTGGTGAGAGAGAATAAATATTTTTTTCACCTACTGGTCCATTTAATTCAATATTTGAATTTACTATTGTATGGGATAACAGATTTTTTGCTGTAGAAACAAAATTCTTTTGATTGCTTGTCAACCAGTCCAGCCACTGCTGTGCAATGGGGGGTAGAGATTGTTTGGGGAATTCATCGAAAACGGGGCTTTGTTGCAACATCCTTCTTAGAATGAAGGGTGCACCTGCCTTTGGACCTGTTCCGGAAAGACCTTTTCCCCCAAAAGGTTGTACGCCAACAATCGCCCCGATGATATTACGGTTAATGTATATATTACCGGCATTAATTTTTTTTGTTACATCCTCAATGGTTTCATCAATACGGGAATGAATACCAAACGTTAACCCAAAACCTGTTTGGTTTATCGATTTAATTATATTGTCAATCTGATCTCGTCTAAATCGAACAACATGAAGGACAGGACCAAAAACTTCATCAGGAATATCGGATATCTGATTGATTTCGATTATGGTCGGCATCATAAATGTACCATTGTCTGTTTTTTCAGGTAAAGGTAGGGACCAGATTTTAAATCCTTTCTTTTTCATATATTCGACATGATTATTTAGACGATTTAATGCATCCTGACTGATTACAGGACCTATGTCGGTTTTGAGAGAAAGAGGATTATCTATAATAAGCTCCTTGGTTGCACCCCGTAACATGGTAATAACCCGATCTGCGCAATCTTCCTGAACGTACAATACCCTTAGGGCAGAGCATCGTTGACCGGCACTGTCAAATGCAGAACTGATGATATCAACAACAACTTGTTCGGCGAGGGCAGAGGAATCAACGATAAGTGCATTTTGGCCGCCTGTTTCAGCCACAAAAGGAATAATGTTGCCTGATGGAGATCTTCTGCTGGCAAGATTTTTAGAAATTTCACGAGCAACTGCTGTTGATCCTGTAAACATTACTCCATGGACTTCCTTATTTGAAATAAGAGATGCCCCAATATCTCCCTTACCGGGTAATAATTGAAGAATTTCTTCCGGTATACCCGCTTCATGCATAATTTGGACTGCCTTAGTGGCAATTAAAGGCGTTTCCTCGGCTGGTTTGGCAATAACAGGATTTCCGGCAGCAAGAGCTGCAGAAATTTGCCCGATAAAAATGGCCAGTGGGAAATTCCATGGGCTGATGCAAACAACGGGTCCACTCAATGGTGCGTGAGTATTATTATTGAAAGTTCTGGCAACTGTTGAACCATAGTATCTGAGAAAGTCAATCGCTTCTCTTACTTCAGCCAGGGCATTGGGAAAAGATTTTCCCGCTTCACGAATAATCAATCCCAATAAAGGATACAATTGCTCTTCCAAAAGATCTGCAGCTTTCAACAAGGGAACGGCCCTTTTATCAGGATCCAATCCAGCCCAGTCCTTGGCACCCTTTACTGCCGATTTGAACGCACGATCAATTTCCGCTTGTGATGCCTCGATAACTGTCCCTACCTTATCGTTATGATCAGCAGGATTTAAAACATCCAATGGTTTGTTTTTGAACTTAGTTTTCTTTCCTGCAAGAATTGGAAATGCTTCCCAAGATGCTGGAGAATCTTTAAGGGCCTTAGAAAGATCATGTAGAATAAATTCATTGTTGAAATCAATGCCTCTTGAATTCAATCTTTCCTGACCATAAATGGAGCGTGGTAAACGGATGGCTGGATGAGGACTGCCAACAGGATTTATTTTCAGAGCTTCATCCACAGGGTTTGCAATCAGTTGATCAATTGAAATGTCACTGTTGCCAATCTGGTTTACAAATGAAGAATTAGCTCCATTCTCCAATAATCTGCGAACAAGATAAGCAAGCAAAGTTTCATGTGTTCCTACAGGGGCGTATATACGACATGGTCGTGAAAGATCACCCGCTTGTACGATTTTGCTATATAACTGTTCACCCATACCATGGAGACACTGAAATTCATATTGTTCAATATCATAATCTTTTCCTGCAAGTGCATAAATTGTTGCAAGTGTTCGAACATTATGTGTGGCAAACTGTGGAAAAATTGCGTCTCTATTGGACAATAATTTTTTCGCGCATGCAATATAACTAATATCTGTATGAATTTTGCGGGTATAGACAGGAAAATCGGATTGACCTTCAACCTGCGCTTTTTTAATTTCACTGTCCCAATAGGCACCCTTTACCAAACGTACCATCAATCTGCGGTTTGTTCGATGAGCCAGATCAATCAAATAATCCAGGACATAGGGAGCCCTGCGGCCATAAGCTTGGACAACAAAACCAATACCGTTCCAGTTTTTCAGATCTGGGTGATTACATAAGGCTTCCATCAAATCAAGAGAGATTTCAAGGCGCTCACTCTCTTCTGCATCAATATTGATGCCAATATTATATTGGCGTGCAAGAAGAACCAAATTCGTTAAAGTCGGAAGGAGTTCTTTCATGACTCGGTCATATTGGGAACGAGAATAACGGGGGTGTAAAGCGGATAATTTAATGGATAATCCAGCACGTTCATAAACCGAGTTACCATGTGTTGAACGGCCGATTGCATGCAAAGCATTTTCATAATCAACCCTGTAACGTTCCGCATCTTCTTCTGTTATAGCAGCCTCACCAAGCATATCGTACGAATAACGAAATCCGATATCCTCCATTTTTCTGCTTTGGTTTAAAGCCTCTTCCATTGTTTGGCCAAGAACAAATTGTTCACCCATCATGCGCATAGCCCGATCAAGGGCGATACGGATTATGCTTTCACCCTGCCGCTGTACCAATTTTGTAAGGGTTGCTGCAAGATTTTTTTCTTTTACAGGCGTAACGAGTTTTCCTGTCAAAGCAAGTCCCCATGCGGCGGCGTTGGTGAAAATAGGTTTCTTGAAACCTGCATGTGATATCCAGTCACCAGTGCTGATCTTATCCCTGATTAATGCATCACGTGTTTCAGTATCAGGAATGCGTAAAAGAGCTTCGGCAAGGCACATAAGTGCAACGCCTTCGGCGGAAGATAATGAAAATTCCTGAACAAGAGTCTCGACACCCTTCAAGTTGCGATGTTCTCTTAAATATTGTGTTAATGATCTTGCATGTTCCGATATCTGTCTGTTCATTTCATCAGATAGGGTAGCTTGTGGAAGTAGGGTTTTGACACATTCCGTTTCTGGAAGTCGTATTGTCGCCGTAATTTTATCTCTTAAAGAGTTCTGAGTGCGTATATTATTGTCAAATTGAGAAAAAACAGACATAAAAATCCTCGAAACTGAAAATATAATATTTAAGATTATGTCGCTTCTTACATAATTTATCCATTGAATAAAACAAGAATTATATAAATATGATAATTTTATTATAAATTTTATGTTTATTTATTGCGCTATTGTTCTAATTTAATAATGAAAAAAACAGGATATGAATTATGTTTACGTAATTATGTATTTAACTGCAACGAAATTATTATATTGTAATTTAATCGGAGATAATTAGCTTTACCTTAGGGAAATAATTGAAAATATTACATATTATTTGAGATACTTATTAAAAGTGGGAGCTTAATGAATTGTATATTTGGTGATACGTTATTATTGTATTTTTATAGTAAAAATTGTTTTCGATTCTGTTGGAGAATATGGTTTTCATCAAAAATGGATATTGAATAATTTGTTTAATTTATTTTCAAAAAAAATCATTCCATTAATAGGTTGTTTATTTTTTTCAGGTTGTAATCATACACAAAAATCAATTTTGTATCACTGGCAAAAAAAACAGCAAATGATCGTTGTTATAACTGATGGATGGTATAGTAATAGGGGAAAATTATACAGATTTGAATATTTGCATTCAAAATGGCACAAAAAAGGAAATGGTGTTTCTGTATCTCTAGGTAGTCAAGGATTGGCTTGGGGCAGGGGATTGCATCCATTTATCCAAGAAGGTCTGTACAAAAAAGAGGGTGATAAGCGCAGTCCTGTTGGAATATTCAAAATAGGCTTTGCATTTGGTTATAGGAATAATCTTTCTATAAATTATCCTTACCATGTCATGACACAATATGACTACTGTATTGATGATCCTACATCGTCTCAATATAATCAAATTATTGATAAACAAAATTTTTCTTTAAAAGAAAAATTTATTTTGTCTGAACCTATGCGTAGGGATATTCATTTTAAAGGGGACCAACTTTATAAATTAGGTTTTGTCATTGAACATAATGAGAAGAATATTCCTCATTATGGAAGCTGTATCTTTGCACATTTAAGAAAAAATGCGAATGCGGAGACTTCAGGTTGTACAGCAATGGATGAAAAGGATATGACACAAATTCTTAGATGGCTTAATCCTGATTATCATCCAATTTATGTATTATTACCTAAAGTTGTTTATCATCAGAAACAACAGATTTGGAATTTGCCATCTATGAAAAATGATTAAACAGTTTTGCGAAAAATTGGAAATGCGCCCTGCTGGATTCGAACCAGCGACCCACAGCTTAGAAGGCTGTTGCTCTATCCAGCTGAGCTAAGAGCGCAAAATATAATTTCAGTGAGTCCAGTTCATTTTCCGATTGTTGTGAAAATTATCTTCATAATTTTTGACAACATAATGATGACTACCTGGTTCTTCCAAATCATAAGCAATTGAATTTTTTTCTGCATATTGAATTGCTTGATCTTTTGTAGGGAAACTGAGTTTTACTTCAGTTTGTGTCTCACTACATCCTACCCATCCAGTTAAGGAATCATGTGATCGAGGGGAGGATTGTCCATAATCAAGAATCCATCTATGACTGCGAATTTTACCAGATTGTGTAGCCTTTTGAGGGCATTTATAAATTCGCGCCCGTGTCATGAAAACCTCTTTTGCTTATTAAAAAATACCCAAGGATTTTAACCCAAGGTCTTTATTAATGGTCGGGGAGCCCGGATTCGAACCGGGGGCCTCTTGTACCCAAAACAAGCGCGCTAGCCAGGCTGCGCCACACCCCGAATGGCCCTATAGCTATCCTGTTCTGCGCTATAAGGCAAGTTATTTTTTTATAAAATATGCTTTTTTTTATTTTTTTTGGGATTTGATAAGAGGGGGTGCAAAGGCGGGGGCCATATCCCATGGGAACAGGATCCACATATCCTGTTGAACTTCCATGATAAATTGGTCAGTATATTCCTTGCCGGCAGGTTTGGCATAAAGGCAGGCAAAATAAGCTTTTGGTAACAACTTACGAATAGCTTTGGCAGTAATTCCCGAATCAACGAGGTCGTCAATAATTAGAAAACCATTACCATCTTCGGTAATGGAGGGATTTTTAATGATATTTAATTCACCTCTTTTTTCCTCATCATAAGTGACAACTGATATTGTATCAATCAAACGAAGTTCCAATTCACGTGCAATAATTCCCGCGGGAATTAACCCACCACGTGTTATCGCGATAATTCCTCTGAAATTAAAATTGCTCAAGCGTTCAGATAATATACGGGCATCTTTGTGTAATTGATCCCAGGAAACGGTCATATATTTGGTAGCCATTAAAATAAAGAACCTCCATTTGGAATTGAGTAATCTCGCCGAATAGGAATGTAATAACTTTTGGAATCAGGCATAAAAAGCACTATCGTGTAGAATGCAGTTGATCCCTGATGGTTGAAAGGTAAATTAATAATGGCACAAACATGTTTTTCCAAGAGGGATTCTGGCAAAAGATTGGGTTAATTAAGTAAAAAAAGTATATTTGGAACCAATGACTGAATCAGAATCAATTTTTAAAGGAAAACTTCCCTGCTTATTGCTAGGAGTTACCCTTTCGATTGAACCTGCCCTGATGTTTGATTTATCACTCATAAAGAATCCATGGTAAAACGGTAAAGAATTTATAACGAAACGATCCAAACAAATATATCTTGTTTATTTTAATATGGGAAAATATTAATGTAGAATGAAACTGTATATTTTATTATTACAATATTTGTTACAGATATTAAATATAGGCTTTTAAATATTGGAAATTCGTTTCAAGATTTCAGAAGTCAAGACGGATTATGTGAATATGAATAAGAAAAACCTAATTTCTTATTGTCTAGACAGTTTGGTTGTCATCTTAATTTTTTTAAGTGCATGTTCAGCTTCTGATACACCTCCTCAAAATAGTATGAGGTTAACCTCAGACAGGGTCGCTCGTTTTTCGATGCAAAGCAGGGATTTCGATATAACTGATAGATCAGAGCTTATGCGTGCTGTAATGAATGTTGTCCAAGATCAGCATTATGTTATAAGAGAGGTGAATGCGGGGGTTGGCACCTTATATGCAGACCAGACATATGATATTGGTCAGCCTTTGAGTTTTTTTGGAATTCCGATCACTCATTTTCATCAAAAACCGTGGGCGGGTGGAAATTTGGCAATTCAGCTGGGACCGTTTGAACTGGCTGGTGGACAAAATAGTTTATATGTTGCCAAGAAAAACAGTTCTGTTTCTGTTGTGCTTTTACCTTTGGAAAATAATAAAAAAGGATTTCAAATTCATGTTTCAATTGAAATGCGTGATTTTTACAATGACGGACATGTCGGTGAAATCTGGTTAGTCCGGGATCCAAAAATTTATCAGAATTTCTTTGAAGCTTTGTCAAAAGCAATTTATTTACAGGCTCAATCCTAATGAAAATTTTTCATTTATTTTCTGTGGTCGTGGTTTTATTGTTGGCAGGATGTAATGGGAATTCCATACCAACAAGCCTGAGATTAACTGACTTACCGACAGGTCAGCTTCGTAATATGCAAATGCGGCAATTTGATCAGTCAGATATAAATAGGGTTAATCAAGCCGTAATTAAAACACTGGTCAGTCTGGATTTTCAAATTGTCAGGGTGGATGATCTAAGCCATCTGATTGAAGTCATACGTCTGGAAAACGGACATATCATGCAGGCAAATATAATATCAATGGTAAACCATGGTACGACAGTTCGTATAGCGTTGCGCTACAATCAATATCCTGTAACGTCACCCCAAGTTTATCAGGAATTTTTTGATACGTTGTCACGTAATTTATCCTGATCTCTAATAAATGGCGTTGGCGTTCAAGAATGTGGCTTGAGATAACTGATTGAAAAAATTTTGATAGAATTCAGGGTTTTTGTCCAACGGCAAGTTATTCATACGAGCCGTAGCCCTGACGATAATATGATCTTTATTGGGTTGTGTCGTAACGGTAATTTCAATTATGTCATCTGTAAAATGGGTTGCCGTGACAAAACCGATCTGATCATTTGATCTCACAATGATATATCCCATGTCTTGCAGCGTAGATGAAATGGCCTGGATCATTTTTTGCTGATCCGTAGTTTCAAATGATCGACTCTGAATAGCCCTTAGTGCAAGAGTCTGTTGCGGTTTTGCCAAAACAGTTTGAAGCGGATTTAATAAAACCATGATCCCAATGAAGATTTGGCCCCAAAGGGATATAGAAATATATATACGAGAAAGTGTTTGCATTCCTAGAAATTGCTATATCTATAAGAATAATCTCTAACTTTTTGATTATGGTCAAATTTAACAATCAAGGTGAGTGTTCGTTGTGACGTGCTGGATGTATTGGCTTTGTTTCCCAACCCGAGGATAACAATGGTTGCCCATCCTCCAGAACTGGAATGTGTACGCATGGTTGAAATCCGATCATACACCCATACTTCCTGATGTTGATCATCGGAAGTTACAATATTGGGTGGCCCAAAAATTTCAACAACCGAGGCATTACTCATACCTTTATGAAGTTGGCTTTCAATGGTTCCAAGAGTCAGATGGGCATCTGTATTTTGAGCCGTCTGAGCATCTTGGGTCTGTTTTGATGCTGATTCACAACCAGCCATGAGTAAAACTGTGGTGGGAATAATCACATATTTGAGAAAGCGCATGATGTTTGTCCATTATTAAATAGAAAAGCCATTATTTACAGTAAGGTTAAAATGGATGATTTTGCAAGAATAGTGACCGGGATAGTGGTTCAAAAAAATTCTTTTGATAAAAAACAGGGTCTGCTATATTTTCATATCCGGTTGAGGAAATGCTGAAATTATTGTAAATTTGTCCATTGACTCTTACAGCAAATTTATTTCTATCAATGGGATATGTCATTACACTCAATATTATATTGCTGTTTTGTTGTGCCGTTACCTCGGAACTGTCCAAATTGACTTTTACAATATTAAAACCTTGATCCTGCAGTGTTGTAATAATGGTTTTCAACAAAATATCTTGATTAGGTGCCTCGAATGTACGCGTTTCATTTACACGTTTTTGAGTGGCGGGAAGCATAGATTCATTATTGTTTGAACAAGCTGTCAGTGAGGAACATGACAACCCCAATATGCAAAGAAAAAATTTAAGTGTCATTTTCATCGAGATGTGTAATTTTGATGAAGGGATAGTGAATAGGAAAAGGCATCAAAAAACTGTTGATATGTTAAAGGGGATCGAATGATTTCAGATTGTCTTGGAGGACCACCGTTTAAATTTGCACCTTCTTCACCATTATAAAGTGGATAGGCACTTAAGGATAGGCGTGCAATGATTGTATGAACAGAATCATTTTTTGAACTTAAAGTTAAAGTTGCCAAAATAACCTGATTTAAATCAGGGTGAGTCTGGTTGGCTGCGATAAGCCCCATGGCAGGTGAAGTTTCTGTAATAATAAATCCAAGATCCTGAAAGGTAGACAAAGCAATTTGATAGGCTTGAGAAGAAGATAAATTCGGGAATTCCCTTGTCTGTAAAGTCCGAATTTCCATTGTTGTCAAAGACTTGTCATTTTTTGCATGAGCAGATAAGGGGATTAATGCCAATGTAATTCCGATAATGATATTCAAATTCAAATAATTTTTGATAGTTAGCATTGGTGTATCCGATTTGGAAAATCATTCCGTTATTTTTTTACATTTGAAATTATTATAATATAATTTGGAAAAAGGTTTATTTAAAAATCCTAATTTGATTTTTTCAATTATCTTAAATTATTTTTTGTTTTTTGTCTTTAAAAATGAATAGTTTTGGCAAGTTTTGCCTGATTTTATTTTATTGATAATTACTTGTTATACGGGACTCAAAGCTTGGCTTTGCTATGCCATACTTGGCAAGAATATAACATTGGATTACTATCATTAAGTTTAAAAGATATTTCATAAAATTTGCGAGCAAATATGACATTATTTCTTCTTGACAAACAGAATCTAAAAAAATCAGAAATAATGACTATAAATGATCAAATTATTTATGAAAAATACGATTTGATCATCAAAATTTTTTCTCAGTATTGTCCAGATATACAATTGGCTGAACCTGTTGTTACAGAAAATCAAAATAAAGATACGTTATTGATTTCCTGGTATGTGGATACCTTTGAAGAGCCAAAAATAATAACTGGGCAGCAAAAGCAGCAAATTTATCAGAAAATGGCTATTTCATTTAAAAATTTGTTTGAAAATATATCCAGGGACAGTTCGAGCGGAAAAATTGTTGAAGCTGTTTTACATATTACGGATTTTAGGGATATTCTTATAAGCGGGGATAAGATAATTATTAAGAATTGGGGAGCAAATTCTTTTCAGGACAATAAAAAATCAGGAATATATTTACCATCATTGTTTCAATTTTCATCTGAGCCCAAACCTGCAAAAGACGCTATTTCACATTTCTCTGATGAAAAAAAGGTAAATGGACAAATAAAGTCATCTATTAAATCACAAGAAAATTCTACGGTAAATCCTAAAATATCATCACGTTTTCGGTTTTTGACAAATTTCAATAATAGATTTGTTTTATCTCGATTAATAGCGGCGATTTTGTTTTTTTTTATAGGTTTATTGTTGGGTTGGCGAATAATTTTTGCTGAACATCCAATCAAAATTAATGGAATTACAGTTCGGGAAGCTCATAATCTTGTTAAACAATATCCGCAAATAGAGAAATCCAATCATGATCTGGAAACAGAAATTAAGATTTTGAAGGATAAGTTAAAAAATCCACCCTGTAACATAAGGGAATCTCGTGCAGATCCATCATTAAATAAAAGTTTAGAACATCCATTTACACCAATGACTTCAACCGGAAAAATTTTTGAAGGTAGTTTACCGGAACTGCTTGAAAAAAGTACTGTTTTTATAATGGTGTTAAAGGACGATGATGTATCTGCCGCTTCGGGTACAGGATTTTTCGTCACATCCGACACAATCGTGACTAATCGACATGTGGTTGAAAATGCCAAGAACAATTCTGTAATGGTTACCAATAAATCCTTGGGACAGTTGAAACTTGCTCATGTTGTTTCTGTAAGTCAGACTATAGAAAATGGAGGACTGGACCTGGCAATTCTTAAGGTTGAAAATGCGCCACCGCAACAACCTCTGAGTTTTTCATTAGATGCACGACCCTTACAGGATGTTGTCGCTGCAGGTTATCCGGGAATCATGATAAGCCAGGATGATGCGATGCAAAGACTGATGAAGGGTGATCTACAAGCAATTCCTGGTGTTATATTGACCAAGGGACAGATTAACGGAATTCAGAATAATCACAATGGCGAAAAAATAATGCCTCATAGCGCAATGGTTTCCCCGGGTAATTCTGGAGGTCCACTGGTTGATCTTTGTGGAAGGGTAGTTGGAGTAAACACGTTTGTAACGATGGATCAGTATACATCCTCCCATGGAAATTATGCCCAAAAATCCGACATGATTGTTAGAGTTTTACAATCCTCAAATCTACCTATCCAGGTTCAATCGGGAGTCTGCCAGTCTGAACCGGTGGAAAAGCAAGACCAATCGGCTGACAAGCCCGCATTTAAATCTGACAAATCCGAGCAGGATAATAATCAATCATCTTCTGATCCTATTGAATCTAAAAAGGATAATTTAAAATGAAATTGCAATTTATTCCAGGAAGACCGATTGTTACAACTAATTTCAATAAGGCAAAACCCCTTGGAATGAATGGTCAGTTGATATTGGAAAACTGGCATATTCTGCATGATCTTTTGAAGAAGAATGTCGGTCCTGAATGTGCCGCTTTATTGCTTGAACCTCAATTGGATCGGGGAAGAGGAGAGGTTGATTGGTATTTGCCTGTCGACAGCCAAAATCTCCCTGTCAAACATTTATCAAAAGAGGAGAATTTAAAAGAGGCGTATGATTATATCGAAAAAGGGAAAAAATACGCTCAGTGTTTGATAAACTCTCCAGATTCATTGCAAAAGCAAAGAGGCAAGCTTCTTTTGGATGCATTACAATTTCCCAATGACGAATTCATAATCGCAACCCCTCATGGACCAGCCATATTGGAATGGGGACATGAATCAAATCAGCCTTATTCAAAAAAGGAAGTTTTGTCCGCCAAGGGAAAGGAGAGGAATATGAAAGTTATGACAATTCTTCCTCCTCCAGTTTCACCATTTAATAATCGCATTGAGAACAAAAATTTTTGGCCATGGATAACAAGTGGTCTCATTTTACTATTATTGATGATATTGCCATGGTGGAAAGGAATCATATCAATAAATTATTGTCGTTATTATTGGCTTTTACCTTTGGTGTTGTTTTTTTTGACATTGCTTGTTGTTGGCGTGATACTAAAAAAACAAAATGATCTTCATTCTTTGGTCAATAAGGAATGAACCTGATGGTTTTGGTATTAAGTCGACAAAAAATCAATCGGTTAAAACCTCTTTTTAATCGGCAACAGAATTTTTATCATCAGATATATAATGAAATATTAACCTATAGTGATGCGGATCACGCAAGAATTTTTGCTCAGCCAGAATTCAATAACGATATCGTTCGTTGGAATGCGGAGGGACAAACAAGTTTTTCATGGAAAGAACTTGATCAAAATCAGCAGCAAAAATTATTACAGGCAACACGTTCAATTTTGCTGGATATTGAGGAAATAACTCAACATTATCCTGGTCTCACGCTTTCAAGATTTTTCAATCAATGCTGTCAATTTCCTGGCTTGGATTTTTTGTATGCCGTTGATGGAAAACCTGTAATCACTGCATGGGGTTTTTCATGTGACCAGAAAACCTATGATCCATTGATGGGTGTTGAGAGAAAAAAGAGAAATCATTTGTTTTTTTGGAACAGATTTCCTTGGATTACAGCATTGAGTGCTTTTGCATTAGGTTTATTGACGTCAATATTTTGGACGGATGAAGATTTAAATGGAAAAAAATGTGAAATCATTTATCCTTCGGAAAATAAAGTCAGGCATGTAATGAATGACAAAAAACGTCAGGATCAATTGGCGGATGAACGAAATAAGTTGCTTGAACAGTGGAATATTTTACAAAATCAATGTCGAATTCCTTCGGTAAAACCCTTAGTACCTATTGATCCAACAAAAATTGACCCTTTACCACCTCCTGAACAATTACCTGAAATACCATCCCTGAAAGATAATCCGAATTTACCTGATATAGAAACTTTGCAGAAAAAAAATGTTCCAAAACCTCCCGTAAATTCAACTGTTCCACCAAAAACAGATGTTAAATCCAATAACAAGGTTGATCTTCCAAAAGAATCCTGGAACAAGAAAGACACGACAATGTTAAAGGGATGTTGGCATTTGACAACACATTTAGAATTATATACGCACGGTTTATTTTTCAATTCTCATCAACCTGTAACAAACTGGTCCTTGTGTTTTAATCCGAACGCGGCGGGTCATCAGGTTTTAACAAGGCGAGATGGTGGGACATGTCAGGGACCTTTATATGCCGGGTTTCAGGGCGAACAGCTTGTACTGAATCAACCAGAGGACTGTCAGGGGGATTTTCATCTTATCAGTGGTAAAAATGTTTGTACAAGATTGAATGATCGCGAAGCAAGATGTACATATATAGACGAAAATGGTCATCAGTCCACAGGTATATTTAAAAGATAATCAAGATGATGTTTCGTAATTATTTATTTTTAGTTTACAGTTTATTTTTATTTTGCTTGCAAGTGAAAGCTGCGGAACAAACATATCATCTGGATGGACATGAAGGAAATTGGACAGCGTTTCATTACTCACATATGAAACAGCAAATTGATTCATGTCATGTTCTTTCAAATGATCTGGTTCTTGGGTTTGAAAGGGATGCAAATAATGTTGGTTTGATTTTATGGGATTCAAAAGGTAAGCAAATTCCGGGTAAAAATAAAAATATAGCCTTGACAATTAATAAGGAACATTTTTTGTTCACGATGAAAGCGATGGATAAGAATATGTTGATGAATCGTTTGAATTTAAGGGATTTCAACTATTTGTTACAAAAATTATCCTATGCAGATTTGGTTGTTGTTGAATATGGTCAGCAACCCGTAAATATTGTTGATTTGCTTGGATTGCCATCCATGTTAAGTAAGTTTAATTATTGTATAAGCCATGCTAAATTCGGATTTTCAGAAAAATGAAAACCATTTTCCCTAAAATATATTTATTTAGTTTGGAAAATGGTTATTAAAGATAAGAAAAACAAAAAGTTTTTATTTTACTACTTTTACCCATTGATAGGGATCAATGACATTTCCGAATTGAATGTCAATCAAACTTTTACGAAGGTCTTGGGTAATTTTTCCTGATTTACCTTCATTTATAATATATTCGCCTTTTGAATTTTTTATTTTTCCAATAGGCGTAATGACAGCGGCAGTGCCACAGGCAAAGATTTCAGAGATTTTTTTTGATTGAATATCGTCAATCAATTGATGGATTGAATATTTTTCCTGTTTAACGGTCAGTCCCTTATCTTTTGCTAAGGTAATAAGAGAATCACGGGTTACCCCAGGTAGAATGGTTCCACTTAAGGGGGGGGTTAGTAAAGTTTCATCTTTGAATACAAAAAAGATATTCATCCCTCCCATTTCCTCAATCCATTTATGCTCTACAGAATCAAGAAAAATAAGTTGGTCACACTGATTTTTTGTAGCTTCCTGTTGGGCGGCAAGGCTGGCTGCATAATTTCCACCACATTTAACCTCTCCAGTTCCACCGGGGGCCGCCCTTGTATAGAATTCAGAAACCCATACAGATACAGATTGTGCATCTTTGGAAAAATAGGAACCGGCTGGCGAGGCAATCAGCATAAATAGATATTCCGGGGAAGGTTTAACACCAAGATAAGGTTTGCTGGCAATCATGAAAGGACGGAGATATAGAGAACCTATCTCCTGGTCTGGGATCCAATTCTTTTCCGCTTTAACAAATTCATTTATGGATTGTAAATAGAGTGATTCAGGAAGTTGGGCCATGGCAAGCCTTTTGGCCGAATTGGCAAAACGTTTGGCGTTGGCTTCGGGTCTGAATAAAAGAATACGACCATCATTTGCCTTATAGGCCTTCATGCCTTCGAATATTTCTTGTGCATAATGAAAAACGCAAACGGCAGGATCTAAACTAATTGGTCCGTAAGCTTTGATTTCCGCATCATGCCATTTCTTTTCATCATTATAATGAATTATCAACATATGGTCTGTGAATTTTTGCCCAAAACCAGGTTTTTTTAAAATTGCCTCACGTTCCTTTTTTGACAGGCTGTTTGGATTTTGGGAGAATTTAATCGGAAATTGTTTTCCGGAATTCATTTTCTTATCTTTCTTTTATCTTTAGTTTTAAGTAATTTTGTTACAAAATATACAACAGCAAAATAGATTGTTATGCAAGTTGTTTTCAGTAAAATTTTAATATGGATCTATTATATAATATAAATCAAAAACAATTCTTTGTTATGATAATGTAAATTATAACAAAATAGAATTCGCTTTGTTATAATCTCAATAACATTAATTATTCCATATGATAGAAAGCAACAGGCATGGTTCAAAAAAGTCTTGACGATTTAAAAAACAAGTCATTGTTCAAACAGCAATGTTTCATTGATGGTCAATGGTTGAATGCAGATAATGGTCAAGTAATTCAGGTTGTCAATCCTGCAACTGATGAAATTATTGGAACTGTTCCGAAAATGGGTGGTAACGAAACAAAAAAGGCTATTAAAGCCGCACAAACCGCCCAGATTGCGTGGCGAAAAAAAACCGCAAAAGAGCGATCTGTCATTTTGCGTCGTTGGTATGAATTAATGGAAGAAAACAAGGATGATCTTGCATTAATTCTCACACTTGAACAGGGGAAACCCTTGGCGGAGGCTAAGGGGGAAATTCAATATGGCGCGTCTTATCTGGAATGGTTTGCCGAAGAGGCAAAAAGGGTTTATGGCGATACTATTCCCGGACACATGGCAAATAAACGGATTTCGGTTATTAAACAACCAATTGGGGTTACAGCAGCAATTACCCCCTGGAATTTTCCCAACGCGATGATTACCCGCAAGGCTGGTCCAGCATTGGCAGTTGGATGTTCAATGGTACTTAAACCCGCAAGTATGACCCCTTACTCTGCCTTGGCCCTGGGTGTGCTTGCTGAAGAAGCTGGATTACCGCCAGGGGTTTTCAATATCATTACAGGATCCTCAGGGGAAATTGGTGGAGAGTTGACCTCTAATCCAATTGTTCGTAAACTAACCTTTACAGGATCAACAGAAATTGGCGCTCAATTAATACAGGAATCAGCTGGTACGGTAAAAAAATTATCAATGGAATTGGGGGGGAATGCACCCTTTATCGTTTTTGAAGATGCAGATATTGATGCGGCGGTGGAAGGGGCAATGATGTCCAAATATCGAAATGCGGGTCAAACTTGTGTCTGTGCAAATCGATTCTATGTTCATGATTCAGTTTATGATCAATTTATTGAAAAATTTAAACATGCCGTTACCAAACTCAAGGTTGGCAATGGATTGAATAAAGATGTAACCATTGGTCCCTTGATTGATCGAAATGCCTTGAAAAAGGTGAAAGAACATATTGATGATGCTGTAAATAAAGGCGCAACTGTTGTCATTGGTGGTGAAGCTCTTGAGGGATGTTTTTTCGAGCCGACAATTTTATCGAATGTACCATTTAATGCACTGGTTTCGAAAGAGGAAACTTTTGGACCATTGGCGCCTGTATATCGCTTTGAAACTGAAGAAGAGGTTATTTATCTGGCCAATGATACGGAATTTGGTTTGGCATCCTATTTTTATGCCAATGATATTTCAAGAATAACACGTGTATCAGAAGCCTTGGAATACGGGATTGTGGGAATTAATACTGGTTTGATCTCAAATGAAATGGCACCTTTTGGCGGAATAAAGGCATCAGGTCTTGGAAGGGAAGGTTCCAAATATGGTATAGATGATTATCTTGAAATCAAATATTTATGCTTGGGTATTCACCTGTAAATTAGATTAGACAAGATTAAGGATTAACACGAATTCTAATCCTTAATTATAGTTTTCTATAAATTATTCCAGGGTTTTGTGCGCAAGTGCAATTGCTGCCTCTTTTGATGTGGCAACAGCTATGAACAATCCCTTGTGAACGAATTTCGCCCCCAGAATTCCTGTTTCTTTTTCTAGGTTTTCACCTTCTAATCCTCCCCAGCTGGCAGGAAACAATCTACGTCGATCGTTTCCGTGCATACGGATCGGAACTGTTCCGACACGCCATTCATTTTCTGCAGGGTAAATTACCAGTTGTGTATTCCAAGCATTGGCAAAAATCGGATATATATGTGGCATCCAGCGAGGCAACATCAAAATACGGTTATCGGGGCTGTTCTTGTATGCTTCTTCACAACAGCTGATGGCTCTGTTACGAGCAAATTCAATATTAAGTTGATAAATCAAAACAGTTTGAACGATTTTACTTGCCTCAAAAAAACGTTCCAGCTGGTTTGACGGGTCGTCGCAATCCCACGCAGGATTGAAAATATTTATGATTGATGAAAAATTTAATCCGTTTTCAGGTTGCATTTTTCCATTATCGATTGCATCTATGGGAATGACTAGCGCTTTTTCAATTACACTATGCGCAACACGATGTGATTTCTCATCCAGGTCAGGGGCTAGTTTTTTAATGACATCCAAGCCAAAAGCGGTCCATATAAGACCAGCAGAACTATAGGGAATGGTTCCTTCCATGTTTTTGGGTGTCTGTTTGATATCTCTTTCAGGAGCACCAATCTGGTGATGGTCAAAATAACGCTTACCATCAAAAATTCCCCCAACATCAAAAACAATATCAGCTTTTTCAATGATTTCAGGGTTACGTGTTCTTTCTAGCCGAAAGGGTCTATTTTCTAAATCCAATGCAAGAAATAAGGTTGTAAAGGCGAAAACATCGTCAATATGAAAACGTCCGTTATGTGTGACGATTAAAAGTTCCTTTGAATAATCCATCAATCCTTCTGTAAGAGAATCAGAATGAATTGTAGGGGAGTTAGGCATGGGATCTCCTGATCAGTACAAATAAATTAATAACGAAAAAACATAATAAATAAAAACATCATTGGATGCGAGCGATTAATTAAGATTTCATACAGAATATTTTATATGAATTCTAATTATGAAAATATTCAGACTATAAATCTTAATTGATTTTACAAAAACGATATTGGATCGATATCCACGGTTATTTTTACGTTTTTTTTGGGTTTAATTGGATCCAACCATTGATGTAGGATCGGCTGTATGGCGATGGATTTATGTGTTCTTAACAATAAACGCTGTCGATAACGGTTACGAAGCAGAGATAGGGGAGCTGGGGCAGGTCCCAAAACGATGACCCCATCTCGGCTGGGTGCATTTAGACCGAGTTCTTGAGCTGTTTCCAAAGCATCCTGATTTGTATCTGCACTTACGATTATGGCGGCCAATCGACCGTAAGGAGGCCAAAATCCGGCTTTACGCTCATGCGCCTCTTCGATCATGAATTGATTGAAATCACCTTTGATTAACGTCTCCATTACGGGATGATCTGTTAAAAAACTTTGAATTATAACTGTACCGGGAAATCTGGCTCGACCGGCTCTACCCCCGACCTGATTCAATAACTGTAATGTTTTTTCAGCCGCACGTAAATCTGCGCCGGTTAATCCCAAATCGGCATCTATAACCCCAACAAGAGTAAGATCAGGGAAATGCCATCCCTTGGCAACAATTTGGGTGCCGATAATAAGGTTGACTTCTTTTCGCATAATTTGGCGAACGGCTTCGGCTGTCATTTTGGGGCTGTTTAAACAGTCACTGGACATGACAAGGATTTTTGCGTCAGGAAAGGTAATTCTTGCCTCTTCGGTAATGCGTTCAATTCCAGGACCAATGGGAACCAGACTATTCTTGGTATTGCAATGGGGACATTCCAGCGGAACGGGTATAAAATAATCGCAATGATGACATACCAGTTTTCTAGTGCTGCGATGCTCAACCAACCATGCTGAACAATGTGGACATTCAAGACGGTAACCACAAGCACGGCATAAAGTTAAAGGGGCGTAACCGCGCCTGTTCAAAAAAAACAAGACCTGTTCGTTTTTGTCAAGTTTTTCCTGTGTTGCCTTTACAAGAGGTGGTGACAGGAAATGTCCTTTTTCTGGTGGATGTATTTTCATGTCAACCAGTTCGGTTCGTGGCATGATAGCCCCACCATGTCGTTTGGTTAAGGTGAGATGAAAATATTTTCCCTGATGCGCATTTATCAGGGTTTCCATTGAAGGGGTGGCGGAAACCAAAATAATAGGACACGAGGATAGTTTAGCCCTGACAATGGCCATATCCCTGGCATTATAGATAACACCTTCCTCCTGTTTGAAGGAAGATTCGTGTTCCTCGTCTACAATTATCAATCCCAGATCATAAAAAGGTAGAAATAGGGCGGATCTCGCGCCAACTAACACGAAAACTTCATTTTTTAATATAGCCATCCAGGTTTGTTTACGGTGTTTCAAACCTAGATCGGAATGCCATAGTGCAGGATTTACGCCAAAACGTTTGTAAAACCGGTTGGTCCATTGAGCTGACAAAGCGATTTCTGGCAATAAAACCAGAACTTGTTTATTCTGTTCGATGCAGGAAGCTATGGCTTGCATATAAACTTCTGTTTTTCCTGAACCGGTAATGCCTTGCAGTAAAGTTACAGAAAATTTTTTCTTATCTACTTGTTTTCTTAAAAAAATTGTTGCTTTGGTTTGTTCTTCGGAAAGGTTAGGTTGATGAAAATTGGGATCAGGTTTTGAAAATTGCGTAAAATTGGTAAGGGGTTGTTTGAAAATGCCCCCTGATTTTTCCAGTCCATAAATAACCGAAGGTTTTATATGTAAATTTTCTGTCAATTCCCTTGTTGTATAGGCTTGATCTGGAATATTCATGAAATCCAGAATTTTTTTTCTTTTTTCGGTAATTTTCAAATTTGTTGGCAAAGGTGATGTTTTTATCCACCCATATTCTTTTTTTAAGGGAACGGTGAGATTTCTGATATTACGGATTGCCATTGCCAGAACGGAACCTGATTCCGTAAAATTGTAATTTGCCATCCAATCAATGAATTGCATTAAAACTCTCGGTAGGGGCTGAATGGGTAAAATCGAAATAATTTCTTTTAATTTTCTTTTTTCTTTTTTGGGGGTGGGGGTGAGTGATAAAGACAAATTGCCTGATAGAACGTGATCTTGCCAGACAACCCCTATTTCCTTACGTTGATTGAGCGGTACAATAACCAGGGTACCGGGAATGATTTTTTCTACTTTTAGGTCGTGTGGAATTATATAATCAAAAGGTTCCTTGAATGGGTAAGGGAGAAGAACCGGGACTGTTTTACGGTAAGATAGAGGCATATCAGATAAAATATCAGGATTCATTTGACAAACTCAATTGAAATTGAGGCAAAATCTTATTTTATGAGGATAGTATAGCATTGTTTGAAATTATATGTTCTGGATTTAAGATAAAATATATCTCTAGAATGAATTAAAGCTATAATCATAAAATATTAGACATAAATTGGGATCTACATGATTAAAAATATTTTAACAATTGCTGGAACCGATCCAAGTGGAGGGGCGGGAATCCAGGCTGATATCAAAACCTTTTCCGCATTGGGAACCTATGCAATGTCAGTCATAACGGCGGTTGTTGCGCAAAACACCCAAGGGGTAAGATCTTTTCAGATTATGGATCCTAAAATGGTTGCAGATCAGATCGATGCGATTTTTCAGGATATCCATGTTGACGCTGTCAAAATCGGAATGCTTGGCAATGAGCTTATTGTCAGGATTGTAGCCCAGAAATTGAGAGAATATAATGTTGCCAAGGTCGTTATTGATCCTGTCATGGTGGCAAAAAGCGGTGATTATTTGATCAATGATGCGGGAGTTAATGCATTGAAGGACGAACTATTTCCTCTTGCCACCCTTATTACCCCAAATATCCCGGAGGCATGCGTTTTATTGAATAGAGATGATCCAATAACAATGCTGGAAATGAAAGAGGAGGCACAGAAATTACTTTCATTTGGATCTCATTGGGTTTTGTTAAAAGGGGGACATCTCGAGGGATTTAACTGTTTTGATGTATTATGTAATAAGAATGAAATTTTCGATTATGAAGATGAAAGAGTGATGACAAATAATAATCACGGGACAGGATGCACGTTGTCTTCTGCCATAACAGCCTTGATTCCCGTTATGAAAATTCCTGATGCGGTCAGAGAGGCCAAGAATTATCTAGGGCATGCACTTAAGGCTGGCAATCAGCTGCAAGTGGGTAAGGGACATGGGCCGGTCAATCATTTTTACAGAATATGGAATTTATAATAAATTATCATTTCAGTGACAGAATCGCGTTGAAAGGATCCAATCATGCTGGCAGAAGATTATTTAAAGCATTTCTTGAAATGGATGAGGGACAGTCAAAGAGCCTCATCTAATAGTATTATTGCCTATCAACAAGATTTAACCCTTTTTTTACAATTTTTTGCAAATTATAGGGGGAAAGAAATAACCGGGCATGATCTTGCCGATCTTTCATATAAGGATGTCAGGGCATGGATGGCGGATGAAAACAATAAAGCCCTTAAAAGTCATTATCTTGGTCAGGGTCGACATACGCAAGATGCCGCAATCCGTACACGTAAAAGGCGTTTATCCGCATTACGGTCATTTTATCGCTTTTTGGCAAGGTTTTATTATATTGAGAATAATATTGCTTCATTAATAAAGATTCCAAAGGTCAATCAACCTTTACCTCATCCATTGACGGAAAAAGAGGCTTCAGAGTTGACTAGGAATATTGCAATTGTTGATCAGTCGCCAATGACTCAAAATCGTGACATCGCTTTATTTACATTGTTGTATGGTTGTGGTTTGCGGTTGTCTGAAGCCTTATCCTTAAATTGGGGGGATCTCAGAAATGCAGACCTGACCCGTGAGGGTGCAACCCTAAGGATAACCGGTAAAGGAAACAAGGAACGACTTGTGCCGATTTTGTCCTATGTGGCTGAGGCATTAATAAAATGGGAAAAACATTACCCTTTTATGATAAAATCTCAATCACCAGTTTTTGTCGGTGTTAAAGGCAAAAGGTTAAATCCATCGATTGCCCAAAAAAATATGCGTGAATACAGACGCATTACGGGATTGTCAGAATTGGCAACACCTCATGCCCTACGTCACTCATTTGCCACCCATATTTTACAAAACGGAGGAGATTTAAGAACAATACAGATGTTGTTAGGACATGCAAGCCTGTCTACAACGCAGCGTTATACATTGATGGATGAATCTCATTTACTGGAAGTATGGAATAAAGCCCATCCCAAAGCAAATATAAACAGAAAAATATGAAAAAACTCATTCTGACATTTTATTTTTTTACAGGCTTATGGTCTTTTGATTCTGCCAAAGCCGAAAGGAATTTATGCAGTTATGAAAAAATTGCGCAAATTCCTCTCAGAAATATAGGAGGTTATATAATAGGGGATTTTCAAATTAATGGACAAATGGTTTCCCTGATTATTGACACAGGATCAGAAGGAAGTCTTATTTCTTTGGATGGAGCTTCAAGGTTGCATTTACCTGTGGATCCAGGCCAAAAAACAATAATACTGGGTTCAAAAGGGGGAAGTAAAACAGTACAAAATGTTTTTATCCGAAATATGCACATAGGAACGTACAATCTGGGCGCTTTATCTATACCAGTTGGTAATTTACCTCAATTTCCAAGAATTAAACCTGCCATTTCAGGATTGATCGGTGGAGATATATTATCAAATTTTGATGTTGAATTTTCATTAAAAACAGGAAAGCTGAATTTATGGGAGGTGAACAGCCATTCATTATTATGTATGGTACCACCTTTTTGGCAAGAAAAAGGTCATATTACTGATTTGGACAAAAAAGGTTTTCGTGTGTTTACAAAGGTAAGAATTGATCAGTTTCCCCTAGAAGCCCTAATTGACAGTGGTGCACGATCCCGAATAGTTGCCCTTCAAAAAGTAAAAGAAATGGGAATTCATGAAAATGAGCTGGCCACACGTCCGGGTGGACTGGCAAGCTCGATTGGTTCAAAAGAGGTTGTTTATCACTGGTATCAATTTAAGCGTTTCGAAATTGGTGGACAGGTTGAAATCAAACCTACATTGACCGTATCCCCATTGCATGATGAAGCAGATATGCTGATTGGTTCAGACTGGTTTGCACTAAATAAAATATGGATATCCTATAAACGTGAAAAATTGTATTTTATAAATAATAGGGAAGAATAATTATTTTCCTTTTGGCAAAAACCAAAAGATAAAAGAGCTGAAAAGTGTCGTTATACCCAACCAAAACCATGTAAAATGAAAATGCATTGCAGGAGCGGAATTGGGATGCAAAGATTGATCTACATTTAAAAGTATTGCAGAGACGGCAACACCAGAAGCCATGGAAAGTTGCATGACTGTGGATAATAGACCGCTTCCTGAAGGTTGTTTACGAAAAGATAGATCAATAACGGTAACTGTATTCATAGCTGTAAATTGAATGGAATTTATAAATCCAGTAATGAGCATGAGAACAACCAGTAATGTCCAGCTGGATGAACTTGTTACAGTTACATACGAAATATATGAAAAACTGAGCAATATAGTGTTGATAAACAGAAAACGTCGGTAACCGGTTTGTCTTATAATCTGATCGACGAAAGATTTTCCTACAAAAGAAGCAATGGCCAATGGTAACATTGCAAAACCACATTTTACGGGTGAAAGTCCCAATAGAATTTGTAACATCAATGGCAGCATGAACGGCACGGCGCCGCATCCGATACGTGCAACGATGTTACCGAAAATTCCAATTGTGAAGCTTCTTACTTTAAAAAGGTTGTGATGAAATAAGGGGTGTTTATGATTATAGGATTTTATCCAGTAAAATATCATTAAAAGAATGCCCAGAATAAGAATCAGGGTTGGAATTTTAAATTGTTTTGTTTCACTAAATAGACTGAGTGCATAGGTAAGAAAGGCTATTGAAATGGCAAATATTCCGTACCCTGTATAATCCATTTTAATTGATTTATCCTTGATATCGGGGAAAATTCGTAAGGCAAATATAATTCCAAGAATACCGAAGGGTATATTGATTAAAAATATTAGAGACCAATGAAAATAAGAAGTGATCATCCCCCCAACAATGGGACCGATCAAGGGACCAGTCAAAGCGGGAAGGGTTACCATACTTAATGCTTTTACCAGTTCGTCTTTGGAAAAGGTCTGGATAATTGCCAATCGACCGATCGGCAGCATAAGTGCTCCTCCAGAACCCTGAATAATCCTTGCGATTAACAATTCATTCAAGTTATGGGAAAGTCCGCATAAAAGAGAACCAGATGTAAAAATTGCCAGTGAAAGACAAAAAATTATGCGACATCCATGTTTTTGGCATAGATATCCCGTAAGGGGAATGAAAAGAGACCCAGCCACCATATAATAAATAATGATATTTTTTGTTTTGAATAAAGGTGTGTTAAAAAAATTGGATAAGTAGGGAATTATTGTATTGACGGCAGTTGAATCAAGTGCAGCCATGAAAAATGATATTGCTGCGACAATGGGTAAAAACCGTTTTTGATTGTTTTCAATCGGAATGTTCATGATTATTAATATACCTAGTTATTTAGGTACGGTATTTGATTTATATAGTCAAGATATGAAGCTCAATTAATATAGTGTTCAATCATACTCAGAATATTATTTATTTTTTAATTGGTTGAAATTTATATTTAAATAGATTTTCAAAATTATTTCATAAAAACTGGGTCGTTAAAACAATTCAATTATTTATTTTTTATTTTATAATAGCTGTTATAGTTTAATCTATCAATTTGTGTCCTAATATTTCTCAGGGGATTGAGAATCATATGTCTCGTATCATCACTTTAATTCCTGACAGTGGAATACAGTTTTGGTCTATTAAAATTCCTGTTGCGCAATTAAAAAATGTTCATTGCTGGTTTTGGGAAGAGCGTAATGGTGAATATGATGATGGTACACCACGTTATATCTTGCATTCCCTTAGGGAGGATCCCGAAACAGGTGTGTTGAGGGATGTTCAATCCGGTCAGGTTCCACCTGAAAATCAGATTTATGAGATTTCCTGGAAAGGGATGATGCAAATGTTTCTGCATCAATGGATACCCTTGCCTTTTTTTGCGCTCATATCGGGTGAAGAAACAGGTAATGAGCATTTTCGAAATGGACCGGCAAATTGGGTACGTGGATATCTTACACAGATAAGGGAGGATTTGTATCAATTTGATCTTGTCTTTGATACAAGTTTGCAAACACAGGATAATAATGAAATTTATAATGCACCCACTATAGAAGATAGCCAAAGACAGGACTGTTATAAATTCGTTTCTAATTTTACTGATGTGGCATGGTTTTTGAATGAAGGATGGGTTGGTGATTGGCTTTTGAAAATCAAACAGGAAAATGTTGTCAATAGTTCTTTATATGAAGAACGATATTGTTGGCATTATGCCGTCTATCAGGCATTCCTACAGATTTTAACCTCCTTGCAAACCTTACCATCAGTGCATTTGCTGGATGGTGGTAAGGGAATAACATCACAAGTCCCGGTTGAGGTAGACCTAATTCTGGATTTGGGAAATTCAAGGAGCTGTGGAATTTTAGTTGAGGATCATCCGGGACAGGATGTTAATTTTTCAAATAGCTATCCTTTGATTCTTAGAGATCTTTCACGTCCCAATCTTAAATATGACAAACCATTTCCAAGCTGTATAGAATTTGCTCGTGCAAATTTTGGAAGTGATCTTCTCTCTCGTCGTTCCGGAAGGGTGTCTGCCTTTTATTGGCCAAGTCCGGTCAGGGTAGGTTATGAGGCGGCACATTTGGCAGGGACAAGAATTGGAAATGAAGGTATAACCGGTATCACATCTCCTAAAAGATATATATGGGACACGCGTTTATCTTTGCAAAGCTGGCGTTACAATAGCCGTTCCATGGGTATTTCGGGCAGAATAATCGATCCTCCAGTTACGGGGGCATTTATGGCAATGATTTCACCGGATGGTCGTGTTTTGACTGAGGAGGAACGTTTAATAGGGGAGAATATCACTACACAACCAAATTTTTCACGGAGTTCATTATTTACCTTTATGCTTGTGGAAATTTTGTTTCAAGCAAGATTACAGATGAACTCACCTCAAAATCGTGAACAAAGACAAAATAAAACTTTAATGAGACATCTTCGGTCTGTAACATTGACATTACCTCCCGGTATGCCGGTAGCAGAACAGAAAATCTTACGTAATCGTGCGATTTCAGCCATTGATTTATATTGCGAAATGCTGGGTATATCTACAAATGAACGGCCAAAAATTCACACGCATCTTGATGAGGCAACAGCAACCCAAATCGTTTGGTTATATAACGAGATTACCGAACGTCTCGGTGGAAATTTGGATGAGTTCATGCAATTAAACGGTCATGTCGATAAAGATAGGGAAACTGATAACCGGATACCGAAAATTAGGATAGCAAGCTTGGATATTGGAGGTGGAACGACTGACTTGATGATAAGTTCCTATTCTGTGCCTGTGGGTGAGACAATTTGTCCACATCAGGAATTTAGGGAAAGCTTTAAAATAGCAGGGGATGATATTCTTGAACATATCATAACGCATATCATTTTACCCATAATGGAAAATTCCCTACGTAAAGCGGGCGTAATTGACACCCAGGCATTTTTTAGTTCCGCCATTGGACAGGACTGGGGAGGGCAATCAGAACAGGAGCGTCATTTAAGACAGCTTTTTGTCAATAATGTTTTGGAACCGGTTGCATTGGCAATATTGTCCCGTTATGAAAATTTAACTGATCGAACAATCGATATACTTGATGCATTCCATATTGGCGATGTTCTTGGTGAGGACAAGGAAAATATCGAGCGATCCCAAAATTACATTCAGACCCTTGCCAAAAAAGCAGGAGCAGAAAATTTTAAAATAACCGATTTGGAAATCATAGCCAAGGTGCAACAGGTTGAGGCCTCGATCACATATGTTATGGGTGATGTCATAGCGAAATTGTGCGAAGCAATTTGGACCTATGATTGTGATGTCTTGTTGATTTCAGGTAGACCTTCAAGATTACGCAGAATTGTTGATATGATTATGGCCGCCATGCCGGTTCCGGTTCACCGTATTATAGGTATGTACCATTATCGTGTTGGTGCATATTATTCTTTCCGTGATGCTCAGAACCGTATAAGTGATCCAAAAACCACCGTTGTAGTTGGTGCATCTTTATGTTTACAGGCGGAAGGGAAGTTACAGAATTTTGTATTACGATCACGTGATTTGCATATGTATTCCACTGTGCGTTTTATTGGTCGTTTGGAAAAAAATGGTCAGTTGAGGAATAAAAATGTTTGGCTTTCAAATATAGATTTACCCGAAAGGAAGCCTCAAGAAGATGTAGGTTTCAAGATTGATGATTTTGAAAATACCACCAAGATTGGTTTTCGTCAGCTTGGAATTGAAAGATGGCCAGCGTCGCCATTATATGTTTTGGAAATAAATAATTTCAATGCTCTGAATAAAGTTGCCCTGCCTTTGACGGTAACAATTAAGCGTCAGGATATCGATCAAGAAAAGGAAAATCTAAAAAATGATTATTCAGATCGCGAACAATTCAGGATTGTTGAAATAACAGATCGGAATGGCGAGCAATATTCCACCCGACTTTTGGTCCTGAGATTGCAAACCATGATGAATTCCGAAGGTTATTGGCGTGATACAGGTCGCTTTACCTTAGCCTAGAGAAAGATTATTTAATATGCCAAACGATATTCAAGAAATGACCAGGCATCTACAAAAAAGAACCGGGAATGTATTATGTTCTGCTGATATGGCTTTACACTGGTTTGAAGATAATCCAAAAGCCATTAGGGGAGATGGGGATGCAGTCAAATATACCCTTAGGCGATTTCGTCGGCAGGCCAGACAACTTGACAATGCAGCTTACCAGCCACCTGCCGTGGCGGTTTTTGGAGCGTCTCAGGCAGGTAAATCCTATCTTGTTTCAAGTTTGGCGACAAAACCCGGACAGGCATTGATAGCGTATTATCAAAAAGAAAATCTTAATTTCTTAACGGATATGAATCCACAAGGTGGTAATGAATCAACGGGGCTTGTATCTCGTTTTACGACGCGGAAAATTGACGTTATTGATGAAAATATGCCCGTTCCATTACGATTGTTGTCAGCGGTTGATGTCATAAAAATATTGACCAATACATCAATTGAGGATTTTAAGACAAAAGATGCCGAAATTGACGATCAGTCACTACAGAATTTGTTTCAGTCAATGAAACCTTTTATGCAAGACAAGATCATTAATTCAATTATAGATATTGATGATATAGAGGTTCTATATGAATATTTAAAAAAACAATATCCCGACCATCATAGATTTGAAAAATTAAGAGAAATTTACTGGCAGCAACTGAGGGAAACCGTTCCGTATATTCCAGCTCATGAATCGGCTGTCTTGTTTTCACCATTATGGAACAATCTGGGGCAATTTACCAATTTAGGAAGAAATTTATTTACAGTTTTAGGAAATTTGGGAAAAACGGAAAATGTCTATTGCTCTACAGAAGCACTGAAGCCAAGAGAAAAAAGTATATTGAATGTTGAAACCCTATTCACGCTTGGAATGAATTCCCAAGATAAAGTTACCGTTTTGACTTCAAAAGGGGAAAGACAATCAATTGACCGTTCAATTGTAACGGCATTGACGGCAGAATTAACCGTTCCAATAGGAAGTGATGCTCCATGGGCATTTCTCAAGGAAACGGATTTGCTTGATTTTCCTGGCGCAAGATCAAGAGAAATGATTTACGATCCACAAGCGTTTCTCCAGGCACCAGAAGCTTTGGGACGTTTATTTCTTCGGGGAAAGGTGGCCTATCTTTTTCAACGCTATGAAGCCGAACGTGAAATTTCGGCAATGTTATTGTGTATTGGTGATTCCATACAGAATGTTTCAACCCTGCCAGGTATGATTGATGGATGGGTAAGAAACAGTATCGGTACGACGGAAGAAGAACGTAATAGACAAAGAGATAATTTGTTTGTTGTTTTAACAAAATTTGATCGGGAGTTTGAACAAAAAGCAGGAGAATCTCCTTCATCAAGCACAAGATGGACAGCCAGAATTAATGCAAGTCTAATTGACTTTTTTAAAACGTGCAGTTGGATTGAGAATTGGAGAGATAATCATCCTTTCAATAATCTTTACTGGTTACGTAGTCCCTCTATAAGTTTCCCAGCTGTTATGGATTACACGGTCGTTAACGGACATAAGGAAGAAGCTGGAATTGCTGAACGGGCAAAAAATTTAGTTGAAACGATGAAACAGGCTTATTTGAGTAATCCTGAAATCAAGCGTTATGTGGCTGATCCTGAAAAGGCATGGAATGCTGTTTTGCAGCCAAATGATGGAGGTATCACCTATCTTGCCGGTGCATTGGGAAAAGTATGTGACGCACGGTTAAAAGTTGAACAGATTAATGGACAGATCGAACATCTTGCTGTTAACCTGGCACGTTTCATTTCTCCTTATTATCATAGTGGCAATACGGAAGAAGCTATCAAAAAGGCTTCATCGGAGGCTAAATCAATAGCTCTATCATTGATGCAATCCGTCAAATCACAAATGTTTGGATCTTTGTTACGGTCACTCCAGGTTAGGCGAGAGGATATGATGGAAGCATGGCATAGTATGGAAATGCAGCTTTCCAACCAGAGATTGTTGATCGGTCGAACAAGTGATGTAGACGATCTTTTTCAGGATATGTTTCCAGATGCCGATTTATCGGATCAAAAACAGGAAAAAGAAGTGGATACGGGACAGGCAAAAGATCGTCATGAACAATATGCCGATTTAGTATTGTCCAAATGGAATCATATTATGGATGATTTTTCTCGTAATGATCAGGTTGAACAGCATTTTTATATTTCAACAGAACAATTAACCGCATTAACGGCAGAGATATCCTTGCTTGCAAGACGGTTAAATCTCAGGGATAGGCTTGCTGAACAATTAAGACGCAATGCGGCGCTTTTCACCAGTGGTTCATTAAAGGGTGAAACACAGGTTTTGTTGGCAGAAATGGAAATTGGTAATTTTGTTTATTATTTGGGTTATCATTCCGTACCATTATCTGAAAGACCCATGACAAGAGGATTAAAGGGTGAGCATCATGTATTCGAACCAAGAGAGGCACCCAATGATATATTGATTTTACCTGAACATCCCGTTCCATATCACGAACGTTTTGTTCGAGATTGGATTTCAGCCATGGTACAGCGATTTGAAGAAAATGCTGGCGCTTCCAGTCTTGATGGAATTGATCCAGCTGCAAATGAAGCCCTAGGGCGTATCATAACCGTATTAAAAGGTTTATAAAATGAATTCGGTATTAAAAATTTCAGCATCAGGACCAGGTGAAGCCGCTATTACCGTAATAAGTAAGGCAGATTTGAAGGGGCAGAATTTTAATATTACGTTTCCACAATTTCCCTCAATTCCTGTTCAAAAGGTTATACGTCAGGAACAACAAGGAAATGATCTAGTTTTATTTATTGAAGCTGACCGTTTATGTGATTTACTGGAGGCGGGGAGCCCATGCCAGATCAAGGTTCCGGAACTGGATCTTGTCCAAACCGTAATCTGGCCTCCCATTATCGGCAAACGAAGTGTTTCCAGAAAAGTTGTTGAAAATAAAAAAATAGATGATGTCAGCAGTCCCGGGAAAGAGAAAAAAAATTTAGAAATAGTTAATAAAATAAATAAACAACAAGAAGAACCCACTGTTTCCCTAGATCAATCGGGAGCTGAACCGGATATAGAAACTGTTGTAATGGATACTGAAAATAATCGAGTTAATCAGAATGAAAACAAACCTGACTTACCGGTTATAAATCCAGAGATACAAAAGAAACGCCCCATTTTTCCACAAAAAGAGGATTTATTGAATAGTGAAAATCTGCATGGAGAATCAAACAAGACCAGAAGCAAACTACCCTGGATAATTTTAGGATCAGGTTTGGGTCTTTTGTCGTTATTCAGCATTGGAACAGGAATTTATATAAAAAAACATCATGTTCCCAATAAAAATCCTTCTGTTAAGGAAAAAACTCTAGAAAACAAACCAGTAATAAAACAGAGTAATGATAAAAAGAATAATGATGATGGAAAACAATCTGAAAATTCCCAGAAGCAATCTTTTCCTGAATCAACCAAATCCAATTCCCAAAACAAGGCGGAAAATTTGGAAGTAATGCCATTACAGGATGTTCTTAGCAAAGCACCCAGCACATTGGCTATTACTAAAGAGGGGGAAAGGCGGTTAGAAAATAAGCAGGCTGATGATGGAATTTTGTTACTGGAAAATGCAGCATCCAAGGGGGAAAGTGAAGCAATGGTCAAGTTGGGTTTACTTTACAGTCCTGTAAACTTCAAGGTGGATGGTCCCATTCCCAGTCCTGATATGCGTGAAGCGGCACGATATTTCCGGATGGCTGCCCAAAAAGGCTCTCGAGAAGTTGTTGCCCCACGTCAGGCATTGTACGACTGGTTAAGTAAAAAAGCTGAAACTGGGAATGAAATGGCTCGTCTTACGTTAAAGGATTTTTGGCAGTGAGAAAAATTCTGAATAAATCATTAATTCTTTCGCTATTGTATTTTTCAGCAATAGAAAGTTCCTCAGTTATTTTTGCTGATCCTGCTGTTTCCCCATCCTCCACACCATTGCTTATGGAAGGAAAACATAATCTTTATCAAAAAATCATAACTAGACCTGGTGTTGTCTTATCAGATTCACCCTCAAATCAGAATGCGAAACCGATTGAGGGCTTCAAGGTTTTTTATGTTTATAAACGTCAGAAAGACACACAGGGAAATGAAGATTGGTTGCAGGTTGGAAGCGATACCCAGGGTCATATTGTAGGCTGGGTGCCAGCTGATAAAGTAATTAACTGGGCGCATACAATGGTTGGTGCCTTTACCAATCCGGCTGGACGCGAGCGTTCATTATTCATGAAAAATGAGCAGGATGAAAAACAGATACTGCTGGATCAATCTGGTGGGGATAAAGCCAAGGAATTAGCAAAAAATGCACTGGCCGGTAATCCTGGTCCGGTGATAGCCATGGAACCTGATACATATGTAGATATCACTCATAATTTCTATTTGTTGCCAATTCTTGATGCCCAGCAGATAGATCGTCCAAGTGGCCCTCCATTACGTTTGCTTCATGTCGTTTCCGCTCCGTCACAAAAAAGCAAACTTGATGCATCGCCAGCGAATTTGAGGAATTTCAAGGCCAGTTTGGTGTTTGTTATGGATACGACTGTAAGTATGGAACCCTATATTGAACAAACTCAGGCAGCGGTTAAATCATTGATTAATTCAATAAAAAATACAGCGGTTAAAAATAATTTTCGTTTTGGATTGGTTGCCTTTCGGGACAGTTTAAAAGATAATCCGTCACTGGAATATGAAACAAAGGTTTTTGCAAGACCCGATTTCAAGCAACCTGTGGATAATGTTAACAATGCCATAGCTTCAGTTCATGATGCAAAAGTTTCGTCAAAGTCTTTTGACGAGGATGCTATCGCTGGAATTAAAACCGCACTTGATGAAATTGACTGGAATCAATCAGCTGGTAAATATATTATTCTGGTGACGGATGCAGGTGCAAGGGAGGCAAATGATCCTCACAGTATAACTAAACTGGGAATTGAAGAAATCAAACAGCTTGCTGAATCAAAAGGAGTTGCTGTATTTGTTGTTCATTTATTAACGCCTGCAGGTCAGAAAATCAATAATCATACCAAGGCTGCAAGCCAATATAGAAAGCTAAGCCAGTTTGGTACGGCTGGATCCTTATATTTTCCTGTTAGGGGGGGGACACCAGAGGCTTTTTCAGAAGTGATTCAGACCCTCACAATGGCATTATTGCAACAGGTGGCGGATACAACTGGTAGACCTATAGCAGGATTGAATCCGTCAAAGAAAAATGCTCAATCTAAAAAAGCAGAGGATCAAATCAAAGTTGTCAGCCAGGCTATGCGTCTTGCCTATATGGGTAAGGAGGAAAATACTTCCGTTCCTGATGTGATTTCGAGTTATACAACAGATCGGGATTTGACTAATCCAGTTAAAAAGGCCATTGAAGTACGTGTTCTCTTAACCAAAAACCAGTTGTCAGATTTAGCCCAATCCTTACAGATCATCTTGAAAACAGGATTAGCGGGAAGAACCGAACCACAGACATTTTTTACCCAACTTCGTTCAGCCTTTGCAACAGCAGCCCGTGATCCGCAAAAAATTTCCCAATCTAAAAATATTGGCGGATTACTGGGAGAATATTTGCAAGGTTTACCTTATAAGTCGGATATCATGAACATTTCGGAACAGGATTGGCTGGCAATGGGAGCAATTGCGCAAAGAACAGTTCTGAATAATGTTGAAAGCCGTTTACGACTTTATCAGGAATATGAGTCTCATCCTGATCTTTGGGTACAGTTAACTGGAAGCAAAGATCCTGGTGAAGCGGTTTATCCTGTTCCCTTGGAAGCCTTACCTTGATGAGAGAATTTTCGGGAAATCCCTTTATTTTTCTTGATAATGTTGCATATGAATTTTCTGACGGAATCAAAATCAATATTGATCATGCAGAAATTAAACATGGTGATCGTATACTCATTTCCGGTCCTTCAGGATGTGGTAAAAGTACGATATTGGGAATGTTATCCTTATCCTTGAAACCGACAAAAGGACGTAATTTCTATTTTGAACAAAATGATATTTTAAAATTATGGAATAATTACAGACGGGATCAATTGGCTCATTTAAGGTCAGCATATTCTGGTTTTGTTCCGCAAACAGCGGGCCTAATTCCTTTTATCACTGTAAAGGAAAATATAACTCTACCCTTATCGATTATTGGAAAAAAGAATAAAGTCTGGTTTGATCAGTTGATTACCTTTCTTGAAATTGGACCAATTTTATCTAAAAAACCATGTCAGGTATCTGTTGGCCAGCGTCAAAGAGTGGCTGTTGCAAGAGCATTAATCAATAGACCCATGATTGTTTTAGCGGATGAACCCACGGCTTCTGTTCATCCCACTCTAGCCGACGAAATTTTACATTTATTGGTTGAGACAGTAACGGAGGCTGGATCCGTTTTAATCATGACCTCACATGATGTTAAACGGGCGTTACAATATGGTCTAAAGGAGATGGCGTGTTATATTGACAATGAAACGAAAATAACTCGGTTACGGATCCATGCATAAAAATCTGCATTTATTTTTATCCGCTAAACTTGCCTGGAAAGACTTGAAAAATGAACCAATTTTATCATTATGCCATATTCTGGGCATTGTCGCAGTTTTGGCCCCTTTAATTGTCATTGCCGGATTAAGAAGTGGTGTATTAACCAGTATTAGGCAATCATTGCTTGAAGATCCTCATGTCAGGGAAATAGTCACAATATCCAATCGTAGTTTTTCCCTTGGTGATATAAAGAACATTAATTCAAATAACGATATTGCATTTATCATGCCTCGAACCCGTACATTGGCAGCAAGTTTGTTTATGGAAAATATGGCTGACAAGAATAATGGTGATGGCAGGCATATCATGTTAGTACCTTCAGCCAAAGGTGACCCCTTGTTAGGTAATATTTCTGCTTTTATACAAGAAAATGATGAAATTTTTTTATCAGCCTCAGCGGCCAGCTATTTGCATATTCATGATGGAGATCAAGTAAATGCCATTCTTGAAAGAATATATCATAATACTAAACAGCAAGTAAATTTTCCTTTGAAAGTCGTATCTGTATTGCCACCCTCCGTTACAGATAAGGATTGCGCCTTTGTATCCTTGTCATTGGCTGTTGCCGTGGAAACCTATCAGGATGGTATTGAAAACTGGCCCGTTCAAGTTAATAATTTCAAAATACCGCCAAATATCGTGTATTCTGGTTTCCGGTTATATGCCAAAAATTTGACTGATGTGCCAAAATTAGACAGGAATCTACGTAATAACAATATAGATATCATATCAAGAGCAGGAGATGTTTCTGGATTATTATCGTTAACAAAACGCTTGCAATATCTTTTCATCTTAATTGCGTCATTGGGAGGGGGCGGTTTATGTATTTCATTGGGATCTGGCCTTTGGGCAAATACCGAACGTAAACACAGATCTCTGGCTTTATTGCGCTATTCTGGGTTTTGTTCATTGGATTTAATTTTTTTTCCACTTTTTCAATCTTTTATTCTTGCATTTTGCGGTCTGGCGATTTCGTTTGTTGCCGCGATAGGAGCAGGAGAACTGATCAATCATTTATTTAAAAATATTCTACCACAAAATCATGTTTTATTTTTGTTGAATAAGGAATTGATTTTGGCAACTATCTGTTTAACCTTTGGGGCAAGTTTCATAATCAGTTTTTTATCGGGAAAGAGAGCAGCCAAAATACAGCCATGGGAAGGGGTAATTGCTTTATGAAACAAATTGTTTTGATTATTGGACTTGGTATTGGATTTTTTCCTACTATTTCAAAAGCAATAAACGCATCATGGCCAAGTAAATTTATAGATATCCATCCAATGAAGGATGATTTTGCCTTGCCATTGCCTTGTGGAGGTAAAATGGTTTTTCGTAAGGTTGAAGTGCCGACAGAAGGTGGAGTTTTGGATGATTTACCAATTCAGATAGGGCAATCTGAAACTCAGCAAGGTTATAGCGATTATATAAGGCAAGCGCAGCTTGCAGCACCTTTTTCGAGCGGGGTGAATGGAAGTAATTTCTATTATATTGGGAAATATGACGTTACAAGAAATCAATATGATGCCATTCTAGATCAGGATTCATGCAAACAACCCGATCAGTCAGGACAGAAAGCAGTCAATAATATTTCATGGTTTGAGGCTGAAAATTTTGCGGAAAAATGGTCTGTTTGGCTATTGCAACATGCTAAAAATTCATTGCCAAAACGTGGTAATAAATATGGTTATATCCGTTTACCTACAGAAGCGGAATGGTATTATGCTGCTCAGGGAGGCAACAAGGTTAGCGAAACGGATTTTCTTGCACCAACATGGCCAATGCCAGAAGGAATTGAAGAATATGTTATGACTGGTTCGGAACTGGCAAATGGTCAGGTTCAAACGGTAGGTAGCATGAAACCAAATCCTTTGGGGTTATATGATATGTTGGGAGAAGTGGGGCAGATGATGCAGGATTATTATCATTTGAATCGTGTGGGACGTCAGCATGGATTAACAGGTGGAATAATAGTAAAAGGTGGAAATTATACATTTAATCCATCGGATCTCAATACGGCATTACGTGAGGAAATCCCTTTATATGACCAAAATACCAATCAACCGACACATCTCGCAACCATGGGTTTTAGAGTTGTTATTTCCGCACCTACATTGGGTAGCCTGCAAGAAACCAATCAGGCTTCATCAGAGTTTGATCAATTATTGCAAAAATCTCAAAAAGTGACAGCCAATACGCATCAGCTGATTGATAAGCTTAAGAAACAGACAACAGAAGCATCCTTAAAGGCCGGGCTTGAACAGATATCAACACAACTGGATCAGGATGCCAGAGCTCGTAATGATTTCTTGGCGGCAACCATGCGTGCCCAAATTGAAGCGGCATCCGCTTTGGCATTAAATATTTGGGAAAATCAACATACAATATTGATTTTGGAAAAGGAATTATCGCTTTTGAATATGTTGAGCCAAAAACAAAAAAACGATATAAAATCAAACATTATCAATCATAAACAAATCTTAAATAATTCAATTGACGGGTATTTGGAAACTATCCGTAAAATAGCAGATTCATCATCGATTATTGATAGAAAAAAACAATTTACCATGATTGAAACAGCATATAAAGCTAGAAAACTCAATAATCTGGCATTTTTTGCCAATCGAATACAGGTATTGCTCTCTTTACCAAAAAGTAAGTGGACAAATGTATATGTCCTGCAAGATATGAAAAATATTCAGTCAAATCAGGCAAGAGATTCTGTAAACATCAATAATAAAAACAATAATTGAAGTCCGTAAACTTAGTGTTACAGACCTCGAAAGAGAATCATGAGACAATACAGATTTGATCTCTTAGTCAGGATTTTTTTATTTTTTTAATGCATTTTCAATATAATCCAATCTCGATTGAAATGGATCAGTTTCAAATTTGATACCGGTTGTTGAAAAATTGAGTAATTTATCAGGATGAATTTTAAATTCGGAAAATTCCGATAATCCGTCTACTTTAGGTTTTGAATATTTTGCAAAATTGACCCAATATTTTTTTATTGCTTCTGACATGGCATTGTCTTGAGGTGTCAAGGATGAGTATACTTTGTTCAACGTTCCAAAAACATAGGGTAATTCTGATGCATGTGGTGCCCCATAGGAAGTATAAGGACGGGCCGAACTGGTAATATAGGAAAAACGATAGCGATAGACAGGAACATTTTTACTGGCAATTTGTTGTGTCAATAACCGGGTCGGTTCAAGAATTTGAATATCGGCCATAAATTGATGCAAAATTCTGGTTTCGGATAGTTTTCCATTCGGATTATAAATTTTATTGAGATCCTCTATATTCATTCCCAGCTTGCCTGCCATATCTTTCAAACCGGATTGGTTAATCATAAAACCATCACCACTCGTATCGCCGATTAATGTAGGAACAGGATAAAAAGCACCTTTTTCAAAAGCACTATCAAGGGATTGCTTCAACATGATACCATCAATAATCAATCCTGAAAAATAGTCAGGTTGTAGATCATCTAAATTCAATTTATCGACAATGGTTTCAGCAGGTAGCTTACGCAAATTTTCCAAAGCATATTCATCGTTTTGGATATTATTTTTTTTTGCGAAATTTAGGCCTGTTTTTTCTGCGTCATCAATGGTTCTGGGTGGGAAAAAGCGTGAATGCCCTGTTCCAGATTGAATAATGGCCTTATTAAATAAACCTTTTGCCTCTGAAATGGTCATTAGGGATATAATTGAGGCGCCGCCTGCAGATTCGCCAAATAAGGTGATATTATCGCTATCCCCGCCAAAAGAGGAAATATTTTTCTGTACCCATTGTAAAGCTGCAATTTGGTCCATAATTCCATAGTTTGCCCATTTGTTCTCCTCATTTTCTTGCTGCAAGTCCGGACGTGCAAAAAAACCAAAACGTCCAAGTCTGTAATTGAAAGTAACAACTATAACCCCTTCATTTGCCATTGAACTGCCATCGAAGACTTCCTGATTACTTCCGCCGGAAACAAAACCACCGCCATGAATCCAGACCATTACAGGATATTTTTTTGGAGTTTCGTTTTTTTCAAAAAAGGATTTTGGCATCCAGATATTAAGATATAAGCAATCCTCGCTTGTTATAGGAAAGGTTTCTTTCTTATCCCATCGATTGGGATACTGACTGCAATTTGGTCCATATTCAGTGGTTGTTTTGATTCCCTGCCAAGGCTGAACAGGCTGTGGGGGAAACCATCTGAATGAACGAACAGGAGGCGTGGCATACGGAATCCCTTTGAAAATAGCTAGTTGGTTATCAAAATATCCCTGAAGTTTTCCTTGATTATTTAATTCAATAAAAGGATGTGATGTTGATGCTGAAGTCATTGTAATAAGCGCCAAAGATGATAAAAATGTGAGAAAAAATTGAAATATTACTTTTTTTAAAAAAGGGTATTCATACATGCGTATTGTACTTTTATATGAAATGAACAAATCTGAATGTTTATAGGCCAGTTAACTCAAATAGTATAAATAAATATCTCTTTTATGATATAATTATCACCTTACAACAATTATCGTGATTCCAAAATTTATTAAAGGATTGGATCATGAACCCATTTGGTTTAGATTATTTGTATTTAATAAAATATTAAGGTAACGTATGTCCAGATCCTATTTTACTAAAATTATTATTGGCTGTTCCTGTTTTTCATTAATGGCATGTACACCTGCCTATAATCCAAATCTATCTCCCGAACAAAATCGACAAATGCAAAGAAATTCCCAATTCAATCAAACGCTTGGGACAGGAGCATTGAGCGGTGCAGCTCTTGGGGCTTTGGTGGGAGGTTTGGCTGGTCATGGTAAGGGGGCTTTGATTGGTTCATTAAGTGGAGCGGCATTGGGAACCGGTGCTGGATATGCTGTTGCACATCGTACAGAAAATCAGCAGTTACAGGAAGATCAATTGAACAAACAAATTGCCGCCGCTCATCAGATAGCTTTGAATGCAAGTAATGACGCGCAACAGGCATCGCTGCAGGTTGCTCAGTTACAGAGACAACTGGCAAACCTTAATAAACAGATAGCGTCAAAAAAAATTACTGTTAGACAATATAAACAACAATTATCTCATTTTAATAATCAAAAAGCCCAATTAAACAATAAGATAAATTATTATTCTAAACAAAGTGAGCAAATGCACCAATACGCTCAGATAGCTCATGATAATCGTTTTGAGCAGGAAGCACAATCAACAGATGCAGCAGTTAGCCGTTTAAAATATGCCGAGAATATTTTAGTGAATGGCATGAACAATCAACCTGCAGGTTGATTAAAATAAATTTTCAAAAGGATTTATTAATGAAATTCTATCAATTTATCATACCCTTAACTTCATTCATGATATTGACAAACTGTTCCAATCCTCAAAGTTGTGATCCTGATAAAACAAATTTTTTTAGCGGATTGGGATGTTCTGTTGGTAATGGTTATAATAAACGCTCCCAGAATTTGAATAATCAATTGCAATATGAACAGCAAAATGCGGTAAACCAGCAACAGAATGCGGCTCAGGCTCATTCACAATCCATTGAATTGCAGACCAGGTTAGAACAAAGACGCAATCAATTGACTCAAATAGATAATCAGGCTTGGGCTGTACGGAAAAAATTGCAGCATGCTCGAGCGAATCATAGTTTGACGCAACAGCAGTTAAATCAGAAACAAAAATTGCTCGATAATTACAATGCAAGAAGATCCAGGGTAAATGATGATCCTTCACAAAAGGATCTAAATGCTCTGTCAGCAATCTTGGGTAAAATGTAATGAATAATTAGGTAGCTTTCCTAAATTTATGAAATATTGTAAAGGATGAGATCCAGCAGAGTATAAATATACTGATAATTATGAAACCTGCTGACCCTAGATTTTCTTGTAATTCTTGCACTTGATCCCAAAAAAATCCGGAAAGCTTGAATTTTTCCTGTAACAACCCTAGAATTTCAATTCCACCAATGACAGTCGCGATAAAGATTGAAAGGCCAGTCATGGTTAGATTGTACCATAATTTCCTTAGTGGTTCTTTAAATGCCCAATTATAGGCACCTGTCATAACAATACTGTCTGTAGTGTCAATCAAGGTCATTCCGCAAGTAAATAAAAGCGGAAAAACCATAGTATCCCACGTGGCCATGCCTTTAGCTGCCTGTATGGCGGCAATTCCCAATAAACCGATCTCGGTTGCGGTATCGAATCCCAAACCGAAAAGAAAACCCAATGGTAACATATGCCATTCCTTGGACACCATGCGAAAGGCGGGTTTTAAAATTCTCGATAAAAATCCTCTTGAAGCGAGTATATTATCCATATCCTCGATTGAATAGGATTTATTTGCACGAAAATCTTTGAATATTTTCCAAATTTTCAAAAATATAAAAAAATTGATAAATGCTATGATCAACAAGAAACTGCCGGATACCAAAGTCGCTAGGGTGCCACCAATTAATTGGAATTCATCAATTTGTGTTTTGAACCGATTGGCAAAAGCTGCAACGAGCAGACAAAAAAGAATAACTATACTTGAATGACCAAGAGCAAACCATAATCCAGTGGCAAGGGAAGGTTTTTTATGTTGGGTAAATTGTCTGACAACATTATCAATGGCAGCAATGTGGTCTGCATCCACTGCATGACGTAAACCGAATACCCAAGCCAAAAACGCTGTGTTGAGAAGAAGTGGTGAATGGTAAAATGATTTCAGGGCCCAAATCCATGCAAGTGTATTTGCAAGTATCAAGAAAAAATAAATGGAAATGACAGATTTTACCGGACGTTTAGGAGAAATTCGCATCAAAATCCTTGAGATATATATTAAAACCCCTTTTATTAAAGTAATTTAACCTTAAATAAAAGGGGCATTAAAATTCAGATTTTAATTTTTTTTACACCGTAAAAGCGAGAGAGCGGCAAAAATACCAACACCATCAAGAGCGAGATCCTGTTTTCTTTTATGTTTCAGACCTGCAGCAAACATGCATGTTGCAGCTGCCAATAGGGTAAGAGCACCCAATTTAGAGGTTTTTTTGCATAAAAGCATTGATGCCCCAGCAACTTCAAGGCCACCAACTATTTTCATATTGGTTTGAGACCAATTCATTTCAGAAAATCTTTTTTCTTGGATGCTAGCGCCTAAAACCTTGCTTGTTCCACATGCAACAAATCCCAAACCAACAAGGGTTTTAAAGATTTTTTTGCAACATTTAGCCATAATTATAATCTCCTAAATATGAATATTTTGTAAATAAGTGTAACAATTACCATTCCAAGAAATTAAGTAAATAAATTTGAAATGAACTTATTTAAAACTGTAAATATATTTTACAAAATGCCTGTAAGAAAATCTATATAAATCGAAGATTATGATAAATTAAGCTACAGCTTGTTTTAATGCCGCCGTAATTTCTTTCGTAGTTACATCACCTCCCAGGTCACGGGTTCTGACTTTATCCTCTACAACAACTTTATGAATTGCCTTATCAATTCTTTTTGCAAGATCGTCACGTTTAACATGTTTCAACATTAAGGCTGCGGCTCTCAACACAGCGATAGGATTGGCGCAGTTTTTACCTGCTATATCTGGAGCGGAACCATGAACAGCCTCAAACATTGCCGCTTTTTCACCGATATTAGCGCCTGGTGCAAGACCCAGCCCACCTGTTAAACCTGATGTCAGGTCTGATAGAATATCCCCGAAGAGATTGGTTGTAACGATTACATCGTAGGTTTCGGGTTTTATAACCAGTTCCATCGAACAGGCATCAACAATACGTTCCTCACAGGCAATTTTGCCTTCGTATTCCTTGGCAACCTTGCGACCCTCTTCAAGAAACAGACCGCATAATTCTTTAAGAATATTAGCCTTGTGAACAAGTGTAACCTTTTTACGATTGTTTTGCACTGCATAATCAAAGGCAAATTTCACAATTCTCCGGCATTCTTTACGTGAGGTGTAACCTGCACATGTGGCGATAGCTTTCAGATCATTATCAACAGGGATATGATTTTCCATGGCAGCATAAAAACCTTCGAGATTTTCACGTATTACAACAATGTCAATATTATCAAATCTGCCACCCTGAATAAGAGTTTTGGTGGGACGAACATTTGCATAAAGTCCGAATTCCCTGCGTAGGGTAACATTGATTGAACGGTAACCTTTACCTACAGGTGTTGTCAGGGGTCCTTTCAATACCAGGCCAGTTTTGTGAATACTCTCGATTGTTGACTGAGGTAATGGATCGCCTGATGCATCCACGCCAGCCATGCCCGCAAGTTGTCTGTCCCATTTGAATGGTGCCTGAATGGCATCGAGAATTTCGATAGTTGCACCAACAATTTCGGGACCTATTCCATCGCCTGGGATAAGGGTGGCTGGAATTAGAGATAGATTTGACATGATTGTACCTTTGAATAATTCTAAATAAAAATTAGATCTATGTTAATTTCATATATTTTTATCATCGATCTCGGGGTTAATAAAGGCATCAACTATCAAATGAACGTGCACATTTTCATGAGCCATGTTTGCTCATTTTTATTCAGATGAGGATAGATCAAATCGGTAATTTGTTTATGATAATTGTTTAACCAATTTTTTTCCTGTGGGGTTAACAAAGTTGAATTTATGATTTTCCAGTCAAAAGGGACAAGCGTTAGGGGTTTAAATTTCAAAAAGTTATCATAAGGAGCCTTGCAAACAAGTAAAAGGTTTTCAAGACGGATACCATGATGTCCAGCAAGATAGTATCCTGGTTCATTGGAAAGAATCATTCCTTCTTTTAGGGAAATAGGAAAGGGTTGTGATGATATTCGACAGGGACCTTCATGTACGGAAAGATAACTTCCCACACCATGACCAGTTCCGTGATCATAATTCAAACCGTTCTGCCATAAAGCGTAACGTGCCAATACGTCAAGTTGACTTCCTGTTGTTCCAATTGGAAAAACGGCTGATGAAAGTGCGATATGGCCTTTTAGAACCATTGTTGCCTGTTCACGAATTGAGGAGGGGGCAAATTTTTTTCCCATCCAAATGGTGCGGGTGATATCTGTGGTTCCGTCTTTGTACTGCCCGCCACTGTCAATAAGGTAAAGCTGATTTTCCCTTATAATCGAGTGGTTTGTTTTTGTTGCTTGGTAATGGATAATCGCACCGTTGGAACCGATGGCAGAGATTGCGGGAAAACTCTCCTCTTTGTAAAATTTTCCCCCGGTTTCTATTCTGAACTGGTTGAGTTTTTCTGCCACTACAGTTTCGGATTTATCAATACCATGTTTCTCAAGCCAGAATAAAAAACGGCACATTGCAATACCGTCCCTGATATGGGCATTTATGGCACCTTTTTGTTCAACTTGATTTTTGCATGACTTGGGCAATAGAATGGGATTTGTACGATAATGAATTGATATTTCTTGTTTTTCTAGAAGTTGAATAAATCCTATCGGTGTCTGATTTTTATCCAATCCTATGACAAAAGATGTGATTTTTCTTAAATCTGAATATATATCATTTCGTGAACATAATTTTACAGTGTGACCGAGAAAATCTGACAGTGTTTCGGAATATTGTTCCTGATCTGCATATAAACATACATGATCTCTATATAAAATTGCAAAAACAAGTGGAATAGGGCTATATGGAACATCGGAACCACGAATATTAAGAAGCCAGCATATAGAGGCTGGATCACAAAATATAAATGCATCTTCATTGTTGAAAAGTAGTTCTTTTTGCAATTTTTCGATTTTATTATGATGTGATAAACCAGAAAATTCCAGAGGATGAGGTTCAATAGGTTGATTAGGATAGCCTGGTTGATCCAGCCAAATTGTGTCTATTGGATTATCAGTGATTGGAACAAGTATTATTTTATTATTTTGTAGTGATTCCAAGTTTTTTTGACTCATTAATCTTGGGTCATATCCTAATTTTAATTTTTGCAGATGATTGTGATCTAAGATCCATGCAAGAGGTGATTTATGGGAAATATGGTGATATTCCCATAATTCTTGGTCAAGCTGCTGTTGCATTTGAAGAATATAGCGTCCATCTGAAAATACAGCAGCATTATCCGGTAATACAACAGCTATGCCTGCACTTCCAGTAAATCCAGTCAACCACGCAAGGCGTTCGGCATAAGGGGCGACATATTCATTGAGAAATTCATCCCCGCGATTGATTATAAATCCGTCAAGATGATCTTTTTTTAGTATGGAACGTAGCGAAGACAGTTTTTCTGTATGTTGCATAAGATGATTTTATTCAAGGTTATTAATGATCTTAATTTATTATTTTGTACATGAACAATAGATCCAGCCATTTTTCAAATTTTATTCCTGTTTGCGGTAAGATACCTGCATGTTTGAATCCGAACCATTCATGTAATCGTATCGAGACCTGGTTATTGGCGGTTATGGCAGCGACCATGACATGCACATTATTTTGGGAGGCATAATTCACAAGATGCTTCATCAGTTTTTTGCCAAGTCCTTGACCCTGGGCTTCCGGAATCAGATAAACCGAATGCTCAACAGTATGTTTATACCCGTCATAGGCCCTGAAATGTCCATATGTGGCAAAACCGAGGATTTTTTGCTGTTCATTGACGGCAACAAAAATCGGGAATCCCTCTTTTTCATGGTTTTCGAACCATACTAGCTGTTCATCATAGGTGCGGACTTTTGTCATCCAGAAAGCCGTTCCATAAATAATCTCTCGATTAACGATCTGGAGGATACTGTTAAGATCCGTAATTAATGCATGGCGGATTTGAATCATTTTTCTCTCGGTTTTTTAAGAATTAATGTCGCCCAATGTCCCTGTGTAACTTTGTCTTCAAGCTTCAGACCCTGTTTTTGATGTGCGGACAATACCATTGCTGTTTGGGATATAAGTAGACCCGATAATATTGCTATACCTTCAGGTTGTAAATTTCTGGCTAGATTTCTGGCCATTTTACATAAGGGACGTGCAAGAATATTGGCAAAAACAAGATCATATGGGGCTTGCTTTCGAATTGAAGGTGTCAGCCAACCATTACCAACCTCACAATGGACGAAATTCCCCAGTTTGTTTCTTTTAACATTTTCTCGGGCAGCTCGAACGGACCATGGTTCAATATCAACAGCCAGAACCTTTTTGTGGAATAAGGCAGCTGCAGCCATTGCCAAAATTCCTGAGCCACATCCAAGATCTAGAATTTTACGAGGATTTTTATAAGCGATCTTTTCAAGGGCAATTAGACATCCACGAGTTGAACCATGTTCACCAGATCCAAAAGCCACACCTGCATCAAGGGTTAAAACAACACGTGAAGAAGAGATTGGATCGTTCAAATGCGTGCCACGAATAATGAACATATTACCCACTTTTTGTGCAGGAAAAGATTCATAGGTTTTTGCAAGCCATCCTTCTGTTTCAGTGGAATGTTTTTGGATTTCTGGAAAGAACTGGGTAAGGCCGCCTGCTAACGTAATTGCACTGTTAAGCTCTTTATCTCCATAGCCTGTATCCTTGATTCCTTCCAATCGCCAAAGATTCTTGTCTTCATTTTCCTCAAATATCCCTACGGTCGGGCAAACCGTGTTTAGGGCCTGTTCAAATATTTCAATATGTTTTTCTGGAACAATTAGTGAAATGGTTTCAAGCGCATTGGCATGCCGTTTAGTTTTTAATGTCATGATGTTTCCGTCACAAAGCTGTCTATAACGTTTTTAATTCCGGTTTTATCAAAATTGATTTCAAGTTTATTCTGTTCAGTCTTTAATACAGTTCCATAACCGAATTTTTGATGAAACACACGGGCACCTACAAGAATATTTTTAGATTTTGGCAAATTTTGACGTTGTTTATTTGGTGTAAAAATATTTCCAAAAGAAATGGTGTCTCGGGTTTCTTTCTGTTTTTTTTCAAAATTCAAATTATCAAAATAATTTGGATTACTATGGTTTCTATTGATTCTGATTGACGGATTTACAATAAACTGGCTGGGTAATTCTTCAATGAAACGGCTGGGAATTGCTGATTGCCAGTTTCCATAAATCTGGCGGTTTGCGGCATAGGATATCACCAGATTTCGCCTGGCACGGGTAATGCCAACATAAGCCAAACGTCTTTCCTCTTCCAAGCCATTCAATCCATTTTCATCCAGTGTGCGTTGTGAGGGAAAAAGGCCTTCCTCCCATCCCGGCAAAAAAACAGTATCAAATTCAAGGCCCTTGGCGGCGTGAAGTGTCATTAAATTGACCTTGTCATCTCCACTCAGTTCATCATTATCCATTATAAGAGAGATATGTTCCAAGAATTCATACAAAGATTGAAACTCGGACATCGCCCGGAAAAGTTCCCTGATGTTTTCAAGTCGACCTTCTGATTCAACAGACTTGTTTTGCTGCCACATCTCAATATAGCCGCAATGATGAATCAGGTCATCAATCGCCTTTAGATGACCAGCTTTTTCACTCGTGGATCTTGCCATTTCAAGTTGAAGCATCAGTTGATTCAGTTCACTCGCTACCTTACCCCTGATTATTCCCTGATTTAATGCTTGCTGTGCTGCCATCGTTAGGGAAATATTGGACTCTCGGGAAAGCAGATGCAATTTCTGAAGGGCGGCTTTGCCAATTCCGCGTTTCGGAACATTAATGATTCTTTCAAATGCCAAATCATCAGACGGCTGGGCGACAGTGCGCATGTAAGCGATGACATCGCGTATTTCAGCACGTTCGTAAAACCTTACCCCGCTAATGATTTTATAGGGTATTCCCAATTTAATCATGCATTCCTCAAAAGGACGGGTTTGGGAACTGGTACGCATCAGGATTGCCATATCGCCAAATTGTTGTTCTTTTTTGTGAAAATCAATAATATTTTTACAAATGATTCTTGCCTCTTCATCGGAATCATAGGTTGAGAGAATTTTGATTTTTTCTCCTTCAACGGTGGCATTGGCAGCGTGAAGAGTTTTTCCCAATCGTTGCGAGTTAAATGATATCAAGCCTGATGCGGCACCAAGGATAGAAGAGGTTGAACGATAATTATTTTCCAAACGGATAATTTTAGCCCCTGGAAAATCCCTTTCAAATCTCAAAATATTGGTTATATCTGCCCCACGCCAGGAATATATGGATTGATCGTCATCTCCTACACAGCAAATATTGGCTTCTTGTCCATTTTTTTGGGCTAATAATTTTAACCACAAATATTGTATCATATTGGTGTCTTGATATTCATCAACCATAATATACGTAAAATAACGCTGATATTTTTCCAAGATATGTTGATGCTGGCTAAAAATATTAAACATGTGCAGCATAAGATCGCCAAAATCACATGCGTTAATTTCCCGCAGGCGTTTTTGATAATGGGCATAAATTGTCTTGATTAGGGAATTTCCGGATTTATTTATTTCATCATTAGGCAAATTATCCGGTGAGTAACCCTTGTCTTTCCAGAACTGGATTATACCAAGAATTAACTGTGGGGATACTCTTTTTGTGTCGATTGAATAAGCGGGTGTAATTTGCTTGATTAGGCGTAATTGATCATCTGTGTCCAGAATGGTGAAATTAGAGGTTAATCCGACAAGTGTAGCATTTTGCCTTAACATCCTTGCACATATTTTATGAAAACTTCCCAACCATAATCCCTCGACTGGTTTATTTATGAGGCTGGCAATTCTTTCGCTCATTTCTCTTGAAGCTTTATTGGTAAAAGTCACCGCTAAAATCTGATTGGGATACGCTTTTCCTGAAAGGAGAATATGGGCAAAACGTGATGTTAAAACACGAGTTTTACCGGTTCCGGCACCAGCCAGCACTAGAATAGGACCTTCTGTTGTTTCAACAGCTTTTTTTTGCGTTTCGTTAAGTTGGCTTAGATATTGGGTCATTACGCTTTACAGGATTGAATTAATTTTCAATATTGTTGATAAGGTGATTGATGAAATCAAATGATAACAGGTTGAACATATTAATGGATCATAATTCTTCTTTACCCTCGAATTATAAAGGAAGCAAACCTTTTAAAAATTTGGACGGTAGAGGGCATCGCAACCGTATGCGTTCAAAAATTTTATCCAGGGGAACAGATGTTCTCGAAGATTACGAGATCCTTGAAATGCTGTTATATTCATTCATTCCCAGAAAGGATACAAAACCTTTGGCAAAACAATTGATTAACCAGCATGGTTCTTTGTGGCATGTTATCAAAGCAAATACAGATCGTACTGATCAGATCATATACAGTAAGAGATTTACTGAATTGATTCAATTCATTCAATTGGTGGCTTTGCGTCTATGCATGTCTGATTTAATTGTGCCAACAAGTTTTAAACGCTTGAATGAAATGGTTGTTTTTTTGGAAAAAAACTTTCCAAAACAGGATAAAATCAATCTTAAATCCTTGAGGATAATTTATTTAAACAGTCAATATAGCTTCATCAAAGAATATTTTATGGTGTATCCATCAAAAAATTCTGTTGCGACTATACTAAAGAAAGCGATTGAAAATGATGCGACTCAAATTGTATTGGTACATTATATTAATGAAGAAATAACTCCTGATATGAAATATCAGATTGATCAATTCTCCAAAATGTTGCAATCAAAGGTTGGTTTTTTTGATTTAAATCTCAGTGAACATTTATTTTGTGTTAATCATCATTATGTTAGTATATTAAAATAATCCAGAACCCAACAAACTGACTGCGTTTATGTTTTACAAATCAAAATCATCCAGTATTTTATCAGTCAATGATCCTGATCCTGTGAATATGATAAACCGGCATTCGATTTCACCCTTTTTGATTATTTGTGATCATGCAGGGAAATTCATTCCTGAAAAACTAAATAACCTTGGATTGGAGCCAAATGATCTTGAGCGACATATTGCTTTTGATATTGGAATAAAAGGGGTAGGAAAAAAACTTGCAAAAAAATTAAATGCCACGTTAATTCTTCAAAACTATTCAAGACTTGTCATTGATTGCAACAGAAATCCAAATCATGAAAACCTGATTATTGAAATTAGCGATAAAACAGTTATAAAAGGTAATCTTGATTTGTCTGATGAGGAAAAAAATCACGTGTTTCATCAATTTACAATTCCTATCATGCTTGTATTGAACAGGATATTGAACGTCGACAAAATGCGCAGATTTCAACCTGTTTAATAGCGCTGCACAGTTTTACACCTCAAATGGATAATATTGAAAGACCCTGGCATGCGGGTATTTTGCATGATCGTTATCCGGAATTCGGATTAATATTCAAAAAATATCTTGAGCAATATTATGATTTTCCAATTGGAGATAATGAACCCTATCGATTAAATGAGAAGAATGATTATTCTGTACCTTGTCATGCGTATGGAGGAAAATTGCCATATTTGGAACTGGAGATTCGACAGGATTTAATAAGATCGGAAATTCAGCAAAAGGAATGGGCGGATCGTCTGGCTTACTTATTGCCACTGACTTTACAGGAATACGGAAAACGATGAATATTATTACAGGAAAAGCTAAAGTTGCTGCGGTTCTTGGGTGGCCAGTTGAACATTCCCGATCTCCCCTGCTTCATAATTTTTGGTTGAATCGGTATGGAATTGACGGGGTTTACATTCCTCTGGCCGTTAAGCCTGAAAATTTCAAAAAAGTCATAATTGGCCTGTCAGCTTCGGGGTTTAAAGGATGCAATATAACCATCCCCAATAAAGAAATTGCCTTTTCTTGTTGTGATGAGGTTGATGAAATCGCGAGGAAAATAGGTTCTGTCAATACCTTGACTTTTAAAAATGACGGTAAGATATTTGGCACTTCTACAGATGGTGCTGGTTTTATAGAATCCCTTAGGGATCATAACATCAGAATTAAAAATTGTAATGTACTAATACTTGGAGCAGGTGGGGCTGCACGTTCGGTTATTTCATCGCTTGCCCATGAGAAAGCGAAGATTACAATAGCAAATCGCACAAATTCCAGGGCATTGCAGCTTGCTCAAGATCTTGGGACAGGTAATGTTATCGCATGGGATACCTGGACATCTTTATTGGGTCAATATGACTTACTGGTAAATACAACCTCTTTGGGAATGGAAGGGAAAGAAAGTTTTGATTTTGATCTATCCAAAGCAAAATCAGGTTTGGTTGTTACGGATATTGTCTATGTTCCTCGTTTAACCCCTCTGTTAAAAGTGGCAAAAGAATTCAATTTGAAGACCATTGAAGGATTGGGGATGCTGCTTCACCAGGCCCGTTTCGGTTTTCGCGAATGGTTTGGAGTGGATCCCAAGATTGATTCCGAGACAATCGAATATGTTGCCAAAACAATTAGAGCATAATATTTCATTATGAAGATATTGGGCGTAACAGGTGGAATGGGTATGGGTAAAACCACGGTATGTTCCCAGTTGCGTAAAGAGGGTTTCCCAGTTTTTGATGCTGACCATGTTGTGCATCAATTACAGGGATCTGATGGTAAAGCTTTACCATTTCTTGCCAAAGCTTTTCCCGGGTCAGTGCATGACAATATACTTGATCGATCCTATTTGAGGAAATTAATTTCACAGGATCGGAATAATCTAAAAAAAATTGAAAACATTATCCTTCCATTGGTTGATATGGAACGAAAAAAATTCATCCAATTTTGGCAGGGAAAAAGAAAATTATGGTGTGTATTGGATATTCCCTTGTTGTTCGAAAAAAAGATAGATCAAGTATGCACCAAAACCCTTTTGGTTAATGCACCAAAGCAAATTCAAAAAATACGCATTATCAATCGAGGTGGAATTTCATGGCAACAGGCTGAAATATTAATTTCTCATCAGCTTCCCAATAGTTTGAAATGTCAATGGGCGGATAGGGTTATTCAAACAGGATTGAATAGGGCATATACTTACATTCAGGTAAAGCGCTTGGCTATATTAATGAAGAAAGATCAATTATGAAAAAAAGGTCTGTACTTTTTGATACAGAAACAACAGGTGTCAATCCAGATAATGGCGATCGAATTATAGAAATTGCCGCAATAGAGTTAATCAATGATTTGCCAACAGATAATTTTTATCATGTTTTGATTGATCCAGAGCGAGATATTCCTGTTGAGGCAACACGAATTCATGGATTTACAATTGAAGATCTGCAAGGTAAGCCAAAATTCAAGGATATTGCTGACGAGTTTCTGAATTTTATTCAAAATGATCCCCTGGTCGCGCATAATGCACCGTTTGATTTTAAATTTGTAAATTCAGAACTGAAATATATCAATCGTCCAACATTATCTCTGGACAGAATGGTTGATACCTTACAAATTGCCCGTGCTCAATATCCATCCTCGCCAAATAGCCTGGATGCATTATGTCGACGGTTTTCGATAGATTTGTCAGAACGCACAACACATAACGCGTTGTTGGACTGTAAATTATTGTCAGAGGTGTATATTCAGCTTACGGGCGGCCGTCAGAGAGGATTGAGCTTTGATAATCAAACAAAGGAAAAAATAAGAAAAACCTATAAAAAAAATCATATTCATCAACCCGTTTTCATGAAAGCCACTGAAAAAGAATTGAAGATTCACAAGGAATTTTTGAATAAGAAAATACCAAATGCCTTATGGAATCATTTTATGGATAAAAATTGATTATTCAATAATTTAATTTGTGAATAGGTTGCATATTAAGAAAATAATCTTTTATTTTGATATACTATATTCAAATTTTGTTTGATTTTATAAGTTTAGATTAAATAGAATATTTAGAGTCAAAAGGTTGAAAATGGGCAAACGGGATCATTTGTCACTAACAAAATTATTATCATGTTTTTCCATCTGTTCAATGGGTTTATTCTATTCTCATCCTTCTTTTTCAACACCGAAACAAGATCCATATAATACCCTAACAATACAATGGGAAAATGATGCAGCCTCAACCTTGAAAGGAACGTCTGATCAATATTATACAAACGGACTTAGAATAGGGTGGACATCTCCTACTGACACGTTGCCTCAACCTGTCGCGGATATGAACACGTTTCTTTTGGGAAAGGGAATGCAACGAATTCATTGGGGATTGCAGCAGTCGATATTTACACCACGTGATACTCAATCGAGCCAGAGATTGCCACATGATCGACCTTATGCTGGGGTTTTATTAACAACCGTTAATCTTATAAGTGACACGGATGATACGAGGAGTGTGTTTGGTATTCAAGCCGGTGTTTTAGGCCCCGGAGCTATGGGACGTCAGGTTCAAAATGGTTTTCATGCCATTACTGGGGATCACAAAAACCGTGGCTGGCACAACCAGTTAAAGAGTGTGCCCGTTTTTCAGGTTCAAATGGGTAGAACATGGAGATTTCTCGCAGGGCATGCTGGATCGGTTGATTTTGATATCTTACCTTCAGCTAATGGTGCAATGGGGATTTATAGAATTTATGGACAAATCGGTTCCCTATTCCGTTTTGGACAGGGTCTTGAAAGTGATTTCGGACCTACAAGAATTGGTTCGGGAAATGACGGTACTGATGCCTATGTTGGAACCCGTTTTGTTAACTGGTATTTATTTGGTGGTGTAGATGGTCAGGCTGTAGCCTATAATGCCACTTTGCAAGGGGATCCCTCTAAATCACATGCGCAACATGTTTCAAAAAGATCAGATGTTGGCGAAATTCTTGCAGGGGCCGCTTTAATTATCAAAGGATATAAAATTGCTTATACCCAAACTTGGCAGACCCAAGAATTCAGAGGACAAAAAAGTGGATTATTTAATTATGGATCTGTTTCCGTATCCTTTAAATTTTGATTTTTCTCTAACGTAAGGCACGTTCCATTATTCTGCTTGGGCGATAGGTAAGATAATAAAAACGTGCTGTTGCCAATACAGCAATAACAGCAAGGCCAATAGCCATGCCTGTCCACAATCCTGGTGCTTTATAGTTCAATGAAAATGCAAACCAACCACTCAGTGTATATCCAATTACCCAATAGCTTATCAAAGCAAAGATCATTGGGATTGTGGTATCTTTCAATCCGCGTAATGCACCCATCGCAACGCCTTGCATACCGTCAACAATCTGGAAAAGAGCAACAATTTTCAATATAACGATCGCAATTTCAATTGTTGATTGATTACTGACTGAATGAATATCAATAAAAAGGCTGACAATGGTTTTCGGGAAAATGAAAATGATTATACCAATCAGCCCCATAAAAACAGAACCAAGACCGATAGATAAAAAACCTGAATTTTTCGCATACAAAGGTTTTTGAGCGCCAACCCAATAACTTACCCGAACATTGGCGGCCTGAGAAATAGCAAGGGGTATCATGAACGTAAAAGTGGCAAAGCTGTTGGCAATTTGATGGGCGGCAAGTGCATCGGTTCCTAGTAGTCCTGCCCGGAAAGAAGTTGCAAGGAAAAGAAGCATTTCAGCTGCTGAACTGACACAGATGGGCAACCCCAGACGCATCAAGGGTAAAAGCAAGGACAAATCAATTTTAAAAGGATAAAGATATTGTTTTAAATTCTTTTTGCAATGGGTTACTCCAATAAATAAAATTGTTGAAACCCACAAAGTAATTGTGCTGCCAATTGCTGAACCATACAAGCCCATTTTAGGGGCGCCCCATAAACCATAAATAAAGGCTGCATTTAACAAGGCGTTGATAATTGTAGTTAAAGGTGTTATTTGCAAAAGAATTTTCGAGGCATTAAAAGCTGGTAAAACAACTCTTATTAAACCTGTTCCAACAAGAACAGGGGGCATACCCCATAAGAGAATATCCATAAAATGACTGGATTTTGCAATCATATCAGGATTTTCACCTGTCCACATCAATATAAAGTTTGTTGATTTCAAAAGAAAATAGCAGGGAATACAGAGAATTAATCCAAATATATAGGTTGTCCAATAAATTTTGGATATCTGTGAAATTCTCTTTGATCCTATATATTCAGCAATTAAAATTGCAGCTGAACTCAACGCCGATTGCAAAACAACACAAACAGTAAAAAATAACTGTGTTGTAAATCCACCGATTGCTAAGGTTTCTTTATCGACTTTTCCCAATAAAATCGTATCGGTTACACCCATAGCCATTTGACATAGTTGGGCAAATGCGATTGGTATGGCAATAAAAAAGATCGCAGAAAGTTCTTTTTTCAGAAAAGCTGGTTGAGAAAGTTGCATTATATTTATTTATGACTAATAAAGAATAAAGATTTAATTTATTGAGTGTTGTTTGGACACAATCGAATACAGGATATGAACAAGGTAAAACAATGAATAAGCCAGAAATTTCCCTATATGACAGTCGTCATCATAAGATTTTACCTTTTAAACCATTAGATTCTTTAAATATCCGTTTATATTTTTGTGGCCCTACAGTATACGATTTTTTACATATTGGCAATTTGCGTGCAATGTTAACAGCCGATATTTTGGTAAGATTGTTGCGGAAAATTTATCCTAAAGTGACTTATGTACGGAATATTACGGATGTTGATGATAAGATAAATGCCCGTGCCAGAGCCAATCATGAATCTATTCAAGCATTGACCTGTCGAACGATTGAAGAATTTCATCAAGATATGGCTTCAATGTTTATCTTGCCCCCTGATATTGAACCAAAAGCTACAGAACATATTGAAGACATACAAGAGATGATTATCAGTCTTGTCAGTCAGGGATATGCCTATGAAGCTGATGGTCATGTTCTTTTCTCTGTCCATCAATACAAGAAATATGGGAGTTTATCGGGCCGCAATCCAGATGAATTGCTGGCTGGGGCAAGAGTTGAGATCGCGACTTACAAAAAAAATCCCGGTGATTTTGTTTTATGGAAACCTTCAAATGAGGATGAACCAGGATGGGATAGTCCCTGGGGAAAGGGTAGGCCAGGCTGGCATATTGAATGTTCTGCAATGTCCCATCGTTACCTCGGTGAAAATTTTGATATTCATGGCGGTGGTCAGGATCTGATTTTTCCCCACCACGAAAATGAATGTGCACAAAGTCTATGTTGTTTTCCAGGTAGTCAGTTTGCCAATTATTGGCTACATAATGCCATGCTGTTGGTAAATGGTGAAAAAATGTCCAAGTCTCTAGGCAATTTTTTTACAATACGGGAAATATTGACAAAGCATAATCCAGAAGCATTACGGTTATTATTATTGCAATCTCATTACCGTTCTGTTTTGAATTTCACTGATGAAGCCTTAAAAGATGCTAAAAAGGTTATGGATCGTTTCTATCGCGCCTTATTGCCTTATGAACAGAATTTTAATTCAGAAATGGATTTGCCAGAATTAGTCATGGATGCTTTGGCAAATGATTTAAACACCCCCCAAGCTTTGGTGTTTATGCATCAATTTGCAGATAAAGCTTTACAAGGTGATGAACATTCTGCCTTAAAATTGAAACAGGCGGGTCAACAGCTTGGCTTGTTTAATAGTCTACCAACTCAATGGTTTCAAGATATTGATAATGAAGATGAGATTAAGATCTTAATTCAAGAAAGAAATAATGCAAAAAAATCGAAAGATTTTATCAAGGCGGATAAAATACGTGACCAGCTCAAAGCTCAGGGTATCTTATTGGAAGACAGTCCACAAGGTACGACATGGAGAAAATTATGACAGGTCGTGATGGTGGTGCTGATCTGATTCCAGTTGGAAATACACCTGTCGTTATTTTGGTTCGCCCACAGCTTGCTGATAATATTGGCAGTGTAGCTCGAGCGATGGCGAACGGGGGATTGTTCCATTTGCGGTTGGTGGCCCCGCGAGATGGATGGCCACAGCCAAAAGCCTGGAGAGCAGCATCTGGTGCAGACCGTTTATTGGATCATACAAAAGTTTTCGATACGGTAGAAGCCGCTGTTGCGGATTTACAGCATGTTTTTGCAACCTGTCCCAGACCTCGTCAAATTATCAAACCTTTATTAACGGCGCGTGGTGGCGCATGTGAAATGCGGGAAATGACCAATCGTGGATTGAAAATCGGTATTTTGTTTGGGCCAGAGCGAACCGGGTTGGAAAATGAGGATTTTGTTCAGACTGATTATTGGATCCGTTATCCCTTGGATCCAAGATTCATGTCATTGAATTTATCACAAGCGGTTATGATTATGGCTTATGAGTGGTGGATGTCCACTGAAGAAACACCGGAGCGCCAGTTGCAGACTAACAAAACGCATATCGCTACTAAAGGAGAGCTGAATAATTTTATGAATCATTTGATCAGGGAGCTTGATCATTGTGGATTTCTACGCAATCAGGAAAAACGGTCAGGAATGATTCGTAATCTGTATCATCTTTTTCAAAGGGGAGAAGTGACAGAACAGGAATTACGAACCCTTCATGGTGTTGTGGCGGAATTGGTTAAGGGCCCCAAGAAATAATTAAATTATTTAATTTGGGATTTGAGCGTAAGGCCAAGTTGCAACCATGCAGTTCCATTGAAGATAAGGTCAAAACCAACCATGAATCCGATAAACCACAGGCCGTTTATTGGATTGACAAAAAGAATAAACCCTAAAATCAAGCCAAGAATACCACTGAATACCAACAATCCCCATCCTTTGGTATTTTTATTGTTAAAGGCAATCATAAGACGCATGATTCCACCAAAACAAAAACAAATACCAAGAAAAATGGTAATTATAACCGAACCATTAACAGGTTCACGAATCAATAATATACCGCCAATAAGATAAATGATACCGCATAGGGCTGACCAGAGAAAACTGCTCCAATCTTTAAGATAACAGGCGTGAATGAGTTGGGCCAAACCTGTAATAATTAATAAAATTCCAATAATTATAACCATTGCAATTGTTACAAAAACCGTGTCAATTAGGCACAGAATGCCGGTAATCAAACACAATATTCCCAATCCTACGAACCATTTCCATTTTTGGGCTATTAATTGATCCATTATGATCTCCGAAAAATATTTTATAATTTTGTAAAGCGGTTAATTGTAGTTAGTTTAATTTTTTTTATGAAATTAATCTATTTATTTATTAATAAAATCAGTCATAATTTGGTATGAACAGATAGTTAACGATATTTTTTTATTTCATTTTATAAATCATTAAGGTTCATAATGAAAAACATTATTGTTATTCTTGCCGCTACTTTTTTTATATGTACATATCCTGTTCGTTCCCATGCATATGAAAGCCATTTATCATACTGGTTCGGTCAATTTGAAAAAATTCTCTATCTACCCTCTGCTGAATATTGTTACAGGTTAGGTGTAATTTATTTAACGGGTAAAGGGGTTCAGAAAAATGATAGATTAGCCCTTATATTTTTTACACAATCTGCCAGCGGAGGTTTTGCGCCAGCACAATTTGTTTTAGGTCGGTTTTATGCCTTGGGTGTTATTGTGCCGCAAGATTATAATAAAGCGATTGAATGGTTTAACTATTCCGCAGGACAGGGGAATGCTGAAGCGCAGTTTTATTTAGGTAATTTGTATCAGAATGGTGAAGGGATTGAGCAGAATTATGACAAGGCGTTTGATTATTTTCATAAGGCTGCTTTGCAAGGGAATCTAATGGCTCAATCCGCTCTTGGAATTATGTATTTAGAAGGTAAGGGATGTAAACAAGATTTTTCCAAAGCCTTTCAATGGACCCGTAAATCTGCAGAACAAGGAAATAGTTTTGCCCAGTATATCCTGGGATCATTATATGATACAGGTAAGGGCACAGATTTAGATTATTTCAAGGCGAAAGAATTGTATCAGAAGTCAGCTGATCAGGGATATGAAGGCGCTTTATACAAGTTGGGAAAAATGTATGAAGCGGGTCACGGTGTATTACAGGATTTTCAGACGGCTCTTTTCTATTATCGTAAAGCTGCAGATCAAGAAAATACGGATGCCCAATTGCGACTTGGGGAAATATATCATGAAGGGAAGTTGCTTCCTCAAGATGAGGCCATGGCAAAAGAGTATTTTAAACAATCATGTTTAAATAGATCTCAAAAAGGCTGCGACAAATATAGGTTGTTGAATACGAAATAATTTTAAATTTTTTTTAATATTATTCAAACTGTTAATTATTTGACAATTCATTAAAGTTTGAATATATAGGCTTCTACTGCCAGAAAAGTGGTTTATTTTTATCCAAAGAAGTGATGAGGTTACTTTGTATCAAATATAAACCCGTCTTTGATGCGAGTTAAAGAACTACTGGTACAATAAAATCTAATATTGCTTTACCTCAATGCGATATTTTAACATATATAAAGAAAGATATTTAGACGTATGAGTAAGCGTTTACAAAGCAAATATAAAATTAACCGTCGTTTAGGGGTTAATTTGTGGGGACGTGCTAAATCACCGGTTAACAAGCGTGAATATGGTCCTGGTCAACACGGTCAACGCCGCCGTGCAAAGCCTTCCGATTTTAGCGTTCAGTTAATGGCTAAACAAAAACTCAAGGGATATTACGGAAATATCAGTGAAAAGCAATTCCGTCGTTATTACGCTGAAGCATCTCGTCGTAAAGGTGATACTTCTGAAAACTTAATCAATTTGTTGGAACGTCGTTTGGATGCTGTTGTTTATCGGTTAAAATTTGCATCCACTCCATTTGCTGCACGTCAGTTCATTAATCATGGACATATTTTAGTAAATGGCAAGCGTGTTAATATTCCATCATATTCATTAAAAGATAATGATGTTGTTGAAGTTAGGGAAAGATCAAAACAACTTGCTATTGTACTGGATGCTGTTCAAAGTAAAGAACGGGATATTCCTGAATATTTAGAGGTTGATCATCGTCAAATGAAGGGTTCATTTGTTCGTACGCCAAAATTAAATGATGTTCCATATCCTGTAACTATGGAACCCAATTTGGTTGTCGAGTTTTATTCTCGTTAATTACATTTTATTTTTATACAAAAATGCCGAGCAATTTTTTGCTCGGCTTTTGTGCGTTTATTGTTTTCAATATAAATTTAGGGCTGCTTGATGTTAGATACAGTTCAGAGTCTGGATAAAGAAATTTCCCGTCGTCGCACTTTTGCTATTATTTCCCATCCTGATGCGGGTAAGACGACTTTGACTGAACGTATATTGCATGCTGGTGGGGCTATACAGATGGCGGGAAATGTCCGTGCTAAAAGGGAACAGCGTCGAACTCGTTCGGACTGGATGAATATTGAAAAGGATCGTGGTATTTCAGTTGTAACTTCTGTTATGACGTTTGAATATGGTGGTTGCATTTTTAACTTGTTGGATACGCCTGGTCACGAAGATTTTTCTGAAGATACATACAGGACTTTGACGGCTGTTGATGCCGCAGTTATGGTTATTGATGCGGCAAAAGGGATTGAGGCAAGAACACGGAAACTTTTTGAAATTTGTCGTTTGCGCGATATACCGATTGTAACCTTTATCAACAAGATGGACAGGGAATCTCGGGATCCTTTTGAATTGCTAGATGAAGTGGCCTCTACACTGGCTCTTGAAACAACACCTTTAACATGGCCTGTGGGACGGGCTGCCAAATTTTTGGGTGCTTATGATGTTCGGAAACAAACCATGCGCCTAAAACAGGGAATTCCAGAAACAGATGATCGTGTTATAGCATTAAAAGAAGAAGTGGAATTGGTTAAGGCTGCTCTGCCGGAATTTAATATTGATGATTTTAAGGCAGGTTTTTTAACCCCGGTTTTTTTTGGAAGTGCGATTAAGGAATTGGGGGTTCATGATCTTTTGGATGCATTGGTTGAATTTGGCCCAAGTCCACGAAATCAGGAAAGTGATCAACGTCTGGTGGCGGCAAATGAACCATCAATGACTGCCCTTGTATTTAAAATTCAGGCAAATATGGATCCAAATCATCGGGATCGTATCGCCTTTGCCCGTATTTGTTCTGGACGTTTAGAACGAGGTATGAAATTGAAACATACCCGTACAGGAAAAACTTTTGCGTTACATACGCCTCAGTTTTTCTTTGCACAAGACAGACAATTGGCAGAAGAGGCTTTTGCGGGAGATGTTGTTGGAATTCCCAATCATGGCACATTACGTATTGGAGATACCTTGACGGAAGGAGAGGAGCTTCAATTTACAGGAGTACCCTATTTTGCCCCTGAAATATTACGACGGGTTCGCCTTGCTGATGCGATGAAAGCCAAGAAATTAAAACAGGCATTAATTGAGCTTGCAGAAGAGGGCGTTGTCCAGCTTTTTAAACCACAGGACGGGTCTTCGCCTATTGTTGGTGTGGTTGGAATATTGCAACTTGATGTCTTACAGACGCGTTTGAAACATGAGTACGGTGTTGAAATAGGATTTGATACTGTATCTTTTACACAGGTCCGTTGGTTTGAGGGTGAGAAAAACAAAATTGAGAAATTTATTAATTCCAACAAAAGTGCCATTGCTGATGACATAGACGGAGATCCAGTATTTCTGGCCACTTCTGAATTCATGATGCAACGAACTGTTGAAATGCAAAAAGACTTAAAATTTCATGATATCAAACAGATCGGCATTGTTAAAAGCAGCTAGTCATATCCTGTTATTATCTTTATAGCTGGCCTTGATTAAATATCTGGTGGATGGAATAATTGGTTTAGGTAAAAGGGTTAAATCGGATATGCATATAAGTTCATCATATTCTGAGTTGCCTTTTTTTTGCCAATAATTATATATTTGTTGAAAATTCAAGTGTGTTTTCAACATTATTCCGATATCGATTATGTCTGTTTCAGGATGTTGAGTTGCAATAAGAATGCGGCTATTTGAAAAAAAATCTTTTTTTAATCCAAGTTCTTCTCTTGCCTCCACAAATAATTGTTCGTGCAAATTTACAGTTTTTTCTTTATGACGCGCTTCCACGCTACCCGCAGGGGCACATTGCCAGTAACTGGGTAAATAAACGCTATTTTTATTTCTTTTTCCAAGAATAAAACCATCATCGCAAAAAATTAAACCTGTTACAGCCAAAGGTTTAAGACAAAGAGATTTATTAAACTCCTTATTTTCCATTTGGGCCGAAACATATCTATATTCTGTCCAATATCCCGTTATTTGATGGGGTAATATCAAAGTAGCGGTAAATACACGTCCATTAAACAATTTTGGGTATAATGTTTTTTTGGCAACCCATGAATTTTCAATCCATTTTTCAAGATTTATAGATAATTCAGTTTTATAATCTATAACTTTTACGGAACATTCTGAATATAAAGTAAATGTTTTCCATCTCATTTTATTATCTTGAATGTCATAACGGAAACATTTTTGGCTGGGAGACCTGGATTCGAACCAGGGCTGACCGGGTCAGAGCCGGTAGTTCTACCGCTAAACTATCTCCCAATACATTTAATGTGGATGCTTATAACATGTAAAAAATTATAAAACAAGGGTATGGTAAAATAAATTAATTACAAAAATTTTTAGTTATTTTAATAAAAAAATCCAAATTAATAATAAATTGTGTTAATATTAAGGAGCTATACAAAATATAAGGAATTAACTTTGACTGGATAAAGTAATTAGGGCGTAAATATGTTTGCGGCATTGGATTTAGGCACAAATAATTGTCGTCTGCTGATCGTGTCATCTGATCGTGGCAGGTTGAGAATTGTTGATCATTATAATCGAGTAGTTCGATTGGGTGAGGGATTGTATGAAACAGGTCAGTTGAGTCAAGCTGCCATGGAACGTACAATGGTCGCCCTCCGACATTGTGCATCCAAAATTGAAGGTAAAAGATTTTCCGCTTTTTATGCTGTCGCTACCGAAGCTTGTCGACGCGCCTCAAATGCTGATCATTTTCTTAGTCAGGTTTTATATGAAACAGGACTGAACATTAAGGTTATTTCACCACGGGAAGAGGTTGAGCTGGCTTTGGCCGGTTGTAATTCATTTTTATATGACAATGTGTTGAAACGTAATAAGACCAAGGCTCTATTATTTGATATTGGAGGTGGTTCCACTGAAATTGCATGGGTTAAAATTGATTTTGCGCGACGAAAATATATTTTGATTGGATGTTTCAGTATACCTGTTGGCATTCTTACGTTAAGGGAGCAATTCAATATTGCCACTTTGCAGAATTACTATCAAATGTTTGATTTTGTTTTATCCAAGGTAATGGAATTCGAGGCCATTCACCGTATTCAGGCAGAGATTGTAAGAAATCAGGTTCAATTCATAGGGGTAAGTGGGACTATAACCACCCTTGCAAGCATTTTGTTAAACCAAAATAAGTATAATCGTGCGGCGATTGATGGTTTGTCTTTGCAAACAGCCCAACTCAAGGAAATAATCAGGACTTTGCTAGATCAGAAATTCAAAGAGACTGAAATTCTTTCCGACCGATATAAAAAAAGAATTCATTATCTTTTACCTGGATGCGCAATATTTGATGCCATACATACCTTGTGGCCCGCCAATGACATTGTCGTTGCCGATCGAGGTATTCGAGATGGAATAATTGCCAAAATGACGACAAACAAGTTAAGAAACTATTATAAAAATCATCATTATTTGTTAAACCAGTAATGAATTTAATTAATCAGTATAATTAAAGTAAAAACTATGAATAAAGATAATGCGAATTCTAATTCGCGCAAAAAGAAGAAATCGCGTTTTGATACTGGATTGACGGTTACCTTAAAAAAAACAAAAGGGCGTTCAACATCTCAACAAAGATGGTTGACGCGTCAGTTAAATGATCCTTATGTAAAAGCTGCACAACAACATGGCTGGCGGTCCCGTGCCGCTTATAAGCTGATAGAATTAAATGACAAATTTCATTTTTTAAAAAAGGGGATGAAGGTTGTTGATCTGGGTGCAGCGCCAGGAGGATGGTCTCAGGTTGCGGTATATCACAAGGCATCCAAAGTTGTAGGTATTGATTTGTTGCAAGTTGAACCAGTCATGGGAGCTGATATTTTTCAGGGAGATTTTACAGAGCCCCATAATCTTGAAGTTTTACTGGGTAAATTAGAGGGTAAGGCGGATCTGGTCATGTCTGATATGGCACCGAACACGACAGGACATGCAGCAACGGATCATATAAGAATAATTGATTTGACAGAACAGGCTTTGGACTTTGCAATAAAAATTTTAAATTTGAATGGAGTTTTTATTGCCAAAGTTTTCCAGGGGGGAAGTGAAAAATTGATGTTAAATAAACTCAAGCGATCCTTCAAAATTGTAAAACATGCAAAACCTCCAGCAAGTCGTAAGGAATCCAAAGAGTTATATGTGATTGCTACAGGGTTTAAAGGGAATAATTCCGAAGATAAATCGTGAATGTGTTGATAAAATTTCAAGGATAATTTGATTTTGTCACTATTTGACACAAAATTGATTTTTGGCTTGTCTAATCACAATTTTTTAGGTATGAAGAATTGCCAATAATTGGAACCCGATTTTTTTCGGTTATCCCTTTTTATCTTTAATTTTCTAATTTTTAATAAAGGGTACCATAATGGCACATTCATCTATTTCCCAAAAACATATTCGAGAAGCCCTTGCTTTTGATGATGTTTTGATTATTCCAGCAAAATCTAATGTATTGCCTAATCAGGCTGATGTTCGGTCCAATTTGACCCGATCTATCCGTTTGAATATACCCTTGATTTCATCAGCCATGGATACAGTGACCGAATGTGCAATGGCCATTGCTATGGCACAAAATGGAGGAATAGGGGTTATTCATAAAAATCTATCCATTCAGGAACAAGCCAATCAGGTCAAGCAGGTAAAACGCTTTGAATCGGGAATGGTGGTTGATCCGGTAACTGTTCATCCTGAACAGACTTTAGAAGAAGTCATTGCAACAATGAAACGCCATAACATAAGTGGTCTACCTGTTATTGAAAAAAATACGAATCGGCTTGTTGGTATTGTCACGCATCGTGATGTCCGGTTTGCAACAAATGCAAAACAACCTGTTGCGGAGTTAATGACAAAAGATAACCTGGTTACAGTCAAAGAGGGTGTGAGTCCCGATGAAGCTAAAAAACTGCTTCATCAAAATCGTATCGAAAAATTGCTTGTCGTTGATAAAAATGATTGTTGTGTCGGAATAATGACTGTCAAGGATATGGAAAAATCAGTCGTTTATCCTTTGGCCAACAAGGATCAATATGGTCGTTTACGTTGTGCTGCTGCCACAGGTGTTGGTGAGGACGGATATAAACGGGCTGTCACGCTTATAGAGGCTGGTGTTGACGTTTTGGTCGTAGATACGGCACATGGACATTCCCAGGGTGTTTTGGACTCGATAGGGCGCCTCAAGAAAAATTATGCTGACGTTCAAATTATTGCGGGAAATATTGCGACACCAGAAGGTGCTCAAGCATTGATTGATGTTGGCGCTGATGCAGTAAAAGTTGGAATTGGTCCAGGTTCAATCTGTACAACCCGTGTTGTTGCAGGGGTAGGAGTTCCCCAATTTTCGGCAGTAATGGAAGTGTCTGAAATTTGTCATGCTGCCAATATTCCTTTAATAGCAGATGGTGGAATTCGCACGTCTGGCGATATTGTTAAAGCTATCGGTGCGGGTGCAGATGTTGTCATGATTGGATCTTTACTGGCAGGTACTGATGAAGCCCCTGGTGAAGTATTTCTATATCAGGGACGTTCCTATAAATCATACCGCGGAATGGGAAGTCTTGGTGCCATGGCTCGTGGATCTGCTGACCGTTATTTTCAACAGGATATCAAGGAAAGCCATAAGCTTGTTCCTGAAGGCATTGAAGGGCAGGTAACATACAAAGGGGCGGCAGAAGGAGTTATACATCAGATGGTTGGCGGTTTGAAAGCAGGTATGGGATATACTGGCAATGCGACGATTGAAGAAATGAAAATAAATGTTCAATTCCGTAAAATTACGGGAGCGGGATTGAGGGAAAGCCATGTTCATGATGTTGTAATTACGCGTGAAGCGCCTAACTATCATCATAATTAAATAATAAATTTGTCTATCAGATATTTAAGTAAAGACGTATGACCCCTTCAGCACAAATTTCGGCAGTGATTGAACTGCTTTTAGCTATTCAGAAAGAAAAATATATTCCGGCTGATTCAACAGCCAATCGGTTTTTCAGGCGGCGCCGTTATATTGGAGGAGGGGATCGTCGTTTTGTTTCAGGTAAAGTTTGGGAAATTTTACGTTGTTACCGAAAGTTGAAATGGTGGCTGAAAAGAGTAGGTAGTCCGATCAATCCTCGTATGATGGTCGCAGCTTATTTGGTTTTGTCAGGAAATTCTATAAATAAAGTGCATAATTTTTATTCAGGTGAAAAATATGCGCCATTATTGTTAAATAATAACGAAATTTTATATTTGCAATCTTTGGTAAACAAACCGTTTGTTTCCGCTGAAATGTCCAAAGCGGTAATTTATGAAGTTCCAGATTGGGTATATCCTATCATAAATGACCAATACGGGGATCAGACAGAAAAAGAACTTTCAACATTGTTGGAACCAGCCACTCTTGATTTGCGTGTCAATTTTCTAAAAGTGGAAGATCGATATAAAGCCAGGGAGATTCTAGCATCTGAAAATATACAAACAGAATTAATGAATATTTCTCCATGGGGATTGAGAGCTCAAGGAAGACAATCCATAACATCCACAAATGCTTACAAAAATGGTCTGGTTGAAATTCAAGACGAAGGTAGCCAATTAATTGCACTCATGACTGGTGTTAAATCGTCAATGCGTGTCCTGGATTATTGCGCGGGAGCTGGAGGTAAAACGTTGGCTATGGCGATGATGATGAAAAATAAAGGGCATATTATTGCATCAGATATTTTTTCCACTAGGTTAAATGCCGCTCAAAGTCGTTTGCGAAGGGCAGGTGTTTTTAATTGTGAAACCCATATTTTTGCTGAAGATGCAAAATGGTTAAAAAGGCGTGTTGAAAGTTTCGATCGTGTTTTGGTTGATGCACCTTGTAGCGGTACCGGAACTTGGAGACGTAATCCTGATGCGCGTTTAAGGTTTAAGGAAAATGATTTATTGGAACTTGTTGAAAAACAGGCCCATATTCTTGATTCTGCAGCGAGAATGGTAAAAAAAGGTGGAAGGTTGATATATGCAACCTGTTCAATATTACGTCAGGAAAATCAAAATCAAATCAATAATTTTCTGGAAAGAAATAACAATTTTTCACTCGTAGAACCTGATACGACCTCAGGATTGTTACCCGAAAAATTCATGAAAAAAACAAGTTTTCAATTAACACCAGCGCAAAATCAAACGGATGGTTTTTTTTGCACGGTTATGGTGAATAATTAATTTATTTCTTTTCTGTAAAAATAATTAACAACGTATTCTATGGTTAATCCCTGAATTAAAACGGTTAACACTACGCACCCATAACAGATGAGCAGGATTTCATTTTTTGGAAATATATTGGGGAGAGATAAGGCTATTGCCAGGGAAATACCTCCTCTTAGTCCTCCCCATGTTAGAATGGAAATCAAACCCTTCGGGTTTGAATCCTGATATAATAATACAAAACCACTTAGACTGAGGGCTATGAAACGTGTAATTGCCAGAAATGGAAAAGCTAGGAATGTGATAACCAGAATATGATAACTGAAAGGGATGATGACAATCTGCAACCCAATTATCAAAAATAGCATGGTATTGAGGATTTCATCAATTACATGCCAGCAGTAAATAACCGAATCACTTTTTTCCGCAGGCTGTTTTTGAAGATGGTTACCGATCAATAAACCGCTTGCCACAACTGCAATGGGACCTGACATGTTAAGATCACTTGCGATAGAAAAGGTACCTGCCGCCAAAGCCAGTGAAAATAATATGGTAATTTCGTTGTGGGACAATCGTCTGATTATAAAAATAACAATGGTGGCGGTTATAATACCCAGAAGACCACTGCCAATAATCTCTTTTATGCTAATCAAGAATAGACTGGTTGTGGATGGGGTCTTTTGATGAATGATTACGGATAAAAATGTTGTAAAAGCAATTAAAGCTATACCATCATTGAAAAGACTTTCTCCAGCAAAAATTGCTTGTAACCGTTTGGAAAGGCCTAGTCTGCCGAACATACTGATAACTGAAACCGGATCTGTCGGGGCTATAATAGCGCCTAGGGTGAGACACCAGAGTAAAGAAATGGGAATAGAAAATAGATAAAACAGAACCCAAAAAACAAGACCGAGAAATAATATCGATAATAAAGTGCCAATAATTGTCAAGGAAGCAATATTATAGCGAGCTTTCCACAACTCATGTAATGAAATTTGCAAACTTCCTGCAAAAAGCAGAAATGCTAGAGCACCATTGAGAAGCAAAGTGGGAAAATTGATTTGTGAGATAATTTTCTGTGCAAATGAATATCCGGAAACAAATGAAAGGAAATAATCCGAGATAAATAGGATTATTGAAAATATGAATGCGGCAATCATAATTCCTATGGTCATGGGAAGTTTGAGATATTTCAGATTAATTGCCCCGCAAATTGCGGTAAGAAGAAACAATAAAGAAATAAGGGTCAGGATACTCATGTTAATTTCCCTTTATTATTTAGGTATAATTTTAGGGTAATTTGAGTTTAAGTAAATTATTTTTGAGCTATAAAATTGAAAATTTTTGTAATTTTTAGTTAAAAATTATTAAAAATTAACGTAATTTTGAGTATAAAGATACTAATCTCTAACTTCATCCTTATATTTGTAATAGGGATATGGTTTTAAAAGAAGGGTAAATTCAATGACAGGCATTCATCCTGTTTTAGTGGTTGATGATGATCCAAAGTTAATTGAAACACTAACCGAACAATTGCAAGAAAATCAAGAATTTGAGGTTTCAAGTGCCTTAACGGTAAATGAGGCTAAAAACAAAATTCTGGATTCTGATAAGCATTATGATGCAATCATATTGGATGTAATGCTTCCAGATGGCGATGGATGTGATCTATGTGCCTATTTACGTAAGGAAGGTTGCAGAACACCCATTATTATGCTGACAGGTTCAGATAATGAAGAGGATGTTGTAAGGGGGCTTGATGCAGGCGGTAATGATTATGTATCAAAACCATTTCGCATTGCCGAGTTACTGGCAAGATTAAGGGCACAGATGCGTATTTTTGCTAGTAGTGAGGATGCTGTTTTCACAATTGGCAATTATATTTTTCGTCCGTCTGCAAAGTCGTTGCAGGAACAGGATTCAAATCGTCGGATCCGTTTGACTGAAAAAGAGGCTGCCATACTCAAATTTTTATATCGGTCAGGATCAAGACCAGTACCAAGACAAGTTTTGTTGAATGAGGTTTGGGGATATAATTCAGCGGTGACAACCCATACACTTGAGACCCATATTTATCGTCTACGCCAAAAAATCGAGCCTGATCCTTCGAATGTAACCCTTCTGATAACTGAGGCTGGTGGATATCGGCTGAGCTCAATTTCTGATAAAAAAGAAGAATAGTTATTTATTTTAATTCCAGCATGATTGGGACATGATCAGAAGGTTTGTCCCAGTTTCTAGCCTCTTTAAAAACCTGAATTGTTTTTAGGTGTGATCGTAGATCTGGAGAAATCCATAAATGATCCAACCTTCTTCCCCGGTTTGACTTTTCCCAGTTACGGTTTCTATAAGACCACCAGGTATATAGTTTTTCGTGGGGAGGAATTATTTCACGCATTGCATCAATATAACCCGTATGTAACCATTGATTGAGTTTTTCAGTTTCAATGGGTGTATGACTGACAATTTTCAATAATTGTTTGTGGTTCCATACATCATTTTCCAAGGGTGCAATATTAAAATCTCCTACAAGAATTGAACTGGTCTCCTTATTTTGAGAAAACCATTCTTTTGTTTCTGTCAGGAAATCTAATTTATGTTTGAATTTGGGATTTATAGTTGGATCAGGTTCATCCCCACCTGCAGGAATATAGAAATTATGAAGGTTTATTTTTTTATTTTTATAATTGAATTGAACTGAAATATGTCTGCAGTCACTTTTACCGCACCATTGTATAGTGTTGGAAACATGGTATCCTAATGGATGTTTTGATAAAATACAAACGCCGTTATAACTTTTCATTCCTTTAAAAAGACAATTGTGAAAACCGAGTAATTCTATTTCAGATCGGGGAAAAAGAGGATCAGGGACTTTTGTTTCCTGAAGGCATAAAATATCGGGATTTGCTAATTCTACCAGTTGTTTTAACAAAGGCAAGCGTAACCTTAATGAATTAATGTTCCAACTAATTATACGCATATAGAAATTTCAAATTTGAAAAGGGAAATTGATTATAATTTAAAATAAATTCAAATTAAGAGAAGAAGGTCAATTTAGGAATTTAATCAGAAAATGTCCAGTAAAAAATAAATAAATCTTAATATTGAAAATTGTGGATAATTACATTATTGAAATTAAAATTTTTATTTTGTCCACTATTGGACTTGACAGTGATTTTAGGGTTTGTGATAAATTAGTTATAAATATTGAATAATTCCATGTAACAATAAAAATGATTGAAAATCAATGAGTTATATTAATTGCTTAAAAATTAGGCAAAACATATAAGGGCTTGATAAACTGCCTTTTACATCCATATATTAGATATTCATCCATAGAGTTATCCACAAAATCAGTGGAGAAGTAAAATAAGTCTTAGAAAATAAAAGGATAACAGAACTTATTTGTGATGATGGTAAAAAAAATGCAATGAAACTTCATGATTACAAAACTTTGGATTCGTATAAGGGTACAAAAGCAATTAAGCATGCTTTGAAAACAATGCCCGAAACGGCAGGGGTTTATCGTATGCTTAATGAAAAAGGGGAAGTTTTATATGTTGGTAAAGCAAAAAATTTAAAAAAACGCGTATCCTCCTATACACGCTTGACACAATTGACCGAGCGTATACGTAAAATGATTTTGCAAACGACTTCCATGGAAATTATAACCACCTATACGGAAGCTGAGGCTCTACTACTTGAAGCCAATCTGATTAAAAGTCTTAAACCACGATATAATATTTTGTTGAGGGATGATAAATCATACCCTTGGTTAGTTATAACAAAAGAAAAATGGTCTAGAATTGATAAACATCGGGGAAAAATATCCAAGAAAAATTACTATTGGGGGCCGTTTGCTTCGGTTGGGGCAGTCAATCAGACTCTTGAACTTTTACAGAAAATATTTCTGCTAAGAAGTTGTGAAGACAGTATTTTTAATTCCAGAAAGCGACCATGTTTGCTTTATCAGATCAAACGATGTTCTGGTCCTTGTGATGATCGCGTTAGTAAAACAGATTATGATGATCTTATAAATCAAGCAAAATCATTTCTTTCTGGAGAAACAAACATTATTCAGCAGCAATTGGCTACCGAAATGGAAAAGGCGTCAGAGCAATTGGATTTTGAACGTGCTGCGGTGATGCGTGATCGTATTCGGGCCTTTACCTATGTTCAAACAAATGGAGTAATTAATCCTGCAACAATTGACAACGCTGATATAATAGCATTTGCGCAAAAGGGTTATCTAACCTGCATTCAGGTGTTTTTTATTAGGGGAGGAAGAAATAATGGCAATCGTGCTTTATTCCCGATACAAACAGAGGATCAAAGCCCCGAAGAAATTTTGGATGCCTTTTTGGGACAATTCTATGAAAATAAACCGCCGCCATCACAAATATACATGAATATTAAATTATCTGACCAAGCGCTGATGAGTAAGGCATTAAGTATGAGGGCATCGAAAAGGGTAAGTTTGTATGTGCCAAAAATAGGGGAGAAAAGGGCTGTTGTTGATCATGCGGTACATAATGCTCATATGGCGCTTGATCGGAAATTGGCTGAAACTGCATCACAAACAAAATTATTAGAACAGGTTCGTGATATTTTTAATCTGTCTGATATTCCGAAAAGAATTGAGATTTACGATAATAGTCACATAATGGGTACCAATGCATATGGGGCAATGGTTGTGGCTGGACCTGAAGGTTTTATTAAGTCTGGTTATCGTAAATTTTCAATTAAATCTGATATCACCCCTGGAGATGACTTTGGTATGATGCGTGAGGTTTTATTCAGACGTTTTAACAAGGGTAAAATTGCTGATTGGCAGAATTTCCCTGATTTACTGTTAATAGATGGTGGTGCGGGACAGTTTTCGGCTGTTGATGCAATTTTGAAAGAGCTCGGGATTGAAAATGTCGCTTTGGTCAGTATTGCCAAAGGACCGGACCGGAATGCAGGGAGAGAGTGGTTTTTTACACGTGATCAAAATCCTTTTCAATTGTCTGAAAGAGATCCTGTTCTGTATTATCTGCAACGATTAAGAGATGAGGCGCATCGATTTGCCATTACTACTCATAGAGGGGGAAGATTAAAAAGCATAGAAAAATCCGAACTGGATTCAATTCCGGGTATAGGTAATAAGAGAAAACGTAATCTACTAAACCATTTTGGTTCTGCCAGCGCCGTTAAAGAGGCCAGTGTTGCGGATTTAGAAAATATTCCAGGTATTAATAGAGTTTTGGCTGAATCAATATATGATTATTTTAGACCTGGTGTATATAAGTAACAAATATAAGAAAATATATATTTTTTATTCCATTTTTTTTATAAAATGTTAAATAACTATTTTGATAAATGTTCAGCCGTGATCCTAAATAGAAATGTTTTATAATTTACCTAATTGTCTTACCTTGTCCCGTATAATTATAATACCATTGGTGGCTGTTCTTGTAATGGTTCATAAGCCGGTAACAGATTTATTGGCCTGTATACTATTTATTATCGCTGGTATTACGGATTATTTAGACGGTAAGCTTGCCCGTGCATGGCAACAGCTTTCCGACTTTGGAAAAATGTTTGATCCCATTGCGGATAAATTACTGGTGGGTATCATATTGATTGTTATGGCTGGTTACGATCGTCTTCCATACGGTGGACTGATTCCTGCAATGATTATCTTGGCAAGAGAAATACTGGTCAGCGGATTAAGAGAATATCTTTCCTCTTTCGAGATCAGCCTACCAGTCACAAAACTGGCAAAATGGAAAACAACTTTTCAAATGGTGGCTATTGGTTTTTTACTTGCTGGAGATAGCAGTGCAGAATTATTGAACATTAACTGGTTTCCGGTTAATGTTATTGGATCGATATTATTATGGATTGCGGCAATTTTAACGATTATTACGGGTTGGGGTTATATTCATACGGGTATCAGATTTATTAATAAAACGGATTTTTAAAAAGCTTATATTTGAATTATCTTGTTGGATATGTATTTTTTTAAATTATGTATCATCAAATTTTTAAAACGGATGGAGAACAATCATGCGGAATTATGCTGCACTTATTACCACATTTTTGATATTAAGTGGGTGTTCCGGGATAGATAAATTTTTTGATGATACCGTTTCTTTACCAGGAAATAATCCCGAGGCTCCAGAAGGATATGCGGAAAATATGCAAAGGGTAAAAGGCAATATGGCGATAGCTACAACCCCTTTGTTACCTCAAAGTGAAAATATTTGGCCCTCTCGTCCTCCTGCATTACCTACGTTGAGTGATGTTGCGAGTGATGATAAAAGTTTCTCCCTATCAGATTACAGTAGAGCGGCAGGTGGTGATGTAGACAGCGTAACGCATGATCAAATCAATAAGCAATCTGTTCCTGTTGATTTTCCAGAAGATGGTAATCTGAATCTAGGGGAACAATATCAGATCAAAAATGGAATGACGGATTTCATCAATGGAAGGCTGCCTGACTCAATTAAGGATCAGGGAGCGAAATATATTGAAAAAGGTAAGGACGCTCCAGTAATCGTTCCGAATGGGGATGGAACCAGTACCATTATCAATTCCAGGGGTGTTGTAAAGATTATCCCGGATAGCCAATTGCCGACATCTAAAAATGAAAATAAAAGAGGTAAAAATAAATCATCAAAAAATGATGGTGAAAATTAATATTCATGTTTGATCACATCATATATTGAATTAGTTAACAAGGATAATTCTTCAGGTGTTATGGTGAAAGAGGGTGTAAGATAAACGATATTTCTGAAGGGACGTATCCATACATTCTGTTGGATAAATTTTGTCTTTAGACGGTTTAAGTTTGAAATATTGTATAACTCAACAACGGCAACGGCCCCTTTTATCCTAACATCCTTGACATTTTTTAAATTTTTACATTGTGTTAATTCTTTTTTCATTTGTCTTTCAATGGAACTGACTGCATTCTTCCAATTGTATTGATCAAAAACTTCCAAGGATGCATTGGCAGCGGAACAGGCCAGGGGATTAGCCATAAATGTTGGTCCATGCATCAGGGCATGTTGATCACTATCAGATAAAAACCCGTCAAATATATATTCTTTCGCAATGGTTGCAGCCAATGCCATCGTGCCTCCACTTAATGCTTTCGAAAGTGTAATAATATCCGGAATGACATCTGCCTGTTCACAGGCAAAAAAACTTCCCGTTCTGCCAAATCCGGTAAAAATTTCGTCAAATATCAATAAAATTTCAAAATGATCAGCTTGTTTTCGCAAAAATCTTAAAATTTCTGGAGAATGAAATAACATGCCTCCAGCTCCCTGTATCAAAGGTTCAATTAAAATTGCAGCAATGGTTTTATGATGCTTTTCTAGAAACTGAATGAAATCCTTTTGTTTCTCCGAGGTATCAGGCAAAGGAATGTTGTATTGGTGGGGAATAATATTCTTGAATAAATTATGCATTCCTTCTTCAGGATCACAAACCGCCATTGTCGCCATGGTATCACCATGATATCCACCATGAAAAGAAATTATTTTGTTTTTGATATTGTTATTTTGGTTTAACCAGAATTGGGCTGCAATTTTTAGTGCCACTTCCACAGATACGGAGCCTGATTCAGAAAAAAAAACTTTGTTTAAATCTCCAGGCAACAGGTTTGCCAGATGTTTTGCCAAATCAATTGCAGGTTGATGAATAATGCCACCAAACATAATATGAGGCATTAGTTCAAGTTGTTTTTTTACCGTTTTGATAATATGTGGGTGATTATACCCGTGACAGGCTGTCCACCATGAAGCAATACCATCAATCAATTTAGCTCCATCATTTAGGATAATTGTACTTCCATGCGTGGCTTTTGCAACAATTGGGGCATTACAATTATTCATTTGCGTATAGGGTAACCATATATTTTTTAAAGTTGAATGAAACATGGGATTTTGCCTATAATTGTTAAGGTAGAGTTTGCATAACTAAACAAAAATTTTAAAATTTGAAAAGACTAACTTAATGAATCGATTTGATATTTTTTTTTCTCGGGAATTAGACAAAAGAGCTAAAGAGGATTTAAAAAGAGAATTGCCAACGTTTGAAATAATTGATTCATTACATATAAAAAATAAGGGTAAAAGTTATATAAATTTTTCCAGTAATGATTATCTGGGATTATCAAACAATGCAAATTTAAAAATTAAAGGTGAGGAGTTTTTAAGACAATATGGTACTGGAAGCGGGGCATCCAGATTAATTACGTCCAATGCTTCATATTATGGTAAAATTGAGGAGAAACTAGCTAATTTTCTAGGAACTGAAGCGGCATTAATATTTCCATCTGGTTGGCAGGCAAATGTTGGGGTTGTTGCTTCACTCATTGAAAATTTTCCAAAACCAGTATGGGTATTTACGGATAAATTGAATCATGCCAGTTTGCATTATGGATGCAAAGCTGGTCAAGTTAAACAGATCCGTTTCAATCACAATGATCTTGACCATCTACAAACACGGTTGAAAAAAATTGAGGGGGAAAAAGGTTCAAGAATAATTTTAACGGAAACCATATTCAGTATGGATGGCGATGTCTGTGACTTGAAAAGATTAAGATCAGTTGCCGACCAATTTAATGCCTTTTTATTTCTAGATGACGCACATGCAACCGGAATATTTGGAAGTAAAGGCGAGGGATTGGCCCCTGCCTTTGCTGATTTAACGATGGGAACATTTAGTAAAGCGTGGGGAAGTTTTGGGGCCTATATAGCTGGATCCAGAGATTTATGTGAATGGCTGGTGAATTTTTGTTCTGCTTTTATTCACACGACTGCATTGCCCGCCGCCGTAATGGGTAGCATCGAGGCAGCACTAGAATTAATGCCTTCATTAACAAACCAACGTGCCTTTTTGGTTAAACAGTCTGAAAAGGTTAGAAAACAATTAGAGTCACTGGGATATCAATGTGGTCAGTCTATTTCACATATAATTCCTGTTATTGTTGGATCACCAATAAAGGCCCAATTAATGGCAAATGCTTTGAAAGAAAAAAATATCTGGATTACCCCAATTCGTCCACCCACCGTTCCCTCTCATGGAAGTCGTTTACGATTGACTCTTAGTGCAGGTCATCGAGAGGATGAAATAGAGTATTTACTAAAATCTTTTCATTCAATTGATTTAATTTCAATTCATTGATCATGAAAAATAATTATCGTTTGCTATTTGTCCATGGATGGGGATATTCATCATCATTTTGGCAAAAATTACAAAATAATCTAAAAGAATACCACTCAGAAACAATTGATTTGGGTTTTATAGGGAAAAACACGGATAAAAATTGTAATCTTAAATCAATTTTAAACTTACAAGAGAAATATATTGCTGTAGGACACTCTTTAGGTTTTTTATATCTCTTAAAAAATTTTTCTTTTCGTTTCAAATATTACGTGGCTATTAACAGTTTCGCCAGATTTTCCAGAGATCCTACATTTCCGAAAGGTGTGGCATCAAGGGTTCTGGATCGTATGTCCAGAGGATTATCCACTGATTCAAATCTTATAATGAAACAGTTTTATCAGCAATGTGGTCAAGTAGTAAATTTTTTGCCCAGCTTTAATATTGAAGAATTGCAAAAAGGACTTGAATTTCTTAAATTTGGGGATGTTCGAGGTATCATTCCACAGATCAGAAATAAACTCACAATTATAGCTTCAAAAAAAGATCCTGTTGTTAATGAAACCATGACCATACAATCATTTCAAGAGTGCAACTATTTGTGGCTTGACGATGATACACATATATTGCCTTTATCAAAAACGAATGCCTGTGCGGAAATCATCAGAGAACTTATAAATAATGTCTAGAAATTATAAAGAAAAAATAATCAAAGCTTTTGATCAGGCGGATCAATATGAAAAATTTGCCTCAATACAAAAAATTGTTGCGAAAAAATTGTCTGATTGTATTCGGAAACAATACAGAACATCAGTCAATCGTAAAGAAAAAATATCAATTCTTGAAATTGGTTGTGGAACTGGATTATTAACTCAATATCTTATCGATTTTTTTCCTGATGCACATTTTGTATTGACAGATATATCACCTGAAATGCTGAATCGTGCAAAAAATAAGTTCAAAAACCATAAATACGATTTAACATTTAAGCTTATGGATGGTGAATATCCAGAATTGGATGAAAAATATGATTTGATTTGTTCAAGCCTGACTTTCCAATGGTTTGATAATGTTGCAAGTGCAATCAGGACTCTTACAAATTATTTGAAACAAAATGGCTATTTGATTTGTTCTACCCTAACGTTTGAAACGTTTAAAGAATGGCGTTCTATCTATAACGACAATGATTTTAGCTGTAATTTACAGACTTATCCATCAATTGAATCTATTCAATCAGTTTGGCCAGAAACAGGAACCGGTCGTTGGGAAACTGATGAGATCATTGTTCAATTTGACACAGCAATTGATTTTTTCAAAGGACTTCGTTCTATAGGAGCTTCTGTTCCTCTCGAAACCTCAAAACCCTTGAAGTTATCTCAGTTTAAGAAAGTTCTTTCTGATTTTAGTAAAAATTACAATTATTGTTCTTATCATATAGCCTATGGTGTTTTCCGTAAATTTTCCGCTAAAGGTTTTTTTGTTACGGGAACTGATACAGATATTGGAAAAACACTAATTTCTGCATGTTTAACAAAATTGCTAAATGCGGTTTATTGGAAACCTATTCAAACAGGTTTAAATTGCGATATTGGAGATACAGATACAGTTTGCCATTTAGCCGAACTTTCCGAGACACAATATTTATCCCCAATTATAAAATTGCAAGCACCTTTATCTCCTGAAGATGCTGCAAGACTGGAAAATCGTGAATTAAGCCTTGATCACGTGAATGTATCTGATTTAAAACAAGAAAACAAATACATAGTTGAAGGAGCGGGTGGGATTTTTGTACCTATCAATGATCATTTGTTTATCATTGATCTTATTGAAAAGATTAATTTACCTGTTATAGTTGTAGCCCGGACTATTTTGGGAACATTGAATCATACTTTAATGACAATCGAGGCTTTAAGAAATAGAAATATAAAAATTTCAGGGGTAATTTTAAATGGCCCGTTGAACGAAGATTGTAAAAATTCTATAATAAGTCATGGAAAAGTCAAGATTTTGGGACAAGTGCCTTTTCTATCAAATGTAAATCCAGATAATCTTTCCACGTTATGTGAATGTATTTCCATTCCTGAAGAAATGGTCTAAAATCCGTAAAATATTATGAACAAATAATATTTGACAAAATCTTAAAATTTTGTAAGTAAGTTGAATTAAAGAATAGACTTGCTTTTATATGTAAAATATAACCCTAAAATATATAGTTATATTTTAGTAAATCAGCCTGATCAAAATGAGGACAGAATGGCGAAAAGTAACACAATACAAATTAAATTGCTTTCAACGGCGGAAACTGGTTTTTTCTATGTAACCAGAAAAAATGCAAGAGCCCATACCGGCAAGATGGAATTGAAAAAATACGATCCAGTTGTTCGTAAACACGTTGTTTTCCGTGAAGCAAAAATTAAGTAATTAATCTTAAATTAATTTATGGATCAAAAAGAAACTTTGACTATTGATTTAGTCAGGGTTTTTTTATTCAGATTTGTTTCAATAAATCAATAATCTTTTATATTAATAAAGATGTTCATTTGTTTTATAAGGAATAACAATTTCTTCCTGGTTTGAATAACTTAACATAACCCGTGTTCGCTCATCTAAAAGGTCTGCATCAAGGGCATTTTCTTTTAATCCTTTTACTCTTCTTTCCCAGGCTGCTTGTTCGGAAATTGCATCTTGCTGACTTTGCTGTGCTCTTATCATCTGTTCCTGTTGAATATGATAACTTTTTAGGCCATGATCCCCATCAAAGGTATTTTTTACAAAATATGCTGTCAGTAACAAGAAGAAAAGGGGAGGAATCGTTGCTTTTACAAATCTTTTGATTGCATGTATGATATGCATTGATTTTCTCCCCGTGTTTATCAATTGAAAAAGAATTACAAGGTTTCTAAAGCTCTAAAGGCGTTACGACCAGCATATTTGGCTGTATTTCCCAAATCTTCCTCAATTCTGATTAATTGATTATATTTTGCCATGCGGTCAGAACGGGAAAGGGAACCGGTTTTAATTTGTCCTGCATTGGTTGCAACAGCCAAATCAGCAATAGTGGCATCTTCAGTTTCACCAGAACGGTGGCTTACAACGGTTGTATAACCATGACGATGTGCCAATTCCATCGCCTTGAAAGTTTCAGATAATGTTCCGATTTGATTGACTTTAACCAACAATGAATTACCTACATGGGCTTTAATTCCCTTTGCAAGTCTTTCAGGATTGGTTACAAATAAATCATCGCCGACCAATTGGATTTTATTTCCCAGTTTTTGTGTTAATTCAGTCCATCCTTCCCAATCATCTTCAGCACATCCATCTTCTGCAGAAATAATCGGGAAACTGTTGCAAAGTTCGACAATATAATCAACCATCTGACTGGAATTGAAAATTTTCCCTTCACCTGTCATATTATATTTACCGTCCTTGAAAAATTCTGAAGAGGCAAGATCTAGCGCCAAGGAAATCTCCTCACCAGCTTTGTATCCAGCTTTTTCAATAGCTTTTACGATATAGGACAATGCTTCATGTGCTGATTTGAGGTTAGGGGCAAATCCCCCTTCATCACCAACATTCGTGTTTAGTCCCGCTGCTTTAAGGTCTTTTTTCAATGCATTGAAAACTTCAGAACCCATGCGCACAGCTTCAGCAATTGAAGATGCCCCGTGAGGAACAATCATGAATTCTTGAATGTCGATAGGATTGTCGGCATGCTTACCACCATTCAGGATGTTCATCATTGGAACTGGAAGAATATGTGAATATGGAGAACCTATATAACGATATAATGGAAGACCCAATTCCTCTGCTGACGCCTTGGCAGCAGCCATTGAAACACCCAAAAGTGCATTAGCGCCAAGACGTCCTTTATTCGGAGTGCCATCGAGTTCAATCATGGTTTGATCAATTTGTAACTGATCCAAGGATTCAAGACCAACGATTGCTTCGAATATTTCGCTATTGACGTTTTTAACAGCTGTTTGAACACCCTTGCCATTATAACGGTTTTTATCATTATCACGAAGTTCAACGGCTTCATGAACGCCGGTAGAAGCCCCGGATGGAACAGCGGCACGTCCAATAACGCCTGTTTCCAGTTCAACATCGACTTCAATTGTTGGGGTTCCGCGACTATCGAGGATTTCCCGAGCATGAATATCAACAATTGTACTCATTATTTAATCCTTACATTTTTATTTTTAATAAGAGTAAAAATTTGTATTTCCAAATCTATTTAACTAGATTGATAACTTAGTAAAATGCCAAGAATATTGGACATTTTGTTAAACATTACCAAGTATAATCAAGAAATGGTCAAATTGCCAGCTATTTACAATATTCAGCTAATTTTAAAAAAATAATTGATCATTATGGAGAAATCTATGAATCGTATTCCCTTTATATTTTTTATTACAGGAATACTGTCGCCTTTACCCTTGTTCTTAATGACAATTTTCATTCTATTTTATCCTGCTTCTGTTTCAATTCAAAAATTGATAATTTCTTTTGTCAGTTATGCAGTAATTCTTTTGTCTTTCACTGGGGGAATAAACTGGATACTTGCAATGCAAAAACCAATTCTCTATTTGCAATCAGAGAGTGAGGAAATAAATAAAAAAAGAATGTTGCTGGCCATATCACCCTGCATTATAGGTGAAATAATAATTGTACTGACAATTTATAAATATGATCTGATCGCAATTTTTCTTTTGATATCAAGTTATATGCTATTATTCTCTTATGAGAAAAAAATTTATCTTTCCAGCGAGTTGCCAAATGGATATTATTCAATTCGCTGGATATTAACAATCATGATTGAAGTTTGTTTGATAAGCGCTTTTATTGCCCGTCTGATTTAACAATTTGATCAATTTTAATCAAGGTTTTCATTAATGGGGGAACATCTTTTAAATGTAACATGTTTGGCCCATCGCTCGGGGCCTGATCTGGATTCTCATGCGTTTCAATAAACAGACCTGCAACTCCCACAGCAACAGCGGCTCTGGATAAATATGGAACAAATTCTCTCTGACCACCTGATGATCCTCCCATTCCACCGGGTTGCTGAACAGAATGGGTGGCGTCAAATATAACTGGATAACCTGTTTGCGCCATTATAGGCAATCCCCGCATATCGCTAACCAGCGTGTTATATCCAAAAGATGTGCCACGATCGCATAGCAAAATATTTTCATTGCCTGTAGATGCTATTTTTTGGGCTACATTTTTCATGTCCCATGGTGCAAGAAACTGACCTTTTTTGACGTTGACAACTTTTCCAGTTTTCGCCGCAGCTATCAACAAATCCGTTTGTCTGCATAAAAAAGCAGGTATTTGCAATATATCTACAACTGAAGCCACTTCCGCACATTGTTCTGGTAGATGAATATCAGTCAAAACAGGAATTTTCAACTTTGACTTTACCTCTTCAAGAATGGATAGACCCTTATCCATTCCTGGCCCTCTTTTCGTTCCAATACTGGTGCGATTAGCTTTATCAAAAGAACTTTTATAAACCAGTCCAATATTTAATTCCTGACAAATATTTTTTAAAATACCAGCCGTTTCAAGTGCATGATCTAGAGATTCAATTTGACAAGGACCCGCAATTAATATGAAAGGCAAATTATTTGCCAGTGTCAGGGATTGAACATTGACTGATTTATTCAGAATCATTTTGGAATGGCCTGTTCTGTTGCAGCTTTAATAAAGCTTGAAAAAAGAGGATGAGGTGAAAATGGCTTGGATTTGAGTTCGGGATGATACTGTACTGCAATAAACCAGGGATGGTCGGTATATTCTACGATTTCTGGCAAAACACCATCCGGAGAAAGTCCTGAAAATCTAAGGCCGGTTTTTTCAAGTTGATCTTTGTAATGAATGTTAACTTCATAACGATGACGATGCCGCTCTTGAATCTTGACATCTCCATAGATTTCGGCAACTTTTGAATTTGGGGTCAAAACAGCTTGATAAGATCCCAAACGCATTGTGCCACCCATATTATTTCCTGAATATCGATGTTTGACCTGATCAGCATCAATCCATTCTGTTAAAATACCAATAAGGGGTTCATCCGTTGGACCAAATTCAGAAGAGGAAGCATTTGTAAGATTTGCCAGATTACGGGCACATTCAATAACCGCCATTTGCATTCCAAAGCAAATACCAAGGAAAGGGATATTTTGCTCCCTTGCATATTGTATGGCCTTGATTTTGCCTTCGCTACCACGTTCACCAAATCCACCCGGAACCAGAATGGCATTTGTATTTTCAAAAAATCCGGAAAGATTATCCATTGTTTCAAGTTTTTGGGCTTCAATCCATTGAAAGTTGACTTTAACCTTATTGGCAATTCCACCGTGAATTAACGCTTCAATGAGGGATTTGTAACTATCGAGCAAGGCAGTATATTTACCCACGATTGCAACATTAATTTCTGAACGAGGATGACGAATGGCATCGACAATTTCCTGCCATTTGCTCAAATCAGGTTCAGTTTGATATGGTAAATTGAAATGTTTCAATACTTCCGTATCAAGCCCTTCTTGATGATAGGCAATTGGACAGTCATAAATAGTGTCAACGTTTAAGGCGGGGACGACAGCTTCAGGTTTTACATTACAAAAATTCGCAATTTTTTGTCGTTCATTTTTGGGAATAGGACGATCGCAACGACATAATAAAATTTGGGGTTGTATTCCAACATTCTGCAATTCTTTGACAGAATGCTGGGTAGGTTTTGTCTTAAGCTCACCCGCAGAAGCAATCCATGGTACAAGAGTGAGATGAATGAATAATGTATGATCTGTTCCGAGTTCATTTTTTAATTGTCGTATGGCTTCAAGAAAAGGAAGACTTTCAATATCACCGACTGTTCCCCCAATTTCAACCAACATGAAATCCACATCTCCAGAATTGTTCAGGATAACGGACTTGATCGCATTAGTAATATGGGGAATTACCTGAACGGTTGCGCCTAGATAGTCTCCACGTCTTTCGCGCATGATTACATCAGAATAAATACGACCGGTCGTTGCATTATCATTTTTAGTTGCATTGACTCCTGTAAAACGTTCGTAATGACCCAAATCAAGGTCGGTTTCAGCTCCATCATCCGTAACAAACACTTCCCCATGTTGGTAAGGGCTCATGGTTCCCGGATCCACGTTCAAATAGGGATCAAGTTTTCTCAGTCGGACAGAATAACCACGAGATTGCAATAAACTTGCCAAAGCGGCAGAGGCAATGCCTTTGCCTAATGAGGATACAACACCACCAGTAATGAATATATATCGTGTCATGCAGCTTTCTTTACACGGAGTAGCTTTTATAAGAATTGAAGTGATTAAGGGAAAAACTATTTTTGGGGAATATTTTTTCCATTGGACACTGGTTGTGCAAGTATATCATTTGTTTTGGTCGAAGCCCCCTTGTTCATAACAGCCATTGTAATGCATAAGATCATAAAAATGGCTGCAAGAATCGCTGTAGTGCGAGTCAAAAGATTGGTTGTTCCTCGACCGGTCATAAATGCACCCATGCCTTGACTGGTTCCAATACCTAATCCTCCACCTTCACTTCTTTGAATTAAAACAATTCCGATCAGTGCAAAGGTTACGATTATATGCAAAATTAATAGAGCAGTCATCATGGTGTATATATACTTTCACAATCGATAGGGATAATAAAGATTAAGACCTAATAAATTCTTGAGCTATGTCAATTAATTTTATGAAATCATCAGGAACAATGCTGACACCTCCAACTAGAACACCGCCCAGTTCAGGAGTGGCATAAATATCCCTAACATTACCAGGTTTTACAGAACCCCCATATAATATAGATATTTTTTTACCATTTTCTCCATATTGAGCAACAAGTTTTTTGCGAATGAATTGAATCATTTCAGAAATCTGATCATTATTGGCTGTTAATCCGGTACCAATGGCCCAAATAGGTTCATAAGCGACTAACCCATTAAAATTTTGAGGTAGTGAACCTTTTAACTGTGCCTCTACAATTTTTTCTTGTTGGTTTGTTTCTCGTTCTTGTTTGGTTTCACCGATACATACAACAGGTAATAGCCCTTTGTTTTGTGCTGCGATTGTTTTTTTTAAAACCAGTTGATCACTCTCCTGATGATCTTTTCTCCGCTCAGAATGACCCAAAACAACGTATTTCACTCCAATATCCTGTAACATGGCAGGGGAAATATCACCCGTATGTGCACCTTTATCTTCAAAATGGCAATCCTGAGCACCAAGTCCAAAAGGGCTGCTTTCGATCATTTCTTTAACAAGTTGTAACTGGGTGAACGGTGGGCACACGACTGTCTTTGCAAAATTCTGATGATTTGTTGCATAGGTAAGCAAGGTTGAAACAATATGTTTTGCCTCTTGGGTTAATCCGTTCATTTTCCAATTACCAATAATAATCGGGCTGCTCATTTTAATATACTCCTTTGAATAAGGTAATGTTTGATAATCAGGATAGATAAGATATAAAGCTTATAGTATATAATGTGGATATGTTATGAAAGGATGTTTTTTAAAGCTGTTTATGAATAATATTTTCAAATGTTTTTGTGGATCAGTTTGGTCTTATCAATTATAGAATGATTCATTATCAATTAAAATAACGCGGTTGGGTTATATCACATGTTATCTCGGTTAAGGCATTTATTTATTGATTCCTGGTTTGGGCGAATTCTCGTCGCACTCATATTTATTGTATTTGTTGGATGGGGCGTCAGTGACATATTCATGAATGTCTGGAACAATGGCCTTAATGGTGATCCTAATGTTGTTGCCAAGGTTGGTGATAGAAAAATTTCTGTAATGGAATTGGATAACCTTTCCCAAAAGCAAATATACCAAGAGGCTATGAAAGAGGGATATTCGGATATTTCCCAAATTCCACCCATAGTTAAAAATATGACAATTAATCAAACGTTGCAGCAGCTGATTTTGCAAAATATTTTGATTAATAACGCTCATTCATTGGGGCTTAATGTTCCTGATACGGTGATTAGAGATACAATCTGGAATATGCCTGAATATCAAACAGATGGAAAATTTGATCGTGAGAAATTCAATTTGCAGTTAAAAGCGGCAAATATATCCGAAAAATATTTTCTTTCCATGGTTCGGGATCAAATATCCATTCAAAACATGATTGATCCAATTGTATCGGGGGTTAAAGTTTCTGATAGTTTTGTGCAGCCCTATTATCAATTTTTGAATCAGACGCGAAAATTATCCTTTGTTTCAGTGCCATATAGTCATTTTCATTCAGGAGAAACGCCAAAGGAAGAAATATTGAAGCGTTATTATGACAATCACTTATGGGAATTTAAAATCCCTGAATATAGAAGGGTAAAAATTGTCATTCTATCGCCTGACACAATAGCCAAAAGTCTGGAGATTGATGATAAAAGTTTACATCAAGCCTATGAATACAAGAAAAAGCAATTTGTTCATTCTGAAGCCAGAAGCTTTCAAGTATTGACTTTTAACCAGCAAAGTCAGGCGCAGACAGCATCTGTATATTGGCGTCATCAGAACAACTGGGAAAAAATACAGGAGTATGCGCATAATAATCAAGGAACGGCTTTGGAAATGACAGGTCTAGAAAAAACGGCAATTCCTCTGCCCGAACTGGGTAATGAGGTTTTCAATGCAAATCCTGAAACAGTGACAGAACCATTCAAAACAACTTTAGGTTGGTCGGTAGTTAAAGTAACCAGGATACTACCTTCCAAAATTGTTAGTTTTGAACAGGCCAAATCACAATTGAAAGCTGAAATTGCAAATGAACAAGCCAAACAGGAATTGGGAAGTCGTGTTTCCAAATTACAGAACATTTTGGCAGAAGGAAGTAGTCTTGATAAAATTACATCTGATATAGGTGCTGATGCAGTGGAAGGAACAATTAATGAACAGGGATTGACCCTTAATGGAGAACAGGCACCTATACCCGCAAGTGGAAAATTCAGACAGAATATGTTGACCAAAATTTTCTCAACTGCCAAAAATACCTATCCTTCTGTGATAGATGGCGGAAATAATTCATATTATGCATTTTTAATTGAGGATATATTGCCTGCTCATGAGGAACCTTATGATAAAGCAAAAAACAAGGTTATAAAAGCCTGGCAAAATGCAGATATTTATCATCAGGCAAATATTGCCGCTACAGACATATATAAAGCTGTTTTTGTTCAGAAAAAGAAACTTGAAGAAGTAAAGTCAGGTTTTCCCTTACAGTTAAGTCAGGGATTTACTAGACAAAAGCCAGCCCAGAATCTATCGCCAGTATTGCAGAATGCAGCTTTTTCAATGAAACTTGGTGATGTCACTATGATTGAATCAAATGATGGTTTTGTGGTGGCAAGTTTGAATTTGATTGAAACACCGCAATCGAAAAATGATCAGGACAACTACCAAATTTTGAAAGATAAATTAGCTCAGTCTTTACAAAACGATATTGAGGCTAGTTATGCATTATCATTAGAACAATCAAGTAAACCCACAATCAATAAAAAAGCGCTTGATGCGTTAATTGATCAGCTGAGCCATTAACTCAAAAGGAATTAAGATTTCGTGTTGAATGAAGATTTTCAGATTAATCAACAAAAAACAGTAATATATTCAATTAAATCAGCTGATTTACTGACCCCTGTTGCTGCGTTTTTAAGATTATCCGAATTGGTTGGAAAGAATCTGACCAATATTTTTTTGTTGGAAAGCGTGCAAGGAGGAATAAACAAAGCACGTTATTCCATTATCGGTTTATTTCCCGATTTGATATGGAAATCTATAGATGGAATTGCCTATATTAATCGAAATCCATCAGACAGTGCGAAAAATTACATTAAGGAAAATAAAAAGCCTCTGGAATCTCTGCGTGCATTGATTTCTGAAAGCCAATTAGAAATTGATATAAATATTCCACCCATGGTTGGGGGGATCTTTGGATATTTGGGATATGATATGGTCAGACAGATGGAAGATCTGCCCAATCCTCCGGCCAATGATCTTCATTTGCCTGAAGGAATCATGATCAGACCTTCTGTTTTTGCAATTTTTGATGCCGTTAAGGACGAACTGATTTTGGCGGCACCTCTAAGGGATACGTCAGACAAAACAGAATTTCAGGCAAAAAAAAACTTGCAAAAAATTCAAGAAGCATTGGCTGAGCCTTTTCCTTTAGAGCAAAAAACTTCGAATATCAATCCATTAACATTACCAAAACCGCAATCAACATTAACCAAAGATCAGTTTAGGGATATTGTTCAAAATATCAAAAAATATATTTATGATGGTGATGTTTTTCAGGTTGTCCCCAGTCAACGCTTTTCTGTTCCTTTTGCTCTATCACCAGTATCATTATATCGTGCGTTAAGACGAATCAATCCGGCACCTTTCTTGTTTTGTCTTCAACTTGAAAATTTTTCTCTGGTTGGCTCATCACCTGAGATTCTTGTCAGGTTGAGAGGTGGAAAAGTAACGGTTCGCCCCTTGGCGGGTACTCGTCCAAGAGGTAAAAGTTATGAAGAAGACCTCAAGTTAGAAAAAGAATTGTTGGCTGATAAAAAAGAATTGGCCGAACATCTTATGCTGATTGATTTGGGTCGGAATGATGTTGGGCGTGTCAGTGAAATTGGAAGTGTAAAAGTAACAGAAAAATTTGTTATTGAACGATTTAGCCATGTAATGCATATTTCATCAAATGTTGAAGGGAAATTGCGTAAAGGGCTAACCGCTCTGGATGCTTTGATTGCCGGTTTTCCAGCTGGAACATTGACGGGAGCACCCAAAATAAGAGCGATGGAAATTCTTGATGAGGTAGAACCAACACGCAGAACAACCTATGCCGGATGTATTGGCTATTTTGGAGCGGATGGAAGTATGGATACCTGTATAGGATTGCGAACAGCTCTCATTAAAGATCAGCACATGTATGTTCAAGCAGGGTGTGGGGTGGTTGCTGACAGCGATCCGGAAGCGGAATACCAAGAGACAAAACATAAGGCAAAAGCATTATTTCGTGCTGCTGAAGAGGCTTGGCGTTATACGTTTACCAACAAGAATTTTTCTAAAAAAGCAAATTAGTCATATGCTTTAATCAAATTTTTGGAATTCGAAGAAATCATGATTTTACTTATCGATAATTATGACAGTTTTACATATAATCTTGTCCAATATCTTGGTGATTTGGGATGTGACTGTCAGGTTTACAGAAATGATTCAATCTCTGTAAGTGAAGCCATATCATTAAAACCCGAGGCAATTGTTATCTCACCTGGCCCTTGTACACCTTCTGATGCAGGGATATGTTGTGAGTTGATTAAAAGTGCCGCATCAAGAATCCCCATTTTGGGTGTTTGTCTTGGACATCAGGCTATTGGGCAGGCATTTGGAGCCAAAATTATCAAGACAAATCCAATGCATGGAAAAATTTCAAAAATCAAACATGATGGAAGGGGAATATTTAAGAATTTGCACAATCCCCTAAAGGTAACTCGTTATCATTCTTTAATTATTGAAACGGAAAGTCTCCCTGATGATTTTAATTTAACGGCATTCACCGACGATTATATTTTAATGGCTTTGCAACATAAAAGATTTCCTTTATATGGAGTGCAATTTCATCCAGAAAGCATTGCTTCTGAACAAGGTCATGATTTATTGAAAAACTTCCTTTTTTTATCAAATGAATGGAATGAAAAAAAGTCATTGAAAAACAGGATTTAACTTTGTCTTTTACACATATTTTACAACAAGCCTTACAAGGACAAAAGTTTTCTACGGAAAAGTCCTATGAAATTTTCGAGCATATATTTTCTGGTAATGTTCCAAATGCTCAAATAGCGGCTTTTTTAATAATATTACGAATGCGGGGTGAAACGGTTGAAGAGCTTTTAGGAGCTGTTCAATCAATGCGTCAACGCATGCTGTCCATAAAACTGATTGATGATGAAACAATTGATGTATGTGGAACAGGCGGAGATGGACGCAGCACTTTGAATATTTCTACTGCTGTCAGTTTTGTTCTGGCCGCTCTTGGAATACCGGTTGCCAAACATGGAAATCGGGCACAGTCATCCAAAAGTGGTGGTGTTGATGTACTATCTGCTCTGGGTATTATGCCAGAGGATGATTTTGAAGTTATTGAAAATAATTTGCGTGATAATAAATTGGCTTTTTTATCGGCCTTTATTCATCATCCGGCTCTTAAAGAAATTAATATCGTACGTAAAGAACTTGGAATTCGGACTATATTTAATTTACTGGGTCCTTTATCCAATCCTGCAAATGTTTCATATCAAATGATTGGGGTATATCATGAAAAATGGTTGTATCCTCTAATCAAGGTCTTGCAAAAACTGGGTTCAAAACGGGTATGGGCTGTTCATGGGTTTATTGATCCCAATAAATCCGAACACGGTGTTGATGAAATTACGTTGGCAGGACCATCAACGATACTGGCCCTGGAAAATAACAGGATTGTACCGGTTGATTTAACATTGTCCACTATGGAAGCGGCCGGTCTGAGACATACCCCTCTTACAGAGATACAGGGTGGAACACCATCCGAAAATGCGAAGGCATTGCTGGATCTTCTTTATGGTGAAAAAGGTGCCTATCGTGACACAGTCTTGATAAATACCGCTATTGCGCTACATATTGTAAAAGGTTATTCTTTGATAAATTCACATGGTGAAATTGATCCTTGTATCTTGAAGAGACTTATAAACCAAGCGTCTGAAGCGATCGATAGCGGTAAGGCTTTATCAGTTCTTCGGGCCATACAAAATGAAAACCATTTTTAATTAGACAATATCATGAATGACGAAGAAAAATCCAATTCCGTATTGAATGCCATTTTGCAATCTGAAAATCATCCTTCTGATGTATTGGAGCGAATTTGTGCAAGAACAAGAGCTGAGGTTGCAAAAAGGGCTGAAATAAAATCCTTCAAGGATATTATTCGAGAAGCAAAAAATAAAAATACGCCTACTCGCGGTTTTGCTAAAATAATAAAAGACCAGGTGGCAAAAAAACAGATTGGATTAATTGCTGAATGTAAAAAAGCGTCTCCATCTGCAGGAATTATTCGTCCTGACTATGATCCGGCGATGATCGCGGTTCAATATGAAAATGCAGGAGCTTGTTGTTTATCCGTTTTGACAGAAAATGCATATTTTCATGGAAATAATGAGGATCTCAAAATTGCAAGAGATGCTTGTTCCCTTCCTGTTCTACGTAAAGATTTTATTCTTGAACCTTATCAAGTTTACGAAAGTCGCGTGATTGAAGCAGATTGCATCTTATTGATCATGGCCGCACTAAAAGATAAGGAAGCGGCCGCCTTACTGGAATTGGCTACATGTTTGGAGCTGGATGTGCTTGTAGAAGTACATGACAGGGAAGAATTGAACAGGGCGCTGGCATTGGATGTTTCTCTTATTGGCATCAATAATAGAAATTTGAAAACCCTGAAAACGGATATATCCATAACTCAACATCTTGCTCCATTGGTTCCTCCTGACCGTATTATTGTTTCAGAAAGTGGATTAAAAACGTTTGAGGATATTCAGGCTGTCCAGAAAGTTGGAGCTGGTGCAGTATTGGTGGGTGAAAGCCTATTATCACAAAAAAATGCAGGGGCAGCGGCCAGAAATCTATTAGGAATTAAATAAAATTGTTTTATGTTGTTTTGCGTATCTGTTTTTTACAATCGGGAATATGATATAAAATGACTGTAAAACGTATTGTAGTTCGTCATCAGACAGTTTTATCTGGTGAGAATATTGCGAAACTTCCTAAACCGGCGTGGATTAAAACAAGGATTAAACACAGTTCCAGTTTTAATGAAACGGATACCTTGCTTCAGAATTATAAACTAAATACCGTTTGTGCAGAGGCTGCTTGTCCAAATATTGGTGAATGCTGGTCAGAGGGTCACGCAACAGTAATGATTTTGGGAAGCATTTGCACAAGAGCATGTAAGTTCTGTAATGTTGCAACGGGAAAACCTGATCCAATTGATCATGATGAACCATCAAAAATTGCTGATATGGTTCAAAAATTAAAATTGCGTCATGTTGTTATTACATCTGTTGATCGTGATGATTTAAAAGATGGTGGGGCCTCCCATTTTGCAAATGTTATCAAGGCTATAAAAAATATTTCTTCAACTGTTACAATTGAGGTGCTGACACCTGATTTTCTTAGAAAAGATGGGGCGTTGGCTGTTATCAGCGCAGCCAAACCTGATGTTTTCAACCATAATATGGAAACAGTTCCACGTTTATATCCATCCATTCGTCCAGGCGCCCGTTATTTTCAATCAATGAGAATTTTGCATGAGGCAAAAATACTGAATCCGTCCATATTCACAAAATCGGGGTTAATGCTTGGTCTGGGAGAAACAAAGGAAGAAATCATTCAGGTTATGGATGATTTAAGATGTGCTGAGGTAGATTTTTTAACGTTGGGTCAATATTTACAACCCTCTTCCAAACATGCACCTGTTGTGGAATATGTTCATCCTGATGAATTTAAAGAATTGGAAAAATTGGCTAAATCAAAAGGTTTCTTAATGGTAAGCGCTTCTCCTTTAACACGTTCATCCTATCATGCCGATGCAGATTTTACGGTGTTGAAACGTAAACGGTATGCATTGCATTAAACTGTTGTGTTTATAATAAAATATTCTGGAGTGATGATTGATGCCTACGCATACCGAACAACGTTTAATTAACCATACACCCGAACAAATGTTTGATCTGGTTGCCGCGGTTGATTTATACCCAGAATTTTTGCCTTGGTGTAACGGAGCGTATATTCGATATAAGGATAGTGAACTTTTACTCGCTGATTTAAAAGTCGGTTTTGGACCTTTTACCGAGGTTTTTGGTAGTCGTGTTGAGTTATATCGTCCTGATAAGATTGAAGTGACCTATGATCGGGGTCCCTTGAAATATTTAAGTAATCATTGGGTTTTCCTACCCGATGAAAGAGGGTGCACAATTGATTTTTTTGTCGATTTCGAGTTCAAGTCAAAGCTAATGCAAAAAGCTATGGGGTTGATCTTTCATGAAGCGGTCCAAAAAATGGTTTCCGCTTTTATCAAGCGTGCCGATGATATCTATGCAACAGCATAATAATTTTTTATTATGGATGCCAGTTTAAGCCCATAATGAGGGATTATTTACTTTCCTGATTGTAGCTATTTAAATGATAATAAAGTATAATGAAATTGTGACTAATAACACAAATAAACATGAACTGATTTTTATTAACTAAAAATAAAAATTAAAATGTTGATTATATATATTAAAGGATAGAATCATGAATTCTACATTTAAATTATCTCTAATGGCTGCTGCTTTTGCCTTTGCTTTACCTGCTACAACAATGGCGGCAACGCATGGTCATCGTGCTTCTCATGTTGCCAATCATAAAGTAAGACATGGTAAGTCTCATAAATCGAGACATCATCATTCTGCCTATAATCAAGATAAAGACAGCCAAAATCAAGCCACGCGTGATTTGAATGCCCGTAGTTTGCAGACTGCACAATCAGTAAATCGTGATCCCAACACTGGTGTACTTGCTCCACAAAGTCCAGCGGGTCAACAACCCTCAACACCTGTTGTGGGACAACCTCCTATGCAGTCCTCTCCCTCTGTAAATGGACCAATTAACGCTTCGGCACCTCCTGCAATGGGGGCACCTGTTGGACCCGCGAATGCGCAGGGTGCAGTCAATCCAAATAATATGCCTCCTGCAAATTAATTTTATATAAAATTGGTTTGTCAGCAGATCTTTTTAAAATGATCTGCTGATATAAGAAATAAAAAATCTATACCCAAGTAAAATGTTTTTTAATTAATACCAAAGCGTTTATGGTGGCCTGTAATCGAATTTCATCTCGATTACCGTAAAAATTGTTTTTTTGCACAACAGGCTGATGATCTGATTGTTTAAACGCTATCCAGACTAATCCTACAGGTTTATTAAAAGAACCACCATCTGGACCTGCAATACCCGTTACTGAAACAGCACAATTGGCATTGGGTGTTTTTTTTAATGCTCCATGAACCATTTCTTTGGCAACTTGTTCACTGACTGCACCAAATTGGTTTAGGCTGTTTTCTGAAACGTCCAGAATATTTTTTTTCATTTCATTGGAGTAGGTGATCAGTCCACCTTCAATATAGTGCGAAGAACCCGCTAAATTGGTGAGACTAGAACAAATCAGGCCAGCTGTACAACTTTCAGCTGTGACAATTTTTAAAGGAAATTTTTGTGATAGCAAAGCGATATCCTGACAAAGCTTATCACATTTATTTTTCAATAATGTCATATTCATAAAAAAATTCCCTTCATTGATAAACTAAGAGGCTTTATTTATTTATATTGGTTTGGTAAATCATTAGATTTTCCATTACATGCTGAACATAATTTCTTGTTTCGGTATATGGAATCATTTCAATCCAATCTATCATATCAGTATAAGTTTGTACTGAATTATTTTCTGATGAATTTAACCAGTTTTTCACACGGTTGGGTCCAGCGTTATAACTCGCGATTGTGAAAATGAGATTATTATCAAATCTTTCCATCAGTTTTGCTAGATAGGCGGTACCCAAACGAATATTGTTGTCAGCAACAATAAGATTGCCAGGGTTACCCATATTGAGGGGTATTTTTTTCTGATGACACAATTCACGAGCGGTTGAGGGAAGAAGCTGCATAAGACCATATGCATGGGCACGACTAACAATAACTGGATTAAAGCTACTTTCTTGGCGCATAATTGCCAAGGATAAACCCGATGGCAATCCTTCGTTTGCAAGTGATGCATAAGGTCTTGGCCATCCATTTTTCAAAAATATATAACCCTTTGCTGCAGCTTGACGAGATATGGTTACAGCATTGTCCGGTAAATGTATCTGATTGGCATAATTTGCATTAATGATCTGATTTGCAATATCAAAATGTAATTTGTTATAGGCTGCTAAAAAAGGACGGGCATGATTATAATCACCCTGTTCAACCAAAATTCGAGCAGCTTGTATTAACTCATTGTTTTTAAAAAAAATATATTGAGAATTGGAAGAGGAAGCCTCCTTGATATTGGTAAGATATGTTTGAAGAATTTTTTGTAGGGAATTTGGATTTAATAGTAAATTCTGAACATTCAAATGGTGTAGTTGAGCAATGGAAAGTTGTCCATAGAATGTAACAGGATATTTAGAGGCTGCCCTCCATGCCTGATTTGCCTCATTGTTATTATTATTTGCTTGATAGGCACGTCCAAGCCAATAATATCCACGAGACTTAATTGATATGTTATTGGATTGAATTAATTTTTTAAAATAATCTATTGATTTTAAAGCATTATTCAGTTTTCTTAATTGTATCCACCCCCCCAAGAATATTTCATCTTGTTGACATGAGGATGGATTGCAACTGACATCCGTAATTAATGAAGCCGCCTGTTTAATATTATTATTTTTCAAAAAATCACGAATAAGATTGTTTCGCTCTAACCAAAAACGTTTTTGGTTTGATTTCAATTCTTCATTTAATCCTGTAAACCGCCAATATTTCAAGGCTTCTTCTTTGCGGTTCTGTAACCGTAACCATCTTAGACGATTGTATATTAGACTTGTATCATTTAAATCGGATTTTGAAAGTTTACTCAGGTAATTTTCCGCATCTAGTTGTTTTTTTCTAAACGCAAGACGTGCCAAAGCCAAATTGCTTTGTTCTGAAGTAAGATACTTAACCTGACGGGACGCTGCAAGTGCTAAACCCGCGTTTTCCAGCCTATCAAATCGGTTCCAATTGTCTTGTTTGGTGAAATATTGTTTATAAGCAGGTAAAATATCTTGTTCATCAGCAGGTAAATTGATGGAGAATATCCATGCTGATCGAGCTTTTTGAATTAATTCAGGTTTCACCTCAGTTTGTTGTGCACAAAATTTAAGAGCAGATGCCTTTTTTATGGGTTGGGTTTTACAAATGTTTGAAATGGCATTTTTATCTGTCTCATTCAAAAGTTGCTTTTGCATAAGGTCTAAGAGAACATTTTGATTGGGCCATGTCGGATTGTTGGTTATGAAATCAGCATAGGTTGTTGCTGAAAAGTTATTTGTCTGAAGTAATTGTAAGTATAGATTGAGCTTATCGTTTATTTTGAGATTTTTGCCGGTTTCGTGAGATAAAGAAACGGCCAGTTTTTGTGAAGGAGAGACATGACTGGATCTTGTTTGCACTGAATGACTCTGGCTGCAGCCAATAGATGATAAGGATATAAAAGTTAAAATTGAAATGAAAGGTATTTTACTTTTGTTATTAATCAAAAAACTCATTAAAATTATCCTTATAAGTCTAAAATTTAACCTAAAAGATTATATAGCTGCACACCACCTTTATAGATAAGTTCGATAGCAACACTTAAAATAACCAATGCACCGATCCATGCAAGCCATTTATAACGGTTCAATAATTTTGCGATATAGGAAGCAGCCATTCCCATCAAGGTAACGGACAGGAAAATTCCTCCCGCCATTAACCATAAATTGTTTCCTGCAGCACCTGCAACACCCAAAACATTATCGAGACTCATTGAAATATCCGCAATAATGATACTTCTTATGGATTTTTTTAAAGTATTATGAATCGGTGGGGTGATATTGTGTTTATCATGACTGGAATTTTTTATTCCATCGACTATCTCCCAGCAGACCCATAAAAGAAGGAAACCACCGATCAAATTCAGTCCGGGGATCTTTAGGAGATACTGTACAACAAGAGCAAACATTATCCGGATAATTGCGGCCGCTCCCAATCCCCAGAATATTGCTTTCTTTTTCTGGTTTTCGGGCAATCCATTCACCGCCAGACCGATTGCAATGGCATTATCTGCGGCAAGCGTTATATCAAGCAGGATTATCCGAATAAGACCGATAAAAATGGAAAGGATATAATCAAGCATCGGGAATTAATTACTTTCATGATGATTTAACTTAATTTTATTCAAAATAAGGCTGGACGAATTATATAAAATCCATGATATAAACTTTTTTTAAGCTATCGGAAAGAAGAAAGGAAACCAGAGAATGATTCCACGTTATAGCCGTCTTGAAATGACTTCTATATGGGATGCTGAGAATCGTTATCGTATTTGGTTTGAAATTGAAGCTTTGGCTTGTGAAGCAATGTCGAATTATGGATATATCCCGGCGGATTCAGCAAAAAAAATTCGACAGAATGGGGATCACGCAATGGCCACATTCAATAAAGAAGATGTCCAGGCTATTGATGCAATCGAAGCCAAGGTTCGTCATGATGTTATCGCTTTTTTAACATGGTTGGCAGGAAAAATAGGGGAGGATAGTCGTTTTGTTCATTTGGGAATGACATCTTCGGATGTGTTGGATACATGTCTCTCTGTTCAGTTGACACAAGCTGCTGATCTTTTGATAAAAGATCTTGACCGAGTTCTTGAAGCCCTAAAGAAGCAGGCTTATGACCATAAATATACCATGACCATTGGTCGAAGCCATGGGATACATGCCGAACCACTAACATTTGGTTTGAAATTGGCTGGATATTATGCGGAATTTAAACGGAACAAGGAACGTTTGACCGTTGCCCGTAAGGAAATTGCCATTTGCGCCATATCTGGTGCCGTCGGTACCTATGCGCATATTGATCCACGGATCGAGGCTTATGTCGCCGAGCATTTAGGACTGCAAAAGGAACTCGTGTCAACACAGGTTATTCCTCGTGATCGGCATGCTGCCTTTTTTTCAACCTTGGCTATTATTGCAAGTTCTATTGAACGTCTAGCAATCGAGATAAGACATTTGCAACGCTCTGAAGTGCGTGAAGCGGAAGAATATTTCCATCCTGATCAAAAAGGGTCTTCCGCAATGCCTCATAAACGCAATCCCGTTTTATCAGAAAATTTAACAGGATTGGCAAGAATTGTAAGATCACATGTTATTCCAGCACTTGAAAATGTAGCATTGTGGCATGAAAGAGATATCAGTCATTCTTCAGTGGAAAGAATGATTTGTCCTGATGGAACCGTAACTCTTGATTTTGCCTTGAATAGATTGGCAGGGGTAATGGAAAAACTGGTCGTTTATCCTGACCAAATGAAGGCAAATCTTGAAAGTCTTGGAGGTGTTGTTCATTCTGGTGAGGTATTGCTGGTATTGGCCAAGGCAGGTTTATCACGAGAGGCAGCCTATCGTATCGTTCAACGGTGTGCCATGGCTACCTGGACAAAATTGAATACAGCAGATGGAAAAACATTCAGGGAAAATCTGGAAAATGATCCAGAAATCATGGGGAAAATCAGTCCTGAGGTTCTGGATAAAGCCATGGATGGCAGTATGCATACAAAAAATCTTGATTATATTTATGCGAATGTTTTTGGTGAAACCGGGCCTGTACCAGAATAAACATTATTGAATAAAAGAGCTTGTAAATCCAGTAATTCTCGCAATATTATAGATTTAAGTTCATATAATATTTGCTTGCATTTTCAAGTACTTATTATTTCAATTTATTTTAATCACATTGTAAAATTAAGGGACATAATGACCCGTCGGCGAAAAATTTATGAAGGTAAGGCAAAAATTCTTTACGAAGGACCTGAACCTGGAACAATTGTTCAATATTTTAAAGATGATGCAACGGCTGGTAACGGTGCAAAAAAGGGTACAATCACGGGGAAGGGTGTATTGAATAATCGCATAAGCGAATATTTGATGTTGCAGCTTGCTGAAATTAATATACCTACCCATTTTATCCGTCGTTTGAATATGCGGGAACAACTGGTAAAATCTGTTGAGATCATTCCCTTGGAAATTGTGGTCAGAAATGTTGCGGCGGGTAGTATTGTCAAACGTCTGGGATTGGATGAGGGGAAAAAACTTCCCCGTCCCATTGTCGAATATTATTTGAAAAATGATGAACTGAATGACCCACTGGTTCTGGAAGATCATATTACAACATTCAATTGGGCGACCTTGCAGGAAATGGATGAAATCGTAAGTTATACTTTACGTATCAATGATTTTCTCAGAGGATTGTTCGCGGGTATCGGAATCAAGCTGATCGATTTCAAGCTTGAATATGGACGTTTATGGAAAGATGATGAATTTCATATCGTTTTGGCAGATGAAATCTCACCTGATAATTGTCGTTTTTGGGATATGGCAAGTGGTGAAAAACTTGACAAGGATCGCTTCCGTCGTGATCTTGGTAAAGTGGAAGAAGCCTATCAGGAAATCGCCAAGCGATTGAAAATTATTCCTGAAAAAAATTTTGAGGTTATAGAAAGTAGCAATCCGGAGCATATGGAATGAAATTACGTTTGATTATTCAGTTGAAACAGGGTGTGCTCGATCCACAAGGTAAGGCGATTAACCATGCATTGCATAATCTGTCTTTTAATGAAGTAAAAGATGTACGCGTTGGACGTGTAGTTGATCTTGAATTATCTGAAATGTCAGTAAGTGAAGCCAAAAAAAAGGCAATAGAAATGGCTCAAAATTTATTGGCCAATAATGTTATCGAAGATTTTGAAGTCGAGGTTTTATCATGAGTATAGGTAAGAAAATATTATTTACTGTATCCGGTATCGCTTTGTTAATGGCTTGCGCAAATACAACAGTGCAGGCGCAAAGAGTGAGTAAAGTTAAAGCTGCCGATTTTCTGCAATTATGTCAAAAATCACAGACGGTTAGGGCATGTAATATTTATATTAGCGGTATTGCTGATTCTGTCGCATTTTCAAAAGTCTATGCCAAAAATGAAGGCGATCCCAAGGCACCGGCCGGTTTTTGCATTGATCCTTCCATATCTGGCAATGAAATGCGTCAAAAAGTTATTGATTATATGAAGGCACATCCAGATCAATTGAACCAGCCAGCAGGAGCGACTGTCTTTAGTGCTTTGCATGAATCTTATCCATGTAAAAACGCATCTGTTGGGGTAAGGTAATGAAAATAGGTATCGTTGTTTTTCCAGGTACCAATCGTGAGCGAGATGTTGTGATTGCCTTTGAACAGGTAACGGGTGTAACTCCCGTTATCGTTTGGCATCGTGAAACAACTTTACCTTCTTTGGATATGATCGTTTTGCCTGGTGGATTTAGTTATGGGGATTATTTGCGTTGTGGAGCAATGGCGGCACATTCACCAATAATGAGAGAAATCTGTGATTTTGCGAATAAAGGGGGATATATTCTTGGAATTTGTAATGGTTTTCAGATTTTGACAGAGGCCAAATTACTTCCCGGTGCTTTGCTACCGAATGCAAGCCTAAGATTTTTATCTCGTGATTGTCATTTAAAGATTGAACGAAATGATACCGCTTTTACATGCGGGTGGAATAAAGGTGATGTTTTCAAGACAGCAACTGCGCATGGAGATGGAAATTATTTTTGTGATTCAGAAACATTAAGACAGCTAGAAGCAGAGGGACAGATTGCCTTCAGATATAGCTCAGCAAATGGAATTGTAAATCCGGAAGATAGACAGTTAAACCCAAATGGCAGTATTAATGCCATAGCTGGTATTGTAAGTTTGAATGGAAGAATCTGTGGAATGATGCCTCACCCTGAAGATATGGTGAATCCCTTAATGGGAAGTGAAGATGGAAAACCTTTATTCCGGGGTATTATGGAGACCTTGGCTTGATGAGTAAGATACAAAAATTGGTTGTAAATGAAGCTTTGGCAAAACAGTTCGGTTTATCTGCTGATGAATATCAAAAAGTCTTGTCTATCATGGGGCGTACACCCAGTCTGACCGAATTAGGTATTTTTTCGGTCATGTGGTCAGAACATTGCTCTTATAAATCTTCCCGTGCATGGCTGAAAAATCTTCCGACAAAAGCTCCATGGGTTATTCACGGTCCAGGTGAGAATGCTGGTGTTGTCGATATTGGCGAGGGTTTGGCGGCGGTTTTTAAAATGGAAAGCCATAACCATCCCTCTTTTATTGAACCTTATCAAGGTGCGGCAACAGGTGTTGGTGGTATCTTGCGTGATGTGTTTACCATGGGTGCACGACCGATTGCTAACCTGAACGCTTTACGATTTGGTAGCCCCGATAATCCCCAGACTCGTCATATTGTGGATGGAGTGATTCGGGGTATTGGAGGATATGGAAATTGTGTGGGTGTTCCTACGGTCGGTGGAGAAGTCAATTTTCATGAAAGTTATAACGGCAATCCGCTTGTCAATGCAATGGCGGTTGGAATTGCAAGAAAAGACCGTATATTTTTATCAGCTGCAGCTGGAGTAGGTAACCCTGTAATTTATGTTGGTTCCAAAACGGGTCGTGATGGCATTCATGGGGCAACAATGGCTTCTGCGGAATTTGATGAGGATTCAGCATCAAGGCGGCCTACCGTCCAGGTCGGAGATCCATTTGTTGAAAAATTGCTGATTGAGGCCTGTCTAGAATTAATGGCAACGGATGCCATTGTTGCCATCCAAGATATGGGTGCTGCTGGTCTGACCTCATCGGCTGTGGAAATGGCCGGAAAGGGTGGTGTCGGTATTGAGCTGGATTTGGATCACGTTCCGCAACGTGAAGACCAGATGACAGCATATGAAATGATGCTTTCCGAAAGTCAGGAAAGAATGCTTATGGTCTTGCGTTCAGATCGAACGGAGATTGCCAAGCAAATTTTCGAAAAATGGGAGTTGGATTTTGCCATTATTGGACATCTGACGGATACGGGACGTATTGTTATCAAACATCATAATCAGACAGAAGCTGATATTCCCCTTGCATCCCTGGCTGATGAGGCACCACTTTATAAACGACCATCCTCCAATTATCCTGCACCACAACCTATCGCGCCTTTAAATATTACTATTGATATTGAAAAATCCGTCATAAAGTTGCTGGGTTGTGCCGATTTGGCATCCCGTTCCTGGATATGGGATCAATATGACAGCACGATTGGTGGTCAGACAGTCTATCGTCCTGGACAAGGTGATGCAGCGGTGGTAAAGGTTGATGGTCATCATTTAGGTCTTGCGTTAACAACAGACTGTACACCTCGTTACTGTCAAGCCGATGCCTATCAGGGTGGAGCGCAGGCTGTTGCCGAAGCATGGCGCAACATTACCGCAGTAGGTGCCAAACCACTGGCAATAACCGATAATTTAAATTTTGGTAATCCGGAAAAACCTGAAATAATGGGACAGATTATTGCTGCTATTGAAGGTATGAAAGATGCCTGTAACGCACTAGATTTTCCTGTTGTCAGTGGAAATGTTTCACTTTACAATGAAACACGTAATGCACAAAATGAAAATGTATCGGTACTGCCTACACCTGCCATTGGTGGTTTAGGTGTTATTGAAGATGTTTCAAAATCAGTGGGTAACGCTTTACAGAAAAATTACAAACTTGTTCTAATCGGTAAGACGGAAGGTCATTTGGGTCAAACGCTATGGCTCAGGGAAATTATTGGACAAGAGGCAGGTTACCCACCACATGTTGATTTAAATATCGAACGTCTCAATGGTGATTTTGTTCGCACCATTATTAACCAGGGACTAGTTTCAGCTTGTCATGATGTATCTGATGGTGGTCTTCTTATTTCAATTGCTGAAATGGCTATGGCAGGAAATACCGGTTGCACGCTTGATGTTCCTGAAAGTGGTATGCGACCAGAAGCCTATTGGTTTGGTGAAGATCAGGGACGTTATATTGTCATGACTTCTGATGCCGATTTAATTATATCAAAAGCAAAAGAACAGGGTGTTGCTGCAAGATTAATAGGGTATACTGGTGGGGATAGCCTTGTCATGCCATCAGGTGCCATGATTACAATCGCAAGAATGAAAGCTGCGTCCAAGTCCTTCTTTGAAAATTTAATGAAAGTTTAAAGATGAATATTTCAGAAATTAAAGATCGCTTAGTCGAAGTATTTCCTGATGCTATTATTGATGTTGGTGCATTGAAAAATGATGGAAGACATTTCTATTGCAAGATCAGCGCTAAAGAATTTGATGGATTAAGCAAAGTTCAGCAACATCAGCTTGTCTATAAGGCATTGGAAAATTATATGGATAAAGATTTACATGCCTTGGCTTTACAAACGTCTGTATTATAATAATTTAATCAAGGAATTATACAATAAATGAGTAATCCGTTATTTCAACAAATCCAAAAAGAAATTGATAACAATCCTGTTGTTCTTTTCATGAAGGGTACAGCAGACTTTCCAAGTTGTGGTTTTTCTGCAAAAGTGGTTCATATTCTTTCTGATATGGGCGTTTCTTTCAAGGATGTAAATATTCTTGAAGATGATGAATTAAGGCAGGGATTAAAGGAGTTTTCCAGTTGGCCAACGTTTCCTCAGCTTTATGTCAAGGGAAAGCTTGTCGGTGGTTGTGATATTGTTCGCGAGATGTATGCTACTGGCGAATTGAAAACTCTTTTTCAGGATGAAAATATTATCAGCAAGTAAATAGTAGAATTTTTACAACGCAAGAATAAAAATTCTATTTTATTTCTTTTTATTCTTGCTAAATTGTCCTTTAATGTGTTTCTTGATATCTAGGTTGGTATTCGGTTTAAGGGTATGGGATAATGATAAAAAATGTAAAAAAAACTTTTTATTGGGTTTTAGGAGTTACAATATTAGGGTGTTCAATGCCTTCTTTTGTTAAGGCGCAACATATTGTTACGGAATCGGAAGCTGGTAAGTTAACCCTTGCATCCCTTACAGCTGCACCTATAGTACATCATTACCGTCCTGTCAAACGTACTGTGAGAAAATCAAGACATCCAATGTTAAGGAGTGTTGCCTATCACACGAGTTCAAAAAAAAGTTATTCATCATTGGTTCATAAAATTTCCTACAGACAAAGAAATCTAGGAAAAATGAGGGTAAGAAATGTTTTATATAATGTTTCATCCCATAAAAAGTTTAAAGCTCGTCGTCATCGCAGCTAATAAGCGGTAATATTTTCAAGATGTTCAATTCGATTTTGAAAATCTAGTATAATATAATCAAATTGAACATTGTTGATATTATTCATGTTATATGTTTCAAGATAACAATTCGCGGAATTAATCAATCTTTGTTTTTGTCTATTGGTAAGAGCGAAAAGAGCTTTTCGCAAGGTTTTTCTTTTTTTTACTTCCACAAACAATATATAGTCAGCACGTTGTGCAATCAAATCAATTTCTCCAAATGGACAGCGGTATCTTTGATTCAATATGTTCCAGTCAAGTTTTTTTAAATAGCTCGCTACTTTTTCTTCAGCAAATAATCCAGCAGCATAATTTTTATTGGTGAAAGAATAAGAATTAAAATCGTTTTGACGATTACTAAATTTGATCATAATTAAAGCATAACATAATTAAAATAGAATAAAAATATATGTTGTTAATTATATGGAATGGAATTTTATGACTGCCTTTTATACTTATCTGTTTTTTATTGATGTCAAGCAAGATTGGGTAATGGCGGTTCTAAGATTATTTTTATTAATAGTGGTTACCTATCATGTTTTGAAACATGTGAGAGATACCAAAGCTGCAATAGGATGGATCGGATTCTCGTGGATAATGCCAATTACGGGTTTTATTCTGTATTTTATGTTTGGTATAAATCGTGTTACCCGAAAGGCACAAAAATTGGCCACACACAGGCCTTGGCATCATAAATTTACCAAAAGCAATTTTAATTATACAGTTCAAGGTCATTTTTATCCATTGGCTAAAGTTGTAGAAAGCTTTACACAAAGGGCATTATTAAAGGGAAATAATATTGATATATATCATAATGGGGATGAAGCCTATCCCGTTATGCTGGAATCAATAAATTCTGCAAAAAGTTGCGTTTTCTTATCCTCTTATATTCTTAAAAGTGATGATATTGGCAGGAAATTTGCCGATGCAATAATCAAGGCACATGAAAGAGGCGCTGTTGTTCGTGTGCTTGTCGATGGAATAGGTAGCGGTTATTTCTATTGTCCCATTGCCAAATATTTAAAAGCTCATGGCGTTCGTATAGACAGGTTTATGCATACGTTTCTTCCCTGGAAAATGGCGTTTATAAACTTAAGAACTCATAAGAAGATTTTGGTGGTAGATGGAAAGATTGGATTTATAGGAGGTTTAAATATCGCTGCTGTAAATGTGTTATCAAAATGTCCTAAAAATCCGGTTTCAGACACTCATTTTAGGGTAAAAGGCGCCATTGTACATGAATTAACTGAAGCTTTTTTGCAGGACTGGTTTTTTATTACATCGGAAAAGCTGGATGATAAAAAATTTTTTCCAGAAGTAAAAGAGGAAGGAGATATGGTGTGTCGCATTATAACCGCTGGTCCTGATTCAGATATGGAAAAAATCAAATATACAATGATGCAGGCAATAAGTTTGGCGCGTAAATCAATAAGGATTATGACCCCTTATTTTTTGCCGGATGACCGTTTTCTATCATTGTTATGTATGGCTGCCATTCGAGGTGTGGAAATTGATATAATTACCCCTGAACAAAGCAATCAGTTTTTGGTTGATTGGGCCAGAAACATAAACAATAAATTACCCTTACGTTATGGATGTAAAATCTGGTTGGCCAATCCCCCTTTCAATCATTCCAAACTGATGGTTATTGACCGTTTATGGTCCTTTGTGGGTAGTTCAAATATTGACATGCGTAGTTTAAGATTGAATTTTGAAATCAATATGGAAGTTTATCATGAAAAATTTTCAGAAAAAATTGACGATTTCATTATATTGCATAAAAACAAGCTATTAAAATTAAAAGAGCTTGAAAAAAGATTCTTCCTAGTAAAATTAAGAGATGCTACCACTCGATTGCTGCTTCCATATTTATAAGACTGGACGTAGTATCACCATTATTGGATGATGATCGGATGTAAATCTGGATAAAACCTGACTTGCAATACACTCCATACCCTTGATCAGGCAACGATCGAGACGAATTGGTACAAGATTGGCCATTTTATGTGTTGGTTCATTGGGCCCAACATCTCTGAATCCATGTAATAATGCGGGACCAATCTGATTAAAGTCACCTAAAACTGCAGCGTGATCAGGTAGAATACCGGCAAGAGCCTGTAATTGTTTACGGTTCAATATCTGACCATGGGATAGGTGGACATTAGCTATCCAGAAATTTCCATAATCGATCAATTGGGCAACACGTTTGATTAACGTGCCTCGGGGTAAATCGCAAATCGTGGGTGGCGAAAAAAATGGGTAAGGACTCCAGCAAGCAACACCATGAATTCTGCCAGGTAATGGAAAACGACTGTAATAACCACCAACAAGATCGGGTAAAATATTAATTTCCTCTGTTGCTTCCTGCATTAACAATAAATCAGGTTTGTGATTATTGATCAAGTAAGCAACGTCATATGGAGATGCTCCAATTTTTCTTAACAAATTCCAGCTGATAATTTTCATTTGAGAAAATATTTTAGGAATGTTAGGAATTTTGTAATGTGGTGTAATTGAAAGGGTCATGAATTGATATTCTTAGATAGTTATCTGATAATATAATTAATATTACTACCTATTTCTGATCCAACAAATTTAAGAATTAATCTTTGTTTTTCAATATATAAAAATTTTAATAACATTTTTGGGATAATTAATTATCGATAACAATTACGAATTAATAAATATTATAAAGTATGAGTTTCAATTATTGCTAACAGGATTTAAATATAAAAATAGGACAAATCTTTATAAGATGATTTTTCAGTAAGTAAAAGATTTTTTATCAAAAAGGTTAAACCATGTCTCATATATCCTCTGAAGAATTAGCCGTTTCTTATGGATGGAAAATTTTGTCAACATTTTTGGTCCAAATAGGTAGACAGACATACTCATTACCCGAAAAAGGTGTGTTTGTAAATGATCCGCTCGCACGGGGATCGACAGTTATATATCCTTCAGTTGAAGCAATGCGTCGTTCAGAAAAAGGTAAGTATGAACATGAAACGCTTTATGGAGCAATGGGTTCACCAAATCAGCATCAGCTTGAGCAAGTTATTGCCCAAATTGAAGGAGGATCACATTGTCAAGTAGTATCATCGGGTTTGGCAGCTTGTACTATACCTCTATTAGGTTTTTTATCGTCAGGTGATCATTGTTTGATAATTGACAGTATCTATGGGCCAACCAAACGGTTTGCAGAGACTGTTTTGGAAAAATTTGGAGTTGAAATCAGCTACTACCCCGCTGATTGTAATCTTGATGAAATTGAAACCTATATTCAAAACAATACGAAATTAATATTTACGGAAAGTCCAGGCAGTCATAGTTTTGAAATTCAGAATATTGCTGGTACGGCTGAAATAGCTCATAGATATGGAGCTAAACTAATATTAGACAATACATGGGGAATAGGTATATTTAAGCCTTTCGAGCATGGAGTGGATATATCTGTTCAGGCATTAACAAAATATGCCAATGGTCATTCAGATTTAGTACTTGGTGCCATTACAGTTAAATGTGATGATGAATGGCATATTTTAAGGGATTATGCTGTCGCCATGGGAGAGGTGGCAGCGCCAGATGTATGCTGGTTAACATTGCGTGGGTTGAGAACTATGGCAGCGCGACTCGAAAAACAATCAGTGACCGGATTAAAAATTGCACACTGGTGCAGTCGGCAACCTTATGTTGAACGGGTTCTTCATCCTGCATTGCCAAGTTGTTATGGGCATGAATTTTGGAAACGAGATTTTACAGGTGCAAGCAGTGTATTTGGAGTGGTTTTCAAAAAAAATATTATTTTGCAAAAAGTTATTGAAATGATTAATCATCTTAAAATTTTTTCAATTGGTGCTTCTTGGGGGGGATATGAAAGTCTGGTTTTACTCACTGATGGAGAGATAAGAAGGAAGTATAAAAGCAGAACTTTAACTGGTCCGGCTTGTAGGTTTCATATCGGTTTAGAAAATGAAAATGATTTGATTGAAGATTTAAAACAAGCTTTTGATAAAACGTTAAAGTAGATTACGTTTTCGATAGGACAACGCTTCAGTAATACTGGAAATATCAATTTCATCCTTTTCTGAAAGATCTGCGATTGTAAGAGCCACCCTCAATAATCTTGTGATGCCTCGGGCAGAAAGGCGTAATTGCATTGAAGCTTTTTCTACTATTTCCGTCACCGAGGCAGATAATGATATTTGATTATTATTTAATTCACAATTTAAATTGTTCTGTCTTTCAAATTGTTTTTCTCTGGCTTTTTTTACACGTTTTGCAACTTTTACACTTTTTTCACCATTCGGTATAGAAACGATATCGCGTGGTGGTATCGGTTCAATATAGGTAACAATATCGATACGATCCAATAATGGACCAGAAATCTTACGAGTATATTCTTCACCACAGCGGGGGACACGATGACACTCACGTTCTGTATCGCCCATATATCCACATCGACAGGGATTCATTGCGGCAATTAATTGAAATTTCGCAGGGAAAGTTATATGATTCATCGCTCTGGCAATAGATATTTTACCATTTTCAAGCGGTTGTCTTAATGCTTCAAGACTGTTCCTCGTAAATTCAGGAAATTCATCCAAAAATAATATTCCATGATGAGCCAAGCTTATTTCCCCCGGTTTTACTTTTATTCCTCCTCCAGTTAATGAAACTTGACTGGCAGAATGATGCGGGTTTCGAAAGGGAGGTTGTCTGATAGGGACAGAACCGTTTAATAATCCCGCAGCACTATAAATACGAGTAACCTCTAAAGATTGTTGTGCGGTTAAATCAGGTAAAATGCTGGGCAATCTTGTTGCAAGCATGGATTTGCCAGATCCTGGTGGCCCAATCATCAACATTGAATGCCCACCTGAAGCGGCAATTTCCAGGGCACGTTTTGCACTTTCCATACCTTTGATATCAAACAAATCATAATCATGGGAGGTATTTGGAGACTGTAACATTTTAGGAGGCGTTAAAATCTGTTTTCCCAAAAAATGTTGGATGATTGAAAGCAGATCGGGAGCAGCAAGTATATCTATATCACCACCCAATAAGGCTTCGCTTCCTTGTATGGCTGGACAAATCAAACCTTTTTCTTGAGAAACAGCTCCAATAGTTGCTGAAATTACATTGTTGACAGCACTAACTTTTCCATCAAGTGATAATTCGCCAACAGCTGCATAATTCAATAACATTTCTTCAGGAATAATATCCAAAGCGACCAACAGTCCCAATGCAATAGGCAAATCATAATGAGTGCCCTCTTTAATAATATCGGCTGGAGAAAGATTTATCAAAATCCGTTTCGGTGGTAAGGCTATGCCCATTGAGATAAGGGCAGCCTTAACCCGTTCACGGGATTCAGTCACGGCCTTATCAGCCAGGCCAACAATTGTAAATGCGGGTAAGCCTCGAGAGATTTGAACCTGAATTTCCACAGAAATAGGATCAATACCAGAAAAGGCAAAAGTTGATATTCTGGTTATTGCCATTATAGAATATGGATCCTGACTTTAAAATTTTAATTAATTACAACTCATTTGGACGATAAAGGATTCGAGCTCTGATCGTTCCCTCGAGATTGCGTAAGGCTCGCAAAATTTCAATATCAATTTCCTTATCTCCATCGGTTGTTGCCTCAATGACAACATAACCCACTTCACCATCAGTTTGTAAATATTGAGCAGAAATATTGGCGTTGACCTTGGTAAATATGTTGTTAATTTTTTGCATGATGCCAGGAATGTTTTGATGAACATGCATATATCGTGTGCCTTTTAAACGAATTGGCAACTGAACTTCTGGAAAATTTACGGCACTTAGGGTTGAACCGACATCCGAATATTCAATAAACTTATTTCCTACTTCCCGACCAATTCGTTCTTGCGCCTCGATTGTGGATCCACCGATATGAGGTGTTAGGATAACATTATCCAATCCGCGTAATGCTGAAGTGAATTCCTCACCTTTAACTTTGGGTTCTACAGGAAATACATCAATTGCCGCACCTAAAAGATGATTGGATTTCAATGCTTGTACAAGGGCATCAATATCAACAACCTGTCCTCTAGCGTTATTGATAAGAAATGAACCGGGTTTCATCAAGGCTATCTCTTTTTCGCCTATCAGATTGATAGTGCCTTTATTATGAGGCACATGCAGGCTAACAATATCACTTATCTGTAAAAGATCTTTCAATGACTGGACAGGACGCGCATTTCCATGACTTAACTTATCAACTATATCATAATATATAACCTGTAATCCAAATGATTCGGCTAAAATTGATAATTGTGATCCGATGGATCCATATCCCACAATTCCTAAAGTTTTGCCTCTTACTTCCCAGCTGTTTATACTGCTTTTGTCCCAGAGTCCTTTATGACATTCGGATGAGCGAACAAAAATGCGCCTTAACAGCATGACGATTTCACCCATTACCAATTCCGCCACCGAACGGGTATTGCTGAAGGGGGCATTAAAAACAGGAATACCCAGATTGCGTGCAGCATTAAGATCAACTTGATTTGTTCCGATGCAAAAACATCCAATAGCAATCAGTTTATCGGCTTCATCCAAGATTTCTTTGGTTAATTGTGTACGGGAGCGAATACCGATTAAATGTACACCTTTGATCGCTTTTTTTAAAGCATCACCCTCCAAGGCTGTCTTAAGATAGGTAATGTTGTTATACCCATTCTTTTTTAATAAATCGACGGCACTTTGATGAACACCTTCTAATAAAAGAATATGAATTTTGTCTTTGGGTAATGATAGATGTGAATTCATTAATTTTCTCTTTAATATATAGAAACTAAAAATTTAAAATTTTGATAACGTCCTGTTTTAAGCCTGGATCACCCAAAGCTAGCACAGATTTATTATTGTTTTGAAGAGATAGGGAATTTCCATTCCAGTCGGTTATTGATCCTCCGGCTCCTTTTATGATTGGAACCAAGGCCGCCCAATCCCAAATTTTATTGCCATATTCAATTATGAGGTCAATTTGACCCAATGCCAATAAACCATACGCGTAACAATCTCCACCCCAGCTCATTCTCTTGATTTTTTTGCACAATGATTTCCAGCGAATGTTTGGAGAATGATCAAGGATTTCAGGTGCAGTGCAAGAACCTTCGGCTATGGAAAGGTTAATACATTTTCTTGTACCTATATGACCACCAAATTCTGAAATAAATTGGCTTTCATACCCTTCAAGACCAATCCAGCGCTCTTTGAGTATCGGTTGGTCAATGATTCCCAATACAGGATTACCCTCATACAATAAGGCGATTAATATTCCAAATAAGGGACGGCCTGTTATAAAAGCCCTGGTTCCATCAATTGGATCTATAACCCATTGAAATTTGGAATTTATATTATCTGATCCATATTCCTCTCCAATAATTCCAAAATCGGGTGTTTCTTGTTTTAGGATTTGTCGGATTGTTTGTTCGGCTTCACGATCGGCTTTTGTTACAGGGGATTCATCATATTTGTCATCTGCATGAATTGAATGTCTAAAATAGGGACGAATAACTTTTTGTGCCTCTTGAAGGGCATGTTCAGCAATCTGAAGATAAGAATTTAAATTCTTCACTATATTTTCCTGATTAGACAATTAGGTGATAAGGGTAAAAAAATTAATTGATTTATAATTTTAACATTAAAATTGTTGGAGCATAAAGATTATAAAACCTATTGTTTGAAATCAATAAAATTTAAAATATTATAATTTTTCAAAAATCATTTTTGGTTTAAGCATAGTTAAATTTATTACATATGCAAATGGTTCTTTATTTTAGTTTTTTTATTTTTGTCCTGAAGGAGGATTATTGCCTGTCAGAGAATTTAGATATGCAATTACATCCGCCCGATCCTTATTTGATGAAAGACCACCATAAGCCATTAGAGTAGCGGGAGCAAAAGCAAGTGGTTTGGCAAGCCATTTATTTAGATTTTCCACAGTCCAGTATTCGTTTTCATGTATTTTAAGCGAAGAAGAGTAATTAAAGTTTGGACTGGAGGCAATTTTTTTATTTTTGATATTAAAAAGTGAAGGCCCTATTTTATCAGGTTCACCCTGTCTGAAACTGTGGCATACTCCGCATTGTTGTGAGGCAATGATTTTTCCTTTGCCTATATCGGCGGTTTTGAGATCAATGGTTTCTTGATTTTCACTAGCATATACTGATGATGTAAGCGGTGAGTAAGGAATCAAAATCTTACTTATCAACCAGCTACCAAACAATATTCCACAGGATATGACACAAGCTGCAGCTATACGGTTCCAGTCAAAACTATCCATTTTATTTTTCTTTGGTTTCTTGAATAACAACTATGATTATTAAATTGATTATAGAATAAAAGCTTATTATTAATAATACAACATAAAGAAAAACTGATATATATTATTTATAGAGAATTGTTGATGAAGCCTGCTTTGATCCTTATTCCAACACGATTGGCCTCAACTAGACTGCCACGAAAACCTTTGGTTGATATCGGTGGAAAACCTATGATAGTCAGGGTGATGGAACAGGCTTTAAAAACGGAAATCGGACCAGTGGTTGTAGCTTCAGGTGATAGGGAAATTTCGGAGATTGTCAGGGAGAACGGGGGCAGGGCAATTGATACGGATCCAAATCTTTTATCTGGTTCAGACCGAATTTATCAGGCACTATCCTTACTGCAGGAATATGATCACATTGATACGATTATCAATGTTCAGGGCGATTTACCCCTCATTGATCCATCAGATATTGGTAAATCACTGATACCGCTGAAATATTCTGGAATAGATATCGGAACCTTGATAGCTCCCGTGAAAAATGAATTTGAAAAGACGGCTTTTTCCGTAGTAAAGGTGGCTTGCAGTTTTAGTGAGGATTTATTATTTGCGAAGGCTCTGTATTTTTCTCGTGCAACAATTCCATGGGGAAAGGGTCCATTATGGCACCATGTCGGTATTTATGCATATACGCGAAAATCTCTTAACCGTTTTATAAACTTGCCTCAATCTTTACTTGAGAAACGTGAAAAACTCGAGCAATTGAGAGCTTTGGAAGCTGGAATGAATATTGGTTGTGCTGTAATAGATGAAGCGCCATTGGGAATTGATACACCAGACGATCTTGAACGGATAAGAAAACGAATTATTTAATAGGATTATTTTATGACTGCCAAAATTATTGCCTTTCAGGGTCGACCAGGTGCCTATTCCGATATGGCCTGTCGTTCGGCAAGGCGGGGATGGGTAACGTTACCTTGTGAAAATTTTATTGAAACGATAAAAGCTGTGCAGTCTGGAAAGGCTGAACAAGCCATGTTGCCATGCGAAAATAATTTAGTTGGAAGAGTGCCTGATATTCATAATCTTTTGCCTTCTTCGGGACTTTTTATTGTTGGTGAGCATTTCCAAAGGATTGAACATTGTCTAATAGGTATCAAGAATGCAAAAATTTCTGATATCAAAAGGGTTCACACACATTCGGTGGCAATGGGGCAGGTTTCGGAAATAATCAATGATTTGTCGCTTGAACGGATAACAGAATTTGATACCGCAGGTGCTGCTGAAATTATAGCAAAAATGAATAACAGGGAAGATGCGGCAATCGCATCGGAACTTGCGGCAGAATTGAATGGGCTGGATGTATTACGTTACAATGTTGAAAATGAAAATTATAATACAACCCGCTTTTATATCGTTTCACGTGAGAAGAAAATTCCAACGCAACGTGAAAACATGATGACGACTGTTTTATTTAAAACGAAAAATATTCCATCCGCCCTTTACAAGGCATTGGGAGGTTTTGCGACAAATAATGTAAATATGACACGTTTGGAAAGCTGTATGGATAAAGGGGGGTTTGTTGCAACCAAATTTTTGGTTGATGTGGAAGGACATGTTCACAATGACCCGTTAAATCAAGCCTTGAATGAACTGAAATTTTATTCAGATGATTATGTTCTTTTGGGGGTGTATCCTGCTTCACAATATCGTCAGAGTGTATAGTCCATATATAATTTTATAAAAATTTGATACACTTATTTAATATATAATTGAATATCAATGATTGATAAGGAATAATGACAACATGAGTATATGGTTTGAAGGTTCAATCACGGCATTAATTACCCCGATGAAACAGGATGGTTCATTGGATATTCCAACTTTTGAAAAATTTGTGGATTGGCAGATCCAGGAGGGGACTTCTGTACTGGCTCCCGTTGGTACAACAGGGGAAAGTCCAACTTTATCTCATGAAGAACATCGGAAAATTGTTGAAGTGGCGGTCAAGGTTGCAAATGGTAGGGTTCCAGTTTTGGCAGGAGCCGGATCAAATAGTACATCTGAAGCTATTGAAATGGTTAAATTTGCAAAAGAAATTGGCGCGACAGCTGCTTTGGTCGTAACACCTTATTATAACAAACCAACCCAGGAAGGATTGTATTGTCATTATATGTCAATTGTAGAGGCGACGGAATTTCCTGTTTATATCTATAATATACCAGCCCGCTCAGTAATTGACATGTCTGTGGAGACTATGGCAAGACTTGCAGAAAATCCCTATATTGTTGGTGTCAAAGATGCGACGGCTAATCTTGTCCGACCCATTCAGGTAAGACGGGCGGTTAAAAAGAATTTTAACCAGTTGTCGGGGGAAGATGGTACCGCGATTTCATTTTTGGCCGCTGGTGGTGATGGTTGTATCAGTGTGACGGCTAATATTGCACCAAAATTATGCGCAGAAATGCAACAGGCCTGGAAGGATGGTCATATTGCCAATGCAATGGCTATGCAGGATCGTTTGTCTGTTTTACATGATGCCCTTTTTATTGAGAGCAATCCAGGCCCCGTTAAATTTGCAGCGTCCGTTTTGGGGTTGGCAGGAGAGACTTGCCGTTTACCGCTTGCGCCTGTTGCGGAGAAAACGCGGATTAGGGTTAAAGAGGCTTTGGAAAAAGTGGGATTATTGGGTTAAATGGCGGAAAAAAAGAAAAATTCTCTAATCTCTTTTGGAAACGTGGCAAAAAATCGTAAAGCCACGTTCAACTATTCCATTGTTGATAAGGTGGAAGCCGGTTTAATGTTAAAGGGTCCGGAAGTAAAAAGTTTGCGTTTAGGACGGGCCACGATTAACGAGGCTCATGCAGGGGAAAGGGAAGGGGAAATATGGCTTTTCAATAGCTACATTCCTGAATATCAGGGCGGATTTTTTTCAAAATTTGATCCACGCGCCCCCAGGAAACTGCTGCTTCATAAAAAACAAATTTTTAAATTGCTAGGGGCTATAAGTAGGAATGGTATGACATTGGTTCCACTGGATATTTTTTTTAACAGCCGGGGGATAGCCAAGGTAACACTAGGTCTAGGTCAGGGTAAGAAAAAAGCGGATAAACGTCAGGCAATAGCTGATCGAGACTGGAAACGTGATCAGGCAAGATTATTAAGGAATAAATTTTAACATTATCCTTTTGACAAAAAAAGAATTACGATTAATCATTAAGTATGTGAAAGGCTGAAGAGAAACTGAATATAAATTTATGAATTAATTGATTTATCTACAATTATTTATGCTATTGATTGATTAAAACAGTTTTTTAACTTTATGCTTTTCTAGATATATAGGTTATTTTTCTAGAAGGGTTTCGTGTATGGCATCGGTCGTATTAATCATTAATGCGGGTTCATCAAGTCTAAAATTTTCTCTGTATCGGAGTCAGAATAATTCAGATTTTGAATTATATTCCAAAGGATTACTAGAGGGGATTGGATCAGGACCACATTTGAAAATAACCGATCGTCAAGATAAAATCATTCATGAAAAAAAATGGACAGATGGTCAATATGCAAAACTTGATGCCAGGGATGAATTGTTGGATCAGGTCTTGAAATGGCTTTTCGATTTTATGAAAAAAGATAGAATTCTGGCAATCGGTCATCGTGTGGTTCATGGTGGGATGAAATATTATCGTCCTGTTGTTATTGATCAAAAAATTTACAGTTATCTGGATTCATTGACACCATTTGTACCCTTGCATCAACCGGCCAGCCTTGCTCCCATGAAAGTCATAATGGATAAATATCCGGATATTACTCAGGTTGCTTGTTTTGATACCGCTTTTCATGCCACAATGCCAGATAAAGCTAAACGCTTTGCCCTTCCAAGAAAATATTATGATAGTGGATTAAGACGTTATGGGTTTCATGGTCTTTCCTATCATTATATCGTGCATTATTTGCAAAAAAATAAATCCCCTCTGATTAAGGGTAAAATAGTTGTGGCGCATCTTGGAAATGGTTCAAGTGTTGCGGCTATACATAAGGGAAAATCCATTGATACGTCCATGAGTTTTACGCCCTTGGACGGTTTGGTGATGGGTACACGTACTGGACAGATCGATCCAAATGTCGTCTTATATATGACTCGTGAAGAAAAAAGGTCTCCCGATGAAATTGAGGATATAATCTGGAAACAATCTGGTTTGTTAGGTGTATCCGAGGTTTCAAGTGATATGCGAGGTCTTATTCATGAAATTGCCCAAAATGGACCAAAATCGAAATTTGCCAAACAGGCACTGGATTTGTTTATTTATAAACTGATTGGAGAAATAGGTCGGCTAATTGTTTGTCTAAAAGGGATTGACGGATTGATTTTTACAGCTGGTATCGGTGCACATGCCACATATGTCCGGTCTGTAGTCTGTCAGACTTTGTCTTGGCTAGGGATTGAAATTGATGAACAGGCAAATAAAGATGGAAATGAATTGATCAGTACTTCAGAAAGCAATATCAAGGTATATACAATCCCGACCAATGAGGAGTTCATCATATTGAAAGAAATACAACAGCTTTTATTAAATTCGAAACAGCGTGCATGAATCCGGGGTTTTAATAACTCTTATTGAGTTTAACAATAGCTATTTATCAAGGAGTAAAAAATGACTGATAAAAAGCTTTTATCTGAACATGAAGTGGACTTATTTAATAAATGGTGGCATGCCGCCAATTATCTATCCATCGGACAGATCTATCTAATGGATAACCCTTTATTGAGGGAACCATTGAAACTGGAACATACCAAACCACGATTGCTTGGACATTGGGGAACAACCCCGGGCCTCAATTTCATTTATCTTCATCTGAACCGTATTATCAGAGAACGAGATAACGATATTCTTTTTATAGCTGGGCCAGGTCATGGGGCTCCTGGGGTTGTGGCGTCAACCTATCTTGAAGGGACTTATACAGAACTTTTTCCCGAGATTACACAGGATGAAGTGGGAATGCAGAAATTGTTCAAACAATTTTCCTTTCCCGGCGGCATTCCAAGCCATACAGGTGCACCAACACCAGGATCCATTCATGAGGGTGGAGAACTTGGATATTCGCTTTCACATGCATATGGGGCAATATTTGATAATCCTGATCTGACCGTTGCATGTGTTATAGGTGATGGTGAGGCAGAAACAGGGCCCTTGGCAACATCATGGCACAGTAATAAATTTGTTAATCCAAAAACAGATGGTGCTGTTTTACCCATTCTTCATTTGAATGGCTATAAAATTGCAAACCCGACTATATTGGCACGTATATCCCATCAGGAATTAATCAATTTAATCAAGGGGTACGGCTACGATCCAATTTTTGTTGAAGATAATGATCCAGATTCAATGCATCAGAAAATGGCTTCAGCCATGAATACTGCATTCAATCGTATTCATCGAATACAACAGAATGCACGCAAAAATAATGATACCGGTCGTCCATTATGGCCAGCCATTATTTTTAAAAGCCCAAAAGGTTGGACATGCCCGAAAACCATTGATGGAGAAAAAGTGGAAGATTATTGGCGTGCACATCAGATTCCTTTTGGGGATTTGAGCAATCCAAAACATCTGAAATTATTAGAAAAATGGATGAGATCCTATCATCCTGATGCATTATTTGATGAAAAAGGGGCAATATTTCCAGAAATTGCAGAATTGGCACCCAAGGGGGATAAACGTATGAGCGCCAATCCGAATGGGAATGGCGGGTTGCTCAGACAACCGTTGAAGTTACCTGATTATCGACAATATGCAGTAAAAATGACGAAACATGGTCATGTAATTGCTGAATCAACCAGGATAATGGGAGAGTTTTTAAGAGATGTCATTAAAAAGAATCCTGAAAAATTTTTGCTTCTTTCCCCTGATGAAAATAATTCAAATCGTTTGAATAAGGTATTTGAAGTAACCGATCGGGTCTGGAATGCCGAAATATATGATTACGATGATCATTTGGCCCATAAGGGACAGGTGATGGAAATTTTAAGTGAACATACGGTTGAGGGTTGGCTTGAAGGATATTTATTGACTGGAAGACATGGATTGTTTTCCTGTTACGAGGCTTTTATCCATATTGTCGACTCAATGGTCAATCAATTTGCAAAATGGTTGGACGAGGCGAGCAAGGTGGAATGGCGACGGCCAATTTCGTCTTTAAATATCCTTTTGACTTCTCATGTTTGGCGGCAGGATCATAATGGGTTCAGTCATCAAGATCCCGGTTTCATAGATCATGTTGTTTCGAAAAAACCTAAAATGAGCAGGGTTTATTTGCCACCAGATGCTAATACCCTGTTGCTGGTCACGAGTCACTGTTTAAAAAGTTCGGACCGTATCAATGTTATTGTTGCCGGCAAGCAGCCAGAGGCCCAGTGGCTTACCATGGATGAGGCAATTAAACATTGTTATAAAGGCCTTGGCATTTGGGAATGGGCCAGTAACGATAAAGGAACAGAACCCGATGTCATTGTGGCATGCGCTGGTGATGTGCCAACGCTTGAAGCATTGGCGGCTACCAAAATTCTTAACGAATATGTACCAGATCTCAAAATTCGTTTTATCAATGTTGTTGACCTGATGACTCTCATGACAGATGATCAGCATCCACATGGATTGTCAAATCAAGAATTTGATGCCTTGTTTACAATCAACAAACCAGTTATCTTTGCTTATCATGGTTTTCCAAGATTAATTCACTCGCTTATTTATAAACGAAGCAATGCAAGAAATTTTCATGTTCATGGTTTCAGAGAAGAAGGAACAACCACAACACCTTTTGATATGGTTGTATTGAACAATCTTGATCGTTATCACTTGGTATCAAACATCATGAACAGGGTTGATCGTTACAAATCAAAAATAGCTTATATAGATCAGTTTGTGAGAGACAAACTTGTTGAGCATGAATTATATATTCGCCAATATGGTGAAGATATGCCAGAAATCAAAAACTGGCGTTGGAAATAAAAAAATTGTAAATATATATATATATTGATTTGGTTTTTCAGCGTATGGATTGTTAATCTGAAAGTTTTCTACATTCCATGCGTATGGAAATGGGAACTTGGTGACTGCATATATTTCTCGCGTCTACTTTGCAAAATTCCAATGCATTGTTGTATAGGGATCTTAATATTTTACTGTTGACATCCCTGTCATTGTCAAACTTGTCATTGGCTTTTTGTTTTTTCAATTCATGTATATCTTTTAAGGTTTCAATACATGAGGGGCTTATTGTTGTTGATTGGGTTCGTAAAATTTTGAAAATAGGTTGTAATTGTTCATATGAAAAACTGATTGATTTTTCATCACTTGATTGTCCATAAACAGTCAAGGGAAATAGGGTGATTATAAAAGTTAAAAATCTTGTTCTATTTTTCAATTTAGTCTCTAATTAAGGCTTTATTTCATAATTGCAAAGTTTATGTTATCCAGCTGTTAAAGTTAGATAAAAACCTTTATATTATATATGTTTATAACATAAATGATATATTTATACAGTTTTTTAGCATATTATCCTATAATAACACACAAACTATTCCTCAAGTTTATCCCCCAAATTGTGGATAATTTTATGTTGGATAAAAATCAATCCTTGGATAGAGAATTATAATATTCAATCATAAAGTTAATAAAAATAGTATTGAAGAACATGAATGGAAAGAAAATGGTAAATTTAAGAATAAATAATATCAAACACTGTTTTTGTATCGGTATCTGTTTAGTTTCATCCGCGCTGTTTCTTGATGGATGTTCAGGAACAGCTGAAACACCAGTTCCGGCAGGAACACAATCATCTGTTGGTTATGGATCTGTTTGCAAGGCAGGAATTTATAGCTGTCATACTCCATATCAAGTTCCTCTGGGTTCTCCATGCAGTTGTCCTGGTGTGGGAGCGCCCTCCTACGGTAATGTTCACGCGAAATAAATAAAATTGACAAGGTAATTCGGAATTCCTCATGACCTTTTCCTCATCAAAGAATGACAAGGATCTTTTTGCCTCTGATCACACCTTTTTAAGTGAGAATTCAAATGAGAAGTCAATGATTGACAATAAGGTTCCTTTGGCTGATCAATTGCGGCCAATGGAATTGGAGGAGGTTGTCGGACAAAATCATTTGGTAGGTAAAAAAGGCATTATTACCCGTATGATAAATCATGGTACATTATCAAGTTTGATTTTGTGGGGTTATCCTGGAACAGGGAAGACGACGATTGCCCGGATTATTTCCCAGTATACGAATTTGAGATTTGTTCAAATATCCGCAATTTTTTCCGGGGTGGCAGAATTAAAAAAAATTTTTGACGAGGCAAGAAAATATAGACAACAAACCGGTAAGGGTAGCCTATTATTTGTGGATGAAATTCACCGTTTCAACCGTACTCAACAAGACAGTTTTTTACCCGTTGTTGAAGATGGAACTATTATTCTGATAGGGGCGACCACTGAAAATCCATCTTTCGTGTTAAATGGTGCTTTGTTATCCCGTTGCCAATTGATGGTACTGAAACGTCTTGATGAAGAAGCGTTGAAACAACTCATTCAGCGTGTTGAAATTAATACTGAAAAGAAATTGCCTCTTACGGATAAAGCCTTACATGTTCTTATTGCCATGGCAGATGGAGATGGTCGCTATCTCTTGAATATGATAGAACAATTAATCAAACAAAATTTTGATCATAAAATTGATGAAAATGCGTTAAATGAATTACTAAGCCAAAAAGCAGTATTGTATGATAAGGATAGGGATGGGCATTATAATTTGATTTCAGCCCTGCATAAATCACTTCGAGGTTCGGATCCCGATGCTGCCTTGTACTGGTTCGCTAGAATGTTGGAAGGTGGAGAGGATCCAAGATATATTGCAAGAAGATTGACCCGTTTTGCATCGGAAGATATTGGATTAGCCTCACCTAATGCTCAAATACTGGCAATTTCAGCTTGGGAGAGTTATGAACGGTTAGGATCACCTGAAGGGGAAATCGCATTGGCTGAACTGGTAGTTTACTTGGCAACAGCACCAAAATCCAATGCTGTTTATAAAGCCCTTAACAAAGCGAGAGCGGTTGCAAAAAAAACGGGAAGCTTGATGCCTCCCGCGCATATATTGAACGCGCCAACCAAAATGATGAAAGAACTTGGTTATGGCAAGGGATATCAGTATGATCATGATACAGAAGAGGGATTTTCTGGACAAAACTATTTTCCTGATCGTATGAAACGTGAACAGTTTTATTTTCCCACACATCGGGGAACAGAAGAGATCATTTCAAAACGTCTTGAACAGTGGAATAAACTTAGAAATAAATAGATTATATGAAAATTTTAAATATTACGGTTAAAGATGAAGATGGTGAAGTGCGTCTTGATCGTTGGGTAAAAAGAAATTATCCTCAATTTACGCAGGGCATGATTCAAAAATTGTGCAGAACCGGTCAAATAAGGGTTGATAAAAAAAGAATTCAGGCATCTACACATTTGAATACTGGAAATGTTGTTCGGCTTCCTCTTGTTGAAAAAGATGTTCTATTTTCCAAGAAAAATCATGACATGGATTCCAATTTTTCAAAAAAAGTTAAAAGCTGGATTATTTATGAAGATAGTGATTTATTTGTTATCAATAAACCGTCCGGTATTGCTGTTCAGGGGGGTAGTAACGTAAGATATCATATTGACGGAATGCTCGATTCATTAAGGGAAAATAGTAACTATCGTCCCTGTTTGGTTCATCGTTTGGATAAAGATACTTCCGGTATATTATTGATTGCTCGTCATCCAGCTGCTGCAGCAAAAATAACTGCTGCGTTCAGAGGCAGGGCAGTAAAAAAAATATACTGGGCCATTACAACAGGTCGTCCCGTTTCATCAAGTGGTATGGTGACGCTTCCATTATTGAAAGTTGAACGTCCGGGCGAATCATATGTCGTTGTTTCAGAAGACAGTAAAAATGCTCAAAAAGCTGTAACGGAATATATGGTTAAAGATTATGCCGCCAGGAAATTTGCCTGGATCGAATTATATCCCCTTACTGGACGCATGCATCAACTTCGTGTTCATTGTTCGGCCATGAACTGTCCTATATTGGGGGATAAAAAATATAATCAAGCGAATGGCTCACTCGACGGTTTTCCAGAATTACTACATCTTCATGCCCGCGCAATAATCATTCCTCATCCCCAGGGTGGATATCTGGAGGTTGAAGTTGAATTGTCATCCCATATGAAAGAAACATTTAAGAGATTGAGATTTGATATGCCATCCGGTAATTGTGTCAAAGTTAATAAAAGATAAGAAATATAATTGAAAATATTTCATTTGAAAAATTAATTTCGTTTTATGATTGCATAAAAAAACCATCATGTTATTTCTGATTAGTTTATATTTTTAACTTACCATTATTAAATGAATCCAAAGATTAATGATGCTAAAAAATAAAAAGATATTTATTGGTGTTTTGGGAGCCTCTGTATTATTGATAGCGGGAAGTAACCTTGCAATCAATTACATGATTGACCGGCAAAAAATCAATGATCAATTATCAGAAATAATTGAAAAAAAAACAGGACGAAAAGTCCATTTAAATCATTTGTCTCTTCAATTGGTTCCCTGGCCTGAAATCAAAGCGTCGGATATTGCTTTGGAAAATATAAAAGATGGCAAGGCTGATTATTTCATTCATGCAGGGAAATTTTCAGCGAAAATTAATTTATTGTCTTTGTTAAAAAAAAATATCAATATTCATGCATTGGAACTTTCAAATGTAAAATTAAATTTGGAAGAAAATCAAGAAGGTATAAAAAACTGGGAATTTCATCCCTATAAAAAATCAGATATTCTGTCTGAAAAAAATAAGAAAAAAAATAAGAAAAAATGGACAGTTAATTTCAGGACAATCAATTTCAGTCATGTTCAGACATGTTACGATAATTTTAGAAATAATAAACATGCCCATTTTCTTTTGAAAACTGTTGATATTGATCAGTTTGAAGGGAATAAGATACGTTTTGAAATTAATGGACATAATCATCAAGCAAATTTTTCATTATCTGGACGTATTAATCATGCGGATGCTTTGCTATTGCATAGAAATGTAGTTTCTTCATCTCCTGTTAAATTCCAAATGGTTTTAACAGAGTATTTTCAAAACCAAAATGTCGGAAATATACATGTCAATGGAACTGTAAAAGATTCTATCAATTTGAAAAATTTCTCAATATCGGCAAGAGGTGCGATTCTAAACCTGCAGAACCTTAATTTGTTATTCCCACATGCCAATTTACCATTGGTTGAAAATATTACCTTCAATACGCTACTTGAAGATATTGATACAGAAACGGAGAAAAATTCAAAACCAAAAATAAAACTGTTACAATTAAATATGGGTTATATTCCAATTAGGGAATCATACAAAGATTTCGATTTGACGAATGTCCAAATCATGGCCAATCAGTTTAATGAAAATATAAATATCCAGTTTAAGGGAAAACTGAATGACAATATATTCAGTTGGGCTGGCGATTTGGGAACATTGAATAATTTTCAACAAATATTGTTTTCAAATAATCTCAAGGAAATACCCATAAAGGGAAATTTGTCATCAGATAATTATTCGGCACAGATTCATGGGACAGTAGGAGGAAAAAATCCATCTCTCAAAATAAAATTAAATGCATTAAAAATTGACCATCAATTTTCTAAAATTGGTTTTGTTGAAGCACATGATATATTTTATAGTGGTAAAATATATTTGCCTTTTAGAGTTGACATTCAGTTAATCAATCATATTCGCGACGAAATTTTGCACAATTTGGGTGCAGAAGGTAATATAAACGGTAAAAATCTTCAATTTAATCAATATAATTTTAATAATTTTTCAGGATATTTTAATTGGAATAACAATCAGTTAAAAATTAACAATGCACAGTTCATTAATAAACAAAATCATCTTAATCTTGATATCGCCTATAATCATAACAATGATGATCAAAAACTGTATGTTACGATCCATCCATCCGTTTTTCCGATGGAGTGGCTGGAACAAAGATATAAGTTGGCAGAATTGTATAGTGGTCCTATTGAAGTGACTGGAAATATTTCAGCTAAAGGTTCAAATTATGATCAGTGGATTCATTCAATGGTTGGACGTGTTGGAATGGCCGGAATTGGAGGAATCGTCAAGGCTGAAGGATTAAGACATTATCTAGGTAAAGCGGCTGATACTTTGCCATTGAAAAAGAATCTTTCAACGCAATGTTTGGCAGTACATCTTAACCTGAAAAATGATCAATTATATTTTGATACATTTACACTTCAGGCTAAAAAATTTGCCCTGAATGGAACAGGGTATTATTCTATACCCGCACATCAAATTGATTTTCATATTGTTCCCGATATCTCATTGGGTTCATTCAGCGCCTCCGTGCCAATCATTATTAAAGGCAATCTTGACAAACCGATTATAAACTTTGAAAAAAATAAAGATAAGGTTTTTACCCTAAGTATTAATACGATAAAAAAAATGCTTGAACGCACCGATTATTGTTCAGATTCCTTATCAAAAGCTAGAGCACAATAATTATAAATACCTGATATTGGAAAAATTATATGAACAAACCATTAAAATTGCGCCGTTTTTGGGATAAGGCAACTTATATCAAAGATGATGATGGTTTTAGGATATATCTTGATAAACAATTATTACGTCTTCCTCAGAAATCGATACTAACAGTATCTAACGAAACGCTAGCAAAAAGAATAGTAGATGAATGGCAAAATGCCGGTTGTAAAAAAGGAGATATTTTTTCATTTGATACTTTACCCATTACGCGAATAATCAGTACTCTTATTGAAAAAATCAAACCTGATCGTAAGAAATATATTGATGTCCTTCTTCCCTATGTAAATGGTGAATTGCTTTGCTATCGTGCGGAAAAACCTAAACAATTAGTAAATAAACAAAATCAGCTATGGCAACCTATTTTGCAATGGATTGAAGAGTTTTTACATATAACCTTTAGGGTGACAAAAGGGGTTATGCCTATTGTGCAGGATAAACAAACAATCAATAAGATAAAAACATATATTATGAGGCTTTCTGATGAAGAATTGACTTTCTTTGCTGTAATTATACCATTATTGGGAAGTGTTGTATTATCAATTGCCATTTTTGAAAGAAAGTTATCAGCACAAGAAGGATTTGAGTATGCTTATCTGGATGAACATATTCAATCTCAAATTTGGGGTTATGATTCAGAACAACAACAAAGATTAAACCTTATACAGAAAGAAATCAATGAATGTGTAGATTATCTTGAATATATCAATAATTGAGGTTCAAATAAATTGATTATCAAACCTCAAAAAATATATTGAAAGTTAAATTTTAGACCAAGTTTCCTCTTCTGGCATAAGCAAACATATTACCGCTTGACAGGCAATACCTTCCTGGCGGCCTGTAAATCCCAGTTTTTCGGTAGTTGTCGCTTTAACGGATATAGCTGAAAGTTTGAGTTGCAACAATTCTGAGATTTTTTGCCTCATTGAATCGATATACGGACGCATTTTCGGTTTTTCACAAATCAGGGTAATATCCAGATTACTTATTTTACCACCACGTTCTATTATGCGTTTTCCGGCATGAATAATAAATTTTTGGCTATCCGCATTTTTCCATTGAGGATCAGAGGGAGGAAAATGACTGCCGATATCCCCTTCAGCCAAAGCACCATAGATAGCATCACATAAAGCATGCAGAGCAACATCGGCATCTGAATGGCCTGCCAATCCATGTTCATAGGGTATATTAATACCGCACAGGATCAATGGACGATCTTTTTCAAAAGCATGCACGTCAAAACCGGAACCTATTCTCGGAATCATTACTTTAGACATAAGGCATTCCAATCGTTTCAAATCATTTTTGTAGGTTAATTTAATATTGTTTTCATCACCCATGACCAACATAACGGGTAATCCCGCCTGTTCAAAAAGCGCTGCATCGTCTGTCGCTCCTTTGGAGAATGAACCGCGATGAATTTTAAGTAATTGGCGAAAATTAAATCCTTGAGGTGTTTGTGCACGATATAAATCATCTCTCGAAACTGTATTCTCAATAATATTTTGTTTAGATTTTTTAAGTGTTTCAGCAACGGGAATGGCGGGAATAGCTGCAGGATATTGTTTAAGAGCGTCAATTACCTTTGTAATAATCTCAGATGATACATTCGGTCTTGCTCCATCATGTATTAGAACAACATCAGGCTGTTCAGGTTCGGGAAGTTTTGCCAATGCTTCCAGACCGGCCTTTACACTATCCTGTCGTTCTTCCCCCCCTTGAATGATTGGTAAAATCTTATTATTTTTTAGATCATTTAAAACTGGAGACAGCAATGAGGCATCACCTACGGGCTGTACAAGATCAACATGAGGTAAAAATGCTTTGGCAGCATGAAAGATGACAGGATGACCCAGCAATTGAACATACTGTTTTGGTAACGTTCCATTTTGATTGAACCGTTTACCTGAACCGGCAGATAGAAGAATAAGGGCGATGCGCATAATAACTGAATTGTATAAAAAAAGATATTTTTGTTAAACTATAATTAAAGTATAAGACTTTATTAATCATGTTTTAAATAATAAATCAATTGTGATAAATTTTACGAAATCAAATTGAAAAAAATACCGAAAATGATTACAGATACCGCTAAAGACATTCCTTATTTGAAACCGATTTGCCTTGCTGGGGATAAAATAATCAACTATCCTGTTATTCTGGCACCTATGGCAGGAGTGACAGATTTTCCATTCAGACAATTGGTCAAGAAATTCGGTGCGGGTCTGGTTGTTTCCGAAATGATAGCTTCATGGGCCATGATTCGTGAAAACAAGACAACGTTGCAAATGGCTGAACCCATTACAAAGGGCTTGAACTCTACCCAATTGGCCGGTTCAGATCCTCAAGCCATGGCTGAGGCGGCACGAATCGCTGTTGATAAAGGCGCTGATATTATTGATATTAATTTTGGCTGCCCCGTCAAGAAAGTGGCTGTGGGTCAACAAGCTGGCTCAGCCCTGATGAAGGATGAATTAAAAGCATCAATTATATTGGAAGCAGTGGTTAAAGCTATTGATGTTCCGGTTACGCTTAAAATGCGTATGGGATGGGATCATCAATCCCTAAATGCCCCGCAATTGGCCAGAATTGCTGAAGAATGTGGGATTAAAATGATTACAGTGCATGGCAGAACACGACAGCAATTATATAAGGGGAAAGCAGATTGGTCTTTTGTGAAGTATGTTAAGGAAGCTGTTAAAATTCCAGTAATCGTTAACGGTGATATTGTTGATTTCAATACTTCTGTGATTGCTTTGCAACAATCAAAGGCTGACGGAATTATGATTGGACGGGGTGTTTACGGAAAACCCTGGCTTTTATCCAAGATTATCCATTACCTGCAATGCAAGAATATTCCAGCACCTATAACCTTGCAGGAAGAAAAAGAGATCATTCTATCTCATTATGATTCCATGTTAACCTATTATGGGGAATATTCTGGATTAAGATTGGCCCGTAAACATTTATCATGGTATTGTGCGGGCTTACCTGATTCCGCTTCATTCAGAGCGTCAATTAATAAAATGGACAACGCCAGGGATGTAATTTATGCAATTAACGAATTCTATGATATCCATAGTGATGAATTTTTAATAAGGCATGAATTTGTTAATTGAAATTTATGATGAGCAAAAATATTCATGTTTTTACAGATAGTAATGAGATAATTGAGGCTTTACCTTTTCCATTGGTGATTATCAATCAATTCGGAAAAATTGTTTATCTGAATTATCAGGCAGAATTGTTTTTGAATATTTCCAGAAAATACGCCTATTATTGTGAATTGAATGATTTTTTGCTGGAAAATATATCTTTTTCAACATTGTTTACGCAAGTAAAAGAAAATAGACGTGTTGTTACGCAATACGGAATGAAATTAAGATTGAAAAACGTTAGTAATAATAAAGAATTTTTTCTTTCTCTGGCCCTAGTTGAAAATAATGATGATCTATATATCGTTACATTTCATGATCATTCCTTACTCAATATCATCAGGAATTCACGGCAAACAACTGATTTCAATCAGATTGAAAAAAATCTGTCACTCATGCTTTCGCATGAAATAAAAAACCCATTGTCAGGTATTCTTGGTGCGGCACAATTGCTGCAACAAACTGTTACAAATGAAGATAAAAAACTAACCGACTTAATTTGTACAGAAGTTGAGCGCATAAGTAAAATGCTTGATAGATATATTGATGAAACGCATAAACATATCAAATATTCGAAGTTGAATATTCATGCTATTTTGAATCATGTTATTCAAATCGCAAAAAACGGTTTTGCTAAAGATATCAGAATCAATGCATTATACGATCCATCTCTACCTTTAATAATGGGCGATAAAGATGCATTAATACAATTATTTCTTAATCTTATCAAAAATGCTTCAGAAGCATTGCAAAATTTTGATAATCAAGATGAAATAAGTATAATAACCAAATATCAATCAGATTTGATGATAAAAGAGGCGTGTCATCACTATAATTTTTTACCATTATTGATTGTTATTAGAGATACTGGAGCAGGCGTATCTGAAAAAATAAAAGATCATCTTTTTAATCCGTTTATTAGTGACAAGGAAAATGGATTGGGAATCGGATTAGCTTTATGTAAAAAAATTGTTCAAAATCATGGAGGTATGATTGATGTTGAACGAAATAAGAAATTCACTGATTTTAAGATATATCTTCCCATCAAACAATCCAAATCGAACCTGAGATATTAAGTTGTAATTAATTAAAAATGGTTATAAAAAAATCAACAATCTTAATTCTGGATGATGATACCTCGATCAGAACAGTTTTAAGTCAGGCCTTTACACGACTAGAATATAATGTAATGGCAACGACAAAAGTTGAATTGGGATTGGATTGGGTTAAGAAAAATAAAGTTGATCTTGTCATAACAGACATAATGATGCCTGATATAAATGGCTTTGATGTTATTGACAGGATTAAATCATTTAATATTGACATACCCATTATTGCTATAAGTGCATTATCAACACTTTCAACGGCATTAGAGGTTGAAAGAAAGAATATTTTTGAATATTTCCCAAAACCATTTGACCTTAATAAGTTAATTGCAACAGTACAAAAAGCATTAAAATCCTTAAAGGTCAATTTTTACAATTTTGATGGAATTATTCATGAAGAAAGTTTACCCTTAATTGGTCAGTCAACAGCGATGCAGGAATTGTATCGTATGATCGCTAGGCTAATTCAATCTGATTTGACTGTTCTTATCACGGGAGAAAGCGGAACAGGTAAAGAGCTCGTTGCAAAAGTTTTACACAATTATGGTAATAGAAAAAACAATTCATTTATAACGATAAATTTGGCTATTTTACAGGATAATGATATTGAAAATGAGCTTTTGAAATATACTCCTTTTATTCTTGAAAATAAAAAAGAAATAGATAATCTGGAGAAAAACTATAAAGGTACAATATTTTTGGATGAAATAGGTGAGTTATCACTATCTGCTCAATTTCATCTTTTGAAATTTCTTGAAAAAAATTTTTGTTTTTCAACGAATAATTCAAAAACAAAAAAATACCGTATCATAGCGACATCAAAAAACAATTTATTTGAGTTGGTTAAAACCGGGCATTTCAGAGAAGATCTCTTTTATTGTTTAAATATTGCACCATTATATCTTCCACCTTTAAGGGAGAGAACTGAGGATATACCTTTACTTATCCAACATTTTTTAAAAAATGATCAAAATATTATAAATTTTTCTAACGAGACTATGGATTATTTTTTGACTTATAGTTGGCCAGGAAATATTCGTGAATTAAAAAATATCATAACTCGTTTATTGATTTTATATCCCTATGAAACAATCGAGGTTGATTTTGTAAAAAAGATTTTAAATGATTCTTCCATGATTGATAAATCATTCAAATTGGACAGATTAAAGCCTTTGTCAAAACTGATTGAAAGTCATCTAAACCGTTACTTTATTGAAAATAAAGGTCAACCAATTTCAAATTTACATGAAAAAATTATAATGGAAGTTGAGCGACCCTTGATTGAAATGGCCCTTGTGGAAGCTGAGGGCAACCAAATGAAAACGGCTTCAATGCTGGGAATAAATCGAAATACATTACGTAAAAAAATGAAAATGTTTAATCTTCTCGAATTGAGTAAAAAACATAAAGGCTCAACATGTCTGGAAAAATCTATAAACAGAAAGTGAATAAGGTTACTGAAAAATTTTCTAATAGAAAAGCCACTATTTTCTTGGTTGTGCTGGCCTTGATTTTTACAATCATCACTTTTGTTATTCTTTCAGGTGGAATTGTTACATCTCATAAATCATCGGTACAATTTGTTATTTTAAGTATTAATGGATTAGTTCTTGTTTTATTGATATTAGCTTTATTCTTTTGTATATTTCGTTTGATTTCCGAACATAGACGACGATTGGTTGGTTCAAAAATACATATCAAGCTAATTGTGTTATTTAGTATTATTGCCATAGTTCCAACCATTTTGGTTGGAATTTTTGCGACAATTTTATTTCATTTTGGCATTCAAAACTGGTTTAATAACAGGGTAAGCACAGCGCTTAACGAGGCTTTGCTGGCTTCAAAAGGTTATTTACAGGAACATAATGACAATATTCGCACTGAAGCCTTTTCTTTGGCCAATTATATACAAGGTATTCAAAACAATTACGCTCAAGCAGGTCAGGATCTATATGATGATAGTAATAGCCTTGATCAGATTCTTGATTCTCAAGCAACATTAAGAGGATTAAATGCCGCGTTTGTTTATAACTCTTTTACCCAAAAAATAATTGCGTCGGGCGGTCTATTCAATAATACATCATACGCCAAACAATTGCCTCGATCAGCGACCTTGATGTCGCATAATGATGTGGCAATTTTGGATTCACCTGATGAGGAAACAGTTCGTGCTGCCATTCCTATTAACGATACTCCGCCGCTCGTTTTATTGATTATAAGGCCTGTTGATCCGGTTATTCTTAATCATATGCATAAAACTGAAAAAGTTGTTATGCAGTATAATGATTTGAACAACAAAAGTTCAAAAATTCAGGTGATGTTTGTAATTATATTTGCATTGATTGCATTGCTTGTTGTTTTGGTGGCCATTTTGATAGGTCTTTTTATTGCCAACCAAATTGCTCGTCCTGTCGGGTTATTGACGTTAGCTGCACAAAAGATCAGTAAGGGTAACCTCAATGTTAGGGTACCTGAATATGATAAGGATGATGAAATAACCGATTTGGCACGTGCCTTTAATCAAATGACCAATCAACTTTCTTTCCAGCATAAAGAGCTTATAGAGGCCAATCAGCAAATTGATGAACGCAGACGTTTCACCGAAGCGGTTTTATCCGGTGTTTCCAGTGGAGTGATTGGGTTGGACAAGCAGGCAATAATTGAATTGCCTAATCGATCAGCAAATCAACTTCTATCTATTGATTTAATGAATTATATAGGACACAAAATTACGGATGTTGTACCAGAATTCTCTCCCTTGCTATCAATTATTTCCGAAGAAATAGATATCATCAATAACAATCATAAATTAATTCAAAAGGAAATTCAGATCAAAACCTCTGCTGGGAGTAGAATGTTGCTTGCCCAGATTGGGCCAGAAATCAGGGGAAATGAAATTGAGGGATTTGTAATTACCTTTGATGATATAACGGATTTACAAGCGGCGCAGAGAAAAGCCGCCTGGGCAGATATCGCCCGTCGAATTGCGCACGAAATCAAAAACCCCTTAACACCTATCCAACTTTCTGCAGAACGACTTCGAAGACGTTTTCTTAAAGAGATATCAAAAGATCAGGATATATATAATCAGTGTATTGATACAATTGTACGTCACGTTGGTGATATAGGTAGAATGGTGGATGAGTTTTCATCTTTTGCTCGACTTCCCCAACCTGTTATCAAAACAAACGAAGTGACACGCATTATTAGGGAAACATTATTTCTTCAGCAGAATGCACATTGTGAAATAAGATATCATACGGATTTGCCCAATGACAAAATTGAAATGAATTGTGATGCGCGATTGATAAGTCAGGCTCTGACTAACTTGTTTCAAAATGCATCAGATGCTATAAATATGAAAAATGAAAAAAGTAACGGTCATGAAAATTACATAGGAAATATTTGGGTTACATTAGAGTTAAATAAGAATACTATTATCATCTCAGTAAAAGATGATGGAATTGGTCTTCCACAGGAGGACAGGTTAAGATTAACTGAACCTTATGTAACCCATAAACCTAAGGGAACAGGATTAGGTCTCGCTATTGTAAAAAAAATTATGGAAGAACATAATGGGACATTGCAGTTAAAAGATCGGATCGAAGGTCGGGGAACAATATCAATTTTGACTTTTCAAATACGAGGACAATATGACGCATGAGATTTTAATCGTCGATGATGAGCCAGATATTAGACTACTCATTGAGGGAATTTTACAAGATGAGGGGTACGAAACTCGACTTGCCGGGGATGCGGATTCAGCGATTAAGGCTTTTCATGCAAGAAGACCTTCCTTAGTCATTCTTGATATATGGTTGCAAGGATCAAAAATGGATGGTTTGGAAATTCTCAAACTTATACAAAATGAAAAACCTGCTGTTCCTACTATCATGATATCAGGCCATGGAACAATAGAAACTGCTGTTTCCGCACTTCAACATGGTGCATATGATTTTATTGAGAAACCCTTCAAGACAGATCATCTGCTAGTAGTAGTCCGTCGTGCTCTGGAAGCTGCAAAATTGGCAAGGGAAAATGAAGAATTACGTTTCCGAAGTGGATACGAAGTTAAATTAAATGGACAAAGTCAAACCATTAATTCTGTCAAAAGTCAAATTGAGCGTGTTGCGCCAACGAATTCTCGAGTTCTAATATATGGTGCGCCAGGTACGGGAAAAGAAGTGGCTGCTCGAGCTATACATAAATTATCCAAAAGAGCAGAGGGGCCTTTTTTTGTATTAAATTGCGCAACCCTTTCCCCAACAAGATTTGAGGAGGAATTGTTTGGTATTGAGGGCAATACACAAAATAATTTGCAAAGACGTACCGGTGTTCTTGAAAAGGCTCATGGAGGTACGCTGGTGTTAGATGAGGTTGCCGACATGCCTCTTGAAACACAGGGAAAGATTGTTCGGGCATTACAGGATCAAACATTTCAACGTGTTGGCGGTTCCAGCCGCGTTAAGGTTGATGTGAGGGTTATTGCCATTACGAATAGGGATTTAAACCAGGAAATTGCCAATGGAAGATTCCGCAAGGATTTATATTATCGTCTTGCAGTTGTGCCTTTGAAAATTCCAAGCTTGAAGGAAAGAAGAGAAGATATACCTGAACTTGCAACTTTCTTTTTGAAGCATTATTCTGAATTAACCGGAGTGCCAGTCATTGAATTATCAGCAGATGCTCTAACAACCTTACAGACTTATGAATGGCCAGGAAACGTACGTGAATTACGCAATTTAATGGAACGGCTTTTAATCATGATGCCTGGAAATGTTAATGAAGCCATCCGTACTGATATGTTGCCATCAAATGTCGGTCAAAACGCACCGGGTTTATTGAAAATCGATACACAAACTGATATCATCAGTCTTCCGTTAAGAGAGGCTCGTGATATTTTTGAAACGCAATATTTACAAGCTCAATTAATGCGGTTTGGTGGCAATATCAGTCGGACTGCTGGTTTTGTTGGAATGGAACGAAGTGCTTTACACAGAAAATTGAAACAGTTAGGAGTTACCGGATCAGAAGAAAGAAATAATAATAATAATATAAATAATTAAACTGTTAATATATGCAAGTTTCAATTTCATAAAGTGATTGGTAAAGGTTTTATTTTGTCAAAAGATACATATCAAAATATTCAAGATGTTTTTTTAAATCAGATCCGCCGTTCCAAAGTTTCAGTTACTGTTTTCTTAGTGAATGGCGTGAAATTACAGGGAATCATTTCTGGATTTGATAATTTCTCCATATTATTACGTAGAGAAAGTCATGCGCAGCTCGTTTATAAACATGCTGTAAGTACGATTATGCCCTCGTCACCTGTTCAACTCCCCTTTAATGCACCTGCAGCGACTTCAACTTCCACAACATCTGAAGAAAAGTGAGAATTTATTCTTATGATTGAATCCGATTCAGTGAAATCATCAAATTTTGCTGCAGTCATTGTTCCATGGGATGTAAATCTAAAACAAAATGATAGGAATTCTGAATCTAGGCTTGATGAGATTGTTGGATTAGTATCATCTATTAAAATTGATATTGTCTATAGAGAGATTATAAATATTCGGTCATTCCGTTCTTCAACCTTAATAGGGCGGGGAAATATCGAAAATTTAAAATCTGTTATTATTGAGAAAAAGATTCAAGTCGTTGTTTTTGATGCACGTTTAAGTCCGATTCAGCAACGAAACCTTGAAAAAGAACTTAATTGCAAGGTTATAGATCGAACAGCCTTAATACTGGATATTTTTGGTGAAAGAGCGCAGACCAGAGAAGGTGTGTTACAGGTTGAACTTGCCCACCTTCAATATCAGCGTAGCCGACTGGTTAGATCATGGACTCATTTAGAAAGGCAGAGAGGTGGGTTTGGGTTTATGGGGGGGCCAGGTGAAACCCAAATTGAAGCGGATAGAAGGCTGATTGATGAACGGATTACTCGTTTAAAAAAAGATCTTGAACAGGTTCGAAGGACAAGAGGATTGCATCGTAAGGCTCGAAGAAAAGCCCCTTTTCCTATAGTTGCCTTGGTTGGCTATACAAATGCAGGAAAATCCACTTTATTCAATCATTTGACAGGGGCTTCTGTTCATGCTCAGGATCAACTTTTTGCTACACTTGATCCCACCATGCGCAAGATTGATCTGCCATCAGGAAAAACAGTCATTCTTTCTGATACAGTTGGTTTTATTAGCGACCTCCCAACTGAATTGATAGCTGCTTTTAGAGCAACGCTTGAAGAAATTTCCGAAGCGGATATCATATTACATGTAAGAGACATTTCACATCCAGAGACCCGTCAACAACAACAAGATGTTTCTTCTGTATTGGACATGATGGTGAAAGATGATGTATTGAGTGAAAACTGGAGGTCATCGACAATTGAAATTCTCAATAAAATCGACCTCGTAGATTATACTGAATTAACAGGCAAAAATGATAATATTGTCGGTGTATCTGCCTTGACAGGACAAAATCTACCCTCGCTCATTTCTAAAATTGATCAAAGATTGCAATGTTCAATGGAAAAATTGACATATGCTATTGATATTGTTGATGGTTCAGCTTTAGCATGGCTTTATGATCATGGAGAAATTCTTGAGCGTCATGATAGCGAAAAAATCATTCAGATAACGCTGTTACTTTCTCCTATAGATAGAGCTCGATTTGAACAGCTTTATACGTACTAAATTTTTTTATATTTTCATTTCATACATTCGATGAATTTTATTGGGTTCTGGAACAATCCGTTCAATTAAGTTTCGCATACCATGATTTGTTTCCAAAATCCATCCCAATTCAATTGTTTTATAGGGTAAGACTTCTCCACGTTCAAAAAGTTCGGATATAACCAATGATGGCATCAAAGCTCCCAGAGCTGTATCTCTTATGGATCCACTTATACCAAGCAAAATAACGCGGGCTGAATGAAATTGGTGTCGTAAGATTCGATAAATCAATTTACTATATCCCAAAAGGGATGGATCAGGTCCGATATCAATGATTAAATCATAAATATTGGGAATTACCAAAGCAACAGCCACTGGAATATAATTTTGTTCAACCAGAACAAAATTATCAGGTTTTAGCATGGATTTTAAATCTTTAATTAATACAGACATCTCGATTGAGGTGAGAGGAACAAAGCCCCAAGTATCATGCCATGCATCATTGTAAAGTTGGCGAAGAATTTCACCATCTCTCGCAATTTCTTTTGTATTTAATTTTCTGGTTGTAATGTTACCCAATTTTCCACATCCCATTTTCAAACCTGCAGGTATTTTATGGGCCTGTTTAGCTCGTGGACCGAATTTCATCTGATATGAAAGTAGATCCATGGCTTTTTCAAGACCGACTGCTTCAATATGGTGATGAAGCCAAGTTGGATGCCAGGGAATGGCAACGGTTGGTAAGGCATTTTGCCCTGTTATCATTATCCCTATTTCAGAATTGGCATTTAGAGTATAAGGTCCCCTGATTTTTTCCATGCCATTATGTTTCAACCATTTGGTTGCGGCGTCTATTAATTTTTTTACGACGCATAAATCATCAATTGCATCCAATGCACCGAACAAACCGACAGGTTCCTTCCATTGTCTTAACGCATTCGGATCAATTTGTGCAGAAATACGTCCAACAGGTTGATGATTTTTATATGCTATGAAATATTTTGCTGAACCATATCGAAAAAAAGCTGATTTTTTTGGATCTAATAAGCTTGATTCTTGCCAGTCCAAGGGAGGGACATATCCAGATAAACCTTTATATAGAAGACGTGGCAATTGAATAAAAAGTTTAAGCTGTTGTTTGGTTTGAACAGGAACAATATCAATATTATTGATGGAGCAAGAATTAAGGGACATGTAAAAACCATAGAAATTATGAATTATTATTTTTGAATTTTACCAATGTAAACTATAAAATAGCATTTTCTGCTTTTATATATAAAAGGATTTTGTCTTGATAGATATAAATTTATCAAAAAACAATCAAACCTTAAATTATCAACCAAAAACTCAATTTAATTCTGCAAAAAATATTCTGATTACCGGGGCTTCCAGTGGAATAGGCCAATCGTTGGCAATAGCATGTGCAAACAAAGGCAAAACTCTTTTTTTATGGGGTCGTTCTCAAGAAAAGTTGGATAGAACGGCACAATTATGTCTAAACAAAGGGGCAAAGGTTCAAATATTTAGTATCGATCTTGCAGATTCAAAAAATAGCTTACGCCAACTGGAAACATTATTAATCAATTATACAATTGATATGGCAATCATGGCTGCCGGTTCAGGGGATATAAGGGAGGATAAAAACAATTTGGAAAGTGATGAGTTATTATTGAAACTGATGCATTTGAATTATGTAACACCATGTGTCATGGGTAATAAAATAGCTCAACAAATGATTGATCGTGGAATTTATGGACAATTGGTCTTTGTCGGTTCGGTTGCTGCATTTCATTCATTGCCTTTTGCAACTGCCTATAGTAGTTCAAAAGCCGGTTTAAGTCGTTTTGTTGATTCTTTGAGAATTTCCGTGAAAAAATGGAATATAAAAATCACTTTAATCACTCCTGGATTTGTCGATACACCCATGAGCCAAAGGTTGGAATGTAACAAACCTTTTATGATTTCATTAGAAACCGCAACTCAAAAAATAATTAAAGCGGTTAATGAGGGAAAAGCAGAGCTAATTATGCCTAAATTGTTTGTTTATCTAAAATGGATTGATCTTGTTATGCCTAACAGATTAAAAGACTTTATTCTCTCTCATCTTAGAGTGAAACAATTTTGAGATCTGGAGGTCCGGGAGGGAATTGAACCCCCGTAAACGGATTTGCAATCCGCTGCATGAGCCACTCTGCCACCGGACCATTTGATCAAGCTATTGCCTATATCAATGAAATTGGTAAAAAGGTCAAGAAAAAAATGTATAAAAACTTTACTTTTCATATTTGAGTAGTTCATGGTATTAATTTTGAAAGCATAGATATAGAGATTTTATAAACAATGACCCATCCGAATTTTGATTTTGTTCAGGCCCGGCAAAACATGATTGAAAATCAGTTACGTCCAGCTGAAGTCAGTCATGTTAAATTAATAGAAATAATGCGTGTTTTACCACGCGAATATTGTGTTCTGAATAACCAAAAAGAAATGGCTTATTCAGATATTAATATTTCACTTTTTGATCAACGGTATCTTAGTGAGCCAAGAGTGCTTGCCAGACTTGTTCAACTAGCAAATATTGAGGCAAAGCAAAAAATATTGGTTATTGGTGCAGGGACTGGATATCTTTCAGCCATTATTTCCTTAATGGGTGCGGAAGTATATGCATTGGAAGAAAATGAAAAGTTGTCTGTTATTGGAAAAAAATTCTGTAATGAATATGCATCTGACGTGCAATGGTGTGATGGAATATTACAGGATGGATATCCAAAAAATAAATTTTATGATGCCATAATAATTGACGGCTGTATTAAGGAAATTTCAAAAAAACTGATTGATCAATTAAATAAAAATGGTCATATTATTACGGTCTTAAAAAAAGATGGTGATATAGGTCATGCAGTTACAGCAAAAAAGACTGATGAAGGTATAGTAATACAAAAAAGTTTTTATGCTGCCTTACCTTATTTACCAGAATTCATGAAATAATTTATATTTTTTAGCTGCTATTTTATTTTGAAATGTTATTAATAAGGTATTATCATGATCGTCAATCGTAATTTTGGAATAAGTTTATTAACATTTTTTGCATCGACTACTGTATATGCTCAAAATTATGATGGATCAGGTATGCCAAGTTTTATTCCGCATACGCTTGAAGAAGCTCTGGCGACAGCTTATCTAACCAATCCAGATTTGCAACAGGAACGTGCCAGCTTGAGAGCCGTGGATGAACAGGTTTCGACAGCACATGCAGGTTGGAGACCGACTATCACGACTGGTTTGACTGGTGTTGTGACAGAGGGTTATAACTTAGGTGTTTCTGAACCTGCATTAGGTGCTGCAGGAGTTCATTATCCTAAATCTACTACAGAACAAAAATCAGGTGGACGACTTGGATATGGTGCAAATGTTAATATAACACAACCTATTTATCAGGGTGGGAAAACGACTGCTCAAACGCATGAGGCAATAAACAAGGTCATGGCTGAAAGGGCAAAACTTTTATCAACTGAACAAAAGGTTTTTAGTAAGGTTATTGATGCTTATGTAGCTGTTATACAATATCAGCAGCTGTTACAGATTAATATTAACAATGAAAAAATTCTGGCTGAACAGGTCAAGGCCACACATCAGCGTTTTAATCTTGGAGAAGTTACGCGAACCGATTCTGCACAGGCGGAAGCGGCATTAGCTGCAGCACGAGCACAGCGTCAAACGACTGAAGGAGATTTGCGTGGTGCTGAGGCAACCTATACCCAAGTTGTGGGGATTGCGCCAGCTCCTAATCTCAAGCCACCTCAACCTTTGATTTTACCGATCAAAACAGAACAGGAAGCAATTGCACAGGCAGCATCAAACAATCCAGACGTGATTTCAGCCCTGTTTACTGAAGCATCACAAAAAGATGATGTAAATGTGGCTATATCGGAAATTATGCCTAAGCTTAATGCTTCTTTATCCTATCAACGCATGGTCAATCAAGGAGTAGGACAAAATACATCAGATCAAAAAATGGGTATGTTGCAATTAAACATTCCCATTTATCAAAGTGGTGCGGAATATTCTAAAATACGTGAAGCAAAACAGTTGGCTCAGGCTGCACATCGTCAAGTCAGTTCTCAACGAAGAAGTGCCATGCAACTTGCCTCTACAAACTGGCAAAAATTAATGGCAGCCAAAGCGGCCATAGCAAGCAACCGTGCCGCTATTGCGTCAAATATTATTGCTTTGGCTGGTGTTGAAAAACAGGCTGTTGTTGGAACAAGTACAACACTGGAAATGTTACAACAGCAACAAACCCTGTTAAATTCACAAACCACACTTATTCAGAATTTAAGCTCAATGGTAACGGCATCTTATAGTATTGCTTCAGCCATTGGGCGTTTAACGGCACAAGACCTTAAACTGAATGTTCCCCATTATGATTATACAGCATATTATAATGCTGTTAAAAACAGATGGTGGGGTATGAGTGACTACGCACAGGATCAACCTGGACGTTAATAATTTTTCTTTAGTATAATAAAAATAATAAATGTTAGATAAAAAATTTAATCCATCTGCTTATGAAAACGATTTATACCATATATGGGAAAAAAATGGTTCTTTTTCAGCCAACCCGGAAATAAATGAAAGAAAACCTTTTGCCATAATGATCCCGCCACCAAATGTGACGGGTACCTTGCACATAGGACATGCCCTAACGATGACCTTACAGGATACCCTTGTAAGGTTTCGTCGCATGCAGGGATATGATGTGTTGTGGCAACCAGGTACGGATCATGCCGGTATTTCGACTCAATTAGTTGTTGATCGTCAATTAACAGCTCAAGGCATTGACCGTAAAACCTTGGGCAGGGAAAAATTTATTGAACGTGTCTGGCAATGGAAAGATGAATCTGGTGGTCAAATTACCCAACAATTGAGACGGGTTGGTGCATCTCTTGATTGGAGGAGAGAGCGCTTTACAATGGATGAAGGTTTGTCTGAATCTGTCAAAAAAGTCTTCATCACGCTTTATCGAGAAGGATTGATTTACCAGGATAAACGTTTGGTGAACTGGGATCCTGTTTTCAGATCTGCCGTTTCCGATCTTGAAGTCGAAAATAGAGTAATACAGGGAAATCTCTGGTATATCAAATACCCGTTAGTGGAGGATAATACTAAATTTATCGTTATTGCAACAACTCGTCCAGAAACAATGTTGGGTGATACAGCAATCGCTGTTCATCCAGAAGATGACCGTTATAAAGATCTGATAGGCAAAAAAGTTGTTGTTCCATTAATTAATCGTGAAATTATAATCGTTGCCGATGAATATTCAGATCCTGAAAAAGGTACAGGAGCAGTGAAAATTACACCTGCTCATGATTTTAATGATTTTGAAGTAGGTCGTCGTCACAACCTGAAATTGATAACAATTTTGGATGAAAGTGCAGCAATTGATCTAAATGAGTTATCTGAAAATGAAAAATCAGATTTTATATGTTCTTTACAATCATTACCTCGTGATAAAGCACGTAAAATAATTGTCGAAGAATTAAAAAAGCTTGAATATATTGAAAAAATAGAATCGCATAAACATCAGGTTCCTCATGCTGAACGTGGAGGGGCAGTTATTGAACCTAGATTAACCACACAATGGTATTGTGACGCAAAAACGCTTTCTGAACCTGCTATCAGGGCGGTACAATTGGGAAGGATGAAATTCGTTCCCAAACAATGGGAAAACACTTTTTTTGCTTGGATGAGGGATCTGCAACCCTGGTGTATAAGTCGCCAATTATGGTGGGGGCATCAAATACCCGCGTGGTATGGTCCTGATAATACTGTTTTTGTAGCCTATGATGAAAACGAGGCTAAACAGCAAGCATTAAAATATTATGGATGTGAGCAGGAATTACGAAGAGATGAAGATGTTTTGGATACATGGTTTTCATCCGCATTGTGGCCATTTTCGACATTGGGGTGGCCAAATAAAACAATAGAGCTAGACCGTTATTATCCCGGAAACGTGTTAATAACAGGTTTTGATATCATTTTCTTTTGGGTTGCGAGAATGATGATGATGGGGATGCATTTTATGAAAGATATTCCCTTTAAAACCATTTATTTACATGGACTTGTACGTGACGAAAAAGGTCAAAAAATGTCCAAAACCAAAGGGAATGGTATCGATCCTATTGAAATAATCGACGAGTTTGGTGCTGATGCAATGCGATTCACTATTTGCGCTTTGACAGGGCCGGGTCGAGATATCAAACTAGGTAAAAAACGTATTGAGGAATATCGTACATTCATCACCAAGTTATGGAATGCTGCACGATTTTGCGAAATGAATCAAGTGACTGAAAATACCGAATTTTCACTATCCGATATTCAGTTATCCCTAAGTCAATGGATTTTAGCAGAATTATCAAAAACGATTAGACAGGCCACAGCTGCTCTGGATAATTTTCGTTATGATGAATATGCTTCTGTTTGTTATCATTTTACATGGGATAAATTTTGTGATTGGTTTTTAGAATTTGCAAAATCAGCGTTTCAAAAAAATAACCACGATACAGTAAAAGAAGTTAGAACAATCACTGCTTTTGTATTAAAGAATTTGTTAAAAATTTTACATCCCGTTATTCCGTTTGTAACAGAAATTATTTGGGCTGAATTTGGATTTGGTAAAAAAGGAAGCCTGATCACGTCTTCATGGCCAAAAAGTTATGAATTGGAGACAGCTATTTCTCAAAAGGCAAATGATGAAATAGATTTTATAATAAAATTAATAACTGAAATTCGTGTTTTAAAAGCTGAAATGAATATCCCGCCAGCAAAATTAATACCTGTTCTGGTTAAATATATTGATCAAAAACATTTCCAAATTATTGAACAATGGTCAGATGCCATTGGCAGAATGGCCAGAGTGCAATCTATTGCTAAATTACAGAATGAAATACCATCTGGTTCGATTCAAACAGTTATAGATGATACAATCTTAGTTTTACCTTTACAAGGCATTATTGATATAAAGAAAGAAAAAGAACGCTTAACAAAGGAAATCGAAAAAATTGCATTGGAAATTGAACAGCTGAATAAAAAATTATCCAACCAGAATTTTCTTAGTAAGGCAAGACCTGAAATTGTTGAAGAAAATCGTGAACGGTTAAAACAGTTAGAAAAATCTGAAAAGCGATTTAAAACCGCTTTATTGCATTTAAATTAAAAGTAAAATTTTCAACTATTAAGGATGTTGAAAAGGTAATTCAATATCCTTTTAATTGTACAAATATCATGGTTGGATTATTCATCGAAAAAATTTATCTTGTATATAAGGAAAAAATATGCATGGAAATGAAAAAAATCAATTGACAAACAATATAGTTTTGGGTGGTGGATGTTTTTGGTGTATAGAAGCAATTTTAAAAAATGTTAAGGGTATCCATACTATTATACCTGGTTATTCAGGAGGATATACTGAAAACCCAACTTATAAGGAGGTATGCACTAATCAAACTGGGCATGCCGAAGTGGTAAAAATCATTTATGATCCTGATACTATTAGTCTTGATTACATATTAAAATTATTTTTTGTTATTCACGATCCCACGACGAAAGATCGACAAGGTGGAGATATCGGTTCGCAATATCGTTCAATAATTTTACCCGCATCTGTAGAGCAGGAAAAAATTGCCTATAAAGTTAAAAAAGAAATTCAAGATGAAAAAATATGGAAAAATCCAATTGTAACAGAAATTAAAATGCTGGATAAATTCTATCCAGCTGAAAAAGAACATCAAAATTATTTTGAATTACATCCTGAAGTGGCTTATTGTCAGGCTGTAATTGAACCAAAAGTCCGAAAATTCCGACAGAAATTTATCGACTACCTAAAAAAATAATATTATGATTTATCAATATTCTTGTCATCTTCATCAAGGAAAAACTGGTCAGTTTCCTCATCAAAATCAAAAATTTCTGCATATCTGACCCAACCAATAATGGTTAACAAAGTCTGACGTGCTGAATTTGGTGACATGGTATCAGTCAATTCATCGCGGAACCTTTCAGCACTTGCTCTATGGTTGGGTCGTTCATCCAGAATGGAACGTATCGAACGAATCAATGAAACATTCTTTATCAAACTCTTACGGAAAATATCCTTACGTTCTTCTAGTTCAGAATTAACAAGTTTTTTTCCCAATTCAGTTAGGCGGATATCACCTTCGGCCATATCAGCGAATTCAAGCATTTGCAAGGTTTCACCAATAGGCAGTAAATCATCCAGCTCCATTTGCAGACTCTTGGCCAATTGAGGCAAATCTGCCTTTCCACAATAGGGTTCTGTATATAATGTTTCCATCATACCGATCATAAGATTCATTGACATACGTGGAAGCGCTGCATAACGATTATTTACCGCTTGTTTCATATCGATATTGTTTGGATCGACATTGATTGGATCACGATGAGTCATGAGAATATAAATCCGGTCAACAAATTGTCGAAAAGCCGGATCTTCCCGATTACGGGGATGAGGAAATGTAACTTCCAACTCGTGGGCAATTGTACCCGGATTTGAAGAAAATATAAGTAAACGGTCACACATCAATACAGCTTCCTCGATACTATGTGTAACAATCAAAATGGATTTTACTGGTAATTTTTTTTCTACCCACAGTTCAATAAGATCAGTTCTTAAATTTTCAGCTGTAAGAACATCAAGGGCAGAAAAAGGTTCATCCATCAATAAAAGATCTGGATGCACTACCAACGCTCTTGCCAATCCAACACGTTGACGCATTCCACCCGAAAGCTCTTTTGGGTAAGCCTTTTCGTAACCCCCTAAACCAATAAGATCTATTGCCTCTTCACTTAACTGTTCCATATTTTTTTGTGGGGTGTTTTTTGCTTCAAGTCCCAGCTGAACATTATCTTGTACAGTCAACCATGGAAAAAGAGCGAAAGATTGAAAAACCATTGCTACATCCTTTGCCGGACCTGACAATAATTGGTTTTTCCATTTTACCTCTCCTTTGCTTGGTGGGGTTAAACCAGCAATAATTCTCAATAAAGTGGATTTTCCAGAGCCAGAGCGTCCCAATAATCCGACAATCTCCCCTTGTTTCAAGGTTAAATTGACGTTATCTAAAACCACCAATTCAGAATTATTATCTTTTTTATATGATTTTTGACAATTCTTGATTTGAAGTAAAATATCCTGTTTTTGATTCATGGTTTTTTCCTTAGATAAAGGACAAGCGTCGTTGCGCAAAACTATATAAAGGATGCCAGACAATCCGATTGAAAAGAATGACAAAGGCCGACATTATAACCATGCCAAGTCCGACCTTAAATGTATTGCCCATTTCTGTTGCAAGTGCGATATATGATCCCAAACCTTCAGCAATCAAGGTTGTATTGCCCCAACTTGCTAATTCTGCAGCGATGGAAGCATTCCAAGCTCCTCCACATGCAGTGAGTGCTCCTGTAACATAATAGGGAAAAATGGCAGGCAACATAACCTTAAACCACCATAGTTTTCCATGGATTTGTAAATTGTTTACCACCTCTCTCAAATCACCGGGAAAATTTGAGGCACCACCAACAACATTAAATAAAATGTACCATTGTGTTCCCAATATCATCAATGGCGTCAACCAAATATTACTACTTAAGTGAAAATGAACAATTCCAACAACAAAAAACGGAAAAAACAGATTGGCTGGAAAGGCAGCCATGAATTGCGCGATAACCTGTGTTCTTTTTGCCCATTTGGGACGTAATCCCAACCATATTCCTGCAGGTACCCAAATGATACTTGCCAGAATTATCATGCTTATAACTCTTAAAAGTGTTAAAAATCCCAGCCAGATAACATATAAAATTTCATGAATGGTCAATTGGTTATGGACAGTGTGATAAATGTAAAAACCAGCGATTATGCCCAGAAAACATAATACAGAAATATAAATGACATCTGATGTTTTTGTTGCAATGAATTTTTCATTGAAAAAATTATTTTTCCTGCCAAGAGGCAGGTTGGCAATCTTATGCATTAATTTACCAATAAAGGTCATTACCCACCGAATAAAATAGGTTTTATGTATAAGACGTAAAAACCAAGGAGCAGTGTCTGTTTCGCTTTGTGTAGTTTCAAATCTAAATTTTGATGACCATGCAACCAAGGGACGGAATAGTAATTGGTCATATGCCAAAATAACAAACAACATTGCTCCAATTGCATAAAAAATTGCGGCCAGATTTCTTTGTTCAATTGCCATACCTACATACGATCCTATTCCAGGCAAAACAATGTTTGTATTTCCAACAGTGATTGTTTCTGAATAGACAATCATGAACCAGCCACCGGACATGGACATCATCATATTCCAGATCAATCCTGGAATAGCGAATGGAACTTCCAGTTTCCAAAAACGTTGCCATCCAGTTAAACCAAAACAACGTGCGGCTTCTTCCATATCAGGAGGTATCGTTTTGAGGGATTGATACAAACTAAATGCCATATTCCATGCCTGACTGGTAAAAATCGTAAATATTGCAGCCAGTTCGGCACCAAGAATTTTGCCGGGAAATAATCCCATAAAAAAGACAACTGTAAAGGTTAAAAACCCTAAAATGGGCACAGATTGCAATATATCGAGAACAGGAATTAGCAGCATTTCCGCCTTACGACTTTTGGCTGCCAAGACTGCGTATCCAAAGGTAAAAAGTAAAGAAGCGAAAAGAGCGGCAAACATGCGTAAAGTTGTACGCATGGCATATCCTGGCAAATAGATGGGATCCAGGTGTATAAGTTGCGCATTTGGCATATTCAAGGGTTGTATAACGTGCCGTGTAGCTGTTGCAATCGATACCCCTAGTGCAATCACACATATAATGGTGATTGCATCAAAAATATTTGGTTTCGATTGAACAGTTACGCTGGCGGGAATATTCTGTTTTTTCATTTGCCCGCCTAGTCCTCTTAATTGTATTTTATTGTTAGATTGAACGATAATTATTCACTAAACTCGATCATATTTTATAAAAAATGATCAGACACCCGTACTTCCAAAACCTCCACACGATCGTTCCGTTTCTTCAAGAATATCTGTTTCTTCCCAAACTGCCCGAATAACTGGGGCTATAATAGCTTGCGCAATGCGCATACCACGTTCGACGACAAAGGATTCTTTCCCAGTGTTCAATAAAATCACTTTAACTTCACCACGATAATCTTCATCAATCGTACCGGGAGAATTGGGAAGTAATATTCCATGTTTCAGGGCCAATCCTGATCTGGGACGGATTTGCAACTCATAATTATGAGGTAAAGCTATCTGTAACCCTGTAGGAATAAGCGCTATTTCTTGCGATAAGATTGTAATCGGTTCATTAACGGCAGCCAGTAAGTCCATTCCTGCCGCACCAATGGTTGCATAAGAAGGGAGTGGCAGTTCCATGGAATGTGCCAGCCTTTTTACTCGAATTCTAGGAAAGGGTGCCAAGGACATGTTAATTACCCCCTATTTTCTGATTTGAAAAATGTAATGATTTCCTGCGTCAAAAGATATCCAATCTTTTCTTTACTGGCTCTCTCAAAATGCTGCTTACCAGAGGATGACAGAATTGTCACCTCATTTTCTGAGCCCCCCATGATATTTGTTGAAGATTGAACATCGTTAACAACTATCCAATCGCAACCTTTACGTATTCTTTTATCAACGGCATTTTTTAAATGGTTTTCAGTCTCCGCTGCGAATCCGATAACAAGTTTTGGACGATTATTTTTAAGTTGAGCAACTTTTGCAAGAATATCAGGATTGATTTCCATTTCCAGAATTGGTGAGAGAATATCCGCTGTCTTTTTGATTTTATGTTTGGCAATATTCCTGACTCGCCAATCAGAAACTGCAGCAGTCATAACAGCCATATCTACAGGTAAATGTGCAAGACATGCATCTAGCATTTCATTAGCTGTCCTAACTTTTACGGTGTTTATATTGTCAGGTGGTGATAGTGATACGGGTCCTGAAATCAGGGTAACCTCTGCACCAGCATCCCGTAAGCTTTCTGCAATGGCATAACCTTGTCTGCCTGATGAATAATTACCTATAAAACGGATAGGGTCAATCGGTTCGAAAGTTGGACCAGCTGTGACAAGTGCTTTCTTGCCTTCCAAGGGGCGATCAGGCGCCAAGATATTACGAATATGATCTGTAAATTTATCTGGAGAGATAAGGCGTCCATAACCATACTCTCCACAGGCCATCCTTCCTTTTGAGGGTCCTGCAATGACCATATTTCTTTCTTTAAGTGTTTGTATATGATTTTGTGTAATAGGATTTTCCCACATATGAACATTCATTGCCGGAGCAATAAGAACAGGCATAGTTGGTGGAGCGGCTAAAATAATAGTGCTGGCAAGATTATCGGCAATACCCAAGGCAATTTTTGCAATCAAATTGGCAGAGGCGGGATAGATAATTATGATATCCGCTTCTCTGGTTAATGAAATATGTTCAATATTATGATTTTGGGTCAATGAAAATAAATCTTGATAAACTTCATTGCCACTTAAGGTTTGCAAAGATAGGGGAGTGATGAATTCAGCCCCTGATTGCGTCAAAACACATTTTACATTATGATGATTTTTGCGAAATAGACTTATGAGTTCTAAAGCTTTATAGGCTGCTATTCCGCCAGAAATGATTAGTAAAATGTTTTTGGGTACCATGGAATTTTTTTCAAATTGTAACTAATTATATGCGCCAACCTGAATGGATTGCTGCTATTCCACCGGAAAGGTTTTGATAAGTAACACGTTCCAATCCAGCCTGTTCCATCAGAGATTTAAGTGTTTCCTGATCTGGAAAAGTACGAATGCTTTCTGCCAGATATTGGTAGCTGTTACGATCCTTGGCAATAATTTGACCTATACGTGGCAATGCCTGAAAAGACCATGCATCATATAGAGGGCGTAAAAAGGGAATAATCAATTTAGAAAATTCAAGACATAAAAATCTCCCCCCCGGTTTTAATACCCGTCTTGCCTCTTCTAGAACTTGATTCTTGTGTGTACAATTTCTCAAGCCAAATGAAATAGTTACACGATCAACAGATCGATCAGGCAAACAAATTTTCTCCCCATCAACACAAAAAAGATGGATATTGTCCACATATCCACGGTCAAGTGCACGTTCCTGACCTACATGAAGCATACTGTAATTAACATCTGTTAAAAAAACCGTGCCACCTCCACGATTTAACCAACCAAAACTTATGTCTCCTGTACCTCCAGCCAAATCAAGTAATGTTAAATTGGGAGTGGGATGTAGCTCTTGAATAAATATCTGTTTCCAAACCCGATGAATGCCCAATGACATTAAATCATTCATTATATCATATTTTTGTGCGACACTATCAAAAACAGCCTTTACCATTGAAGGTTTTTCTTTATCATTAACTTGTCGAAATCCAAAATCGGTAATATGTTCGTTGGATTGAAAAGCGGTATCATTATTATTTTTCATACGATTAATTTTCAGAAAAACTTATGCCAGAATTGCCCGAAGTAGAAATAATTAGACGTGGATTGGAAAAAAAATTGATAAATCATACAATCCAAAGCGTTCAACGCCATCGAATTAATCTACGTCAATCTATACCTATAACATTAGAAACATGCTTGGCAAATACCAGAATTGTAAAATTTAATAGACGTGGCAAATATATTTTAATGGAATTAAGCAACGGATTGACTGTTTTATTTCACTTGGGAATGTCTGGAAAAATTATCGTGCAACCTTCTGGATCAGGTTATGAAAAACAAAAACACGAACATCTAACAATATTAACCTATGAAGGTGAATGTCTTCAGTTTATAGATCCAAGGCGTTTTGGAATAATAGATTTGTTTCCAACAAATACGACACATAATCTTTTAAAAATGATGGGACCAGAACCTTTGCCCGATACAGGGATTAATGTTTCCTCTCACCAGGCGATATTATGTGATTATCTTCATGAAAAATTTAAACCTAAAAAACAATCTATTAAAAATACAATGCTTGATCAACGTGTTATTGCTGGGTTAGGTAATATCTATGTTTGTGAATCTTTATTTCTTGCTGGAATTTCACCTTTTCAAAGTGCGTGTGAATTAAAAAGACAAGAAATTCTGTTATTGATTCAGTCCATTCAATCCATTTTGCTTAAAGCGATCGAGGCAGGAGGATCTAGTATGCGTGATTATGTTCATTCAAATGGTGAAAAAGGTTATTTCCAAATGCAATGGAATGTTTATGGAAAAGAAGGCGAATTGTGTAATTACTGTTTACAAAAGGGAAGAAAAACAGTTATAAAAAGAGCGGTTCAGGCAGGGCGTTCAAGTTTTTATTGCGAAATTTGCCAAAAATGAAAAAATCATTGAATAATTCGCTTGACGTATGAACAGTAAGCTATTAATAACATGCATTAATGTGTAGTATTAATCCATTTAAACGAAAATAGACAAACAGGAAATCCATGGCGAATATCGCATCTGCGCGTAAGCGTATACGTCAAACTTTAAAACGCACTGAACGTAATAAGGCTCGCAAGTCGCGGGTTCGTACTTTTGTAAAAAAAGTTGAAGAAGCTCTTTTGGCAGGGAACAAAGAAGGCGCTGTTGAAGCACTTCGTCATGCACAGCCAGAATTGCAAAGAGCATGCACAAAAGGTATTATGCACAAAAATACTGTTGCTCGTAAAATTTCTCGCTTGGCAGGAAAGATAAAGAATTTAAAAACAGCTTAATTATTGGCTTAAATATATACAGCAAATTACACATTTTGCTGTAAACTCGCTTTATAAAAGAAAACCGACGAATGAATATCATTCATCGGGTTTTTTTTACTTTAAATGTTGAAATAATAAATTATAATCAGGAAAATTTTGGTACTTTATAAAAGTGTAAAAGAGGTGTATTTTAAAGAAACCTTTATAAAACATCCGCTTACTTTTCATATTCAATAAGTTTTCTTCACGTATGTCCGAACCAACAAACGAATCTCAAGAATTTAAATTATCGCTTCAGGATGCAGACCCCAATACGCTTAAATCAATATTGGAAATACATTGGGGGCGTATTTGTAGCCGTCTGCAGGTTGAAGTTGGTGAGGTGGAATATCGTACATGGTTGAAGCAAATAACGCTTGGCGCAATTGATGAAGATGAACTGACCTTATATCTACCCACTCGTTTTCTAAGAGATTGGGTTAGAGCTCAATACAACAATAAGTTAAGTCAGTTATGGCATGCTGAACTACCTCAAATTCGTCGAGTAGAGTTAAAACTGGCTTCAAAAATTGAAAATGATCAAATTTTATCTCATAAAAATAGTTCCGATGCGGAAAAATATTCTGGCATAGATAATATTAAAACAGAATTTTCAAACCAACAAAAATCAGATACTAAACTTAATCATGTTAAGGAAACCCATTCTATAAATGTTATTAATAATGATACCAATTTGGGAGATAAGACAAAAGAAGAAGATAAGCTTCCTTTACATTTACAGTTGGATCCTCGATTTACCTTCGAAAATTTTATAGTCGGTAAACCAAATGAATTTGCTTATGCGTGTTCAAGAAGAGTGGCTGAATGCCCTTCAAGCACAGGGTTTAATCCATTATTTCTATATGGTGGGGTAGGATTGGGTAAGACCCATTTGATGCATGCAATCGGATTTGAATTGGCAAAGGCAGGAAATATTTCAATTTCCTATATGTCAGCTGAAAAATTTATGTACCGTTTTATTGCCTCTATTCGTTCTCAATCCACAATAGAATTTAAGGAAGAATTGCGATCGGTTGATGTTTTGATGATTGATGATTTACAGTTTTTAATTGGCAAAGACAATACACAAGAGGAATTTTTCCATACATTCAATGCCTTGATTGATGCGGGTCGCCAAATCATCGTATCTGCCGATAAATCACCTTCTGATTTATCGGGGCTGGAAGATCGTTTGCGTACACGATTAGGGTGCGGAATGGTTGCTGATATTCATGCTACAACTTATGAATTAAGAATTTCCATTTTAGAAGCTAAGGCGGCATCCGCCAAGGTAGTTATCTCACCAAAAGTAATGGAATTTCTGGCTCATAAAATTACTACAAATGTAAGAGAGCTCGAAGGGGCTCTAAACCGTTTAATCGCACATGCAAATCTTTTCGGACGTCCCATAACACTGGAAGCAACCCAAGAAGTTCTTCATGATATCTTAAAATCCCATGAACGACGTGTTACAATTGAGGAGATTCAAAGAAAGGTTGCTGAACACTGCAATATTCGTCAAACGGACATGACATCTGCCCGACGAGCCCGTGCGGTTGCACGACCAAGACAGATCGCAATGTATTTGGCGAAACAATTAACAAGCAGGTCATTACCTGAAATTGGCAGAAAATTCGGGAACAGGGATCATACTACCGTGATGCATGCCATTAGTAGAGTGGCTGAATTGATGGAAAAAGATTCTGCATTTGCTGAAGATGTGGAGTTACTTCGCAGAATGTTGGAAACTTAAGACATTTTCCTGTGGTATTTATTTTAGAATACTGCTAAACATTATAATTTATAGCATTTTATATTGTTTATATATATCTTGAATAGGTTTTAGTTAATGAAACTAAAGGTTGATCGTACAATATTACTTAAGGCCCTGGCGCATATTCAAAGTGTGGCTGAAAAACGTAATACTATTCCCATTCTTGCCAATGTTTTAATTGAGGTTCAGGATGGACAAATGACATTAACTGCGACAGACATGGAAATCGCAATTATTGAAACCATTCAAGCGGAATCATTGGAAAATGGCGCTGTTACCGCGCCGGCTTCGGTTTTATATGAAATTGTACGCAAGCTGCCTGACAGTGCCATAATCGAACTGACCCATACAAGTATTGATATGCCATTATCGCTAAGGGCGGGTAAGTATGCAACCAGCCTGAATGTTCTAGATGTAGAAGAATTTCCTTCCATGACGTCTGGTGATTTTCCCCATAATTTTCAGATTTCAACTGAGGTGCTCAGAAAACTTATTGAACAGACAAGATTTGCTATTTCAACTGAAGAAACGCGCTACTATTTAAACGGCATATATTTTCATATTACAAACAGTGAAAACGAAAATAAATTATGCGCTGTCGCAACTGATGGTCATCGTCTTGCCAAGGTCGAATGTACAATGCCTGAAGGTGCAGAAAACATACCTGGTGTAATAATACCTCGCAAGACTATATATGAAATATATAAATTGCTGGAAGAAGCGGAAGAAGATATCCAGATCATGTTATCTGATACTCGTATTCAGTTAAATTTTGGAAGTGTCACATTAACGTCCAAGTTAATTGATGGTACATTTCCGGAATATGAAAGGGTCATTCCCAAAAACAATACAAAGGTTTTACGGGTTGGAAAACAAGATTTTGCTACAGCTGTGGCAAGAGTGGCTGCAATTAGTATGGAAAGATCCCGTCCAGTCAAATTGTCTTTGGATAACAATTCCCTTGTTTTATCTGCGAGCAGCGTTGACCAAGGCAATGCAAAGGAAGAACTTGACGGTTCACAAGTTCAATATGAATCCACGCCGTTGGAAATTGGATTTCAAGCACGATATTTAAATGACATAACCGACCAGATTGACAATCAGGTAGAATTTATTCTTGCTGACAATTCAGCCCCGACAATTGTTCGTGATGTTGATGATCCTTCTGCATTATATGTATTAATGCCAATGCGGGTTTAATATTCTTATTTAGATGCTTATATAATGAGTATGACGAAGCTAGAACGTCTTACTTTAACAAATTTCCGTAATTTTGAACGACTTGTTTGGACTGTTCCAAGCCAAAAAATCGTGGCTTACGGTCCAAATGCAAGTGGTAAAACAAATTTATTAGAATCGTTGTCCTTGTTGGTTCCTGGTAGAGGATTACGTAAAGCAAGAATTGAAGATTTGGCCAATAATAATAATCAGACTCAGGGATGGGGGGTAGTAGGTGAATTTTCAAATCAGCAATATGATAGCAATTTTACACTTTCTACGGGCTGTTTTCCTTTTTCATCAAAACGACAATACAGGATTAACGGCAATATAATTCAAAATCAGAATGAAATTACTCGCTATCTTGCGGCTGTTTGGTTAACACCTCAAATGGATCGACTATTTTTAGAAGGTCCATCTGGTCGAAGACGGTTTCTTGATCAACTTATAATTAGTCTGGAGGGATATTATGCCAAAGAATTGGCAGCTTATGAAAAATCACTTTTTCAAAGAAATAAATTACTTTCAGCAAATGTGTTGGATCATAATTGGCTGAAAGCGGTTGAAGAATCAATGGCAAGACATGCCGTGGCTATAACTGCAGCGAGAATTAATTTTATCCAGCAATTAAATCAAATAAATATTATACAAAAAGCTTTTCCTGAAACCCTGTTAAAATTAAATTGTTCCATTGCCGATTATCTTATGAAACATCCTGCCTTGGTAACGGAAGACTATCTGAAACAGAAATGGAAAATGAATCGAGATCAAGATGCGGAGAATAGATCAACTGCTTTAGGTTGCCATCGGATGGATGTTGTCTTTTTTGAAAATAAAAGTAATATTTCTGCGCAGATGGCGAGTACAGGTCAGCAAAAAGCGATTTTAATTAGTGTTATATTAAAACTGCTTGAATTAATTAAAACAAATAAGAAAATTCAACCTTTGTTACTTTTGGACGAACCACTCACGCATCTTGATTCCTATCATAGGAAAATTCTACTTTCCAGTCTTCTTGATATTGATAGTTTTGTTATTATCACAGGGAACGAGATATCTGATTTTTATGATTTTGAGAAAAACTACGATTTTTTAAACTTGAATCATGGAAAAATAGTATGATTATTTATTCTTTCTGGTAAAATAAATGTTCTTTTATGCGCATTATTACCCATTTATTGTTTAATAAAAATAAATATAAATTTAATTATTTCTGGAGCCCCATTGAACATGGTTAATACTAACGATAATTCAATTCATTCATCTCATTTAAATAATGATAGTGATAATGAATATGATGCCTCTTCAATTTCTGTATTAAAAGGGCTGGAGGCAGTTAGGAAAAGACCCGGCATGTATATTGGAGATACAGATGATGGATCCGGATTGCATCATATGGTATTTGAAATCGTTGACAATGCCGTTGATGAAGCCCAAGCCGGATTTGCCGATCAGTGTATATTAACGTTATGTAAAGATGGCAGCATAAGAGTTAGGGATAACGGTCGTGGCATACCCATTGATATTCATCCTGAAGAGGGAATAAGTGCTGCTGAGGTAGTGTTGACAAAATTGCATGCAGGCGGAAAATTCAATCAGAATTCCTATAAGGTTTCAGGTGGGCTCCATGGGGTGGGTGCAGCAGTTGTCAATGCGTTGTCTGAATGGATGGAAGTACGTATCTGGCGAAATGGTAAGGAATATTTTATCCGTTTCGAAAATGGTGAAACAGTTCAATCCTTAACGGAAAAAGGATCAAGTGATGAACCGACTGGTACTGAAGTCACCTTTAAACCAAGTAAAGAAATTTTTACGCATATTGTATTTGAATTTGGAATATTAACTCGCCGCCTACGTGAACTTGCCTTTTTGAATTCAGGTATGGAAATAATCGTTACAGATGAACGTGAAGATGAAGTTGTAAAGGAAGAATTCCATTACGAGGGTGGTCTAAGTGAATTTGTCAAATGGTTAACTAAATCGAAAAATAACCTTATTGATCCCATTACCGGTAGTTTCTATAACGAAAAAACCAACATTAAAGTGGAATGTTCCTTGGTATGGAATGATACCTATAATGAACATGTATTATGTTTCACAAACAATATTCCCCAAAAGGATGGTGGAACTCATCTCGCAGGTTTTCGTCAATCCCTAACACGTATAGTGGGAAAATATGCGGATGAAGTTTTAAATAATAATAAAAAAGGATCCCTTGGATTAATAGGAGATGATATGCGTGAGGGATTGACCGCCATATTATCTGTAAAAGTTCCTGATCCTAAATTTTCATCTCAAACAAAAGATAAACTTGTATCCTCGGAAGTTCAACCCGCTGTTCAGAATTCAATATCCGATATGCTTGGCCATTGGTTTGAAACCCATCCAAAAGAAGCAAAACTAATCATTTCCAAAGCGTTTGATGCTGCTTCAGCTCGTGAAGCAGCACGTAAAGCCAGAGAGCTTACCCGAAGAAAAGGCGTTCTGGACGTTTCTTCCTTACCCGGTAAATTAGCTGACTGTCAGGAAAAAGATCCTGCACAATCGGAAATCTTTATTGTTGAGGGAGATTCAGCTGGTGGTACTGCAAAACAGGGAAGGGATCGCCGTTTTCAAGCAATTTTGCCACTAAAAGGCAAAATTTTGAATGTTGAACGTGCACGATTTGACAGAATGTTAAATTCTGCTGAAATTGGTACGCTTATAACAGCCCTTGGAACAGGTATTGGTAGAGGAGATGTTGAACAAGGTGGCTTTTCTCTTGAAAAGTTAAGATACCACAAGATTGTTATTATGACAGATGCGGATGTGGATGGATCACATATACGTACATTATTATTAACTTTCTTTTTCCGTCAGATGCCTGAACTGATTGAAAAGGGATACGTTTATATTGCGCAACCCCCACTATACAGAGCAAAAAGAGGTAATGACGAACGATATTTAAAAAATGATGAAGCGCTTGAAGATTATCTATTGAAAAAAGCGATAAATAATACAGCTTTGTACTTGGCCGATGGAACAGAGCTTAGAGAAAACGAGCTTGAAAATCATGTAAAAGATTATTCATCTATACTTCATCGTTTGAAATTTTTTGAAAAATATGCACCTTTATGGATTCTCGAACAAGCGGTCATGTGCGGTGTTTTAAACGAAGATAATATGAATGATCCAAAATGTCGCCAGGAATTACAAGATCGACTTGACAGTTTATCCGCAAAATCAGAAAGAGGATGGCAAATCAGTGTTGAAGATGGAATGAAAATTCATCGTGTAGTGAGAGGTGTCAAGGAATCTTATTCTATACCTTTTTCCATTATTAAAAGTAAAAATGCTGCTTGGATTAATCAGCACAGGCAAAAATTGATTACTGATTTTAATGAACCTGCAAACTTGTCCATTGATAAAAAAGATGAAAAAGTGAGCGGTCCATCTTTAGTATATAAATTACTAATGAATAACGGAAAAAAAGGTTTGGCCATTAATCGCTTTAAAGGGCTTGGTGAAATGAATGATGATCAGCTTTGGAATACAACTCTTGATCCTGCTACACGGACTTTATTGCAGGTAAAAGTGGGGGACCTTGAAAATGCAGATGAAATTTTCACAACATTGATGGGTGATGTTGTGGAACCAAGAAGAGATTTTATTGTTGATAATGCGTTGACCGTTGCAAACCTTGATATTTGATTTCAATGTACTTTATTAAGTTAAAGATAAATTGAATATCAATATCCGTATTTTAATCCGTTATTGTTATTATTAATAAAATATTATTACATTCATTATTTTATTAGGGATATAGGTTAAAAAATGTTCTGTCCATTTTGTGGAAATGAAGATACCCAGGTCAAGGATAGCCGCTCCACAGAGGACGGGACTGCCATCCGACGTAGACGCATTTGTATTAAATGCAATCAGCGTTTTACAACTATTGAACGAATTCAACCAAGAGACTTGATGGTTTTGAAACGAAATGGACAAAGAGTTCCGTTTGATAAAGAAAAGCTTGTGCGTTCAATCGAACTTGCAATGCGTAAACGTCCTTTTAGGGCTACAGATATTGATCAGATTGCCAATAAACTAGAAAAACAATTTGTTGATTTAGGTGACAATGTTATTTCATCTGAATCTATAGGTGCTGCAACCATGGAAATGCTGAAAAAAATTGACAAGGTTGCCTATATACGTTTTGCCAGTGTTTACTGTGATTTTCAGGTTATTGAAGATTTTGCCGAACTTCTTCCTACCCTTGAACATCACGAAAAATAGTAAATTATAATTAATATAAGTTTTTTAATTTTAGGATGATAATGAGCGACCAAAAAAATAAAATAAAAAGACCAAGAACGTTAACCCGAATTGCAGCGGTCCAGGCTATTTTTCAATGGGAACAGGGTATTGAAAAAGCTGCGAATTTATTGATAGAGCAATTTCTGATTCATCGTATTTCACCTGATTTTCATGATGAAACTTATATTGATGGTAAAACTCATATTCCTAACATTCCACTTTTTACTTCAGTTGTTCAGGGATTTGTACATCGATCTCCAGAAATTGATAGAATAATTAAATCATCATTACCAAATGAATGGCCTTTTCAACGGTTGGATCCTATTATTAGAGCCATATTAAGAGCTGCAGTTACAGAACTTTTACTTGATAATATTGAACCACCAAAAAAAGTTATTATCAATGAATATATTGATGTTTCACATGCGTTTAGTAATGGTGATGAATCTGTATTGATTAATGGAATTCTTAATAATCTTGCCAACCGTTTAAGGAAAGAAATGGAAAACAAGGCCTAATTTATGGAGTTGCCCCCCGAATTTCAGATCATTGATCAATATTTTAAAAAATTAAGTGGCCCTGAAGCTCTTGACCTTACTGATGATGCTGCAATTGTATCCTTGAATCAAAATGAAGAAATTGTATTGACTATGGATGCTATATCTGAAGATGTTCATTTTTTCAAAAATGATCCAGCTGATCTTATTGCTCGCAAATTGTTGAGATGTAATATTTCTGATTTAGCTGCAATGGGAGCAAAACCATATGGATATTTATTGGCATTATCACTTCCAGACCAATACTTTAACCATCAGTGGATGAATCTTTTCACAAAAGGATTGGCCTATGATCAAAAGAAATATGGTCTTTCTCTATTTGGGGGAGATACAACAAAAAGTTTGAATAGTATGACTTTATCCGTAACAATGTTAGGAAAAGTTAAAAAAGGTCAAGCAATACGTCGAAATACTGCTAAACCAACTGACGGAATTTGGGTAACAGGAACCATTGGTGATGCTGCCATGGGTTTATTAGCTTTAGATGGTAAAATATCTACTAATCAATATTTTATTGATCGTTATCATATACCTCAACCTAGGATTGAATTATCGTTAAATCAAATTGCATCAGCGGCCATGGATATTTCAGACGGCCTTGTACAGGATCTCAGTCACTTAACTCGAGAAAGTAGGGTTGATGCTGTTATATATACCAATTCAATACCATTATCAAATGAGGCTAAAAAATTTCAAAAGAATTATTTCCAAACGTATATTACAGGCGGTGATGATTATGAACTTATTCTTACAATACCTGTTAACAAAGAAAATAAAGCACTTGAAGAATCTAAACGTGTTGGTATCAAATTAACAAAAATTGGCTATTGCACAGAATATAACAATGGTCAAATACACATTTTGGATGAATATAATAATGAAATCAAATTAAGGAAATTAGGTTGGAGTCATATTTAAAATTTTAAAGAACTAATTGATAAAAATATATATTTTTTATAAAGTGAGTTGGCATAATATATATTATACGTTTTTTATAATAATTTATTAACTTATTTCCATTAATTATTCATATCATTTTTAATGATAAAATTATCTAATTTTTTATAAATATTCAATCGTTAAAAAACTATTAACATATTTTTCTACAATTTAATTTCATTATTGATGGTGACCGAGTTTGTTCCATTCACGACCGTGTCAATGGCCGTCTTGCCATAGGTCGTGGTTTTGCCCCAGCTCACCGATGCATCCCCTCTCGCTCCAAACGCGAACCCGTGCGCTCCCACATTGGCATTCGCCCCTATATCCTCCCTGTTCCCGGAGCTGGTCGTCTTGCTTCGACTGGTTCTGTATCCCGCATTCAGGCTGATATCCCGGCCCGCATTGAATATCACGTCGTTCCCGCTGATACTGCTGGCCGTGGCTTTGATATCCTTCACCGCATTCACACTCACTTTCTCTCCAGCCTTTATGGTCGATCCGGTATCCGTGACCGTCGTCGACGTCATGTGACTCTTATTCGATGAATGCGTGAAGGTCGCCGTGATCCCTATAAGGTTGTAGTCAACGGCTGTCGCCGCTCCATGGGCAAACGCTCCCGTCAGGATCCCGCTTTTCCCCAATCCCGCGTTGAGACCCTGGCTCGCCATGTCCGCGGCGTTTAGCGCCTCCATTCTCTCATCCGTCGTGTTGGCCGCCGCAAAGCCCGTCTTCGCAAGATTCGCCAGCAAGCCACTAGCACTCAGGCCTATCCCCGTAAAGCTGTCCTTATGTTTCTGGTCGCCCTTGAAAACATCCTGGACCGCATTGAAATTCACTGAATCTCCGGACATATTGATATCCCTGCCCGCAATAACATTGGAACCGTTGATATTGATATCCTTGCCTGCATTCAGGTTAACATTACCCTCGGTTGAGATAATGTCACTGGCCGTATGCAGGGAATTGGATGTCGACTTTTTATCAGTGACGTTCTTTTGGCCAATTTGCACGCTCAATTGCGCCTCGTTCGTGAAAAAACCGAACTTCTTCGTCTGGTGATAATCATATGTTAAATTCAATTATCATCTGCGTCATGCCTGCAGTCAGCCTGTTTAAATCACCCAAGGAAAACCACTGCCCTGTCTATTTCTTCTTGTTAATGTTTGCCTCCACCTTAACAATTTCAGGATGTTCCTGATTGATGAGATAAACCTTATACTGTCCAATCATGTCTGGATAATTATGCCATACTGCCGTTGTTAAATGATCAAGAATATAGGCAGAATTATTTGCTTCCGTGTTGATTGACCCAAAACCCTCAAATATCGTTTCATAGTTGGATGGATGCTCCGGAGCTAAACAAAAATCTGTGCTTAATGGAGTTACATTACATTTAAATAACTCATTATCCTTTCCTGCCGGTCTGACCAGTCTAACTTTATAGTCTACATATTTATAGGTAAACACATCCGCGTTTGTTTTCCACAACTCGGGATTTCCATTGGTATCAGTGAATAGAGGGGTTTGATAGGTTCTCACAACCGTATCATCCTTTGTCGTGTCTCTATTTGTATCTATCAAGGCAATGACATTTGGATGACCATCATTCTTTGGATCCAACCCATCATTGACAACCCTATATCCCAATTCCTTCAGACGATCTTCTGTATATATTTTGGCCATACCTATATCCATTGCTAAATTATTATAAGTCAACCAATCCTTATCATCGCTTCGTGCCTTTTTAACCATTTCTTGAATTTTGTATGGCACAAGGACGGCGATGACATCATTAGTTTTGGATAGGGGTCTGGCTGTGCCCAGTCTATTATTTACAGGTGAATAATACTTCCCTGGACCACAGGCTGAAAGTAGCAAGCATAGTCCAAATCCGTAAAGATAGTTAGATTTTGTCATTCTGGTTTCCTTTTTGTGAAGAGGCTTTCTGTCCCTGTGAACTGGTCATGGGTTTTAGCGGATTTCTGGACCTGCCATCCTGATCACGGGGCTTTCTCGCATGTTTGAGGTCCGGATTGCTTATATTTGGTGCATTCTGTTTCAATGCCGTCAGGCCACCCGCTGTCGCGTCAAGGGACATGTTGTCGCCAGAGGTCGCAATACCCGCCAGTGCTCCTGATCCCCCAACTATCACGTTCTGCGTCATGCCCGCAATCAGCCTGTTTAAATCATTCGTCTCATCATATGTCGGATTTTTTTGCGAAACATTACCTTTTTGTCCTTTAGATTTAGTTTTTTGAAGATTTTCTTGGTAATTGAAGCCTTTCTTGTTTTCTTTTGTTGAAACACCATTATTATTAGGTTTGAGAGGATTTTCCATTGGAGGAGCTTTTTGTCAGCAATTACCTGACCGATATTTGGCAGCTCTGTATTGACAGCATCAGTCGCGGCAACACCCGCAACCGTTGCGCCAACATCCCCGCCCCCAAGCGCAGCCCCTGTAATAGAGGCAATTCCAGAAGCCCCCATCTTCATTATGTCCCTGTCACTGATTTCACCAGATGGGGTGGCCGTTACATTCGTGCCCTTGCCGCCATTGGGCTTAAGGGCGTTCCCTGACTGCGCATGATTGTCCTGGTTGGGTTTCTTGTCATTGTATACCGTGTTGATAATAGCATCCGATATGGTGTTGATCGTCTGCGTAATTTCATTCTGTTTCTTGAAATTGCTGTCAATTTTATTTGCATCAAACCGATCAGCAAGATAACCATTGGCTGCATCTGGATCACGAGAGATAGTGCCAGAAATTGATCCCGCATTGATGGTTATATTCTCCCCTATGGCCGCTTCCGTCTTAGAATGCTCATTATGTGTGGTAATATTACCCGTAAAGCCGGGACCAACAACCTTGTTCAAAACATTGCCGGGCAATAGATTGTTTTCTTTCTCGTCAGTGGCTACACCGGCAACCGTATACTGGCTCTTGAGCGTTTCGGTTCCATTGACATTAAGTCCGCTCCAAATCGAATGGTTATCAAGACTGTTGCCAACCAAATTATAATTTGCAGCTGAACTGTTATTTTTATTCGCTTTATTAATTTTGTCTATTTCTTGGGGAGTCATATTGCCTTTAATGGCTTGATCTTTGATCCCTGCTTTACCCAAACCGGTATGTATACCGGCATAACCCGCTTTGATACCATCAGTTAATATTGTTGTCTTACTGGTAGAATTGGCTGCAGCCAGTCCCAAACCCGCCATACCTCCAGCTACGGATTTTGTGTCAACCCCTGCTGTTAGCCCTGTAAAGCTGTCCTTGTGTTTTTGATCCCCTTTTACAATATTCTGAACAGTATTAAAGTTCACTGTATCTCCAGACATATTGATATCTTTGTTTGCATATATCATTGACCCATTAACATTGATGTCTTTTGCAGCATTTGCGTTAACACTACCCTCAGTTGAATTTATCATTGATCCTTGCCAGAGAGTTGAGGAATTACGGTTTTGATCAGTAATTTTTTTATTACCTACTTGTACACTCATTCCCTCGGATTGCTAAAGAAACCAGTCTTGTTGACATGATGATAAGTATAATCATCTATTGTGGATTTTAATGCATTTTCAGTAATGTTATTCCCTGCATCAATATTGATATCCCGAGTTGATTCAATAATTCCTGCAATATTCACATCTTTGTTTGCAAATAAATTTGTCTCACCACCTGAAAAAATATTTGATCCCATTTCTTTTGAATAAGCATGCTTATCCTCGAACGAACTTGAATTGAAGGCACCTGATTTATGTCCCCTAACATCGGTGAGGCCCTTGTCCGTGACGGCGTTCAGGCCGATATTGCCCGCGGATGACAGGGCTGCATCACCCCCGACATTCAGGGTGCTGCCCGCAAGGTTCAGGTCACCCCTTGTGGATTGCAGGATGGCGTTTCTACCGGCACTGACCATGGTTCCATAGTTCTTGGTCTGGTTACCGTTAAAGGCCAGCATTTCATGCTTTCCGTAACTGGCGCTGGAGGCGGCGGCATTCAGCTGTGCGGCACCGATATCGATCGAACCGGCCTGCATCGCCATATCGGATCCGGACTGGATGCTTCCACCACGGCTGATGATGCTGTCACTCGCCTTGATCCCCATGGTTCCAGAGGCAAGGATCTTTCCCTGTGAACCAAGATAGGAGGATGTTCCCCCCTCAACAAGATAGTTGTTGATCGTGTCGCGGTTGATGATCGAGCCGTTCTGGGCATTAAGGGACATGTCCCCGCCCCTTATGGTTCCGCCATCATTGATGATGTTGCCATGTGTGCTGGTGAGCGCGATCGAGTGTGTCCCCTCCATCAGGCCGGAATTGAGAATGGAGCCGGCCTGGATGCCGACATCCTTGCCCACTATGGCAGCACCAGATATCACCGCGGTTTTTGGAGAAAGATACAGCTGGGGAACCAGCACCTGTCTGCCATCAACCAGCGCGGGAACATACCAGACAATATCCTTCGCAAGTGAGGCCTGTTCTATCATTTCATTAACAATTTGAATTCCCGTCTAGCTATTAAACTACTTTTTTTTAATTAAAAGAATTTTAATTAAACAATTAATTATTTTTATAGAGTTTTAAAATTTGCGAATACAAATCGGAATAATTACATATGTATATATACACATAAATATTAATAATAAATATAAATAGAATTGAAATAATATTGAATGTGTGAGAAAAAAAAATTAATATTATTGTAAATGGAAAAAAAATAATAAATAAAAGACAAAAAATACATCTTTTACAAAGAAAAAAATTAATAATAATAATAATGCATAAATATCAAGTAATATAAAAGGTAAACAATTATTAAAATTTCTTGATATATAAAAATCAAGCAATAAACTTAACTCAATAAATACTATTATATAAATTCTTATATAATTAATATTAATTATGAGATTATTCTCATTAATTATCGATATCACATTAATTAATATTAAACTTAATAAAGTTATTATATTTACAAATAATTTTATAACAAGTTTTTTATTGATATTTTTTTTAGAGAATATTAACATAATATTATTTTTTATTTAATATATTTTCATTTATAAATATTTTTATAATTTTATAAATACAAATTGGAACTATAATAATTGTATATATCCACATAATCAATAATGATATTGCTAATCCTAAAACAATAAAAATGGAATGATGATAAACGTCTGATGCCCACATAAGTAACGATATTAATGAAAATGGAAATATTATTGAATATATAAAAAATTAAATATATTTTAATTATAAAAAAAATAATTAAATATATTACTGTATATAATTCTAATAAAATATATGGTTTATAGTTTAAATAATTTTTTTTAATAAAAAATATTAAATATTAGACTTAGAATGATATATATTATTATTAATAATCTTATATATAAAATATTAATAATATATTCTGATTTAAAAAAAAATGGATTATTACATCTTAATAAAAGATATAAAATAAAAAAATTTATAATAATTTTACTTAATATTAAATAGTTTATTAATTGGAATTTTTCAATTTTTTGCATAATAGTATTACATTTCACCCTTACTTGTGATTAACATCATGAGACAATTGATCTTTGGTCTTATAATATTCATGGTTGGTTGCCCTATGAACAACTGTGGCAAAATGCAATCCACCAGAATTCAAGATATTATAGGGATACAAGATACCCTGATCTTCTGGCACAGCTGAAATATATTCTGTTTTAGTTCCTGTTATGGGATCATTGATCGGTGAATGAGGAGGAATATTAACTGTAGTATCGATTGCTTTAGTGTTTGTAAGAAGTTCTGAAATGATATTTGCCGCTTGTATTGGTGCTGAAACACTATTTATCCCATTATTTATAATATAATTTGATCCATCTTGAAATAAATGTAAAAACTCTCCCTTAATATAGGTATTGTATGATGTATGAAATAACGGATCATTTACTGTAATATCATTTAATCCTGCAGCATTCGATGTCACTGAACTTAATCCTGACGCTTCACCAGCCGCATTTGCCAATCCTCCACCAAGTGAATTTCCAGCAAGTATCGGTGATCTACCACCTATATTCTGGTATATTTGATTGAATTCTTTACCTATATTTTGAGCCGCACTATATTCTGGCGAACCAAGTCCCAATCCTTGTGTAAAATCCTCAATTCCTTCCCACATATTTGTTGTACCTTTAAAGATTATCATAGGCGGAGTCAACGGATTATCAGGATCATTAGGCAGATACATAACTGATTCTAAATTTGTTGATTTTCCAGTTTCCGGATTTTTGGGATGATACAACATTTTGCTCAAACCATCCTGACCATCTATTCCCATCTTTCTCAACTCCTCATCCGTGGGAACATGATATTCGTCAGGTGGTAAAGCATCCTTATTGATTTTTCCATTTGCATCATAATATCCCCTGCTTTTTTCTGGAAAACCATGCACATACCCATCTGCCGCATGGTCGGCAATTTCCTTTTCCTCCATTGTCTGAACCAGTTTTTCATATCCTCCTTTTTGTATAGCTTTTTTGACCACTCCCCATGCTGTATCATTATATTCATTTATTAAGGATGCAATAGATGCCCCGTTTAATGCTTCCGTGGCACCTCCAACTGCACCGCCTGCTGCCGCTCCCGCTCCCGTAGATGCTGCATTGGTCAACAAATTGCCTATTGTTTCTGTTACAGCATTGTCACCATAATGATAGCCCAGATATTCCCCAAGTTTATTGCCAACAATATTTCCGGCCACCTTACCGGCAACTGTACTTGCAACGGCCGCTCCTGCGTTTCCACCAGTGACAGCGGCAATGGCGGCACTTCCTCCGGATTCAATTAGAATACGTCCGATATTATTTTTTGCATTCGTCTCGTCAAAACCCCATACACCGCTATTGTCCAGCCTGTCAGATACCTGTCCCATCACCTCACCAACAAGCTGCATTCCCGTCTGGCTGTTTTGCAATTCATTGGCAAGCCTGTTCGCATCAAACCGATTCTTTATATGACCATTTGCCTCATCCACGCTGGTGGCATACTGGCCGGTCACACTACCGGCATGTACCGTTATGTTATCTGATATGGCTGACTGACTGATGCTTTGTTCAGCATGTTTTCTCTGCGTTCCGCTAATCAGACCAGAATTTGCGGCAATATTGCTGCCAATATAGCCAAGGGGACCCAAGCTGCCTCCAAGTCCTGCACCTCCAAGGTTTAATCCGCCTCCTGTAGCTGTCGCTTTCCATCTGGATTGATTGCTTTCACTTTCAGCAACCAGTCTTCCTGTATCAAAATGGTTTTTGGACTGAGCTGCCGTGCTGCTGATTACACCCGCCTTTAGATGCGTTGTATCCCCAACATGGATATCCACCCCTTCTTTGCCAGCGTAAATGCCAGAAAGCTGTTTGCCTGTGCTTTGATAATTATCCCTGATCTTTTGATTGCCATAGCTGACACCTCCAGCAGCTGATCCCGCACCAAGTGGTATTTTGATGCTGGCCCCGGCCTGGCTCGAGTTGCTCTTATAATGAGAGATGTCCTGAGGGGTTACAATATCAAGATTGCCTGTATTGACACCGACATGATCGCCAGATACCGTCGCACCGTTGATCGTCGTTTTGCCAGAAGCATTGATTTTTACATCATTGGAGGCTGTAACCGTGGTGTTCACTGATGTCAAGCTATTCCCCCGGGCATGTTGGGAGGATCCCTGACCATTGGCACCAAGTGATAATCCTGCACTACCTATCTCTATACCAGCCTCTCCTCCATAACTGTGACTTTTGCTATATTCATGCGTCGTGTCCCAGCCAGATTGCAATATTACATCATTGCCAGTCAGGGATACGTTATTACCGGCAAGATGGGCTGCCGTTGCAGTTAAATCACCATTATGAACATCCGCCCTGTTATCCCCACGAGCCACAACATTGAGTTCATTACCGGCAACAGCTGAGGATCCAACCACATTGCTTTGTGAATATTCGCTGTATGATTTGCCAACATTAAATCCAAGTGCTGCAGTTCCAGAAATCAAACCTCCTCCAGTGTTGTTTCCATTCGTTGCAAGGGCATTGCCAGCTACATATCCGCCCTGCATCGCATTCAGGGTTCTGCCAGCCGCACTACCCTTGCCGTGCATGTCAGAGGCTGACTGTCCTGAACGAGCCGCTTGGCCAGCCGCCGAATCCCCGGACAATCCTACACTTAAGCCCGCAAATACCGATGATCTTTTATGCGTTTCTTCTACTGTATTGTTCACTGTATTGAAATTTACTGACGATCCACTGATGTTAAGATCATTGCCAGCACTTAAATCAGTTCCCGTAAAGGTTGATGATCCCCCAGATACAAGATTCAAATCATGACCAGCACTGATTTTACTTGGTGTCCAATGAACTGTTTTGCTGGTATCTGTCTGCTTCATTGAGTGATAGCCAATTGATGCCATACCCCCGTTGAAACTTGCCCCCAATCCAGACTTGCTTTCATGATGATAATTGCTTGTTGTATCCTTAAGTGCGATGGTGGCTATATTATTACCGGCAACAAGATTAACGTCTTCCTTGCCTGTAACTGTACCAGCTACATTCAGATCATGACCTGCAGAAATACTGATGTTTTTTCCTGCCCCAACAAGAGTTCCTATTTCTTCACTTTGTTGAGGAATATCCTTAAGATTTTCCTTTTGCAATAACCCAGAACTTTTATGTTCGGCATAAGAAGATACGGTATTGGTAACAGTTCCAAGATTTACATCATGACCTGCAGCAAGAGTTGTGTTTTCTCCTGATAAAATGACCGAACCAGCAGTGTTAATATCATGGGTTGCACCCATGCTAATATTTCCATTGGCAATGACATTACTGCTGATTGCTTCAGAATAATTTCTCTTATCCTCGAACGAACTTGAATTGAATGCACCTGATTTATGTCCCCTAACATCGGTGAGGCCCTTGTCCGTGACGGCGTCAATGGCTGTATTGGTGCCATTGAGATTGTCACTGCCACCCATGATGCCGGTAATCGCACTCGCCCCGCCAATGATACCGGTATGGATCATGCCGCTGGCTATCTTGTCTATATCCGTCGTGTCATCGTATCCATAAGAAAGAAGAATGCTATAAAATTATTTAGGAATATCAGTGACTTTGGTAACCTCGAAGAAAGGCTGGCTGATTTGAATTACACGTTTTTTACCCAGCAAATTGGGATATTGATACAATACCGATGATACCAAATGATTTTCTATATAATCAGGATCTCGTGCATTTGTTGTCATCGTACCTACACCATAAAAGATTGTTTTATAATTAGAAATATCCTTCCAAAAGCGATCTGGAAAAGTACAAAAATTGATACTTAATGAGGAATTGTTGCATTGATAAAGGGGGTTGTCTTTACCAATGGGTCTTACCAGTTTAATACCATAAACTATTCTATTCATGGCGACCTCATCGACATGACTTGTCCACATGGTGGTCGCACCTGTACTTGGATCGCTTGAATATGGTTCGTTGGATATAAACCTTTGTGTATAGGTATTAACTAATCTAGAATCAACCAATGCAAATACGGTTGGCTTTCCGCCATGCGTCATGGCCTGTCTTTCATTACCCTGGCTATCAATCCAGTCTATTTTTTTTGGTTGTCCACTATCTCCACCATCTAATCCTGTATCAGTTAATTGATAACCTAAAGCCTGCAATCTTTTTTCTGAATAAATTTTAGCCATACCAATGTAAAATGCAAGTTTTGAACCTTTAGCTAACCAATCGGGATCATTACTTCTTGCCTTGGCAACATATTTTTTAATTCTATCCGGAACAACGACCCTGATTATATCATCCGTTTTGGAAAGGGGTTTCGCATCTCCCTTCCTATTCCATATAGGAATGTAAAACTTGTTGGCACAGGCGGTTAAGGATAAACACAGCATCATTAAACTAGCCAAAGAATAAAGTCTCATTTTGTATCCCCTTTCTTTTCAGTCCGCTCCGGGTTCCTGTCAGCCTGTTCGGCTTCGGGTTTCGGCCCCGCTTTACCGGCCGGCTTTTTGTCCTTCTCGATCTTGGGTGTGTTCTGGTCCAGTCCTGTCAGGCCACCCGTGATGGCGTCAATGGCTGTGTTGGTGCCATTGAGATTGTCACTGCCACCCATGATGCCGGTAATCGCACTCGCACCGCCAATGATACCGGTATGGATCATGCCTGCTGGCTATCTTGTCTATGTCCGTCGTGTCGTCATACCAAAAGAAAAAAGAATGCTTTATAAACTTATTGGGGAGTATCAGTCACTTTGGTTACCTGGAAGAAAGGCTGGCTGATCTGATGAATACGTTTTTTGCCCAGCAAGTTGGGATATTGATACAATACCGATGAGGTCAAATGATTTTCTATATAATCTGAGCTTCTAGCATTCGTTGTCATCGTACCCACGCCATAGAAAATTGTTTTATAACGTGTATCATATTCCCAATATCCCTCAGGAAAAGTACAAAAATCAGTACTCAAAGAGGAATTGTTGCATTGGTAAAGGGGATTGTCTTTACCAATAGGTCTTACCAGTTTAATTCCATAAACTATTTTATTCATGGTGACCTCATCGACATGACTTGTCCACATGGTGGTCGCACCTGTGCTTGGATCGCTTGAATATGGTTCGTTGGATATAAACCTTTGTGTATAGGTATCCAGAACTTGAGAATCAACCAATGCAAATACGGTTGGTTTTCCTCCATGTGTCATGGCCTGTCTTTCATTACCCTGGCTATCAATCCATTTTATTTTTTTAGGTTTTCCATCACCTCCTGAATTAAGACCTGTATCTGTTAATTGATAGCCTAAATCTTGCAATCTCTCTTCCGTATCAAGTTTAGCCATACCTATATAAAATGCAAGTTTTGAACCTTTAGCTAACCAATCGGGATCATCACTTCTTGCCTTGGCAACATATTTTTTAAGTCTATCCGGAACAACGACCCTGATTACATCATCCGTTTTGGAAAGGGGTTTCGCATCTCCCTTTTCATTCCAGATAGATATATAAAACTTGTTGGCACAGGCGGTTAGAGATAAACACAGCATCATTAAACTAGCCAAAGAATAAAGTCTCATTTTGTATCCCCTTTCTGTTCAGTCTGCTCCGGGTTTCTGTCAGCCTGTTCGGCTTTGGGTTTCGACCCCGCTTTATCGGCCGGCTTTTTACCCCTGTTTTTGCCCTTCTCAATTTTGGGTGCACTCTGGGCAAGTCCTGTCAGGCCACCCGTGATGGCGTCAATGGCTGTGTTGGTGCCATTGAGATTGTCACTGCCGCCCATAATCCCGGTAATCGCACTCGCCCCGCCAATGATACCGGTATGGATCATACCGCTGGCTATCTTGTTTATGTCCGTCGTGTCATCGTATTTTATATTTTTTTCATTATTATTTTGAGATTGACTTTTTGAAGATGAAACTGGGGTAACAGCTTGTCCAAATCCACCTACTTGACCATATGTATTATTGTTCTGATGATAATTAGGGCTATTGGGATTTAGTCTATTGTCATTCTTTCCGAAAGGACCATCAGGGAAGAAGTGGTTATAGATGATGTTGCCAGCCAAACCACCGGCTGCACCCGCGGCCGTTGGCCCGACATTGCCCCCCCCCATGATCGCCCCGCCAATCGAGGACGCGGCCCCGACTATCGCCGTGGCGTTCGCGCCATTGATCAGGGATTCATCAGGTTTCTTATTCAGGCCGATTTCCGAAAGCGCATGATTGAGATCCAGTTTGTCCTCTTCGTTTTTCACGTTCTCCGCACGCTTGTTCGCACTGACAACCGTGTCGACAATCATGTTGCCATACTTGTTCATGACCTCTGTCGCCTTGTTCTGGAGATTGAAATCATTGTTGATCTTGCCAGGATTGAACTTGTCCTCCATATAGCCGTTGGCCTCGTTGATATCATGCGAGAAATGGCCATTCACGCTGCCCGCGTTCACAACGATATTGTCCCCGATCACGGATTCAGTCGTTGAATGCTTGTTGTGAACGATGCTGTTGCCAGATATCCTCGTGCCCGTTCCATTCCCGAGTATGTTCCCTGGAATACTTATAACTTCCTTACCACCCTCAACCGTGCCAACCGTATCTATACCATATTTGGTATCAAGATTTTGTTTCATCTGGATATCGAAACCGCTCCATATCGAATGGTTCCTGACTGAATTGCCCTGCAGGCTTCCTGTGGTGATCTGGTTTCTGGAGGCATCGGCGGCACTGGTGATGGCGCCGGCTGTCAGGGTCGTGTCCCCCCTCACATTGACATTCAGCCCTCCCGTGCCGGCATAAATCCCAGACATCTCCTTTTCTGTTGACGCGTAATCATTGTCAATGACACGTATGTCCCCGAAGAGATCAACGTTTGTGTAGGGCGTGTCAGGTTTATTGAGTTTGGAAGGTTTTTCTGTATTATTACCTCTATTTCCTAAAGTTTTTTTATCGCCTGAATTATTAGCCTGCTGTTTTCCCTCACCCCAATTGTGATAGTCGCTAAGGGGTGTGCTGAACTCCATGCCAACCGTCTTGTTATTGCTGTGATACCTGTTGACATTCTGCGGCGTTGCAATGGACATGCTTCCTGTGTTGATGGTGATGGAACCGTTGCTTGGTGTTCCCCTGGTGATTGTTCCATCCCCGTTTCTCACATCGGGATTTTTGTTGACAATCTGCGCCCCATTGAGAGCGAGCCTGCCGTTTTCATTATTGATGGTGACCGAGTTTGTTCCATTCACGACCGTGTCAATGGCCGTCCTGCCATAGGTCGTGGTTTTGCCCCAGCTCACCGATGCATCCCCTCTCGCTCCAAACGCGAACCCGTGCGCTCCCACATTGGCATTCGCCCCTATATCCTCCCTGTTCCCGGAGCTGGTCGTCTTGCTTCGACTGGTTCTGTATCCCGCATTCAGGCTGATATCCCGGCCCGCATTGAATATCACGTCGTTCCCGCTGATACTGCTGGCCGTGGCTTTGATATCCTTCACCGCATTCACACTCACTTTCTCTCCAGCCTTTATGGTCGATCCGGTATCCGTGACCGTCGTCGACGTCATGTGACTCTTATTCGATGAATGCGTGAAGGTCGCCGTGATCCCTATAAGGTTGTAGTCAACGGCTGTCGCCGCTCCATGGGCAAACGCTCCCGTCAGGATCCCGCTTTTCCCCAATCCCGCGTTGAGACCCTGGCTCGCCATGTCCGCGGCGTTTAGCGCCTCCATTCTCTCATCCGTCGTGTTGGCCGCCGCAAAGCCCGTCTTCGCAAGATTCGCCAGCAAGCCACTAGCACTCAGGCCTATCCCCGTAAAGCTGTCCTTATGTTTCTGGTCGCCCTTGAAAACATCCTGGACCGCATTGAAATTCACTGAATCTCCGGACATATTGATATCCCTGCCCGCAATAACATTGGAACCGTTGATATTGATATCCTTGCCTGCATTCAGGTTAACATTACCCTCGGTTGAGATAATGTCACTGGCCGTATGCAGGGAATTGGATGTCGACTTTTTATCAGTGACGTTCTTTTGGCCAATTTGCACGCTCAATTGCGCCTCGTTCGTGAAAAAACCGAACTTCTTCGTCTGGTGATAATCATATGTATCGTTAGAATAGTTTAGCGCGTTCTCGGTTATATTACCGCCAGCGTTGATATTAACATCATTTTTGGACGCGACAGCCCCTGCCAGGCTAACATCGTTTTTCGCAGAGATGCCGATTTGTCCACCCGCAATGACAGCCGATCCAATATCATTGGTATAGGCTCTTTTTTCCTCAAACGAACTTGAATTGAAGGCACCTGATTTATGTCCCCTAACATCGGTGAGGCCCTTGTCCGTGACGGCGTTCAGGCCGATATTGCCCGCGGATGACAGGGCTGCATCACCCCCGACATTCAGGGTGCTGCCCGCAAGGTTCAGGTCACCCCTTGTGGATTGCAGGATGGCGTTTCTACCGGCACTGACCATGGTTCCATAGTTCTTGGTCTGGTTACCGTTAAAGGCCAGCATTTCATGCTTTCCGTAACTGGCGCTGGAGGCGGCGGCATTCAGCTGTGCCGCACCGATATCGATCGAACCGGCCTGCATCGCCATATCGGATCCGGACTGGATGCTTCCACCTCGGGTGATGATACTGTCACTCGCCTTGATCCCCATGGTTCCAGAGGCAAGGATCTTTCCCTGTGAACCAAGATAGGAGGACGTTCCCCCCTCAACAAGATAGTTGTTGATCGTGTCGCGGTTGATGATCGAGCCGTTCTGGGCATTAAGGGACATGTCCCCGCCCCTTATGGTTCCGCCATCATTGATGATGTTGCCATGTGTGCTGGTGAGCGCGATCGAGTGTGTCCCCTCCATCAGGCCGGAATTGAGAATGGAGCCGGCCTGGATACCGACATCCTTGCCCACGATGGCGGCACCAGATATCACCGCGGTTTTTGGAGAAAGATACAGCTGGGGAACCAGCACCTGTCTGCCATCAACCAGCGCGGGAACATACCAGACAATATCCTTCGCAAGTGAGGCCTGTTGCTCCTTTGTCAAGGCGGTGCCGAATTTGAACCCGTGCTGGTCGGCCTCATCGGTCGCATTGTCGAGGAGTTCCTTCATCATATCAGCGGCATTGTTATAGGTTCCACCGACAAAGCTGTGCCCTGTGGCCTGAAGATATTGCTGCTGGATATAGTTGCTGTCAAACCCTGCATCCCCCAGGAACATATATGAGCCGGCAATATTCAGGTGATCCAGCAGATATTGCGACCCATAGAATTTCTGCAAGGAGGTATATTGTGTACGGGTCTCAATAAGATAGCTTGATCCCTCCGGCACACCACTTGTATTGACCTTACCCTGCTGGGTGGCAGCTTCACTGATTTTGCCCGCATCGTTTATATTTACCGCCCGCCCTACCTTGGCTGGGGCTGTACCGGGTTTGGCAAGACTTTCATTATTGCTGATATTGTCAATATTACTGTTTCCATTAACATTGATATTACCAATTGTTTTATTACTATTAATATTGCTGTTACTGTTACCATTAATATTAATATTACCACTCGTTTTATTATTATTGATATTGTCGTTATTGATACTGTGAATGTTTCCTCCGGTTATTTCACCAATACTGGCGGTGTCATTGCCCTTAATATCCGGATTAGGTCTGAACAAAGCGTGTCCACCGGCAATGGATGAGAGTATATCGTCAACACTTTCAGACACTCCCTGATAATTAAAACCTGGAAGATGGACATGCAATCCCGGATCAATTCCCTCGGGATTGCCTACCCCACCATATCCTGGAAGCGTGGTGTTTTGACCGTTTACCCCTTTTCCACTTGATGAATTATTGGCCAGATTACCTTCTCCAGGCCCATTCAATCCGTTTCTGCCTGTTTCACTCTGGACAGATGTCAATTGTTTTCCTGATGGAAGGCTTGGATTGACCGTGACATAGTCATCAGGAGATGCATGTATCTTGATTGTCCGGTTATTAACCTGATTGGCCACTATCCCTATCAGGGTTCCACCTGCCATAATCGTGCCGCTCAATCCGGGATTATATGAACTATCCCCCCATACATATGCAATATTTTTATTGTTACCATCTAATGGAGGTGGATGTGAATAAGGAGGATTGGCTGCATTGGCTGGATCTTTTGGATATAGGGATCGGCAAAGTTTACCATTGTGACATACCAGTTTAAAAGTTATATCATCTTTATACCCGATATTATCCAGGGATGACGCATTCAGGGTCATATCATGACCCGCTTCCAAATGACTTACATCATTGACAATCTTTCCGGAAGTTTCAATGATCAAGTCATGACCGGCCGTAACAATGGCTGAACTGCCTTTCAAGGTTGTTCTTGTTCCAGTTTCCGTCACCTCAATCCTGGCTTTTGGATTACCCCTACCTTGGGATAGAAACATGTAAAAATAACCACTTGCTGGGGTTCCATCCGCTTTGTACATATCTTTGGGAGCGTAAACCTTGATCATTTTTACATTACCCTTCCAAAAATATTTGTATAAATTGCTATCCCCACCCCAGCCACTTGTATTTAAGTCTTCCTCAAGGGCTATCTGTTTGTTGGATTTTCCGTATCCTTCCTGTCCTTCATCGTTAATAGCCTTATCATAAATAGTAGTGCTGTCAATTGTTTCCGTAACAAGTTTCCCAGTATAGCTGTTGGTAAAAGAGGCGGACTTGATTGCAATATCCCCATTGGCGCTCTGTGTACGAATTAACCCTCCCTTGTTGATTATATCTCCATCAACATCCATGGCGATAGATCCCAAATCCGACTGGATAACCCCATAATTATTCAGCGTGTTTTGTCCATTATTGCCTTTAATGTTGATTGTCAGGTTGTTTCCGCTACTTAATAATCCAGATTGATTGTTTTGAAGCGAGGTCCCATCCAAGACCAATCCATTCATGGCCAATATGACACCATTATTTATGATGTTTCTTGCCGTGACATGAATATCGCCATTAGAGGTTATCCCACCATCCTGTCCGGCTTCATAATCTCCATGAATATTGAGATTAACCAGACCACCTTCATTTGCTCCCCTTAACGCCCCGAAGATAATACTGTTATTTTTTAGATCCCCTTCAATTGTTGCATTCAGTGCGGCAGCAGAAAGAATCTGGCCGGTGGATGAAAGTCCATTGCTTAGGACGTGCATATCTATATTACCTGAAGATTGTATAATACCGTTCTCATTCAGGTTTAAAAAGGATAGTGCCTGATTTTGCCGGTTAGCAGCAAGAACCATATTCCCCCTAACATTTTCATCAGTAGCTTGCTGCGTTATTATCATTCCACCCTGATTGTTTATATTCTTGGCATAAAGGTTCATTCCTGTTGCAGCTTGCAAAGTTCCTTTGTAATTGTTTAATTCATTTAATCCGTTTCCATTTTGATTTTGCGCGATCGTCGTGCCACCATTTGTACTGATAATTACTCCCTCAGAATTATCCAAAGATGGTGTAAAAATCTGGATATTTTGTTTTGCTTGCAACCATCCTTTATTATTTAGAGCTTGCAAAGCAATCAGATCTGCCGTGCCATTTGAGGTGAGAACCTGCCCATATCTGTCCAATGTTACACGAGGCGCAACAAGCGATAATGTTCCTGTGTCTGATCCGATTTGACCATGGGCTTGATTGTGAATAGCCGTATTGGAGTTAAGAACTAAACCTTTAGAGCCATATAAATAACCGTTTTCAAGATTATTGATATCTGCCGAGCTATTAGCAACAAGTTGACCTCCTGCAAGAATAAGCCCCTGATTATTCAAAGCGGAAGCAGAAAGCGTTATATTTCCTTGTTTATAGGCAGTAATCTCTCCATTATTTTGATTTGATAACAAAGAATCAGCTTGTAAATTTATATCCGAATTGGAATATATTCTGCCATTATCATTCACAAACGTATTGGCGAATACAGAGATATTCCCTGACGTATCAATATTTTGAACGATTCCTTGATTTTTCAAATATCCTTTCTGAATATTAAAAATAATAGAACCTTGATCTGCACTGATCATTCCGCTTTGAGTGTTAACCAGGTTGGATGCAGACAGATTTATACCTCTTTCACCCCATAAATTCCCTTGATTTACAAAATCAGAACCAATCGTAAGTGATAATAATCCATTAGAAAGAATTTTGCTTTCTTCAGAATTTTCAAGATGATTGGCAGCAAGATCAATATCACCAAAAGACTGAACCGTTCCTTTTTCATTTAAAAACTGTTCAAGCGCAAGAGCGGAAGAACCTTGATTGATACGGATATTTCCTTTTTGACTGGTCAATACACCATTATTGTTATTCAATTGTTTAGCCGCAATTGAAAGATCACTGAAAGCCTGTATATTCCCCTGATTGTTGTCAATTATATTAACTGGAACTCTTTCCTGAACTGTCGATCCTCTTCCTTGCAATATTGTGTTCGCATTTGTTGATAAAATGACACCATCAAGAATATTATCAATCCTGTCAGCTGTAAGATTGACTGTATTTTTTCCCTGGATCCATCCTCCTTCATTATCTATAACCTGTGAAGATATCTGAACAGTGTCACCAATCAATGAACCAGAAGCAAGCTTTTCATTATTAAAGGAAATTCCAGAATGGGTTGTTTGATTACCTGTGCTCTCTGATGTTTGGATATTTAATGAGCGAACAGCAGATACATATCCGTTATTCTCCAGAACGGAGGCAACAAGCTGTAAATTCTGATGACCAATCAAGATTCCTGCATTGTTAAACTTTGAAGAAAAAACCGTCAGGTCACCTCCCTGAACAAGAATTTGACCAACATGATCTTGGTTAATCCGATTTATGAACTGCTGATTAGCCTTTAAAGTGGCTTTCCCTTTTGCAAAAACGATGCCCTCATTAATCATGGTTAGGCTATTTAGTAAAAGATGACCGTCCACAGCATTTGTTTGAATATTTCCCTGATTAAATAATCCCTGTTGCCCCATCACAGTCAGGGTCAGATCATTATTACCGGTATAAATCAATCCTGAAATTCCGTTTATTAAGGAATTAGAAGTTAAATCCAGTCCAGAACCTGCTGCAATCTGGCCATTATTACCAACATTACCAGTATAGGTAGCGTGAATTTGCTTTTGTGCTGTCAATAAAGCCATATCATCACTTTGATAGACAGCAGCATTGATTATAATATTTCCATTTGCCTGAATTTTGCCTGTATTTGTAATTGATGACAAAGTAGGGATAAGTTGTGAGGGTATAATAGCCAAATCACCATCTAGCGCCAGAATATTTCCTGAATTGTCTAAAAAAGATGTTGATAACGTTAATCCCTTACTGGCTTGCAGAAATCCTCCATTACTTATTTTATCAGAAACATTTAAATGTAAATTATCATCACTTAAAATTTGTCCATTGTCATTTTGCAGGGTTTTAGCCGTCAGCTGCATGATCTTTCCAGACTGAATTACGCCTGAATACTGACCCATAGAATGGTTGATAACATCTCCACCCAGTGTCAGGGTAACCGCTTTTGATCCATTGATTATCCCTGTATTATTCAGAGAATTTGCTGTAATGTTAATGTCACCTTCTGACTGGATCATTCCACCATTTAAAGTATTATCTGTATCGGAAAGAGAACCTTCATTAGTTAAAAGATTGCCTATTAATAATTGCGTTGCTGTTTTACCGAATATAGAACCTGAATTGGACAGAGAAGATGCCGATAAATTTAAATAACCCTTAGAACTGTAAAGACTTCCCGCATTGAGAAGACTATTGGCGATGGCAAGTGTTCCATCCCCGTTCAAGCTGCTAATGGAGGCATCTTTGTTATTCAGGGAAAGGTTGTTCGCGACAAGGCTCAGATCCTGCCGAGCCTGAATGTTCCCCGAAACCTCCATGTTCCCGCCCGCATTGACCTGAAGGCTCTTCCCGGCATAGACCAGTCCCTTCTCCGTATCGGTATAATTGCCCATTCCAAGCTCAACAACACCTGAGCTCGCCTGGATAACGCCATTGCTGTTCTCAATGTCACCGCCATGAAAAACAATATCCCCAAAGCCATTGTCCGAGCCAGCCAGAATCATCCCTGAACGGTTCATCAAACCGTCAGACTCTATATGAACATTGCCCGCATTCGAGCCAATCTGGCCATTATCGTTATTCAGCTGTCTGCCACCAATATCCACAATACCCGAGGGAGTGACTATCTGGCCATGATCATTACTGATATCTCCAGAGGCGGAAACCCTGACATTCCCGGATGCCTGCGTTCCTATCCGGCCATTCATGTTGACAACCTTACCCGTTGCCTGAACCCCGATATCCCCCTGTGTGGTCAGGATAGAACCATTGCCATTGTCAAGTGAGGAGCCTGTCAATGACACATTCCCCTGACCCGTACGGATCAGGCCGGACTGGTTATTGATATCCCCGCCACGAACCGTTACATCCCCTTTGTTCAGAGAGCCAATCTGGCCTGAACTGTTGTCAATTTTACCTTTTGCCGTTAGGGAAATATCATTATTCTTGGTTAAGATACTACCTGAATGATTTAATATATCTCCTTGAATATCAAGCATTAGTTTGTCTGAATTCGTATTTATCTGATTTCTGTTATCCATGGAGCCAGCTTTGATTGTCAACACGCCCTGCGAGACAAATATGTTTCCCGCATTGAGAAGACTATTGGCGATGGCAAGTGTTCCATCCCCGTTCAAGCTGCTAATGGAGGCATCTTTGTTATTCAGGGAAAGGTTGTTCGCGACAAGGCTCAGATCCTGCCGAGCCTGAATGTTCCCCGAAACCTCCATGTTCCCGCCCGCATTGACCTGAAGGCTCTTCCCGGCATAGACCAGTCCCTTCTCCGTATCGGTATAATTGCCCATTCCAAGCTCAACAACACCTGAGCTCGCCTGGATAACGCCATTGCTGTTCTCAATGTCACCGCCATGAAAAACAATATCCCCTGAACTCGTGATTAAATTACCATTTTGGTTATTGAAATTACCACTGGTAATTTGAATATTACCGGCAGGGGTAATGAACTTGCCATTCTTGTTGATAAAATCATTTTTGCTGACAAGAGTTAAATTCCCGTTTTTCAGACTGCCAACCTGACCATTCGTATTGTCAAGAGTGTTTCCGGACAGTTCAACATTGCCCGCAGACGTGACAAGCTGACCCTGATTGTTCCGGATATCTCCCCCGGCATTCAAGGTCAGGTTGCCAGAAGTCTTTATACCAATCTGGCCACCAGTATTGTCAATATCGCCCCCGGAATGGACATTGACTGTCCCATTGTCTGTCAGTATAGAGGCGCTTCCGTTGTCCAATCCAGCAACATCCAGTAAAATATTCCCATTGGTCGTGCGGATCAAACCCTGTTTATTGGTCAGCTTCTGGCCCCTTATTTGAACATTGCCATCCGTTTTAACGCCAATCTGACCATTCGTATTGTCAATATCGCCCTTGGCTTGAATAACAGCATCATGAGCATTTGTAACCAAAGAACCATTTTGATTGTCGAGATCACCATTAATATCAACATGGAGTTCACCCTCTCCATTGATCAAATTACCATGGTTTTTAAATGAACCCGCTGAAAGTGTTAAACGTCCCCTGATAAAAGAAAGACTTCCCGCATTGAGAAGACTATTGGCGATGGCAAGTGTTCCATCCCCGTTCAAGCTGCTAATGGAGGCATCTTTGTTATTCAGGGAAAGGTTGTTCGCGACAAGGCTCAGATCCTGCCGAGCCTGAATGTTCCCCGAAACCTCCATGTTCCCGCCCGCATTGACCTGAAGGCTCTTCCCGGCATAGACCAGTCCCTTCTCCGTATCGGTATAATTGCCCATTCCAAGCTCAACAACACCTGAGCTCGCCTGGATAACGCCATTGCTGTTCTCAATGTCACCGCCATGAAAAACAATATCCCCAAAGCCATTGTCCGAGCCAGCCAGAATCATCCCTGAACGGTTCATCAAACCGTCAGACTCTATATGAACATTGCCCGCATTCGAGCCAATCTGGCCATTATCGTTATTCAGCTGTCTGCCACCAATATCCACAATACCCGAGGGAGTGACTATCTGGCCATGATCATTACTGATATCTCCAGAGGCGGAAACCCTGACATTCCCGGATGCCTGCGTTCCTATCCGGCCATTCATGTTGACAACCTTACCCGTTGCCTGAACCCCGATATCCCCCTGTGTGGTCAGGATAGAACCATTGCCATTGTCAAGTGAGGAGCCTGTCAATGACACATTCCCCTGACCCGTACGGATCAGGCCGGACTGGTTATTGATATCCCCGCCACGAACCGTTACATCCCCTTTGTTCAGAGAGCCAATCTGGCCTGAACTGTTGTCAATTTTACCTTTTGCCGTTAGGGAAATATCATTATTCTTGGTTAAGATACTACCTGAATGATTTAATATATCTCCTTGAATATCAAGCATTAGTTTGTCTGAATTCGTATTTATCTGATTTCTGTTATCCATGGAGCCAGCTTTGATTGTCAACACGCCCTGCGAGACAAATATGTTTCCCGCATTGAGAAGACTATTGGCGATGGCAAGTGTTCCATCCCCGTTCAAGCTGCTAATGGAGGCATCTTTGTTATTCAGGGAAAGGTTGTTCGCGACAAGGCTCAGATCCTGCCGAGCCTGAATGTTCCCCGAAACCTCCATGTTCCCGCCCGCATTGACCTGAAGGCTCTTCCCGGCATAGACCAGTCCCTTCTCCGTATCGGTATAATTGCCCATTCCAAGCTCAACAACACCTGAGCTCGCCTGGATAACGCCATTGCTGTTCTCAATGTCACCGCCATGAAAAACAATATCCCCTGAACTCGTGATTAAATTACCATTTTGGTTATTGAAATTACCACTGGTAATTTGAATATTACCGGCAGGGGTAATGAACTTGCCATTCTTGTTGATAAAATCATTTTTGCTGACAAGAGTTAAATTCCCGTTTTTCAGACTGCCAACCTGACCATTCGTATTGTCAAGAGTGTTTCCGGACAGTTCAACATTGCCCGCAGACGTGACAAGCTGACCCTGATTGTTCCGGATATCTCCCCCGGCATTCAAGGTCAGGTTGCCAGAAGTCTTTATACCAATCTGGCCACCAGTATTGTCAATATCGCCCCCGGAATGGACATTGACTGTCCCATTGTCTGTCAGTATAGAGGCGCTTCCGTTGTCCAATCCAGCAACATCCAGTAAAATATTCCCATTGGTCGTGCGGATCAAACCCTGTTTATTGGTCAGCTTCTGGCCCCTTATTTGAACATTGCCATCCGTTTTAACGCCAATCTGACCATTCGTATTGTCAATATCGCCCTTGGCTTGAATAACAGCATCATGAGCATTTGTAACCAAAGAACCATTTTGATTGTCGAGATCACCATTAATATCAACATGGAGTTCACCCTCTCCATTGATCAAATTACCATGGTTTTTAAATGAACCCGCTGAAAGTGTTAAACGTCCCCTGATAAAAGAAAGACTTCCCGCATTGAGAAGACTATTGGCGATGGCAAGTGTTCCATCCCCGTTCAAGCTGCTAATGGAGGCATCTTTGTTATTCAGGGAAAGGTTGTTCGCGACAAGGCTCAGATCCTGCCGAGCCTGAATGTTCCCCGAAACCTCCATGTTCCCGCCCGCATTGACCTGAAGGCTCTTCCCGGCATAGACCAGTCCCTTCTCCGTATCGGTATAATTGCCCATTCCAAGCTCAACAACACCTGAGCTCGCCTGGATAACGCCATTGCTGTTCTCAATGTCACCGCCATGAAAAACAATATCCCCAAAGCCATTGTCCGAGCCAGCCAGAATCATCCCTGAACGGTTCATCAAACCGTCAGACTCTATATGAACATTGCCCGCATTCGAGCCAATCTGGCCATTATCGTTATTCAGCTGTCTGCCACCAATATCCACAATACCCGAGGGAGTGACTATCTGGCCATGATCATTACTGATATCTCCAGAGGCGGAAACCCTGACATTCCCGGATGCCTGCGTTCCTATCCGGCCATTCATGTTGACAACCTTACCCGTTGCCTGAACCCCGATATCCCCCTGTGTGGTCAGGATAGAACCATTGCCATTGTCAAGTGAGGAGCCTGTCAATGACACATTCCCCTGACCCGTACGGATCAGGCCGGACTGGTTATTGATATCCCCGCCATGAACCGTTACATCCCCTTTGTTCAGAGAGCCAATCTGGCCTGAACTGTTGTCAAAACGACCAGCCGTAGAAAGATTTACCATATTGTTGGAAACAAGGGTGCCATGATTAGTTACATTCCCCTGAAAAATTCCCTGTAAAGATCCATTCACAGCATTCATTTGCCCATTATTCACTACATCATGGCCGGACAGGAAAAGATTTTGTTGGGAGTTAATCATACCTGATTGGGTATTATTGATGTTTTGCGCAGTCAATTGTAATTCTGCCTGACTTAGAATCGATCCGGAATTTGTTAGATTATCTCGGATTGAAAGTTGATTCCTATCATTTCCATTGGCAATAATCTTTCCAGAATTTGTCAAGGAATTCGCCTGCAAAGAGAGCTGTTTGTCGGCCCCTATCGTCCCTGTATTTTCAACAATATCAATTTTGGCATGTAAATTGTTGCGGGCTGACATTTCACCATTAATAAGCAATTTTCCATCAGCAGTCAGCTGCATGTCGCCAGCCGTAGATGCCATACGGCCATCTACACGGACTCCGGCTCCCTTTTCGTTAACCATCATTTGAATATGATTGCCCGTCATCCCGCCCAACACAGATGTATCAATAGCAAATTCTGGTCTTTGACTGTTATCTGGTTCTTGCGCCGTTGCAGTTCCATTTACATAATCATAAATGTTGCGTCCTGCGGTGATTTTAATATCCTGACCATTTACAGGTCCTTCAATCCTAACTTTACGGCTGATAATATCCAAAACGGGAACTTCGGCAAAATTCCCGCCTTTTCCTTCAAATGCCACTTCTCCATCATTTATATTGATAGACTGCAGGTGGCCTTCCTGATCAAACTGGGTCTTACCTGTTGCAAGAGAGGTTCTTGTTGTATTGACAAATCCACACCCCGCACAAGTGATTCCGCTGGGATTGGCAATAACCAGGGCAGCCTGTTTACCCGCGATTTCAGTATATCCAAGCAATCTGGTTGGAGAACGTCCAGTCACTTCATTAATAATCAAATTAGCATTATGATTATCATTCAGGTTGGGATTGCCCGTGATTTGTCCAGCCAGTTTTGTCTTGGTTATTGTGGACGAATTATTTAAAATCTGACCAGATTCATTAACGTTATACTGGTTGAAAAGATTATGTGAAACACCAGCATTATTGGGATGTGCAATATTGATCTGATCAATTCCATTATTCGTTACATCAATAGATGGCCGTTTATTTACCGGGGCTGTTGGATCAACCACTATATTAGAAGCGGGCCTGGGCCCGGCATAAACCGGAAAGGTAGAAAAAAGGTTCCCTCCCAAGAATAATCCCGTCACAATCGTGTATTTTAGACGTTTTATTAGCAAAATTCGAGAAATATAAAAGGGATTATATTTAGTTTTAAACATAGGGTACCTAATAGGAATACTAAAATAAATATTTAAAAATAAATTCTAAGAATTAATCAAAGCTTGATATGATATATATAATTTAGCTCGAAGCAACAATAATTTTTTATTTAAAATTATTAAAAATGTATTTTAAAAAGAATAATTTTATATATAATCGAAAACCGTTGATAAGTTTTAGTATTATTTAATTTTATAACCATGAAAATTTTATTTTTTTAATATAACTCAGTGTTTATTATTTTTTATTTAAACCAATTTTCCATAAATAATTATGGGAATAGTGGTCAATATTTTTAAGGTTAGGTTTTTTATGAATAAATTGCTTTTATTAAGCGCTCTTACAATCGCTTTATTAAATTCCACTCATGGATTCGCTGCAGAAAGAACAAGTAAACAAGCATCTGATAGTAAAAATAGTTCTGCAATTTCTCCCATTACCGTAAATCAAAGAATAGGCAGCTGGGATATTCATTGTGCCTATCCAAACGCTGCGGAACAGAACAATAAAACCGTGTCCCAGGGATGTATCGCTCAACAAAATCTATTAACCAAAGGGCCTAACAACAGCCAAAGCCCTATCGCCTCTCTTTTGTTGGAAAAAGTTAAGCAAAGTAACGATTTGTCAAAACCTGTACCCTTTCAATTTACAGTGGTTGTTCCCCTTGGATTCTCTTTACAAAGTCCAGCCAATTTAACTTTCGATCGTGCAAAACCTGTCGAATTGCCTTGGGCTGCCTGTACGACAAACGGATGTATCGCAACCAAAGTTATTGATAATGACCTTCAACAGCTATTGACTAAAAACAAACTTGCCCATCTGGTCATTCATCGCGTCAACGGAACAACATTAACCATTAATTTTAATATTGATAATGTTCCTTCCATTCTTAAAACAATGGATGAGATGGTTAACAAGAAAAATCCGTAATTCCGTCCAGATACAAGATAAATGAATTTTAAGGCTGTATATCTACGATTATTCTTAATCGTCTTTCCCTGTATTTTTTTTATAAACATACAGGGATTTGCACAAAATCTTAATCAATATCAACAATATCTGCAACATAAAGAACGACAACATTTAATGGAGACCCTACCTCCACCCTCCAGCAATGTACAGGTAAACCAGGATCAGGCCCCTGCATTGCATGGTAAGGCATGTGTGCATATCAATTCCATCATCGTCGTTAATACACAAAACCTCTCACAACTGCCAGTCAACCATATCATTAGACCATGGCAAAACAAATGCATGTCCCTTGATGATATGAATACTGTCCTAAACAAGCTCAACAAGGCCTATATTGATCATGGATTTGTAACAACTCGGGCCTATCTGCCTCAACAAGATCTCAAGTCAGGTCAATTGCATATTGTTGTGGTGGATGGAAAAATTTCAGACTTCCAATTCGAGGGAGTGTCTGCAAAAAACCATGAAACCATGGCTTTTCCATGGGTTAAGGGCGGAATTTTAAACCTGCGGGATCTGGAACAGGGAATGGATCAGATGAACCGTCTGCCTGACTGGGCTGCCACAATGAAAATTGCACCAGGGCAAAAACCGGGCACATCAGTGGTTAAAATCAATGCCCATGATCCTGGCATTCTTCATGGTCAGCTGACAGTTGACAATAATGGACAAAGCTATTCGGGAAGAACTATCGGACGAACCATGCTTACTGCCGAAGACCTTTTCGGATTATTGGATATGTGGACTGTAGAATATGATCATTCACTCAATTCACGTCAGGGAGATGGACACAATTCCTTTTTTACCGCTGAAGGCTCAATCCCTCTGGGACCATGGACATTCTTCGGAGGATGGTATCGCTATGACGATTTCTATCGTCTACATTTCAACTGGCCAGGACAAGGACGATACGATACGACCCAAAAAGATTTCCATATCGGTGCCTCGAGAGTTGTCGCTCGTAATTCCATCGGTGTTACAACATTACAAGCTACCTATGAGCTGAAATCCTTTGACAGTTATCTCAATCATTCCAAAATGAACACGCAAAGTGCAAAACTCTCCTTCCTGAATCTTAATGCCAGTGAGTCAATGCATCTTTGGGGTGGAACATGGTATGTCAGTGTCGGAATGAAAATTGGTTTGGGGGGGGCAATGGGAGGAAAGTCCTGGATCGATAACTCAGGTCGATATAATCCCCATACGCAATATGTAAAGCCAAGTTTGGATATCGATGGATATCAACCTATCGTCGATAATTTTATGTGGCATACTTCCATCCACGGGGAATATAGCACTAAAAACCAATATGCGAATGAGCAAATGCAAATTGGCGGACCCTATACGGTCAGAGGTTTTATGCAACAAACCATGATCGGAAATGCAGGAATTTACATGCGTAATGACCTCTCATGGTTCATTCCCACAAAAAATATGGATTGTGGCGGATATCAATTCTTCTGCAACGCCCTGATTAAAAATACCGAACTCTACGGTATTCTCGATGTCGGAATGACACGGGGTGTATTTACATACAGCGATATGCCAAAAACAGAAAAAGGAGGCAACCTTGCCGGTGCAGGTTTCGGTATTCGCAAATCCTCAGGCAATATATTCTGGAACGCCTCCCTTACACACGCACTCACAACGGCGGGTCTTCCTCCAGAAGGATGGATTGCACTTTTTAATGTCGGTGTCAGACTGTAATTTGATCTATTCATTTTATGGGTATGGTTTTTACCCATAAAATAATTTACCCTTTACCGTTAATATTTCTTTCAAATTGAATAGATAATAATCGGATTAAAAATGAATTTTCAACTATTAAATAATGTTCTTTTAACAAATGATGATGGCATTGATGCACCTGGCTTAAAAATTCTGGAAAACATAGCATCGAAAATTGCCAAGACAATCTGGGTTATTGCTCCAGAGCGGGATCAAAGCGGGACTGCTCAATCTATAAGTATTCATCACCCTTTACGCATAATGGAAAAATCAAATAATCATTTTGCAATATCCGGTACACCGGGTGATTGTGTTGTAATGGGGATTCAAGAAATTTTACCCCAACGTCCTGATCTGGTTTTATCTGGCGTGAATCGGGGAAGCAATCTTGGTATTGAAACCATATTTTCAGGTACTGTTGGCGCAGCAATGACAGGTGCCTTATTGGGAATACCTTCAATTGCTCTTAGTCAGAATTTCAGAGATGGGTATCCTGTTAAATGGAATACAGCGGAGTATTTCGGTGCAAAAATTATAGAACAAATTTTAGAACATAAAAAGAATTTAAAAAATGGGTGTATCAACATCAATTTTCCCGATTGCCAATATGATGAAGTGAATACAATAGAATACACGACACAAGGATTGGGATATATTGAGAATATTGTTCCAGTTAAAAGAAAAGATTTACGACAAAACGAATATTTCTGGCTTAATTTTGACAGACCAATTAAGGAAGATAAAATAGGAACGGAAACACAAGCCATCAATAATAAATCAATTTCAATCACTCCTCTGACATATGAAAGAACAGATTTTGATTTATTGAATCAACTCAAGAAATAAATTGAAAATTCGTCGCATTGCAAGTAATAATATTCAATTCATTATTATTGTGATGCGACACTCATACTTCCGAAAATATAATTACTGATTTGCTGTTCCAGACTAACATAAGGCATTGTATTACTGATTTTATTTCCAGCCTTGATAAAATCTCTGTTTTTTCCTGGTTTAATGATTATAACGCCATCATCCGTCATACTGATTGATGAAATGACAAACTGACTATCAGTGGGCAAATGAATATTTTTGTTAATATCCATTTTAACTTCGGACATGAATGTCTTTTTATTAAGATTGATGGATTTTATAACCCCAACTGGAATACCCGATAAAATAACCTTTCCACCAGGGTTAACCGTATTGGAAGAAAAAAATTGAGCTTCGATAGAATATCGATCCTCTCCGGTTCCAAATAATATAAATCTAGAATATGCATAAAATCCGATAGCAATTATCAAAACAAAAGTGCTAGCCATATATGCACTAACATTTCTTTGTTTAACCATTAACATCTACCCTTTATCATTCCAACCTAACATCAATAAATAATATAATTTTAAAAAATAAAATAAAACGTCAAAATACACTATTAATTTTCAATGTTTGAAATTGTCATGATCCCTTAAATCTCTGAATTATTATTTTCTAATAATACGTATTGATCAATAACTATATGATTTAATTTTTTAAAATGCCTGATAAAATATATTAAACGATTTATAATATCGAAAAAAGGTTACCTCATGTCTTTTCTTCAGGCCATTTTTATTGCCATTCTACAAGGTGCAACGGAACTTTTTCCTGTCAGCAGTCTTGGTCATGCCGTTTTAATCCCCGCTCTGCTAGGATGGCAAATTCACGCTCAAGATCCAACGTTTTTGCCATTTATGGTGATGCTTCATTTCGGCACCGCTTTCGCTCTTCTAATATTTTTCTGGAAAGATTGGAGTGCCCTTTTCAAGGGTGCATTAGGGAAGGATGGAAAAGAAATACAACGTCAAAGTCTTTATATTTTTTCTCTGCTTATTGTTGCCACCTTACCCGCAATATTCATCGGTGCCTTTTTTGAAAAATTAGTCAGAAATCTTTTTTCGACACCCGATATAGTGTCAATTTTCTTGGTATGTAACGGAATAATGCTTTTTATAGTTGATAAACTCAGAAAAAATGTATCGGTAGACAAAACGATTGCAATAGCTGACTTAAAAGTCAAAGATGCTTTATTTATTGGATTATTTCAATGCCTGGCTTTCTTTCCTGGGATATCACGTTCGGGGTCAACCATTGTGTCTGGATTGATTCGAAATTTATCTCATGAAAATTCTGCAAGATTTTCCTTTCTAATGGCTCTTCCGGTAATTTTGGCGGCTTCTGCTCATCAAAGCTGGAAAATCTACAAACAGCAAATTCCTTTTGACAATATTTTACATATGGGTATTGCGACAATCATCGGATGTATTACAGCACTTCTAAGCACGGCATTTCTTATGAAATATTTCAAAAATAATGAGAAATGGGCTCTAACACCATTTGGATATTATTGTTGTGCATTAGGCATAATAGGTTTTGTTGTATTGATGTATTAAATAAATCACATTCACATTTATGTGAATTGTGATGATTGTCAAACAAGTTTTTAAATAAAGAAGGAACAAATAAATTTTTCGGGAGGAAAAATGAAACTTTCGGATCTTTCCTTTAAAAAAAACAAAAAGAATTTTTTTTCTCCTAACAACCTTTTTATAATTGATCTATTTGCTTCATTGGCCGGACTTTTATTTGGCCTGGATATTGGTGTTATGGCTGGCGCAAATGATTTTATTAAAATTGAATTTTCAGCAAATGACCATGATATTGAAAAAATAGTTAGTATCATGATGTTTGGAGCCGCTTTTGGTGCTTTAATATGCGGTTGGGCATCAGCAAAATTTGGACGAAATCGCTGTTTGATCGTAAGTGCAACCTTTTTTATCGCCGCTTCGATAGGTTGTTCCCTGTCCAATAGTGTTTCTGACCTCATCATGTGGCGATTTGTTCTTGGATTTGCAATCGGTATCGCCAGTATGACTGCCCCATTGTATCTGGCTGAAATTGCACCGGAAGAAAAAAGGGGGGCAATGATATCAACCTATCAATTAATGATTACAGTAGGAATATTCATGGCATTCATTTCCGACACTATATTCGGATATTATGGAGCATGGCGATGGATGCTGGGAATTTTGGCCGTTCCCGCAACCATATTTTTACTGGGTCTTCTAATCTTACCAAATAGCCCACGATGGTTATTAATGCATCGTCGAAGAAAAGAAGCCTATAATGTTTTATCCTCTATTAGAAATAACGATAATACCCTAATAAAGATAGAAATTAAAAATATTGAAATGCAACTGGAAAATTCCCAAAAAGGTTTTTATTTATTTCTCTATAACTCAAATTTCAAACGTTCTGTTCTATTGGGTATTTGTTTACAGATTATACAGCAATTTACAGGCATGAACGTTATTATGTATTATGCCCCTCGCATATTTGCCAATATGGGATATCACGGTCATGCACGGTTATGGTTTACAGCCTTAGTTGGTCTGGTAAATGTTTTCGCAACCTTTCTTGCCATCGGAATATGTGATAAATCGGGTCGAAAACCAATATTGTATATCGGTTTTACAATGATGGCGATTGGATTAGGGTCTGTCAGTTTTCTTTTAGATAATAATATCCAAACAAATCCTTATCTTCAATATTGCTGCGTTACAATGCTATTAATGTTTATTATCGGTTTTGCCATGTCTGCAGGGCCTTTAATCTGGACGATATGTTCCGAAATACAACCCTTGCAAGGACGTGATTTTGGTATTGCTGTTTCAACAGTGGTAAATTGGTTGGCAAATTTTTGGGTGGGATTCACTTTCTTGACATTGATCAATACATTCGGTGCTTCACATACCATTTTGTTATATGCCTGCCTAAATCTGATTTTTATCGTTTTCATTTTCGCATTTGTACCTGAAACGTCAAATATTAGTCTGGAGCAAATCGAAGAAAATTTAATGGAAGGTCAACCCTTAAGAAAAATTGGCAGATAGATTTTTAATAATCAGCATTTTATAATAGATCGCTTTGATGAAATCCGTTCAAATAAAAAATTGGTAAATAACGGCTGATATAGCTATACATCCCATTATGGTTATAAAAATATTGCTTGATTTTCCTTTAAATTTTGCCAATTCAGGTAATTTGTGAATGGCAACCATAGGAAGAATAAATAAAATAACTGCAAGAACTGGTCCACCAATGGATTCAATCATACCTAAAATACTGGGATTATTGCTTGAAACAAACCATGTAACTACATATACAAAAAATAACGCACATCGATCCAAAGTTTTACGGGAAATGTTTTTCCCAAAAATATGATATAATGATTTTTCCAAAATTCCATTAAATCCTTCCTTCGCCCCAAGATAATGGCCAAGAAAGGATTTGCAAATTGCTACAAAAGCAACGATTGGCGCTATAAATTTTAAAAAAGGGGTATGGAAGTGGTTAGCCAAATAGGAAAGAATGGTGATATTTGCCTTTTTCGCTTCAATTAAATTGGCTGGGCTCAGACATAAAGCACAACTAAATACAAAAAATAATACGGTAATTACCATCATTAAATTACTGTATTTAATAATCTGTGAACATTTTGGTTCAACCCATCTACCATACTCTTTGCTTTTCGTAACAGCTAGGGAAGAAATAATCGGTGAGTGATTAAATGCAAAAACCGCAACAGGTATAGTCAACCATAATGTTAGAAACATTCCATTGCCTCCCTCCCGTGATGCTCCAGATAAACTTATATCCCTGAAAAGATTCAGGTTCCAATGCGGAATAAGAAATAAAGAAATCAATATTAAAATTGCAACAAATGGATAGACCAGGGTCGACATTATTTTGACTATAAGATTTTCACCACACTGAACGATCATTATCAAAAAACTGATTAAAAAAAACGAAGTCAACGCTCTGGGCGGTGGTGTCAATCCAAGTTGATGTTGCATGAAACTTTGAACAGTATTAACAAGACTTACACCATAAACCAATAAAATAGGAAATATTGCAAAAAAATAAAATAATGTGATTAAATACCCAATTTTTTTTCCAAATTTTTCTTCAACGACAACGGTAATATCACCATAATCATTTTCGGATCCCGACAATACGAACCTACATAAAGCCTGATGTGCATAAAATGTCATTGGAAAGGCAAGAATAGTCAATAAAAGTAAAGGAATTAATCCACCAGCCGCAGCGTTAATCGGTAAAAAAAGTACTCCTGCACCGATCGCCGTTCCATAAAGACTCAACATCCAAATTGTATCACTTGAACGCCATTTGGGCATTTTATCTAAAATTTGATTATTTTTCATTAAAGCTTTACTTTTTTATGATTGAGTATGATTAACGCTTTATAAATCGGATAAAAAAAAATTTCAAAATTATTATTTAACTCTCCCTCGCAGGAAAATTGGAAAATATGAAAAATATATCAGTTACGATTACGCAGTGATTTTGTATTGAAATATGTATTTTATATGCTCCCAAAATAAATGATATTTAATAATTTTAGGAACATATAACTTAATCTATCTGTTATTGATCTTAATTATTCAACAGTTACGGATTTTGCAAGATTTCTGGGTTGATCAACATCCGTGCCTTTTAAAATGGCAGCTTCATAAGCAAGCATCTGAACGGGTACCGTATAAAGGATTGGCGCTACAAAAGCATGAACTGTAGGCAAAACAATAATCTGTTCTGCAATGGTTGACAATGCCTCTGCACCCTTTGCATCAGTGAAAGCAATAATATGTCCACCTCTTGCTTTTGCTTCCTGTAAATTTGAAAGTGTTTTTTCAAATAAAAAACCGGAAGGCACAACCGCAATGACCGGAACCGTTTGATCAATCAGGGCAATCGGGCCATGTTTCATTTCACCTGCGGCATAGGCATCAGCATGAATATACGAGATTTCTTTCAGTTTTAATGCTCCCTCCATTGCAACAGGATACATTATCCCCCTTCCCAGATAAATCACACTTTGAGCATCGGCAATTTTATGGGCAATTTCCTGAATTTTATCTTTCATTTGCAAAACTTCAGCAACACGACTGGGGAGATCCATCAATGCAGTCAAACATACTTTTTTATTTTCAGAGGTAATCTTATTTTTCTCACGAGCGATAACAAGGGTAAGACATGATAATACTGTCAATTGGGCTGTAAACGCTTTTGTAGAGGCGACAGCAATTTCCACACCAGCATCCGTACCGAGAACAACATCACTTTCTCTGGCTATAGTACTGAATTCATTATTTAAAATAGAAACTATTTTTTGATGTTCATTTTTTAAATTTCTCAAGGCTGCCAAGGTATCGGCCGTTTCTCCTGATTGCGATATGACCAATCCCATCCCTTGACTTTCAACAGGAGGATTGCGATAGCGCATTTCACTTGCAACATCTATATCAATGGGCAATCTGGCATATTCCTCCAACCAATAACGTCCAATAAGACCAGCATAAAATGCTGATCCACATGCCGTAATTATACCCCTTTTCAACGTTGATAAATCGAATGGCATATGAGGCAATATTATTTTATGGGATGATGGATCGACAAACCGCCTTAAAGTTTGCCCTATGACAATTGGATGCTCATGAAGTTCTTTCTCCATATAATGACGGTAACCATTTTTACCGACAACCCCTGACATCAACGTTGTTTTTTGAATTGGACATTCAACTTTTCCACCTTCCATATCAAAAAATTCAGCACCTTCTCGTGTCAAAACAGTCCATACGCCATCCGGCATATAGGCAACTTTTGTGGTAAGAGGTGCGATTGCCAGACTGTCAGACCCCACAAACATTTCATGATCACCATATCCGACAACCAGTGGGGCACCATGTCTAGCCCCGATTATAAGATTATCATCACAGGAAAAAATCATCGCAATGGCATAAGCTCCCTCAAGCCTTTTCAAAGCCTTGAAGGCAGCTTCTTGGGGTGCACATCCCTGTTTCAGATAATAATCGACAAGCTGCACAATTGTTTCACTATCCGTTTCACTTTTGAACACTTGTCCTAGCTCTGTCAACTCTTTTCTTAATGCAACATGATTTTCAATAATTCCATTATGAACAACAGCCACACGATCCGTCATGTGAGGATGCGCGTTGTTTTCCGTGGGAGCTCCATGTGTTGCCCATCTCGTATGACCAATGCCCAGATTGCCGCTTATTGGGGAAGACAAAAGTAATTTCGATAAATTATCAAGTTTTCCAGGAGCTCTACGACGATTTAACAGGCCATGATCCAATATTGCAATCCCTGCAGAATCATATCCCCGATATTCAAGACGACGCAAAGCTTCCATAATCAGAGGAGTAACAGATTGGTTCCCTAGTATTCCAACAATCCCACACATAAACTTCCCTTTAATATCAGTTTTTTAATGTAACCTTGCTATTTTTATTTACCTGCCTGGCCCTACCAAATGCTTTGGCATTATCAGGAACATCATCCGTAATCACGCTTCCTGCCGCAATTAAACTTTTATTACCAATTTCTACAGGAGCAACAAGAATGGCATCAGAACCGACAAATACCTCATCTCCAATAACCGTCTTATGTTTTCTCGACCCATCATAATTACAGGTTATCGTTCCTGCACCAATATTTGTCTTTTTACCAACAATGCTGTCACCAAGATAGGAAAGATGATTTGCTTTCACCCCGTCACCTAAAGCTGTAGCTTTCAATTCCACAAAATTACCGACATGCGCATCCTGACCCACCACCGTATCAGGTCTGATACGAGCATATGGGCCAATTATGGCATTTTGTTTAATTTCGCAGCCTTCAAGATGACTGAATGATTTGATTTCAACCCCTGAACGAATGACCACATTTTTGCCAAAAACAATATTGGGATGGAGAATTACATCATTTTCAATCTTGGTATCATAAGACATAAAAACAGTTTCCGGTGAAATCATTGTCACCCCGTTATCCATCGCCTGTTTTCTCAATCTTTTTTGAATTATGGATTCAGCAAAAGCCAATTCAGATTGCGAATTGATCCCTGTAAGTTCCGTTTCTGAAGCCCTTAGAGCCTTTACCACCTTATGTTCCCTAACTGCTAAAGAAACAATATCTATAATATAATATTCTTTTTTTGCATTATGATTTTCAATTTCTTTCAGCCATTTGGAAAAATACAGTGCGTCCGCACATATTACCCCAGAATTGCACAATTTTATTTTTTTTTCTGCGTCAGAGGCATCAAGTGTTTCCACAATCTTTATTACATGACCATTATTTTCAATCACACGTCCATAAGCCTTGGGATCATTACATTCCATAGCTAATAAAACCAAATCAGTTTTTGGTTTTTTTTTCTCATCAATAAGTCGCTGTAATGTATTTTCCCGTATCAGGGGATTGTCAGCATTTAGAACAGTGACAATACCCTTTCCAAAATAAGCCTCTGCCTGCAATGCAGCATGGGCGGTTCCCAATCTGTGCTTCTGAATTACAACCTGATGCGGTTTTACCAGATCGGCAAGAGTCTCCATATGCGGACCGAGAACCACAATAATTCGATCAAAAACCTTTTCGACCTGATTTAATAATAAACGTAACATTGGAAGCCCTGCAATGGGGTGCATTGCTTTCGGTTTTGAAGATTTCATACGGGTTCCCATTCCTGCAGCCAGAATAACTGCAACGGTTTCCGAAGTGGAATTTGATAATTTATGCATTGTTTGTCATGATATTTGTAAAAAATTTATGTCATACTATCAAAATATTTACATTTTTTATATCCTAAATGAGGCTTAAAACAAAATTATGAATATAAAACCTTATCCCTTGATCGTATTTGATATGGATGGAACCTTAATTGACAGTCTTCCAGATATAGATCGCAGTTGTCAGACTTTGCTGAAATCCTATGGATTGCCTCCTATCAGTACACAATCAGTGCGTTCTACATTGGGTGACGGAATTAAGGTGACAGTTGAAAAAATTCTGGATAATGCAGGAAAAGAGGCAAGTTTTATTGACAGAAATGAGGCTATTGAAAGATTTGTCAAGGATTATGTCCCACATGCGGCTGATCTTTCCAAACCCTTTGAAGGGGCGGAAGAAGTTCTAATAAAATTTAAAAAAAATGGTTGGAAAATAGCTTTATGTTCCAATAAAATTACGCAAGCAGCCAAGAATATTTTGGAAAAACTCAATCTGCAATCATATTTTGATTTTATCGCTGGAGGTGATTGTTTTGCAGATAAAAAACCTTATCCGGTTCATCTTTTAGGAATAATCAACTATCTTCAAGTTTCACCAACTAAAACTGTAATGGTAGGTGATCACCTAAATGATATTCTTGTCGCCAGGAACGCACACATTACGGGAAGCATATTTGCCGAATGGGGCTATGGTGATTTGTGTATTGGAAAAGAAGCAACCATGCGTGCACGCTCCATAAAGGATGTACCGATAATTGCCGAGAAAATGATTGATAAAAAACCTTGATCATTTTGTAGCCTGTCTCAGAATTACTATTACATTTCCCATTTTTGGATTGTTAAATTCAAAACGGACAGGTAACATTCCTATATTTTCAATCTCTTTAAACCATAAATATCCAGGTTGGGGTTGTGCTGATAGAGCGCGGTGACGTGAACGTTTGAGACCAGCCGTTTGTTGAGCCACCGCCTTACAAAATAATGCTTCTCCCTTATAGGGGCTTGTCCACGAAGATGGTATAGGCATTGTACCAGCCGCCTTACTTTGAAACGTGAATATACGAGAGCCATCAAAAATCTTGAATTGGTCGTTACAGTTTTTATTCGCTCTGACCCGCTGAACCAATTGCAACATTGCACTTAAGATATCTATACTGTTATTCCTTTGACTTTCAGTCACAACATCACGATTGTCTTCAATTGCAGGATCAAGTTTTTCTATCTTTACATTTTGTTTATGGTTAAAATCTATATTAGCAACAAATTTCTTACCTTTGGATTTTCCAGATGATTGGTATTCATTTGGTAACAAATTACTATTATCGATTTCCCCTTGAACTGATGACATCATATCCAGATTTATAAAAAGACTTATAACACCTGCAGAATTAAAATGAGCTTTTGCAAAATAATTGTCCGATGTTAATACGTACGATGCCTTTATAACAATAACATGTAAATTCTTGTTATACACATCAAATATCAAGTTAACCGGTTTAGGAAAATTTAAATTATTTTGTGCTTTTACAAGCGAATTATCAAAAAATATCCATGACAAAATACACAATATTAACATTTTATAATATTTTACCATGACTACTCTCTTTCAAAAGATGTCTTTTATGGACAGAGTACAGAATATTCTAAAAAAAGTATATAATTATCATGGTAAAACATTTAATTGATTAAATGCTAAAAACTCCTGTTCCAAAAGCCTCAACATGAATTTTTTCAGGTGGAATACCTTTTTCCTTCAATTTTTTACCCTCATCTTTCATGAATTCAACAGGTCCACAAAGATAATAATCAGCATCTTTATCAAAAATTGACTGATCTATCCTATTGATGTCCATACGCCCTTGATAATCATAATCTATTCCCTGTCTATCTTCACCATCAGGTTTTGAATAAAAAATAAAGCGATTAAAAGTGGGACTTTTTTCAACAATTTCATTTACTTTTTCACGTAAGGCATGTTGTTTACCATTATGTGTTCCGTGAATGAAATGGACAGAACGATTACTTTGTTTTTCATGCAGAAAAGACAGCATGGAATACATGGGAGTAATTCCAACCCCGGCACTCATAAGAATAATCGGATTTTTCCCTTGCTGATTTAAATAAAATTCTCCTGCTGGTGCAGACAGATCTATGATATCCCCAACATCATAACTCTTATGAAGTAGATTGGAAACCTTACCTGCCGGAGTTTTCCCCTTACCATCTTCACGTTTAACCGTAATACGCAACGTATCTTTTCCAGGAGAATCAGATAATGTATATTGACGCGGCTGAATTAAATTCCATTCTGGGACATAAATTCGAACTGAAACATATTGTCCAGGATAAAATTCCGGAAGCTTCCCCCCATCAACCGGTTGTAGATAAAACGACGTGATTTGTTCGCTTTCAGGAATTTTCTTGACTATTTTAAATCCTCTCCAACCTGTCCATGCATGTTCCCTAATCTGTTCTTTGTATATGCCCAATTCAATATCAATTAACAGTTGAGCCAATTGTTGATAGGCAGCTCCCCAAGCTTCGATCAAATCATCTGTAGCGGCTTCACCCAATACCTCACTAATAGATGCCAGAAGATGTTCCCCAACAATAGGATAATGTTCCGCCCGAATATTCAGGCTTACATGTTTATTGGCAATATGAATGAAAGCATTTTCTAATATGGTTGGATTATCGATGTTTTCTGCATATGCCAGGACAGCCGTAGCAAGTGCATGTTGTTGCTTTCCGGCTTCTTGATGTCCACGGTTAAAAATCTGTTTAAGTTCAGCATTATTATTCAACATCCGTTTATAGAAATAGGAAGTTAGTTCAATGCCATGCTCTCTTAAAACTGGCACTGTATTTTTAACAAGCGTTTTTTGAGCTTCGGTTAGCATTTATAGTGACCCTTAATTTTAATTAAATAATATATTTAAAATACATCTTTAATAAAAATCTTAATAAACCCTGTTACAACTAAGATAAATCATTAAAGATGTATTCAATATACTCTTTTTAAGAAAAAATAAAAGTAAATTATTAATAAAATTTTATAATTTTAATTTTAACTTTGCTTGATTGATGATCTCATCTGTATCATCAATCGAAGTGACACGCCATGTTTCAAGTTTACCCTCAAACATCCTGATTCGTTTTTCATTAATCATTGAATTGATGAAGGAAGAAATTCTTTTTGATTTACCGGGCAATGGCAAGATCATTACTGGTACAGAAGTGGCAATAGCCTCAGAAACCATTGAAACACTATCAATTGTAACCAATATATAATCAGCACATGCCAGTAATCCTAAATAGGGATTTTCTCCCTCACCATTCCAAATATATACACTAAATGGTGATAATATCTCTTTCAATCTTTTTAAAGCTGAAGGATTCGTTCTTCTTGAAGGAGTTACCGCAAGTGAAATATTGTTTTTAGTAATAACCCTTTTTAATTGATAAGCAATCTGTTCAGCTTCTTTTACACCAAATTTGAATCTGCCATTATTTCCGCCCAGCAAAACACTTATCAATGGTTTTACCGGATCATGAAGAATGGAATTCCAATAATGCAAATTTTCAGACAGCAATGAGGGAGTTATATGATGCAATGCATTACGCGATACAAGAACATTATCCGCTTTAATATTATCATGAGGATTGGCAATGATAAGATCGAATTTATTTAATGCGATACGCGGATTCTGTATATGTATGGCTATATGATTTTTCTTGCGTAAGTCGGCATTTACAACACCCCCCACACTTCCTACGCTTACAATTACAGAATTATCTTTTGGTTGAAAAGGAAATACCGCTTTCAAAGGATTGGGCCAAAAGGGTGCTGAAATAAATTTCCAGGGAAATCTAGGTTTTAACTGATGAAAACTGTAATCGAATTGTGCCCTTTTAACAAACCCAAGGGCTTGCGTTTTCATTCCAGCAAAATTTTCTGTCAAAATTGAAACTTCTGTCATCGAGTATCTAACTTTAAATGAAAATTGAATTTCTCGTTTATTTGCAAAATTAAATCCTTTGCCATTTTTTTCCATTCATGTGACGTATCCATATGTTCTCTTTTTAATGGAAAAGGCAACTCCAGAATTTTCTCAATATTTTTGGCTATATCTTCAGGATTGGGATCGCATAAAAAAACAAGGTCTTTATGATTGCATTGCTCCATTAATCCTCCTACCCTTGTTATTAGAACGGGTTTTGAAAATGCCAGGGCAATGGCCAAAACACCACTTTGACTGGCCTCCTCATATGGCAAGATTATAGCATCCGCCCATTCAAAAATGGATGCAATTTCATTTTCCGGAACCCATCTATTTTCGACATATACATTTTTTCTACGATTTAACAGTTTTAAAACTTTGCTTTTTGGACCCTGCCCTACTATACGAACTATATAAGACCTATCCGATTTGACTAATTTTAAAGCGTCATTTAACAGATTAAACCCTTTATAAGGCAAAAGACGACCAAAATTCAAAAGATGTATTTTATTTTTGTTTTTTGAAACAGAAATATTTTCATAATCATATTTTAAAGGGGGATGCCATACCCTTATAAATTTTGATTTTGATAAAAAATTCCTTTTATTTAATTGATTGTATACGTATTGAGTAAAAGTTACGATCAAATCTGAATTCTTAATCAACTGTCTTTGCAAAAAATGTTGAAAAAGATATCCATCCCCTGGATGAGGATAAGCATCGTGAATAATTACAACACATGGGATTTTCAATATTTTCAAGGCCGAAATCATAATCATGTCTAATAATCCCGGCATTGTGCATATGGCCAAGTCTACCTTATTTTTTTTAAGATGATATATCAAATACAATATCCAATAAGGAGACTCTATCCATCGTATTAAATATCCCAATATTGATGAATATGTTTTAAACTTTATACCAATTTGACATTCCGGATTATAATCAATAATTTCAGCCCGATCGGATAAGGATAGTAGAATGTTTAAATTTTTAATAGATCTTAAAGCATTTGACAATTCAACAGCAATTTTTGGTCCCGCTCCCTTTCTACCCCATTGCCATACTAAAATATTAAATGATTTATCCATTATTTCTTACCAAATAATTATTAAATCTTTTTTTTAAAAATTTTGAATTAAATATCGTTTTAATTTTATTTTTAGATAAAACACCTAAATTATTACGATAGTTTTCATTGTAAAACAATTCATTAATTTTTTTAGCAGCGAATTCAATATCAGGTTCAGCCCACAAGGCATTCGGCAATTCATATACTTTTCGTGGGTCTTTTACAGGTATCAGTTTGTAATTAACAGGAACACCACAGTTTTCATCAATATACTCACTAGTTGCAGACCAATTAGTGGAAATAACAGCTTTTCCGTATTGCATAGCTTCTGCTGGCACCAACCCAAAACCTTCACTGCGATGAAGTGACAAAATAATATCAGAATGAAATATAAGCGCCCTATTTTCCTCTGTTGTCAATAAATTAGTATAAAGAATGATATTTTTTTGTCCATCTATTGCTTTCTTTAATTCATTAAAATCCTGACGGAAATCATTAATATAGGAAACCTTGAGAATAAGGCTAATTTTATCATGCGCTATTGTTTCACACGCTTTTCTAAAAGCCCTGATTGCGGCTATAGGATTTTTTCTAACAAAAGATGAAGAAAGATTAAAAGATGTTAATATATTTAAAGTTGCTTGGGGTAAACCAAGACTTTCACGAGTTAGACTTGACGCAATTGCTACAGGATATGCTGCAATAGGATGAGGAACAACCGTAATCTTTTTTTGATATTTATTAGCCCAATGTTTAACGGCTTTTGCGACAAAACGAGAGGGTACCCATATTTCATGAACAAATCTGAAACCCACCTCCCATTCTTCTGGCAAAATTTCAAGCTCCCATGCCCAATAACCTATAATTTTTCTGTTCTTCAATAAAAAACGAGGTAAATTCAATAATGCAAATGCCAATTGTGGGGCATTGATATGAAAAATCAATGATGCGTATGGATAAATTGATAAAATTCTACACGCTTCCTTATATTTTGTATAAGAAAAACCATAGGGGTCAATATCGATTTTCTGAACGGTAACATTTTCGTTTTTGAGTGCATTATACATTATACGCGCACCTTCACCCAAACCAGAAGCTTTTGAAAACTCACCAATTATAATTACGCTTTGATCACAAAAGGGTTCTAATGATATGGAAGGTGCTAATATCTCCCCCACTTTGCTTAGATAAAATCTTCGCTGATATGGGGGCAATAAACGCCATAATTTATGAAATGGCTGAATCTGCAATACCCTTGAAATAATTACTGTTTATATATGGGAAAGCGTTTACATAAAGCCATGACTTTATTGCGAACAGCTTTTTCTGCAAAACTGTTATCATTATCTTTGGCTTTTGCCAATGGGGTTAGAACTTCATTTATCAAGAGACCAATTTCACGAAATTCTGCTTCACCAAACCCTCTAGTTGTCCCTGCTGGACTACCTAGACGAATACCAGAAGTAATGGCCGGTTTTTCCGGATCAAAAGGAACCGCATTTTTATTTGCGGTTATTCCCGCTCTTTCCAAACTTTCTTCCGCCTGTTTTCCCGTTACTTTCTTGGGACGCAAATCAACAAGTAACAAATGGCTGTCCGTACCATTTGTAACAATATCAAATCCACATTCAATCAAGGTGTCTGCTAATACACGGGCATTGTTTGCCACCGCTTTTTGATAGGTCTTGAATTCTGGACGCATTGCTTCAGCAAAGGCCACCGCTTTTGCAGCGATGACATGCATCAATGGACCACCCTGTAATCCGGGAAATACTGCTGAATTGATTTTTTTAGCCAAATCGGGACTGTTTGTTAAAACAATTCCTCCACGAGGTCCACGTAAAGTTTTATGCGTTGTACTGGTGACAATATCAGCGTAATCCATTGGGTTTGGGAAAAGGCCTGCTGCAACCAATCCGGCAAAATGAGCCATGTCAACCATCAGAAAAGCACCAACTTCATCAGCAATTTTTCTGAAACGGGCGAAATCAATAATTCTGGGATATGCAGATCCACCTGCAATAATCAAACGTGGTTTTTCATTTCTTGCAATCGCCTCGAGCTCGTCATAATCAATCAAGCCATCATCTTTTCGAATTCCATAGTGCAGTGCATGGAACCATTTTCCAGAAAAATTAGGTGCCGCACCATGGGTTAAATGTCCACCCGCTGCCAAATTCATTCCCAATACTTTTTCACCAGGTTTGACAGTAGCCATAAATGCAGCCAGATTGGCATTCGCACCGGAATGTGGTTGAACATTGGCAAATTGCGCGTTGAAAATTTTCTTGACACGTTCAATTGCCAGAACTTCCACCTTATCAACTTCACCACATCCGCCATAATAACGACGTCCGGGATATCCTTCAGCATATTTATTCGTCAATACGCTACCCTGAGCCTCTAAAACTGCTTTGGAAACAATATTTTCACTTGCTATTAACTCAATACCGTCCTGTTGACGGGTAAGTTCGCTTTGTAAAGCTGCGTAAACCTCAGGATCTGTTTGAGAAACATCAGATTGAAAAAATTGATGATATAAATTATTTTCGGACATTCATGGATTCCTAGAAAACTACATATTTAAGAGACTCTCTATTAAATATTCAATTTTGTGATTTTCTGCAATTAAATATGTAAGATAATACGCTATTACTGAAAAAATAAATTCCAAAAAAATATGATTTATTTTAAGAACTTTACACGATATTGTGATAAATTTTAAAAAAGGGCTATTCTATGGATCTATCCAAGAGAAAATCACTATTTAGAAAAAAATCCATAGAAAATAACCAGCATGAAAACGGTTTGGCGCGCGTAATCGGCATGCCTAGTCTGATTTTTTTTGGCGTTGGTGGAATTGTTGGAACCGGACTCTTTACGGTTACAGGTATTGCTGCATCAGAACATGCTGGTCCCGCCGTACTTCTTTCTTTCCTAATAGGAGCATTGGCATGTTCATTCATAGGATTATGTTACAGTGAACTTGCTGGAATGATTACAGAATCGGGCAGTTCTTACAGTTATATCTATATCGCTATGGGAGAATTTATAGCCTGGATTGTTGGATGGAATTTGGTGCTTGAATATTCTGTCGGAGCAGCAGCGGTAGCGGTAAGTTGGTCACAATATTTAAAGTCAATTCTGATAAGTTTTCACTTACACCTACCCTATCAATTTTTCGCTTCACCACTAGAGAAAATAAATATAAACGGCCAGAATATTTCTGGGATATTGAACCTTCCATCCACATTTGTCATCATATTTCTGTCTCTTTATCTGATACAAGGGATTAAACAATCCTTTCGAATGAACAATATGATTGTTTTGATCAAGTTGTTTGTTGTATTTGCTGTTATCGCTTTTGGATTTTCCTATGTTGATTTTGACAATTTCAAGCCTTTTATCCCAGAAAATACAGGTCAATTTGGTCATTTTGGCATTTCAGGAATCTTTCAAGCTGCCGGCATGATCTTTTTTGCCTATATAGGTTTTGATAGCGTAGCTTCTACTGCACAGGAAGTTAAAAATCCATCAAGGGATATCCCGAAAGCTATTTTAATAATCATTACAATTACAGCACTCATTTATGTCACGTTTGCCTTTGTTATTGTCGGGCTTGTCAATTTTCATCAATTGCTTGGCAATGGCGCACCTGTGGCAACAGCCATTGATCACACCCCTTATAAATGGTTACAGCCCGTAATCAAATTCAGTATCATCATTGGTTATTTTCCTGTTCTTGTATTACTTCTTGTAGGTCAAACACGTATCTTTTTTACCCTTTCTAAAGACGGTTTGATTCCCAAATTCTTTTCTGTTATTCATCCCGACCATAAAACTCCTCATCTATCACACATGTTTTTTATGGTTTTTATCTGTATTCTATCTGCCTTTATTCCTATTTCAATTTTAAGTGAAATGTGCTCTATAGGTGCATTATCCGCCTTTTTTTTCGTATGTATATCAGTAATGATTTTACGTCGAACCCATAAAGATTTCCCCCGGCGTTTTAAGGTGCCAGGTGCCGATATCATACCGATACTTGGCACTTTGGTGTGTTGTGTGCTGATGTATTCCCTAAGCAATATAACATGGTTAACCATTGGGGGATGGATGTTCATAGGTATAATTATTTATTGGCTTTATGGTCATAAACACAGTAAATTACAACAGAAATTTCATAATTAATTAAGGATTGATACCATGATTGGAAGCTTTCCTCTGACTCGTATGCGACGCAATCGAATTGATTCTGCAACGCGTCGTCTGGTAGCTGAAAATAAATTGAGTAAAGATGATTTGATTTGGCCAATTTTTATTATTGAGGGCAACAATATTGAAACAGAAGTTTCTTCAATGCCTGGAATTAAACGGGTTACTGTTGATCGTCTGGCTGCATATATAGAACCTGCTGCAAATCTGGATATCCCCGCGCTTGCATTATTTCCTGTAACCACCAACGATAAACGTGATCCAGAGGGAAAGGAAGCCTATAATCCCGATAATCTAATTTGCCGTGCATCAAGAGAACTTAAAAAAAGATTTCCAGAAATATTATTAATCGGGGATGTAGCTCTTGATCCTTATACCAGCCATGGCCATGACGGAATAATAAAAAATGGTTATGTTGCCAATGATGAAACCATAGAGATACTAGTCAGGCAATCGATTAATCAAGCCCGAGCAGGTATGGATTTTATCGCGCCTTCTGACATGATGGATGGTAGGGTCGCGGCAATCCGAAAGGCATTGGACAATGATAATTTTGTTAATACACGAATCATGTCATATGCCGCAAAATATGCCAGTGTTTATTATGGACCTTTCAGAGATGCGCTGGAATCTGGAAAACTTTTAAAAGGCGATAAAAAAACTTATCAGATGGATCCTGCCAATAGTCGAGAGGCTCTTTCTGAAGTAGAACTCGATATTCAAGAAGGTGCTGATTCAGTTATCATCAAACCGGGATTGCCTTATTTAGACATAATCCGAATGGTAAGAGATAGATTCAATATTCCAATTGTCAGTTACCAGGTTTCTGGTGAATATGCCATGTTGAAAAACGCGATTAACCATGATTACCTTGATAATAATCAGGCTATTCTTGAAACGCTTCTCTGTTTCAAGAGAGCTGGAGCAAATGCGATTATGACTTATTTTGCTCCAGAAGCGGCAAAATTATTAAAACAGTTATAATTTTCATCTATAAAGGGGTATTTTAAATATTAATTAATTAATTAATTAATTAATTATTTTATAAATATCCTTTGGACTAAAATAAGACTAAATCCTCAACCAATTAGGAGATTTATGTCCAACAGATGCACGATTACCTATATAATTTTCCAATATTTCAAAATTTCTGACTTTTGTTTGACCAGGCATTGTAAAACCAATCTCAGAATCAAAAACTATAACCAGTTTCAGTTTTCCTTTACCCAATTTCTGTAATAGAACACCACTACCCTTTTTTAATTCAGGAATTTGTTCTAGTGGAAATATCAGAAATTTACTGGATGAATTCGCAATGGCAATATAATTTCCATTACCTTCAAGACAAGCGAATGTTTTTTCATTATCCTTTAAAGTTAGAACTTGTTTACCCGTTTTCCGTTCAGTAACAAGATTTTCCCCAGAAATGACAAATCCCTTTGCTGAGGTTGAAACAAGAACATATTTCTTTTTTTCATCTAAAATAAAAAATTCAATAACCTCAGCATCATTTGCTATGTCAGCAAGAAGACGTATGGGTTGACCATCACCTCGGCCTCTTGGTAAATCTAATGCCTTTATATTGAATGATTTACCTTCACTACCGATAATGCAAATTCGATCATTACTATGACATTCCAATATTTTAAATAAATGATCCCCTTCTTTGAATTTCAGCTTATCACTGTCAAGATTATGTCCTTTCAAAGCACGTATCCAACCTTTGGAGGATAAAATAATTGTCAGAGGTTCACGTTCCACCTCTTCCAGAATATCCATAACATCTATTGTTTTAGGCGCTTCAGAAATTTCCGTTTTTCTCAAACCATCATCGGACTGACCGAACGTTTTCAAACCCTCTTTCAATTCTTTGTTGATTTCTTTCCAGCAAAGAGATTCACTTGCCAGCAACGTTTTTAAATTAGATTTTTCATTTGTGAGTTGTGCATATTCATTTTTTATTGCAATTTCTTCCAATCGTCTCAAACTTCTCAAACGGATATTGAGAATGGCTTCAGCTTGAACATCTGACAGATTGAAAGTTTGCATCAAAACAGTTTTAACTTCATCTTCATCTCGAATTATACGAATAACTTCATCAAGATTTAGATATACCGCTAATAAACCCTCCAGAATTTCCAATCGCTGTTCAATAACATTTAACCGATATTGACTTCGACGTTTGAGGACTTCATAACGATGATCCAACCATGATTTCAAAATGGCTTTCAATCCCATCAATTTAGGAACGGCATTGCGATCAAGCACATTCATGTTGTAAGCAAACCGGTTTTCCAAGACAGTCAGTTTAAACATGGATTCCATTAAAATTTCAGGCTGCACTGTTTTAACTTTGGGCTCTAATATAAGCCGTATTTCATCAGTACTTTCATCTCTTATATCTGCCAATAATGGAAGTTTCTTCTGTTCCATCAAAGTGGCTATCTGTTCAATCAATTTGGATTTCTGCACTTGGTAGGGTATTTCCTTAACAACGATAACCCAAGTTCCAAATCGGCCATGTTCAACTTCCCATTTTGCCCTGAGCCTTAATGAGCCTCGACCAGTTTCGTAAGTTTGTTGAATAACATTTTGATTTTCAACAATTTTCCCTCCTGTTGGAAAATCTGGACCTTTTACAAAACGCAACAAATCCTGTGTAGAAACTTCAGGATTTTTAATAAGGATCATAGCGGCCTGATAAATTTCACCCACATTATGTGGGGGAATATTTGTTGCCATTCCAACAGCAATTCCGCTTGCACCATTTGCCAAAAGATTTGGGAATGCACCTGGTAAAACAACGGGTTCTTTTTCCTCTCCATCATAGGTATCACGAAAATCAACACAATCTTCATCGATACCTTGCAATAAAAACTGGGCAATTCTTGTCATACGGGATTCAGTATAACGCATGGCCGCAGCATTATCACCATCAATGGATCCAAAATTTCCCTGTCCCTCAATCAAGGGATACCGTACAGCGAAATCCTGTGCGAGACGAACGAGCGCTTCATAGACAGCGGCATCCCCATGGGGATGATATTTACCAATAACATCCCCAACAATACGGGCGCATTTCTTAAATCCTGATTTTGGATCAAGTTTCAATTGACGCATGGCATATATCAAACGACGATGAACAGGTTTCAATCCATCCCTTACATCTGGTAATGAACGCGACATTATTGTTGACAGGGCATAGGCCAAATAGCGTTCACTTAATGCCCTTGCAAAGGGAGCGTCCTTAATTAAACCGTCAGATGCAGCAGTCATATTATACTCTTGTATGTTTTAATTTATTATTTGTATGATTACGAAGAATAGAGAATTAGTCCATCATAGGCAACTTCGATGTCCGGCGGCAGATTTGCCTTTAGCCAATTCCAATCCATATCAGGTCCCATATGCGTTAAAATCGTTCTTTTTGGCTTGATAATTTTTTTCCATTCCAGAACCTTGCCAATCCATGCATGGGCAGGATGTTCATTCCGTTGAAAACATCCCACAATAAACAGATCAAGATTAGATAAAATTTTCAACCCTTGTTCTGGAATCCGAACCACATCAGTACAATATGCCACATCACCACATCGTATGCCCATGGATTTACAAAAACCATGTATCTGTTCACATGTTTGAATAGATTGATTTTCAATCATGAAGTTATCATAATAATCAATCTGATGAACATCCAAAACTGGACGAAAAAAATATGGTTGGGTTTTCCATGGCTTAAATGCGTAGGCAAATCTTGATTTCAATTCAGATAATGTATCTTTCGTTGCATATATTGGTAAGGCTTTACCCAAAACTCTGTTGATTGAACGTAATTCATCCAGACCAGCAATATGATCTGCATGTGCATGAGAATAAATAACAGCGTCAACCCTGCCAATTTTTTCTCTCAATAACTGAGTTCGTATATCAGGACCTGAATCAATTAGAATTCTTTTGCCATTATTCAACTCAATAACGATAGAGGATCGAGTTCGTTGATTCTTTTGTTCCAGGGGATCACATATTCCCCAATTCCCCTGACCATCATCACCTCCTACCAATGGGACACCACCCGAACCTCCGCATCCCAGAATAGTAATTTTCATTAAACAATTTACCTTTAAAAAGACGCCTTTTTAAAAAGACGATGAAAATTATCTGTTGTTTGTTTTTTAAACGTTTCAAAATCAACCGCCAACAATTTTGCCATAAATTCTGCTGTTTGATAAACATATGCAGGTTCATTTTGTTTGCCCCGAAATGGTACGGGAGCCAGATAAGGAGAATCAGTTTCAACAAGAATTTTATCTTGAGGTAAATGAAGAACGATATCGCGTAAATCCTGGGCTTTTTTAAAAGTGATTATACCTGAAATACTAATATATCCACCCAAATCTAGAACTGTTTCGGCCAGTTTCATACTAGATGTAAAACAATGAATTAAAAATGGAAATCCTCCCCCTTTTTCTGTCTCTCTCTTTAAGATTTTGGCAATATCATCATCTGCATCCCGGGCATGAATACATACAGGCAATCCAGTTTGTTGCGAGGCACGGATATGATTTTCAAAAGATTCTTTCTGTCGTTCAAAAGCCTCTTGTTTACCGTAAAAATAATCAAGTCCGGTTTCACCTATACCTATAACTTTGGGATGATTGGTTAATTCAACAATTCTGTTAATAGAACAAAGAGGTTCATCCATCACATATTCAGGATGAGTTCCAATCGTGCACCATACACTCAAATGATCAGTTGTATAATCGGTTATTCCTATTTGCTGCCGCGCATTTGATAAACGCGTTCCTATTGTTACAACTTCACCCAAACCTGCATGTGTTGCACGATCAATAATGGCTTTTTTTTCATCATCATCAAAAAAATCAAGATGGCAGTGTGAATCAACCAGATGCATCAGATTTGTTCAGCTTCCGTATAACGAGGAAAAATAGGAAAAGGTAAAGGTAATTTTATTCCTGAATGAATTTCTTTTTCAAGATCTGAAAAATTACGTTCATTTTTACCAACCCCAAGCTGGGTCAATAATTTATCCATACTATTAGGCATGAATGGCTGTAAACAAGTGGCAATTTCGCGCAACACATCAACCAAGGTTCTTAAAACAGTCTTCATACGCTCGAAATCAGTTTTTTTCAATTTCCATGGCGCCTGATGATCGATATATGCATTTGAAGCGCGTATAACCTTCCAAATATCCTCTAAAGATTCATTAAAAGCCTGACGGTCCATTTGTTCCCTTAATAAAATCGGCAACAGTTTAGCTTTTGCTATCAACTGTATATCCACATCCAATCTTTTTCCAGTATCTGGTAAAATACCGTCACAATTTCTGGTAATTTGAGTCAAAGTTCTCTGTGCAAGATTACCCAGATCATTGGCCAATTCATTATTCATGCGATTGATCAGGGATTGTCTGCTATAGTCTCCGTCTCCACCGAAAGGAACTTCACGCAAAAGAAAAAATCGGACAGGATCCAGTCCGAACTCATTGATCAATTCAATAGGCTCAACAACATTTCCTACTGATTTACTCATTTTTTCACCTTCAACAGTCCACCAGCCATGCGAAAATATTCGTCTGGGAACTTCCAAACCCGCCGCCATTAAAAAAGCTGGCCAATACAACGCATGGAAACGTGCAATTTCTTTCCCCACCAAATGCAAATCTGCTGGCCAAAAACGCCACCGATCTGATAATTCCGTATCAGGATAGCCCAATGCGGAAATATAATTTGTCAACGCATCGAACCATACATACATGACATGATCCTTATCGCCTGGAACTGGAATACCCCACTTGAAACTCGTACGACTGATGGATAAATCACGTAAACCAGATTTTACAAAACTTAACAGTTCATTCTTACGACTTTCTGGGCCGATAAATTCTGGATGCAATTCATAAAATTCCAACAACTTGTCTTGCCAGGCAGACAATCTAAAAAAATAGGATGGTTCTTTTAACCATTTGACCTGTGCCCCTGTGGGCGCAATCTTTTGTCCATCTGCTGTAGTAGTTAGTTCATCTTCACTATAATAACACTCATCCCTGAGTGAGTACCACCCTTCATAAGCGCCAAGATAAATGTGACCAGCATCAGCGATTTTTTTCCATAAAGTCTGGCAGCTTCTTTTATGACGTTGCTCGGTCGTTCGTATAAAATCATTATATGATATGTTTAACTGATCAGCCATATTTCTGAATTTTGCAGAAATTTCATTTACAAATACTTCCGATGTTTGTTCATTATTGTGGGCAGCCTGCTCAACCTTTTGTCCATGCTCGTCAGTACCCGTCAAAAAGAATACATCATATCCATCCAATCGTTTGAATCGGGCCAAAACATCCGCAGCGATTGAGGTATAGGCATGACCAATATGGGGGAACCCGTTTACATAATAAATCGGGGTGGTTATCATATAATGGTTTTTCATAATTCACTTACTAGTTCGAAATCGGAAATTAGGGTTTGTCTTTTATCCAAATTAAAAGATTCTGTATCTTTATGCCATTTTAAAATTTTTTGCCAAATGTCAATCCATTCCATTACTGTTCGAGATGGATTGCCAAATCGTTTCTGCCTTGATTTTATAGCCTCACCGATCAGCATATTGAATTTATCTGTCAATAAGCTAAAAAAAACAGAAAATCCATCTTCTTTTTGTAAAATATACTTAACTTTTTCATTCAGCTCACTTCCTTTGAAAGGCTTCTCGAAAAAGGCATCAACAATATTTTGCAAATTTGAGGCGTCAGAATTCAATAATGATAATGCTTTACCGATCGATCCCTGAGACAGGGTAATTATCTTTTGATATTCTGCCTCAGAATATTCGGGGGCTAATTTAATCAAAGCTTCTAATAAAACAGTATTTGATAAGGGATGAAGCATTAATTTACGACAACGACTTAAAATCGTTGGCAACAAACGGTTTGGATGTGCAGTGATTAAAAAAATTAAAGCAGCATCTGGTGGCTCTTCCAAAATTTTTAATAAGCTATTGGCCGCATTCTGATTCATCAAATCCGCCTCTTCGATAATGACAATGCGCCACCCGCCATTGGCAGAAGTCAATCGTAAAAACGTTCCAACCGTTTTTATATCATCCATCAAAATTTCCGAACGAAGACGGTTTTTCTTTTCATCTATTCTTCGACTAACCGTTAATAAATCAGGATGACTACCCGCCCTTATCTTAGCCAACACATTTTCAGAGCTACCAAGAATCAAACGAATGACATGATTGACAAAAGTTTTTTTGCCTACCCCGACCTCACCACATATCAACCATGCATGATGAAGCTTATTTTGGAAAATGGCTTGTTTGAAACAATCATATTCCCTTTCATGTCCCCATAAAGAGTCATCTAGTTTTGCTGTCATTGTTTTTAATATATCTTGATTCAGATAGTTTATGCGTGACGAGATTGTAAACTTCCCGAGTTACCTCATGCAATAATTTATGAGCTTTGATAACTTTACATCGATTTTTATTATTTTTAGCTATCAATTGAAAACCATTCAGAACACGATAATGAAAATCATACCCGAGTTGTTCATAAGCATCAATTTTTGTTTGACGTTTTAGACAACGCTCAATAAGCGTTTCATAAGGGGCATCGAATATCAATGTTAAATTGGGAATTAAATCTATCAAATTGGATAATTTTTGAATAAATTCCAAAATATCCGGATTTTCCTTACCTAATCCATAACCTTGATATGCCAGTGTTGAATCAATAAAACGATCACACAGCACTATTTTACCCTGCTGCAGCGCTGGCTTTATGACCTGATCTACATGATCGCACCTTGCGGTAAAATGAGCCAGGATTTCAGCTTTAAGCGAAAAATCGCAATTCCCAAATAACAATAATTTCCTAATGGCCTCGGCACCCGTTGTTCCACCTGGCTCACGGGTTAAGAGAACATCAATATTATCTTTTTGCAGCTTTTCTTTCAATAATTGAGCTTGTGTAGATTTTCCAGCACCTTCACCGCCCTCAAAAGTAATAAAATATCCTGACATAAATAATAAAATAATGTTGATTAATTTTTATTCGTTAATCGATAGCTTACATTTTTCATCATACGTGAAATAATATTAGCTTTTTCAACAGTCTCACCAGCTATTATGGGAACTTGTACAGTAATTCCACCATTTTTTACGGACAGAGAGGCCTCAACATTTTGTCCTTTCATAACAGGTGCGGACAAAGGGGCATTATAATCAAGGGTTACCTTCAATTTTTCACGCATCCCGACAGGCAAGGTTAAAACAAGATTTTCACCTGCAACCAGCGGAACTGTTTCTTGTGCTCCCATCCAAACTGGTGCCTGTTCAACAATATCCCCTTTATTGAATAACTTAACATTTTCAAATTGATTGAAAGACCATTCTATCAAACGTTCACTCTCATGGGCCCGCATATTCATCGAGGTTAATCCATTGACCACCATTATGACCCGACGACCATTCCGTTCAGAACTGGCACATAATCCATAACCACCAGCATCAGTATGTCCTGTTTTCAAACCGTCCGCAAGCCCTTTGTCTACCAAAACATTTCGATTGCCCTGGGTGATTTTATTAAAAGTGAATTCTTTTTCGGAAAAAAAATGATAGTATTCGGGATAATCATGAATAAGATGATAGGCTATCAGAGCAATATCACGGGCAGACATCAGATGATTGCTATCCGGCCATCCGGTACAGTTCATAAAATGAGAATTCCGCAATCCCATCTTGGGCGCCATTTCATTCATCATGGATACAAACTGCTGTTCAGATCCGGCAATTCCTTCGGCAAGTACAATACAGGCATCATTCCCGGACTGTATAACAACACCCTGGATCAAATCCTGGACAGAAACTTGTCCATTCAGGGGAACAAACATTTTTGATCCCTGCATTTTCCAGGCTTTCTCACTTACGGGAAGCAACTGATCAAGTTTTAAACGCCCGGTTCGCAGCATGGCAAAAACAATATAACAGGTCATGATTTTTGTCAAAGACGACGGATGCATAGGTTGGTCTGCCAATTTATCCATCAAAACGGTACCTGTATTATAATCCATGATAAAGGCGTATTGTGCCAACGTATCAAAAAGACCTATTGGTGTTACGGCTGGTGGACCATTCGAAACCGTTTCTTGAGTTGCTGACGAGAATTTCCTTCCTGCCGCCTTACGAATGGCTCTTCGGGCACTTGCTGAATTTGAATCTATCAGAGCCAGAGATGCAGCTACGCCACTAATTCCAGTCAATATTGATCTACGAGTATGCACGCTTGTTCCTATTCAACTATAATTTTGGCACCCTTAATGCCAGATTTTAACAAATAATCAAGATTTTGATCAGCACTTTCGACTGATTGATAGGGACCAGAACGAACATGCAATATTCTGCGCCCTCCTTCAAAACTATAGATCACTCTCCCACCAATACGTGCCGCCAATTTATTAGCATAAATTCGCAAGGTGAAAGAGCCACAATCAATCCATATTTGCCCCCCTGTAATTTGACCTTGCGTAAAAGTGACGGGCAAATCTTTTAATATTAATGAAGAATTTAATGCTTTTTGGAAAGTGGGATCTGATTTTTTTTTCGCATTATTTTCGCTTGATTTGCCATTCAGATTTTCAACCATGATTGTATCCAAAGGCGCAGTGTTAACTTTCATTTCCGTTTGCGGACCATTGGGCATTTCAAAAGCAAGATTTTGGCTTTGATTTTCTTCCTCAACAATTTCGATTTTCACTGTTTGCCCGTTTGAAATTCCTAACAATTCACCAGCTTTTGGCGTCAATTCCAACAATCTTAAAGGATAAGATGATGGACGATCATTTAAACGAATTGAAATTTCCCTACCATTGTCAACATTGCGAACTTTTATAATACTCGGTAATTGCAATGTGGGATGTGCTCCTGTCATACGTTGCGGGTCATAATATTCCCCATCAGCTGTCACTTTATCTTTCTGATTTTTGGATATAACTGCCAAACCTGTTGCATGATAGGAAAAATTTTCCTCTGGATAATACCATTGTTCCCCAACCTGATAAGGTTGACCAACCACATAGTGAATCTGAGCTGGTTGCAACGGTTTTTCTTCCTTGGTACAACAGACTATACTTATCAACAATAGAGAAAATAAATATTTTTTCACGATATAATACAAATTCACGAAATTAATATTTTGTTATTTTATATTTATATTACAAAAAAACAATCATTTTATGCAATCATCGCATCTCCCAGCAATCCGACTGCAAGTGCATAATAATCCGAAGGGTTGTAGCGGCGTATTACATTAAAATTATGATAAATCATAAAACCATTATTATTTTTCTCATCCGGTTTCAAAATACTGCCATAAATATCCAGACGGGAAAAATCCGAACCATCTAATCGCTTAACGCCCATTAATTTCCATTCACCAAGTGTTTTTGAAACACTATGTCCGATATATGAACCATTGAAATCATTTGGCAATAAAATTTTTTGTCCCCAGGATTCAGATCCATGCCAACCATTTTTCTTCAGATAATTGGCAATCGAAGCCAGTACATCTTTTTCATTTGTCCAAATATTTGGATGACCGTTTCCTGAAAAATCAACCGCATACCGTAAATATGCACTGGGCATAAATTGGGGCTGGCCCATTGCACCAGCATAACTGCCCATCATATTTTCGGGATTGATATTTCTATGATTAAGAATTCTTAATGCATTCATGAGCTCAATTTTGAAAAATTTAGCTCTTCTACCTTCATAAGCCAAAGTTGCCAAAGCATCAATAACATTAAATTTTCCGAGAAATTTGCCATAAAAGGATTCTATTCCCCATATTCCAACAAGTATAGAAGGATCAACTTCATAACTCTGCCAAAGGGCAGTCAAAAACGTTTGAATTTCATGAAATTTATTGCGACCTTGTTCTATTTTTTCTACTGTTATGACTTTTTTGTAATATTGTTGCCATGTCATGACAAATTCTGGCTGTTTATGATCAAGTTCAATCACTTTTTTATTCGGTAAAGAATAATTCAAAGCATGCCTCATAATAGAGGCATTGAATCCTAGCTGAACAGCCTGTTGATATATATTGAAAAGAAAGGATTTATATTCGGATGATGATCTCGCAAAAGCGGGTATATTCGAAAAAACAAATTTTCCACTTCCAACTGCCATAACTGCTGTGCCAATAGAATTTGCCAAAAATTGTCTTCGCCTCATCGCTATTACCCTTTTATGTCGATTAAAATACATTGGCTTACCAAATAATTTTAATTAAAAATTATGTAATTATTTTACTTTCACTATAGCAATTTCATTTTCCTGCAAAAAGAGTGATATTTGATCCCCAGATTTCAGTTTGCCTACACCCTTTGGCGTACCAGTGAAAATCACATCTGATTTTTTTAATGGAACAAACTGGCTAATATAGGATATAATCTTGCTGAAATTAAATATCATGTTATTGCTATTACCTCTCTGACGCTCTTTTCCATTTAATTTCATTGAAAAGCAAATAGGATGAGATAACAGTTCCTTTTTTACAAAAGAGGAAAGGTAACAGGAATCTTTAAAACCCTTTGCCAAAAACCAGGGTAATTTTTTCTCTTTCAATGCTGTTTGCAGGTCTCTAGCCGTCAAATCAAGGCCAAGAGCGATTTCATCATAATAATTTTCGGCTTTGTTCTCCGAAATTTTAAAACCATCCTGGGAAATCTTTAATACAATTTCTGTTTCATAATGAATATCCTGTGAAAAATCAGGTAGGATAATTGAATCTCCCTCTACCAAGGAGGTATTGGGTTTACTAAAAATTACGGGGACAGATTCGATTTGATTTCCCAATTCTTTTGCATGTTCAGCAAAATTTCTGCCAACACAATAAATATTATTAATCATCATTTTATCCAATACACAAACAGGAAATTTTAGATGTTTTTTAAATTATACAGGTAAATTATGATGATTATACGTAAAAACGAAAGACAATAATTTTTGAATGATGATTAGTTTTTTTCACGGTTATGATAAGATGGTGGGCGCAACAGGGATTGAACCTGTGACCCCTACCATGTCAAGGTAGTGCTCTCCCGCTGAGCTATGCGCCCATCTTAACGTTTGATAAACTGCTTGATACACATCTTAGTTTAAAAGCGCAAGTGGTCAAATGCAAAAAAATAAAATATTTTATATAAAATCATTCTTTTTTTTCCGTTAGCAAGGTTATTTTGTGCCAATTCATAAAACAAAAATATATCGTTTACAGAAACCTGATGGTAATGTTTTACCGTTTTTAGTCAGCTCACCTCATTCTGGACAATTCTATCCACAGAATTTGCTTGAACTAACAAGATTACCCTTGGATGAATTACGCAAGAGTGAAGACAGTTTTGTCCATGAACTTTTTCATCATGTATCTAATTATGGTGGAAGTTTGTTAAATGCAGAATTATCCCGTATTTTCTGTGATCTCAATCGATGGGCATGGGAACTTGATCCAAAAATGTTCAAAGAACAACTTCCCCCATGGTGTGATACAGAATCCGCTCGGGTAAAAAACGGAATTGGAACAGTTCATAAAATCAGTAATTCAGGAAAAGTTATTTTCAAATATTATCTTTCATTTACTCATATTGAAAAACTAATTCAAAATTATTGGTTTTCCTATCATCAACAAATTAAAAATTTCATTCATAACTTTAAAAATCGTTTTAATGGAGGCATCATCCTCGATGTACATTCAATGCCATCCCCACGCATCCAAACCCCTGCCTTTGCAGATATAATATTAGGGGACAATTTTTCAAAAAGCTGTTGCCCGCTGTTAATAAACCAGACTGCTAGATATTTTCAATCAAAAGGCTTAACAGTGAAAAAAAATATACCTTATGCAGGAGGGTATATTACCAGTCATTATGGAAATCCTTTTAAAAATATTCATGTTTTACAAATTGAAATAAATAAAAAATTGTATTTGAATGAAGAATGTTTCCAACTCAATGAAAATTTTTTTAGAATTCAAAAAATTATGACTGAATTTCTGATTATGATTACCAGCCAATGGAAAGAATTTTTAAAAATTTAATTGTTACCAAAAAAAATTATTAATTGTCTTCGTTAATTTCCAGTTTATTTTGTTATATAATTAATTCAAATTTAATTTTAACCCATAAATATGATAAAGGCTTACAAGTGAAAATGAGTGATGCAACATCTACGCATGCTGAAGAACAACACAATTTTAGTGCAGAAGTTGAACGCCTTATGGATCTGGTTGTTCATGCACTTTATTCAGAGAGAGAAATTTTTTTAAGAGAATTAATTGCCAATTCTGCAGATGCATTGGATAGAAGACGTTTTGAATCGCTTACCAATCAAACAGTTGCCTTGCCCGATAAACCCCAAATAATTTTAACCGTTGATAAAAAGGGAAATTTATTAACGATCAGTGATGATGGTCTCGGTATGAGTAAAGATGAGATGATCCAAAATCTCGGAACCATTGCAAAATCAGGAACAAGAGCGTTTGAAAAACAGCTTAAGGATGCCAAACCCGAAGATCGTGTTAACCTCATCGGTCAATTTGGTGTTGGATTTTATTCAGCCTTCATGGTGGCGGATAAAGTTGAGGTAATTTCACGACGTGCCGGATCGGATGAAGCCTGGGCATGGAACTCTGAAGGTAAAGGTAAATATAGTATCGCTTCCTCAACAAGAAATACACCTGGTACAGATGTTATTCTTCATATTAAAAAAGATGCTGAAGAATATTTGGAAAGCATGCGACTGGAGAATATTATCCGTAAATGGGCAGATCATATTGCCTGGCCCATTACGATTAAACAGGATGACAAAGAAACATCCGCCAATGAAGGTCAAGCAATCTGGACAAAACCACGTGGCGATATATCCGATGAACAACTAGATGAATTCTATCGTCATGTAACCCATTTATTTGACAAACCATTGGCTACGCTTTTATGGCATGCTGAAGGCGTGATTGAATTTACTTCTTTGTTATTTATTCCCGGAATGGTTTCTCCATTCGCACCAGTCGATCAAGAAAGAAAAAGCAAGGTACGATTGCATGTGCGCCGTATGTTTATTACAGATGAAGCGGACATGCTTCCACCTTGGTTACGTTTCATTCAGGGGATTGTGGATACTGAAGATCTTCCCCTAAATGTATCTAGGGAAATGCTACAAAATACACCCGTTCTTGCACGTATTCGTAAGAACCTTGTTAACCGTGTGATCAGTGAATTAAAAAAACTTTCGGAAGATAAAGAAAAATATACAAAGTTTTGGGAACTTTTCGGGGCAATTTTTAAAGAAGGACTTTGGGAACCCAATGAAAATAATGATACAATTGCCAAAATCTCAAGATTCTATTCATCTACCGTTGATGGTTTGACAAGTCTTTCCGACTATGTGGAACGTATGAAAGAAAATCAGGAGGCCATCTATTTCTTGGCTGGAGATTCCCTTGAAGTCTTAAAAACTTCACCTCATCTTGAAGGTTTCAAGGCACAAGGAATCGAGGTTTTATTATTCACTGATCCCGTGGATGCTTTCTGGCCTGATCGTTTTGGAAAATTTGAGGAAAAACCTTTACGCAGCATTACCCGTGCCAAGGAAGATCTCGATAAACTTATGGGAAAAGAGGAAAGATCCAACAGCGAGGAAGAAGAAAAACTTTTAAAAACTTTGATGGAAAGTTTGAAAGACAAAATTACGGATGCTCGCATGACGACACGCCTTGTTGACAGTCCTGTAATTTTGGCTGCAAAAGAGGACGGACCCGATTTACAAATGCAACGTTTAATGCGTCGTAACGATCGCTCAATTCCTTCAGCCCCACCTGTGCTGGAAATTAATCCAAATCATAATTTAATCAAATCTTTAATCAAGAAAGTAAATTCAGGCGAGAATATAGATGAAGCTGCATTTATACTGCTTGATCTTGCAAAAATACAGGATGGGGAAATGCCATCTGATCCAACATTATTTGCAAAACGTATTGCAGCCGCATTAGCATAATCCTAGATATATCAAAAATGGCGATGCATCAATGAATGCTCGCCTTTTTCAAAACCTTAAACAAGAAATATTTAGTCTATTTTTCAAAACAGAATTCAGCGCTTGGAAAAGTTCTGGATCTGACTTCCATGGCATAAGATTTGACTGCCTCTTCCATTGTTTGACCAATTTGGGCATACCGTTTAACAAATTTTGGTTTAAATCCCTGAAAAACGCCAAAAATATCATCACATACCAAGACTTGTCCATCACAGGCTGGAGAAGCACCTATTCCAATTGTTAGAATTGATAATTGTTCAGTAATTGTTTTTGCCACTGATTCAACCACTCCCTCCAAAACAATTGCAAAAGCACCCGCATTGGCAATAGCATTACTATCCCGCATGACTTTTTCAATTTGTTTGGCATTTTTTCCTGCAATTTTAAACCCACCCATGGTTTGAACAGCTTGAGGCATCAATCCAACATGTCCACAAACAGGTATACCTCTTTTGACAAGAAATTCAACGGTTTCAGCCATTTCCTCCCCACCTTCCAATTTAACTGCCGCTGCACCCGTTTCCTGCAATATGCGTGCTGCGTTCCTAAAGGCCTGCTGCGGATTTTCCTGATAGGAGGCGAAAGGTAAATCAACCATAACACACGCATTTTTTGATCCACGCATAACAGCCTTGCCATGTTCGATCATCATTTCAACTGTCACGGCCAAAGTCGTGTCAAATCCGTAAATGACCATCCCGAGTGAATCACCCACAAGTATTAAATCAACATGAGGATCCACAATTTGTGCAACTGAAGCAGTATAGGCAGTCAAGGAAACAATTGGTTCCTTATTTTTTTTTGCCAATATCTGGGGAACAGTAATTCTTTTGATTTTATTCTCTATCATTCAAATCTCTATGATTTATAACTGATTAAACCTATTGTAAAATATTAATAACTATTTATCATTTATGATGTTTTAACTAGCCCGATTAACAAATTATTTCAAAAAACTTTATTATAATTTTTTATTTTTTAGAATTGATCTACTTTTTCAACGCCATTGATCACTTTGATATGCTGTGCGAGAACGGGTGATACATTATAGTATCCTGGTAATAAAATTTCCACTTCTTGTTGCTGAACAAGATTGGGAATTAAAATGATTTTACCATTGCCTTTCTGCGTATTTTCTAACAATTTTGAAATTGTTTCTACAGCTTGGACGTCATCAATCCATATTTTGAGTTCCTTGACCAAACCAGATATCGATGTTTCAAGATCTTCCACGTGATTTGCCGTTATACGCAAATTTTCTGCATCCAATCTTAAATCAACCGTTACGATAACCATTTTACCAGTCACAAGCAAATCACGGAAACGGTTCAAACTTTCAGAAAAAAAAGTTATCTCACAGGCTCCAGTTTTATCCGATAATCCAACCCAAGCCATTTTGGTTCCTTTACGGGTAGGACGTTCCTTACAATTTAATATACAGCCAGCAAGTTTAATTCTTCCCTCACCGGAACGAGCAATTGTTTCGAGATTATTTATCGGTTGTATTCCCAATTTGATCAGTAAAGCCCTAAACGAATCTAGTGGGTGGGCTGTCATATGATAGCCTATTGCCTCAGCTTCCAAAGTTAACCGTTCAATTTCGGGCCATTCAGCCACACTGTTAATTTTTAACGGTTCTGCCATTTGTGCCGTGGCATTTTGAAATAATCCAATTTGGCCACTTGCTTTTTCCTCTTTTCGTGCATGGGCTCTCCGTAAAATCACTTCGGCTGATGCAAAAACCTTATGTCTGTTATTTTCGATTGAATCAAAAACACCCGCCTTGGCAAGATTTTCAAGTTGGCCCTTATTTAAATTCTGATAATCAATGCGTTCGGCAAAATCTGCAAGATTTTTGAAATCTCGACCATCCCGATCATGAACCAAGGCTTCCATGGCGCTAAAACCCGCTCTTTTAACCGCAGCTAATGCATAGCGTATAGCCAAACTGCCATCAGGTTGTTTCTCAATTTCAAAATCAGCACCGGATTTGTTGATATCAGGAGGCAAGACAGAAATACCAATTCTTTTCGCCTCTTGTCGAAGAATGGCTAATTTATCCGTCTTTTCTCGTGCCAGTGACATACACGCAGCAAAAAAAGCCACTGGATAATTCGCTTTCATCCATGCTGTCTGATAAGAAACCAGAGCATAAGCAGCGGCGTGGGATTTATTGAACCCATAATCAGCAAACCGCGCCATCAAATCAAATATCTCTATCGCTTTTTGCCGATCAATACCATTTTTAGTTGCACCTTCAGTAAAAATCTCACGCTGCTTATCCATTTCGGAACGAATTTTCTTACCCATTGCTCGACGTAAGAGATCCGCCCCCCCAAGACTGTAATTAGCCAATCTCTGGGCAATTTGCATGACCTGTTCTTGATAGACCATGATGCCATAAGTCTCTTCAAGAATATCCCTTATTTTTTCATGCGGTGATTGCCATTCCTCTCCATGCTTACGTCGGCAATAATCGGGAATATTGGCCATCGGGCCTGGTCGGTACAAAGCGACAGCAGCAATCAGATCCTCTATACGACTGGGCTGCATTTGACGCAAAACATCACGCATCCCGGCGCCTTCAAATTGAAAAACGCCTCCGGATTCACCTCGACTCAACATTTCATAAGTCAGGGTATCATCAAGCGGAATTTTCGACAGATCAATATGTTGTCCCAACTTTTCCAGCATTTTAACGGCTCGCTGCAAAATCGTCAGGGTGGTTAATCCTAAAAAGTCAAATTTAACCAACCCAACCTGTTCGACAAATTTCATATTATATTGCGTAACAAGCATATCACTTTTTGGATCACGATAAAGTGGCACAAGTTCAACCAGCGGACGATCCCCTATGACCACACCCGCTGCGTGCGTACCTGCATGACGGTATAATCCCTCCAACTGCAAAGCCACTTGTAAAAGACGATGTATATTTTCATCTGTTGCCTGCATTTCCTGCAATCTAGGTTCAGTTTCAATGGCCTGTTTCAAGGTAACTGGATGGGCGGGATTGTTTGGTATGAGTTCAGCAACCTTATTGACCATTCCGAAAGGAAATCCAAGAACACGACCAACATCACGAACAGCAGCACGCGCAGCCAATTTTCCGAAAGTTATAATCTGTGCCACCTGATTGGTTCCATAGGCTTGTCTTACATATTCAATGACTTCATCTCGTCGGTCTTGACAAAAATCGATGTCAAAATCCGGCATTGAAACACGTTCAGGATTTAAAAAGCGCTCAAACAGCAAATTAAAGCGCAAAGGATCCAAATCAGTAATCGTCAATGCCCAGGCCACCAAGGATCCTGCCCCAGATCCCCTTCCCGGTCCGACAGGAATATCATGTTCCTTGGCCCACTGAATAAAATCAGCAACTATAAGAAAATAACCTGAAAACCCCATATTCTTGATAATATTTATTTCGTAATCAAGACGATCCACATATTTCTGGCGATGATCTTGTGTAAGATCGCATATGGATATCAAACGTTTTTCCAGACCTGTTTTTGCCATATGTTCAAGCGTATCCTCGGCCGTTGTCCCCGCCTTTATTTTTCTACTATGTGGCAGCATAGGTTTTCTGGTTTCAATTTTAACTGCACACCGTTTTGCGATTTCAATCGTGTTACCGCATGCTTCAGGAAGATCCGAAAACAGAGCGCACATCATTTCCGGAGGCTTGAACCAGTGTTCAGGTGTAACTCTCCAACGATCCTGCATATCAACAGTGCATCCCTGCGCGATACAAATTAACGCATCGTGCGCCTCGTACAATTCAGGAGTCGGAAAAAAACATTCATTTGTTGCTACAAGGGGTAAGCCATACCGGTCTGCCAGATCGATTAAACCTGGCTCAACCGATTTTTCCTCAGCCAGATTATGACGTTGCAATTCAACAGCCAAACGCCCTGGAAAAGCTTTTGCAAACTGTTCAAGCAACATAGATGCATGCTTTTCCTGACCCTCAGATAATAATTGAAATATAGGCCCCCGTGTTCCACCAGTCAAAAGAATCAAACCCTCTGAATGTTCACATATTGTATCTACATTGACAAAGGGATCCGATGGATCTCCATTTAGAAAACCTTCTGATGAAAGAAATTGTAAATTCAACAATCCAATATCATTTTGAGCCAACAAAACAATTGGCCAATTTGTAATATGACGCGGTTGCTCACCTAAAACGGGAATACCGATCTGAGATCCAATAATCGGCTGTATGCCTGCTTCAACACAGGTTTTTGAAAATTCTAATGCCCCAAACAAATTTCCTGTATCCGTAATTGCGATAGCTGGCATGTTCATTGTCTTGGCCAGCTTAACCATTTGAGGTATGCGAATAGCCCCCTGACTTAGTGAATATGCAGAATGGCTACGAAGATGGATAAAAGAGGCAAGAGACATCTATGTTTTATACCTTATTATAAATGACAAGGAATTATTTTGCCCTCATGCAAGGTAACAACCCGATCCATTTTGGTGGCTAGGCAATGATTATGAGTAACGATCAAAGCCGTCAAACCTTCACTACGTACAACCTGTAACAGCAAATTAAAAACATGCTCGGAATTCTTTTCATCTAAATTTCCCGTTGGTTCATCCGCCAATAGAATTTTTGGTGAATTTACCAAAGCCCGTGCAATTGCAACCCGCTGTTTCTCTCCACCAGACAACTTTCCTGGGTAATGATCGACACGATGACCAAGACCAAATTTCTTTAACCAGTCCCTACCTATATTTACCGCTTTCGTTTTAGAACTCCTTGCTATCAATTGTGGTATCAAAACATTTTCCAAGGCAGTAAATTCTGCAAGCAAATGATGAAACTGATAAACAAATCCTATTGAATTTAATCTTAATTGCGTTCTTTCCCGATCATTCAATCTGGAAGATTTTCGAGCTTGAATAATAATTTCGCCCTTTTGGGGTTTTTCAAGCAATCCTGCAATATGCAACAAGGTTGATTTACCCGTACCAGAAGGAGCAATCAGGGCAACAATTTCACCATGGTTGAGCGTAAAATCAGCATTGTGCAAAATTTGAAGGTTCTCATCACCATTTTTATAGGCATGTGAAATTTTATCTAACTGAAGGACAACTTGATTATTCATTTCTCAACGCCTCAACTGGATCCGTTTTTGCCGCTTTCCAAGATGGGTATAATGTGGCCAGTAAAGAAAGGAACAAAGCCATTGACACAACCTGTATCACATCTGACCAATCTAACTTAGCCGGCAAATGTTCAAGATAATAAACCTCAGGATTAAATAGATTAGTTCCCGTGATTTTTTGCAAACCCTGACGTATATGTTCTATATTTTTACAAAATAAAATTCCCAATATAGTACCTATCAATGTTCCTGTTACCCCAACAGATGCCCCGCACATCAGGAATATCCGCATTATCGCACCACGTGATGCCCCCATGGTTCTAAGTATTGCAATATCACGTGTTTTATCCTTGACCATCATAATCAAAGAGGATATGACATTAAAAGCAGCAACCAATATAATTAACGCCAGAATAAGAAACATCACATTCTGTTCAACTTGCACTGCCCCAAAAAAAGCATTGTTGCTCTGAGTCCAATCAACAAATTTCAGATTATCATTTCTAAACGAATTCTCAAGTTGATGCGTAACAGCTTGAATATGGGTTGAATCATTCGAGAATATCTGGATTCCTGTTACCTCATCATCAAGCTGAAAATATTTCTGTGCAGCCCGCATCGGTAAAAAAACATAACTGGAATTATATTCATGCATACCAGAATCAAAAATACCAATAATTCTATAGGATTTGATTCTGGGAATATTACCCATTACTGTTGCGGACCCTTTAGGTGAAATTAAAGTTAACCTTGAACCAACTCCCAGATTTGCTTGCTCAGCAAGAGTTTCACCAATAATGATGACATCATCGCCTTGAAATTGTTTCAAAACTGTTGGATCAAGGGTTTTACTAATGACCTTGAGTTTTTCCAAACCAGAAGCTGTCATTCCCCTAACCATTCCACCAGAGTTGAAATTTCCAGCACTTATCAACACTTGTCCTTCAATAAAGGGAATGGCTGATGTAATATGGGGCATTTGTTCAATTCTGTTGGATAAATTATTATATCCCCTTAAAGAGGTTGGCCCATCATAAGATTGACTGTATACACTCAAATCTCCATTCAAGCCTAGTATACGTCCCAATAAATCAGCCTTGAAACCGTTCATGACAGCCATGACGACTATTAATGTTCCAACACCCAAGGCTATTCCTATCAATGAAAAAATAGCTATTATTGAAACAAAACGCTCGCCTTTTCTAGCACGAAGATATCGTTTTGCAACCATTCTTTCAAAAGAGCCAAACATAAATCCATTACCCTTGATAAGAGGAAATATAATTCATCACCTGTTCTATAGATACTTCCGTTCTTTCGCCGGTTTCACGACGTTTAATCTCGACAACATTATTACCTATCCCTCTTGGACCGATAATAATTTGCCAAGGGTGCCCCATCAAATCAGCATCTGCAAATTTCACTCCTGCCCGTTCATCACGATCATCATACAACAACTGTTCTTGATCCATTTTATACAATGCTTCACAAGCATCCTTACAAGCTTGATTCTTCAATCCCAAATTAATAATCACGGCTTTGAAAGGAGCAATAGTATCTGGCCATATTATCCCCTGATCATCATGTGATGATTCAATTATTGCCCCGACAAGACGGGAAACCCCAATACCGTAAGAACCCATGTGAGGATTTATTTTGTCACTATCAGGCCCTATCACAGAAACATTCATTGCCTCTGTATATTTTGTTCCAAAATAGAAGATTTGACCTACCTCAATTCCACGTCCTTCACAGCGTCTGGATTCTGGAACTTTTTGCCACTCATTCTGATCATGTTTTTCATCAGTGGCGGCATAAAATCGTGTCATACGTTGGAAGAAAGCGGCCAAGGATTCCTTATCATTTGTATCAACCGGCATTTCAAGCCAGTTCTGTTCCGTGAAATCAGAATCAAAATAGATCCCGCTTTCACCCGTAGGTGCCAAAATAATAAATTCATGGCTTAAGTCCCCGCCTATCGGACCTGTATCAGCCAACATTGGAATTGCTTTCACACCAATTCTTTGAAATGTCCTGAGATAAGAAAGCATCATTTTATGATAGGTTACAACGGCATCTTCATAATTAAGATCAAAACTGTATCCATCTTTCATATAGAATTCCCGTCCGCGCATCACACCGAAACGTGGACGAATTTCATCCCTGAACTTCCACTGAATTTGGTATAAAAGCTGTGGAAGTTCTTTATAGGATTTTATAAATTGTCCAAATATATCCGTTATCATTTCTTCATTCGTGGGACCATATAAAAGATCACGTTTGTGACGATCAACAATACGAAGCATTTCCGGTCCATAAGCATCATAACGCCCAGAACGTTTCCATAAATCCGCCGATTGCAAAGTTGGCATCAAAACTTCCTGTGCATTGATAGCATTTTGTTCTTCCCTCACAATTCTCGATATATTGTCAAGAACTCTCAATCCCAAGGGCAGCCATGCATAAATGCCAGAAGACATTTGCCGAACCATTCCTGTTCTTAACATGAGACGATGAGAGATAATTTGAGCTTCAGCTGGATCTTCTTTTAAAGTTGGAAGAAAACTGGACGATAGACGCATATTTATCCTATTAAAACCATATTTTTATGAAACATTACAATCGATCAATATTACTCAATATCAATAGAATATCACAACCGTATGACGTGAACCTCGATAAGCGGTTTTTTACCAAGCTTACGCCCCAGAATACGTCTTAGTATTGATTTCGATTTGTCAATTAATTCTTCGTCATTCAACCGAACTGTTCTTGGCAATTGTTCAATTGCATCGGCAAAATTATCAATAATCAGATCACAATCATCATACTGATCCAGTAAACCGGGCGCGCTTATATTTGGATCACTCAACAACATACCCTCATCATCCACTGCAAAACTTGCAACAATAACACCGTTATAAAGCATGCGTCGACGTGCCGCCAATACGTTCCCATCTATGGATAAAAGCCTGTTTCCATCAACCGTCAAGCGGCCATAAGGTACACTATTTACAATTTTGGTTGGTCCTGGTGCCAATTGAATGATATCTCCATCCTCAAGCAGGATAGGTTCAGAGTTACAAGACTTGGCAATTTCCGCCTGTGCATTCAAATGAATCCACTCACCATGAACAGGAATACCGTATTTTGGTTTTACCAGTTTATATAATTCTGTAACTTCATCATGACTGGCATGTCCTGAAACATGAACCAAATGATCTACGGATGTTATTACCCTGACCCCGCGACGCACCAGATTATCCTGTACACGCATGATTGCCAATTCATTACCGGGAATTGTACGACTGCTGTAAATAACAGTATCTCCAACACCAAAAGATATATGTTGATGTGTATCATAGGAAATACGGGTTAAGGCTGATCTTTCCTCACCTTGACTTCCCGTAATAATGAATACAACATTTTCCTGATCAATTTCATTCATATTCTGTTCCGTATAAAACGGAGGAATATCACGAAAATATCCATTTTCACGTGCTGCAATTTCAATATTCTGCAAAGAGCGGCCAATAATTACCACAGGGCGATTTGCCTGTTTTGCTGCATAAGCAATCGTCTCGATCCTTGAGACATTACTTGCGAAACAAGTTACTGCAACTCTTCCCCTGATATTGGCAATAAGATCAACCATGCTTTTTCTGACGGCACCCTCTGATTCAGGCGCACGTCTGACAATCGCATTCGTACTATCACAAATCATTGCCAAAACACCTTCATCACCTATCTCGGCAAATTTTGAAAGATTTGTTGGATGACCTATTACAGGATCAGGATCGAATTTCCAGTCACCTGTATGTAATACTGTTCCATAAGGAGTGCGAATTACAACACTTTGCGCTTCAGGTATAGAATGCGTTACAGGTATAAATTCCAGATCAAATTCCCCAATTCTGATACGGGCTCCAATATCAATCAGATGAATTGTGACATCATTTAGTAAGTTAGCCTCTCTCAATTTTCTTCTAATAATTGAAGCGGCAAACGACGTTGCATAGATTGGACACTCCAATGCTTCCCAAAGATATGTTATCGCACCGATATGATCTTCATGTGCGTGAGTGATAACCAATCCTAACAAACTATCTTTATATCGAATGATGAACTCAGGATCAGGCACCAGAATATCGGCTTCCGGCATGTCGTTACCACTAAAACCAATGCCACAATCAAATGCAAGCCATGACCCATTAAGACGATATAAATTAAAATTCATACCAATTTCACCTGTTCCTCCTAAGGGAAGAAAGGCAAAATCGTTTGCAGTTTCATTCATGTTTATCCTTTTTATTATTTTTACTATGATGTTTTATTACGATTTGCAAGCAATCTTAATCCTTCTAACGTTAATTCCAGACTAATTTTTTCAAAAATATCGGTACCTTCTGCCAATAAGGATGCCAATCCGCCTGTTCCTATAACGCGATAGGAACAATTAGCTTCGGCTCCAATCCTTTTTATGATACCCTCAATAAGACCTATATATCCCCAATATATACCTGATCGCATTGCGTTAACTGTTTCTTTACCTATCACGGAAATGGGTTTCATTATACCGATCTTTGGTAATCGAGCTGCGGCTTTATGTAGAGATTCCAAAGATAAAGTAAGACCGGGTGAAATAATTCCTCCGCAATAATTTCCTTTTTCATCAATAACATCAAATGTTGTGGCTGTCCCTAGATCCACAACAATTAAAGGACCCCCAAATAGAGTATGAGCTGCTAGGCCATTTAGCAAACGATCAACACCCACTTCATGAGGGTTATCAATTAAAATTTTGAATCCCCAATCCAGATCAGATGAAGCGATAAGAGGTTCGACGCCAAACCATTGTCGACACAATAATCTCAATTGATATAAAATCGGGGGAACAACAGTACCAATGATAATGTTGTCAATCTGATCAGTTTTTATCCCACAGGCTTGCAGTAAAATAAGTAATGTCGCGGCGTATTCATCTGATGTATGGTTGGGAATTGTACTCATTCGCCATGAACCCACCCATTTTTCACCATTATGTATAGCAAATACAACATTGGTATTGCCCGCATCAATGACCATTAACACGCTTTAACAATCCTGAGAATTATCTAACCAAAAAACTTCACCCGTAGAGAAACTTCGCATTTCCTTTACAGTTTGTAATAATAGTAACCCATGTTCATCAATACCACAATAAATTCCTTCCCAACTATTTTGCTGTAAATTTACAGTTAATTTTGAATTTAAAGGTATTGATTTCTTTATCCATGCCTCACGTATAATTTTTTCTTGGTCATTTGTTAAAAAATTTATCCAGTAATCAAAATAATATATAATTTTCTTTGATAACTCTTTTGCTAAGGGTGGTTTAGTTACAAAATCTTTTAAACAACCCAATTTTCTATTCAAATCAGGATAACTATTGATATTGACACCAAAACCTATAACCAACCATTCTAATTGACTGGTCTTGGAAATATTGCTTTCAATTAGAATTCCACCAATTTTCCTGTTTTTATACAATAGATCATTAGGCCATTTAATAAATAATTCATGATCGACTTTGCTGTAAAATCTTACAGCATCATAAAGAGATAATGCTGCAACAAACGGAATCCAATTCAATTTTATATTTGATGATCTTGGCCAATATAATAAAGAAAAGGCTAAATTACCCTGAGGTTCGATCCATTTGCGCCCACGGCTTCCCCGTGGTGATGACTGAGAGTCAGCCAAAACAGCCAGATTTGTTTTATGTCCTGATCTGGCCCTCTCAATGCAGTGATCATTGGTAGACGATAACGTGGAATAATGTTCAAATTTCCAGAACCTTCTTTTTTCCACGTTTAGACACTTAAATGATTAATTAAACAAAGATTTAGCCGCAATGCGTCCAACATGCATCATTGGGCCCATAAATATGATAAAAATTACCGTTAACGCGCTCATACCAAAGGACATAAAAGAAATTGATAATGAACGATGATCAAGTTGTCCATGAGATTTATCCATGAAGATGATCTTGACAATCCTAAGATAGAAAAAAGCGCTTAAAACGCTGGCAACAATTCCAACTGTTGCAAGTACGTATAAATGCACCTGAATAGCTGCCCAAAAAACCATAAATTTACCAAAGAATCCTGCAAGTGGCGGAACACCTGCCATACTAAACATGAAAATTGCCATAGCAACCGCTATGCCCGGATCACTTTTACCAAGTCCAGCCAAATCATTTATGTTTTCTACAACCTTACCTTTTCGCGTCATAGATGTAATCACGGCAAAAGTTCCGACATTCATGAAAAGATAAGTTGTCAAGTAAATGATCGTTCCCAAAACACCATTTGAATTTCCTGCAGCTAATCCAACCATTGCATATCCCATATGTGCAACTGAAGAATATGCCATCATTCTTTTAATATTTAATTGTGATATAGCACCAATACTTCCAATAATTATGGATAACAATGATATAACTTCAATCAAAAACTGCCATTGATAGGATAAGGTTCCAAAAGGTTCCGACATTAACCGTAAAAATAATGCAAAAGCTGCAAATTTTGGCGACGTCGAAAGAAAGGTTGTAACAGGCGTGGGAGCACCTTGATAAACATCCGGTGTCCACATATGAAAAGGTACTGCAGAAATTTTAAAGCATATTCCAATTAAAACAAAAACCAGTCCCACGACAAAACCTATATTATTATAATTTGCCGCTGCAATGGCTTTATGAACATTGTTATATTCCATACTTCCAGCTGCGCCATAAAGCATAGAAATACCATAAAGTAAAATTGCAGACGCGACTGATCCCAAAATGAAATATTTAATCCCAGATTCAGCTGATAACGGATTGTTACGATCAATTGCACATAAAATATATAAAGATAACGAAGATAACTCCAGTCCAAGATACAGGCTCATAAGATTATTGGATGAGACCATAACCATTGCACCGACCGTGGAAAAAATTATCAACGCTATAAATTCAAAATATGTTGTTTTATTTTTTTTATTAAAATCCAAGGACAAAATAATTGTTAATAAACCTGCAATAAGAACCAGCAATTTCATGTAACGGGAAAATTCATCATTTACAAATAACCCGTAATATGCCAACCCATTTGCATTGGTTAACGTTAAAAATCCCGCGGCAATAAATATTGCCGTAGAAAAAATGGCAGAGGGAAAAAAGGAATTTTCCTTTTTTTGCAGCGCCCCGAATAACAATATAATAAGACCACCAATTGTTAATACAATTTCTGGAATAGCAAGCGTCCAATTCATCGGATTTATCCTGACTTAACTTAATATCATTGATAGATCAGGAAAGTGGCGACGATAACCACCAACCCAATTGCCATGGTAAAAGCATATAAAGCAAAAGAACCATTTTGAATCCAGGATATCCCTTTGGCAGAACGATTTGTAAATTGCGCCAGTATGACAGGAAATTCCTGGATAATATCTTTTTCACCAATTTTCCATAATGCCTTAGACAAAACCGCATAAGGACGGATAATTATTACATCGTAAAGTTTATCGAAATACCATGCATTTAATAGAAAACGGTAAAACCCCTTCATTGACTGAGCTAATGATATAGGGATATTCGGATTAACTATATAACATAAATAAGCGATTAAAATACCCAGTATACCAAGTATAAGTGGCATTAATGCAATAATTGCAGGTGTATGTTGCTCAATAATCATATGCAAATTAGCTGAAACATTAACAATTGAACCTCCCCAAAATATAACTTGTTGAGAACCTATATAATAAGGATATAGGATAATGCCTCCAATAATTGATGAAACACCAAGTATGATCATGGGTAAAGTCATAGAGAAAGGAGATTCTTTTGCATGATCATAATTTTCCTTATGTTTTGGTTTTCCATGGAACACAAGAAACAACATCCGCCAGCTATATAGGCTTGTAAGAAACGCAGTTAATAACAATACAACCCAAGCCGCATATCCCAAAGAAGATTGGGTTGCCCAAACAGCTTCCAGAATGGCATCTTTTGACCAGTAACCTGCAAATGGATATATTCCACCCAATGCTAAACAGCCTATCCACATCAATATGCAAGTCAAAGGTAATTTTTTATACAATCCACCCATCTTGAACATATCCTGTTCATCATGAAGCGCGATAATCACTGATCCCGCACCAAGAAACAACAATGCCTTGAAAAAAGCGTGTGTCGTTAAATGGAATACTGCAATTTGATAGGTTCCCACACCAACTGCGACAAACATATATCCAAGCTGAGAACAAGTTGAATAAGCAATGGATTTCTTAATATCTGATTGTACCAAAGCAACAGAACCGGCAAATAATGCTGTTAATGATCCTATAACAATAATGAATATCTTAACATGTGGAGCCAATTCAACCAGGGGTGACATTCTTGCCATCAAGAATACACCTGCTGTCACCATAGTTGCGGCATGAATAAGTGCGGAAACTGGCGTTGGTCCTTCCATTGCATCCGGTAACCATACATGAAAAAACAATTGGGCAGACTTTCCCATGGCCCCGACAAATAGCAGGAATGCAATAAATTCATATATCTGGAAATCAAAACCCAATAAATGATAATGCAGTTGAACTAAATCAGGTAATTTTTGAAATATTTCATTATAAAAAACCGAACCGGTCGTGATAAAAAGCAAACTAATGCCTACGAGAAAAAATAGATCCGCAATACGATTTACAACAAAAGCCTTGATTGCGGCTGATATAGCTGCTGGACGCATATACCAGTATCCAATAAGTAAATAACTGCATAAACCTACCCCTTCCCAGCCAAAAAACAATTGAACCAGATTATTAGAAGTAATCAAGGCAATCATACTGAATGTAAATAAAGATAAATATGCAAAAAAGCGATAAGTTGGCATCGTGTCATGCGACATATATCCCATACTATAGATATGGATTAACAAGGATATGCTTGATACCATCGTCAACATGGCGACAGACAAACTGTCCAGTTTCAAATACCAGTTAATATGAAAATTACCGGCATTGATCCACTCCATAAAATGAACAACTTGACTATCCATATGATTGGCAAAAAATTGCCAAGTTACAAGCCATGCACATGTAACCGATATGGACATTCCAAGAATAGAAATAAACTTCGCAAATGAATCACCGATTATCCGCCCCATTAACCCTGCGCATAAAAAACCAGCCAAGGGTGAGATAACAGCTGTAATAAATAATGATGATGTCATTTCTTTACCCCTTCATCATCATCGTATCTTGCACTTCCACCGACCGACGATTACGATAAAATACCATAATAATGGCAAGTCCGATGGCAGATTCTGCAGCGGCGACTGTAAGGCTAAACATAACCATAATCTGCCCTGTTAAATTGCTATATAAAGAAGAGAATGCAATTAAATTAAGATTTGCAGATAAAAGCATCAATTCAATAGACATCAATATAACAATTAAATTCTTCCGATTGGCAAAAACACCAAACAGACCAATTGAAAATAAAATACCACTGACAATCATATAGGGAGCAAGCCCCACAGAATTTAAAATATTCATTTCATTTGCTCCCTTTGCTGTCTTTTTTCAGTAATATCGGTTTTATCACCAGGTTTTGGACCGAAGGAATCCTCTTGTACAACACCATAATAAGTCTCTTTGGGACGAAGGAAACCGCCAATATCCTGAATGCTTTTATTCAAGGGCACATCACGAATTTCCAGAGTTTGGCTAGGTTCGCGCATATGTTGGCGCATAATGTTCTGTCTACGGTTTTTAGGATTTTTATGCAGGGTCAAGACAATTGCACCGATCATTGCAACAAGCAGGATTAATCCACAAATCTGGAATAACAAAACATAATGCGTATATAAAATATCCCCCAATGCTTTGGTATTCGAAATATCATGCAACGCAGAATTTTGACCCTTGCCTATCAATTCAGGATCAACATGCCAATGGATGGCAATCATAATAAATTCAACGACAAGAATAAAAGCAATGATACAACCCACAGGCATGTAACGCTGCATTCCTTCCTTTAACTGGACCAGCTCTATTTGCATTGTCATTACAATAAACATAAACAGAACCATGACTGCACCAGCATATATGGCTATCAAAAGTATAGCCAAAAATTCGGCACCGGCCAGCATAAACAATCCAGCGGCATTACAGAATGCAAGAATTAGAAATAGGGCTGCATGAACTGAATTTCGAACAAAAACAACCATCGATGCTGATAGTAGCAAAATTATTGCGAAAATATAAAAAAGAATAATCGGTGTCATTATCCTAATTCCTGATCAAAGATCTTTATAAGACCCGATATATAAATTAATTTATTCATTTTAAATGTTTCCTGCCTCACCGATATGGAGCATCCTGCTCCAGTCTCAATGCCAAGGCACTTTCCCATTGATCCCCATTAGACAATAATTTGCTTTTGTCGTACATCAACTCTTCCCGAGTTTCAGTGGCGAATTCGTAATTGGGTCCTTGAACAATCGCGTCAACAGGACATGCTTCCTGACATAACCCACAATAGATGCATTTTGTCATATCTATATCATACCGGGTAGTTCTTCTCGAACCATCATTCCGCTCTTCAGCCTCAATGGTAATTGCTTCAGCCGGACACGTTGCCTCACACAATTTGCACGCAATGCAACGCTCTTCTCCATTGGCATAACGACGCAAGGCATGCTCCCCTCTAAACCGTGGTGAAAGAGGACTTTTTTCATAAGGATAATTGATTGTTGCCTTCGGTTTGAAGAAATAACGTAGTGTTATTCCAAGTCCAGTCAACAATTCTGATAATAAAAAAGACCGTGCGGTTCTATCAATAAAACCCATTAACCAGCTCCTCCATATATCCCTACGCCGGTTACCATTACAAACGCAGCGGTAAGCACAACCCATATTAATGAAAAGGGTAAGAATATTTTCCAGCCTAATCGCATTAACTGATCATAACGGTATCTTGGAAACGCGCTTCTTACCCATATAAAACAAAATAGACAAAATAAAACTTTAATTATCATCCAGAAAGGTGCAGGTATCCAGGTAAACGGCACACAATCAAAGGGTGGCAACCATCCACCTAAAAATATGATGCTGGTAATTGCAGACATCAAAATCATGTTGCCATATTCAGCCAGAAAAAATAATCCGAAGGCCATTGAGGAATATTCCACAAAAAAACCTGCCACCAGTTCACTTTCACCAACTGAAAAATCAAAAGGTGGACGATTGGTTTCAGCTAAACATGAAATAAAGAAAATAATGAACATGGGAAACATTGGCAGGAAAAACCAGACATGTTTTTGTGCCAGGACAATATCGTTCATATTTGCACTACCAACAAGCAACAGTACGGAAACGATAACAAGTCCAATCGAGACTTCATAAGATATCATCTGTGCCGTGGCACGCATGGCCCCCAATAAAGAGTATTTCGAATTCGAGGCCCAGCCGGCCAACAGAGTTCCGTAAACACCCAAGGAGGAAATCGCCAATAGGTAAAGTATACCAATATTAAGATTTGCAACAGCCCAACCATCATTCACGGGAATTACCGCCCATGCGAATAGGGACAATGTAAAGACTAGAATTGGCGCGACAAAAAACAAGACCCGATTTGCCTTGGCAGGAATGATCGTTTCCTTAAAAATCATTTTAACCGCATCGGCAAAGGGTTGCAGCAAACCGAAAGGACCAACAACATTCGGACCTTTACGAAGCATAATTGCAGCCAAAACTTTACGTTCCAACCAAGTCAGATAAGCGACACCGACAAGCACTGGAACCAATAGTGCCAGTGTTTTTAATATAATCAGGATAACTGATCCGAGTAATGTATGAAAAAAGAAATGTTCCATGATATCACTCCGCAGCTTTTGCCGATGAATTGGCACCACGTGTTTTTGAACATTCATGCATTGTGAGGCTGGCTCTACTGATTGAATTCGTTAAGAAATAATCTGAAATAATCGCCCTAAAAGATTGTTTTTCAATGTTTTTTTCTGAAATATTTATGGAAGAACACATCTGGTTTCTAACTACTCCCTTTTCCTTAAATACAGGATAGGCCTGTGCCAGGCAAGTTCTTAACTCATATAAATTGGAATAAGGAAGATCAATATTCATTGATTGGGCAATTTCTGAAATAATTTTCCAATCTTCCTTGGCATTTCCAGGAGGTAAAATCGCCCTGTTACCCTGCTGAATTCTGCCTTCAGTATTAACATAAATACCTGATTTTTCTGTATAAGCGGCTCCAGGTAAAATAATATCAGCACGTTTGGCAGACCGATCTCCATGATGTCCCTGATAAATCACAAAGCAATCGGCAGCCAATTTTGAAAGATCAATTTCATCTGCATCAAGCAACCACAAAAGATCTGTGCCACCCGTAACCATCGAGCGTGCATCTTGTGAATCCGATTTAGGATAAAATTCCATATCCAGACCCGCAACACGAGCGGCTGCATGATGAAGGACATTGAATCCATTCCAATTTTCGGTTACGGCGCCAATTTTATGAGCCAAAGCCAAGGTTTTTTCAAATATTAATTTTGCATCTTCACGAACCAATGCCCCATGTCCAATAATAATCATTGGGCGTTTCGCATTATTCAGAATTTCGTTAAAGGCAAGCTCATTTCGTAACAATGAATCAATTAAAGTTGGATCCTCTCCTAAATTCTCAATTTTATACGTAGGATCATCAATAAGTTCACCTATAAATGCAATTGGAAATTGTTCGGTAAGAGACAACCATCTTTTACGAATACGGGCATTCAATACAGGTGCCTCTTGACGTGGAAAAGCACCTATCATCAATAAAGCATCAGCCTGCTCAATTCCTGCAATCGTACTATTGAAAACATAATGTCCACGATAAGAGGTATCGTAATATGCCCCATCTTGACGACAATCTAAATTGCTGACCCCAAGATCGTTCATCAAATTTTTTAATGCGAACATGCTTTCTGCATCACATAAATCCCCTGCAATGACGCCTATACGCTCTTTTTTCGTAGATTTTAATTTTTGGGAAACAACCTGGACTACCTCATTCCATGAAGTTTCGACAAGTTTGCCTTCTTTCCTTATCCATGGTCGATCCAGACGCCGCCGTTTCAAACCATCCAGAGAGAAACGACCCTTATCAGCAAGCCAACTTTCATTAACATCATCATTTTGACGGGGGAGAATTCTCAAAACCTCACTTCCTCGCACTTGTAAAGTTATATTCGTTCCCACAGAATCCATCACATCTATTGAATCAGTATTTTTCAGTTCCCACGAACGGTAACGGAACGCGGTTGGTTTGGCCGTTAAAGCCCCAACAGGGCAAACATCAATAAGATTTCCGGAAAGTTCTGTATTGATACCCTCTTCAAGAAAGGGTGTGATTTCTAGATTGGTACCCCGGTTGATTCCGCCAAGTTCTGCCGTACCAGCGATTTCATTCATAAAACGAATACAACGTGTACATTGAATGCAACGTGTCATGACAGTGCGAACCAACGGTCCGAGATACTTATCAGTAACTGCCCTTTTTTCATCCCTGAATCGCGAACATTCACGTCCATAACCTACTGCCTGGTCCTGTAAATCACATTCACCACCTTGGTCGCAAATAGGACAATCCAAGGGATGATTGATTAATAACAGTTCCATCGTACTGCGACGCGCTGCCCTGACCATTTCTGTGTCAGTCAAAACCTGCATTCCATTCATTACTGGCTGTGAGCATGATGAAACCAGAGGTTTACGAGAACCGGTTATCTCAACCATACACATTCTGCAGTTTCCAGCCACAGAAAGTTTTTCATGATAACAAAAACGAGGGATTTCCTTTCCTGCTGCCTCACAGGCCTGTAATACTGAAGAACCATTGGGAACATCCACAGGAATACCATCAACGATAACTTTTACCATAATTCCTTCCTATCCCAATACCGGCGTTCCAACAGGCACCTGGACCTGAACAGCACCACCATGGGTTTTCTTATAATCCATAATTCTTTGTTCCATCATTGGACGGAAATTACGAATTAATGCTTGCACGGGCCAGGCAACAGACATACCCATTGCACAGATTGTTGTGTTTTCAATCTGTTTCGTTACATCCATCAACATATCAATTTCTTCTATTTCTGCACGTCCCTCTGTCATTCTCTTCATGACCTTCAGCACCCAATTGGATCCTTCCCGACATGGAGTGCACTGACCACAGCTTTCATGTTTATAGAACTGAGAAATACGTGTAATCGCCCTAATAAGATCCGTTGACTTATCCATCACAACTATGCCAGCCGTTCCCAACCCGGACCCAACTTCACGCATACCGTCAAAATCCATTATAACGGTATCACACACTTCCTTGTTCAGCATGGGCATTGACGTACCACCCGGAATAACAGCTAAAAGGTTATCCCATCCACCACGTACACCCCCGCCATGACGTTCAATAATTTCCTTCAAGGGCAATCCCAATGCCTCTTCAAATACACAGGGAGTTTGAATATGACCCGAAATCGCCATTAGTTTTGGACCAGTATTGTTTTTACGCCCTATACTTGAAAACCAAGCGGCTCCTCTACGCATTATTGTAGGGGTTACCGAAATGCTTTCAACATTATTGATCGTGGTAGGACAACCATATAATCCCTTACCCGCTGGGAAAGGTGGCTTCAGACGCGGCTGTCCCTTTTTGCCTTCAAGACTTTCAAGCTGGGCTGTTTCCTCACCACAAATATATGCGCCTGCACCGCGATGAATATAAAAATCAAAATCCCAACCACTACCACAGGCATTTTTACCGATCAATCCCGCTTCATATGCCTCGTCAATGGCAACTTGCAGTCTGTTGGCTTCATGGTAATATTCACCACGAATATATATGTAGGCAACATGCGCGCCTATTGCAAAAGAGGCAAGCAATGCACCTTCAACAATTTTATGAGGCTCATGACGTAAAACTTCCCTGTCCTTGCAAGTGCCAGGCTCTGATTCATCCCCATTAATTACCAAATAATGAGGTAAGGGACCATCCCCTTTGGGCATAAACGACCATTTTAGACCTGTAGAGAAACCTGCGCCACCACGTCCCCTTAACCCTGAGTCAATTACCTCTTTGACGATTTTTTCACGTCCCAAAGCTAAAATAGCCTTGGTATTATCCCAATCACCCCGTTTACGAGCACCTGCCAATTTCCAGTCATCCTGACCATGCAAATTGACATAAATACGGTCTTTAGATTCTAGCATCGTTTTTTGGCCTTTGAATTATCTGATAAGGAATGATCTTGACGCAAAGGAGCCGAATTCAAACGATTTAATGCAGATCCTGGAGGCGATTTTTCCCCTCTTCTCAATGCATTAATTAACTCAATGGTTTTTGGACCATTCATGTCTTCATAATAATCATGATCAACCTGTAGAATAGGCGCATTTGCACAGGCACCCAAACATTCAACCTCGGAAAGCGTGAACAATCCATCTTCACTGGTTTGACCAAATTCCCTGATTCCTGTCGCTTTTTTACAGGCTTCAACCACTTCATCCGATCCCCTCAACCAGCATGGTGTTGTTCCACAAACTTGCAAATGATATTGCCCTATGGGTTCGAGGTTAAACATTGTATAAAATGTGGCAATTTCTAATACCCTCACAGGCGCAATTTCCAGACGTTTTGCAACAGCAGCCATGGCCGCCTTTGGCACCCAAGCACTTTTGGTCAAACGTTTCATCTGATCTTGAACGATATATAATAAAGGTATAACAGCACTTGCTTTTCTCCCTGTCGGATATTTTGCAAGCACCTTCTCTATCTGCATTTCACTTTCTTTATCAAAAGTGAAGTCAGATGGCTCAATATTCATTTTACTTTCTGACATTACACCCTATCTATCCACTTCACCAAAAACCAAATCCAACGAACCAATAATTGCAACCATGTCAGCCAACATATATCGATGGGATAATTCATCTAATGCTTGAAGATGCGAAAAACCTGTCGGACGTATTTTACAACGATAAGGTTTGCTTCCGCCATCCGCCACAAGATATACCCCAAATTCACCTTTTGGACTTTCAACAGCGGTATAGGTTGTGCCTGCAGGAACATGAAATCCTTCACTATAAAGTTTGAAATGATGAATCAATGCCTCCATTGAATGTTTCATATCTTTGCGTTTTGGAGGTGAGATTTTATCATCTTCAGTCTTAATTGGACCAGGTTTTATCTTGCTTAGGCATTGCTCAATTATTTTGGCGCTCTCGCGCATTTCAACAACACGAATCAAATACCGATCATAACAATCCCCTTGCCGAGCAACGGGAATTTTAAAATCAACTTTATCATAATTATCATAGGGTTGGGATCGCCGCAAATCCCATGCAACTCCCGATGCTCGCAAACATGGACCAGAAAATCCCCATGACAATGCATCTTCAGTTGTACAGATTCCAATTCCAACAGTTCGCTGTTTCCAAATACGGTTTTCTGTTAACAATCCTTCAATATCATCAATTAATTTTGGAAAATCTCTAACCCATTTTCCAATTTTCTCTTCCATACCTGCGGGCATATCCTTAGCCACCCCCCCATGCCTAAAATAATTCGCATGAAAGCGGGCGCCAGATACACCTTCATAAAATTCCATTAATTTTTCGCGCTCTTCATAAGCCCACAATGCAGGTGTCATCGCCCCACAATCGAGACCCATGGCAGTCACGTTCAGTAAATGATTTAATATACGGGTTATTTCAGCAAACAGAACTCTTATCCATTTTGCACGATCAGGAACATCAATCCCCAGCAATTTTTCTGTAGCAAGAACATAGGCATGTTCCTCGCTCATTGGAGAGGCATAATCCAAACGATCAAAATAAGGCAGTCCCTTATGATAAGCCTTGTGCTCCAGTAATTTTTCTGTTCCACGATGTAATAAACCAATATGCGGAGTTGCCCTTTTAACAACCTCACCCTCTAATTCCATCACAACACGCAACACACCATGAGCAGAAGGATGTTGTGGTCCAAAATTAATCGTGTGCGTATCACCTGATAAAACATGTGATATATTCTGAGAAATTTCAGATTTCACCTCTGATGTTTTATCGGTTACCCCTTCTTGTATAATTTCACTCATCAAATATCCTTTTACCGTTTAATCCTATATAGAATACGGTTTAATATTTTGACGCTTCTCATGAATCTTTTCGTCACCAGGAAGTGTTACAATACCTTCCCAGGGTGAATCAAAATCAAAGTCCCGCATCTCCTGTGTCAAATGGACCGGTTCATAAATTACTTTATTTTGATCAGCATCATATCTAACTTCTACATATCCTGTAACAGGGAAATCCTTTCGCAAAGGATGTCCATCAAATCCGTAATCCGTCAAAATGCGCCTCAAATCAGGCTGTCCGGAAAATAATATACCAAACATGTCATAACATTCACGTTCCCACCACGTTGCATTTTTCCATAAATGATGAACGGAGGGAACCGGTTCTTTTTCATCTGTATGAACAATGATACGAATACGCTGATTCAATGTTACAGATAAAAGATTATAGACAACATCAAATCTTTTTTGACGGTAGGGATAATCAACACCGCACAAATCCATCAATTGTTCGAATTTGCAAATGGGATGATTTTTAAGCAGAATTAACACATCAAGCAAACAGTTGAGTTTAACCAATATGATTAATTCATCGTGATCAAACTCAGCCTTGACAACGCCATTTGACGAAGACATGAGCATCATACCAATCGCCTGCAAATTTGCTTTTTGATTTAAAGTTCTTTTTTTAGAATTTTCTGTAAAATTAACCACGAAGAATTGTCCCTGTACGCTTGATTTTCTTTTTCAACAACATAATACCATAAATCAATGCCTCAGCGGTTGGCGGACACCCGGGTACATAAACATCTACAGGGACAATACGATCACATCCCCTTACGACTGAATAGGAATAATGATAATATCCCCCACCATTTGCACAGGATCCCATTGAAAGAACCCATCTTGGTTCTGACATTTGGTCATATAATCGACGTAAAGCAGGTGCCATTTTATTCGTTACCGTACCAGCCACAAGCATGACATCTGCCTGTCTGGGCGATCCCATTGGAACAACCCCCATACGGTCCAAATCATAACGTGGCATATAGGCATGAATCATTTCAACAGCACAACAAGCCAACCCAAATGTCATTGGCCAAAGACTGCCAGTTCTTCCCCAATTGATTAATTGGTCAAGCTTGGCAACAACAAAACCTTTATTTGAAATTGCCCCCGTTATTCCTTTAATAACTGCATCCTGTTCAGATCCAGGAGGTAACGTTTCTTGATTCCAGTAAACCTGATCAGGATCAGATTTATTTGTTATTTTTATATTCATTATCTACTCGTTTTAACCGACAATGGAATAATTTTTACTTAATCCCATTCCAGTGCACCTTTGCACCATTCATACGCGAAACCTATGGTCAGGACTAAAAGAAATACAACCATAGAGAAAAAACCGAACATGCCAGTTTTAGACAGGGTCAAAGCCCATGGAAACAGAAACACCATTTCCAGATCAAATATCGTGAATAATATTCCCACCAAATAATAGCGCACGTCAAACATATGACGTGCATTTTCAAATGCCGGAAATCCGCACTCATAAGGCGTTATCTTTTCAGCATATGGTTTTTGTTTTGCACAAAATAATGCCGCACCCAACATTGCAACCGCAATTATTAAAGAAATAATCCCAAATATTAACACGGGTAAATAACTGTTTAAAATTGCCTGCATGGCTAATACTCTTTAATTTTTTATAGAAAATTAAATCATTTGTCAAAAATGAACTCAATTCTTTATATCAAAGAAAAAAAAGAATTACACTGTTAATATTAAATATATTGATTTTTATTGATTATTTTAATAAATTTAATGGAACAAATTATTTTGATGAAAATTTTAGTGATTTTCTATTATTGCGCCATTATACTATAAATTAAATGGCGCGAGTGACGGGGCTCGAACCCGCGACCTCCGGCGTGACAGGCCGGCGCTCTAACCAAACTGAGCTACACCCGCGCATTACATGAAGCTTTCTAAAAGCTCTTTAATATTTTGTCAATATTAATATCTAACAAAATATTAATTTATGGTGGGCGATGACAGGCTCGAACTGCCGACCCTCTCGGTGTAAACGAGATGCTCTACCAACTGAGCTAATCGCCCGCTCCGTTTACCGGAACAACGACTTCTTAACACTGAAGCCGTTGTGTTGTCCAGTTATTTTTTCAAAAAAAATGAACTTTTTTTAAAATTATTTACTAACAGCTTCTTTTAACAATTTACCAGGTTTAAAACGTACTGAAGTAGATGCTGGAATCTTGATTTCTTCACCTGTACGTGGGTTACGCCCTTTGGCTGCTTTACGATGAGCAGTGACGAAACTGCCAAAACCTACAAGGCGAACCTCTTGTTTTTTTGCAAGTGTTTCTTCAATAGTACTCAATACTGCATCGATAACCTCACCTGATTTGGCTTTTGACAATTCTGTTTTTTCAGCAACAGCGGCAACAAGTTCTTGTTTATTTAGAGGTTTTTCCATTCTTTTTTCTTTCTATAATAATCACAGACTAAATTTAACTGCTAATGGATATTACATCCATATCTTAAACTATTGAAGCACTTTTCAAGAACGTCAACCGTTCAAGGACTTCAATAGTTATTTTAATACATTTATTCTATTTTTGGTTGCAATATCACCACATTATTTAATGTGCCAGCTGTTTTTTTGATGAAACATTACTTTTTTTCGCAATTACTGGTGCAGAGGTTTCCTCTAGCTCAATAGATTCGTAGGGTCTAATCAATGCTTGATGAATAACATCATCTACCATTTTAACCGGAACAATTGTCAGATTTGATTTGACATTTTCAGGTATTTCCACCAAATCCCTTTCATTTTCTTGAGGAATGAAAACTTTCTTAACTCCTGCACGCAATGCAGCAAGCAATTTTTCCTTAAGACCGCCTATAGGTAAAACCCTGCCCCGCAAAGTGATTTCCCCTGTCATGGCTATATCCTTACGAACAGGAATACCTGTCATAATGCTGACAATACTGGTTGCCATCGCAACACCAGCAGATGGTCCATCCTTTGGGGTTGCACCCTCAGGAACATGAACATGTATATCATGCTTTTCAAACAAATCAGGATGTATTCCAAATTGCAAAGCTCGACTTTTTACATAAGATAAGGCTGCAGATACACTTTCCTGCATTACCTCGCCAAGCTTCCCGGTTATCTTTATATGCCCCTTGCCTGGAACCATGACACTTTCTATATGAAGAATGTCACCACCTACTTCTGTCCACGCAAGTCCAGTTACGACACCTATAATATCGCGTTCTTCACTTTCACCATAAAAATACCGTTTAACCCCGACATAATCCTCCAGATTATCCAACGTGATCTTTATATGGTCACATTCTCCAGAAACGATCTTCTTCACAATTTTACGAGCAATTTTCGCTATCTCTCGTTCAAGATTACGTACACCTGCCTCACGGGTATATGTGCGGACAAGTTCACGCAACACGTCATCATCAATTGACCATTCTGTAGGTTTAAGACTATGAGATTCCCCCTCCTTCTTGATCAAATGCTGACGGGCGATCTGAACCTTCTCATCTTCTGTATAACCGGCAATGCGGATAATTTCCATACGATCCAATAAAGGTTGTGGCATATTGAAACTATTTGCCGTTGTAATGAACATTACATCAGAAAGATCATAATCGACTTCTAGATAATGATCTACAAACGTGGAATTCTGTTCAGGATCAAGAACTTCCAAAAGAGCGGAAGCTGGATCTCCGCGCCAGTCTGCTCCAAGTTTATCAATTTCGTCCAGTAAGAATAAAGGATTAGAAGTCCCAGCCTTTTTCATTCCCTGAATAATTTTACCGGGCATTGCACCAATATATGTTCGACGATGTCCACGAATCTCGGCTTCATCGCGTACACCCCCCAAGGACATGCGAACATATTCACGTCCCGTTGCCTTGGCTATAGAACGGGCAAGGGATGTTTTACCAACACCTGGCGGTCCAACAAGGCATAAAATTGGACCTTTAAGTTTAGAAGAGCGGATTTGAACAGCAAGATATTCAAGAATTCTTTCCTTAACCTTTTCCAGTCCATAATGATCGTAGTTTAAAATTTCCTCCGCTTTTTTTAGATTCTTGGAAATTTTGGAACGTTTTTTCCAAGGCAAACCTACAATCCAGTCTAAATAATTACGCACAACGGTTGCCTCTGCAGACATCGGACTCATCCCGCGTAATTTTTTAAGATCAGATAATGCCTTGTCACGAGCTTCCTTGGTTAAGCGAAGTTTTTTTATCTTGTCTTCTAATTCTGTCAACTCATCTTTGCCGTCTTCGCCCTCGCCCAATTCTTTTTGAATAGCCTTTAACTGCTCATTCAAATAATATTCGCGCTGTGTCTTCTCCATCTGTTTTTTAACACGGTTTCGTATACGCTTTTCAACTTGTAATACTCCAACTTCTGTTTCCAAATGTTCAAGAAGTTTTTCCAAGCGTTTTTTCAAATCAACCGTTTCAAGTATTTCCTGTTTTTCAGAAACTTTAAGATTAAGATGGCTTGTAATTGTATCTATAGCCTTGGAAGAATTTTCAATTTGATTGACAGCTACCAGAACTTCAGGCGCGATTGACTTGTTCAGTTTAACATATTGCTCAAACTGATTAGTCATTGTTCTTTTTAAGACATTAATCTCCTTGTCATCATTCTCCGTTTCTTCAATAAGCTCAACCTCTGCCTCAAAAAAAGCTTCATGATCAATAAATTTCTTGACCTTGGCACGTTGAATACCCTCTACCAATACCTTGACTGTTCCATCAGGTAATTTTAACAACTGTAAAATAGTTGCAATTGTTCCAAATGAATAAACATCCTTTTCCGTAGGATCTTCAACTGAAGCATCTTTTTGGGAAACAAGCAATATTTTTGAATGATTTTTTGTAACTTCCTCTAAAGCGCAGACCGATTTTTCTCGCCCTACAAATAAAGGTACAATCATATATGGAAATACAACAATATCCCTTAACGGTAGAACAGCCATATTATTGGGCTGCCTTATTTCTTGGTCTTTATTGGCATCCTTCTCTTTTTTTTCAGAGATTTCGGATTCAATTTTCTTTTCTGTCATAAATTTATGACCTCCTTATATGGACGATCCTGTAAGAATGCCCAGGATGGCACATTCTATAAGATTACAATCTTAATATTATATATGCAGTGTATTAATTTTTTTTAAAGTAATAAACAGAATTAATTATCCTGAACCTTTATGAGTAAAAAACAATCCTAAATATCAAGATTTATTACAGATAATAAATTAATATAAAAAAAATTTACATCAAAAATAAGATATTTCTCAACCTTTTTTGATAATAATAAAAAAGACCCTTTTAAAAGAGTCTTTTCCATAAAACAATAAGTGTTTATGCTGTTTGTTCTTTATGAGGAGATATCTCCTCATAAACATAAACCGGTTCCTCTTTATGGTTAATCACCTCTTTATTAATGACGACTTTGCTTACCCCTTTAAGATCTGGCAATTCATACATTGTCGACAAAAGAATATCTTCCAGAATTGAACGCAACCCACGCGCACCTGTCTGTCGTTCAATAGCCTTATTAGCAATTTCTCGAATAGCTTCTTCTGTAAATTGCAATTGTACGTTCTCCATTTCAAACAGTTTTTGATATTGTTTTATTAGAGCATTTTTTGGCTCAGTCAGTATCTTCATCAATGCTTTTTGATCAAGATCATCAAGTGTAGCGATTACGGGCAATCTTCCAATAAATTCAGGAATTAACCCGAATTTCATCAAATCTTCGGGTTCCATCTGTCGAAACAATTTCCCAACTTCTTTATGATCTTGTGAATTTACATCTGCACCAAATCCAATCGTGTACCCTACACTCCTATCACTAATGATTTTATCCAAACCTGCAAATGCACCACCACAAATAAAGAGAATATTCGTAGTATCCACTTGCAGGAATTCCTGTTGCGGATGTTTCCGTCCTCCTTGAGGAGGAACAGATGCAACAGTACCTTCCATAATCTTAAGAAGAGCTTGCTGAACACCTTCGCCACTTACATCCCTTGTAATTGAAGGATTATCAGATTTACGTGAAATTTTATCAATTTCATCAATGTAAACGATACCCCGCTGCACCCGTTCCACGTTATAATCTGCAGCCTGTAACAATTTCAATAATATGTTTTCAACATCTTCACCAACATATCCTGCCTCGGTCAGGGTTGTTGCATCTGCCATTGTAAAAGGAACATCCAGAATTCTTGCAAGGGTTTGGGCCAACAAGGTTTTACCGGTTCCGGTTGGTCCAATAAGCAGGATATTGGATTTAGCTATCTCCACATCACCAGCTTTATCGATCTGGTTTAACCGTTTATAATGATTATGAACAGCAACGGACAAAACCTTTTTTGCGTCTGTCTGTCCTATAACATAATCATCCAAAATTTTACAAATTTCTTTAGGAGTGGGTAGATTGCCTTGTTTTTTTGCTATTTGCGTTTTATTTTCTTCACGCACAATATCCATACATAATTCGACACATTCATCGCAAATAAATACGGTTGGACCTGCGATTAATTTACGCACCTCATGCTGTGACTTCCCGCAAAAAGAGCAATATAACGCATTTTTTGAATCTTTTTTATTATCAGTCATTTTAACCTTCACCCCCAATTAAAGTCAGGGTCAGAAATACCAACCAGTAAATATCATTATATAAATTATTTAGTTAAATAAGATAATTTTTAAAGAAATCTTATAATAATATTATGACTATTTGTCACTTTCTTTTAACAAATCTGCATTACGATTTTGAACTACCTTATCAATTATACCAAAATCCCTAGCCTCTTCAGGTGACATATAACTGTCTCTTTCAAGACGTTGTTCAATTTCCTCTAGTGTTCTTCCGGTATGCAATTTATAAATCTCGTTAAGCTTTTTACGTATTTCCAATATTTCTTTGGCCTGAATTTCTATATCGCTTGCCTGACCTTGCGCACCACCAGAAGGCTGATGAACCATGATTCTCGCATTGGGCAAGGCAAATCGATTATTGGGTTCACCTCCACATAAAAGTAATGATCCCATTGAGGCAGCTTGACCAATGCAGACAGTACTCACAGGACAACGTATATATTGCATCGTATCATAAATTGCCAAACCAGCCGATACTACACCACCAGGACTGTTGATATAGAAAGAAATTTCTTTTTTTGGATTTACACTTTCTAAATATAATAACTGAGCAGAAATCAAAGATGCAACTTGATCATATACAGGACCCGTGAGAAAAATGATTCTTTCCTTAAGCAGACGAGAATAAATATCAAAAGCACGTTCCCCTCTGGACGTTTGTTCAACAACCATTGGAACAAGTGTATTATCATATATTTCCAGAGACTTGAAATCTCTCATTAATTTTCTTCCCAAATTTATGTTTGATTAAATAATAGTATATTTATTCAATTTAAGAAAATAAATACAACAAAAATAAGATAGAATTCAATTTTCCAAAAAAAGAATGTCTGGAAAAATTTCCAGACATTCCCAATACTAAAATCTATAAAATTCCTAAATCTTAACAGCGGGCATATTAGAGAGCTCTTCCGGACTCACCTCTTTATCCTCTACCGTGGCAAGCTCTGTAATATAATCAAGAACTTTATTCTCGTAAAGTGGACCGCGAATAGATTCGACAGCCTGCGGATTTTTCTGGAAAAATTCCATAACTTCTTTTTCTTGCCCCGGATAACGCATTGCCTCGGCCCGCATCGCCTGAACAAGTTCGTCTTCATTAATTGTTATCGAATTGACTCTTCCAATTTCAACAACCAGCAATCCAAGGCGAACACGTCTTTCTGCAATTTTGCGATAATCCGCCTTTAAAGTTTCCTCGTCTTTGTTCTTGTCTTCTTCATCAAGAAGATCATTTTTACGGTCATTTTCAATACGCTGCCAAATTTGCTTGAATTCTGTATCAACCAATCCTTCAGGCAATTCAAAATTAACTTTCTCAGCCAACACATCCAAAATATCACGTTTCAATCTCAAACGGGACATCTGATCATATTCAGCAACAATTTGTTTTTCAACAGCTTCTTTTAGTTTATCTAAATTTTCAAATCCGAGTTTGGTTGCAAATTCATCGTTCACTTCAGGAACAATAGCCTCTTTTAAGGATTTTGCCTTGATATCGAATGTTGCCTCCTTGCCAGCCAAATTGGCAGCCTGATAGTTTTCAGGGAAAGTAACCGTTATTACTTTTTCCTCTCCTGGTGTCATTCCTTCAATCTGTTCTGCAAATCCCGGAATAAACCCCTTACCACCAATTTCAACATCAACATTCTCTGCAGTGCCACCCTCAAAAGCTACGCCTTCAACCTTACCCACAAAATCAACAGACAGAACATCACCGGATTTAGCAGGCCGCTTTTCATCAATAGCCTTAAATTCACGTTGCCGTTGGGCAATTGTGTCAAAAGCAGATTTAAGCGATTTTTCATCTGGCTTGGCTTTTAAGCGAGTCAAATGAATATCTTTAAGATCTGGAATTTCAAAGTCTGGAATCAATTCAACTTCAAAAGTGAATTCCAGATCATCCCCCTTTTTATAACCCTCTTTGAGATTGACCGATGGTTGACGGGCAGGTCGCAGACCTCTTTCACTCAATGTATCTCTGACTGCATTTGAAATCGCCTCATTGACAACCTCATTCTGAACAGATTCTCCATAACGTTGCTCAACAATCGTTAATGGCACTTTTCCCGGCCTAAAACCAGGGATATTCATCTCGTGTCCAAGTTTTGTTAATCGTTGATTTCTCGTTTCAGCGAGTTGTTTTTCTTCAATAATGATTTTGAAGCCGCGTTTTAAGCTTTCAGAAAGCGTTTCAGTAACCTGCATCAGCCAGGCCATCCTCTCGGTCTAAATTAAATTTTACCCTAATATTATAGAGCGTTTCAGAATTAACATTAATTTATATCACTTTAACAGCAGATCACAAAAATCATATGGAATCAACATCATACGTTTTTGGTGCGGATGGAGGGACTTGAACCCCCACGACTTACGCCACTAGATTCTAAGTCTAGCGTGTCTACCAATTTCACCACATCCGCACGTCTGTGCATTGAAGTTTTTCTATTTAACGCACTATCTATCGCAGGGCAACAATTTTTTTAACAAAACTCAATTTTTCTTATTTTCATTTTTCCACGTGATATCGACCATTATCTCTTGCCTTGCCAAGATTATGAATTAAGTCCATTGCATTAGGCCAAGAATTGTTATGTAAAAAAGCTGCCTCCCCATGAATCCAGACCGCGGCACAAGACGCTTCCCATACCTCCATACCACATGCAAGCAAAGTCGCGATGACTCCCGTTAGTACATCCCCAGATCCTGCTGTCGCCAATCGTGCATTTGCATGACAATTGACCGCTACCCTGCCATCGGGAGAAGCTATTAATGTATCCGGACCTTTGAGAATGACCACTGTATTAAGAATACTAGCTGCCTTTTTAACCGCTTCAATCCGGCAATCTTTAAAATCACCAAATATCCGTTTGAATTCACCTATGTGAGGCGTAATAACGGCACATTGTTTCAACAAATCAAAATTTTCTTTTGTCAAAGCGCTTGCATCGGCAACAATCGTTTTATTTGTCTTAATTAAATTTGTTAGGGATATTTTAACCTCATCTTCTGTCAGACCAGGCCCGCATACCCAGACTTTTCTTCGTTTATCCTGTAAGGTATCAGTGAAATCACCCTCATCAACCATAAAACAGGGTGAAGTTAACAAATATAAATCACGGCTACCAAAGGCAAAGATATGCACCAATCCAGCCCCGCAGGAAGAAGCTGCTAATGCTGATAAACGAGCGGCTCCTGTTACCGTTCCCCCTCCCACAACATTTACAATGCCACGATGATATTTATAATCTTCAACGTCTGCAATTGGAAGTTCCCATAATCCCGGTTCGTTCAACCAGGTATTTATTGATAGCTCTGACAATATGTTTTCTGGTATACCTATATTTGCAATAACAAGTTTACCTATATATTCTCGTCCAGGTAAAAGATAATGTCCCGCTTTGGCTCTACAAAACGTTACGGTCAATTCAGCGTGGGGAGCATAACCTCTGATTATACCCGTCTTGCCATCAACACCAGAGGGCATGTCTATGGCAACAAGATGATCTGCAGCTTTCAACACCGAACTTATATGATCATCAATGTCACGAGATAATCCCGCACCAAAAACAGCATCCACAACTAAATCTGCATCTCTCACAGATTGAATATTGAAATCAGTTTTATCTCCATTCCATTGAACAAAAGCCTTGTAAGCATCAGTTCCCTTTTCTGGAGGTTTCAAAGAGGCAACCTTAACTGGCCATCCCTCATTGGCAAGTATGTGTGCCACGACATATCCATCACCTCCATTATTTCCAGGACCGCATAAAACAAGTATTTTACAAGGTTTATAAAATTGCATAATTGCCCGTGCAACGGCTAATCCAGCATTTTCCATCAAAGTTAAAACAGGCAAATATTGCATTGCGATCTTGTCAACCTGATTCATTTCTTCTGGATTTATCAGAAGCAAATTAGTTTTTTCATTTTTTAATTGCATAATGATATATCTTTCAATGTGATGAATTAAGTATATCACTTATAATTATAACTACGAATGATTATAATATGGCAAACTATAAAGAAAAATTGCTTTTTTTGCCTTTATTTGACATGAATGATTTTAACAATCATCACGTCAATGATAAGACGGATTTAATCTATCGAAACCACAATATCTAGGGAATTAGTATGGCTCATATGAATTTTTACTGGGGAATTATCACTTCGATTAACTCTATTGCTCTTTCCATATGGATCGGAAGTATATTTTTTTATTGTCTGAGTGTTCAATCATCAGTGGGATTACTTGATAAAACACTCAAATCTTCCGTATTATTGCAAAACCTGAAAAGAATTTATCAAATTAATGGTTTTAACGCTTTTGCCATCCTGATTTGTCAATTGATTCTTTTTATTCACCACTATTTTGACAAAACTGTAAACTGGTCTGGTTATGCAGCCATAATTACCACTATTCTAATGATAATTTTCCATCTATATAGTTTTACGTCAGCCTATCAAAAAGCAAACCGATCTATACGACCTAAGACTGATCTTTATAATAAAATTTGTAATATTTTCAAATTAATTATATTTTTGGGAATAATAGATATTTTATTATTAAATTTTTAATGAAATTATTATTAGTTATTCTATTTCACAACAAAATAAGTATATTGATTAATTACAATATTCTTATTATATAAATGAATAAGCGATTTTTATTATTTTTAAGTGTTAATGGTAAGTTTTATTTTGCCTTCTCATATACAAAAAAACAAATTAATTGACAACAATACATCTACAAATCTTGAGATTGAAAAAATTGAGACTTTTGAACAACTCAAATTGTCTCCCTCAATTTTGTCAGCCATTGATAAAATAGGATTTGACAAGCCTACGGAAATTCAGGCAGCTGTCATTCCCATGGCTTTGCAAAAAAAAGATATCGTTGGGATAGCCAGAACTGGTACCGGTAAAACCGTCTCTTTCACATTACCAATTCTCGAGATGCTTTCCCAGTCCAAGGGACGGGCAAGAATGCCACGCGCTTTAATTCTAGAACCCACTCGTGAATTGGCACTTCAGGTTGCAGATAATCTGAAACTATATAATAAATATGTAAAATTTTCCCATAGTTTACTCGTTGGTGGCGAAAGTCAGTCTGAACAGAAAGAAAATCTTCGACGTGGAACCGATATTATTATTGCAACACCGGGTCGATTGATTGATTTGTTTGGTCAGGGAGCAATTTTACTCAATCAGATTCAGATACTCGTCATTGATGAGGCAGATCGTATGCTCGATATGGGTTTCGTCCCAGACATTGAAAAAATTGTTTCCTATTTACCCCAACAAAAACAAACCCTGCTTTTGTCAGCTACGATGCCCCCAGAAATCAAAAGATTGACAAATTCTTTCCTTGTAGATCCAATTGAAATATCTATTTCACCACCTTCATCAGTAGCCTCAACTATTGAATCGAAAGTTATCATCGTTCCTGATAACAAAAAAAGAAAAATTTTACGCACTCTTTTACAGCAGGAAAATGTAAAAAATGCGATAATATTCTGCAATAGAAAAAAAGATGTTGACATTTTAACTCGTTCCCTGAAGAAACATGATTTCAAAAGTGCCTCTCTTCATGGTGATATCGCACAACATCATCGTACCCAAACGATGGAAGATTTTAAAAATGGAAAAATTCAGTTCCTCGTTTGTTCTGATATTGCCGCACGAGGGATAGATGTTGAAAATCTAACGCACGTTTTCAATTTTGATATACCTCTTCAACCCGAAGATTACGTGCATCGCATTGGAAGAACAGGAAGAGCGGAAAAAACGGGTTATGCCTATAGCCTTGCAACACTTGAGGAAAAAGAGTTAATTGTAAATATCGAAAAACTTATAAATGAAACCATTCCCGTTCTTGATATTAACGATTTTATGAATACCTCTAAAGAAACAGATAAGAAATTGGTTAAAAATAAAAATTCTCGTCAACAAAAAACCAAATCTAGAAAGGCGGATAATAAGAATTTGATTGAAGTTGCTCCTCGTATTCCTCTAACACATGCATTAATTGATAACGATACACCTGTTATTGGATTTGGACAATTTGTACCTGCCTTTATGCTATCGCCGTTTCGTAAGCTTTAAAAAAGAAACTGAAGATAAATAACATTATTATTTATCTTCAGATAAAATTTAAACCGATATGAATTTCAGAACATATTCAGGGTTAGTCGAGCTTCATCGCTCATTCTTGAAGGATCCCAGGGAGGGTCCCAGACAATTTCCACCTTTACTTCGGTCACTCCTTTAACTTTTTCAATAGCTTGCTGAACCATGACGGGTAATTCTTGCGCACTTGGGCAATTGGGCGCTGTTAAAGTCATTTCAACTTGCACCTTTCCATCATCATGTAAATCGATAGCGTAAATTAATCCCAAGTCATATACATTAACTGGAATTTCTGGATCATAAATTGTTGAAACAGCATCAATAATTGCATTTTCATCAATTTCTTCCTTAGGATTGTTAATCTGTGAGTTTGAATTATCCTCAGGTTTCCAAGCCTCGATATTTTCTTGATTAACATCAGATTCAGATGTAGATACTGCTTTTCCAATATTATCTGACCTTTTTTGATCAACATTATCCATAAAAAACTCTGCCATTCATATAATTATGGGTAAAAAATCTTTATCAATGATTAGATCTTTGAAAAAAATCAATAATCATATTCAATCCATCCACAAATTTATCGATCTCATCAAAAGTTGTATAAACTGCAAAACTAACCCGCGATACGCTTGTATAACCAAATTTTTTCACTAACGGTTCAGCACAATGCTGACCTGCACGAATGGCGATACCATTTTGATCCAATAGGGTTGCAATATCATGAGCATGAATATCCTTTATCGAAAAAGAGATTACTCCTCCCCTTACAGATGGTGATCCCAATATAGATAAACCAGGAATATTCCTCATTTTAATCAGCGCATATTCAACCAGATTTTTATCATGCTGCATTAAAATATCATATCCGATAGATAAAACATAATCTATTGCAGCCCCCAAACCGATCACCTCAAGTATGGGTTGTGTACCGGCTTCAAATTTAGTAGGAATTTTTGCCCAAATTGACCGTTCAAAAGTCACATTCTCAATCATGTCCCCTCCTCCCATAAAGGGAGGCATTTGATCCAGACATTCTTTTTTCCCCCATAAAATGCCAATACCCGTAGGACCGTAAAGTTTGTGTCCTGTAAAAGTGTAAAAATCTATATCAAGATCCTGAACATTAACCGATTGATGAACAATTCCTTGACTGCCATCAACAAGAATTTTGGCACCATTCTTGTGTGCCATCTCAGCCAGCATTTTGATTGGATTAATCGTTCCCAACACATTGGACATATGGGTTACAGCAACCAATGCAATATCATTTTCAATTAAAATTTGTTCAAATGCCAATATATCGATATCACCATTTTCCAATATCGGTGCAATGTATAAATGGATCCCTAATCTGTCACGCAACATTTGCCAGGGAACAAGATTGGCATGATGCTCCATTTCAGTTATTAAAACACCCTGCCCCTTTTTTATCAGACCTCCATAGGAAAAAGCTACAAGATTGATCGCTTCAGTACTATTTTTTGTAAAAATCACTTCATCGGACGTAAATGCATTTAAAAAACCGGCAATTTTTTTTCGGATTGATTCATATTGATCTGTAACAGCCTCACTCATGGCATAAATGCCTCGATGCACATTTGCATATTGCGTATATGCGGCGTTTTGCATCGCTTCAATTACCTGTATTGGTTTTTGGGCTGATGCGCCACTATCCAAGAATACAAAATCTTTACCGTGAATTTTTTGTTTTAAAATTGGAAAATCATTTCTAATTTGCTCAATATTAAAAGAATAGACAGGGTTAGACATCGCAATCACTTTTCAAGTTGAGGCGGTTACGTGATGATATAATAAATTCTGCAATAGGGTATCTTCGATCTTTTCAATAGACTCGTTAACAAATGCATTAATCAACATTTCTCTGGCCAATTCATAAGAAATTCCACGAGACATTAAAAAAAACAATTGTTCTTGGTCCAATGCCCCTATTGCTGCACCATGGGAACATTTAACATCATCTGCATAGATTTCAAGCTCAGGTTTAGTATCTATTTCCGCTTTATCTGACAATAATAGGGCCTGGTTTTGCTGCTGTGCATCCGTTTTCTGAGCTAAACGATTGACTAGCACCTTGCCCTGATAAACCCCATGACTATTATCAGACAGGATATTTTTAACATTCTGATTGGATTGACAATGTGGAACACTATGAACCACTTTTGATGCAATATCGGCATGCTGTTGACCTGACAAAATCTGGACAGCATCAAAATCTGCCTTACTCCATTCTCCGGCCAAATCAATATTCAGTTCATAACGTGAAAATCTGGAACCTTTATTTAACAAAAATTGCTGATAACATGCATGATCAGACAATTTAACATAATTACTAGAACAATTATAGCTTTCTGATAATGTATGGTTGATAATGGTATAGTTTAGTTTAGACTTTCTTCCCAGTTCTATTTCATGAACGGAATTTGCAAAATAAACACCTTTTCCATAATTTATTTCAATTACAGAACATTTATTTTCTTTCTCAATATAAAATGAATACTTTGGTGAAAAAAACAGTTTTTCAGTTGTTTCAGCTTTCCCTAGATTAATACATAAAATTGTCTGATCATTGAAATTTTTATTACAATTAAATTGTAAAACGGGATTTTCAACAACTTTGTTCAATGCCGTCAAAAAATCATCGTTCGGAATTGACCAACCACTTTTGAGATTCTTGTTTAAAGAAAATTCGTTTGAATGAAGACTAATTGTTGAAAAAGTCTCTAGATATTGACCATTATAGGTGATTATTCTAGGTAAATTTAGCAAATCTACGGTTAATATTTCTTCTAAGGCCCTATGAACAAACGCTTCATCAATAACAAAATCACGCGAAAAATCTGTTTTTTGCAACCATTTCAAATCGCTGTATTTCCAAGCTTCAGTTTTACGTGTCGGGAATTGAAGAGTCAGCAATTTATCAACAATATTTCTCTTGTCTTGTAAATATTCAGATAAAGACAACCTATTTAATATTTCCAACCAATTTTCACGCTTGTTCATCGCGGTGACATTATTCATCAATTTCATCCAAAAACCGTCCGTAACCTTCTTTTTCAAGCTGAAGTGACAAATCAGCTCCTCCAGTATGGATAATGCGACCCCTTGCTAAAATATGGATATAATCAGGCTTGATATAATCCAATAAACGCTGATGATGAGTGATAATTAAAGAGGAAAATTCTGGAGATTGAAGAGTATTAACTCCTTCTGCGACAATACGCAGCGCGTCAATATCTAACCCACTGTCAGTTTCATCCAATATTGCAAAAGATGGTTGCAGTAAGGACATTTGCAGAACCTCATTTCGTTTTTTCTCACCTCCAGAAAAACCGACATTTACATTGCGTTTAAGCATGTCTGTTGGAAATGAAAGCTTTTTTGCCAACTGACGGGCCAGTTTAAGAAATGACACCGCGTCAAGTTCTTCCTGTCCTCGCGCCTTACGAACGGAATTGGTTGCTGTACGTAAAAAATTGGCATTATTGACCCCAGGAAGCTCCACGGGAGACTGAAAGGCAAGAAACAATCCCGCCACGGCTCTATCATCAGGAGACATTTCCAGAAGATTCTCCCCTTTAAACCATACCTGACCAGATGTCACTTTATAACTGGGATGACCAGACAAGACATAGGAAAGCGTTGACTTACCAGAACCGTTAGGTCCCATAATAACATGAGTTTCACCAGCGGGAATTGATAAATTGACACCTTTTAAAATTTGCTTTGATCCATTTTCAACAGTGTCATCAATAACGGATGCATGTAAATTTTTTATTTCTAATAACATATTCATAGTTTAAACTAACCCACACTTCCTTCAAGACTTATCTGTAAAAGCTGTTGCGCTTCTACAGCGAATTCCATTGGAAGCTCTTTTAAAACATCTTTACAAAACCCGTTCACAATTAATCCGATTGCCGCTTCCTTGGTTAATCCACGCTGTTGACAGTAAAATAACTGTTCTTCGGAAATCTTCGAAGTTGTTGCTTCATGTTCAATTTTGGCGGAACTATTTTTACTTTCAATATAGGGAACTGTATGTGCACCGCAATTATTTCCGATCAGTAAACTGTCACATTCAGTGAAATTGCGACTGTTTCGGGCTTTTGGCATCATTCTAACCAATCCACGATATGTACTGTCAGATTTTCCTGCACTAATGGTTTTTGCCAAAATGGTGGAACGTGAATTGGCTCCTATATGAATCATTTTTGTACCGGTATCAGCTTGCTGATGCCCATTTGTTACGGCTACAGAATAAAATTCCCCGATTGATCCCTCCCCTTGTAAAATGCAGGAAGGATATTTCCAGGTAATTGCTGATCCGGTTTCAACCTGTGTCCATGAGATACGTGACCGTACACCACGGCAAGCACCACGCTTGGTAACAAAATTGTAAATTCCACCCTTACCATTTTTATCACCCGGATACCAGTTTTGGACTGTGGAATATTTTATAAAAGCCTCACTCATGGCCACAAGTTCTACAACAGCAGCATGCAATTGATTTTCATCCCGTTGAGGAGCTGTGCATCCCTCTAAATATGATACTGTAGAAGCATCATCAGCAATAATGAGCGTACGTTCAAATTGTCCGGTATTTTTTGCATTTATACGAAAATAGGTTGAAAGTTCCATAGGGCATTTCACACCTTTCGGAACATATACAAATGAACCATCCGTAAAAACAGCGGAATTCAAGGCTGAATAAAAATTATCTCCCTGTGGCACCACACTACCAAGATATTTTTTAACCAAATCTGGATAAGATTGTATAGCTTCTGAAATTGGACAAAAAATCACACCCGCTTTCGCAAGAGTTTCTTTAAACGTCGTGGCAACAGAGACACTATCAAAAACTGCATCAATGGCAACAGGTACAGTCTCTCCATTTTCCGGTTTTTCAACCCCCGCCAAAATTTCCTGTTCTCTTAAGGGTATACCCAATTTTGCATATGTTTTTAACAATTCGGGATCAACCTCATCCAGAGACTTTGGTCCTTTTTTCTTTTTTGGAGCTGCATAATAATGCAAGTCCTGGAAATCAATTTCAGGATGTTTGAACTTACCCCATGTTGGAGCCTCCATGGTCATCCACATCCGATAGGCTTTCAAACGCCATTCCAGCATCCAATCAGGCTCATTCTTGCGAGCAGAAATTGAACGGATAACATTTTCATCAAGTCCCTTGGGTAGGATATCCATTTCAATATCCGTTTCGAACCCCCACTTGTAGGTATCTGTCTTAAGCTGCTTCAACAAGGCCTCATCTTGGACATGTTTATTCATAATATGCTCTGTTTCTAAATGTTCGTTTCTTGAATTTGTTAATTCTTATTTAAGTCAAGTCTGGCAGAACTCTTTTTTAAATCTGCCAAAGTTAAAGTTTCAAAAACATTTTTTATTTGATAATTCAATACTTCCCATTTTCCATATAAAATACACTCTTCATTCTCAATACGACAATCATCCTTTTTACAATCAACCAACTTAATGGGTCCCTCAATAATTCTAACAACCGTAGCAAGGGAAATTTCACTAAGCTCATTCAATAGATAATACCCACTCCCCGGTCCTCTCGAAGATTTTGTCAAGGAAGCCTTGGTTAGCATTTTCAGTATCTTAGCAACAGTAGGTTCAGGAATATGTGTTCTCTCAGCAAGTGTGGATGAAGAGACAACAGTTTTATATTGATCAAGGCTTATGATAATAATCGTTGCATAATCAATAAGTTTGGATAGTTTCAACATAATTTATCAATTCGATCAAATAAAACATATTATATAGGACTATATAAGTCCATTTTTATCGATTTAAAAGTTTTTTTTATTTTTTTTATAATACAACAGTTTAAGGATTAAAAAACAGTTTAACAAATAAAAAAAAGATTATTCCGATTGAAAATCCTACAATAGAACCATTTATCCGTATATATTGCAAATCCTTGCCTATTCGACATTCAAGTCGATCAACCAACGCTTGACTGTCCCATTGCGAAACAGCAGTTTCAGTAAAACGGATCAACCCTTCCTTAAAATTTGGTAATGATCTTGAAATAAGTTTCAATATAGCCTTGTTTATTTTTTTTCTGATTTTGGGATCTTTTTGTAGCAGTTCAGAAAAATAATGAATTGAATCAATAATCACATTCCTAAACCATCCTTCCTCATTCCTGGCATCATCATGAATAAATTTTCTAATTTTTTTCCAAAGATTTTCACGCCATTCCTGTATACTTTCATGATTTACAATTTGTCTAAAGGCTTCAGATATATTTTTGACACGTTCAGGATCATTCTCAATTTTATCAATTTCATCCTTTATCCACTGGCCGATTTTTTCTCTTACAGCATCATTATGTGGATCTATCCGATCCATTTCCTTATTTACAGCGACCAAAACTTTTGTCGCAATTGAATCACCGATCATCCATCCCAGAAAACGACCACCCTGTTCTTCCACTCGACTATGAATCATTTCCCTGAGGCTGGATTCCTTTTCTTTAAGCGTTTTCTTAAGAATTTCCAAAATGAATGAAATTATGTCTTGATGCTGATCGATATCAAGCATTGTTCTTATGATTCTACCGATAAAAGGTGAGATTGATTCTCCACTCAAAAGACGATTTATAATTTTTGTTATTAAGTTGCTGATCCGACCATCTTCAATCCGATCAAGAAAATCAGGAAGAGATTTCAACAAAATACTGCTCAGATATTCAATATTCTCTGTTTTATCCAAATATTTTCCCAAAAAACTTGGAAGATCCATTTTTTTCAAAATAAGAGTGATGTCTTTCTCAGTAAAAATATATTGAGCTATAAACCATCCCAACCCGTATCCTAGACGTTTTTTTTGTTTTGGTAGAATTGCGGTATGAGGAATGGGCAAACCCATGGGATGTCGAAATAATGCTGTCACCGCAAACCAATCAGCACATCCACCGATAAATCCAGCCTGACTACCAGCCAAAATCAATTCAACCCAGAAATTATGTTTGATTCCTGTATAAGTCGTCAGATAATAGCCTAATAAAGTTATACATCCCATGATTAACAGCAAAATAGTTGCCAATCGATGATAGCGTAGGAAAATTATTTTTACGTGGTCATCTGGACTTGAAACTTTATTCATCGCCTTCAACATTTTTTCGTGTAATTATTGTTATCGTGAATTTATACCTTTTATTTCTCTTTATAATAATTAATCATATTAAGACAGATTTATTTATATGAAACTAGTAATGGATAATTTTGGATCATGACGGAATCAACGAACTCCTCTTCCCAGATACTTGATGAGCTGCTACAGTTAACTAATCAATTGAGATCAAAAAAAGATCACCAACCAACAGAAAATCCTGTCCTGACCTTAGCACAGAAAATTAACCAAAAATTAGAGTCAAATGATCTTACTACAGAAAATCTCAAAGAAATAATCCAGAAATTAAGAGATTCCGCTTTTTTGTCACATGCCAAACATCTGCAGAAATACCTTTACAATCCCACTAAAGATAATATTCGGCAACGTATCGAAACCGTCTTAAAAAAATTAATCCAGCAATCCAATTACACAAACGAAAAAAATAAGGAAACGAGTTTTGAAAATTTCAAGAAATTAGTTGAAACTACCAAATTTGCCGCAATATTTACGGCACATCCAACTTTTTCCCTTGCCAATCCGGTTTACACAGCCTTGGCAGATATGGCCAGTCATCCTATAGATGATGACACAAATATTCCTTTTTTTACCACTCACAGACGATCTGCCCCCCCTGATTTGAAAGAGGAACTTCAAATTGCAAATAATGCTATTGTTAGGGGACGAAATGCTTTGGATCTGTTCAATTATACACTTTTTGAGACAGCAAAGGAATATTGGCCTGACCATTGGACCAATCTGAATCCCAGTCCAATTTTACTGAGCAGTTGGGTAGGATATGATACGGATGGCCGAAGCGACATAGGCTGGTGGGATAGTTTACTCATACGCCTACAGATGAAAAAACTACAATTGGAACGTCTATATCAGCAATTAGACAACATCCCAAATGGTGTCGACCAATTAAAAAATACTGTTGCAATTGCCCTAAACCATGTCAAGGATCAAATCCATAACTGTCCTTTAAAGCCTGACCCTGATCAATTTTCAAATTTTTCCCGAATATTGATTGAAAACCGTCATGAATCAATTCTTTCAACCGATCAGCTCCTTCCTCTTTTTGATCAAGCCATGAACGATGTTGATGATAATTTCATTATTGATTTATTGATCGCGAAGGCGGGTTTTGTCACTCATGGTTTAAGTCTTTCACATTCCCATGTTAGACTTAATTCCACCCAAATTCACAATATGGCCCGTCAACGATTGGGGATAACCAGTAATCCTGAAAATCCTTCTCATACAAGAACACTTTTTAATACGATAAATACAGCATTGGATAAAATTGACCCTGTTCCTGTGGATTTCGGTGCTTTGCTAACTGAAAAGGCCTCGGCAAGCATATTAATGATGCTGTTAACCCAGATATTTAAACATATTGATAGCAAAACCCCTATTCGCTTTTTAATTGCCGAAACAGAAAGCGGTTTTACATTACTTATGGCCCTTTGGCTTGCAAGATTATTTGGAATTGAGAAAAATATAGAGATTTCGCCATTATTTGAAACAGATTATGCCCTCAATCATGGCGACAAGATTATTGAACAAGCCCTGAGATCACCGCATTGGCGTAATTACTTGAAAAAAACAGGCAAGTTATGCCTGCAATTTGGATATTCTGATTCCGGCAGATTTATTGGTCAAATTGCAGCCACATATCAGATTGAAAAATTACGCAAGAAAATTGCAAAACTTTTGGCTAAATATCAATTATCAAATATTCAACTTATTTTATTCGATACACATGGCGAAAGTATCGGTCGTGGTGGTCATCCATTCAGCATGCAAGATCGTCTGGAATATCTATCCCCAAAAATTACTGAGCAATATTTTCATAAACTTGGTATACGAAGCAGACAAGAAACGTCTTTTCAAGGTGGAGACGGATATTTACTTTTTGGCACACAATTGTTGGCCAATGCCACAATCAGTATCATAGCAGAGCATATATACGATTTTGATAAGGTTGACCATGATCCCATCTATGATGAAAAAGATTTTAATGCAGATTTTTTTTCAGCGATCAATGCATCCATGAATGAATTGATTAATGATAAGGGATATGGAACCTTGTTAAGCACATTTGGTCCCTCCCTCATCGATCAAACGGGGTCAAGACCGGCAGTTCGCCAAAATGATACCGCAGCGGGAAGAAGTTATATAAAACATCCTAGGGAATTGCGTGCTATTCCTAACAATGCAATTCTACAACAATTGGGCTGGTGTGCTAATGTACTTCAAGGTTTGGGAACCGCAATGTCGGCCAACCCCGATACATTTGAAGAAATGTTGACAAACAGCAAACGGTTCAGGCAATCCCTCGATTTTGCCTTTCATGCCCTTAAGCACTCCGATGCATCTGTCTTGAGAGCTGGAATCTATATGCTTGATCCCGGCATCTGGCTAGATCGGGCTGCAACTGAAGAAAATCCTGTGATACAGGAATCCTATATGGCGCTGGCAAACGGATTGCAACGGCTGGATTGCTGGTCGAGTACCCAGGCAACTTTTCATCGCATACAGAAAGATCATATTATTCTTCTGTCAATTTGGAAAAATACGCCAATTATGGATGATAAGGAAATCCTGTTACATGCTATCCGATTGGCATTAATTGAAAAAATCTGGATGTTATCAACCAAGATTCCATATTTCTCTCCATTTAACGGTTATAACAGAGAACATTTGGATATTAAAATCTTGTGTTTGGAAATACCCTCGGTTTTGCATATGCTCGTCAATTATATCTTTCCACAAGCATCTGAACATGTATCCGATCTATATTTTTATGAACCAAAAGGTCCAAGAAATGAAGGTGCATATGCAATGGATGACCGTCAAATATTTAAACCCATGCAATATAATTTCGATTTGGTCAGGGAAATTTCAATTGCCCTCATTCATCGATTACATGCATTCGGATAAATAAAAGAAAATAATAAATCTATTGTTTTAGTAAAAAATCGTTTACACTATACAACAAGATAGTTTTGTTCAAGGGAGTAACTTATGTTTTCTTTAATTGGCGCTATTATTGTTGGATTTATTATTGGTGGTATTGCAAAATTACTTATGCCTGGAAAACAGCCGGGCGGATTTATTATCACCGTTCTTTTAGGAATTGCCGGTTCCGCTTTGGCAACTTGGTTGGGTGAACTTCTTCATTTCTATCGTGATGGAGAAAAAGCTGGAATATTATTTTCAATTGTAGGAGCTGTTATCATTCTTTTTATTTATAAAAAAATTATGGAACATAAAGGGAATACCAGTTATTAAAAATATTATTTGACATGAGGCAATATTTAATTCTCATATCAATATTGCCTCTCACTTATTTTTATCTGATTTAAAATACTTCTAATATGTGAATATTCATTAATATAATTTATTTAACAAAGCGGATATATATACTTTGACGTTTGTCCATTCACTTGAAATTATGGTGTAAATAATGGTATCGCGCAAAGTATCATCCTGTCTAAGAATATGAGCACGTAGAATTACATCTTTTTTTGCACTAAGCCGTTAAATTGCTCTTTGACTTTTGAAATTAAAAATATCAGTTCGTAAAACGACGGTGTTGGCTTGCAATTTTTCAAAAGCATATTCTAGCAATAAATATTTACAATTTGTGTTTACATGAGTTCTTTGAAAAGATTTTGCATACCATGTATAGCCAATTTCCAAACGTCGCAGATCAGGGGCAATTTCAAAAAAAACTAGTTGTACCCAAAACTTTCCCTGTATTTTCATCAATAACGGCAAAAGGGTAACGCTCTTGACGTTCTTTGCCTCCAAAGCTTTATTAATATAATTTTAAACTTTAGAAAAATAAGTAATAATAGTAACACGAGGTTTCCATAAATCACCTTATTGACTTGTCGCCTGCAACCCTTAACGTATTAAAATAAGTCTACTGTTCTAATTGAACTTTATTTTCACTAGTTTTGATGTCTTAATTTAAAAAAAGATAAATTTATTTTAATAAATCTCATAAAATTTCAAAATTTTTTGATAAAAATTAATTATGATATAATTTTTTAAATTACACAAATAAAACCAAAGATATTTATTTAATCACATACATTTTCACAAAAAAACAGCCTTTTATACAAAAAAGGCTGCTTTAAATCGTATCAAATTGTTATTTAAAATTAGGCAGATTGACTAATAATTTCATCCGCAACATTACGGGGAACTGGATCATAATGATGGAATTGCATTGTAAAGGACGCACGACCTTTGGTCATTGAACGAAGATCAGAAATATAGCCAAACATTTCTTTCAATGGAACAAAAGCGCGAACCATGACAGTGCTTCCAGAAGTTTCTTGACTTTGAATCATTCCGCGACGACGGTTCAAGTCACCAACAACATCACCAACATGATCATTAGGTGTAGTGATTTCGACATCCATGATAGGTTCAAGAATGACAGGACCAGCTTTTTTCATTCCTTCACGGAAACAGGCTTTACCGGCAATCTCGAACGCCAATGCAGAAGAGTCAACGTCATGATATTTACCATCAACAAGCGTAAATTTAAAGTCTACAGTTGGAAATCCTGCTAATACACCGGTAGATGCCTGGTTTCTGATACCCTTGTCAACAGCTGGGATATATTCCTTGGGAACCGCACCGCCAACAATTTTATTTTCGAATATGATTCCTTCATTTCGTTCGGTAGGTTCGAAAATAATTTTGACTTCAGCAAACTGACCCGCACCACCAGACTGTTTTTTATGGGTGTAGGTTTCTGTATGAGACTGAGTAATGGTTTCACGATATGCAACCTGTGGTGCGCCAATATTCGCATCAACACCATATTCACGACGTAAACGGTCAATGATGATATCAAGATGCAACTCACCCATACCTGAAAGAATTGTTTGCCCCGTTTCCTGATCCGTCTTTAACTGTAGAGATGGATCTTCTGCCGCCAATTTCTGAAGCGCAAGGGTCATTTTTTCAACCGCTTCCTTGGTTTTTGGTTCGACAGAAATATCGATAACAGGTACTGGAAATTGCATGCGCTCCAAAACAACCGGATCTGCCGGATCTGCCAAAGTATCCCCTGTTTTCGTATCCTTCAATCCAACAAAAGCGGCAATATCACCAGCATGCACTTCTTTGATTTCTATACGTTTATCAGCGTGCATTTGGAAAATACGTCCAATACGCTCTTTATGACCATGGGTTGTGTTCAAAACCGTGTCACCAGAACGTAAGATACCACGATAAACACGCACGAAAGTTAGAGAACCATATTTATCATTGATGATTTTGAAAGCCAAACCGGCAAATTTGCCATTTGGATCAACGGGAATGATTGGTAATTTATTTTCATCAACCTCTTCATCTTCAGGAGGTGCAATACGAATTCCTTCCACATCGTCAGGAGCAGGAAGGTAATCAACAATTGCATCCAACAAAGGCTGAACACCTTTGTTCTTGAAAGAAGAACCGCAAAGAACCGGACGAAATTCTCCAGAAATGGTACCTTTTTTAATACATTTCTTTAAAACCTCGACAGAAACATCACCTTTTTCAAAATATTCTTCCATAGCCGCATCATCAACAGCCAAAACGGTGTCCAGAAGATTTTGACGTGCCTCTTCTGCTTTTTCCTTTAATTCAGCAGGGATTTCAACAATATTGTATTTGGCACCAAGATCATCACCTTCCCATACAATGGCATTCATATTAACAAGGTCGATAACACCCTTTAAATTTTCTTCCGCACCAATCGGAAGCTGTAGAGGGATAGCGACAATATCCAGCTTATCTTTTAAAGTGCTGAAAGCATATTCAAAATTTGCACCTGTACGATCCAACTTGTTAATGAAAATAATGCGAGGGACATTGTAACGGTCAGCCAAACGCCAATTCGTTTCAGACTGAGGTTGGACTCCAGCAACACCCTCGATAATGAAAACCGCACCATCAAGCACGCGCAATGAACGGTTAACTTCAATGTTAAAGTCAATATGGCCCGGAGTATCAATAATATTGATACGATGCTTGTTCCATTCACAGGTGACGGCAGCGGAAGTAATGGTAATCCCTCTTTCACGTTCCTGCGCCATATAGTCAGTAGTGGTGTTCCCTTCGTGGACCTCACCAATCTTATGGGAGACACCTGTATAATATAGAATACGTTCAGTTGTCGTTGTTTTACCCGCATCGATATGCGCGGTAATACCTATATTACGGATTTTAGAAAGATCAGAATGGTCGGACAAAAGTAAAACCTCCACAAACGATAGAAAAATATTCAGAAAATATATTCATCAAATCATAAGATTAAAAGAATAATTTCCTTTTTTAACTCAAAATAACTCCCTTAAGATTAAATCAAGGAAGTTATTTAATTACTAGATAATCAATTTTTTAAAAATTTAAGCAGCTACTGCTGATTTTTTTTCCTGAGCCTGAAGAATACGGCGTTTAATCACTAAAGCCTCTTCTGTAAGCTTACGATTCGGTGTATTTAGCAGGAAATTGTCTAAACCGCCATTATGTTCAATGGTACGGAGACCATGCGTTGTGACGCGTAAATGTATTTGTTGACCCAAAATATCGGACCTTAAGGAATAATCCTGCAGATTAGGCAGGAAACGGCGACGGTTTTTGTTATTGGCGTGACTGACATTATTTCCTGTCAACACACCTTTGCCTGTGATTTGGCAACGGCGAGACATTTGTTTTCATCCTCGGATTGTGAAAGCCAAGACTTAATGTTTGGCAAATAAAAAATACTTAGTTTAGCCCTATGACTAAAATTCACAAAATAGTCAAGTAAAAATCCAAATTTTAAACCTCAAAATTAAAAATTTTCACTATTTCTAACCTATTTATCAGAATGTTGACTCTGTATAGACCACATATTGGCATAAAAACCATTTTTTGCAAGCAGGAATTCATGAGTTCCCTGTTCGCATATTTTCCCATCCATCATAACCAAAATCATGTCCGAATGAATAATTGTTGATAAACGATGAGCTATTGTAATCACGGTTCTACCCTGAGAAACCTGGAAAAGAGCCTGCTGTATTTCTTTTTCTGTCTGACTATCCAACGCGCTTGTTGCCTCATCCAGGATTAAAATCCTTGGATTTTTCAATATCGTTCTTGCAATAGCTATCCTTTGTTTTTCGCCACCGGAAAGTTTTAGGCCTCTTTCTCCCACCTGAGTATGATATCCCTCGGGCAAACCAACAATAAAATCATGGATTTGAGCCAGCCTTGCTGCTTTTTCAATTTCTGCTTGTGAGCTTCCTAATTTACCATAAGCAATATTGTAACCGATTGAATCATTAAACAAAACCGTATCTTGAGGCACAACTCCAATGGCCTTTCTCAAATCATCCTGTTTATAAGACCGTATATCCTCATTATCGATTAATACAGCACCAGTTGTAACATCATAAAAACGGAACAGCAAACGGCTAATTGTTGATTTCCCAGCCCCTGTTGGTCCAACAATGGCAATCTGCTGGGCTGGTTCCGCCAGGAAGCTTACATGATGCAAAATTTCCCGAGAGGGATCATAACCAAAAAAAACATCTTTAAATTCAATTTTGGCAGGCCCCGCATTCACCAATTCTGTTGGAAGTGATTTGGCGCATTCTTGATTATTGATATCCATTGGCTGTGCCAAAAGAGAAAACATATTTTCCAAATCAACAATTGATTTTCGCAAATTAGAATAGATACTGCCAAGAAAATTCAAGGGCTGATAAAGCTGCATCAAATAGGTGTTAATCAAGACAAATTTTCCGACAGTAAAATGATAACTGACAATGTCACGTGCTGCCATTAACATAATAAATGTCAATGCAATGGCTATAATGAAAGATTGACCAAAATTCAGGATATTGAGCGTTATTTGTGTTTTAATGGAAGCTTTTTCATAATGTGCCAATGCTTCATCATATCGTCTTATTTCATGGGTTTCATTACAAAAATATTTAACAGTTTCATAATTCAGCAAACTGTCCAAGGCACGATTATTGGCTTCATTATTAATTTCATTCATTTTTCGACGAATCTTGATACGCCGAGATGTAAACCAAATCGTAAAGAAAAAATAGGCTAATATTGCAAGACAGACAACAAGTGTATAATATCCATTATACAAATGAGCAATCACACCGAGAACCATCAAGGTTTCAATCACTGTTGGAACGATACTGAATATACCCACTCTCAAAATTGTTTCAATTCCCTCACCACCCCGCTCAATAGCCCGTGTAATTGCTCCAGTTCGTCGATTTAAATGAAATTTTAGTGAAAGTCTTTGAACATGCTCGAAGCATTGTAGGGTTATTATACGCATCACCCGAAATCGCAATGGCGCAAAAACCGTGTCTTTCAATTCCGAACATAAGCTGGAAAAAATCCTAACCAATCCATATCCAACAATAAGATAAATCGGTACATAAATTATTTCATGATTATTTTGGGAAAAATAATCCACAATCTTGCTATAAAGATAAGGAACGCCCAAGGCTATGATTTTGGCAACAATCATCAAAAACATCGCAAAGATAAAGCGAATTTTCAACGTCATATGCTGACGAGGCCACAAATAGGTCAAGAGCTCTAGTAAAGTTGACCATCCTGAACGAGTGCTTTCTTTGTCGACATAGGAAAATTTGGAATATCGTGACATGTTATTTTCAAAAGATTGTAATTGTTTTATCAATATACATGAAGTGTTTACCCCAAAAATGAAAAAATACAAAAATAGATAACTTTGAAATAAAAAAACTATTAAAGCAATATAAGAGATTTTTAATGCAACATATTGAATTTAAAAATTTATTTCGTCATATAAAAAAATGTAACACCGCCAAGTTACAAAAAGATTTTTTACCTTTCAAGGCGCATAATCAAATCATAGGATGGGTTCGACCTTCATTTATGGATACTCTCCAAAAACATCATGTTGTTATGGAAGAAAATAATATTTGTACTTTACCAGCACAATATTCAATCGAGATGCTGGGTAATCAACTAATTGAAAATAATGTGGTTCGCTCCATGAATGAACTTTTTGATGTCTATCCCTCACCATATGCTAAGCCGGTTGGAAAAATTGATCGTGCCGTTATTCCTGATCTTGGACTGATTGGAACTGGAGTTCATCTCAATGGTTTGGTTAAGAAAAGAAATCAAATTTATTTGTGGATCGCGAAACGGGCAAAGTATAAACGGCTTGATCCTGAAAAACTGGATCATATCGTCGCGGGAGGTATACCAGCAGGATTTACCCATAACAACACTCTAGAAAAAGAAGCACGTGAAGAAGCAAGCATTCCGAACGCCTTCATGATAAATGCGGAATATAAATCACTGATTACTTATAGCATGATCAGACCTGAAGGGTTAAGGCGAGATGTGTTATATTGCTATGATCTATGGTTGCCGGAGAATTTTCAACCGGTTCCCAATGATGGAGAGGTTGAATCTTTCCAATTAAAAAAATTAGAAGATGTTTACCATCAAGTGTGCGAAACAGATGATTTCAAATTTAATGTCAATCTTGTATTAATCGATCTTTTTATCCGCATGGGCATCATCGCAAAGAATTCTCAGTATGCCCATCGCATAAAAACTGGATTGAGAGGGAAATTATTTCCCTGATCAATCCGAAAATACAACGGTTTTGTGACCATTTAAAAGAACACGGTCTTCAATATGATAACGCACGGCTTTTGCCAGAACTCGTCTTTCAATATCCCTTCCTTTACGGATAAGGTCATGAGGGGTGTCATTGTGACTGACCCGTTCAACGTCCTGTTCTATAATTGGACCTTCATCAAGATCCTCGGTTACATAATGTGCTGTTGCACCAATCAATTTAACCCCTCGTTCATAAGCCTGATGATAGGCTTTTGCACCCTTAAAGCCGGGTAAAAAGGAATGATGTATATTTATACATTGACCCGCCAATTTTTTTACCATTTCAGGAGACAGAATTTGCATATAGCGCGCAAGAACAACAAGCTCTGTCCGGGTTTCCTTAATAATATCCCACAATTTCGTTTCTTGTTCCCTTTTGGTATCCTTAAGAATAGGAAGATAATAAAATGGTACATCTTGCATATCAATATGACCATAATCTTCATATGGATAATTTGCAACAATTGCACTGGGTTCGATTGCCAGTTCCCCTATTCTCCATCGATATAAAAGATCAACCAGACAATGATCAAATCTTGATACCATCAACAACACACGTTTTTTACGTTCCCGATCATGCAAGAACCATGTCATTTTAAATTGGGCAGCAATAGCCTCCAATCTGGAATATAACCATTGATAATTTTTTTTATTGCTCTCTAGGGTGAACACAACACGCATAAAAAAATAACCCGAAAGAGCATCATGCTGCTGCGACTCAACAATATTGGCTTGAGCTTCAAATAATCCTGTAGAAATTGCGGAAACAATACCTGGTTTATCAGGGCAAGAAAGTGTTAAAACATATTGATTTTGTTTTGATTTTATTGAATCACTCATCGATTTTAAAACTATATAGTTAATGTATGTCTTCAAAAGAACCTATATAGAGCATTTTAAAAAATCAAACAAAAGCTGTTACGAATTCTTCAAAATTTTTTAAATTCTAAAAAATTATGAATCTAAACAATTTTACATAAATTTTATAAATAACGAAAGATATCGTAAATTACGAATTATTATAAAAAAATTTGATAAACTATTGCCATTGACCATAAATATTTTTGATTAGAATAATTTATAATCGCTAAAATTAAAGCAAGTCGATTTAACATTGAAATAGCGATTATTTTTTAGATAGATTTAGGCAATATGAATATGAATTACTTCATACTGACTGTAAATACTGGCATTTTTTCATTATTTTCAATGCATTTCAAAAATAATCTTGCTGTTTTCATTGCTTCTGCAATGGTTACATCCATATCAAGATAACGATAGGTTCCCAGTCGTCCAACAAATGTAATATCAGGTTCCTTTTCGGCCAATTCTATATATTGATCCAACTGATTCATTTCACCTACAAGACGTATTGGATAGTAAGGCAAATCTTTTTCTGTACATAAACGGCTATACTCTCTATAACAAACCGAGCCTTCATGATTTTCCCAATGAGCAAAATATTTATGCTCTGTTATACGGGTATATGGAACGCTTTCCTCTCCATAATTCATTACAGCCGTTCCCTGGAAATCACCCTGATATGTGAATCTTTCGAAATCCAGGGTGCGATATGCTAAACGACCATATTGATGACGGAAATAACCATCCAATGGACCACTATAAAATACATGTTTATAATTTTTTGCTTTTTCCTTATCAAAAACTGTATTCAAAGAAATTTTAATTCCAGGATGATCAAGAATATTATCGACCAAATCTGTATAACCCTTTTTTGGCATTCCCTGAAATTTGTGACTGAAATAGTTATCGTCATAATTGAAACGAACAGGTAAACGCTTTAAGATAGATGCTGGCAATTCAGAGGGATGCAGTCCCCATTGCTTAAGGGTATAACCCTTGAAAAAAGCTTCATATAATTCCTTACCAACAAATTTCAAAGCCTGTTCTTCAAATGTCTCAGGCTCTTTAATTGACTTATCACCTTTTTCGGCAATAAGTTCTTTTGCTTGATCAGGAGATAATGCTTTCTGGAAAAATTGGTTAATCGTGTGCAGATTAATCGGTAATGAAAAAACCTGTCCCTTAACTGTGGTCTTCACACGATTGACATAGGGCATCATTTCTGAATATTTATTTACAAAATTCCATACGTCTTCATTATCTGTATGAAATATATGGGGACCGTAAATATGTACCATGACTCCTGTATCTTTGTCCCGTTCGGAGTATGAGTTTCCAGCAGTATGGGATCGTTCATCAATAATATGCACATTCCAGTCATTTTCTGCAAGAATACGGCCAATCACAGCTCCGGAAAAACCGGCACCAACGATTAAAACTCTTTTTTCTGACATTCATACCACCTTCAAAACTATTTATAAAAATATACAGAATTTACATTATCAATCTGAAATTATCAATTTTCTAATAATTAATTATTTCATTAATCCAGATAAAATATGATAGTCTTATCTCTTATGCAAATTATTTAAAAATGGGGAAATGTTCTAGCTTATGTCATCAATTCTTCCGCCAAAAGCACCTAAAAAAGAGAAAATCATAAAACAACTGGGATTTACAAGAAATGATCCTTATGCCTGGTTAAAAGATGATAATTGGCAGGAAGTCTTGTCCAATCCTTCAAAACTAAAAAAAGAGATAAAACAATATCTTGAACAGGAAAATAATTATGCTAATAAAATAATGCAGCAGACTAAACCGTTGCAAAACAAGCTTTTTCTTTCCTTGAAATCAAAATTGGCTGATAAAGAAAGCAGCCCTGAACTTCCTGACGGTAGCTGGATATATTATTCACGATTTGAAGAGGGAAAAGAGCATAAGTGTTTTTATCGAAAATCAATTCATGATTTTGAAGAACAATTGCTTATTGATCCAAATATTCAGGCAAGTACTATTGACTATTATAAAATAGGCTCGGTTTCACATAGCCCTAACCATAAATACTTTGCCTATATTGAAGATACCCAAGGCTCAGAAATTTGGTATTTAAAAATTAAAAATCTGGAGACAGGAGATATATTACCACAATCCATTTCACCCTGTTCTGGATCTTACTGTTTTTCACCATGCAGTCAGTATATATTTTGGGTCTATCGCGATGATCAAGGCAGACCTACCGCAGTTTACAGACATCATATAGCCACTTCTCAAGATACTCTAGTTTATAAAGAGAAAAATTCAGGCTTTTTTATTAATATTGAGCGTAGTCTTTCCAACCAATGGATTTATATAACAGCCAATAATCATGATACCAGCGAGGTCTGGATCATATCGGGACAACACCCCACACATGCAGCAATATGTTTTAAAAAAAGACGAACAGGTGTTTTTTACAAAATAACAGATTGGAACAATCATTTTATAATCTATACAAATGAAGATAATGCATACAATTTTAAACTCATGCGATTGCCCATACCGAATAATTTTATACAGGATAAAATAGAAAGAAAAAATTGGCAAAATTGGATTAATCATAATCCTGATATTTACCTAATGGAATTCAAGGCGTTTAAAAATTATTTTATAAGATTGGAACGTCATGAGGTTAATGCAAAAATAATCATCACCAATACAAACGATGAAAATGAAATTATCTCAGGTGATGAAGATGCATACCTTCTTTCCCTGGATGAAACGCTTGAATATGATACAGAATGGTTACGATACAGTTATCAGTCCCCTACAACTCCACGTTGCTGGAATCGTTTTCATATTCCAACTGGTAAAAAAGAAATCATTAAACAGCAGAAAATTCCTTGCGGTTATAATTCAAGCCTTTACGAATCAAAAAGGATATGGGCTATTGCAAACGACGGTGAAAAAATTCCCATGACCTTGACCTATCGTAAAGATATTGAATTAAACGGTAAAAACCCAACTCTTCTTTATGGTTACGGATCATATGGATATGCCATTGACCCTGTTTTTTCGATAACAGCACTGAATTATATCGAACAAGGGTGGATTTATGCCATAGCTCATATTCGTGGCGGATCAGAAAAAGGTTGGAATTGGTTTATGGAGGGGCGTCGCTTCAACAAAATAAACACTTTTACCGATTTTATTTGCTGTGCCGATTATCTTGTTGAACAAAATTATACACAGCCAAAAAAAATCGTTGCTGACGGAAGATCAGCAGGCGGTATGGTAATGGGATATATAGCCAATGAACGCCCTGATCTTTTTGCGGCAATCATTGCCGTTGTTCCTTTTGTAGACATATTAAACACAATGTCAGACATTACTTTACCACTCACACCTCCAGAATGGCCAGAATGGGGCAATCCTCTCAAAGATTCAAAAGCATATCAATATATAGCCAGTTATTCACCTTATGATAATATAAAAGAACAAGACTATCCTGCCATACTTGCAATGGGAGGCCTGACTGATCCCCGTGTTACCTATTGGGAACCATCAAAATGGATTGCAAAACTAAGAGATCACAATATATCGTCCAATCCCTTGCTTTTGAAAATAAATATGGATTCAGGGCACGGGGGAGCTGCAGGTCGATATACAGCCTTAAAAGAGGCCGCCTTCATTCAGGCCTTCGCCATTTCCATTATCAAAAAAGAATTATAACGGATATTGGGGAATAATTAACGTGTCCCAAGATGATCATATAATCAATAGAAAAATTTCGCGTCAATTGTCACTGGCAGAGCAAATCCATAATCAAACTATTGCTCACAGTTGTTTAAGTATCGTATTGATACTATTTGGTCTATATACCATTAAAGCCTTTTTGTTTTCCCTGATTTGGGGAATTATCTTTGCCATAGCATGCTGGCCATTTTACAAAACTGTCAAGCAAAAATGGCCCTATGAACGATTTAATTTTATACTACCCTTTATTTTTTCCTGTTTTATTACCCTGGTTTTTCTTCTTCCCCTGGGTTTTATAGCACTTGAAGCGACAAAAGATTTGCAAACAGGCATAAGTTGGGTCATAAAAATTAGTCGTGAGGGTTTACCACCACCCGAGTGGCTTAATAAAATCCCAGTTATAAACAATAATATCATTCACTGGTGGAAAGAAAACCTTGAAGATCCATCTTCTGCCTCGACACTAATTTCCAATTTGCATCTAAGTCATGGAGTATATGTTACACAAAAAATAGGATCACAAATCCTTCATAGAGGTTTACTGTTTTTCTTTTCAATTTTAACCTTATTTTTTATTTTTAAAGATGGAGAATCAATTATTCATCAATGCAAATCAGGTTCGAGACGATTGTTTGGCAAACAAGGGGAAACAATTGCTCAACAAATGATCTCATCAGTTCATGGAACAGTTTCGGGACTAGTTCTGGTCGGGCTAGGACAGGGTATCATTCTCGGAACCTTATACTATTTTCTGCATATACCGCATGCGGCATTGTTGGGTATATTGACAGCCTTGGCTGCAATGATCCCCTTTTGCCCCCTGATTGCCATTGGTATAGTTGCGTTTATCGCTTTTTTTCAAGTTTCCTATTTGATCGCTTTAACTATACTGATTATTGGCTGCATCATTATTTTTATTGCAGATCATTTTATCAGACCAGCTTTGATTGGTGGCTCAACAAAATTACCATTTATATGGGTATTAATCGGTATCTTGGGAGGGCTGGAATCTTGGGGTATGATTGGTTTATTTATCGGTCCAGCAATAATGGCCGCCATAATTATGTTATGGAACAATTGGACAGCTGAAAAAAGAAAATATTAACGAATATCGGGCAGGCGGGATTCGAACCCACGACCCCCAGTCCCCCAGACTGATGCGCTACCAGACTGCGCTACTGCCCGTTAAATCTATACAGCCATATAGCAGTCAATTTTATTTGGATCAATATAAAATTAAGCCTCAGCTATTATTTTTCTCAATTCTTGCAACTCAATCAAAACATTTTTTAAAGAATCAATCAGCATTGATTTTTCATTTTTCAATTTTTCCAATTCCTTACATAAATCTTGCTGATTATTTTCATCTATATTTGTCAGATCATCATTTGGGGATTGAGATTCATTTGTTATCGATATATCAGATTCCGATTTAAAATTTAATTGTTCATTATCCGAAACTTTATTATTCAATAATTCTTCTTGTAAAAGACGCTGAACACCTTTTATCGTATATCCTTGGATATATAAAAGTTCAGATATATACTTTAGAAGCGTTATATCTTCAACACGATAATAACGACGACCACCACTTCGTTTTATCGGTTGTACCTGAGGGAAACGCGTTTCCCAAAAACGCAGAACATGTTGGGGTACATGAATTTCATCAGCCACTTCACTAATAGTACGGAAAGCTCCAGGTTCCTTTTTGGTAACCCCATTATCTTCTGAATCAGAATCTACTTTTTCATTCGATTGACTAATAATTTGAACAGAGTTACCTTGGGTCATTATTTATCCTTTCAAGAAGATTTTTTAATCATACCCTCATTAACATTTTTTTTCAATTTCTGACTGGAGCGAAAACTCAAAACATATCTGGGTTCAATTTCAACCTCGACACCTGTTTTAGGATTACGTCCAATTCTGTTTCCTTTTCTTCGGACAGAAAAAGTGCCAAATCCACTGATTTTAACCGAATCACCCTTTTCCAGGGTTACAACGATTTTTTCCAAAACCGTTTCTAGCAATTGAGCTGATTCACTACGGGACAAGCCAATATGACTATAAAGTTTTTCAATTAATCCTGCACGAGTTAAAGTTTGCATAGTCTAAAATAATTACAATCCGTTACTGAAATGACAAGTCTAACACCATTCATTCAATAGTGTTACCAAATAAATTCTTTATTATTTTTAAATTAATTTTTTAAAAATATATTTACAATCTTACCAATGCAGACCCCCAACTTAAACCGCCTCCTATTGCTTCAATTACGATTAAATCACCTTTTTTCATACGATTATCTCTCACTGCTTCATTCAAGGCCAACGGTATGGATGCCGCAGACGTATTGGCATGCCGATCAACAGTTACAATCACCCTTTCAGGGGGTAATTTGATTTTTGCACCCATACGTGAAATAATCCGCAAATTTGCTTGATGTGGAACCAACCAATCAATATCACGATATATTAGATTGTGATCATTTAGCGCTTCTTCAATAACCTCGGATAGTTTTGTTATTGCATGACGAAAAACTTCCTGTCCTTTCATACGTAAAAAGCATTGATCTTGAAATTTTGCTGGTGTGCCTTCCACATATAATAAATCCGCATATTGACCATCCGTATGAAGATAGCATCCAAGAATTCCCCTCTCGGTCTCCGTGTTAACAGCACTTAAAACAACAGCACCCGCACCATCACCAAACAAAACGCAGGTCCTTCTATCCTTCCAATCCAGAATACGAGAATAAACCTCACTACCTATCAGCAGTACATTTTTTGCCTGTCCACAACGGATAAAATTGTCTGCAACTGATAATCCGAATACAAATCCAGCACAGGCAGATGAAACATCAAATCCAAAAGCCTTTTTTATTCCAAGCGCTTTTTGAATTTCAACCGCAGTGCTTGGAAATATTTTGTCAGGTGTACAAGTCGCGACAACAATTGCATCAATATCCTGCACACTCATCCCTGCATAGTCAATTGCCTGCCTTGCTGCCTCTACAGCCATCGAAACACACGTCTCACCTTCCGAGACAATATGACGTTCGCGAATACCTGTACGTTCACGAATCCACTCATCAGAAGTATCTACCATCAATGTCAAATCATCATTTGTTAAGATACGCTTAGGTAAATATCCACCAAATCCAACAAGTTGTGAACGATAAATCATTCCTATAGAAACCCTTTAATTTAATATAACCGCTACTACTGTGGATTTACCTGTGACAAACCCGTAAGGATTTCTTCATAAAATCCGTGCCTGATCATATCCATCGCAACATCCACGGCATATGCAAAACCTTCTTCATCCGTACCTCCATGAGATTTCACAACAACCCCGTTTAGACCTACGAAAATTGCCCCATTATAACGTTTGGGATCCAGCCACTCGCGCATACGTTCCAATCCGGGTCGAACAAACAGATAACCCAACCTTCCCCGCAAGCCAGAACTGTAAACTTGTTTTAAAAGGTGAAAAACGAGTTTGAGGGCACCCTCACCTGTTTTTAAGGCAATATTTCCAGTGAATCCATCTGTAACAACAACATCTGTTGTACCTGCCGTTATATCATGTCCCTCTACAAACCCATAAAATTGTCCGGACAAAGGACTATTCCGCAACACTTCGGCTGCATTTCTAAGACGATCATCACCCTTCAATTCTTCTGAACCAACATTTAAAAGTCCAATTGTGGGTTTAGGCAAACCAAGCACAGCTTTTGCAAAAGCGTTACCCATTATGGCAAAATCAACCAAGTTTCGACTGTCACAGGAAACATTCGCCCCCAGATCCAGCATTACAATATCACCCTTAGCTGTTGGAGTAATCGCAGCCATTGCCGGGCGTGCGATACCAGGCATCGTTTTAACGATAACCTGTGCCAGTGCTAACATTGCACCACTGTTTCCGGCAGAAACAACCCCTTTGGCTTGTTGCGATGCAACACTTTGCATGGCAAGACGCATCGATGAATTTCGTAGTTTCAAAGCGGAAGTAGGTTTCATTTCCATTGGAACAGCCACGTCTGTATGCTGAACATCGCATATTTTGGCTGCCTTGGAATATGTTTTCAGTAACGGAGACAATTTTTCTTTATCTCCGATTAACAGTATTTTTGCTTCTGGATGTCTAACGGCTGTAATCTCAAGACCCTTGATAACAATTTCAGGGGCATGATCCCCCCCCATTGCATCAATCGCAAGATCATATTGAGGCTTCGTTTGAATATCTGATTCTGCAGTCATAAATACAGTTACAATTTATAAAAACCATTAAACTTAACACCAAAATGTTGTTATCGGTATTTATAATACGCTTTCCAGTCTTATTGATATACTGCGGTCTTCAAAGCATCTCCGGCAGCGACGACTTCACGACCATCATAATAGCCACAGTGGCTACACACATGATGTGGACGTTTCAGTTCACCACAATTTGCACATTCACCATAAGCCTCAGTGCGTAAAGCATGATGACTACGACGCATTCCACGACGTGATGGTGACGTTTTCTTCTTTGGAACAGCCATGGGATCCCTCCTATCCTAATTTATTTAATAATTTAACCAATATAACCAATTTCATTCGACATGATTGAACATTCAAATTGAAGCAACCTGTCTAACAGAATATCAGCTTTTAAGCAAGCTTGAAAAAGCGTGTCAAGATTTACCTAACACTTTTGAAAAACAATATACTTTAATTGATTAAAATAACAAGAATATTAATATACAAATATATTATGAAAAAACAATTTTTTAACCCTTTTTCAATTTTTCTAAAATTTTAAATGGACTGTCCTTTTTACGTTTTATCCCTTGTATTTCCAAATCTTTCTCTTTAATTATCAGTTTTTTTTCAACATTAGGCTTATGAGGATAAGGATCCAGTAATAATGCCAGTTGCTGTGCAGTCACCTCTCCAATGTCAATATAGTCATTATCATAAGGAATGACATCTGGATCATCCAGCTCCTCCAGTTCACTTGAAACTTGAGACAAAGGTATAAAAATCAACTCAAATCCATCTTCGATATCAACCGGAAAATCCTCTAGGGAAACAACACAATTTTGTATTATGCTGCTTTTTAGTATTCCCTGCGCCCTTATATGACCACCATGAAAATAAGCCAATTTATAAAAACATGACAAAGAAAGAATTTCAGGAATTGAAAACCGCTCAGCCAAAGCCTTTCTTTCTGATTTATCCGCTTCAATGGTAATCCTGAATTCTTTTTTTTGTATTTGATTGATAAATATTTTTTTTGAAAACTCGCAACAGCTATTCATTTTTTTCTTTCTAATGTTTTTTTTTGTTGCAGTTTAATTTAAACTACAATACCTCTTTAATTATAAGATTAATTTTTCGTTTAACTTGAGGATCATGTATTCATTATGCCTTCCAGCTTCAACAAAAAACCTCTTGTATCCCTTCTTAAAGATAAATCCTGTCCTCAATTTAAGCAAAAAACAAGCAAGAATATTATTTTAGGTTCCTTAATTTCTTGCAGCCTATTATTTTCCGCCTGCTCAGTTCTCTCCCCCCCTCCAATGCCAAGAGGAACAATAATTGAAAAAAATGACCTTTCTGCATTAAAAGTTGGCAGTACCAGTAAATCAGATGTTATCGACATTTTGGGATCTCCTACAACCTACGCGACATTTAATAATAATAACTGGATTTACATATCGATGATGACTCATCTTGTCCCGCTTTCCTATCCAGGAATAAAAAAGCAAAAAGTGCTCTCCTTATATTTTAATGAAAGTGGGACATTAACAAAAATTAAAGAATTGGGTAAAAGAGACGCTAAAAATGTCAGCATGGTATCAGAGATAACTCCAACTCCTGGAACAAAAACTAATTTTTTCCAGCAATTATTAGGAAATATTGGCAAATACTCTCCACTAAGTGCAATGGGACTTGGAAGTACCTTCGGACCGAACAGTAACGGTGGTCCTTTCTCAAGCAATCCACTTACAACGGGTGGACCTGGCAGCTCAGGAAATACATTGCCATAAAACTATCTGGGTATAAATATCATTACTCTCAGCCCTCCCAATGGGCTGGTTTCTAATTTTATATCACCACCATGTCCCTGAATTATATTTTTCGCAATAGACAGTCCCAATCCGGTCCCTTTTTGTCTATTACCTGTCTCAAATGGTGTAAATACACTTTCCCTTCTTTCGATTTCTATTCCTGGACCGTCATCATCGATGATAAACTGTATTCCTTTTCCTTTCATATGAACCCTTAGTTTTACATCCCCCCCATATCTTTTAGCATTATCTAAAATATTGGAAAAAACTCGGCGTATGCTATGAGGTCTAATAATCAAATCTGGCAGGTCATGATCAATTTCAACTGACAAAAATCGTGTATCAGCCCGAGATGCTGCTGCAACACAATCTTTAATTAACTGAGAAACATCTGTTAAAACCGGTTCTTCCGTTCCTTCACCCCTTGCAAAGGAAAGATAAGCAGAAATCATTTGTTCCATTTCCTCAATGTCGGTAATCATTTCCAAGATATCCTGAACCTGTTCCTCAGCATTAAACATTCCTTTTTGAGGGAGCATGGCTAAACTGAGCCTTAATCGGGTCAAAGGCGTTCTCAAATCATGGGAAACACTTGCCAATATAACAGTACGTTGTTTGACATATCTTAAAATTCTTTCACGCATGACATTAAAGGCAATTGCTGCATTTCTTAGCTCTCTTGAACCATCAGGATGTAAATTACCTGGATCAATCCCTTTACCAAATTTTTCAACAGATCTAGATAATCTTCGAATGGCCCTGAACTGTATCCATGCAAAAACAGAAGTCATTATAAACAAAACCAAGGCACTTCCCACAATCCAGAAAATAAAAAGCCAAACACTACCAGCCGTTAATTTTTTTTTGGGTATTAGAATGTCCACTACACTTTGTTTTAATTCTATGGATATCTTGACCTGATCTTTTACACTGAACCAGTCAACAACAAACCGTTCATCAAGTCGATCCGTCAGGGTTTGATTGAGAAGCTCATCAACAGGCCCGATAATATTCGATTTTTTTCTTGAGTTCTCAAGAAATATTTGACCTTTGCGCCAGGTAATCGAGTATTGAAAATATTTTTGTGCATCTTCAATGATCTGATTGTATTTTATTCTCGAATTAGTTTGGTTAAACTGATTGACGATGAACTCAACCTCACTGCCAACAGTATCTGTCAAACGACGAGAAACAGTACTAAGATAATTACCATAAAACAATTCCAGTGAAATTGTTTGCGTAACAATCAATGGAATTAAAATCATCAAAAGTGAACGACTAAATAAAGAGCGCGGCAAAATTCGTCGTACAGTGCGTTCAACAATAAATTTACGATTTATAAAATAATTTGGAATTTTTAAATTCGTATATGAATTTTTCACAATTATATTTTCTGTTATTAATTAATTTTTTAATATCCAGGTTTTAAAACATACCCTTTACCCCTTACGGTATGTAAAAATTGCGGTTGTCGAGGGTCCGTCTCAATACGTCTTCGTAACCTTGTTACTTGGACATCAACGGCACGCTCACCAATTTCCTCCATTCCAATTTTTTGAACGATTTCCTCACGGGATAAAATCTCATTAGGTTGCGCCGCCAATACCCTTAACAAGGCTATCTCCCCTCCTGTTAAATGAATAATGCCATTTTTATCGCATAACAAATTTCGAACAGGGTCAAACTCCATATTTCCAAGACGAATTAAACGTATATTTTCCGCTGCAATGGGCTGCGTCAATCGGCGAAACTGAATTTTCAGCCGAAGCAACAACTCTTTGGGTTCGAAAGGTTTTCCTAAATAATCATCTGCACCAGCTTCCAATCCAGCTATGCGATCTTCCGGTTCTCCCCTGGCTGTCAAAAGGATAATCGGCATATCCTTGCCTTCCTCCCGAAGGGAATGTGTCAATTGCAAACCATCCTCACCTGGCATTGTAACATCCAGTACCAATGCATCAGGTTGCAAAAACTTTAACATTTGACGTGCCTCATATGCCGATTCCGCTCCACTGATCCGGAAACCATTTTCACTTAAATAACGCTGTAACAACCGGCGTAAACGCGGATCATCATCGATAACTAAAATATGTAAAATATCTTTTTCGTTTGGTGATTTGTTATTTTCCGACATTATTTTTATCTTTGATTTTACGAATGGTAAGATTTTCTAGCATTTTTTTGGATTTTTTACTGATCATACCATATAATATACGCTGGAATCCTTCTATATATGTATTATTGGAAACCTCTCTAAAAGCGCGAACAAATTGTTTGCGTTGAAGACTAAAAAGTTCCTCCTCTAGTTTTTTCCCTTTTTTTGTCAAGAATAACACTTTTTTCCTGCGATCTGTTGGAGTTTGCTGAAAATAGACAAAATCTTGTTCAAGCGTCTCTCTTAATACGCGATTCAAACTTTGTTTTGTAATTCCAAGCATTGAACATAGCTCACCTACCGAAATCCCAGGATAATGACAGATAAATTGCATCAATCGAAAATGAGCCAACCCAATTCTATATTCATCTAATATTGGTTCAACGATAGACATGGCTTCATGATGGATAAAAAAAAATATATCCTGCATAAATCGAATTTTATCCTCATGCAGAAATAATAACTCTTCACCAGCTTTGTATAAAGGTAAATCAAAATTTATAGAACGAGACAAATAAAAAACTTTATATAAGTTGAAAACCGTGAGATAATAATAATCTATTTTCTTTTTAAATAAAATAGAGTATGTTTGCGGTAAACTTATAACAATTATAAACATTGATATACACTATATACCTTACTATTTAACTTTTAACTTTAACAGGAGATGATGGCCAAGTGCAGGTTTTGGTTAGAGACAATAACGTTGATCAAGCTTTGAAAGCTTTAAAAAAGAAAATGCAACGCGAGGGAATTTTCCGTGAAATGAAACTTCGTCGCCATTATGAAAAACCCTCTGAACGACGTGCCCGAGAGGCTGCAGAAGCTGTAAGACGTGCACGTAAAATGGAACGTAAACGTTTGGAACGTGAAGGTTTTTAAACCGCAAAAGTTTTATTCTTATAAAAGAAATTAAATGATATTTCTTTTATAAGATATATTCTAAAATAAATTTACATTTTACAATATCAGTTCTTATCACCAAAAATCCATTAATCTAAATTGAGCAAATAATATTAGATACGAATTAAATTTGCCCAAAATATTATATTGATAATGTTGATTACCAGCATTTCCTATGCTGAATATAACCTTACATATCGTTGTAATTGATCTTATTCATCCAATGAATAATAATTTTTCAAAAGTTATGTTAAAAACTTTATATTCAATATTTTTAATTTTTTCCATTTAAATGATCAAAAATAAGTTTTCCCATCTCTTGCGTGTTTACCTCTTTTTTTCCCATACTCATAATATCCGGTGTACGATAATTTTGGTTTAAAACCAATTTACATGCATTTACGATTTTCCGTGAATTTTGTTGTTCATTAAATGAATATTTCAACATCATCGCCAAAGAAAGAATTTGTGCCAAGGGGTTGGCTTTTCCTTGTCCAGCTATGTCTGGAGCACTGCCATGAATTGGTTCATACAATGCTGGAATAACCCCATTTGACTGTTTCTCCCCCAGTGTAGCTGAAGGCAACATACCCAAACTTCCCGTCAGCATTGCAGCCAAATCTGACAAAATATCCCCAAAAAGATTGCTGGTCAGAATAACATCAAATTGTGAGGGTTGACGGACCAATTGCATTGCACAATTATCTGCTAACATATGAGATAAATTGACATCTGGATACTCTTTTTGGTGAACATCTGTCACCACTTCCTTCCATAAAAGACCGCTTTCCATCACATTACATTTATCAACAGAACAAACATGATTTTGACGTTGACGAGCCAACTCAAAAGCTACACGGGCAATTCTTTCGATTTCTTTACTTGTATAAACTTCTGTATTGATTCCCTTACGAGTTCCATCAGGTAATGTTTCAATTCCTCTGGGAGAACCAAAATAAACGCCTCCTGTGCTTTCGCGAACAATCATTAAATCCAAACCCTTAATAATCTCAGGTTTAACTGAACTGGCCTCAATCAGAGAATCAAAAACAATCGCTGAACGTAAATTGGCAAATAAACCAAGTTCTTTACGTAAACCAATAATCCCTAATTCAGGTCGATTATTAAAATCAATATTATTCCATTTCGGTCCACCAACAGCTCCAAAAAGAACCGCATCAGCTTTTTTTGCTTTTTCAATAACCTTTTGAGTTAATGGTATTCCATTTTGATCTATGGATGCACCTCCAACCACTTCATATTCAAGCTTGAAAGATAACGTCGAGTTTTTATCTGCCCATTCAAGTACTTTTACAGCCTGTTCCATGATTTCTGGACCAATCCCGTCCCCTGGCAATACCAAAATTTTTTTTTCTTTTGTCATAAAAATTCTCGCAATAATAAAAATAATTCAATCTAAAGACTAATGCCTATTTTTGAAATTAATTACATATGAAAAATGGCTCAGTTAAATAAATGAACCATTTATGAATAGAATTAATTATATATTATGTTCATCAATTATTATCTTAGGAAACCAGGGTTGCTTTTCCTTTCTGTTGTTTTCAAAATTTCTAATTGATTCAACATGTTGCATGGTTTGACCAATATCATCCAAACCTTCCAAAAGCAATTGACGGCGTAATGGGTCAATTTCAAATTTAATTTTTTCACCATCAGGTCGTATAATTTCTTGATGTACCAAATCAATCGTTATACGAGCATTTGCTCCCATTTTGGTATCCTCAACCAATTGTTCACAAATTTCCCTAGGCACCTTTATCGGCAATATTCCGTTTTTAAATGCATTATTAAAAAAAATATCCGCAAAGGAAGGTGCAATTACACATCGTATTCCAAAATCAAGCAAAGCCCATGGCGCATGTTCCCTGGACGAACCACAACCAAAATTTTCATAACTGATTAAAATTTTCGCCTGACGATATGGATCACGATTAAGTATAAAATCTTTTCGTTCATTTCCATTATCATCATAACGCCAAGAATAAAAAGCGAATTTACCCAAACCACTTCTTTTGGTCGTTTTGAGAAAACGAGCCGGTATTATTTTATCAGTATCAATATTTTCTTCAGGTAATGGAGCCGCAATTGCTGTCAAACTGTCAAATTTTTCCATTATATCATATCCCTTACATCCGTTAATTCACCTTTGATTGCAGCAGCGGCAGCCATGGCTGGAGATACTAAATGTGTTCTACTGCCAGGACCTTGACGACCTTCAAAATTACGGTTAGAAGTGGAAGCACACCTTTGTCCTGGTTCCAAACGATCTGGATTCATTGCCAAACACATGGAACAACCAGCTTCACGCCATTCAAAACCTGCCTCTTTGAATATTTTATCCAATCCTTCGGATTCAGCTTGTTTCTTAATTAATCCAGACCCTGGTACAGCCAATGCCCAGACATGATCTGCAATTTTATGCCCTTTAAGAATATATGCCGCAGCCCGAAAATCTTCTATACGACTATTTGTACAAGAACCTATAAAAACAGCATCAATTTTTGTACCGGCAATCGGTTGACCAACTTTCAGATCCATATAGTTCAACATACGTTTTTTTCTTTTACGTTGAGATTCATCCTTCAATTTTTCTGGATCTGGCACTTTATCTTTAATAGATATCACATCTTCTGGACTTGTTCCCCATGTTACCATAGGATCAAGATTATTAACGTCTATATCTACAACTTTATCATAATGCGCCCCATCATCAGAAGCCAAACTTTTCCAGTAAGCTACAGCGTCATCAAAATTTTTCCCTTTTGGTGCAAATGAACGCCCCTTAATATATTCAAAAGTAACTTCATCAGGTGCTATGATCCCGGCTCTGGCACCAGCTTCAATAGCCATGTTGCACAAGGTCATCCGCCCCGCCATATCAAGATTTCTGACCGCTGAACCAGTAAATTCTATTACATGTTCTGTTCCACCAGCTGTACCAATTCTTCCTATAACAGCAAGAATAATATCTTTCGCACTTACACCTGGTTTTAATTTACCTTCGATATTAATCTTAAAATTCTTGGCTGGTTTCTGTAGCAAGGTTTGGGTTGCCATCACATGTTCAACTTCCGAAGTTCCGATACCAAAAGCAAGCGAACCAAATGCACCATGGGTAGAAGTATGACTGTCACCGCAAACAATAGTCATACCTGGTAATGTTATCCCTTCCTCGGGTCCAACAACATGGACGATCCCCTGACGGGCAGAGTTTAATGGAATGAATGGAACACCGAATTCCCTAACATTTTTCTCTAAAACTTCTATCTGATGACGACTTTCTCCTTCCTCCATCGGTTTATCCCGATCTGTTGTGGGAACATTGTGATCAATAACTGCCATCATCGCTTCCGGACTGTGAATTTTACGTCCAGCCAACCGTAACCCTTCAAATGCCTGCGGGCTAGTAACCTCATGAATTAAGTGACGGTCAATATAAAGGAGTGCCGTACCATTTGGAAGTTGTTTTACCACGTGACTATCCCACAACTTATCAAACAAAGTACGAGCTTTCATTTTTTTATCCTTTTAAAATTTTATATTCAATAAGTTTATATATCCAAAATATCAAGAAACTAAAATGATTTATTCTGATAATTTTTATAAATTATCAGAATATAAAATAAAAAATCAGTTCAACCTGTTAAACAGATTCTGTTTTTTTATTAACATCGCGATTACGTTCTGCAATTCGGGCTGACTTACCGCTACGACCACGCAAATAATATAGTTTTGCGCGACGAACATGACCATGACGGACAACCGTAATTGCAGAAATTGTTGGAGAATAAAGAGGAAACACACGTTCCACTCCTTCACCATTTGAAATTTTACGAACGGTAAAATTACTATTTAGTCCCTTATTTGAACGTGCAATTACGACACCCTCATAAGCCTGAACACGTTTACGCTCCCCTTCAACAACACGAACATCAACTCGTATTGTATCCCCAGGGAAAAATTCAGGAATGGCACGATCTGCTGTTAAACGAGCAATTTCGTCAACCTCATATTTTTGAATAATATCCATCAATCTTTTCCTTTAACAATATATAAATTCAATCATTATTTTTAAGGTTACTGTTACGCTGGTAACTGTCCCACAAATCTGGTCTGCGCATTCTGGTCACCATTTCAGCCTGTTCTTGACGCCATGCAGCAATTGCCCCATGATGTCCTGAAAGTAAAATCTCGGGCACGTCATATCCCTGCCACTTGGCAGGTTTCGTATAATGCGGATATTCCAAAAGACCTTTAGAAAAACTTTCTTCTTCCCCACTGGCATCAGATCCCATAACACCAGGTAACAGACGTATGCAGGCGTCCATTAAAACAAGTGCGGCAGGCTCACCACCAGAAAGAATGTAGTCTCCAATAGAAATTTCCTCTATTGAATATTTTTGAAATATCCGATTATCAATCCCCTCATAGCGACCACAAATACAATATAAACCACTTCCTGATACAAACCGCAGAATATCTTTTTGTTGCAATACACGTCCTCGCGGCGAAAAATAAACAACTGGACGATCATCCTGCGGTAAAGTAGCCTGTAAGGCAGCATCAAGTATATCCACTCGAATAACCATTCCTGCCCCACCACCAAACGGCGTATCATCAACAGCCTTATGTTTGCCATGACCAAACTGACGCAAATCATGCGTTTTCAAAGTCCATTTTTCCTCTTTTAATGCTTTGCCCGCCAGGGAAAATTCCAAAAAGCCGGGAAACATCTCAGGAAATAAAGTCAACAATTCAATCTGCCAGCACATTTCCCTTATTACCTTCATTAGGTAAAACCTCAATAAAATGAGGTAAACAGATTTTTACCCATCCCGCTTCAAGATCAATTACCGGTACACATTGCTTTGTAAAAGGAACAATAATGATTTCTTTGGAATCCAGTTTGATTTCAAGACTGGTACCCGCACCATAATCATGGACATGATCAATGATACCAAACGCATCCTTTTGCTGATTGATTTTCTGAACACGAGCCTGCAAACCAATTAAATCTACCAAATAGAATTCCTCTTCTTCCAAATCTGAAAAAGAATCTCTTGTTACGTATAACTTACGGTTTGTCAGATGTTCGGCATTTGTTCTGGAATCAACAGGATTTTTATTTCCATCATAAAGGATGGCAATTGGTTCATTTTTCCAGATTAAAGACCAGCGCTCCCCATGATTATCAATCAGTTCCTTGTAATTTTGTAGATCTGTTGCCTTTTCCAGATACGAATAAACCCTTACCAGCCCGTTAACGCCATGGGGTTTCCCGATCGTTGCAACATGAACCAACTGTTTTTTCATCAAAGGGGCAACCTTATTCAATAATCAACAATTAAGCCTTAGCTTCAGCTTCTTCTTTTTTCTTAGCTGCGGCTTCAGCACGTTCCTGGGCCTTTTTCTTCGGCGCAGACTTCTGAGGCTGTTCGTTATAGACAAATTTTTCCGCCAAACCAGCATTTGCCAAAAAACGTGCAACACGATCGGTTGCCTGTGCCCCTTTTGTCAACCAATAACTAATCCGTTCATTAAACAAACGAACTCTTTCAGCATGATCGGAAGGAAGCATGGGGTTATAAGAACCCACTTTTTCAATAAAACGTCCATCCCGAGGTGAACGGCTATCAGCAATAACTATGTGATAGTATGGACGTTTTTTTGACCCTGAACGGGATAAACGGATTTTAAGGCTCATTGATTCTTTTTCTCCAGATTCTAGCCATTAATGAAAGAAACTAACGCATCATCCCACCACCAGGTGGAGGCGTCATTCCTTTAGGTAAAAGAGCAGATAACCCCTGTCGCATTAAACCTTTAACGCCCAGCTTGTTAAACCGCTTCATCATGGAAGCCATCTGATCATATTGTTTTAACAACCGATTGACTTCCTGAACTGTTGTCCCCGATCCTGCCGCAATCCTTTTTTTACGAGATGCCTTAATAATATCAGGCTTTTTACGTTCGGCCTTAGTCATTGATGAAATAATGGCCTGATGACGTTTAAGAATCGAGGTGTCTATCTCTTTATTGCCAAGTTTTTCTTTAACTTTTCCCATACCTGGGATCATGTCCATAATGTTGGAAATTGATCCCATTTTATTTATCTGTGAAATTTGAGTCGAATAATCATTCAAATCAAATTTTCCCTTGAGCATCTTCTTGGCAAGACGTTCATTTTCCTCTGTATCGAGAGTTTCAGAAGCTTTTTCAACCAGCCCCGCTATATCTCCCAATCCCAGAATACGGCTGGCGACACGTTCGGGATAGAATTCCTGTAACGCATCAACCTTTTCACCCATACCAACCAGCTTGATTGGGGCACCAGTAATTGCCCGCATTGATAATGCGGCACCACCTCGTGCATCCCCATCCATACGGGTCATAACAACACCCGTAATCCCAACTTTCTCATTGAAATGCTTGGCTGTGTTAACCGCATCTTGCCCTGTCATAGCATCAACGACAAGAAGGGTTTCAACAGGCTGAACCGCATCTCTGATATTTTGAACCTCCTGCATCAAAACATCATCAATCGCCAAACGTCCAGCTGTATCCAGGATAACAATATCATATCCCTCTAAACGACCGATCTCCATGGCCCGCTTGGCAATTTGCAATGGATTTTGTCCCTCGATAATTGGTAATGCAGTTATGCGTATCTGATTGGCCAATTGCTGCAATTGCAATTGGGCGGCAGGACGATAGGTATCCAAACTGGCAAGCAATATTTTCTTGCGTTCACGACGATTTAGGAAATATGCAATCTTTGCCGAAGTCGTGGTTTTACCAGATCCTTGCAAACCCACCATCAAATAAGGAATAGGTGGCGCAGCATTCAATGCAAGAGGTACAGCACCTGATCCACCCAATGCATCAATCAATGCATCATTTACAATTTTGGCAATTGCCTGACCAGGTGAAATATTGTGCAAGACTTCCTGACCAACAGATTTTTCCTGAACCTTTTTAACAAATTCCTTGACGACAGGCAAAGCAACGTCGGCATCAAGCATTGCCAAACGGATCTCACGCATGGCCTCATTAACGTCTTCCTGAGACAATGCCCCCCGTTTCGAAAGTCCGTCAAATACGCCAGAAAGTTTACCAGATAAACGGTTAAACACGTTTTTTCCTTACATTTACACAATAAATAACGCGTTACTGCACGAGCCTTCGTGAGGTAACGTTTCTTAATCTAGGAAATAGAATTAACCTGATTTTTAATTGGTTGTCAATTGAATAATTGTTTAATAAGAAGCATGTTGTTCAATTCTATCTGTCACCATGCTTCTTATAAAAAGCTTCAGCTAATTATTGATTATTATTGAGCTTGGTTAGGCGCAACCATTGGTGCTGCGGTTCCATTTGTTGCTGTTTGACGCATCTGTCCACGCAATAACTGCATTTGACCATGAATATCCTTCATCTTGATAATACGCGCTTTTAACTGAACCAACTGGTCTGGCGTCAAAATGTTACGAAGAGCAAGCAATGTCTTGGTATGATTTTCAGCAGTTTCTCTGTGAAGTTTTTCCAATTTATCCACAAATGGATCAAGATTTCCTTTTGTTACTTTACCAGGTGCCAATAAAGCATTTGCCATATCTCTATGTACAGCCTCAACTTGCTGACGAGTGGTTTCTTCCTTTAATCGAGCACTATCGACGATTACCTTGGCTTTTGCCTGTTGTTCGGCGCTAAGATTAAGATTTTCGAACATGTATCCCAAAGGACCAACCGCAGGTCCAAATATGCCACCGGGGGGTGGAGGTGGAGGTGCCATTCCAACAGGTTGCGCCATTGCAGATACCATACTGCCAAGGCTTAGACCGCCGGCAACAACCAAAGAGGTTAACATTTTCTTATTAAACATAAAAAGCCATCCTTTCTTTATTGAAAAGCAATAAAAGGTTTGGACTCTTTTATCACTTAGTTCAATTTTATCAAAATTTTAGGCAAAAGTATGAAGATTTTTTATATTTATGACAAAATAATTTTAAAAATGTGTTTTTTAAGTTTCATTGTTTTTCATGAATATATGGATTCTTGCTATCTCTGAATTGTAAACGGATTGGCGTTCCAGGCATATCAAAAATTTCACGCAAACCGTTCATCAAATATCTCTGATAATCCAGGGGAAGTTTTGAAGTTCTAGTTCCAAATAATATGAAGGTTGGTGGTCGGGCCTTGGCTTGCGTGATGTAACGTAATTTTAATCTGCGTCCATCAATCATGGGAGGGGCATGCCTCAAAATAGCCTCTTCAAACCAACGGTTCAATTCCCCTGTCGGAATACGTTTGTTCCAAACATCATAGGCTTTTCGAACCGCGGGTATTAATTTATGAACCCCTCGACCTGTAAGAGCTGAAAAAGCAATGATAGGAATGCCATGCATTTGTGAAAGCGACATCTCAATTCTATCTCTTATAGTCTGGCGGGTAGCCACCCTATCCTTTAAAATATCCCACTTATTAAGCGCAATAACGCAACAGCGTCCTTCTCTTTCAATTAGACGGGCAATTTGTAAATCCTGTTCATGAATGCCCAATTCAGCATCAATAACCAAAACAACCACTTCGGCCATTTTAAGGGCTTCAATACTGGCAGAGACAGACATTTTTTCAAGTGTCTCATCAATTCTGGCTTTTCTCCTCAATCCGGCGGTATCAACCAATTCAATTTCCCCTTTTTCATCATGAAAGGATACTGAAATTGAATCCCGCGTTAATCCAGCTTCCGGCCCGGTAATTACACGCTGCTCCCCTATCAATTGATTGATCAAAGTTGATTTGCCGGCATTGGGACGTCCCACAATTGCCAATCTCAATGGTTTATCTTCAGAGTTTTCCAATGATATATTTAATGCCGAATTATCCTGGAACTGTTCAATTGGAAGCACCGCCTCAATCCGGTCTACAAGATCCATGATACCTTCACCATGCTCTGCAGAAACAGGAATGGGTTCCCCCAAACCAAATTTATACATTTCCAAGGCGGCTACATTTCCGGAATGACCTTCGGCCTTATTCACAACCAAAAGAATTTTACGCCCCTGTTTTCTCAACCATTGAGCAAAATGTTCATCAACAGGTGTTATACCCATTCTGGCATCAACACAAAAAAGAATCACATCTGCCATATCAACCGCCCGTTCGGAGGATATACGCATACGACCATGAACAGTTTCGGGATCATCCTCTTCCCATCCAGCCGTATCAATTAAAGTAACGGGGCGATCGTTTAGAAGAATGTCAACTGATTTCCGATCTCGTGTCACCCCCGGCTGATCGCTTACAATCGCAAAGCGTCTTCCCGCCAGCCGATTGAATAATGTCGATTTACCGACATTAGGACGACCCGCGATCACAATAACAGGCAATTTGTGTTTAGCCAATGTCACGTATTTTATTTCCTAACCAAAAGCAGTTAATTTACCATCTTGCCCCAGGATCAGCAAACGCTCATTTACAACCACCGGAGCTAGAGCGGGAGTTATACCTGTTTTAACAATATTGGTTATTTTACCTGATGCCGGACTGAAGGTTACCAGTCCAATATCGTTAAAATCACTGATACAGATAAGTTGTCCGCCTGCCAATACAGGACCATACCAAGCAATGGGATCTTTATATTTTTCCATATTCTTGAAACGTCTCAGTTGAGTGACCCAACGAACCCGACCCGTTACACGGTCGAGACAAGCCAGTTGCTGATCAAGGGAAAGAACAAATAACCAATCGCCAATAACAACCATTGAATTTTGACCTGAAACTTCACGTTCCCAAATACGTCGACCAGACCTTAAATCCAGTGCCACCAAGATTGAACCGATACTTATAGCATATACCGTACCATCAGCAATTACAGGAAGCGCACTGATTGCCGCAAAATCCACAAAAGCATTACGACCATTTCGACCCAGCGTATCAGTCCAAATCTGCTCCCCGGTATTTGCCCGCAACGCAATCAAATCTCCTGATCCAAAGCCTGCGACAAGAATGCCTTCTGAATAGGCTGGTGCTGGTTGACCAAATAATTTTGTTTGAACACTGCCTGTACTATAGGACCATAACTGATTTCCCGTTTTTGTATCCAAACAAAATAACCGTCCATCAATTGTGCCAAAAAACAATAACTGGTTTACAATTGTTGGTGCGGAACGACCAGGTGTACCAACATCCACACGCCATACAACCTTTCCTGTTTCTCGATCCACCCTCAAAGTTTCGGCCACGCCATCCACAATATATAAAGCATCCTCGGTTAATCCAATACCACCTCCCAAATTACTTGATCTTGACTTTTTCTTTTTGGGATTTAGCCGCCATAGCAACTTACGTGATTGCCAATCAAACGCAGTTACCTTACCCACAGCATCCATTGTGAAAAAATGATTGCCATCTATAACCGGAGTTGTATTGATGATGCCCTGGCCTTTTGATCCCAGCGCAATATAGGATAAAGGGCTTGGTTCGGAATTTCCTGATCCGATACTGCAACTCCACATTCTACGCACGCCACCCACCGCACTGTGAATTGAGGCATGGTCAGCCGTTCTTCCCTCAAGCATCCATTTCTCGTCAATAACTGGTGATGGAATAGTGATTGAAGTTTTGTCACTATGATCGACCATCAGTCCGGCACCAGTACTAAAAACGTCTATTCGTTTACCAATAATAACAGGTTTATTATCCTTATGCCCGCAAGCTGCCAAGGCCATTCCAGTTGCGGTTGTCGCAAGAATCGATCGACGTGAAAATTTCTTTTTTATAGGTAGAATATCTTGCATCGTTAAACCCTTTTATTCGCTGCAATAACCTGCAACATCACATTTGCCCTTTTCCGTAGTTCTGGACTGGCATTCATATCCGTAGATAAACGTCCAAAAACCTGTTTCGCCTCTATAACTTTACCAGTTTTAAGATCCAAAATCGCCTCACACTCTCGTGCCAAAGCATACCAGGGAGTCTTGTGATCCAACAATTCTCTGATACGATTATGTAATTCACCTGGATCTACATTATCAAGATGGTTTTCAATCCACAATAAATTAGCCAGATTACGAAAATCAGGCGATGCAGTTTTATCAAATCTTAAAGCTTCCCAAATTGCGGATGCCTCTTTAAGCTTTCCCTGATCCAGTAGTAATGATGCTTGTTTTAATTGTGCCAATGCCCGTATAGATTGGGGAGAATGATTGGATATATGGTTAAATTCACCAATGATCTGGTCAACCATCTTATCATCTTTGGATTGAGGAGATAACTGTGCTGTTTTTTGCATGACCTGCATATAAGAATTTGATGCATTTACAATTTTCTTATGCTTTTGCCAATGATTAAACTGTAAAAGACCAAATACGGCCAGAACAGCAATAATAACAACTATTGCCAATTTAGCATAACGTCTCATGAAATAATGCAGTTTTTCTGTCCGTAATTCTTCATCTATTTCTTTAAACAGGTCTTCTGACACTTACAGTTTCTCCTTTGTGCGTTTATTATGACTTGAATTTGGCAGTTTTTTTTATTTTCCACCTGTTGCACTTTTTAATTTTTTACTTCCATCGACAATCGTGGCACGCATTTTAGTAAGATTGGCAGTAATTCTAGCATTCATTTCAGCGCTAACTTTTTGGATCGATTCCATTTCATTTTTAGCTTTTTGGCTAATGGCAACCTGTTTTGCATGCGCCTGTTTTGAAATACATGCATAATACACATGAACAGCCTTGTTATAATTATTAAACTGCTCAACACTGGCATTGTATTTGGTAACATTGCTTACGTTTATCACTGGTGACTTGGGTTCATTGCCACAGGATGCAGTCCAATCCTGTGCAAAAGCAGCCACGCCGGGTATTGGAGAAAATCCAATCATAGCGGTCAAAATGAATTTTTTCATCGGATATTTCCTTTCGATGATAAAGTTAGATATGATGCAGACTCATGGTAGAAAATCTACCAAATCTCCGTCAGGTTTCCCACAAATTTCATTATCCTGCATCACGATTTTACCTTTTACGATTGTTGCAACAGGCCATCCTTTCACTTCCATTTGATCATAAGGTGTCCAACCTGCCGGTGAAACAATCCAGTCATTGGTGATACGACGATTAGTTTTCATATCAACCAGGGTGAAATCCGCATCATATCCGACCTGAATTCGTCCTTTTGTAGGCATGCCATATATTCTTGCCGGATTAGATGCCATTAAATCGACCAAACGACCAAGCGATAATCGTCCCTCATTTACATGATTCAACATGAGTGGCACGAGAGTCTGTACACCCAGCATTCCTGATGGACAGCATAGCCATGGTTTTGCCTTGGCTTCTGGATCATGGGGCGCATGATCCGAGGAAACGATATCAACCACACCATTCTCAATCGCTCTCCAGCACGCATCATAGTGTCTTTTATCACGGATAGGAGGATTCATTACCGCCAAACCTCCTAACCGTTCATAACATTCCGGTGCGATTTGGGTTAGATGATTTCCTAGCACTTCAACGGTTGCGATATCTTTATAATCAACCAACCATTCAAGTTCTTCCTGTGTCGTTGTATGCAAGATATGCGCGGGTCGACCTGTTTTACGGGCTAATTTTATGATACGTCGTGTTCCAAGAAATGCACATTCCTCATCACGCCACAAACGATGATTTTCGTAAGGCATACCCTCACAAAATAACTTTTTCCTAGTCTGTAAACGATATTCATCCTCGGCATGATAACATACTCGACGATGACCATACCGCATGATATTTTCAAGACTTTCATCATCTTCCACCATTAAGGAACCGGTTGAAGAGCCGGCGTAAACCTTGATACCACACACCCCTCTCATCGTTTCGAGATTGGATAGTTTTTGCGTATTTTCCCTTGTGGCACCAACGTAAAATCCAAAATTAACCCAGCTTGTCTCCCTTGCCCTTTCTTGTTTCCATATGATCATTTCCTTATCCGCTGTGGGAGGATTTGTATTGGGCATATCAAAAACAGTGGTCAATCCACCCATCGCTGCCGCTCTTGTCCCGGTTTCAATTGTTTCAACCATATCATTTCCCGGTTCGCGAAAATGCACATGACAATCCATCAAACCTGGAAGAACATAAAGACCCTTCGCATCAATAATCTTTTCGGCAGCATCACTTGATTGAACAGACAGGGATTGAATACGCCCTTTGATTACACCAATACCGGTTTCATATTGTCCCCATGATAAAACACAATTACCATTTTTAATTATCAGATCGTAATGCACAAGCAAAATCCTTTATCAATCCATTAAAACTTCTAAAACATTTCCCAGCGGATTTTTCCCAACAATATGCACCTGATGCCATATTGCATAAAATAGAATATTCCAAGCCATAAATCGTTCCTTGCGTCCAGATGCCTTTTCAAATAAAGATCTCACATTTGATAAGGAAATTTTGTTACCAATATCTGTCTGACAAAAAACCGCCTGGGCCAATTCATTGGCGTGCTGTTCGATCCACAAACCAATTGGAACACTAAATCCAGATTTTTTGACAAAAGGTTGTGCTAGTGGAAATTGCCACTCAAGCCATTTGCGTAATATCCATTTCCCTTGGCCATTTCTTATTTTCAAATGATCTTCAAGATTGAAGGCGAATGCTGCAATTTTTTTATCCAGAAATGGGACTCTTCCCTCAATAGAATGAGCCATGAGACAACGATCAAGCTTGATTAAAAGATCATTGGGTAACCAATCATTCATATCAATTTTTTGAGCAATTTTCAGGCGTGAATCATTTTTATCCTGCAATTTATATTGTAATCTGAAATAATCTTGCCATTCGCTGGAAACGGAATGAAGGAAAAAATTGTCTCGTTCAAAAATACCCTTGCGATAAAGTCTTTTACCGCCTAGCCAAACAGATTTTGCCGCTTTACGATATCGTCCATAACCTGCAAATAATTCATCACCACCCTCACCAGATAAAATAACCTTAACTATGGATCTGGCCTCATTTGCAAGAAACCATGTTGGGATAATTGCATAATCGGCAACAGGATCATCCATACATGCAATAATTTTAGGTAAATGTCTGAAAACATCCTGCTGATTTATGGTGACGCAATGATGTTGAATACCTATTTCCTTTGCCAATAATGCCGCCTGCAATGCTTCATCCTTAACATAGCCAGAATCATTATTTATCTCAAAACGGGCTGTCCAGGCATGAAGACGATTAATTCGTCCCAGACGCTGCATCATTTTCAATATAATTGAGCTATCGATACCACTTGATAGAAAAAGTCCGAATGGCACATCAGAACGTTCATGAATACGAATCGAATCTTCCAAAAGACTATCAAGCTGATTTAAAGCTTTTTTCTCATCTGTAATCATAGACCTTGTTTTTGGAAAACAAGACTGTGTTTGCCGATGAATAATTTCACCATTTCGGATTATCAGGGTTTCACCAGGTAAAATCCGATAAATATTATTATAGATTGTTTTATAGCCCGGTATGAATTGCAATTGCAACAATGTATCGACTGCAGACTGATTTATATCATCATGCCTAACAAAACCTGCCTTGATAATTGCTTGCGCTTCAGAAGCAAATACAACACCCTGTTCTACACTAGCATAGTATAAAGGTTTTATACCAAAGGGATCACGGCTCAAAACAAGCGTTTTTTCGTCTATGTCAACCATGGCAACTCCATACATGCCACGTAGGGAATTCACATAATCGGCATGAAATTTCTGCCATAAGGGAAGGATTACCTCACAATCGCTTCCCGTTTTAAAAATATAATTCTTAAAAAGATGGCGTAATTCGGGACTGTTATATATTTCACCATTTGCAATCAAAACTTGTTGACTGTCATTGGATAGAGGTTGTTTTCCCCCTTCTATATCAATAATGGAAAGACGCGAATGCAACAAAACAACATGACTATTTTCCCATGATCCGTTTCCATCAGGACCCCGGTGATGCAAAGCCTCCAATAAGATCTTTTTTTGATGTTCAGAAATGCTGTGGCCATCTTTCAAGGCAATTCCTGCTATTCCGCACATCAGATTTTCTCAATTCTCGTTAAAAATTCATACCATTTTTGTAAAACAGTCGCCTGACTAAATTCCCTTTCGAATTTTTGACGTCCTGCAATTGCAATTCTTTGAGATAATGCCGCATCATTTGTCAAGGACGCGATAGCCTTTGATAAGGCTGTTTCATCTTCCAGAGGGGTTAGGAGACCATTTTTCCCATTGTCTATCAATTCAACAGGTCCTTGCGCAGCCAACGCGACTACCGGTTTAGTTGCGGAAAAACCTTCTAGAACTATATTACCCAAAGGTTCATGACGAGAGGAGCAAACCAGAATATCGCAAGCCTGGATAATACCTGATATATCCCCAATCCAACCCGGCATATGGACACGATCTTGAACCTTTAAGAATCTTGCCAAATTTTCAAGCTTCTGACGCTCCTCACCTTCCCCAGCTATAAGCAAATGGGTATTTGCAAGATTAGGCATCGCCTTTATAAGGATATCAAATCCTTTATTAACATGCAGTCTACCCAACGCCAGTAAAAACGGTGCGTTATTGGGAATATAAGAGGGACGCCTTGCACATGCATCGGGAAATGTTCTTGCAAAATTGGGAACATGATGAACACAATTTTCCGGCCATCCTTGGTTTTTGATCCATTCTACAATTCCTTTGGTATTACCAACCAGATGATCACATTGCCTGTAATATTTTAAATCATAAAACCCGCCTAAACGTCCCACGTTTATCCAATCACCCCTTGGCATAAAAGAGGCCGCCCTATTCATCCAAGCCACCGCTACTCTTGGTGAAAAATCCTTTAGAATTCTTTTTAGTTCATACTTCGTTGAAAGATCCAACAACCCACCGAATCGTAATTCATGGGAGAATAAACCAACTTCGGTAAATTTCCGTTTACGATCGGAATTTTTCCGTATAATAGGTAATACAGACAATTTTTGAAGATGCTGGGCAATACATAATCGCTCGAAAAACAATTCTGCCCCACCATTAACCGCTCCCGCCATAATGTGTGCAATACGGAAATTTGATGGATTGCTCATATTTACAAAACTTATTCCTAAATTACATTTTAATCATTTTGTCTATCTTGTTTATTATAGGTTTCCAAAAGATTCTGAAAAGCATTATAAACTTCATCAACAGTTAGGTTTTCCATATTTGCCATTCCATTTCCACCTGACGCTGACAATCCTTGGGCATAATTCCCGGCTGGCTCATATTCTGACAATTTACTTGGTCCAAACAAACCAAGTACAGGAATTTGACAAGCGGCGGCCAAATGCATCAAACCTGAATCATTACCTATAAAACCTTTACAACGTGATAATAAAGCGGCAACTTCTGTTAAAGTATTTTGACCACCACTATCTATAACTGGCAAACTGCTCCTTTTCAATGGATCCACAAGATTAAATTCTTGACTTCCTGGCCCATAAAAAAGAACGAATTCATAATCCTTATTAAAAACTAAAAGTTTTTTTGCCACTTGAATAAACCGTTCGATTGGCCAAATCTTGCCAATCCAATTTGCGGTTGGTGCCAAGGCAATATAATGATCGGCAGGCAATTTTTCTGCAGCCGTTTTTTTATTTTTTTCATCAATCCATACTACTGGTAAAGGTGTATAGGGCAATGATAATGACCTGGCCAAATAATGAACGCGATGTTCCTTAATCCTTCCACCATGTACAATGCATTTTTTTTTTGTTCTTAAAAAATAGCCTATTCCTGAACCACGAAGGTCAATCACCAAATCCCAGGATTGCATCACACATTGTGACCATAATAATAACCAATGAAAATCAAAACGGTATTTATTCATTACCAATGTCTTGTCACGCCTTGGCATTGCATCGAAAAGACCAGCAGCCACTGGTCCGCAAGCAATTGTAAACTTTGCTTGTGGATAGGTTTGTAACAAATAATCAAGTATTCCGGTTGAAATTACGGCGTCTCCCAATCGGGTAGAGGTGATAAACAGAATTTTCCTGATTGAAGATACCGTCATGCAAACCCTTATTCTTTCAATCCAAATTAAATAATATATAAGTTGGCAATTTAAAACAGTTTAGTTCTAAACTATTTATTATTTAATTAATTAAATGATAATTAAGATGGATATTCTCAATGAACAAACTGTATTCTAACAATATGGTTTTAACAACGAAAAAAAATTATAATGCACAGTTCCAATTTCAATGAATTATTGGCCAAGATAAAATTCAATCAGGATGGTTTGGTTCCAGCTATTGCCCAACAATATGATAGTAAGGAAGTTTTAATGATGGCATGGATGAATCAGGAAGCAATTATTGAAACTATTTCCACTGGTCAGGTCTGTTATTATTCTCGCAGCCGTAAAAAATTATGGCATAAAGGTGAGACTTCAGGTCAGACACAAAAATTGGTGAATTTCCTTTTTGATTGTGATGGCGACACACTGCTGCTTTTTGTCGATCAGAAAGGCGTGGCATGCCATACCGGTCGTAAAAGTTGCTTCTATAATGCGTGGCAAAACGGATCTATCAATGAAATAAGCCGTCCCCTGATTAATCCTGAAAAATTATATCAAAATAAACATAAATAATGAACAAATCAGAAAATCCGCCAATAATATGGATCTTGGCTGGTGAAACCAGTGGTGATGAATTGGGAGCAAAACTAATTAAAGCTTTGCGTCATTTTAACCCCGATCTGCAGTTTTTAGGTGTTGGGGGGCCAAGAATGCAAGAACAGGAAATGAAAATCCTTTTTCCCATGCAGGATCTTGCCGTGATGGGATTGGTTGAAGTCCTTCCCAAAATATGGACCTTGTCAAAACGCCTTAACCAAGCTGTCAAACATATTGAAACAATTCATCCTGATATCATTGTAACAATTGATAGTCCCGGTTTTTCTTTACGATTATTAAAAAAAGTCCAATCTTTATCAATTCCCAGAGTTCATTATGTTGCGCCCCAGGTTTGGGCATGGCATGAAAATAGAGTAAAAAAATTTCCGGGACTATGGGAAAAACTTCTTTGCCTCTTTCCTTTCGAAGAAAATTTTTTTTTAAAACATGGAATTAAAGCCCAATTTGTTGGCAATCCCATTATCGAGACAGAAATGCATCATGCAAATGCCGATGATTTTCGCTCTGAACATCATATAGATCCACTTCAACCGATTTTACTTTTAATGCCTGGCAGTCGTCGGTCAGAATTGCCGAAGCTTATGCCCGTATTCAAAAAAACTTTAATTTTATTAAAACAAACAAAACCAGAACTCATTGCCGTGTTACCCACCTCTCCGCTCGCCAGACATTATGTTGAAAGAATCATTGAAGACTGGCCTGTAAAACCACTGGTTATTCATGAAAAAAAGGATAAATATAATGCCTATGCAGCAGCACAAATCGCCCTGACAAAATCCGGAACCACAACCTTGGAACTTGCATTGGCCCATATACCCATGATCGTAACCTATAGGGTTCATCCCATCACGGCAATGATTGCCAGACACATGATTCAGGTTCCTTTTGTAGCAATGGTTAATCTTCTAGCCCAAAAAGAGGTTGTACCTGAACTCTTGCAAGAAAACTGTAATCCCGTAAAATTGGCTGAGAAGGTTATCGAATTTTTAGATGATAAAAATATGGTTCAAAAACAAAAAGAAGCTTTTATTCAAATTCTAAACGCTTTAAAAGCACCACATCATCAACCACCCTCTTATGAAGCAGCTAAAGAGATATTAGAATTAATGAATAAAAATGAATAATATTTTAATTTACACTATTTATTCTTTATTTAACAGTGCCCTTTCTTTTCTAACCTGTTCAGCGGTTACATGCCCGTTTCTTCCCCCGAAATGGGAAATAACATAATTGGCAATATCTGCAATATCCTGATCATTGAAAACATCCTTGAAAGAAGGCATCATATAATTACCCAGCTTAGGATCTTTGAGGGTGGATCCTTCTAAAATAACCTTAACAAGATTATTTCCACCCGTTATCGTTGCTGTTCTCGAACCCCAAAGGCTTTCATATTCCCCTTGTCTTCCTTGACCATTTTCCAGATGGCAATTTGAACAAACAGAAGAATAAAGATGGCTTCCATGACTATGACTTTGTTCAGTAACCTCCAATTCTTCAACAGATATCTTGGCTGCCCCTTGTTGCTTTTCCATGGGACGTAAAGAACGTAGATAAATTACAATTACATGAATGTCTTGGGGTGTTAAATAAGATAGTTGCGTATTTATAACATCTGCCATGGGACCGGATGCAGCTCCATGACCTGAAACATATCCCCGGGATAAATATTTTTCCAAATCAGTGTCACTCCATGAACCAATTCCCGTATCCTCATCAGCGGTGATATTATATGCTGTCCATCCCTTATGACCGCCCCCTGCATAATCTTTTACAACAAAGCGACCATTGGACCAATTTTCAGGAGTATGACAATATGAACAATGACCTGGTCCTTCAGTCAAATATTTTCCCCGGTTCCATGATTGTGATTTCTGATTGTTATACTCGAAATGCTTGCCTGTATAATTTATGATCTGCCAAAAACGAATGGCCCACCGCATATTGTAGGGAAAAGCCATTTCTTTATCAGGAACTTTATTTTCAATTGCAGGTTGTTTTTCAAGATAACGTCTGATTGCCAATATTTCATCACGACTCATGGCACGATAGGCAGTATAGGGCATTATGGGATACAAATATTTTCCTTTATGACCAATTCCTTTTTGTAATGCACTTATAAATTCATCATCTGTATAACGCTGAATTCCTGTTTTCACATCTGAGGTAATATTTGAAGAATAAACAGTTCCCTGTTTGGATATATAAAAAGGTTTTCCCCCTGCCAGTCTTGGTCCATGATCAGCTGTATGACAACTTTCACAACCTGATGCGTGAAAAAGATACTCTCCTTTATCCATTTGGTCCTTCTTCACATCAGTTGCCTGACCGATCAATATGCCAAATGATGAGCTGGAAAAATTGATACATAAAATTATGAATAAACGATAATTTTTCTTAAAAAAAATTAAGGAATTGATGAATTTAATCATGAAAATTCTTATTTATGCTGAAATACCTGCTTCGCCAAAGGCAATGAATGAAAAAATTTACCCTGAATCAATCCCAAGGCATGGCTCAGTGCTGGTGCTGCCACTATTGTTCCCAATTCACCTACCCCTGACGGCGATTCATTACTGTTAACCATATGAACCTTGATATTAGGCATATCATTCATTCTCAATACTCGATATTGATTATAATTCCGCTGTTTAATTTGTCCGTTTTCTATTTGCACTTCACCATACAAGGCGTCACTTAATCCAAAAACAACTGAACCCTCAATTTGCGCACAAACTTGTTCTGGATTTACAATCAAACCACAATCAACCGCCACATCAGCACGATGTATAAGAATGACTGAACTGGTTGTAATTTCAGCTTCTATAATTAGAGCGATATAACTGCCAAATACATGTGCCATGGCGAAACCTTGCCGAATGTCTCCAGATTGAGATTTATTCCATTCGACATTTTGCAATAACAAATCAACAACTGCTTTTGCACGATCATCAAGACCCAAAGTTTTACGGTATTCGATCGGATCCATACGTGTATATAATGCCAGATTGTTAATCATGTTTTCCAATACAAAAACATTACGAGTTGCCTCTCTACCCTGTCCAGATCCGAAATTCAATTTCGGGGCGTCACATACAGAATATTCAAACTTATAGTCATGAATATGATAAGGCATTGTATCCAACCCCAAAAGGTAATTCGGACTGGATGGATTCCTCTTGTCTGTATCGTCAATAAAAGTCATCATTTTATGATGAACAGAGGTAATCGCCAATTTGTTATTTACGCCTATCTTTAACTGGTCATAATATGGGGGACGTAACGCATCATTTTGAAAGTCGGCTTCCCTTGACCATATAAAATTTACCGGATATGAAACCTGTCGTGCGAATTCAGCTGCATCAAGAATGTATTTTTGGTCCAATCTACGACCAAAACTACCGCCAATTTCATTATAATGAAGAATTACATTTTCTTTACAAAGATGAAATTTTTCAGCAATATGCTCCTTTAACATTGATGGAGCTTGAGAACCTATCCATAACTCACATTGAATGTCATGAAAATATATTGTGCAATTTATAGGTTCCAATGCCGCATGCAAAAGCATAGGCTGAAAAAAATCCCATTGAAACAGTTTTTTTTCATTTTCCATTTCAACTGATACTGAAGCATTTTTATTATGAAAAAGCATAGTGGAAGGTTTTGATATACCCTTTTTTAAATTCTCATAAATCATTGATGTATTCAGTTGAATATTTTCATCACCCTGCCATTTTACCACGAGACATTCAGCCGCTTTCAGGGCACGCCAACAATTATCAGCAATAATACATATTGACTTTTCATTTTTTAAAATATCCTGAATTCCAGGAACATTTTTGGCCTGTCTATCATCAATTTGATGGATTTGATCCCCTTCGATCGGGGAGCTGATAATATAACCCGTTTTCATCCCGGAAAGTTTAATATCCATACCATAAACAGATTGACCTTTAATTTTTTTATCCGTATCAATCCTTGGTTGTGGTTTGCCAATAATTTTATAATCTAATCTATTTTTAAATTGAACAGATTCTGGAATATCAAGTGTCATAATTTTTGAAATTAACATTCCGTACGAGAATGTTTGATTATCAGGGCAAATAACATATCCATTTTCAGTATGACATCGTCTTTTATCTGTATTCAATTCCGCAGCTGCTGTTTGTAAAAGCATCATTCGTAATTCGGCCGCACCCTGTCTGAGAGGGAACCAATCTTTTGCAACAGAACCTGAACCATAGGTCAGATTTAAATCCTCATTTGGTTTCATATTTTTTATTTGTTCATTTTCAATCATTTTGGTTTCAATTGAAACCGATTTTAAATCAACATCCAATTCCTCGGCCAAAATCATTGAGGCAGCCGTTAAAATCCCTTGCCCTATTTCAATATCGGGTATGAAAAAAGTGATTTCATTATTTGCTTTTATTTTTATGAAAGCATTTAAATATTGTTGTTTTTTGTTTTTTCGCTCGGAAAAATCTGAATCTTTCTCTAACTGATCATTTTGTGCTTTGCCCCCTACAGGTAACATGAACCCAAAAAGCAAAGCACCCGTTTTTCCCAAAAAAACACGACGGGAAATTTTTTTATGCTTCATCCATTATACCTGCAGCAATTTGAATAGCTTTATAAATACGTTGATATGTTCCACATCGACAGATATGACCTGTCATAGCTTCTATAATCTCGTTTTTATCAGGTTTATCATTTTCTTTTAACAAGGCTAAAGCCGTCATGATCTGACCAGGTTGACAATAACCACACTGCGTTGGTTCCGTCTCTTTCCAGGCCGCCAATAATTTTTGAAATATTGAGTCTTCCCCAACCCCCTCGATAGTAACTATCTCCCTATTCCCGATATCACCAACAGGAATGGAGCAAGATCTTACAGCTTTACCATCTAGATGAACGGTGCATGATCCGCATAAACCAATACCACATCCATATTTCGTACCCGTTAATCCAACAATATCCCGCAAAACCCAAATTAATGGCATATCTAATGGAACATCCAGTTCTATTTTCTTTTTATTAACTGTGATGGAAATCATATCTGGTTCTGATTGCTGTTCTATTTTTAAATCAAAAAGAATAAATTATCAGTTTTTATTTTGTTTATTATTATTTTCAATGTTACCCTCATTTTTTAAATTATTGATTTCCTTGGACTCATACCCCAACATCAACTGTTTTTCCTTATTGGCTATACGTCGTGTATATCCCAACATCATGAAATCGTCATCCTGGGAATTGGGGCGATCTTTTGCCTCGTCAATTTTTGAAAGATTATAGGCCACAATCGGATAATCTTGAATTAATCGTTTAAATACATCGGCTGGCATCACCAATAAATATCCAAACCTCAATGCACGATAATTTGCATAAATTCTTTTACCCGCAACAAGTTCTGATGCACCAAGAATATCACCAATCCCATATGTTAGACTTTTACTTGCAGAATGTGTTTCAAATAATCCGCTACTGACAAAATAGACATTTTTAACCTTTTGTTTACGATGAAGGATTTTTTCACTCGGAAATACAAAATAGACCGACATAGACATACTTATATCATATAAAACAGCCTGTGGCACACCGCGTAAACATGGCAATTCCTTCACGCGCTCTTCCAATCCACTTTTGAGATTGAATTTTAGGCGGCGATTATAACGTTCAAAACGCTTTTCAACATTTTTTTCCAATTCGGAATAAAGCTCATCACTAACCAAAGACTCAGCCCAAAGACTGTTATATTCATCACTTTCTAATCTGAGAGTGACCAATTTCAAAAACCTTGATTCAAGAGCTTCAATATATCCCTGGTAATGAATGCGCATAATTTCCAGCGCATCATCCAACATACGATTTTGCCTATCCAGAACTTCTGAAACAATTTCGGCAATTCGCACACCCAATGTCGGCTCTATACGCCTTTTCATAAAACGTGTTAAGGAAATCGATACAAATCGGGATACCAGCAATATTTCAAACCGTTCCATCATGCAGTACATCAAGGGACGATCGATATGCAATTTTCGATGTATATATTGCGCAACACGAAATCGAAAAGGAGGATGCAATCTTTTCTGCATCGCTTTTACGTATCCATACCTTCCCTCGGTCCATGCACCATCCAACGTAGCTTCCGCTGAACGCAAAAGAGTTTCCATCACTCTTCGTGGCAAACCCTGCATACGGAAAAGATCCAGTAAAATTGACCGCTCTTGTGCAGCTATTGTAATCAAAGCCAGTGAAATACGTTGACGATCAGTCAACATTGTATCAAAACTATTTGCTTCTCTTTCCTCATTAATACGACGGTCAATCTCTTCAAGCGTATAATTGGTAATGACATTTGAAAATCCAAATTCATTTGCCACGCGACGAGCCTTGTCCTTAACATTACCCAATCCAATTCCTAGAATCTGGTGGCGCACAGCCTGGTCAATGGGTGCAAGTTCATTTAGCCGGAAATAAATTACCACCGCTCTTAATGTTGTTCCGTTAACCAATAAGGTAAACAATACAAAGCCCGTTGCAACAATACCTACAAACTGGGAAATCGGTGTTGGTATCAATTCATTTTCCGTTACCGCCAATGCAAGGGCCAGTGTAATGGCACCTCTTAATCCACCCCATACCATTGTCGCTTTAAATGGCGTCGGCACTGGAGGCGAAAGTTTTGTAGCTGCAAGTAAAGGCAACATCCCAAAAATAACCATTGCACGTGCCAGCAACCCGGCAATTGTCGCCAATAAAATAAGAATAAAATCCCATTTTGTCATACCAATCAATAAACGGGGGACAAGCATAGAAGCCAACACAAATAATAGCGATCCTGCCCAAAATATTATTTGTTGCCATAACTCATTCAAAAATCGCCATGTTTGAGGCCTAAATGTCGAGGGACCATAAGCGGATAAGGTCAATCCTGCCGCTGCCGCTGCCACAACACCGGAACAGTGCAACAAGTCATCACAGACAATATAGGAAATATATGGTAAGGCAACCGTTAAAGTAATTTCCGCAGATCGACCTGTATTTGAACCCAAACTTACAATCATCCACAAAGCGCAACGTGCAAAGAAAAATCCTGCAATCAATGCCCCGACAAAAGAAAGAAAAATTGCTAGAGCTGAACTAAATAAATGTACCTCTTTATGCGCAATAATAGCGGCAACCAAAGTCGAAAAAATGGAAATTGCTGCAGCATCATTCAATAAAGCTTCGCCTTCAACCAAACGGGTAAGACGAGTTGCCGCCCCAATTTCTCTGAATATGCCAGCAACAGCAGAGGGATCCGTCGTTGCAACGATCGCTCCAACCAGCAGACAAACCGTCAGAGGCATTCCCGAAAAGGGATATAAGGCCAGACCTATAGTGGCAGTAGAGACAATGACCGCAACAATGGCCAATAAAAGAACCGTGCCGATTTCATGGGCCAAACGACGCACATCAATAGCCAATGCCGCCTGAAAAACCAATATGGGCAGGAATATTAACAAAAAACCTTCGCTGTTTATTGGAAAATCAAGTAATATTTCAGCGGCTGTATCAAAAACATGTATGTGGGAGCTGTGTAAAATCAAATCAGCTGTTCCACCAAGAACAACCCCAACAATAGCCAGTATTACAGTTTCAGATAATTCCAGCCGTTTTGCCAATGGCTGAACGGCGCTTACAATGACCAATAATATAGCTGTCGCTAATAAAACAGTGGCCAGGCCTGTAACTGGCATATTGATGTCTCTCCGCTATAAACAAAATTAGAATTATTTTATATATCAAGCCTAATACGGATGGGATATCAACTTAAGTCAATATAACTAAAAAAATTCCTCGTAAAAAAATATAGAATTCATCTTAGACCGTTATGAAAGCTTTACTGCATTATAATTAACATATTTTCATTAAAATAAAATGATAAAATCTTTGAAAATAGGATAAATTTTTATGAAATTGATCCTATTGCCTATCCATAATTTGATGTAATATCGTTCTAAATTATGCAGTTTCTTTTAAAATATCTTCATTAAATTCAAAATTTATAACTCGAGCATATTCTGTGGGAACAATATGCCAGAAATGTTTTATTGTATTCTGCCATTCATGTAAAAGATGCGCAGCATATCGGCTTTTTGTTTCTTCAATATGCTTTTCAATAAGGTTTTTGACCCTGTCTTCCCATTTTTTATCAATCACACGCTGCCATCGCAAAGTTGACGCATTGACACGACGTTCAAACTGTTGGTGGGGATCGTAGACAAAGGCCATTCCACCTGTGAAACCGGCCCCGAAATTAGGACCTATTTCACCCAGAATGATCACTGTTCCCCCAGTCATATATTCACATCCGTTGGCACCGCATCCCTCAACCACAGCCGTGGCACCCGAATTGCGAACCGCAAAACGCTCACCTGCCTTTCCGGCCGCAAACAGATATCCGGCTGTTGCACCATATAAGACTGTATTACCAACAATCACATTATGATTTGAAACAAGTTTTGTTTCTGGTACAGGACGCACAATAATGGTGGCTCCTGACAACCCTTTCCCGACATAATCATTGGAATCCCCAAAAACCTCAAGCTTCAAGCCCTGAACTGCAAACGCACCCAACGATTGGCCTGCTGATCCATTAAGACGAACAGTCAGATGATCCGGCGCCAATCCTTTCATACCAAACCGACGGGTTATCATTGATGAAATTTTTGTTCCAATTGCTCGATATGTATTATAAACATTATATCGCAATTGCATTTTTTCACCATGTTCGAATAATGGCTGAGCATCAACAATCATTTGTGCATCCAATGTTTCAGGCACCTCATTACGCCCTTCACGAACACAATAACCAGCATGCATCCCCGGATCCACTCGTGCCAATAATGGATTCAGATCCAAATCATCCAGATAAGATGCACCACGTAAAACCTGACGTAACAGATCTGTTCGCCCGATTATGTCTGTCAAAGATGTAAATCCAAGTGTGGCGAGAATATTTCTTACATCTTCAGCAATGAAAGAAAACAGATTGATCACACGTTCAGCCCCATCCTGAACAAAGTTTGCACGCAATTTTTCATCCTGGGTACAAACCCCAACGGGGCAGGTATTGGAATGACATTGACGAACCATGATACAACCCATTGCTATAAGACTGAGTGTACCAATACCGAATTCCTCCGCTCCTAGCATGGCAGCAATAACAACATCCCGACCAGTCTTGATACCACCATCAACACGTAAAACCACCCGGTCACGCAAACCATTTAACATCAACACCTGATGCGCTTCCGCCAACCCCATTTCCCAAGGAATTCCACCATATTTAATGGAAGTCAATGGAGAGGCGCCCGTTCCGCCATTATGACCTGAAATCAATATTGTATCAGCCTTGGCTTTAGCTACACCGGCAGCAATTGTTCCAATTCCTGAAGCCGCAACCAGCTTAACACCCACAGTTGCCTCTGGATTAATTTGTTTGAGGTCATAAATAAGTTGCGCCAAATCTTCGATCGAATATATATCATGATGAGGAGGCGGAGAAATTAAAGTAACTCCTGGGACGGCATGTCTAAGACGACCAATTAATTCCGTAACCTTAAATCCTGGTAATTGTCCACCCTCACCCGGTTTTGCACCTTGGGCAATCTTGATTTCAATTTCACGACAATTATTCAAATACTCAGCGGTTACCCCAAATCTTCCAGATGCAACCTGTTTAATTGCCGACGATGCATTATCCCCATTTTCACGGGGTTTGTACCGAACCGCGTCTTCTCCTCCCTCCCCGGAATCTGAACGGGCTCCAATCCGGTTCATGGCAATCGCAAGAGTTTCATGTGCTTCGGGACTTAACGCACCGAGAGAAATTCCGGGGGAAATCAATCTTTTTCTCAATTTTGTAATATTCTCAACCGATTCAACAGGGACCGGTTTATTTGTCGATTGAAAATCGAATAAATCCCTTAGAGCCATTGGAGGTTGTCTGTGAATTTCATGGACATATTGTTGGTACAATGGCCAACTGTCTTTTTCCACAGCCTGCTGAATCAGTTTAATGACAGAACTGCTTAAAGCATGTTTCTCACCTTGTTGACGCCATTTGTAAAACCCACCGATCGGCAACAATTTCACATTGGGATCCCAAGCCAATTGATGGGACTTTTTTATATTTTGTGCAATTCCTGATAAACCTATCCCTGAAATTCTGGAAGACATTCCCGGAAAAAATTCAGCAACCAATGCCCGGGACAGGCCAATCGCTTCAAAATTATATCCACCTCGATAAGAAGAAACCACAGAAATTCCCATCTTGGACATAATTTTCAACAAGCCTTTATCTACGGCTTTACAATAGTTTTGAACAGCCTGTCTTAATGTAATATTTCCAAAAAGCCCTTTTTTATGACGATCCGCTATACATTCCTGAGCAAGACAAGCATTGACTGTCGTAGCTCCAACCCCGATTAAAACCGCAATAGAGTGCACATCAAGACAATCTGCCGCCTGCACGTTAACAGAAGTGAAGGTTCTCAGGGATTGACGAACAAGATGAGTATGTACGGCAGCCGTTGCCAAAATCATTGGAATATTGGCATAATCCCTATCTTGCTTGTCATCACTAAGGAATATATGTGTACACCCACATCGAACAGCTTCTTCAGCTTCACTGCAAATTCTTGCCAATGCTTGACGAAGCCCTTTTTCACCATCATTGACCTTATAGTTACAATCAATACTGCACCCGGTTTTACCGCAATATTGTTTCAATGCTATAAATTCACTGCTCGTCAAAACCGGACTGCTTAGACGTAATAACTGACACTGTTCGGAAGACTGATCCAAGATATTACCCAAATTTCCCAAACGAGTGCTCAACGTCATAACTTGGGTTTCTCGTAGACTATCAATCGGTGGATTGGTAACCTGGCTGAAACGTTGACGGAAATAATGCGATAAACCTCTATAATGCTCACTAAGTACCGCCAAGGGAGTATCATCGCCCATTGAACCAATCGCTTCCGCAGAATTTTCAACCATAGGCTGCAATACTGTTTCAAGGTCTTCAATACTCATTCCAACAGCAAGCTGTCTTTTACGTAATTCATCCTCTGCGAATAAGACAGGCTCATTATCCTGATCTTTTACTATGGAAGTAATCTGCTGCGTATTCGTAATCCAATCACTGTAATTATGACGTTTAACTAGAAGCTGTGTTATATCTTCAGGGCGATAAAAAAGACAATTATCCATATCAAAACCTATTGTTTCTCCTGGTCCCAATCTGCCTTTTTCAAGAATTTGGTCTTCAGGAATATGCACCATTCCTGTTTCTGATCCCAAAATCATCAAATCATTAGCTGTTATCGTATAACGTAAAGGACGTAACCCGTTTCTATCCAATCCGGCAATAATCCATTTACCATCGGTTCCACATAAAGCGGCAGGTCCATCCCAAGGTTCCATTACCGCGTTGGAATAGCTGTACATATCTTTCACATCTTGGGTAATATCCTGCAGCAATCCCAGGGCCGGTGGAATCATCAAGGCCTTTACCGTAGGGGCATCCCTACCCGCAAACGTTAATAGCTCAAATACATTGTCCAACGCCGCGGTATCAGATCCATTGAATTGAATGACCGGTTTCAAATCTGTCATATAAGCATCCAAATCCGGATGGGAAAGTCTTGTTTCGTGACTTTTCATCCAGTTTATATTACCTGATAATGTATTTATCTCACCATTGTGGGCAATGCGTCTAAACGGCTGCGCAAGTTTCCATGTCGGAAAAGTATTGGTTGAATAACGTTGATGGTAAATCACAAAACGGCTGACAAATCGTTCATCCAACAGATCCGGATAAAAATCGGACAGATTTTCCGCCAAAAACATGCCCTTATAAATTATCGAACGGCAGGACATTGAACAAATATAAAGATCAACATGACTTTCAACAGCCTTTTTCTCTATTTTCCGTCGAATAATATAAAGATTGCGTTCAAAAACATCCTCTGAATGGTGATGTGTATTGATGACAAGAATCTGTTCAATATCAGGACGTGTGGCATTCGCTTTTTCACCGATACAGTTCGTATCAATTGGCACCTGACGCCAACCATAAATTGAATAGCCAAACCCCATAATTTCGGTTTCGATAATTTGTCGACAGCGCTCCTGACTTGCCAAATCATTTTTAGGAAGAAAGATCATTCCTACAGCCAGCCGCCCCTGTTTTACCGCATGATGACCACTACGAATGGATTGCAAGAAAAAATCCTGTGGTATTTCAACATGAATACCGGCACCATCTCCTGTTTTCCCATCAGCATCAACAGCGCCACGATGCCATAAGGCTTTTAAAGCTGCCAAACCGGCCTCAACCACATCTCGGCGTTTTTGACCATCAAGAGCCACAACAAATCCTACACCACAAGCATCATGTTCTTGTTCGGTGGAATAAACATCTTTTAGGATCGCTTCATTCTTTTTTCTTTGTTCAACAAAGGAATAATTATTCATTTTCTTAACCTACCGTAATGAATCCATTCAATTCTGGATATCTGTTTTCAAGCAGCAGAAACATTCTGTTTATTATTTTGTTGTTCAAGCCAATGGGCAATTTTTTCCGCCACATCCTGCCCATCCTTGACAGCCCATACAACAAGACTTGCCCCGCGTACAATATCGCCGCCTGCAAAAACGCCAGGTAAAGAAGTCATACGACTATGATGATTCAATTTTATGGTACCAGATTCATTTGTATCCAATTGGTCGTTATCCCACAGGGTGGTCAATGGTTCAGGATCAAATCCAAGTGCTTTGATAACCATATCCGCTTGCAGAGTGAAATGACTGTTAGGTATAATTCTGATTTTTTGTCTACCACCAGCATCTGGCAAACCCAATTCGGTTCTTAATGCGCGAATTGCCTCCACTTTTTCTTCACCTACAAAAGCGTCTGGAGCTGCCTGCCAAATGAATTCCACACCTTCTTCTTCTGCATTTTTTACCTCTCGCATGGAGCCAGGCATATTTGCCCTATCTCGACGATACAAACATTGAACTGAAGTCGCCCCCTGACGAATTGCAGTTCTTAGGCAATCCATGGCAGTATCACCACCGCCAATAACGATAACTCTTTTACCCTTTGCATTCATTTCATTTTTATCGTTATTTTGCGTTTGAGAATCAATCAGATAATCCAGTGCCTGCACAATTCCATTAAGATTTGAACCAAAAAGGCTTACTTCTTTCTTTTTATAAACTCCCGTTGAAATCAATACCGCATCATGTTTATTTCTTAGATCCTCAAAAGCGATGGAATGCTCAGCTGTTTTATCTGAGACACTTGTATTGAAATGGAAAATCACATTTGATTTCTCTAACCATTCCTGACGACGAGTTACAATATTTTTTTCAAGTTTAAAGGTAGGTATACCATAAGCCATTAAACCACCAGCCCGATCATAGCGATCATATACATGGACTTGATATCCTTTTTTTCGTAAAACGACCGCTGCAGCCAAACCGCAAGGTCCGGCACCAATAATTCCCACAGATTGCGATAGTTCTTCCAAAGGCATAATAGGTGTGACCCAATTCTGATCAAATGCATGATCGGTTATAAAAGCTTCTACCGCTCCAATTGTAACACTTTTGTAATCCGCCTCAATTACGCAACTGCCTTCACACAAACGATCTTGTGGACAAATGCGCCCACAAATTTCAGGAAAACTGTTGGTTGCAGTTGAAAGTGCATAAGCTTCTGCCAAACGATTTTCAGCCGTAAGTTTCAACCAATCAGGAATATAATTTGATAATGGACATTTCGTTGTACAAAATGGAATACCACATTGTGAACAGCGACTGGCCTGAATTCTGGCTTGTTCCTCTGAAAAGCGTCGGTAAATCTCGTTAAAATCATGTTTGCGTTCAACAGCATTACGTTTTTCAGGCTGCTGCTGATCTAAATTAACAAATTTAAGCATTAGGTTAGGCATAATTAAATTCCTTAATATTTAAGGCAGATTACACCTAAACTTTCTATCCTATTCCGTTTTTAATAAAAAGACAGTACTACTGACCTTTTATAACTTTTTTTCAAATATAGGCTTCTTTTTGTAATTTTTTTAATTCTTCAAAGTCGCAAGCAGGCCTGTAACAATATAGATAAGCGGGAGCGATCATTTCAATTGAAGATGGAACAATACCTAGAGATTCAAAATTTTTACCATTGTGACCAGCAACAGAATCATATTTCATTAAATTAACCAATCGTGCGGTCATTAAGGAACCTGGCATATATTCCAGGAAATAAGCCATTAATTTTATAAAATCTGGACATAACCCGCTTACATCATTTTTTCGATGAACTATTTTTAAAACCTTGGAAATCAACTCACGATTAGTAAGTATTTCTGGACCCGCCAACTCGTAAATTTCCCCATGATTTTCTTCACTTTCAACAATCTTAATAACAGCATCAGCAATGTCCCCTGCATAGACAGGTTGTAAACGTGTATTAACATTATAAACTGGCATAATAGGGGAAAAAGTTGATAAAAATCCTAACTTATTCAAAAACTGATCTTCTGGACCAAAACTGATTCCAATCCTTACAATCGTTGAAGAAGGATATGTTTTCAATACGGTTTCCTCCCCCTTTTTCTTGCTGACCAGATAAGAGGAAGGACTTGTGGAATCAGCACCCAAAGCAGAAAAATGCAATAAATTTTTGACACCTGCTGCACTTGCGATTTTTGCTATTTTTTCAGCGATTTTTACATTTATTTTTTCAAGATTACTCTTGCTTTTTCCAACAAAAGCTTCTGCAAGATTAATAACGACACTTGCACCTTCAATGGATCGAACAATAGTATTTTCTTGATCAAATGAACAAAACAATGGGGTAACCTGTCCAACATTACCAAATATTTTCTGTTCTCTCGTATGTGCAGGAAAAGGTACTGCCAATCTTATCACGTATCCCTGCTTAACCAACCGCTCAACAAGGTAATTTTCAATTAATCCATTACCACCAATAATCGTTGCTATTTTACGCATTAAACTTTCCCAGCTTCATAATCAAATTTATCGAATAGTGTTTATTCTCATTTGAAAAATTAAAAAAATCAAAAATTCCATTGACCAACTATAAGAACATCAGTAAGAAGTATCAATATATTTAAGAGCCCAAATGGCGGAATTGGTAGACGCGCAGGTTTCAGGTACCTGTAGCCGCAAGGCTGTGGAAGTTCGAGTCTTCTTTTGGGCACCATAAAAATGATAAACTAATCATGTAAAATGATATTTGGCACTACTGAATTGTATAAAATAATATAAATCTTTGTCAATTTTCTCATAAATTATTAAAAAAATATCTCACGAAACCCCTATTCATTTGTTTATGCTACCTAAATTTGCTTTTAACTTATTATTTTTCAGTTTTTATCTTTTTTATCCTTTTGCATCACAAGCTGCAACCAATAATTGGCAAATAGAATCTGTAACCAACAATCAAATAATTATTAAAAAAAAAGAAAAAAAATTTAATTTTTTTATCAATTTAAAGATCAATCAACCCATATTGATCAAGCTAGCCCTTATTCAATTCGATAATCAATTTAATAAGCAACCCTCAATTGTTTTCAAAACCGATCATCACTCTTACTATTTAAAAAAAAAGCAAAATACACATCCATTCATATATGAAACCTCATTGAATAAGGATCAAAGCAATATATTTGCAAAAGAAATTATTACAAAAAAAAACGCATACATTACATTTCCAAATCAAACTATTGAACTTTCCTTACAAGGAACAACATCGATATTCAATACGGCTTTGAAAATTATTTCCGAGGAAAAAAATTCTTATACAAATAATACAACTTTTTTTATTTTAAATAATTTTAAAAAATTAATATCTACATATCCATATCATTGTATTTGCATATCTATTATTGTTTTTATAACTATATTTACTATCCACAAGAAATTTACACTTAGAAATTCATTCCTGAAATTTACAAGCTTTTACCGTAAAAAAAGAGCTATGAAATTGGCAATCAATGAAATAAAACGTCATCGGAAAATATTAACACTTAAAAAAGAACAACTTTGTTATAAAGATGATTATGGCTCCATTATCGAAGATAGATGGTTCAAAGAAATACAACGATTTATTAAGATTAGAATTCGTCCGCGTCTGACAAAAAAAAATCTTGTTGATTTGTTACCATCAATCAAAAAACAACTGGTCAAACATATTCATACAATTGTTGAACAAACAAATTTAGAAAAAAAACAAAATGTTAATAACGTCAATTATCTAAAACCTCTGGAATATGAAGCCTTTTGTGCAAATTTACTGCAACAGATTGGGTGGGATGCTAAGGTAACAAACGCTAGTGGCGATCAGGGAGCCGATGTCATTGCCTATAAAAACAACAAGACATTAATTTTACAATGCAAATTGTATACCAAACCGGTTGGCAACAAAGCAGTGCAAGAAGTTTTATCGGCAAAAGAATTTTATCACGCTGATTATGCCGCCGTTGTTTCCAATGCTTCTTATACTGTTTCAGCCCGACAATTGGCAAGTTCAGTTCAAGTTGCCCTATTGCATCATGAACTATTGCAACAATTTGCCAAAAAACTGTAGCTGAAAACAAAATCAAAATCATTTTGATTTTTATACAAATCAACAAAAATTTATTAGTTCAATTTTTATTTTAATTTCAATGCTTTTTAATAATTTTATAATTAAAATATAAAAAAACAGTTAATTTTTTAATAATTAAGTATTGAATATCTTCATATCATTCCGTATAATATATTTCGCTTCCGGAAAATAGAATTGAAAACTTGTTTAAGCACCTTTTGTTCTCATTCTATTTTTCGGCTTTTTAAATGTATTTATTATATATCATTACATATTGGTTTTCAATTTTAAAAATTAATAATTTTTTTGCATTTAAAAATATTATTTTAATATTTAAACTAATTCATTAAATATATATATAATAAAATAAATAATTGATTTTTGAATATATAAATACATTATAAAAAAACCACCCCGTAGGGTGGCTATAATTCTAAACATTATGTTTAGTAATGTTTTACCGCATCTTCAAAGAAAAAATTTCTTCATTTTCAATTTACTAATATTAGGATTATTTACCATCTTTATTACCATTTGTTTCAACATTATTACTTTTAGTTAAAAATATGATAATATAAATTTTTCCAGTGATTGGCCACTACACAAACATAATGATAATTTATATCACCTTTTAAATTCACCTAACATACATGGTACAGTGAAAGAATAAGAAGCGGAAAAATGACCTAATTATTTGATGTTCCATAATTTTTGGTGTCGTAATTTAATCAAGCAAAATTACTAATTTCCCATAATATCCATTAACATCATGTATATTCGCACCAATGGGAATTTTTCCATATCACCACCAAATTGTAATATTTGCTGTCCCGATGTAAACATAGATTGTCTATCTGGAACAAACCTGATTAATGGACAATTTACAATTGATCCATCTGAAGCTTAATATTGGTCATTGATTTTCAATTAAGATACAGCTAACGATATGTTATCATTCGTTTTTTAATAATGATTTCGTCATATCGATGATAAGTTTCATTTAAGAACCCGCAACATATATTAAGCGATATAACAAGATTATAATTATATACTCATAAAAATTGTCTGTATAAATCTAAATTTCATAATTTAACCTAATAAAAACTAAAATCAATTACTGAATACACTCCAATCTCAAAAGATAACCATCTGATTTATATATATAATTCATGGTATAAATAAATATATTCATTAACTTTAACGATTTATATCGGTCATAATTACCCAATATCTAGATTGTAATTTTTCGGACTTTAAAATTCATTCTTACTATTAAATAATTAATCCGTTTATCCTAAATGATCCCATATCTCAAACTTGATAACAAAGCCAAATAAGTCATTCAAATAACTATAAAAATTTTTATTCTTTCATTGATTAATAGAAAATTAACTTTTATAGTCAGCCAAAAAATTATTTATGGAGATCAAATTATGATTGAGACAGAAATAGTTTCCATTCACCCTGTCCATCCTGACACACGCAGATATTTTTTACCTCACATTGAAATGCTGGTGAAAGCGGGTTTCCCCTCTCCTGCAGATGACTATCTTGAAGGGAAACTGGAGCTCACAGAACATTTGGTTGATCATCCTTCTGCAACTTATTACATACGGGTTTCTGGAGATTCCATGATTGATTACGGTATTTTCGATCATGATCTTTTGGTAGTTGACCGATCGCTAGATCCCCGTCAGGGTGATATTGTCATTGTTTCTGTTGATGGAGAGTTAACCTGTAAAGCTTTGGCAATTAAAAACAATATCCCTTATTTGAAATCTGGCAACCCTAATTACCCCCCTATAGAAATCAAGGATAAAGAAACCATGATCTGGGGAGTGGTCATTCATACAATCCATTCTTTCAGAAACCGCAATCGTTAAAAACTGTTCAACCATAATAAATAAAATAATGATTGGATTAATTGACTGTAATAATTTTTACGTTTCATGTGAACGTGTTTTTAATCCAAAATTGGAAAATCATCCGGTTGGTATTCTTTCAAATAACGATGGATGTGTTGTTGCCCGCTCTAACGAGCTTAAACCTTTCATCCCCATGGGAATGCCGGCATTTAAAATTCCTTCGGATTTACAAGAGAAAATCACTTTATTAAGTTCCAATTACGAACTTTATGGTGATATGAGCCAACGTGTCTTTGAAACAGTTCAGAATTATTTTTATCATGTTGAGCTTTATTCTATTGACGAAGCATTTATTCATTTAAATGGAGATCAGAAAACCAATAATTATTGTCGCCATGTTCAAAAAATCATTAAGAAAAACACTGGAATCCCTGTTTCCATTGGTCTGTCAACCACCAAAACTCTTGCAAAAATAGCCAACCATATCGCTAAAAAAGATAAAAAACATGAAGGTATTTTCTGTTTAGATATTCATGGTCCTGATTTTAGACATATTCTTGAAAATTTACCAATTTCTGAAATATGGGGCATCGGCCGTCGCTTAAATGCCAAACTGATCGCAATGGGTATTGAAAATGCCTGGCAATTAAAAAATTGCAGCCCCAAATTTATGCAACAGCATTTTTCAGTTGTTTTGGAACGTACTGTTCTGGAATTAAGAGGAATTTCCTGTATTGAACTGACAGATTTTCATACACCAAAAAAAAATATAGTCGCTTCTCGAAGTTTTGGTCAAAGTACCAACAACCTGTTTGATATTGAGGAAGCCATTCGCTTGCATACCTGCCGAGCTGCCGAAAAATTAAGAAAACAGCATTCCATTACCCATGCTGTTCTGGTTTTTTTAAGAACCAACCGTTTTCACGATCAATCATTACAATACAACCCTTCCTTTGCCATATCCATGCCATATCCTACAGATGATAGCCGAGAAATCATCAGGGCTGCTCAAAAAGGGCTTCGTAAAATTTTCAGGGCTGAATACCATTATCATAAAGCAGGCATAATGCTTTTGGATATCATCCATAAAAATCAAAGACAGCTTGATTTTTTCACCCATATCCAAAATGACCAATCAATCAAGCGCAATAATAGTCTTATGCAAGTGATCGACAGGATTAATCAACAAATGGGATCTCATACGATTCTCATAGGTGGACAGAGAAAAAAGGCAAGATGGCACCTTAAACGGGAACAGTTGAGCCAACGCTATACAACACGATGGGATGAAATATTGAAATTACGAATTTAAAATTCTTATTGAGTAAATTGATCTGAGAATAATTATTATTCTATCTTGAAAAATTTATTAAATAACGGAGAAGATGGCAATCACAATATATAAATTACACCCGCTTTTGATAAGTTATCTTTAAAAGATATAAGTTTACCAGAAAACTATCACGATAAATTTTCGCATCTATATTAATTAGACAATAAACGCACATCTCCCACAAAAGATTCTAGGGTTTGAAGATGTCCTTGAATTTCCAAAGGATATTTATTTATTAAAGGTTTTGGCACCACCAATCTAACATTTGATTCACACATTTCCTGAAACTGATTTACCGAAACCCCTTCTTGCAATGTGAACAAATGTTTAACTGGGATACGATCCGCTTCATTTAATATTTGTCTCCATCTATCCTTACATGTTGTTTTAACAGCCAGCATTCTCAATTGTTTTGATAAAAAATGTTGATTTTTATAGGCATTTTCACATGGAAAAACAAAATCTGGTCTTTTACCATTTTCCGTCTCTGGTTGATATGAAAAATTTAACCCTTCCTTTAATTTCTCTTCTAAAAAAATCTCTCTAAGATAAAGCTCTAACGAACGACCTGACCGTGCTTTTCTTCTTTGCAAAATTTTTTTTGCTGTTTCAAGAAATGCGTCAATCGTACTAAATCCCTGCTGAATAAAAGAAAACTCTATATTTTTTTCAATATTTCTAAAAAGCTCAAATTCACAATTTCTACGTCTAATAAGACGCTCATCGATAGTATCACCAATATCAGGTATTAACTCAATTACTTTTTTAAAAATATCTATAGTTGTCGGAAAGTTATTTCTCCAATCTTCTGGTATATTCTCTGGTGACAAGCAACAAGAATTGTTTTTGTTCTTTTCTGCAAAGCAAATCCTATCCCAGGATCGAATAATATGTTTCCCGGGAATAATAACTCCTATAAGATTTTCAATCAAATCTTCCTCTGTTACATAATCACACACCCACACATTACAAAGAGAAACATCCCGTCCCTGTTGTCTTTGAAAAGAAAAAATGACCAAAGAACCCGTATTTTCAGGTTCAAGCAAAGCGGAATGCTGACCTCCCCAGTTTGTTATACGCACTTCATCTCGAGTTCCACCATCATGCCATTTGTTATTATACCATATTGCCGTTACATCCCTGATATCATGACAACTGTCAAGTCGCAGTTCGAATGTAACCCTTGGATTTTTTTTACCACTATATTGCAATGATGGAAAAAGATCCATAAGCAGCTTTTTAGGCATGTAAGGACCAGCCTGATGAGATCCTGATGCCAAAGTATCATTGGCTGAAAGACGTTTTACATACCAGACCCTATCCATTCTTCTCTGTTCATTCAGCCAATAAGAAAGTTCATTTAATGAGGCCATTTACTTTCCTCTAACTTGCATATTATCATTACATTTACGAAACCAGTAATCGGTAATAGACACCAGGTCTTCTACAGAAACCTTTTTTTTCCCCTTAATGGCACACTCCCATATAATCATCGACCTCCAACCAAGTTCCCTAAGATTACAAATAACATTCATATCCCTTTTCTTATTTGTCTCTATCTTATTTTTCCAGAATTCCACTCTTGATGAAGGCATCCTAAACAAATGGCAGTCATGCCCATGCCAAAAACAGCCATGAATAAAAATTACAGCATTATATTTTCGAAAAACCATATCTGGCTTGCCGGGCAGTTTATGATCATGCAACCTGTAACGATAACCTCGTGAATGCAATATTCTGCGTATAAACATTTCAGGAGCTGTATTTTTACAATGAATACACGACATTATTCTACTTCTAGTTTTCTGATCAACAATATCGATCATTTTAATAATGAAACACTTGTCAATTTTGCAAATGGGGAAGTATATGACTGGCAACAGCCTCAACAACAGGAACCACAACCGCATTTCCGAATTGCCTGTATGCCTGGGTATCCGAAACGGGAATTTTAAAATCTGATTGCCCAGGCCTGTCAAACCCCATCAGCCGCGCACATTCTCTCGGGGTCAACCGTCTCGGGTTTTTATCGCATCCCTGTGAGACAAGAATTTCAGATCCGTCCTTGTAATAGCGTGCCGACAATGTTCTGGCCACACTGTCATGATCGCACAGTCCAAAACCAAAACCGTTTCCCGCCTTTTTATGCTTGTCAGCATAGTTTTGCAGATATTTCCATAATTTATCGGATAACGTGTATTTTTCGGAAACAGAGGCTTTTTTCCCCACGGTATAGTGGCTTTCCGGTTTTTCACTACCGTTTTCAGGGTGCAGGATTGCCGAGAGGCGGGGTCCTGACAACGGATCGGGCAAGGATAATGTGTCAAAACTGAAATCGTTTTTATCCAGAAACCCGACGATAAAAATACGCTCACGATGCTGGGGAACAAACCCTTTTCCATCAATGATACGCCAGTGCAGGCAATACCCAAGCTCATGTTCCAACACATTGCGAATGATTGAAAAGGTTCTTCCCCTGTCATGACTGACAAGATTTTTCACATTCTCCAACAGGAAACATCTGGGACGATGATATCTGATAATACGCGCGACATCAAAAAACAGGTTGCCCTGTGTCTCACATGCAAACCCGTGCTTCAATCCCAGGGATATTTTTTTTGACACGCCGGCAATTGAAAATGGCTGACATGGAAAACCCGCCAGCAGGATATCGTGATCAGGTATATCCCGCTCACTTATCCTGGTTATATCACCCGCAATTTCATGATTGCATGCATAATTGGCCCTATAGGTTTTTTGCGAATACATATTCCATTCGCTTGTAAACACACATTGACCGCCAATCCGGTCAAATCCACGTCTCAACCCCCCTATGCCCGCAAATAGATCAATGAACCTGAATTTACATTGTCCATTTCCCGCAATGGTTATCTTGTTTTGTAATAATGTCATAACAGCCTTACGCGGAACGGCTTCACCCTTTTCCCATCTATATAATGTTCTTTGTGTAAAACCTGCCTCATTAGCCAAATCTTTAATGGAAATCCCAGCCTGTTCTCGTAATTGTGCGAATTCTGTACGTAACATTTTAATCCAACATTATTTTATTTGGAAATAATATTGACATTATGTCATAAAATATTCAAAAATAAAAGCGTCAATAACTTTCCTGCAAAACCCTGACTACCGCAAAAATAACATCAATAACCATGATAACATCACCAAGTCTTATACTAAGCAGAACATTGATAATATATTGTAAATTTTAAAAAATTTATTTGTTTTTTTTAATAATCCTTAAGAACTACCCATTAATATGACAAGGTTGACAAATAAAAAAAAGATAGAAAAACAAATTAATGAATTAGATAGTTTTAGATGGATCAACAAAAGCGGTTTGTAAATTTTTTTGGATGATACTTTGTTTGAAATTGAAGCAATAATAATAATAAAAACTCGCTAATCTAAAGAATTGTAACAAAATAAAACAAAAGATATAAATTTCTTTTTTATTAACTGATAATTTTTTCATAATATCAAAACATGATAAAATTACAAAAAAAACTCAATATTTTTGGGAAATGTAATTTATACAGAATAATTTATTGAATGGCGGAGAAGGTGTCCGACGAATTAAACAAATAACAATTTGATAAATAAAATAAATTTAATATTTTTATCTTATTTATACCCCACATTATACCCCGAAATGAAAAAGCTTGTTTTTTTTATTTTAAAGATATTTTAGAAGCCTATAAATGCTTCTTTATTTGAAGAATAAAACATATAAATCCTAACAATCAATGGCCTGCTGGAAACGGTCGATATTCTTTTGCCAATCCGCCTTTCCCAACGCCGTATTGTAGTACTTCTTGTGATACTGGGCCATTGCCGTTGCATTCCTGGAATCTGGCAGTATCTCCCTGATCAGGATATAGAAAACGCGGCACATGGCCGCGGCAAAGAAAAGGTTTCCTGTCAATGTCTCGGGTTTCGGTATCCCCCTGTTGTCCAGGTTAAAATCACCCGCTATATGCATTAAAAGACTTCTTAGAGGTTGCCTTCTGGCATTGTTGAGATAATTGTCCCAGATATCATGATAGGTAACGGGCTCCATCTGACATGGCCCCAACGCCGGCCCCTTGCCTAGCTGTCTGAGATATGTATAGTTGCTTGCATATCCCTCAACCAGAAAAGTTCCCGTTACCTGATTGATCGCCCTCTGTCCACCCAGATTTATATAGTTAAGGGCTGGTGTTATCACCTCATGTTTCAAATGGTTCAGATAAATTCCACCTGTCGTTTTGGTCATGCTAATTTTTCCTTTTTAGAATGAGAAGTGGATAATAAAAAACCCACCGCGATGGGTGGGTAATTAAGTAATAATGTTATCCAAATATGAATAAAATTATTTATTAATAAAAAAATTTTAAATTTTAAATAGAATATGTTATAATAGGAGATGGTTAACAATTTTCCTTCCGAAAGGAGGTAATGCGAAAGGAGGTGACAGAATGTGAGTTTAATAAAATTATACTTAATTTTAAAATCATTAATTTATTTTTAGAATTAATACACAATTTCCCTAATCTTCTGTTGTAAAAGCTTAGTGAAGCTAACAAAATTCGTCAATTTATTCAGTCTCTATATTATTTTATATTTTATAGAGACTTTTTTACTAAATTATAAATAATTTCATATAGTTTAATACAAATTTATCATTATCATTATCATAGTAACATATTTTTCGTAAAGGTCCAGTTTTTTTGTTTAATTTCTTTAATGAAATATCTTTTTAAACAATTATACCTAACTAAAAAATCAGTATTTTTAAATTTTAGTTACAATACAAACATCGTTAACAGATACTAAAAATGATTAATTTATTTTTAGAATTAATACATAATTTCCCTAACCTTCTGTATAAAATTTAGTGAAGCTAACAAAATTCGTCAATTTATTCAGTCTCTATATTATTTTATATTTTATAGAGACTTTTTTGTACTAAATTATAAATAAATTGCATATAGTTTAATACAAATTTATCATTATCATTATCATTATCATTATCATAGTAACATATTTTTCGTAAAGGTCCAGTTTTTTTTGTTTAATTTCTTTAATGAAATGTCTTTTTTTAAATAAGGGAATTATATACTTAACTAGCCAATATTAAAAAGCCAGCTTTTTATCTGACTTTTTTTAATAATTACATATACATAGTTAATTGTATTAATTTTTTCCGTAATGCTCAGACACTCTTGCTCTTAATTCTTCTGCGATAAATACATTTAATTTTACTTGTAAAGCATCATTAGCACATTCATATTGATATCCTGTTGCTTCATCTACTAAAGCATCAAGACCTGTACGGGTAAGTCCTGCAGTTAAAACAGTACATTTAATAGCAATTTCTTTTTGTCGCTCAGTGAGTGGAGCATTATTATACAACGCCTGTACTATCCTCTACAAATTAGTTCAAAATGTTCCGTTATTATACCTAAACCTTTAAACTGTTTCCCAGGTATAGAAAACTCAATGATTTCCTGCAGGATTTTATTTTTATTTATAAATGGGTTAAGTGCTTTTTGTCCTATATAATCCTGCAGGCTTCCCCTATACTATATTTGCAATAGCTTTAGTTGCAGACCCTGAGCCTATAACTCTTTGCTCATTATTTAAAACATAACAATCTATTAAATTCCCTCCTAAATCTATTATTCCTTTCCATTTTGCAAATGGAATTTTATGCTCATTTTTATTCATTAATGATGATGCAACATCATCTAACGATGCGTTTATAGGCTCAATAGTTTTCTTTTCTTTAGACATAAATCAACCCCTTATAAGTTAAAGGTTTATTAGACATTCTTTCTATTGTTTTCTCTATAAAAGCTAATGAGCTAATGTCTGTAGTATTATGACGAAAAGTGAATTCACTTACATATCGATGTAAATGTTTAAAACTCATATGATGAAATATTCCGTAATAACCACGTTTTAATAAAACTCAAAAACTTTCAATACCATTTGTTCAGCTTCAATTTTTTTAATTAATCTATTTTGATTAATATTTTCAGAGGGTGCATAGCATTGTATTATTAAATTTTTTGAAAAAATATATCCATCACATTTATGATCCCCATCAGAACCATAAGATTTCACTGATTTAAAATCTGCTCCATAAATTATTCGGAATATATCGTTAATCCAACTCTCAAAATTGCCAGCTTTATTCTTATATAAAGCTCTCTCCACTTTTAACTCATACCATCGAGAGAAATTTGTACTTTTCGAATGTGCAGGTAAAGGTAATTCAAAAGAATTTTTTATATCACACAACATTATCGTTTCAATTTTAAAATAAGCTAATTGCCATTAATTATAACGATACAATGGATATATCAATATTTTACTTTTATTATTTATACTTGATAATAAAAAATTTATCACTTTAAAGTTAACAAATAATTGATTTATAAATAATAAAAATCACACTATCATAAATATTATCTTTTCACTTCCCCCGCCAGTATTCTTGCCAGGGTGTAAAGGTTCACCAATGCAAATATTCCCCAGGCCACAATGCCAAAATGCCAGTGCCTCTCGTAGACAAGCATGTTCAGCACCCCCCATATGAAAAGGGATGCCGCCAGAAAAGAGGCCACCCCCCTCCACCTGAAACTTCCGCACATCAATGAAACAAGCTGCAGTGTCCCTGTAAGTATGAATGATCCTTCCCAAATACAGGCCGGAAGGATAGCCCTGAACCCATTGACGAATGAACAGTGAAAGATGTTGCCGGCCATGAAATATGCAAGTGCATACATTCCCGTCATGACCAGCAGTATCGAGCTCCACCACTCGCCAAGGCAATGGTTACGGTGTTTTTGGTGTCGCCTGTTTTCCATTGGTGCCATCCCCGTTCTTTCCATCTTTTCCAGCCTGCCTGTCTGGCAGCCTGAAAGAGGCCAGAAGATGAATGAGAGACCACAGCCCGTGCAATCCGCTTTTTGGATCTGGCTCTTTCCAGAACCGTATGACAAGGGTGCACAGGGTCACGATGAAAGTGACAACCGCGACAACATCACCCGCCGTATTGCTGGGCAGGACATTGATGATATATTGTAGAAGCTCGGTAAAAAAATCCATTTGTTCTTTCCTTGAATATAGACATAAAAAAACCACCCTAACGGTGGCTGGTATCTCTGGTGTTCTGGCAGGCCATGATCATGTCACGCAGGCTTTTGTAATCCAGCAGGTAACGGCCGATCTCGCTGTCAGGTTTTAACGCCTTGATCTCGCTGGACAGCTTTTCCTGTGACTTGGGCGTGTAATCCCTCAACGGCGGGCATTCAATCCGGTAGACAACGCGTGGCGATGACGAGCATGCCGCAAGAAAAACCGCCGCGAGTAAAATAATGGGTTTCATCAGAATTGCCCTTTCTCCAGCACATCTTCCAATTCATCCATGTTTTCAGGTGAATGATTGGCTGCCTGCTGCATTGCCTGAACAGTCTGAAGGGTCTGCCGGTCATTTTTGATGACTTCATCCTGTGTCCTGATCAGGTTGTTCCTATTCGCGGCCCTTCGACCTGTCAGGTAAAGCAGTCCCGCCATGATCCACCCTTTCCCTTTCCATAAAAAAGAGCATACGGACTTGATAATGAGTATGATATTTTCCATCTGTCTTTCCTTTTCCAGACATAAAAAAACCACCCGTTAAGATGGTTTGGTAAAAAATAAACGTTTTAATAACTATCTAGAATTAACATTGAGAAATTATGTTGGCTTCATTTTCTTTAATCATGTATTTCTTGATATTCAACAGGCCAAATGTAAGATCATTAAAATCATGATAGGGAATATTAAGTTTCTTGGATAATTCTTCCCTTGTTATTTTATCTCTCCAAAGCATGGTAAAGATTTTTTCCCACAATAAAGAATATTCACGCTTTACAGGATTGGGTTCCCTCTTTCCATAATTCATTACCTGCATTTCATTGCCCATATTATGGTAATGCCATTCTGATAACAATCCAAGCTGTCGAATACGATAAGCCAAATCCGCAACTGAAACTTTCTACCTTTGTTTGGCTTCAATTATGGAATCAATGACCACGCCATTAGGAATACAGGAATGTATATCTGCTTCTGGCATTAGAAAATTACTTGCAAATAAATGGGCTTCTTTCTCGATATCAACAGTAATCCTATCATGTCCATTCACGTGTATATGGCGATGTAAAACAAGATGCCCCAATTCATGACATAAATTGAAGCGAATTCGTTCTGCATTTTTATTTATATTAACAAAAATATAAGGTAATCCATTATTCCAACAGGAAAAAGCATCAATTGCATCTGTATCCTGAGAAAAAGCAAATATTCTTATTCCCATGGATTCCAGCAATTCCATTAAATTTGGCAAGGGAAGATTTCCCAATCCCCAGTCGTAACGTAAACGCTCGGATGCTGTCGTAGGATCATGATCACAAGACAGGTCTGGAACCCTGACATCTGGCAAATTGAAATTATTTTGCAACCATTCATCCACAATGTAAGCCAATCCTCTTACTGAATAGGCTGCATTCCTGTCTTTTCGGGGAATTGTCGCGTTGCTTCTAAAGCTTAAATCCTTTGTATTCAAGTCTTCTTTATCCCGATCTTCTTCAATCCCCTCAAAAAAAACGCTTCTGGAAAATTCAATGCCTTTACCAAAAGCTGAACTGTTTCCTTTTTCGGCTCGTCACAACCTTTTTCAAGACGTGTCAGCGTTGATGATGATACATTGATAAGTTTGGAAATATCCTTTTTCGTGATATTCCTGCAAATTCTTGCCAGATGCAAACGATAGGGATTAAACTGTTTATGGCTATACATGATCATCTAAATAATCTTATTTTTAAATAAGTAAATTCAAACCAAAGCAATACAAGTTTAATTTAAAAGACAACATTCATTATATTGCCAAATAACAACCTGTACAACCGATATGATTGCCTGGAAACAAAATGTTATCAGATGATATCTCCAGGCAATTCCATCCTATCCGTAATACTTGAATTGCTGATCCAGCCATTGGATACGGCGTTTGGCAAAATTCATGATGAAACTGATCATTTCAATAAAATTTTTGTACAAAAATATATCCACAATTTTCATCATAAAGAATATTTTAATAAAAATTGTAGATATTGCTTAAATAAAACATATATTATACTTAATGAATTTTAAAAAGTATTACATAATTTTTGATAAACAAATGCAGATAAAAGTTTCATACCCACTTTGTTTGGATGCAAACCATCAACTAAATATCTAGTCTGGTTCATTGATGTAATCCCTAATCCTCTCATATCCAAATATTCAATCCCATAGTAGTTACAAGCTTCAATTATTCGATTTGTATAGGTATCTACTGTCTGTCCAGCATTTACATATTGTGTATTGTCTAATGAGCTAACAAATCTTTTTAGCGGAGTCATCCAAATGAATTTAGTCATGGGATATTGTATTTGTAACTTTGTAATCGCGTTACAAAAGGCATCAGTAAATTCAGATAAATCAAATTCCTTTTTCGACGGATCAAAATCACCAAATTTAACCCCATTACCCAAATCATTTGTCCCCATGAAAATCAAACATAAGTCAGTTTCATCACTAATAGAATTCAATCTTGTCTGAAGGCTTCCGTTCCCTCCGTTCGAAACCCTAGAACCCGAAAAAGAATTGTTTTCTAAAAGATCATATCCCAATGAATCTTTCACTTGATACCACCATGTATCTTCAACAGATGTTACATCAGCCAAAGGATATTTAGTAGCAAAACCCTCTGGAATGAATGATTTAAATGTTGAAATACTATCACCTAATATTGATATTTTCTTATTATTCAAATAGGTTGGCCTAGTCATTGGCACATCATTTATGATGATTCCCATATTTAAATCGTTTGTTGTAACTTTCCAAGATGACGATTTTGGATCAAAATAACAAAATTTTCCGTCATTATCAGGATTGTTGTTAGAAAAAAAGAATCTTCCTGTATCTGCAGGATTTACTATAGAAATATATTGGTCAGTCCCAATATCCCAATTTAAATCATACCATTTTTGTCCAACGACTAAATTAATCATAGTTTTTTTGATAATTGTAAAATCATTAGAATTAGGTTTTTTTATAAGCATTACTGTTAAAGTACCAGCTGTTTTTACATTAAACCCGATTTTAGATACTGTTTTACCTTTCCATTTATCCTGATTTATAATCGTAAAATTATAAGTATCAACAATTGATACACCAGTATATAATGTATTAATATCTCGAATTATAATATTTGATTTATTACCATTTTTGCTTTCACCTGGCTCACCTTTTTCCCCTTTTGGACCTGTAGCCCCCATAATGACGACAAGACCATCATTATTCTCATACAGCACACCCTCCGCACGAATTGGAAGAATACAGACAAAATCAATCGTTTCCTCCTGTTCTGTCGTTATTTCACAACGAATTGGAACATTCCGGTTCAATTCCCCGCCACTCAGGCGAACCGTGAAAGTATGATCCTGGAATGTGTATTTGTCAGCCGTGACATTGCTGTCACTGGCAGGCCCGACCTTCACCGATGCGATCTTGTCATCAGCCAACATACGGTTCTTTACAGAAAAACTGTAGAATTTCTTTTCTGTAGGTCCCTTACAAGATAAACGCAGTATTGTTCCACTCAAACATCCGCTAGGCAACTCAAATATTTCACGATCATTTTGTTCAATAATATTATTTTTTTGCGGTTTACATTGAGTTTCATTCGCCGGTAAAATTTTTGGTTCATTATTATTAATTAAATAATTATTCATCTATTTATCCTTAATAAAAAAAACCGTTCACAAGAACGGTTTTTATTAAATTGATATTATAAAACAATGCCCATACCCATAATATTATGGCGACATTGTTTGTTTTATATTTTTAACAACGTTGCTTCATTAAATATGAATAAAAGTGGATAATACATGATCTTTATCTTCATTTAATGCAGAAACAACTTGATTTTTATAGATATTTTTTGAACAGATTCTTAATAATCCTGAAACCTTCCATCTGTTCCATTGTTTTTAAATTAATAGGAATAAATCTTTTTCATCTGGAACATTTCAAAAGTAATCGCCAATACCAAATTTTAATATCAACATGATTTGTCAAAAACTGTATTCTGATTGATAAATACAAAAAGTTAATTAATTATTGTTGACAATCATTTGCGGCAATAACAGAAGATTTATTACTGTTTACTTGTTTCAAAACATATTTGAGCCTTCCAGTAAAACTTGTTGGTAAATTAACTATAAATGGTTTGCTATCTTCACCCATTCCAACACTCGTTCCTTTTAGGATAAGAAACGGAGAATATTTAAGCTTTCATACATTCTGGAAAATGGCAAAAAAAATCTGTCCATAAAGCTGGGTTGTAAGGATCCTCATAAATCACAGTATGAACAATTGACAATCGTTCTTGATTACGTCTTTAACCAACAATTTCAAGCCCTTTACAATCATCATATACTTCATCAGCTGTCATTAATAGAGCAACACACTTTAGAACTTCACCAAATTATATTTCAACACGTCTTGCCAAGATGAGTTCTGACAATGCATTCTTACCACGATCTTCGAATATCTCACTCAAAATCGTGTTGACAAAAGACTGCAATTCTCAACAATCCTTGAAGCTGCACTAATACTAATCATTGCCATTATATGTGAAATTAATCAGCTGCTATTCAAATATAACCATGATGAAATCTAAAGGAACCTAGGTATAACCTATAAATATAAAAACAGCAGCTAGATCGGTATTTTTTTAATTTTACCTAAAAACTAAAATTTATCAGGTTTACACCCTTAAAATTCCTCAATTTCTCAACAAATAATTAATTTATAAAGAATATATATATTCCAAAAAATCTTAATAGCTACCGATGAAACGCACTAGCGAATTACCTTCGATACATGGATTCTGTGAAGAATACAACTATCCCATCCATATTAAAAATCTGATATATTTTTAAATTTAACTGAAATAAGCCACCGCTTTTTAATAAAAAATTACAAATATTTCATTATAAATAATAATTTAACATGTAGTGTTAAAATTGTCAATTATATTATTTTATTCCATTGCACTTTCCCCATAAAATCAGAGTGAGCATAATTTTCTCCAATGCAATATGAAGATTGACCGTTATCTCTTTTGAGATTTCTTCAGAATTTTTATTATCTAAAATGATCGAAAAATTTAGAGTAAAGATTCAAAATAGGCGCATGAAAACGAAAAAAAAGAACAAAAACAGTCTAGAGGGATGATGTTGTAGGATTTGAAGTTAAATATTGTTTGTAAATGTTATAAAAGTCTTTAAAATTTAAACGAAGTGTTCCGATTAATCCTGATACTTCACTTGAAAGAACTAATGCTCCATCAGATTTATATTGAAATTCTAAAAGTTGATTTTTTTGTAAATTTTTTAGACTTTGTTTAATATCATCAAATGATGATTGAGTAATTTTAAAAAAAGTATTACAATTCGATGAATTAATTTGACCATTAACGAATAAAACTTTTAGGTTTTCATAAAAAGATGGATTGTTTTCTTCTATCTCCTTTAGTTCTTTTTTTATGTTAGAATTTATCTGATAATTTTTTTCAAATTCTTTTATTTCTTTTAATATGGATGGTTCATCAAATTTTGGTGTATCTATATTTATTTCTTTCGATATTCTGGATATTAATTCTGTTAATTTACCTTGTTTTTGTATATCAAATCCTTGCAATAGATTTAATGGAATGGGCAAGTTGGCAACTGTTAAATTAGAGTGACAGATAGGTATAATTGGTATTTTTCGCGTCCATCCAGCTCCACATTCAAAATTTATCCATGGTTTTTTAATGCTTTCTTGACTACACAAAACAATAATGAAAATGCACTTTTCTAGATTGTTACTGACTGTTTCAAGCCACTTATTGCCAAGTGTTATACTTTGATCGTCGCTAGATACAAAAACATTAACTGAAGATAGGAGCAATTCTTTAATATTTTTTTTAATAATATTGCCAATTCTTTTTCTTTAGAGATATGGCTCACGAATATTATTTTCTTATCAGTCATTTTTTCCCTATATATTACCACTTTTAGAAGTTTTCATACTACATTAATTTTAACTTTGGAATTAAATAATATCACATTAAAGATTACATATATAAGATTCAAATACTTATATTTATTTAAATCCACTGTTCATAAAAATATTTTTAAAACATTTTTTTGCTGTATAGATTGAAAAAATTTTTGATGTAAATTAGCAATTCCAAGATCGATAGCTTTAACCATATTTTGCTTCTCACATGTCTGCTAATGGTATTTAAGCATAAGAATCAAATGTTAGCATTTCACTTTTTTGCGAAAGTGTATTTAAAACGCCATATTTTGGAATTTGCTTTTATTATAATCAGGTATAAACCACGTTCATAAAGTTTGTTTTTACCCTGTTCCTGATATTTGGCTGTTTTTATGGCCTTATCCGTTAACATTGATATAGCCCAAGATGAAAAATCATATACCCCAGAATATACCCCAATATTAAATGCGTTCAAATGTTTTATAATGTGGGATAATGTTTGTTAATTTACTTAAAAACGCCAGTTTTCTGCGTGAAATGTGAGGTAATGTGGGATAATGTTTTGTTGAATGGCGGAGAAAGTGGGATTCGAACCCACGGTACGCTATTCACGTACACACGCTTTCCAAGCGTGCGCCTTAAGCCACTCGGCCATCTCTCCGTAAAAGGTTAACTAAAGATGAAAGATAACAATTTTTTCATATTAGGCAAGAAAAATTTCATAAAAAACAAAGATAATTTCTGAAAAAATTTAAAACTGAAATTAAACCCTTTAACAATAAAGATTAAAATAAATTTCAAAAAATGATTCATATATAATTTTCATATATTTAGATATTAAACTGATCTTTTATATCGAATTCAATATGGTTTGAAAAACCTTATGAATTTTTAACTGTAGGTTCGATTTCAACCCCTCTCATCACTTTTGATATGTTCCTTGTAAAACTGATCTAACCAATAAATAATCTCATTTTTAGACATAATATAACTAATTTCAAGCAAAGGAATGGCTGTTTTGTATAAAATAGCCCGTTTGATTTTCATTCGATCCTCTGAGTCCCTTGAAAGGTTATGACCAGAACCATGATATTCAATTACCAATTTTGGTTTTCCAAAGCAATTAACCAGTAAAAAATCAACACGTTTATTATTATAGGCCCAAAAAGCTTGATCTTGAATTTCCTGGGGCAAGGAAGGATCAGTCTTGATGAATGCCCCCATTGACACTTCAAAACCTATATACCAATGCAATCTCTTATCGATCAACCACGTTTGCAGACAATTAAATATGAAAATGGATTCGAAATTAACGGGGATTACAGGATATAGATTACATCGGTTAATGTTAGTGTTTTGTTCTGCATATCGTTTATAAATAAAATCGTCAGCGGAAAATAATTCATGTTTACAATTTTTATAATTAATATGATTTTTATTTTTACGACTGGAAACAAATGTAAACCCTTTTTTTAAAGGAACTTGATTTTTACCCAAAAAATAAAAAAAAACAGAAAAATAGATTAAAGTACAAATTAAAAGAAACGCTAGCATTCAGTCAAATCAACAATAAAAAACCTATTTGATATTTTTCAAAAAATCAAATAGGTCAGAGTAATAATGAAAATCTTGTATCAAAAATTATCGGTCAATTTTCAATGCTGCTAAAAAGGCTGACTGAGGAATCTCAACTTTACCAAATTGTCGCATACGTTTTTTACCTTCTTTTTGTTTTTCAAGCAGTTTACGTTTTCGAGAAATGTCACCTCCATAACATTTGGCAGTAACATCCTTTGATAGGGCCCCAATGGTTTCACGCGCTATGACACGACCCCCTATTGCTGCCTGGATGGCAATCTTGAACAGTTGACGCGGAATTAAGTCTTTCAATTTGGCACAGATTGCCCGTCCGCGTGATTCCGCTACGGAACGGTGAGCAACAAAGGCCAAGGCATCAACAGGTTCCTGATTTACCAAAATGCTAATTCGAACCAAATCACTTTCTTCATAGCCATCCATATGATAGTCAAAACTGGCATATCCTCGTGTCGCGGACTTGAGGCGATCATAGAAATCAAAGACAACCTCATTTAACGGCAGGCGATAAACAACCATTGCCCTTGCCCCAACATACGTCAGGTCAACCTGTTGACCACGGCGCTCTGTACATAAACCCAATACAGCTCCCAGATATTCATCAGGAACCATAATGGAGGCTTTTATCCATGGTTCCTCTATTTTTTCAATCAGGGTGGGATCAGGCATGTCAGCAGGATTATGAAGATCCTCAATCGTCCCATCCCGTTTGTATAAATGATAAACAACCGAGGGTGCTGTAGCTATCAGGTTAAGGTCAAATTCTCGACTTAACCGTTCCTGAATAATTTCAAGATGTAACAATCCCAGAAATCCACAGCGGAAACCAAATCCCAACGCAGCGGAAGTTTCTGGTTCATAATGAAATGATGCATCATTAAGCTGCAATTTACCTAGACTTTCTCTCAGCTTTTCAAAGTCATCGGCATCCATTGGATATAATCCACACCAAACAACGGGAATTGATGGCTTAAATCCAGCCAAAGGTTCGGTCGCAGGTCGGCGATCATCGGTAATCGTATCACCCACATGACAATCTGCCACGGTTTTAATCGCGGCATTGATAAAACCCAGCTCTCCAGCACCCAGAGATTCAACCTCGCGCATATGGGGCGTGAAAACACCCACCTGTTCAACATGATATGTTCTGTTGTTTGACATCATGCGAATACGCATCCCCTTTTTAAGGCGACCTTCTTTAATACGCACTAAAATAATGACGCCAAGGTAAGTATCATACCAACTATCCACCAACAAAGCTTGCAAAGGTGCCTCCAAATCCCCTTTGGGAGAAGGTAGACGGGTCACCAATGCTTCTAAAACCGCATCAATATTCAAACCTGTTTTTGCCGAGACGCCAATGGCATCATCTGCCGGAATGCCTATGATTTCCTCAATCTGTTCCTTGGTTTTTTCAACATCCGCAGCTGGTAAATCAACCTTGTTTAAAACTGGAACAATCTCATGGTTTGCATCAATGGCCTGATACACATTCGCCAGGGTTTGCGCCTCTACCCCCTGAGATGCATCAACGACCAGCAACGATCCTTCACAAGCGGCAAGAGAACGGCTTACTTCATAGGCAAAATCCACATGACCAGGTGTATCCATTAAATTAAGGATATAGGTCTTTCCATCATTTGCCTTATAATGCAGTCTTACAGTTTGCGCCTTGATCGTAATGCCACGTTCACGCTCAATATCCATATTATCCAAAACCTGGGCATGCATTTCCCTTTGCGTCAATGCACCACATGCCTGGATAAGACGATCAGCAAGGGTGGATTTCCCATGATCAATATGAGCGATAATAGAAAAATTACGAATAGATTCCAAAGGCGTATCTGTCATGGTGCACCAATATCAATAAGACTGTCTCAATAAATCAAGTTTAACTTTAATTATATATCTATAGATTTTTTACAAAGATTGCTATTCTTTTACATGTTTTAAAGGGTAAGTTGCAACTATTGCCCCCCCCACAATTAAAATAACAGCCATTCCCAATCCAAATGTTGCTGGAGCCTTACCGGCCACCACCAGCCATACCATGGATAGTAAAGGTGCCAAATAGGCCAAGCTTCCCAATAACGACATATTAGCATTTTTTGAGGCATAATCCCAGGCAAGAAAGGCAATTCCCATCGGACCGCAACCCATATAGATCAAAATTATCATTTCTTTCAGGGATGGGATGACTGTTGGTTCAATACTGAAATGAATCAGCATGGCTACCAATGAAATTCCACCGCAAACACCAATCAGCATGCCAGCTGGAACATTTACATATTTTCTATTAACCAATGAATAGATTGTCCATACGATGGCACATAAAAAACCAAGAAAATACCCTAATAAAATCCACGGGGTAATTATTGTATTTTTTCCTCCATACATTAAAAAAACAGTCCCGGCCAATCCCATCAGAACGCCAATCAAATATGCTATATGAAACTGTCGCTTACTTAAAAAAGCGCTGCAAACAACCAGCATTGTTGGCCATAGATATGACATCAAGGTTACCTGCGCTGGCGGTGCCAAAGCCAATCCCAAAAAATAGAACAAATGAAAAAAGAAAATTCCACTAAATCCGGTGATCCAGGGTTTTAATGGCTGTTTCATTTCATTTAAACGTCCCGTTAGGACCAGAATCAATGTTCCAATAACAAAAGACAAACCGAAACCAAACCATAGAAGCTCAAATCGGGGTATTGAGGCTACAAAAGTTGTCATGATGGCCAGACTTGACCATAACAAAATCGTCAAAAGTCCTGACAGGGTCGCAAACAGATTAAAAGATAAATTCCCCAAGGATTTATTCGTCACAGGCATAATATTTAGACCAGACAAAATTAAGAGTGAAATAGTAAATATATAAATATATCGCGGAATTTAAACAGCCCATGTAACGGCTTCTTACATGGGCTTTAATACAAAAAGACTGGATTTATCTTAAATTTCCACCAAGCAAACGTGCAACTTCCTTGATAATTTTTTGGGAGATTGCCTCTATTTCCTCATCTTTCAATGTTCGGTCATTTGGCTGGATAGTTACCTGAACAGCGACGGATTTATGATCTGCCTGAACTTTATCTCCTCTATAAACATCAAACAATTCAACCGAATTTATATATTTGCGATCAGCCTGTTTAACGACCTGTAAAAGCTGCTCGACAGGGATCCCGTCTTTTAAAACAAAGGCAAAATCACGCTTTAAGGGTTGAAAGATTGAAAGTACAGGTGCCTTTTTCCTGGTAATCTTCTTTGGAATTACTGTGTCAAGCATAATTTCAAAAATCATGGGAGCCTGATCAAAACCAAATTCTTTCATCAAGGAAGGATGCAACTCACCAAAATAAGCCAATATATTTTTTGGCCCCAAACTCAACCTGCCAGAGCGTCCAGGATGATAATAATTCGGTGTTTCACCAACCGTTTTTAAAGAATCAATTGAAATGCCCAGTCCATCGAGAACCGTTAAAACATCCTTTTTTACATCCCATAAAGTAACTTTTGGTGCTTTACCATCATATTGACGTTGCATATGTCCGTACCGTGCACCGGCTGCAATAAGGCGTTCCTGATTTCGTGTAAAGGCAGGACCAGTTTCGAAAAGTCCAATATCACCAATACCCCGTGCTATGTTACGCTGCATAACAGGCAGGATCGAAGCCAGAGGGGTCGGCCGTAATTGATCCATATCATTTGAAATTGGATTCATTAAACGTAAAGATTCAGATGCTTCCCCCAACCGTGCAGCAATTTCATGATCTACAAATGAAAAATTTACTGTTTCGATCAGACCTTGTGCAGCAAGCATACGGGAACAAAGAATAGAACGCTCCTGATCTGTTGTCAATGCAGGTGAAGGAACGGGTTGAATCAAAGGCATTGAACAGGCAGGAATTTTATCCAATCCCTCTATACGCAATATTTCTTCCACCAAATCTGCTTCACCCTCCAGGGCTCTTACAGAATCAAGCAGTCTGTCTTTTTTTACCACATCCAACTTGGAATTATAGGCCATTTTGATAGGCATTGCGATATCATTACGCCATGAAGGTACATCAACCCTTATCCATTCCGAATTTTTTTCTGCAATCACAAAACCAAGATTGGTCAGTATTTCCGAAACCCTATTTTCCGATACTGTCAATCCCCCGTAATCTTTCAAACGATTATAATGCAAGGTTGCAGTACGCTGCCATTTGGGTTCTTGACCTGCATGAACCACATCGCTTGCCTGCCCCCCACACAATTTGATAATCATTTGCGTAGCCAATTCGATCGCATCTGGTAACAAAGCCTGATCAACGCCCCGTTCAAACCTCTGTCGCGCATCAGTCACGATCATATGACGTCGGCCACTCAAGGCAATCAAAACAGGATCAAAAAGAGCGCATTCAAGAAAGATATCTGTTGTATTCTCACTGACACCTGTTTTTTCACCACCCATCAATCCTGCCAAGGATTGAACACCGGCTTCATCTATCATGACACAATCTTTGTCAGTGACTTGGTATTCTTTCTCATCCAAGGCCAGGAATTTTTCACCATTGCCACGACATATTGTTAGCTGCTTGCCTGCAATCCTGTCCAGATCATAAACATGCAATGGACGCCCAAGATCAAAGGCAAAATAATTGGTTATATCAACCAAACATGAAATTGGTCTTATTCCAACAGCTCTTAAGCGTTTCTGTAACCATTCGGGACTTGGACCATTTTTAACATTTCGAATTGTTCTGCCCAGAATCCAGGGACAGGCGTCTTCATATTGGTTATTCCAACTCAAAGCTGATGAAAATTGCGCTTGTATTTTTGAAACCTTCAGTGGTTTCAATGTTCCCATACCGGCGACAGACAAATCTCGGGCTATATTTCTTATTGATAATGCGTCACCGCGATTTGGAGTGATAGCAATTTCAATGACTGGATCATTCAACTGGGCATATTCTGCATAAGATACACCTATTGGAGTATCAACTGGCAATTCCATAATACCATCATGATCATCTCCCAGATTTAATTCACGGGAAGAACACATCATGCCATTACTTTGCTCTCCACGGATTTTACCCGCTTTGATTGTAATATCACTTCCAGGCACATAGGTACCAACAGGTGCCAAAACCGTTATTAACCCAGCACGGGCATTGGGTGCACCACAAACAATCTGAATATCTTCAAATCCTTTACCAGCATCAACATGACAAACACGAAGACGGTCAGCATTGGGATGCTGTTCGGCAGAAATAATTTTGGCTGTCCTAAAAGGTGCCAGTGTTTTATCAGGATCCTCGACCCCTTCCACTTCCAAACCGATTTTATTCAAGGCTGCACATATATCTTCAAGAGATCTATTTGTATCCAAATGATCATGAAGCCAAGACAGTGTAAATTTCATTTCCTATATCCCTTCATGAATGCTTGGGGATTTGAAAGGGGAAAACCCGTAATAACGCAACCAACGTACATCACCTTCATAAAATGACCGCAAATCAGCAATTCCATATTTTAACATCGTCAGACGTTCGATACCGACACCAAAAGCGAAAGCTTGCCATTCACGAGGATCAACACCGCAATTTGCCAATACACGTGGATGCATCATTCCTGCGCCGAGAATTTCAAGCCAATCCGAACCACCACCCAATTCTCCAGTTTTGCGGTTCCAGCCGATATCGATTTCCATGGAAGGTTCAGTAAACGGAAAATAGGACGAACGAAAACGAACGGGTAAATTTGGTATTCCAAAAAAAGCTCTAAGGAAATCTACAAGACATCCCTTTAAATGACCCAAAGTGATATTTTTCTCTACAACCATACCCTCGCACTGATGAAACATCGGTGAATGAGTTGCGTCATGATCTGCACGATAGGTACGACCTGGTGCAATGATGCGTATGGGAGGTTCCTGTTCCAAAAGCGTGCGAATTTGTACTGTTGAAGTCTGAGTCCTTAATAATAGTTGCTGTTCATCTGTAGATTTGGAGGGGAGATAGAACGTATCATGATCAGCACGCGCGGGATGGTTTTCATCAATGTTCAACGCAGAAAAATTAAACCAATCCGTATCGATATTAGGCCCTTCTGCAACCTTGAAGTTCATTGCCGCAAAAATGGCAACAATTTCTTCGATTGTTCGTTGCAAGGGATGCAATGTACCTTTTACAACAGAAACAGGCATTGAGACATCAACTGCCTCCGCATTCAATTTTTCATTTAACGCTTTTTCCTCAAGAATGGCCTTACGTATTTCAATTGCTTTGGTCAGCTCATTTCTTAATTCATTTAAAACACGACCACGCTCTTTACGTAATTCAGGTTCAACCTTTCCCAATTCTTTCAATTTCTGTACCAACGGGGCTGATTTCCCCAACGCTGATACCCGAACACTGTCCCATGCACGCAAATCCTGTGCCTGATCTAAAGCATGAAGCGTTTCCTGCTTTATGATTTCAAGATCCTTATCCATCTAACCCCTCAATAAACAAAAAAGGGCTGTCATCAGACAACCCTCTCTATTCCATTCATTTTCATGAACAGATTAATCTCATAAAAAGTTAAGCAAGTGCAGCCTGAACCTTTTTAACGATTTCTGCAAAGGTTGCTGCATCATCATAAGCAATTGCAGATAACACTTTACGATCCAGCTCGATACCAGCCTTATTCAGACCATTGATAAAACGGCTATAGGTCAATCCATGTTCACGAACAGCGGCATTGATACGTTGAATCCACAATGAACGGAAATCTCGTTTTTTAACGCGACGATCACGATATGCATATTGTAAAGATTTTTCCAAACGTTCAAGCGCAATGCGATAATTGGTTGACGAACGACCGCGAAAACCCTTGGATTGATCCAACACCTTTTTATGACGGGCGTGTGTGGTAACACCTCTTTTAACTCTTGCCATAGTTCTTTGTACTCCTTAGCGTGGCAGACCGTATGGGGCCCATTGTTTAATTGTACGACCATCCTGTGGTTCCAATACCTGTGTCCCGCGATTGCTGCGTTTTGCTTTTTGGGTACGATTAATCAAACCGTGACGTTTGTTACCTGGACCAGCCAGCACCTTACCTGTTGCCGTGATCTTAAATCTTTTCTTGACCGATGACTTGGTCTTGATCTTGGGCATTTCATACTCCTTAAAAATTCTGGATACGTTATTGCTAACATCAAAACTTACGTCATAAGAAGGGCAGCCCATTTTCCAAGCCCAACCCATAAACGTAGTGTGTTATATAAACACTATTTAAGTTAAGCTCAAGAAAAATCTACCAATCTCACCAAAATTAAACTTTATTTTTCAAAAAAGTTTATTAAATAAGCATTTAGCCATTTATTGAGTCATCCAAATATTTTTAATAGTGAATTTAATTCACTTAAATATTTTCATGAAGTATTCAAACATGAACAATACAATTTCCCCGGATAAATCCCCATACCGTTTCAAATTCTCTGATCAAACAAAAGGAATGTTTTTTGCCATCCTTGCTGGCTGCCTATGGGGATTGAGTGGTGTAATCGGACAATATCTTTTACAAACCGTTCATATTGATACAGCCTGGATGATCGCGATACGCATGTGGTTACCTGGAACAATCCTGTTAGGACTTTGTTATCGCAAATACGGGAAAAATATTTTTCTTCCCTTAAAAAACAGAAAAGACATTATCTACCTGGTGAATTTTTCAATTTTTGGCATTCTTGTTTCACAACTCTGCTACTTTTTAACCGTTAAATATTCCAATGCGGCAACAGCAACAATATTGCAATATTTATATCCAATCGTCATTGCAGTCATATTGACTATCTATTTGAGAAAACCTCCCTCTTTATATGTTATCCTATCCATTATCTTAGCAATTACAGGAACATTCTGTATCATTACAAACGGTTCGATTTATGAAATCACCCTTCCCCCAAAAGCTTTGTTATACGGTGGTATCAGTATTCTTAGTTCGGTAATTTATACATTATATCCAATCCCCCTTCTCCAAAAATATAATACCTCAACCATTGCGGGATGGGGTATGTTAATCGGCGGGATCATTCTCAATTTTTTCTACCCTTTCTGGCATCTAGAGGTAAATCTAAATGTTGTTAATTGGATTGAACTGATGATAGTCATTTTTGGTGGAGGAATGTTTGGTTTTCTTTTCTATCTTATAGGAATAAAATTATTGGGCAGCACAAAAGGTAGCATTTTAGCAACGGTGGAACCGTTATCAGCTGTTTTTTTCTCTGTTTTCCTTTTAAATGTGAAATTTACCTTAATAGACTGGCTAGGAACTGCCTGTATTATCAGCATGATTATTATTTTAGCAGTTAAAAAGGTTTAGGGTAAAATCCAAGTCTGAAAATCTCTTGAACCATTTAATTGCCACTGTTTCATACTTGCCTGATCCAGGTCAGATAATTCAGCAAGTAATAGATTTAACATTAAAAAATTAATTAAATCCTTTAGTTGACTTGGTACTTGTCGCACTTGCAATAGAGGCCGGCAACTTCTTTTTGTGCGTGCGACCATGCCAAAGCTATAAATGCCTGATTAACATGATGATTGACTGAAATCTTATCTAAAGTTTTTCAAAATCCGCATGCCCTGATCATTCAAGTATGTGGCAATCTTGTCATTTCTCGCACTATGATCATATCTTCATAATTTCGATATTTCCCCGTTAAAAATCCTGAATTAAGACTATAATAAATAATTACCCCAATATTTTTTCTGATCACAAGATTACGTAATGTATCATCAAATTGCGGATTGTCGTAAAGATTATATTCAGATTGTAATATTTGATATATTGATAATTACTGCTTTGTGGACAACCTGTATCGAAATTTGACAATTGTTTCAAATTGGGATTTGATACACCTATGGCACGGATCTTTCCTTCTTTCAAAAGTTGTTCATAGGCAAAAAGCGTTTCTTTATAAGCTATATTTTCATCCATCTAATTCGATTGATAAAGATCTATAATATCAATTTGCAATCCTGTTTTGCCCAAATTCTTTTTTTTCATATGTTCTTTTCTGAAAATTAAATAATATATAATTAAACACAATATGTTATGAATTTCTGGCTATTCATCTTATAAATAGATTACAATTATGGTATAATTGTTAATCCTAAATTTATAATCCTAACAGAAAATAGAATTTTCATTGTCGAGTGAAAAATATTTTATTTTTAAATTAAAGTGTAATTATTCAAAAAAAACGATAAAATAGTCAGGATTATCCCCAAATATTTTAAATTAAGGGTAAAGTAATATTCATGCGTAAAAAAATAATTTTATATGCTTTCATTTTCTTAACCTGTGTTGGTATTGGAATATATTATCGCTATGAAGTGCAAAGCGAAAATCACGCAGATACAGCCTTGCAATCTGGATATTTATATCTGAAAAATAACAAACCATTACAGGCTATGGGGGACTTTAGTTTTCTGTCAGAATATTACGGTAATCGTCACAATAAGACAATTCAGAAAATTGTAGCCAAGGGTTTATTAAAAAAAGCCGAAATCCTTACCAATCTTCATGATATTGAAGGAGCCATCATTACCTATGAACAACTCAGCAACCTCTACATGGGCAGCAACAATAAAAAAATACGGTATGATGTAGCAAAAGCGCGGTTTAACCAAGGTAACCTCTTACTTCAACAAAAACAATATGATGAAGCCATGCTAGCCTTTTCATATTTGGTTTCCACATATGGATCTGATCAGAAAATTGATATTAAGCGCATGATTGCTCAGGTTATGTATAATGAAACTGTAATTCTGAACGAAACTGGGCATCATGATACAGCCCTCAACATCCATTCATCAATTGTAGAAAAATTTGTCAAAGACAAAGATCCAACCCTTCGGTTAATCACTGCCCGATCCATTATGGCCAGAACCAAAAACCGTCTTGACCGTAAAGAATGGGGAATAGCACTTTATAACAGCAATGCATTTATTCGGTTATATCATGATGATCCCAATCCTCAGATCAAAAAATTTCTTTTGCAAAATTTGTTATATCGAGCCGAAATACTTCATCGCGTAGTTCACATTCCTGAAAATCAAAAAGATTTATTTGGCAATGATCCACAAAACGCCGCATTAAAAACCTATGATGAAATTCTGGCAAAAATCAATGCCTCTACAAACAAAGATGAAGATTTACCATATTACAAATCCATTGCCCTGTTAGGTAAAACGCAGATTTTAAACAGTAAACATGATACAGATACAGCGTTGGTTCTATGCAACCAAATTCATGATGATTTTTCACAATTTACCAACCCTAAAATCAGGAAGATCGTTGCTATGGCACTGCTTACCAAAGCCAATATCCTCACTGATCTTAACCGCTTGAACCAGGCCTCTTCTGTCTACGATCAGATCTTGAACAAATATAAATCAGTTCATGATTCAGAACAATATGACTTGAATGACATAATTATCAAGGCATATATCAATAAAAGCATTATTTTGGAAAAACAGAAACAGAGCAAATTCGCCTTGCAATATTTAACCGACGTAATAAAACTTTATAAGGATACTCAAGACGAAAAATTATATTATGAAATCAGCAATGCTTATCTAACCAAGGCTGAACTTCAAATCAACTTACAGCAATATGATCAGGCTCTTACAACTTATACAGAATTTATCGCTGTTGCCCATCATAAAAATAATCCAAAAACCCGCTATAATGGTGCCGATGCAATTTTAAAAAAAGCAAAGCTTCAAATTATGTTACATAAAGGTATTGAAATTAAACAAACATATGATCAACTGATTAATTTTTATATTGACGATCAAAATATCAATATCAAACGACTAATTGCGCAGGGTATGTATGACCATGCTGAAAAGTTGTTTAAAAATAACCGGGGATATACAGCACTCAATACAATACAGGATATTTTCAATTATTTCAAAGCGAGTGAAAAAGATCAATTTATTGCTAATATCCTTGATAAAACTAATGCCTTGAACAAACAGCTGGATCGTTCAATAAGCTGGTAATTTTCTATTTTTTGCACAAAAAAAGCTATGATTTTTTATTAAGTCATAGCTCTTTTTAAAACGAAAAAAATTAAAAAACTAGTTTTTACTTTTATCAACCAAACGGTTTTTTGTAATCCATGGCATCATTTCACGTAATTTTCCACCAACCTGTTCAATTGGATGATTGTTCAATTGCTGGCGACGTGCTTTTAAACTTATTTGTCCAACCTTATTATCAGTCATAAATTTATTAACAAAGGTTCCATCCTGTATATCTTTTAAAATATTCCGCATGGCGTTACGAGATTCTTCTGTAATAACCCGAGGACCTGAAACATATTCTCCATATTCCGCTGTATTTGAAATTGAATAGTTCATATTGGCAAACCCTCCCTCATAAATAAGGTCAACAATCAACTTAACCTCATGAAGACACTCAAAATATGCCATTTCAGGTGCATAGCCTGCTTCAACAAGCGTTTCAAACCCATTTCGGATCAAGTCTACCAATCCACCACATAATACCGCTTGTTCACCAAAAAGATCTGTTTCACATTCCTCACGAAAGGTTGTTTCAATAACGCCAGAACGACCCCCACCTATTGCGGCGGCATAAGAAAGCGCAATCTCTAGGGCATTACCTGAAGGATTCTGGTGAACGGCAACCAAACATGGAACCCCTCCACCACGCTGATATTCTGAACGAACAGTGTGTCCTGGACCTTTTGGAGCAATCATGAAAACATCCAGATCAGGACGAGGTTCAATAATCTTGAAATGAATGGCTAAACCATGTGCAAAGGCAATTGCGGCTCCTTGTTTAAGATTTTTTTCCAGTTCTTCACGGTATAAATCCCCTTGCGCTTCATCTGGAGTCAAAATCATAACAACATCAGCCCAGGCGGCAGCATCTGCAACACTCATAACCTTTAAACCAGCCGCTTCTGCTTTTTGTGCACTCTTGGATCCTGGACGAAGACCAATTACAATATCTTTTACCCCACTATCTTTCATATTGTTTGCATGGGCATGACCCTGGCTGCCATAGCCCAATACGGCAACTTTTTTATTCTTAATCAAATTAACATCTGCGTCACGATCATAATAAACACGCATCTTAATAATCCTTACAAATTTTCAATTTAATAAATTGTATGACAACCACGTCCAATGGCGGCAATACCTGTTCTGGACAATTCTACCAAACCCAATGGACGTAATAAATCCACAAAAGCATTTATTTTTTCAGTTTTACCAGTCAGTTCAAACACAAGGGAATCAGTACTTGCATCAACAACCTGTGCCCGGAATGCACCAGCCAAATTTAACGCTTCTGTTCTTTCATTTCCTTTGGAAACAACCTTAATTAATGCTAATTCGCGTGCAACATATGAACTCTGTTCACATAAATTAACAACATGATAGACAGGAACCTGCCTACTTAACTGCTCTTTGATTTGATCAATCACCATGGGAGTGCCAGAAGTCAGAATATTGATTCTGGATTTCTTTTCATCCTTATTTACAGGCGCGACAGTAAGACTTTCAATATTATACCCGCGTCCCGACAACAGACCTATAACACGGGACAGAACACCACTTTCATTTTCAACAATCAAAGAAAAAACAGCTTTAACAAAATTATATTTATCTTCGATGACTTCCGATAACGATACATTATTACGTTGATTGCCCATTTTTATTCCCAACATTAAAATAAAATAAAAAATGCCAAGCCTTATTTTTTATTTGGTCCCAATATCATCTGATTGTGGGGTGCACCCGCTGGAATCATTGGAAAACAATTTTCCTCTTGCTGAACACTAACATCAACCAACACTGGTCCCGGCTCATCAAGCATTTCATCAATGACATTATCCAGGTCATCAATCGTTTCTATTCTCAATCCCTTAATGCCAAAACTTTCCGCCAATTTGACGAAATCAGGCAGACTTTCACTGTAACTTTCAGAATAGCGTCCACCATGAACCAATTCCTGCCACTGTCGCACCATACCCATATAATGGTTATTCAAGATAAAAATCTTCACTGGCAGACGATATTGTTTGATTGTGGCCAGTTCCTGAATGTTCATCATGGTAGAGGCCTCGCCTGCAATATCTATAACAAGATCCTCGGGATGCGCAATTTGTGTTCCTACAGAAGCCGGTAATCCATACCCCATGGTTCCCAATCCACCAGATGTCATGAAATGATTAGGCTGATCAAAAACATAATATTGAGCTGCCCACATTTGGTGCTGACCGACTTCTGTTGTTACATATGCCTCTTTTTTTCTTTTTTTAACCGCTTTGTAAAGCGAACGAATGGCATGCTGGGGCTTTACAATACTGCCCTTTGATTTATCCTGATCATATTTCAGGCACTCTATTGACTGCCATGCTTCAATTTGTTTCCACCAGTTTTTCAAATCTTTTTTCTGATCTTCCCTTTTGTCCCATAGCTTGATCATCAATTCGATCGTTTTGGCCACGTCCCCGACAATAGGTATGTCAACAATTACAATCTTGTTAATTTGAGAAGGGTCAATATCAGCATGTATTTTAATGGAATTCGGTGAGAAATGTTTTACACTGCCTGTAACACGGTCATCAAATCGCGCACCCAAAGCAATCAAGACATCACAATCATGGGTGGCCATATTTGCTTCATAAGTTCCATGCATTCCTAACATGCCGAGAAAATGCTTGTCTGAACCGGGAAATGCACCAAGACCCATTAACGTAGCAGTACACGGAAAATCGGTTAAGTTAACCAATTTCTTTAACGATTCACATGCTTTTTTTCCAGCATTAATAACCCCACCTCCTATATAGAATAAGGGACGCTTTGCCTTTTTCATTGCATCTACCGCTTTTACAACCTGATTTTCATCGGGTTCAGTAACCGGTCTATAAGATGGATAAGGTTCGACTTTGTTTTTCTTAATATAGGGTGCTTTTTCTAAAGTGATATCTTTAGGAATATCGACAAGAACAGGTCCGGGCCTACCTGTTTTGGCTATATAAAATGCCTCATGCAATTTCTGAGCCAATTTTTCCGTGTCCTTAACCAGATAATTAAATTTAGTCGCGGCCCTAGTAATCCCAACCGTGTCCGCTTCTTGAAAAGCGTCATTACCAATCAAACTTCTGAAGACCTGTCCACTGATACAAACAATGGGAACGGAGTCCATTAAGGCATCCACCAACCCAGTAACGGTATTGGTTGCGCCCGGTCCACTGGTAACCAAAACAACACCTACCTTTCCCGTTGAACGGGCATAGGCTTCAGCGGCATGCACGGCAGCCTGTTCATGGCGTGTTAGAATATGGCGAATTTTCTTTTGCTTGAATAAAACATCATAAATGGGCAGAACAGCCCCACCCGGATATCCAAAAATAATATCCACACCCTGATCAACGAGTACCTGTAAAAGAACTTCTGCTCCAGTCATATCATAATTTTTTTTTTCTTTAAGAGCATTATTACCGTTCTTTTGCATAGCCTCTGTCATTTTCAATTAATCCTTGGTATTAATAGAATTATAAATTTAAACCAAATAAAATGATTTGCAGTTTAATCTTATCTTATAAATTATTATTGAAATTACCCTAATCAATAAATGATTATTCGTCAATAAAACTATTAATAAAAAGTTCAGATTTTTTAATAATTCTTTGCAAATATTGCGTATTTTTGTCTATTCTTGAATTAAAAATACAAGTTTGCTGCACTGGCGCTAAAATTCGATGTGAAAACCATGTTTCCTGACGCTTAATGTATCGTTGCGTATTCTTTACAGCCTGTTCAACGGCCTCTTTAATAGAAATCCTGTTATTAAGATAAGCCATAAACTCTGGAACTCCATGAGCTCTGGACAAAGGACATGACAAAGACGGTTTTTTTTCCGCATAAAGTTTAACCTCTTCCAGTGCACCTTCATCAATCATCAATCCAAAACGATTAGCTACGGCTTGACGTAAAACAGAACGCTCAGGTGCAAGGCGAATAACAATAAAATTACAATCTGCACCAGGTAAATGCGCATGTTTTTGCCAATATCTCAATCCTTTCCCACTTGATTTCCAGACTTCCCATGCTCGAGCAATTCTTTGAGAATCATTAGATTTTAATTCCTCGACCGATTCAGGATCTTCTTTGGCCAGTTCATTATATAAATCCGCTAGTTTTCCATCATTGACTAACTGACGTGCCTGTTTCCTTATTGACGGATCTGGTTCAGGTATCGTGGCAATACCATGAATTAAGGAATGAAAATACATGCCTGTTCCACCACATAATACAGGCAATTTGTGATTTTCCCATATTTTCTGCAACTGATTAAGTGCCTGTTGTCGCCACCAACCAACATTACCCGTTTTATACCAAGGCAACACCCCATATAAATAATGTGGAACTCGTTTTTCATCCTCAAAAGAGGGACGAGCGGTTATGATACGTAAATCAGCATAACATTGCATTGCATCCGCATTGATAATTGATCCATTTAAACTTTGTGCAAGCTGTAAAGCGAGGAAAGATTTACCTGAACATGTTGGACCGGCAACAATAACCGCCCAATTTTTTTTTCCCTGCCGCAATTCATTATTTAAAGACCGTGATTGAAGCACCGCCTGTTCCATAAGCATAATCCATGTTTTGATTTATTCATAATAATTGAATCACTAATTAGTTATAAAACAATTCCCTGAAAACCGCTTTATATAATTAAATTTCAGAAGTTCTTGTTTTTATGAGAAATATCATTAAAAGTTAACCAAAATCAAATTGATCTGAATTCATTATGTTAAAGCCCCAATCTTATCACGGATAATTTTATGTCCTTTATTTTTACTTTGGTAACACCACCCTCATTGCTTAATCAATCAATTATAGATCGAGTTAGACAGAAATTCTCATATCTGAATTATCAATGGCTTTCTCATGAAGAAGCGATAGATTTTATGGCTCCAGCTTCAATTAATAATCTAACTGAAGCTCTGACACTTTATCAAGATATAAAAAAATCGCTGGATATTGTTGAGGCCGATTTTTTTATAACCTGTTCCACGCACAGAAAAAAAAGGCTTTTAATAGCTGATATGGACAGTACTATCGTGAAAAATGAAACACTTGATGATTTGGCTGCCGAAGCAGGAATTGGCGATCACATTTCTGCAATAACCGAACGTGCCATGAATGGTGAGCTTGATTTTGAAACAGCCCTAAAAAAAAGAATCGCCCTGCTGAAAAACGTTTCTATAAATTTTTTGGAAAAAACCTGGAACAAAACAAAACTCAATGAAGGGGCAAAAATTCTTGTAGCTACAATGAAAAACCATTATGCGCATACAGCTTTAATTTCCGGAGGGTTCACTTATTTTACCGAAAAAGTAAGCCAGATTTGTCAATTTGATGAAAATCATGCAAATCAATTAAGTTTTCAGAATAATATGCTTGATGGAAAGGTTATTCCTCCAATACTTGGAAAAGAAGCTAAATTGAATCATCTTCAACGCCTTACAAAAGAACTTTCCTTGTCCAACGATGAAACAATGGCAATTGGCGATGGTGCCAACGATTTGCCCATGTTAAGTTCTGCAGGATTAGGTATTGGTTTTTATCCCAAACCGATTGTTGCTGAAAAAATTATAAATAAAATTCAACATACCTCGTTACTATCCGCTTTATTCGCTCAGGGTTACAAGCGTAATGAATTTACGTTATTATAAAATGTAATATTTTTCATACAAAACAAATTTTTGATCAAATTTACTCTATGATAATTTTGTATTTCTCTTCCTTCATGATCGTGACAAGTAAACCATACAAGTTTAATATACTAAATGCAGTGGAATAAAGAAAAACATTCAGCTTATCAAACTGATAACTTTTTATTTAATCAACTTATACCCTATATAGGGAATAAACGAAAATTATTGGATTTAATTCATCTTGGTATGTCTAAAACTAAAGGTTCGCCAAAAAATGGATTGTTTATAGATTTATTTTCAGGCAGCGGCGTAGTCAGCCGCCTTGCAAAAAAAATAGGCTATCGCGTATTTTCCAATGATTGGGAACCTTATAGCCGAATCCTCAATATTGCTTCAATACAGATACAATCTTCTCCCAAATTCTTCAATGAACAATCCTACGAAGATATTTTGCTGTATCTAAATAATCTGCCACCGATACAGAATTGGGTAACCTCTCATTTATGTCCTGAAAATGATGACCAATATGATTTATCCAAAGACCGGCTTTTTTACATGCGAAAAAACGGTTTAAAAATTGATGCAATACGTGAAAAAATATTCGAATGGGAACAAAAAGATAAACTTAGCGAAATTCAATTTGCCTGCCTGCTTGCTCCACTACTTTATTGTGCGTGTTATCATGCAAATACAAGTGGCGTTTTCAAAGGCTTTCATAAGGGATGGGGCGGACAAACAAAAACCGCCCTTTATCGTATTGCGGGAGATTTAAAGCTACATCCTATACAATTTTTTAACAATCATCAGGAAAATTTAATTTTTCAAATGGATGCACAACTTCTTGCTGAAAAATTACAAAATATGAATTTACCCGATTACTCAATTGCCTATTTAGATCCACCCTATAACCAGCATCCATACGGATCCAATTATCATGTCCTGAACAGTATTACCTTGTGGGACAAGCCTAATATATCCAACAAAATTTCCTGCCGGGATAAATCTGCAATTCGTAAGGATTGGAGAAAAGACCGAAAAAGTGCTTATACCATTCGCAAACAGGCAAGTGATGCTTATAATAAACTTCTTCAGACTCTGCCTACACAATGGATAATGACTAGCTATAGTACAGATGGTTTTATACCTTTGGAGGAAATGATACGCCAAAACTGTACAATTGGCCGTGTATCAATTTTTGCAAAAATTTATAAACGTTATCGTGTCAGCAGCCAGCGTTATTCTCATAAAGCCAATAACGTAGAGTTTGTAATTCTAACCAAAAAAGGAAAAAAAACAAATCAATCCAGTGAAATTCTGACAGAAAAAATTTTTGAATTGGAAAAAAATATGCGTTTATCGAACAATAGAGATAAAAACAAAACTATTTATTGTTTTTGAAAAACAAATATTAAATATTATATAATAATCATTATCTAATCAATTTAACTAAACCGTTGATTATTCAACAATATTACATTCTGAATTAATTTTTAAAAATGAAAAACCATAAAAAATTATATGATTTATTTTAAGTCTTACTTCCTAGCATAGAAGTAAGACAATCTCTAAAGATTTTATCTCATTTTTTATAATCTTTATAATGGCACTTTAAAAAATTTGATGAGAGCTTTTTTACAAGCTAGTACAGCCGATTTTTCCGCTTTTGTTAAATTCTCCAAAAGTTGCTGACGATTGTCTGCCTCCTCAATTTTAACAATACTTACCAATTCATTTGCATTAATAGCTTCCCCTTTATTCCGTTCCTGAGGGAGCTGAGCCAAATGAAATTGAATTAGCTTACTGTTATCTAAATTGTGAAAGGCATTTTTAATTTCCAAATTTGCAATTTTTTCTTTTTCTTTTTTATCAAGTCGCAAAATATTTGGCGGATTAATTTCTTCAGGAATTATTAGCAAACCCGATTTGCGACATAAAATTCCGATTTTCTGACTTGAAGTCACCCATACTAGAGGAATTGCCAATAATAATCCCAGCAATACAGGTGTCATCCATAAAAATAAAGAAAAGGAAACTGCCCAGGCAGCTGCACCCATTAAAATACCAATAACTGTATGTGGCCAATAATCCCGGATAACATCTTTTAAGGGAATATAACCGACATCTCTACGTTGGGCATTCCATCCTGAATCATATCCCAACAATATTGACGCTACCGCCGCGGTTTGAATCAACATCGCAACAGGTGCAATCAATCCACCAACAAGCGTTTCAATAACAATGGAGAACAAAGCCTTGATTTCTCCACCGCATCCTTTTCTTAAAAAAGGATTGGCCAAAAGGGCAATCCACGCTAAAAATTTAGGGGCCAACAAAACAAGCATGGTTAAAATAAAAACATATTCAGCCTGAACTGGATCAACCTGGGGCCAGTGAGGAAATAATACGCGATCCGTTGTACTGAAATATTCCGGTTTCATGAATAAAGCCTGTAGTGATACCAGAATACCCGCAAGCAAAAATAACAGCCACAATGGTGACATTACATACGCTCCAATACCTGTTATCATATGTATACGACTTATCCAGCTCAACTTTTTTGTTGGAATTATCATGGCATGTTGCAAATTCCCCTGACACCAACGACGATCACGGATAGCAATATCAGTCAAGGAAGGCGGACTTTCCTCATAGGAACCCTGTAATGCAGGAACCATATGAATGGCCCATCTCCCCCTTCTCATCAAAGCCGCCTCAACAAAATCATGACTCATGATCATGCCACCAAAAGGTTTTCTCACTGCTGGAAGATGGGGCAATCCAGCCTGCTCGGCAAAAGCCTTGATCCGTATGATCGCATTATGTCCCCAATAATTACTTTCTGACCCGTGCCACCATGCTAAACCATAAGCGATAGTAGGACCATAAACCCGTCCGGCAAATTGTTGCAAACGCGCAAACAACGTTGTGCCATTGACAATAACCGGTAAAGTTTGAATCAATCCAACTTCTGGGTTTTCTTCCATGGCTGCACAGATTCTTACTATCGTGTCCCCTTCCATCAGGCTATCCGCATCAAGAGTCAACATATGTTCATAGGCCCCACCAAAACGTCGAACCCATTCCCCCAAATTTCCAGCCTTACGATCGGTATTTTCAAAACGACGTCGATAAAAAATCTTATTTAGACCCTTTGTTTCTTCAATCAGGCGTAAATAAGTTGCCTCTTCCTCAACCCATACATCCGGATCGGTAGTGTCCGATAAAATGAAATAATCAAAGTGATCACCCTGACCAGTCGCTTGAAGACTGTTAAAGATTGCTTTCAAACCAGCCAAAACACGATGTGGATCCTCGTTGTAGGTAGGCATTAGCACTGCTGTCTTATTACGCAAATTAGGAATTTGTGCTTTGGGATCGATATTTAGCGAAAGACCTCCCTTTTGTTTCAATTGCTCAAAAAATCCTCCAAGTGATGAAACAAAAGAAAAGGCAATCCATAAAAACAATACTGTAAAAATAATCAGAATAATAACGCCAAGGGAATTCATGCCTGTGCTGTTAAACACTAGATTCATTTCGTAGGAGGCGTACGCCGTTAATAAAAAAGATAATAAAAAAACAAACAATCTTCTAAAGAAAATTGTCTTTGGTTCAGTTTTCATTCTTTTAGAACGATTATAAATATTTGGCCTTGAAAATAAATTTTGCACAGGCATTTCAATAGGAGATTCTGGAGGAAGGGCAGCAAATTCAAATTTGTCAGCTGTTAAGTCTTGGAATTTGATTTCATTCAAATCATTTTGCAGATGACAATGATTATTGACCTTTAATTCAACCATAAGTATTTTTTTCTCCTATTTAAAATACCCGAAGCCTAACTTACAAATATAAATATTTCAATAGACTGGAAACAAATGCATCCAAGAAGTTGATTATAAAATCAATTTACTCATACATGGATAAATGATTTTTGAAAATAATAACCGTTTCTTATACCTACCTAAAAAAAATCCCAAGCTTTTCATGCTTGGGTTATTAAACAATAAATTTCACAAATATGTTACGGTGTCCAACGATAGGTCCATTGTTCGGAAATTGGTTGATCCCCATCCATTAAAACACATTTCAATTCAGCCATTTTAGCTCCTTTAGGATCGAACTCAAAAGTCGTTCTCCATTTATGCAAATTTGTATCTGAATACATGCTTATATTGCTAATTTGGCCCGTGGAAGAGGATACATTGACATGCAATTGTTTGTCCGATGAATAGCCATTCAATGGACCATCAAAAAAATCTATACAAATAAATCTTACATCCGGTTTATCAACAACTGCCCCTATTCTGGTTGCAGCAATACGAGATAAGGATGTTGTCCATGGATTATCCCATCCCCAATATAAACGGTAAGTAAAGGAATATTCTTTTCCTTCTCTAAAAACTTCTTTGGGGCGCCAGAATGCCACAATATTATCATTGACTTCACTGGGGGAAGGTATTTCCACCAAATTGACACTACCCGCTTGCCATTCACCCACGGGTTCAACCCAGGCGGTTGGTCTTAATTCATAATGCAAAGACAGATCTTCATACTGGCTAAAGGCATGTTTACGTTGAATTAGGCCAAAACCCTTTAACGCGTTATCAACAAAAACAGAATATTGTAAATCAACGGGATTGGTTAAAGGTCTCCATATTTGTTGTCCTGTACCCGTCCATATAAGAAGACCCTCACTGTCATGGGCGGCAGGACGCCAATCATCAATATGATTACGATCATTGGCATCAAAATAAAACATGCCAGTCAGAGGGGCAATTCCGCCATTAGAAATTAATTTACGGGGATAGATATGGGTTTCAACATCGAATATTGTCATGTTACCTGGGCGAATTGTAAAGCAATATGCCCCGGTTAATGAAGGGCTGTCCAGCAATGCATATATAACCAACGATTCAATGCCGTTTTTAGGCTTGACAATCCAGAACGCCCGAAATAGAGGAAATTCTTCCCCTTGTGGATCCGCGGTTCCCTTAGCAAAACCACGCGCAGACAAACCATATTGTTGACCTTTGGCTATCGCCCTGAAATAGGATGCACCTAAAAATACTGCAAATTCTTCCATCGTTTCCGATTGATTGAGTTTGGTCATCAATTTCAGGCCAGAAAATCCTAAATCCTGATCAATTTTGTGTTTAGGATCCGCATAGGAAAACATGTCAGAATGATATTGAACAGGCTTGGAAACCCCATCAATTACCTCGTAAATATCTATACGTGGTCGATATAAAAAACCTCTCGGAAAGAATTCAATAGCAAAATTTAAATTTTCATTATTCCATAAAGCTCTTTCATGGCGGAATTCAATTCCCCTAAATCCATCAAAATCTAGTTTGTCAATCACATCTGGCAAATGATCATCAGGTGCCTTATACGCACGTTGCGCCATTGATTTTGCCAATTGTCTTACCGTAGTTTGATCAAATGGTTTTCCCTGATCCACAGAATTATGTTCATCTGCCCTTGCAAGAGATACTGGGGAAATATTTGTTATTCCACCAACTATTCCAACCAAGGAGGCTCCTGCTGTAGTACGCAAAAGATCCCGACGAAATACCACGACTTATTCCTTATTCTTCTGTTACAAATTATCTTTACACGTTTTAAATTTATAAACGAGTAAATACTAGTTAAAATCAACACTAATTACAATTAAAAACAATATAACCGTATAGACAAGTAAATATAAAATCTTTCGTCTGCACGACTTTTTTTCTACAAACATGATACAGACTGATATAATTATATTGATTTTTCAGCCAAAAGATTATTTGAATTACATATAAATATTTAGTCTTATATAAATAGATTAATATTATTACCGAAATATTGTAACAAAAATACCGTTTTCAAATCAACAATTTTATTTTCTTTGATCCATTCAAAGGCCAACGTCAATTTCATTTCCAATATTTCAATATTTTCGCCTTCCTGTCGTAATCCACCACCTTTTTGATTTTGCTTATCCACGGAAGCGATAAAAAAATATAATTTTTCTGTTGTGATTCCTGGCGAACTATACAAGGAAAATAAATGATACAACTGATTTATATGCCAACCTGTCTCTTCTTTTACCTCTCGGTAAGCAGCTTGATAAGCCGCTTCCAATGGATTTTTTTTTAAGGGATCATAATCTGATGAATCTATGTTGCCTGCACATACTTCTATAACCGGATTATTATCGTCACCTCTTGCAAGAACAGGTGCCCGCCATTGTGAAGTTAAAATAATGTTTCCATTATCATGACGAAATAATAAAACCGCAACACTGTCATTTACTCTTAATATTTCACGCTTGATAGACTTTTCATTACCATCCGAATATTTCTGAACAGCTTCTGCTCTATCAAGTTTAAAATGTCCTTTCCATAAATTTTCATAATGTTTAACAATCAGTTTGGACATTAGTCAAGCTTTCTAATCCACCATTTGACCGGTTTTTGTCCCAATTCATCAACAATATCATCATCTTCCATAATCTCAACAGTCTCAATTTCATTTGGTTTATTAAAACTGGATGTCACACTCTTGAATTGTTCTGAAAGTTGAATATTCAATTTTTCCAAATTCTCGACTTGTTTTTGCATCAATGCCATTTTTTCAACAAGTATTTCAACATGTTTAAGAATGGTTTTGAAATTATTTTCATCTTTTTCGTTTGTTATCGATAATTTTCGGTTATATTTTGACAGTTTATCATCAACAGAAAAATCTTGAAAATATGTTTTTCTAGAAAATTTTTCTGAATTCTGTTTTTTAACAATTACTCCTTGATCCCTGATAAACCGTCTTTTAGGAAAATTATCATTTCCTTTTTCTTTCACTATCTTTTTATTTGTAGAATCCCCTATACTTTCCAACGCCCTTTTAACAGCATCTATATCAGTTATATTCGAAAATTTTTCTTCTTTATTATCAGTTCTCATTAAAAAAAATTCCCATTTTAAAAATCATGCTTATTATTAAGTATAAATATTTTTATTGGTTTATATTGGTTATTAAGTGATAAATTCTAGAGATAAATCTCTAGAAAAATTAATATTTTCGATTTTTTAAACAAATATTCAAGTTTATTTCGCTATTACAATGAATTAATAAACTTAATTGTTATTTTTTGACTTACACGTTTTTATTTAGTATTGCCTAAAAAATTAATATATTTTGCAATATTTATAAAATACTTTTAATATAATTTTATTTTATAATTAATAATACACAATTTTTTTTATTATTCTTTTAACCTCTTTGCCATCTTAAATCTTTATATTATTTTTTTATACTTAATTCATAAATAGTTTTTTTTCAACTCTTTAAATCGTATAAATAAGGTGAAAAATGGAATTCCAAAGAAAATTTTTATTTATTAATATTTCTCTCGCCTTCGGGGCACTTTACTGTTTACTGGCAGTTATATTTTCTTCCCTCACCTCCCATTTACCAGATCAATATTTCATTAATGATGGCAGAAATATGAGTCGAATAGCGGATAATATATTATTCATTCACGGATTAGCCTTGATATCAGTTTCCATATTACAAAAAATATGGAAACTAAATTTACATCTTTTTCTAATCGGATGTATATTTACTCTAGGGTTAACTTTGTTTTGCTCAGGTGTCTTTTACATCAGTTTCACCGGTTTTCATCCATTTTTACCCATAGCACCAATCGGAGGTACTCTTCTTATTTTTGGTTGGCTATATTTAGCGATTTTAGCTCTATTTCTTAAATAAAATTATTATTATTGCCATTAATTATTATCTAAAGAATTTTCTTTCATATTAAATTCTTCTTGTCTCACAGTTGATAATTCATGAGATGCCAAATTATTAGTTATTTGATCAGCCTGTAATGCAACAGCTTTATACAAATAATTCTTGGCATCTGTATATTCTTTTAAAAATCGGGCACTTTTGCCAGCCCTTATATATAAATTGGCTGCCTGAATCCGATCACCTTTTGATTCATAAGCCATAGCCTGAATAACAAGCGCCCTAACCATTGCTCTATATTCAATTTGTTGACGACGGCTTACCTCTACAAATCTTGACGTGGTAATAGCATCATCATATTTCCCATTTCTATAATTCAACAATGCATGCAATTCACCTTGATCCGCTTTCCAACTATCCTCTTTTCTTGCATTTTTATCTTTTAGAATTAATTGATCAAGCTTTTGAGAAGCTTTAACCAACAGGGAAATATTATTTTGATCGTTAGCAATCAATCCTATGAAAAAATAAGCCCGTTCCCGTATATCATCTTGCGACGTTTGTACCGCATTTTGTAAAAGTCTCAAAGCCTCGTCTTGACGATGCAACCGGTATAAAATGGCTGCTTCAACTAAATCCAGTTGAGGACTATTTTTTTCGTCTCTAATATATAATTCGTTACGGACAGCCTGAACAGTTTCATAAGCCTTCTGCTTATTATTCATATCCAACTGAACAACAGCCAAATTATAACCTGCATTCTCAATATCATTCTGATCATCACGGGTTAAAGCAAATTGATATGATTTTAGATAATTTATTTCAGCCTGTTTTAACCGATTATAAAATACTCCCTGTTTGGCAACGTCCATAGTTCGTTGCAAAGGCTCATCTCTAGGTGGATCATTTTGTGTAACGCCGCATGCTGCCAGAAATAGAAAACCTGTAAGACAAAACGGAATCTTTCCTAAATTTCCTATCATGGTCTTACCTCTCTTGCATGTAGACGTTTTGTTTTATGAGGCGCTTTTCCATTTCCACCCAATATCCACATACTTTTCAGTTGTATAATCAATCGTTGTAGATCACCCATTGTTGATTGCAATTGAATCATCATATCCGGCAACTCTGCCGTTGCATCTTGAACATTTTTAGCTATCGGTTTCAAAGAAGGTGAAGCCTTGCTTAAATCTCTGGAAACTTTTTTGAAATTAACCATGACCTTATCAGAATTTTTAACAACATGATTAATATTATTTTCAATCGGTTTCAATTGTTCAATAACATTGTTGATTGTTTGAACCATATTTTCAGCTCTTCTGATTAATTCATCATTATTAACCAAACGACCGACTGTTCCACGCCCCTGTTGAATTCCCTCAACTGTCATTTCAAGTGAAGCCATCATATTTTTTGCACTATCCATAATTGGAACAATACGTTTATGAATTTGCAATACCATTTGTGAAATCTGGTCTGCAGGATTAGGCTCTGTCTTCGCCGACAAAACAGCATAACGCCAATTTAGCGGCGTACTATACCCTCTTGTTATAGAAACAAAAGCAGCACCTGCTACGGCAAATTTACGTTTGATGGTGACTGTACTATCTCGTCTGATAAAAGTTCTGATCTGGGGATCCAGCATTGCTATTGCTGTTAAACCACCATCAGAATTGACATTGATTTTTTGTATGGTCCCCGCATTAATACCGAATACCTCCACATCATCTCCAACCGATAGATTGTCAACACCTGTTTGTGGCAGGATAATATTCAGTTGTGCCGCAGGGGTAAGCCAGTCCCGTAATACACCAGCTTCAATAATTGCACCAATAAATGCCAATAAGCATAAAAGAACAAGACCACCTGTCCACTCATTAGCATATCTTAGCTGAAATAACTGTCGCGCTTTTGTGTATCGTTTGCTGTTAAACATTTTATTTTATAACCGTATCATTCATGCAATTAAGGATAAATATTCTTATTGATTTTCCAATGTTAACCCTTTTTCCTGCAACCGCATCCAATGCGTCACCCGTTCCCTATAATAATTCCACAAAGAAAACTGTTGTGTAAAGCAAATAACACCGGCCCCTTTATTTTGTGCCGTATTCAACATTTCAAACAGTGGGAATAACAAATCTTCTGAAAATCCTTCAAAAGGGTGCTCCAATAAAATTAGATCAGGGTTTCCCAACAAGGCCCTCACACATGCAGCCCTATGTAAATCTACCGGCATCATATGGCGAGGCGTATCCATGGGAAGACCAGGCAAACCAAAAATTCGACATAGTGTCAAAGCCTGCCTGGTCAATTTATCGATAGCTAAAGAGGAATGATGCAACATTGGCATCAAGATATTGATTGCGACAGGATACATATCAACCCAACCACCCTGTTGAAATATACGACCTATTCTTCCCCTTAACGCAGATAATCTTGGCTCATTCAGAGAAGACCATTCCATCCCCTCAAATTTGACACTTCCTTCATCTAACTTGACAATACCACTACATAAATCTGCTAAAGCAGTTGATAACTCCATACTGCCCGTTTCAACAATGATACATTCGCCTGCCCGCAATTTTAAATTGTATGGCACATAAGGCAACGCGCTCTCTTCAAATGAAGGTTTGGCGTTATCTATATTCAATAATATTTTATCCACCATCACTAAAATCCTATTGTAAATAAAATATTAACCACCATGATGAGCAAAATACCGCGCGTAAAACCTTTGGGCAATAACGTTGCAGGATCATCTGTAACTTTGACATTCATACCAGTGATACAAGAACCAACACCAATCAAAAAACCCATAACGATAAATTTTGAGGGTACCAGAATATAATCCCATCCCGTCATTGCGGCGAGGATATTACTGTAGAACATCCAAATGGAATCATGCATTGTCCCCATAAAATAAGTTACCAGATATCCCATGAATAACGAGATAATACCAAAAACCATTCCCAGGGTAAAACTGGCAATAGTAAAAGCCCAGGCTCTTGGCACTACAATGGTTATAAAAGCATCTATTCCCATAGACGTAAAAAATTTAAGCTGTCCACCCATTGCTAGTAAACTGCATTCCGTTACGGTCAGAATGCCATTTCTTCCTAATAAAATCATTCCCACCAGCACCGGGGCCAGTTCTCGAACCAGAACTGTAACCAGGATGGGTCCAGTCATTTTGGTTAATCCTGCTGCGCCAAGCCATAAAATCGCTTGAGAAACCACAGCCAAACCCGCAAGACTAGCCGTAAAGAAAGTGCTGAAAAATCCACCGCCAATGGCCAACCCTACCATTCTTTTGAATTCATACTTTACTGTCCTACGCCATGTTAAAGGGGAGATGCTTTCAACCAGCACTCCCCATGAAACTGCCAGAACAGACAAAAGAAACCGAAAATAACTGCGTGTTGCTGAACCAATTACATTCAGAACAGGCTGCATATACCAAAAAATAACAATTCCAATTTTTCTGAAAATCGAAAAGAAACCCGGTTCTACAGTTTTCAAACGTTCATATAATGTTTGTCCCTGTTCAGCTTCACGAATACGAATGGATTCCATATATCGATCAACATCATGAATACCATTATCATTCAAGCTCGATAAAATCGTTTCGACCTGTTTATCCGATCTGGGAGCACTCTCCCTTTTGGCATACTGGTCATTATTATTTTGATAATCGTTCATCGTCTGCCAGCAAGAATAAATATATCAGCAACACCCATATCAGGAATAAAAAAATTTCCTCTTGATCTGAACAGGAAATCGTTTCTTAAAGCCGCATAGGCTTCTTGTGTCACTTGAATCGTTGCATCATCTTTGGCCATTTGTGCCATCAATGAAGACATTCCGACCACGGGCCCCCATAATGCAAAAGTTTTTGCGTCCTTGCCAAACCAGGACCCGATTGCTGGACCAACATCTATTCCAATCCCAAATGTAGAACTTGTATATTTATGGGGGATAATCTCCAGACAGGCCTCTCGCATATCTATTGCCGCTTGGGCCAATCTGATCGGGGCGGTGATATCTGGCTCCTTTGAACATCCCGTCACAGCAATCAGATGACCACCCATAATTCTTACGTAGAAAATACCATATTTCTGTGCGATTTTCTCCAATACAATGACTAAATTTTTGACAGGTTTGATTAATTCCACCGTATGTTGAATATCAGAAGACAAAAACCCACTAAATGAAATATCCATCATCGCAACAGCAGGATATATGGTTTGTTCGCCTTGTTTATCAAATTGACCGAAATTAATTTTATTTTTTGAAAACTGACCCGGATCTATCAGATAATCATGATTAATATCTTTTTCCGTATTTTCCAAATCATCTTCGACCGTTTTTTTCAAAAATTCTTTCTGAGAAGAAACTTCACCATTTTCATAGTGTAGTCTTTGGTGTTTGCCAATCTGGTCGAATTCAACTTGGGCCGCAACAAAACGCATTGTAACCAGCCCAGCAAAAATTTTTGTGATATGATTTATATTATAAAGATAAGGCGTATCCTCAACCAGAATTGCCCCTATTGTTCCAATTTTACTTAAAACAGGGGTAATCATCAGCGATCGAGTAGAAACAGAGTTCATAAACAGTCGATATAATTCAGCCGTTCTCTGATCATGTTCAGCATTGTCCACAACAACTGTTTCACCTGCATCAAGCAATTCAAAAAAATTGGGTAATTCCGAAATAGAATATTCATATCCACCAGCATGATTATCTTCTGTCCGATCATATATATCATTGCAAATCAAGGATTTATGATCAGTTGAAAAATGCCAAATACTGACTCGATGTGCAGAAACCAGCTTGCAAAGTTTTTCGGTAAGAATAAGCGCTTCATTTCTCGGGTCAAAAACTTCCGGCGTTGAGGCTACCATCTCTATAGCGTCACTTTCCTGTTCAACCACATTTTGAATATGCTGGAAACGCAGACCAAGTTTATCCATACGATGTCCCTGATAAATCAGTAATCCCGCCATTGATGCGGCCAATGCAACAACCAACAAGGAAAAAAGCAGATTCTGCTTTGCCCCTAAAGCTACAAAACCAGAAAAATCTTTTTCTGGTATAACAATCATGATAACCCATTTCTGTATTGAATCAGGTAATCTGGAAGTTACGCAAATATAATTGCCAGCGACTTGTTTCTGTTTATCAATAATATTTTTTGAATTTTTTTTCTGATCCTGTCCCTGACCAAGATCAGGTTTTTTTTCCATTTTAAAGGAATGAATACCAGAACCTTGGATCTGAAATTGATCATATGCTCTGGCTATCACGGGATTTACCGCAGGATTGATTTTTGAATCTTGGGGATTCCATTCATTTCCAACAAAATAGGTCAATAGATTGGGAGAGGCAATAATATGACCAGTATTGTCAATGATTATGATCCGCGCATTATTGCTCAATTTTATGGAAGCCAAAAATTTCGTCAATTCTTGCAAGGAGATATTCATTGCAAAAACATTTTTTTTTCCATCTTTATCCACAAAAGGTATAGATGCCGTCACCGCCAACCCTTTTTTTGTTGGCATCAAAACAGGTGAAGACCAAGTCAATTTATTATTTTCAACTGCTGTATGATACCAGGCACGTAAACGAGGATCATAGGCGTTGGCTGGCATATAACGTGTTTTAATAACCTTTTTACTGTCAAAAATGTGATATTCCTCTAAAAAACGTCCACCTTTTTGATCTGGCTCCAATGTTATAACCCTTACTTGGTCAGGATGATCAGGAACACGTTCAACCATATTGAAACGACCATCACTATCAGCCAAATAAAAAGATTCAGCCTGTTTCGTACGATGTAAACTGCTCATCGCATAACTATAAAACATTCCCCATTTATATTCGGATGGAATATGACTTAACATATCAACCGCCAACCCCCCACCCTTGGTGGCTGGATTGAGATAAGACAATATTTCTTCGGAAATCCTGGATTGTTCAGTTTGCAAAATCACATGTGATAATTTTGAAATCCCAGCTTTTGTCGTGTGATAAGAATGAAGGGTTACCCCAACCACGACAAAAGAAACCAAAATAACCCCAAGCACGGGAATACCAATTCGCAGAAAAAAACGCCACAAACGATTTACTGGATTTTTGGTTGGATCAACAATTTCACCAGCAGGCACCTATCATCCCCTTGATTTAAACCATTCAGAATTTTTATTATTTTAAATAATTAAATTAGCAAAATCCATATTCTATATGAAAAAATAACTAACATAAAATAAATTATAATAAACTGATATGTGAATCATCATAATTATAGCAGTTACTATATATTAATTTGCATAAATTACCAAATTTGCTTATTAAAACAGTTAAAAAAACTTATGAAGCTTAGCATTGTCATGATAGCAAAAGTATTTTAACATAAAAATAGATTTGCAAAATCAATATATTCCTCAACAATTTATTATCATAACATTGAGTTTTCTATGGCTTTATATTCAGTATTGTTTGTCTGTTTGGGTAATATTTGTCGTTCTCCCATGGCTGAAGCTGCTTTCGGTCTAGAAGTCAAAAAAAAGAAATTGCCAGTTTTTGTTGATTCTGCAGGATTGGGAGCATGGCATATTGATCAACCCCCAGATCCGCGTACCATACATGAGGTCATGAAACATGGAATAGACATTCGCCATTATCTTGGAAGGCAAATTCAGCTACAGGATTTTCATGATTTTACGCATATAATTGGCATGGATCATAAAAATATCGTTCAATTAAAAAAATTGGCACCATATGATACTGATAGTAAAATAAAATTATTGCTTGATTATATTCCCAATCATCAGAATGAAGAAATTTCAGATCCCTATTACAGAAATCAAGATGCTTTTTCACGAACATGGTCTCAAATAAACGAGGCTTGTCATAATCTGGCAAATTATTTTGAACAGCAAATATCATGAATATTTACCCTCCCTCTGCCCTCATTTCCATTGCGGAAAAATATCTTAATGACAAGATAGAACAAGCACAACCCTTAACCCAGGGTGATGTTTCCGAAACATTCCATATCATAACAAAAAACAAGAAAAATTATGTGATCAAAAATGGTGCATCTCCTCAAAGTGAAGGAAAAATGCTTAAATTTCTTGCAAGTAATGGCATTGATGTTCCAAAGGTCATTCTTGCCAATTCAGAAATTTTAATTTTGGAAAGAATTAAGGAAACAAATTCTTTTTCCTTGGAAACATGGTCCAATCTTGGAAAAATGTTAACCAAACTTCATAACATCCATAACTCCAATTATGGCTGGGAAGACAATTATGCTTTTGGAACAATCAATGTTATCAATACACCCTCATCTAGTTGGGTAAAATTTTGGGGTGAATGGCGTTTGGCATGTTACCTGTCCCATTTACCCGTAACAACTGCAAAAAAAATAGAAAATCTTATTATCAAACTTGATGATTTTTTGCCTGATCATCCTATAGCTAGCCTCCTTCATGGAGATTTATGGACCGGTAATATCCTTGCCCATTACAATCAACCCTATTTAATTGACCCAGCCTGTTATTATGGCCATAATGAAGTTGATATTGCCATGTTAAACCTTTTTGGTAATCCTTATGACATTTTTTATCAATCTTATAATCTTCTTGAGAAAGGATGGCAAAAACGTTTGGCAATTTATCAAATATTCCCTTTGATTATTCATTACATTCTTTTTGGAAATTATTATTTACGAATGCTAAACAAAATTCTTGATGATCTAAAAATATAAATTCAGATGTTTTTATCCTTTATTCCATCATATGCACAAAAATCCGTAAGGTGTAAATGATAAAATTATCAGCCTGATTAAACCGATATTTTTTATACGTAACATTTAATTTATATTGAATTAATTCATTAATAATCTATTTACTAACATAATAAATTTAAAACGAAACTATGAATAAATTGAAACAAGATAACCTAAACACTATAGATTTATCCTGGTGGATTATAGTCATACTTGGCCTGTTGACTGCAATTGGTCCCCTTGCAACAGATATGTATCTTCCCGCCTTTCCTCAGATCAGTCAAGATTTGGCAGGTTATGGCAATGGTGCAGCTCAGATCACCTTAACGGTATGGTTTATTGGCTTAGCCATTGGTCAATTTACATCTGGTCCAATATCTGACCGATACGGACGTCGGGCTCCTCTATTTTTAGGCATGTTACTTTTCACTTTTGGTTCGGCAGGTTGTGCAATCTTTTCAAATTTTTATCTTTTTTGCTTATGCCGCCTTCTTTCATCGCTAGGAGGTTCAACCGCCATGGTTGTTCCTCGAGCTATGGTAAGGGATATTGCCACCGGAAAGAGAGGCATTAAAATAATGGCACAACTGGCATTGGTTGGTGCGATTGTTCCTATTGCAGCGCCAACACTTGGTGGTCTCATTGTTGCCAAATTTCCCTGGCGCGTCCTATTCTGGATAATGACAATCTACGGCTTTTTGGGCACTGTTTCAGTAATAATAATGCTTCCTGACACTTTACCCATTAAATACCGCATTCAATCCTCTATCCGATCAATTTTATGGCGATATATTCGCATTGTTCAAGAGCCTGTCTTTAGTTCAAACACTTTGATAACCAGTTTTGGACTTTTCATGATATTTGCCTATTTGAGCGGTACACCTGATATATTGAGTAATGTTATGCATTTTTCTAAATTGCAGCTAGCACTTTGGTTTGGTATCAATTCCGCTGTAATTGCCGGTTGTAATCAGCTCAATGGTATTTTAATTAACAAATTTAAACCAAGCTTTTTAACAAACTGTGCGGTAAATGTAGCATTTATCGTTTCAATCCTGTTTATTATTCTTTGCTTTTTACCACTACCTCATAATTGTCTAGGCATTATATTGGTTTGTTCTCCAATTGTAATAATCATGGGATGCCTAGGATTTATTTTTCCTAATTGTACCATATTTGCCTTTACCCTACATGGAAGAAAAATAGGAAGTGCGTCCGCATTATTGGGAACCATTCAATTTATTCTTGGTGCATTAAGCAGCTGGATTATGGGTCTTTTGCCCCAAGATAACATGCTCTACGTAGCAATTGGTGTTTTTATAGGAGTATTTGGATTCTTTCTTTGTAATTTATGGCGTCAATATGCGACATGCAAAATTATTTCAAAAATGCAAGAAAGAGTAAACAAAGGAAATAATAATTTTGATCGACTTATCAAAGATTTGAAATAAAAATACCCATTTTAAATGGGTATTTAAAACTATTCAAATAAAATCCTAAGTTAATTGTAACGCTTTATCAGAAAAATCATGCAATTTGTTATAAATTCCCGCATCTTTTTGAAGTTCCTGTTCTTCAGCAGGGAATATTTCATGCAATTTCTTGGCCCATTTTCCCTGGACTTGCTCAGGAAAACATTTTTTAATCAGGTTCACCATAATTGAAACTGATACAGAGGCACCAGGAGAGGCACCCAGTAAAGCGGCAAGGGATTTATCACTGGATGTTATAACCTCGGTACCCATTTGCAGGATTGGTTTACCATATGGATCTCTTTTGATAATTTGAACACGCTGTCCAGCAACCTGAAGTTTCCAATCTGATTTTTTTGCCTGGGGATAGAAACGGAGTAAAGCATTAATACGGTCGTCCATCGTTTGTGTACTCTGGCGAATAAGATATCGAATAAAGTCAATATTATGTATCGCCACAGATAATAAAGGTTCAATATTTTCCAAACGAACCGATGAAAGGAAATCAAAATATGAACCCTTTTTTAGAAATTTAGTTGTAAATCCGGCAAATGGACCAAATAGGATTGATTTATTACCATCAATGACACGTGTATCCAAATGCGGTGCCACAACAGTAGGCAATCCTTCCATGGATAGGCTGTAAACCTTGGCATGGTGCTGTTCTACAATCGTGGGATTATCACATCGTAACCATTGACCGCTTACTGGAAATCCACCCAGTCCACGTCCCTCAGGTATGCCGGATTTCTGTAACAATAATAGCGCTGCGCCACCTGCACCTATAAAAACGAATTTTGATAAAACAATATTTTCGTAACCACTTATCCGATTTTTATATTTTATTTCCCAAACACCATTAACCCGTTTTATATCAACAACCTGCTCATCATATTGAATGGAAACGTCATCATATTTTTCAAGTTGTGCCAATAATTTACGTGTCAAGGCACCATAATTTACATCTGTACCACCCTTCACACGTGTCAATGCAATTTTTTCACTTGCATTTCGACCATTACCAACCAGCGACGCCCATTCCTTAACTTTTTGATGATCTTCAGTAAATTCCATTTTTGCAAATCCTGCAAATTCACGAATTTTATCATATCGATGCTTTAAAAATGCAACATTATCAGCCCCATAAACAAAACTGCAATGAGGTACTGGATTTATAAAATCCCGAACCGTTGTAAATTTCCCTTGCTCGACCAAATAGCTCCAAAACAAGCGTGAAGTCTCAAATCTGGAATTCGTGACAATTGCGCGGGTTAAATTTATTTCCTCCCCCTTAATAAAGGGAGTGTAATTCAATTCGCATAAACCAGCATGACCTGTTCCCGCATTATTCCATGCCGCTGAACTTTCATCGCCACCTTCGGAACATCTTTCTAAAATGGTAATTTTATAATCAGGATTAAATTCTTTTAATAATGTGCCCAACGTAGAGCTTACAATGCCAGCACCAACAAGGACAGCATCTTTGACTTCATGCATAGATATATTTTTCATTTGATCAACATATTTTAATAACTGAAAATTATTCACTTTTTTATTTATACGACACGTTATCTAAATAACCTATTAATTTATGATAATATTTTCGAGAACTGATCAAATCAAATAATGTAGAAATTATTTTAAATTAAATTTATATTATTATTGTTACAATATTAACAATTATTATAAATAATCATTAAATATATTCATAAATAAAAAGTATTATAAAGTATTGATGCAATTATTTTGAAACCGATCAATGCTGTTTTTTTGTTTGAAAAGCAATTTTAAACACTATATTTTAATTTTATTTATTATTTAATCGCCAATAAATATATGGACTTTGCAATGTCAAATGATAATCAGATTTTACCAAAAGAACCGATCCTTGATCTTGGCCCTGTAAAGTTTTCACAAAATATCAAACTTGCCGTTTTAGATATTCTGGAAGGATTTGTGAAATGGAGGTTAAATTGTAAATTGGGTTGGACAGATATTAAATTACGCTATCGGGGATCAATTCTGGGGCCTTTTTGGATCACCATTATAATGGGAAGTAAAATTGCGACTATTGGTTTTCTTTATGCATATCTTTTACACATTAATATTCATGAATATCTTCCCTATGTTTCCCTTTCCGTAGTTTTATGGACTTTTATAAGCACTTTAACAATTGATAGCTGCACAATATTTACCAATTCTGAGAAATTGATTTTATCCACACGTCTACCCTACAGCGTATATGCATGGCGAAGTATCATCAGTAATTTCCTAATCCTTATCCATAACCTATTAGTCATTGTAATTGTCTTCTGCATTCTAAAGGTCGTACCCTATACCCTATATCTTTTAATTCCCTCTGGTATATTATGGACACTGGATAGTTTGGCTATTTGTTTATTGATCGGTATTCTTGGCACCAGATTCAAAGATGTTCCACCTATTATAACCAGTATAATGCAAGCTTTGTTTTTTATAACTCCCATTATCTGGAAAATTAATTTCATTCATTTCAACAAAAACTATATGCTTCTAGATCCACTGTACCCTTTGTTTGAAATTGTGCGCGCACCCATTCTTGGAGAATATGTCTCTTCATCTATCTGGTTTGCTGCAATTGTTTACAGCCTGATATTATGGGTAACCGCAATTTTCATTTTCAGTAAAACACGTTTTCGCATTCCCTACTGGATTTAGATATCATGCCCTGTATTACCGTAAAAAATCTTTATATATCTTTTCCTTTATATCATGAAAATATGCGTAATTTACGAAAAGTCACTAATATTTTCCTTTCTGGACGTCTTAGCGAAGACAAACACAAAAAAATTTATGTTCAAAGCTTGCGCGATATAAGCTTTAGCATTAAGGGTGGAGAAAGAGTAGGTTTGATCGGTACAAATGGTGCCGGAAAAACAACTCTTTTACGTACGATGTCAGGAATTTATGAACCGGTAAGCGGTCATCTTCGTATTGAAGGTCATATTAGCTCATTATTAGATCCATCAGTTGGAATGAATCCTGAATTAACGGGAAGAGAAAATATACGATTAAGATGTTATATTGATGGTGTTCCCCATAAGCAGATGAATGAAATTGAAGAAAAGGTCATTGAATTCTCTGAATTAGGACCCTACATTGACTTACCGGTAAAAACCTACAGTTCTGGTATGAATTTGCGATTGGGTTTTGGTCTCATCACTGCAATTGATCCACAAATCCTATTAATGGACGAATGGTTCATGACAGGTGATGAAGGATTTATGCTCAAAGCCACGCACAGATTGGAAAATATCGTAAAAAAATCACAAATTTTAATTATTTCAACTCATTCGCCACAAATTCTTATAAAATGGTGCAATCGGATCATATGGTTGGAACAGGGATTTTTGAAAATGGATGGAACCCCACAGGAAGTTTTACCGGTCTATCTTAAGCAGTCTGTGGGCGAACTTTTTAGGTAAATATCTAAACAATAAAACCTTTTCACGAAACAATCATGAAAAGGTTTTATACTAAATTATTTAATGATTTTATTTTTTTTCACGTGGTGGTCTTGAATTCGCCTTAGCAACTTTCTTGCCCCAAACAACAAGATCAGGAGAACAATCTTGAGGATCAATAGCAACCTCGATTAAAACCGGACCTTGTTTATGATTAAGCGCTGTTTTCATTGCGTCAGCCAATTCTGCGCCATTTTTAGCTTTCAAACCAAGTCCATGACCATCTTCGGCATTAAACGTGTTGATGATATTCGCGTAATCCCAATTTTTAACACGATTGTATGGACCGTCATGAATTTTGACCTCAATCGTATAACCCTGGTTATTGATCAAGATAATAATGACGTTCAAATTATGACGAATCATTTGAGCAACTTCTTGAGCTGTCAATTGGAATGAACCATCACCGACCATCACAATGTTTCGACGTTCAGGAGCACTGACTGCATAACCAAAAATTGCTGGAACAGACCAACCAATATGTCCCCATTGCATTTCTGATTCAACACGAGCTCCATTAGGAAGCCTGTAATGCATACCATGAAACCATGAATCCCCTGTTTCAAGGAAAATCGTTGTATTATTGTCAATAATTCCTTGAATTTGACGGGTCAGTTCAACTGTTGTTAAAGGTGCTTTACCTTCTGCAGCAACAGCAGCTTTTTCAGCATGATGCTTAGCTTTGAAAGATTCCAACGCAGTTGAATTCTTTTTGATAAGAGGTGTGATGTGTTTTAGAATGTTTTTTAGTTTGAAACCGCTGAATTCTGTTTTTGCAGCACGTAAATGATGCGGAGAAAATAGAATATCCTTATCCTCATCATATAAATGGGAAGTCCATCCAACCGTTGAATAGTCGTTGAATACCGCGCCAACATAAATACGACAATCGGAATTCTTGACATATTCCTCGACACCAGGTGAACTGATTTCACCCCAGAAAGTTCCAATATAATGAGGATCTTCCTCAGGGAAGAAACTTTTCGCATGCGCCATAGTGGCCACAGGACATCCTAAATGTTTGGCCAATGCAATCACTTCTTTCTCTGCAGCTGCAGCGCGTGTTTTATTGCCAACTACAACAACAGGATTTTTGGCATTGTTTATTTTTTCCAGACAAGCTTTTGCTGCAGCCTCCAATGAATCAACATCACTACTTTTTTCATAGGTCAGACTGGTGATTGGTCCCGGTCTTGCACAAGGCAAATTAACAATATTACAAGATAATTCGATATATACAGGTTTCTGATGATATAAAGCCTGACGAATTGCATGGTCAATCAAGGCTGGCGCTGTATCGGCATGCGTTATTGAGACAGCTGCAACCGTAATATATTTTGCCATTTCAAGCTGATATGAATAATCATAATGACCGGTTGTATGGTGTAAAATGTGTCCGCTGCCATAATCATTGTTATTAGGTGCACCAGAAATCAAGATTAAAGGCAAATTCTCAGCTGCAGCACCACCAACAGCGTTAAATGCACTAAATGCACCAACACTAAAAGTTACAACGGCAGCCCCCAATCCACGTGAACGAGCGTAACCTTCGGCTGCAAATCCACAATTAAGCTCATTACTGCAATAAACCTGTTTTAATTCTGAAACTTTTTCAAGTTCATCTAATAGTATAAGGTTATAATCACCCGCTACTGCAAAAACATGGTTTAACCCAAGTTGGGCAAGCCGTGTGGCAAGATATTGACCAACAGTGTATACCAATGAATTTCTCCTGATAATGATTTAACTATTTATTTGCAAAAATTTGATCCAATATTTTTGCTATCAATTTTTTTAATATGTGCCTCAAGAAAGAAAAAAGAACTCAACTGAAGCACTATCAAATAATTGTTACCAATTTATCATACTGCAAGAGGCAGATCAATCCAAACTTTACAAATCTGGATGCATTAAGCCTTACAAAAACTAGAAAAAATATACTTTTTTAACTATTATTTCTTTTTTCAAAAAGAAAATAATATAATACAAAAAATTATATCATATTAAAGAAATTATCTATTTATCTACGTTAAAAAATTAATTTAAAATTTTTTTTAAAATTGTTATGAAAATATTGACAACGTCATAAACATGTATTTGTATTATATTTACATACGTTTAAAATACTGAATTATAAGGGGATTTGATATCCATCATTCTTTGATGGTGAGCCGGGAGGGATTCGAACCCTCGACCATTCGATTAAAAGTCGAATGCTCTACCAACTGAGCTACCGGCTCTTAGAAAGTCCGCTGTTTTCTTGCGGTGTGAGCATTGAAATAGTGGTTATTCGCAAAGAAGTCAACCACTATTTTTCATTTTCTTTAAAAAATTTAGTTATGAAACTGTAATCATTCGAACAATACGGTCCGGATCTTGAACCATACCATTTGCCCCGGTTCCCCTTTTAATCTGATCTACATATTCCATTCCCTCGATAACTTCGCCAACAATTGTATATTGACCATTCAAATGCGGCGCCTCTTCAAACATGATAAAAAACTGACTGTTGGCACTGTTTGGATCCATTGTACGTGCCATGCCTATTGTACCACGACGAAAACCCTCTTTTTTTGTGAACTCAGCGGGCAAATCTGGCAAGTCACTCCCTTTGGTACCTGTACCACTTGGATCGCCTCCCTGAGCCATAAAACCCTCTATAACACGATGGAAAGGGGTATTATCGTAAAATCCACTTTCAGTCAACGCGACCAAACGTTCCGCTGCCAATGGTGCAAGATCTGGACGCAATTTTATAATGACCGTTCCATCCTTCAATTTCATATGAATTGTATCTGCTGATAGTTTTTTATTATTTTCCATTATTTTTTTCACTTTATTTACATGAATAATTTGTTATTTCACGATTTCAAGAACATCTTCTGAAACCTGTTATAAGTAGACTTTGGAACAAAGGATGATATATCCCCGCCCAATAAAGCCACTTCTTTTACAAATCTTGAAGCTATACTCCGATTTTGTTCAGTGGCAACTAAAAAAATCGTTTCGATGTTTGGATCCAAACATTGATTCATTAGACACATCTGAAATTCAAAATCAAAATCTGTTGCCTGTCTTAAACCGCGTATAAGAATTTGCGCATTATATTTTTTTGCACAATCAACTAGAAGATTGTCAAATCCGATAACATCAATATCGCATCCGCTATGGTTTAAGATTTTGCAGACTTCACCAAATTCCTCAATCAAGGCTTCATGAATACATGTCACACGCTCTTCCAAAGACCATAAGGGCTGCTTATTTGCATTTAAAGCGACCCCTATGATTAATTTGTCCACAATACGAACGGCCCTTTTAATAATATCAATATGACCATTCGTTATAGGATCAAATGTGCCTGGATAAAATCCTATTCTCGGCATTCCCTATTCATCCTCATCTTCTGATAAGGCTGAATCAGTGTCTGTCTGATTTTCATCACTGTCATCAGAATTATCAATCACAGGAAAAACACTACTGACCGTTTCCCCTTCATCAATACGGAATAAAGTTACTCCCATTCCTGTTCTTGATGTAATCCGTATCTGGTTAACTGGCACGCGAATCAAACGTCCCTTGTCCGTCACCATCATTACATCTGTATTTTCCCATACCGCAAATGTTGCAACAACGGCATCCCCGTTCTTGCCCGTCAGATTTATATTAGCAATACCCAATCCGCCTCGACCACTTACTCGATATTCATAAGCGGAAGTCCGTTTACCAAAACCGGCATTGGTTACCGTCAGAAGAATTTCCTCAGACCGTTGTAGCTCGCTTAAGCGTCCTGTTGTCAGCTCTACAGCAGATTCATTATTTTCAACTTCGTCCTCAAAAGGATCTTCACTTTCAACAATCGTTTCATCATCACTGGTTTCGGCATTTTCCGCACGTCGTTTCGCATTACTGTAACGTAAATAATCAAGTCGTTCAGAAGTTAAAATGTTAACATGATTTAAGACAGTTAAGGAAATAACCTCATCATTATCAGCCAATTTGATACCACGAACACCGGTACTTCCACGTCCGGAAAAAACGCGCAAAGAACTGTCGGTAATCTGGAAACGTATAGCCCGACCTTTATTGGTAGCCAAAAGAACATCCTGACCTTCCTGACAGGTAGCAACTCCTATAAGCCGTTCATGTTCATCTAGTTTCATGGCAATCAAACCGGAAGAACGTATATTTCCAAAATCACTCAGGCGATTACGTCTGACGTTTCCGGATGAGGTGGCGAACACAAGATGCAAATCTGACCACAATTCCTCATCCTGAGGCAAAGGCAATACTGTTGTCACCTCATCATTTCCTAAATCAGGCAATAAATTGACCAATGCTCTACCTTTTGACGTTGGGCTGGCTTCTGGTAAATGCCAAACTTTTGCACGGTACGCCTTTCCTCCAGAAGAGAAAAATATTACCCATTGATGTGTATGCGCGTTAAAGGATCGTGTAATTATATCATCTCCACGTCTTCCGGCCCCAGTTCTGCCACGACCCCCACGATTTTGAGAACGAAAAGTGTCCAGTGGGGTACGCTTGATAAATCCCTCACGTGTTATGGTTACAACCATCTGTCCAGGTTCAATCAGGCTTTCATCAGTTTGGTCGCCTTCATAATCGACAATATCGGTCATTCTTTCACAGGCAATTGCAGATCTTACACGAACAAGTTCATCACGCATAATTTCCATACGACGCAAATGACTTGCAATAATTTCCAGCAATTCCTCAATCCGTTTTGAAACTTCCATTAGTTCACTTTGAATTTTTTCACGTTCCAAACCGGTTAACCGTTGCAATCTCAATTCAAGAATACCGCGAACCTGCACCTCACTGAGATAAACCCTTCCGTCTTTTAATGTATTACCTTCATCTTGGATAAGGTTTAAAAGACTTTGGATATCTTCCGCAGGCCATGACCGATTCAATAATTGATCACGAGCTGTTACCGTATCCGGAGCCGAGCGGATTAAAGCGATAACTTCATCTATATTAGCAACCGCGATAACCAGACCCAACAATATATGCGCCCGATCCCTAGATTTTCTTAATTCAAATCGCGCCCGACGCAAAATCACCTCCTCACGGAAGGAGATAAAGGCATTAAACGCATCTTTCAATCCCAGTAACTGAGGTTTTCCATTGGTTAATGCAAGCATATTCACACCAAAAGTCGTCTGTAGCTGGGTAAAGCGGTATAATTGATTTAAGACCACCTCCGCGGTAGCATCACGTTTGATTTCAATGACCACCCGCATACCAGAACGATCACTTTCATCACGGATATCGGAGATACCTTCAATCTGCTTATTACGTACAAGCTCCGCAATTTTCTCTTGTAAAGTCGCTTTATTTACCTGAAAGGGAATCTCGGTGATAATAATGGCCTGCCTGTCCTTGCGAATTTCCTCGATACTGGCACGTCCCCGCACCAGTATTGATCCACGTCCCGTTTCAAAGGCATTACGAATACCTGAACGTCCAAGAATGATACCGCCAGTGGAAAAATCTGGACCAGGTACAATTTGCATTAATTGTGCAAGATCCATGTCTGGATTGGCAATTAATGCCAAGGTGGCATCGATAATTTCTCCAGGGTTGTGAGGCGGTATATTCGTCGCCATTCCTACCGCAATACCCGAGGCACCGTTTATTAAAAGATTTGGATAGGCTGCGGGCAAGATAACGGGTTCCTGCTCGCTTTCATCATAATTTGGCTGAAAATCAACTGTATCCTGATTTATGTCTTCCAATAAAAATATGGCAGGTTTCCCTAGACGTGCCTCTGTATAACGCATAGCAGCTGGAGAGTCCCCATCAACAGACCCGAAATTCCCCTGACCGTCAACCAGACATACCCGCATAGACCAACGCTGTGCCATTCTTACCATGGCATCATAAATTGATGAGTCCCCATGCGGATGATATTTGCTCATCACATCCCCAACAGCACGGGCAGATTTACGATAAGGTTTATCAGGGGTCAAACCACTTTCAAACATTGAATATAAAATTCGACGATGAACGGGTTTCAACCCATCTCTGACATCCGGTAAAGCACGACTGACAATTACAGACATGGCATACGCCAGATAAGAGGTTTGCATTTCCTCTTCAACGGTAACAGGGGTAATATCGGTTGAAAAGGATGAAGTATTTTCTGGTAAATCGGTCAAGGCAGATCCATCATTTAATTAATTATAAATTAATCTACAAACAAATAACTTTAAATCAGGTTACAACATAAGAATGTCTTTTGATCTTTGCAAAATAACCCTTAAATAATAATATCCCTATAATATAGAGTAAAACTTATAAGTTTTATAGTGGAAAGAAAATAAATAATTTTATGATCAAAAGCTTGCTAAAAACAAAAATACAAAAGGATTTACTATTTAGATCTAATATTATCACGTCATGATAATAAGATCGTATCTTTTTATAACATTCTGTTTATATTTAGTTAGAGTGCGGATCACTAAAAATATACAAGTTATTATCAAACCAATGACATCAATAATATTCCAGTGATCAAAACTTCATCGATAGACTTAGAAGGGAATTTCATCATCCAAATCATTATTACCAGGCATGGAAGCATCCCAACTGGAATTGGATCTATTATCAGATGATGCATTACTGGCTGGACGGACCGCAGGTGGTGTAAATGAAGATCCCGAATAATTATCCATTGAATCTCCACCACTTCGCGCGCTATCCAATAAAACCAGTTCTCCTCTAAATCGGTCAACAACCACATCTGTGCTATACCGTTCAACACCTTGCTGATCAGTCCATTTCCGGGTTCTCAATATTCCCTCTATAAAAACCTTGCGACCCTTACGTAAATATTTTTCTGCGACATCAGCAAGACGCTCATTAAAAATTACCACTCTATGCCATTCTGTCAGATCCTTACGTTCACCAGTCTGACGATCGTTCCAGGTATCACTGGTGGCAATTGCGAGAGTAACTATCTTGGCGCCTGTTTGTGCACTTCTAACTTCAGGATCTCGTCCAAGATTTCCAACCAAAATTACCTTATTAACACTTCCTGCCATTTTATCCTCATTTCTTTATAGTAAAAAATGCTATATCTTTACTTTTTTTCTATCTTTAAAAGAATTATATTCTTTCTATACCATCCTGTAATTTTTTTAAAACAGTAATCACAAGATACAAAACCATATAACAATCATATCATGAAAAATAAATCACCGACTGCGCTTACCCATATTAAAGTGCGTGGAGCAAAAGTCCACAATTTACATAATATTGATGTTGATATTCCCAGAAACAAGATGACGGTTATCACGGGCCTTTCCGGATCGGGAAAATCCTCTTTGGCTTTTGACACTATATATGCGGAAGGACAAAGACGTTATGTCGAAAGTCTTTCAGCCTATGCACGCCAGTTTTTGGAATTAATGGGGAAACCCGATGTCGAATCCATTGAGGGGCTGTCTCCCGCGATATCAATCGAACAAAAAACAACATCCCGCAATCCACGTTCAACAGTTGGCACCATTACTGAAATTCATGATTATATGCGCCTGTTATGGGCACGAGCAGGAACCCCTTTTTCACCTATTACGGGATTACCAATTGAAGCACAAACCGTCAGCCAGATGGTTGATCGAGTGATGGAATTGTCCGAAGGCACCCGATTGATGTTATTATCCCCCATTGTACGAAGTCGTAAAGGGGAATACAGAAAAGAGCTTGCGGAACTTCAACGCAAGGGTTTTACACGGGTTAAAATTGACGGGAAACTATATGACATTTCAGAAGCGCCGGAATTAAATCGTAAACTTAAACATACGATCGAGGTGGTTGTTGATCGCATCATCGTTAAACAGGGTATAGAAAATCGATTGGCAGATAGTTTTGAAATAGCCTTATCCCTTTCCGATGGTCTTGCACAAGTGGATGAGGTCTTACGTAAAGATGAAAAAAGAAAATCAATTCATTTAAGCTTTTCATCACGTTATTCTTGTCCTGAAAGCGGATTTACTCTTGAAGAAATTGAACCAAGACTTTTTTCCTTCAATGCACCCCAAGGTGCATGTCCAGTATGTGACGGTATCGGGACTGAAAGCTTTTTCGACCCAGACCTGATCATTCCCAATCCTGCACTTTCACTGGAAAAAGGGGCTATTTCAGCATGGAAAAATACTTCACTGCCCTATTATCAACAAACTTTGGCAAGTCTAGCCGAACATTTTCATTTTAAAATCAACACGCCATGGGAAAAAATCCCTGGAAAAATTCAACATGCCATTCTGCATGGTACAGATGAAAAAATTCCGATTCACTATCATGATGAAAAAAAATCCTATACTGTAAATCAACCTTTTGAAGGGGTGATCAAAAATCTTGATAAACGCTATCATTCAACTGACAGTCATATCATTAGGGAAGATCTCAATCGCTTTCGGGCGGATTATCCTTGTCACACTTGTCATGGCGCCCGACTTAAACCCGAAGCTTTATGTGTCAAAATAAACAATAAAAACATTGCAGAAATTGCAGATTATCCCATCCATCAAGCATTAAAATGGTTTTCCAGTGTTGAAGAAACTCTATCCCCTCAAAAAGCAGAAATTGCCCATCGAATTCTGCGAGAAATTATTGATCGCTTGAAATTTCTCAATGATGTCGGTCTTGATTATCTTACATTATCCAGAGGTTCAGCCACACTATCTGGAGGTGAAAGCCAGCGCATTCGTCTGGCCAGTCAAATTGGATCTGGACTGACAGGGGTTTTATACGTTCTGGATGAACCGTCAATCGGATTACATCAACGGGATAATGAACGGTTGCTCGGCACTCTTGATCGTTTAAAAAACCTTGGAAACACCTTGATCGTTGTTGAGCATGACGAAGACACGATCAAGGCTTCTGACTATCTTATTGATATGGGCCCCGGGGCTGGCATCATGGGGGGACATGTCGTTGCCATGGGCACACCCAAGGAAGTGGAAAAAAATCCAGACAGCCTTACCGGCGATTATCTGAGTGGCCGAAAATTTATTGCCATTCCCAAAAAAAGAAGGAAAATGAATAAAAAGCAAATATTAACACTGTGTAACGCAACAGGTAACAATTTAAAAAATGTTACTGTTGATTTTCCTCTTGGAACCTTTATCGCCGTAACGGGTGTTTCGGGGGGTGGAAAATCCACCCTGATCATTGATACGCTTTATAAGGCCCTTTCCAGACAATTGATGGGTTCGAATGCTGTACCCTCTCCATATAAATCCATCAAGAATATTCCACTACTTGATAAAATCATTGACATAGACCAATCCCCCATTGGACGCACCCCCCGTTCCAACCCGGCAACCTATACAGATTTATTCACACCAATTAGAGAATGGTTTGCAGAGCTGCCAGAAAGCCGTGCACGAGGTTACAAGCCAGGACGCTTTTCCTTTAATGTCAAGGGCGGACGATGTGAAGCCTGTCAAGGAGATGGGGTCATAAAAATTGAAATGCACTTTCTACCAGATATGTTTGTTACCTGTGATACCTGTAAAGGAGCAAGATACAATCGGGAAACGTTGGAAATCAAATTCAAGGGCCACTCCATTGCCGATATTCTAAATCTTTCAGTAGATGAAGCCATACCATTATTTTCATCCGCTCCCAGAATTTACGACCGTTTAAACATACTAAAACAGGTCGGACTTGGCTACATTCATCTTGGACAACAGGCCACCACCCTTTCAGGAGGAGAGGCACAGCGTATCAAACTTTCCAAGGAACTGGCAAGGCGGGCAACGGGAAGAACCCTATATATTCTTGATGAACCTACAACAGGACTACATACGGAAGATGTACGTAAGTTACTGGAGGTTTTACATACACTGGTTGATCAAGGAAATACCATTATTGTTATCGAACATAATTTGGAGGTTATCAAAACCGCTGATTGGGTTATTGATCTCGGACCTGAAGGTGGAAGTGGCGGTGGTGAAATCGTAGCAACAGGAACACCAGAACAAATTGCCAAGTCACCAAATAGTTATACAGGCGTTTTTTTAAAACCACTTTTAAATCAATAATTTATTTTGTAGGGTAATTGATACCCTACAAATTTGGTTTTAATCCATGATAACGAATCAATTTAACTTAAAAATTGCAATTATTTCTTATTCAGATCATCAACAGACAGCTATCAACGGTTTGATTGATTTATTTAATCTGGCAGAATATGCGTGTAACTCATTTAAAAAAATTCAGGTCAAGGTAATTTCCAACGATCACGATTTTACAAACTTTCTAGCCAAACAAGACGTGATCATTATTCCTCCCTGTATGAGCGGAATCCATACACCGGATAATATTGGCGAAATAATTAATTTTATTAGACATCATCATTCTCAACAATCCATAATTGCGGCAATCTGTGTTGGAACATTTATTCTAGCTGAAACGGGATTGTTGAATGGAAAGGAAGCCACAACCCATTGGTTATATGCTGATACCCTTAAAAAAAAATTTCCAAAAATCATTGTAAATAAAAGCAAACTTCTGGTTGATAACGAAACTCTTATCACTAGTGGTGGAATCATGTCTTGGGTCGATATTGGATTATATATTGTAGAAAAATTTTTTGGCCATCATATAATGCTAAAAACGACTCAATTCATGAATGTTGATCCACCAAGAGATCTTCAAAATCAATATATGTCTTTTTTTCCAAAACTGGATCATAATGATACAGCTATCCTTAAGGCGCAATATTGGCTTATGAATGCAGATATTCATGATATAAACGTCAAAAATCTTGTTATTCAATCGGGCCTTGAAGAACGAACTTTCTTAAGACGTTTTAAAAAAGCCACCAAACTGCTTCCAAAAAATTACATACAGAATTTTTGCATTGAATATGCCAAAGGCCTTCTTGAAACAACCGATATGCCTATTGAACAAATTTCATGGAATCTTGGTTATGCTAATTCAAGTTCGTTCAGAAAAAATTTTACCAAGATCACCTGTCTCACCCCAAGAGATTATCGAAACAAATATAAAATCCGTTCAAGATAGATTTAATCCTGAGCTTTCATCAACTTCACTCTCTGATCAATTATTTTAATGTATTTATTGATATTTTGAATAAATAACTGAATGGATTTTTTATCCAGTAATAATTGCGATGTTAAAACACTTGTTATCAAACTTCCCTTATGAAATGACATATGATACGTAAATAACAATGCACCAGATGTGCGATTGGCAACGGACCGATAGGCAAGAACATTTATATCATTTTCAAACTTTAAGGTATCTGTTCTACCACTATTGGTGAATCCCAATCCTTCGCACAATCTTACAGCCTTTTGAAAAGACAGCTTTTGTTTTTTTGCATCCGCAAGAATCTGGCTGGTTGTTTCCAGTTCCTTGGATAAGTGTTTCTTAATATAACTTATTTCCCTTTCAAATCGCCTGACTGAATCATCAATATCCCAGATTTTTACATTGATATTCACAACATCCAATAAACAACCCAATTGATTCATCAAATCGTTATTTTTACGGTAGGTTACTGCACTATAAGTATTAATATTATTAATATTTAAAAGTTTCATTACAGCAATTGAATAAATGACAGTCAAAAGGGAATTAAGTCTACAATCCAATTTCTTTGCATAATATTCCATGGATGATAAGAGCGATGGGTTAATAATCCATGTATCAACAGCGGTCCATTTTAGAGGCAAGGGATTATCAAAGATTTTCAAAGCCTGTGAAAAATCATTGTCAGGTTTATGAACTTGACGGATATCGCAATCGGCCACCTCTTTTGCATTGAAATATTTCCATACAGGAAAATGCTCATAATATTTTTCTTCTTCGTCAATAGAAATTGAATCTATTAAATCTTTAAGATTTTTTTTTGCTGAATAGGTATCCATGATTGCATGATGTTGAGTAAGGATAATTATGCAACCTTTATTCTGGACAGGATAGATAATTTTCAGTTTTGATAAAACTTGATTATAATCAAGAATGTTATTAACTTCTTTTTCAAGAATCAAATCAAAATCTTTAATTTTGTCCTCGTATCTAAAAACTTCAAAATTAGAAACGGGATGAGAATTTTTCTGCAAACACCATTTTTTATTCTGAATGACCAGTTTTTGTTGCAGTAATGGATTTTTATTTATGTAATTTTCCAAAGCAATTTTAAATTGTTTTGATGAAATTTTATAATCCAGATAGAGCAAAGTTACTGCTTGAGATGTTCCCATAAAAACAGCATGATTATTAGCCATCACTGTTTCAATCGTATTTAGATAACGGTCAAACATAATAATATATCGTAATTCATTTTCATTTAAGATAGATGTGCCAAAAATTCATCTTTGGGCATTATTTTGGCACCAGCAAAAGATAATATCCATAACATTGCAGCATGAACCTTTGGTGCAGGCACTTCTACATCGTTAAAGGTTATTTCTTTTGACGCAATACAATCAGGGATCAATGTCACCTGATATCCATAATCTAAGGCTGTCCTGACTGTCGCATCAACGCACATTTGGGACATGGCACCTATAACAATAAGATTTTTATAATTATGTCTATCAAGAACGGACTTCAATTCCGTTCCCTTAAAAGCGTTAGGATAATTTTTTGTAATACATATTTCATTATCCAATGGTTTTACATCCTTATTAATTTTCACCCCTTCAGTATGCTGAACAAAAAAGGGGGCATCCTTCATGGGAAACTGATGTTGTATATGGATGACTGGAATATGATGTTGCCGTGCGGCAGCTAAAATTTTCATGCTGCTTTTGCCAACAGAATTCATATTAAATAATGGAAATTTTCCATTTGGATAATAATCATTTTGTAAGTCTATAATGATAAGAACTGTATTTTTCATCAACGTAAATTCCATGCAATAACAGGCTTTATTAAAATACAGTCCAATTAGGTAAATTAATAATAAGTAAAATTGACAAATATCAATGTATTTCAGACAAAATATAAATAATTTATTAATAATCCTGTTAAGTAATTTCTAAACAATTTTTCTTTTTTTGACTGTTATTTGTCTTTTTAATTTATGTAATACTTATTTTATTATGGATAATATACAACCTAAAAATTGAATTATAAATATTAAGAAAGTATTTCAATGAATAACTATAAGGTATCCAGTAATAAAATTATAAATAAAAATAACTCAATATTATATGATGCTTTTAACTCAAATAATATTTCATTTTTATTTGAAAAAATTCAACAAAAACTTTATAAATTGCTTCAAGATAAAACCAAGAAAGGAATTCATTGTATTACTCCGCATGAACTCCTTAATATTGCCCTTCATCTGACAGATCACAAATCCGGTGAGTCAATTATTGAACGACTGAACCAGATTGTTGATTTACACATCAATACTGCAATCAAAGTAAATTCTACAGGGTATATGGCCAGACAATTTTCATCGGTCATTCCTGTTTCAGCCATTTATGATGTTGTAAATTCTCTTTGCCCCCAGCCAGCATCATTCTATGAGTGCGGCCCCCTACCTAATGTAGCAGACAAAATAATTGCGGAAAAATTTTCTAAATTTTTGGGATGGGAAAATAGTAATTATGGCATGATTTCAACCTCTGGAGCAAGTTTGGCCAATTTAACCGCGGTAATAACCGCCCGCAATAACAAATACCCAAATATCTGGAAAAAAGGAAATGCTGGTCAAAAAAACCTTGTACCTACCATAGCCATAGGAACGGATGCACATTTTTCTGTCAGCCGGATTGCTGGCATTATTGGTCTTGGTCAAGACAATATCATTTTATTACCCCTGAACGCTCAAAGACAAATCTGTATAAAACAAGCAAGGCAAATTTTAAATAAAGCCCATAAAAACGGAAAAGATATTTTCTGTATTATCGCTGCTGCAGGTAGTACAAGCATTGGGGCTATTGATCCCTTAAAAGAATTGTCGGAACTCGCCATAAAATATAAAGCCTGGTTTCATGTTGATGCAGCACATAGCGGATCCTTTCTAGTTTCCGATCAATTGAGAAACCGAGTAGAAGGCTTAACATACGCTGACTCTTTTTGTCTTGACGCTCATAAAACATTATTTGTTCCTGCGGCTTGTACATTATTATTTTATAAAAATGGTGATAAAACAAAGCTTACATTTCCGATTCAAGCCAGTTATGTTACAGAGGAATTTGAAGATGAAATAACAAAATTCGAAAGTGGAACTAAAAATTTCGAATGTACCAAACGGCCTTCCATTTTAAATTTATGGGTTGTTTGGTCTTTATACGGTCAACAATTTTTTGAAACCAAATTAAACCTTCTAGTCAAAACAACCTTTCAAGCATACAAATATCTACAGACCCTAGATAATTTTGAAACCTTGCACAAACCTGAATCCAACATTCTTTGCTTCAGATATTTGCCAAATGAAAAAAAACTATCGAAAGAAAAACTGAATTATTTACAATTAAAAATAAGAGAGAAAATCCGTGATGAAGGACGGTATTTCATTTCAAAAGTGGATCTAGATCATATCACCGCCCTCCGTATCGTTATCATGAATCATGAAATCTCAATGGATGATATCGCTGACCTGACCAAACATATTGAAACCGCAGCAAATTCCATTCTTAAAACCTTTTAAATTCATTCCATCCCCATATTTAACCCAAGGAGCCCCTATCTTGCATATCCATCCAAACAAGGAATTACTGAAAACTGTTTTTCCTGATTTTTTGTTTAATCCACAATCAATCCAAAATATTGCTCAATTTCCAACGTTTTTATCAACCATTCGCTATTTTGAACGGTTAACGGAAACTTATTTTGATGCAATTCCATTTGAAATACAGAACGAATTTATTCTTAAAAGATTAAAACAGCTGATCGAGATATGTCGAGTCAACCCTATTTGGAAAGAACGTATTGATCAAGCGATTGGCAAGGAAAAATTAAACGATTTTGAAACTTTTTCCGCCATTCCGCTTACTGATAAAGAAATTTATACAGATTTATTTTCTGGCAAACGTCCAGGTATGATTGTCCCGATCGAAAATGGTAATTTTCAAATTGCCAACAGTGGAGGTACCGCCTCAGGAAGATCTTCCGAAATCGTATTTTCAAAAAAAGAATTAAGGGATACTTACAGATGGGCAGGAAATTTTATCGGAAAACATATTATTTCACGTTATATGGAAGAACAACAGGCCAAATGGATTGGCACCACTCTCTCTGACAGTCAATTATGGAGCAGCGGAACCATGGTTGGTGGAGTTTTACAAGAAATTCCAAATGTTAATTATCTTGGTATCGGACCCATGTCCGCTAAAATTTATCAACGTATTATGCAAAATCCGGGACAAAAAGGTTTCATGGGCATTGTCCGCGATATCGCCCTGCTCGTTCCTTATGCAAGTGAATTAAATGATCAACAAAAGGATAGTTTGAGAATAGCTCTATATGGCAGTGGATGTCTTCCAGAAAAAATTAAATCAGATCTAAAAGATATCTATCAAAATTTAATCATATTGAGTTTTTTTGCTGCCACACAAGCCGAAACTATAGGTTTACAACTCAATCCGGAAAGTTCAATTCTAACAGCTGTTCCCGGTTTACATCTGATAGAAATTGTCGATAAAAACGGTAAATGGGTTCAAGAAAACGAAGAAGGAGATCTTGTCGTCACAAGATTATTTGCAAATGAAGCTCCTGTCTTGCGTTACAAATTGGGGGATCGCGTCATAAGGCGTCCAAATTATACCAGTCGATTTCTCAATTCAATACAGTTTGAATATGTAGGTCGCAGTGACGATTTTATCTCTTTGATAAATCATCAATTTTATGTTCCACATTTCCTGACATTATTATCTAAGAAACTGGAAACTGATTCCATTTTTAGCTTCAACAAAATTGCTGAGGAATTTCAATTCCAAATAAACCAAAATACTGAAACCTTAAATTTAATAATTGCGGTTTCAAATCTTTATGAAATGAAGAATCAATATGATAAACATAAAGACAAAATTTGCGATATAATGATACAATCATTGATTGAATCTGATAAAAAAAACACTCTATCACATTCCCTTTTTGAAAAATTGAAACATAAATGCCAATTCAATATTCATTTTGTTGAAAAAGAATCTTCCATGATATATCGAACAGATGTCGGAAAAACGCCTTTAATTTATAAAAAACAATAATTTGCAATTTATGAATTAAAATTTTTTATGATAAAAATTTAGGCAAAAAAATTACATAAACCCTACAAATCATTGTCTATTTTATAACATTTTTAAATAAATAATATAAAAAATAGGCATAATGTTTAAATAATAGACATTTTTTATTAAATTGTTCTATTCATTGTTAAAAATTCTCTATATCTTTACACTGGACAGAACTTTCCAAACATTCTTTAATATTGTTATCGTAAACAGTAACAGTATTATCGCTATATAATTTTTATTTGATGAATATAGAGAAACAAGATGATAAAAAAAATCGAAGCCATTATTAAGCCTTTTAAACTCGATGAGGTTAAAGAAGCGCTTCAAGAGATTGGCCTTCAAGGAATTACGGTAACAGAAGTAAAAGGATTCGGCCGCCAAAAAGGCCATACCGAACTTTATCGTGGCGCTGAATATGTCGTTGATTTTTTGCCCAAGGTTAAAATCGAATTTGTCTGTAGTGCGGATATCGTCGAACGTGCAATTGACATCATCCTCAATACAGCAAGAACTGGCAGAATCGGTGATGGAAAGATTTTTGTTATTCCTGTGGAAAATGCCATTCGCATTCGTACAGGTGAAAATGGAGTTGAAGCTTTATAATCAATTTTATCTTTTTCATTTTGACAAAATGAAGTATCCCTTTGAGAGTTATAACCATATGGGACGAAAAATATTATCTTTATGGATGACACTGTTACGTTTTTGAATGCATAAATTTCTATCATATAATAAGGACTAATAGTACATGGCCGACCAATTGATTTCTTCTTCAGCTTCCAAAGAAGAGGCTATTGCCAAAATTATGGATCTGCTTCAGGAAAATTCTGTAGAATTTGTTGATTTCCGTTTTACGGATCCACGGGGAAAATGGCATCATACCACACAATATGTATCAACCATAGAGCCTGATATTTTTGAGGATGGCATTATGTTTGACGGTTCTTCCATCGCCGGATGGAAGGCGATTAATGAAAGTGACATGATTTTAATGCCTGATCCATTTACTGCAGTTATGGATCCATTTACGGCGAAACCCCAGCTTATTCTTATTTGTGATATCATTGATCCTGCAACGGGAACCGCTTACAATCGTGATCCTCGTTCCACTGCGAAACTGGCTGAACAATACCTAAAATCAACAGGAATTGGCGATACGGCTTATTTTGGGCCAGAAGCAGAATTCTTCATTTTCGATAATGTCAAATTCGGTGTCGGTTCAAATTATGGTATCTATCAACTCGATAGTATAGAAGGCCCTGATGCAAACCTAAAAGATTATCCCGAAGGAAACATGGGACATCGTCCTCGGGTGAAGGGAGGCTACTTTCCTGTTCCACCTGTTGATACGGAAAATGACTTGCGTGCAGAAATGCTAAGCACGATGGGTGAGATGGGATTGCCTATCGAAAAACATCATCATGAGGTTGCCCAGTCTCAACACGAATTGGGAGTGGCTTTTACCACCCTAGTACGTTCCGCTGATTTTATGCAGATCTATAAATACTGCGTTCATAATGTTGCAAATTCATATGGCAAAACTGCAACATTCATGCCAAAACCAATTTATGGTGATAATGGCACTGGTATGCATGTCCATCAATCTATCTGGAAAAACAACACTCCAAATTTTGCAGGAAATGGCTATGCCGATCTTTCAGATCAAGCCCTGTATTATATTGGTGGAATTATTAAACATGCAAAAGCGTTAAACGCTTTTACAAATCCATCCACCAATTCATACAAAAGATTGATTCCAGGATTTGAGGCTCCTGTCTTGTTAGCCTATTCGGCTCGCAACCGTTCCGCCTCCTGTCGCATTCCATATGTGACCAGCCCTAAAGCAAAACGTGTTGAAATCCGTTTCCCCGATCCAACAGCAAACCCGTATCTCGCATTTGCGGCTATGCTAATGGCTGGAATTGACGGCATCAAAAACAAAATTCATCCTGGTGATGCAATGGACAAGGATCTTTACGATCTACCTCCTGAAGAACTTAAAGAAATTCCAACCGTATGTGGCTCCTTACGTGAAGCATTGGAAGCCCTTGCTGCTGATCATGATTTCCTATTGGCGGGAAATGTATTTACTCAGGACCAGATTGACAGTTATTGCAAAATCAAATGGGAAGAAGTATATCGCTTCGAACACACGCCTCACCCTGTCGAATTTGATATGTATTACTCTGTCTAAAATTTAAATAAATATCCTTGCTGATCTTTAATCAGTCATTCCTACAGCAAGGATATAAAAAAACGAACTATTAAGTTTTTAAATGTCAATTAAAAAAATATTATTTTAAAAAATTTAAATAAAATCACAATTTAAAAATAATAACTGATTCTATCAATTTTTGTAATTTTATTACCAATTAGAGCCATAAAACTGTTCAATTATAAATTGAATCGAATAAATATCACAAAAAATTGATTTTTTTATCAAAAAACTTAACAAAAATCATTTTTTACACTAGCATTATTAATGTTCACATATTATTTATCATATAACGAATTTAAATCATTTAAATAATTCTAAAAAGGTGTATAAAATATGAAATTTTTACTTGATACAGCTGATGTAGAAGACATTAAAAGAATTTGTGCGATGGTACCTGTTGATGGTGTTACAACCAATCCCGGTATTGTTGCAGCAAGTGGCAAGTCCGTTTTTGATTTGTTACCAGCCATCCGTGATGCAATGGGTGGAAAGGGAATGTTGCTTGCTCAAGTAATCTCTCCAACTGTAGAAGGTATGATCAAAGACGCTCATACACTGACCTCTCGTGTAGAAAACCTTATTGTTAAGGTTCCTGTAACCCCTAATGGTCTGGTCGCCATCAAAGAATTAACCAAGGAAGGCATCCCAACCCTGGGAACTTCAATCTATGGTGCCGCTCAAGGATTTATGGCGGCTTTGGCAGGTGCCAAATATCTTTCCCCTTATGTCAGCAGAATTGATGCACAAGGTGGAAATGGTCCCGAAACCGTTAAAGAATTGCAAAACTTGATTTCCCAACACAAACCAGATGTTGAAATCGTTAATGCAAGCTTCAAAAGCCCCCGTCAGGCTTTAGAATGCATGATGATCGGATCTGCTGGTATTACCCTGCCACCAAGCATTTTTGATCTTTTCATTGCTGATCCAGCAGTTCTTGCCGCTGTAACTGAATTTGGCAACCAATGGTTCAAGGCTTTTAACCGTCACACACTTGACTAGTACAAATAACTTTCTATTTCATTGATCTGACACAATTTTCATTTATAAGGCACTTTATTGAGTGCCTTATATCATTATAGCTCTCTATATAATTTCATTCCTGTCAGATCTTTTATCTGTCTTTCAAGAATTTCATTATATCGATTCAGAACATCATCCTCATTTACAATGCCCATTATTTCATAATTGTCGGTTCCACGCACAACAATAAGCCATGGGCATTCATGTATGTCATCAAAACCATCCATCATTTCTTTGATATTCATACCCGGGGTCAAAACCCGATTTTTTCTGATTGCAAGTTCCCCGATTTGTTCTTGATAATGAACCAAATTCTCAAATATATCTTTTAATTCGACCAATCCTGCATATTCATTCTCCTCATTCTTTAATATTAATAACTCTTTATGATGAAATTGCAGCGAATGTATAACCTGATTAAGAGGTAAATTATAATCAAGCGTAAAATCAACAGGTTTCATCAATGTCTGTGCGGTCGTTCTCGTCAATCCACTGATATCCAAAGCTGAGCGAATTTTTTTTCCACTCAAATGGAAACGCCAGGTTGCAAAGGAATATCCAAATATTTTTCTCACTGTAACGATAGCCACAATAACAGCTAAAATAATCACACTTGTCATAGAATAACTTTGCGTCATATCAAGAGATAAAAACATCATGCTTAAGGGACCGCCAATAATACTCGCCGACATGACCGCCATCCCTATTGCCGCATATACAAGAGGGGAAAATGTATGAATCCCTAGATATAATACAATATTGCCATAGACAATTCCCGCTGTTCCACCAAGCATCATTGAAGCAAAAAACAATCCTCCCCTAAATCCCACACCCAGAGAAACGGATGAGGCGATTGCCTTTAAAAACAAAATAAAAACTGCCAATTTAAAGGCAATACCATGATCCAAGACAACCCAAAGAAAACCATGACCAGATCCCAATACAGCAGGGGTCAGGATACCCATTCCTCCCACCATCAGGGCTCCAGCAACCAGTCCATAAATTTTTGGAATTCTCAACTGATTTATATAAATTTCAATACGTGTCGCCCCATACATGACCATAATGGCAATGATTGCGCAAATCAGTGAAAAAATACATACAATTCCATAATCAATATAATGGATAGAATCCGGAACAATATGAAAAACGGGTCCTGCACCACCCAAACAATGAATCATTATATATCCAGACATTGCAGCAATCATGATATAGGGGAAATTTATGAAATTATATGAGGCTAAAACAATTTCAAATCCATAAAAAGCCCCTCCTAAAATCGAGTTGAAGGCTGCACCGATGGCTCCTGCCGCTCCACAGCCAACAAGTATTCTCAATTTATTCTGTTTAATTTTAAAGAAGCGTCCGATTTTGGATGCTGCTGCGGCACTAACCTGTGTATAAGCAGATTCCAATCCCAAGGAAATACCGAACCCATTGGACAAAAGGGTCTGCAGCGTTAAATAAAAACTGTCTTTGACAGAAAGCTTACCACCGTATAATGCATTTGCTTCAATTATATCTGCAATTTTTGCACTGAAAAATTGACCCATATAATAACGGACAAGGAATAAACCTATCGCTCCGATCATGGGAATAAATATACAATACCATGGATTAACGTAACTTAATCCCGACAAATGACCATTTCCATCCAAATGAAATAAGAATTTGTGGAGAGTAAGGGACATAATATTTAATAGCTGAACTGAAATTGCCCCAATGAGTCCACTGCAAAACGCAAGAATAAAAAAATATACATTTTGCTTGAATATTAATCGCTTAACTTGTTTTAAATATGGGTTATTTGCGTTAATCATCATTATTTGTCATTTAAAGGAAAATTTTTTATTATACGAATATATTATAATGAACGAACAATTGATTTTTATTTATAACTATTTTCATCTTGATCATTCATGCCTAGTATAATTATAGATATACATCTTGTATTGATGATTGATCCATTTTTTAATCGGCCATATTTCATGAAGAATTAATTTCATATGACACAAACGCCAAAACGATATGTTAAATATTTCATTTTTTTCATCTGCTTTCCTTTTTTATTTGCATGTGCATCCAAAAAACAGCAATCAATTCTCGAGCATGTCCAAAATGAATATAAAAACATGGTTAACTTGAATGAGCGTTATATGCACAATTTTTATGGTAAAGCCGATCCAGCCTCATTTGAACGGCTCAAACGGTATCGTTATGAGGCTTATCAATCTATAATAAACCTTCGATCAAGATATGACAAAACAAAGCCCATACCCCAAGCCGAAATTCAAGAATCAAAAAAAAGGCTTGATATCTATCGATCATATCTCAATGCATTGGGCGCCACTTCTGCAACAAAAGATAATCTACTTGGGTTTTAAAGTATCAAGAGCGGCTTGTAATATATAACTCGCAGCCATTTTATCTACAATTTCATCCCTTTTTTTCCTGCTTAAATCCGCTTCATTAATCAAAAAGCGGTTAACTGCGCTGGAAGACAACCGTTCATCCCACAGACAGGCCGGAAGACCACTCATATTAGAAACAGCCATAATCCAATCTTTAGCTGCTTGTGCTGCAGGCCCAAAGTCACCATCCAGCGACAAAGGTAATCCGCAAACAAGACCCCCAACTTCTTCTTTTATAGATAATTCTTTCAAGTACTGAGCAAAAACGGATAGTTTCCCTCTTTTTACAACAGAAAAAGGGGAAGCAAGCATCAGGGTTATATCGGATAAGGCTAACCCAATTTGTTTTTTACCAGGATCTATTCCCAATAAACGATAATGTCTGGGTAAACCTGCCACTAAATCAGATAAACTGTTATAAAGCATGTAATCAATATGTTAGAGAAATATAAGGGTGAATTGAAAAGATAAATCTACAGAGTTTCATCTATCTTTTCCATGTAAATTACATTTTATTATAAAATATTCCTTTTTATGGTCAAATAAACTGTAATTACTCCTTATTCATGAAAGCATTAATATATGTCCATTTCTCTTCCCTCTATGATGCAAGCGGTAATCTTTGATCAACCGGGTAATCCAGACGTTTTGAAATTATCCAGTATTCCCATTCCCTTACCAAGAAGAAATGAAGTTTTAATAAAGGTTGAAGCTGCCGGTATCAATCGTCCTGACATCGTTCAAAGACAGGGCAATTATCCGCCTCCCAAAAATGCAAATCCACATTTGGGTTTAGAAATAGCAGGAGAAATTGTTTCATCCCCGTCAAATTCCCATTTTTCCATCGGAGACAAAGTTTGTGCATTAACAAATGGTGGTGGATATGCACAATACTGTTCTGTTCCCTACGTACAGTGTCTTCCATGGCCCAAACAATATAACGCTATAAAAGCGGCGGCTTTACCTGAAACTTTTTTTACAGTTTGGACAAACCTTTTTGCAATCGGCAATCTGAAACCGAATGATTCCCTTCTGATCCATGGCGGCAGTGGCGGAATAGGCACTACCGCAATTCAATTGGCCAAAGCTTTTGGAGCAACCATTTATACGACTGTTGGCACTGAAGAGAAAGGGAGTTTTTGTAAAAAATTGGGCGCAACTGACTTTATAAATTATAAAAAAGATAATTTTTATGAAAAAATAAAATCGCTTACGAATAAACAAGGTGTTAATCTGATTTTAGATATTATGGGCGCTTCTTATTTCAATGATAATATTAAATCTCTCAGTGAAGAAGGACGTTTGGTTATCATATCATTCCAAGGAGGTATAAAGGCGGAAAATGTGAATCTGGGATTGATCGCCATGAAGCGTGTTACTGTTACAGGCAGCACTTTAAGACCTCGTGATACAAAATTTAAGGGAAAAATCGCGCGCGCTTTACATAAACATGTATGGCCACTTTTAGATACCGGAATTATTGAACCTCAAGTTTTCAAGATTTTTCCATTTGAACAAGTCAGAAAGGCGCATCAATTGATGGAAAGCAATAAGCATATCGGAAAAATTGTTCTGGATCTATCACAATTTTCTGATTAATTTTATAATGTTAAAGGGTTACGTTTATTCAAAGGTTTTGATTGCTCAACAGCTCGCCATAAATACCATGCCCCGATTGTCCTGAATGGACTCCATATCCTGGTGGCAATTTCCAGTTGTTTGGATTTAGGCTGCAGTGCAAGATTTTTACAAATACGCCAGCCTTCCCTAATTCCAAAATCATCTTTTGGCATGATATCCATACGACCAAGTGTAAAAATTAAAAACATTTCAACCGTCCAGCGTCCAATTCCCGGCAGAACGGTTATACGGTCAATAAGATCTTGATCTGATAAAGTTAAAGCCTCTTCATAGCTTGGAACAATACCATCCAGGGTAGCCATGGCCAGAGCGTATAGGGAATCGATCTTGCGAAATGAAAAGCCGCAATCTCGTAATTGATCTGGGTTTAATTTTAATAAAGTTTTAGGATCTGGCAAAGCTCCTGAATTAGCCAATTTCAACCTGTTTAAAATAGCGTTCGCTGCATTTGCGTGCAATTGCTGCCCCGCTATGGCCTGTAATAAGGCATCATAAGGCGTTTTCCTATCGATTTTCAATCGACAGGGTCCTTCTTCATCAATAATTTTTGCTAGATCTTGATCTGTTTTTTCAAGAAATCGCATTCCCTGTTCAATGTCAGATGATGATTTGATCATTAAAATAGTCATTATCTCATATCCAGTTTAATGACACGATAATATGTAGAAATAATATTAATTATTATTTTAATCGAAGATTTATTCTTTTTTAGATTACATTATGTTAAATAGATAAAGTTTTAGTCAATAAACATTCCATCCGAAGAAAATTACAGTCGAATGAACATTGGTAGACACCCTTCCCCAATATCTGGCAGACGAAAAGGCAAACGTCATTTATATTGGAATTTGGTTCAAAAATCAGATCGATCAGTAATTCATCATCAATCGGTATGCCATTTAAAACCTTCCCTGCTGGATCGCCCTAAAAATTATAACCATTTATTGAAAGGCTTCAAACTTCTTCGCAAAGAACCTTTCAATAGCAATTTTAGACTTTTTGATAATATTGACAATAAACTTGAGAAAATTATAACAGGTCGATTTTTACACTATTCAATAGATAAAAATTCCTGTCTTCATGTTCCTGACCAATCAAAAAAACATCCTTTTTTTTTAGATTTTACCACTTCCCTTTTTTTTCATGGAATTATTGTAATTCTTATTTTTGTGGGAAGCCTCTATATAAATCACAAAAATACCAATCCATATGGAAATAGTAGTCAGGGTAAACCAGTAGATGTCGTTTTTCTACCTCGATCAACAGGACAATCAGGATTAAAAGGTGAAGGATATAATGGGGAACCAGCCCCAAGCAAGGCGATTTCTCCCCCTCCCATTCCTGATTCGCTTCCTGTACCTCCAAAAATAGCCTCAGTTCCAAAACCGGATGAAAACCCATCTGAAAACAGAATAACAGTTCCACAACCCGATGCGGAACCAATACCATCCAAAAAAGAAAAATCGAGACACAAAAACAGGAAAATCAATTTAAATCAAGAACATAAATATTTTTATAAAAATATTCCCCCACGGATCAAAAGAAAAACTGCTCATCCCGTAAGATCTCAATCACCTTTTGAAAACCTGACAAACTTGGATTTTAATGAAAATCCAAACGCTTCTCATCGCAGAATGGCAAAAATAAAACCCCAGGGGTCACGTTCAGCCATTAATATGTCCACTGGTCCCATGGTCAAAAATGGTAAAATCAATACTCCGTATGCAGATAAATTTACTATTAAAGGGGTAAGTTCCGATTACAGTGATTTAATTGCAGCCTGGATCCAACAACATATGTATTATCCACCTGATGCTATTCGTAAAGGAGAAGATGGCAGTCCTTCTGTTCATGTCGTTATCAGCCGGGATGGGCAAGTTCTCTCGATAAATCTCACCAATTCCTCAGGTTCTGACGCTCTGGATGCGGCAATCCTTGGAATGTTCAGAAATGCACAACTACCCAAAATCCCTCCGGATCTTCCAGATCATTTTGATATGGATTTAAAAATCAATTATATTTTATTGCGGCAATGAGTTGTATTCTGCTTTATTTTATATCAGGCAAAAAAGTGTCCAGCTCACCCTGGAAACGAATGGGAAACGTACGTTTTGCCAATCCCGTTGCATCATCTGTTTCAATGAATAATCCACAAATAGTGGCTGATCCTTCGGCTGGCTGAAAACGATATCCAGGCATTTTTGTAACAAAACGGTTAATGGCCGCTTCTTTCTGCATACCGATGACACTGTTATAATCCCCACACATACCCGCATCCGTTTGATAGGCAGTACCCAACGGCAAAATCCGATAATCAGCGGTAGGAACATGCGTATGCGTTCCTATAACCCCAGAAACTTTTCCATCCAAATAATATCCAAGAGACATTTTCTCACTTGAAGCCTCGGCATGTATATCTATCAATATGGCATCTACTGTTTCACCCAAGCGATAGGATATCAAAAGAGTTTCAATCATTTTAAAAGGATCATCAAGCGGATCCATATATAGACGACCCATTGCATTGATAACCAATATTTTTTTTTCATCCTTTGTAAAGGAGATATGATAGCCCTGTCCCGGAGTCCCGATGGGATAGTTAATAGGTCTGACTATACGTGGATCCTGTGCGATATAGGCAATCAGGTCTTTACGATCCCAACTGTGATTACCCAAGGTAATAACATCGACACCCGCCCTGAAAAGATCCTGTGCGATAATAGGAGACAACCCAAATCCGTGACTTGCATTTTCTGCATTTACAATAACCTGATCCAAACTTAGTTTAGATCTTAACATGGGCAATTCTTTTATAACGGCTTCTCGACCACTACGACCTACTATATCCCCTAGAAAAGCAATACGCACCTTTAATCCTTCTGACTGTAAATAATTTCTGTTTCAGTAATGATCGTTTGTAAAGAACAATCAAATTTTTCAACCGGTACGGTTGATACCTCTTGATAGGAAAAAGCAATACCAGCGGTTTTAACCATCGGATAAACAGCCAATGTTCTATCATAATACCCTCCACCATAACCCAATCGATTACCCTTCCGGTCAAATGCCAGTAAGGGTAGCATAATTATCTGGGGGTGCATGATTTCCGTATCTGGATATAAGGTTTTATACCGTCCAGACCTCAACTGCACTTCCGGATACCATAAGTGAAACTGCAAGGCCAATCCCACCGGTGGCGTTTCGGGTAATAGAATACGATATCCCTGCCGATATAATTCATGCAAACTATCCCGTATGTCCGCTTCAAATTCAAGAGGCCAAAAAAACGCAATTTTCTGACTACGAAAATGTTTTTTATGAATATACTGAACAATATTTCGATTTAACTGTTTATTTTTTTTTTGCTGTAAAATTTGATTTTCAATTCTCAATTGCCGCATTTTTTGTCGCAGCATTTTTTTTTGATTTGAAATATTTTGCATCTATGTCTTTTAATAAAAATAAAGAAGCCGCCATAGCCGTCGAACTGTCAGCTCTTCCGGACCTGCAAATACAGGTGGGTGCCAGAATAACGAAACCACGATTACGTCAGCGCCAGCTCCCTTGGAAGAAATTATCGGCCCAGGAGATGAACTTTCTAACGAACCAAGCAGCCTCCATTATATATTTAGGCTATTTCAATCCTGTCTGCAATAGTCTCCGCCCGTTCGGAGAAATATTTTAATTGTTCTTGCAATTCACGGTTCTTGTTTCTTAAAACCTCAATCTCATGCTCATTTTGTTTTTTTTCCAATGCATTCAATTGATTAGTTATGTCATGAAGCTTATCTGCCATAATCAGGCTTGCCAGAGCCAACAAGCGTCCCTCACCACTCTGACCCCCTATCTTTCGTATCATATCTATATGTTGTTCAACAATATTGGCCATTGCCTGTAAATGACCTTCCTGCCCATCCTCACATCCAACTGTATAATTAAAACCATTAATGGAAATTGTTACTTGCGCCATTCTTTCATCTCTAACGATCTTGTTAATTTTATTTTCCAACTAATCCACTTTTAATAATACATCTTTTACCTGGGTAATTAAAATGTCTAAATTTGCTAAAATTTTATCTGCACTTTTATTTGAATTTATAAAATCAAGTGAAGATAATTTTTTGTCTAAAAAAAATTCTATTTTATCAAACGCCTTTTCAAGCTTTTTATCTGATGAATCCTGATTATTTCCCTCCTCAGTATTGTTTATAGACAATATATTTATTTTTTCTGAATTGTTTTTATTATCAGATTCAATTGTACTAATGACTTCATGCGTTTCCATGTTATTACACCTTATATGATATCCAAATAATAAAAACCTTTTTATTTTTTAAAGGTAATTATCGATTAAATACTTAAAAAAAGACACTTATCCAAAATGCAAGCCCATAAATTCACTTTTATATCACAAAAAAATATAATTTTCTCATTTAATAAATACACTACTGATACAAATGCATATTTTTTTACCGTCAATCATTTATCCCAATTTTACTTTATTACTTCACATATTAAAAATAATTACTGCCCTATAACTTTCATCTCTCCCCAGAATGCTGTTGCTTATATGGGTGTACGCTGGTGGATGCAACTTATAAAATTTGGCAAACAACTTTTTTCAAATCCAACTGATGACGCACTAGATTGCTACGATAGTGCCGGATTGGCATTGGCGGCTTTGAGACTTGGCCAAAAAAAAATACTCTTTAATTCAAAATCAAAACAGTTTAACCTCCTCAAAAATCGTGCGGACTCACTTCAAGCGACTATTTTAACCAAACGTTCAGAAAGTTTTGACTTGACCGAATTAAGATTCTCTTACTTCTAAGTAATGACTATTTCATATTACAAAAAATCACATAAACTTAATTTTACTATCCTTTCTGAAAAAGAATATTATAATTTTCCACTTCTCTAATGATTTGTTTTTAGGTCTAACAATGAAACTAACCCCTCAAATTAAACATATTCTTAATAATTACGAAAGTGATAGCCCGGTAACAAAACGTAATCTTGCACGGTTGTTAATGCACGGTAAACTATCGGGAACAGGCAAACTTATTATTCTCCCTGTTGATCAAGGGGTAGAACATGGACCAGCAAGATCATTCGCTGTCAATCCAGCGGCCTATGATCCTCATTATCATTATGAACTTGCCATTGACACAGGATTGAACGCTTATGCTGCTCCATTGGGAGCGTTGGAATGTGGGGCCGGCATCTATGCCCATCAAATTCCAACCATTCTTAAACTTAACAATGCAAATTGCCTGAACAATGCAAAAAATCAGGGAATAACAGGTTCAGTTAAGGAAGCTCTCCGTTTAGGTTGTGTCGGTATCGGATATACAATATATCCCGCAAGTGATTATTTTTATGATCAGATGAGAAATCTTCAGGAAATTATTGAGGAAGCAAAATCCGTTGGATTAATTTCAGTCATTTGGAGTTATCCACGTGGCCCCTCACTGGATAAAGATGGTGAAACCGCCATTGATGTCTGTGCCTATGCCGCACATATTGCCGCTCAAATGGGTGCCCATATTATTAAAATTAAGCCACCCACGGCTCATCTACATTTGCCTGAAGCCAAAAAAGTGTATGAAAAAGAAAAAATTGACATTTCCAGTTTAACCAAACGCACTGAACATATCATGCAATCCGCTTTTGCCGGACGTCGATTGGTTATTTTTTCAGGCGGAACCCATACCTCGGAAAAAAATCTTTTAGAAACATATCAATCACTAAAAGATGGCGGTGCAAACGGAGCTATAATTGGACGTAATGTCTTTCAGCGCCCACGTCATGAAGCCTTAGAAATTTTAAATAAACTTGTTGATATCTTTAAAAAATAATAACTATAGTTTGCATATAATATAAAGGCGTTTTATTACATAACTAAAACGCTTTTTTTTAATTAATAATTTATTATTCCTTCATTATAGTATCTTCAATAAAAAATTTGGGACGCTTTTTTACTTCCATATAAATTTTTCCAATATATTCACCTATAATTCCCAAAGAAAAAAGTTGCACTCCTCCTAAAAAAAAGATTGATATAAGAACAGAAGCCCAACCCTGAACAACATAGCCCATCATTTTTTCAGTCAATATATAGCCAATTGCAATTAGTGAAATAAAACAAGTTATAAATCCAATAAAACAAATTATTCTCAAAGGTATTATTGAAAAAGAGGTAATCCCTTCTAGTGCAAGTCCCAACATCTTCTTCAATGGATATTTTGATTCACCCGCCAGACGTTCACTTCTTGTGTAATAGACCCTGGCTTGTTTGTAACCAAGTAAAGGTATCAAACCACGTATATATATATTACGTTCTTTGAATTTCAGCAGGCTCTGCAAAGCACGATAACTTAACAGACGATAATCCGCATGGTTGGCAATTTGTTCAACCCCCATTTTTTCCATTAATTGATAAAATATAATTGCGGTTCCTCTTTTGAATACAGTATCCGTGGAACGATCCTTTCTGACGCCATAAACAATTTCAAATCCCTGTTTATATTTTTCAACCATTTTGTCTATACATTGTATATCATCCTGCAAATCTGCATCGATACTGATACATATGTCCGTATCAACCGAAGATAAACCCGCTATCAGTGCAACTTGATGCCCACAATTTCTGGATAATTTTATTCCTCTTACACAGGATAATTCACGTGAAGCCAGTATAATTTGCTGCCAACTATCATCTTCACTTCCATCATCAATAAAAAGAATATAGCTATTTTCCCTGATTTTTTTTTCTTCAACCAGGCAATTGAGAAAGTTTTTTAAAATATTTAAACTATGTTTAAATATATCCGATTCGTTATAACAAGGCACGATCAGAGCTAATGAGGGAATTGTTTCTTTGTCCATATTTCACCCCGCTTTATAAAAATCCCTTTTATCTTCCATTCTCATACAATAACATCAATGTATTATTTATTTCATGACCCAGAATTTATTAATAAAAAAACTATTCAAAGTATAAACGACCATTCCAATCAATTGGGCAAAATAGGCTTTTAAATTAGAAGAGATCAAAAAATAATCTAAGAATATTTTCATCCCTAAGAGGTTTAAAAAATAACAAAATAAAAAAGTTATAAAAAATTTTGAAAACCTTAAAACAGTCAATTGTACTGAAAAAGTAAATAATGAATTTAATATAAAACTTAAAATAAAGCCAAAAATATATCCAATAATATTAGCCAAATACAAATTGACTTTAAAATATATAAGAATAAAACTAATACCTAAAGTTAAGAGGGTATTCGCTATTCCAACAACGATATATTTAGTAAAAGTGACCAACATTATTTTCATTAAAACAGAAATGGAACATTATTTATTCTCTATACATATCTATATCTTTTTATTAAACAGGTTCTAACCTATCTTTTTATCAAAAACAATCCAATATCGAATTAACAAGATAATGTCTAATTGCCAGTTATACTTATTAACACCACCCCAACTTAATCCAGAAAAATTTAAACCCTTACTCGTTGAAGCCCTTGAAGCCGGACCTATTGCAGCTGTTCAACTTCGTTTAAAAAACGTCACGGACCTTGAAATATGTCAAGCAATTGAAATTCTTAAACCTGTCGTTCAGGAACGTGATATTGCTTTTATACTTAATGACCGTCCAGATCTGGCAAAAAAATTTGAATGTGACGGTGTTCATATAGGTATGGAAGATATGCCTATACAACAAGCCCGACAAATTGTTGGGGATCATTTACAATTAGGTGTTTCCTGTTACGACAGTAAAGACTTGGCAATGCAAGCTGGTGAAAGCGGCGCTGATTATATTGCCTATGGCGCCTTTTTTCCTTCACCAACCAAAAATACAGAAATTCGCACTCCTTTTGAACTCTTAAAATGGTGGTCAGAATTAATGGAACTTCCTGTAGTTGCAATTGGCGGCATTACACCTGAAAATTGCAAACCCCTTGTAAAGGCTGGCGCAGATTTTCTTGCTGTTATAAATGCTGTATGGGGACATGCTGAAGGTCCAGCCCAAGGAATCAAAGAAATGTTAAAATCTATAAACGAGGCTGAGCAAGAATAACCATTCCTATAATTAGTAATAATAATAAATCTGCAATTATCTTGGATAAAATTATTAACTAAAAAAAAATTTCTTAAAACGATAATACTAGGTTTGTTTTTACTACAGGCTTTAAAACGGGAATCGATAACTTTGTATCCATCTATAGGTACACATGCGTTACTAAAAAAATCGTTGTTTTTTCTTTAATAATACCGACATAAGCAACATCCAGTTTTTTAAGAGGAAGAATATCCAATACGAATTAAATCATTTCTGAAATCATAATTATGAACTGCTAAATACAATGCTAAAACTTGATCAATTGCTGTTTTTTACCAAAAATGATTAAACGAGTATTATGTTTTATCTGTTTAATTTTTTAACGTATATCACGATCGATTTGATTCTGGTATGCCCACGCAATGAAAGGGATAGAAATATAGAAAACTATATAAGAAAAAAATACGAACCTATATTTTAAAATGACTTTCATCTCTTTTATTGCGATTTACAAAATTTCTTTCAATTATGGAACAACATTCAGTAAATCCTGAGTCACATATATGAAACCATTGGCCTGGGGAATACCATTTACCCAGATTTTATTTCTCTCTCCAACCTTGTTTTTAACTATCAATTGCTGTTTAGTATTGTCCAAGGAAATATATAATGGATCATTATAATAGGTTGTTAGAGTGTAAGTTCCATTATGTTGCAATACCAGTTTTTTAAGATATTCAGGCGAATAACTTCCAAACACTATTGTATACCCCATCAATCTTTTCAAATAAGATTCATTCTGAACGTCCATCAATGAACCATTCACAAAAAATTTAGGCTTTTCCATTGGTGCATTTGGTACTGCAAAAAGCGTATAGGGACCCCGACGTTCAATAATCGATAACAGACCTGTTTTCCGCAATGCCGCCGTATAATCCGCCAACACGATAGAAGCTCTCACTGTTTGATCCAATGATTCGTCAGCATAAACAGGCATATTGGGCACTGGAAATTCTTTAACATTATTGTAAGAAGGAATAAAATAAAGTTTTGTGCTCCCTTTCGTATAATATGTATCAACTTTAGCAGTATGACGGCAATACCAGGATGGGCTCCCATGCCATTGACATTCTCGTTCATGCTCGGGGACACCACTATTTGAACAATTAACTAATGAGAGTAGTCCTATAAAACCACAAATTCGAATTGAAATTTTTTTTAAATAATTTTTATCAGCCCAATTACCACCGTTTAAATGTCTCATCCTGTCAAAATCCTTATATTAAATTCTTACTCTTGCCAGCGTTTAATAAACATTAGACATAATATCTCTATGATTTAACTTGTAATAAACATTTCGACAAGCATTCAATCATTTATTTCTATCAATAAAACTACGTTATTCATACCCATAATATATTCTGTATATTGGTCACACCTGTTGCCAACATGACCAATCGATCTACACCCATGGCAATTCCCGAACACACAGGTAATTTTTCAAGTGAAAGCAATAATTCCTCATCCATCTCCCAATATTTCATTTCAGGATATAATTCAGAACGACGCTGACGATCGTAAACAAATCTTTTTCTCTGCTCCAGTGGATCGGTCAATTCTTCAAATGCATTTGCCAGTTCCAGACCTCCTGCATATAATTCGAATCGCAAAGCCACCCGCGGATCCAAGGGATCCTTTTTTGCCAGGGCTGCTTGGCTTAAAGGCCAATGAGTCAGGAACGTTGGATTTTGTCTTCCTATATTCGGTTCGACTTTTTCCAATAGAAGACGAAAGAACAAATCTTCCCATGTTTCATTATTCCTTGCATCAACCTTTGCCGCCTTTGCCAATAAGGCAACATCTTCAGGAAGATCAAGCAAGTCAATACCAACATAAATCTCAAAGGCTTGTTGAATTGTCAGACGTTGAAACGGTTTGGTAAAATCAAGCTTGTAATGATTATAATCAATATAAGGTGGCAATAACCTCTTTAACAGCAATTCTGATTCATCCATAAGATCACCAAGGGAACAGTTTGGTCTGTACCATTCCAACATCGTGAATTCTGATGAATGAATATTACCTCCCTCTTGATTTCTCCAAACCCGTGCCAACTGAAAAATAGGCTGATGAATTTCTGCCATTACCTTCTTCATGGAAAATTCTGGACTGGTATGAAGAAAGAGATTGTGTTTTTCTCCTTGGGGAGTTTCATATACCGAATGAAACGGATGTAAATGGACTTCCTCCCCAGGAGTTTTGACCAAATAAGGCGTTTCAATTTCCATGTATCCTCGAGCATCAAAAAAACTGCGAATGGATTTCATGATCCATTGACGACGTTTCAATAAAGGTAAACGATCGGCTATCGATACTCTAAGATCAGACATAATATTGCAGGGTTCCTTATTATGTTGAGAAATTTATTTATGTCTTTAAATATGCAACAATTTAAATTAAATAAAAGCTTTCCTCTTCAAAGCAAGAAAAAATTCATGACATCAAAAACACTTCGAAATGTTCAGGATTTAATTGATTCCAGGCTAATTGATCAAACCATTAGAAAGCCTCTGCAAGAATTGGAACAGTTTTATGCCACCGCCATTTCTCCTGAAATGGTGAATCTTATTCATGATTTTGAAAAGAATGACCCCAACCCAATCGGTCTACAATACATACCTCATCCTGATGAATTGAAAATTACCCCGGATGAAATGCATGATCCCATTGGAGATGAAGCATTGTCACCAATCAAAGGGATTGTTCATCGTTATGAAGACCGTGTATTATTGAAACCTCTACAGATTTGTCCTGTCTATTGCCGCTTCTGTTTCCGCAGGGAACATGTTGGCCCAGATCACGGTTTACTCAATGACAGGGAATTGATTGCAGCACTTCAATGGATTGAAAAACATTCCAAAATTCGTGAAGTTATTCTTTCAGGGGGCGACCCCTTTATTCTTTCGCCACGTCGAATGAAACTGATTATACAAAAAATAAATAACATACCGCATGTTTCAACCATACGGATTCATACACGTGTCCCCTTTTCCGCACCCTCTCTTATGAACAAAATCTTTATTGAAAGTCTGGACACAAACAAGGCGCTATGGATCGTTGTTCATGCCAATCATCCAGCTGAATTCACCCCTTACGCATTCAAGGCCATTCGCAGTTTGCTCTCGAGAGGGATACCTCTTCTTAGCCAATCCGTATTATTGAAAAATGTGAATGATAATATTGAAACGCTGGAAAACCTATTGAGATCTTTTGTTGAATGGCGGATAAAGCCCTATTATTTACATCAGCTGGATAAAGCGCCTGGCACCAATCGATTTTATGTACCCATTAATAATGGACAGGAATTACTTCGTGCATTAAGAGGGCGCGTTACAGGTATAGCTTGGCCTACCTATGTTCTTGATATTCCTGGAGGGTATGGAAAAGTTCCATTGGGACCAGACTATTATGATCCCGAAAAACCATCCTCGATTCTTGACCCTAAAAATCATAATCATAAAATTTAAATTATATCTTGCAGCAACGCCTAGTCCATTTTATATAAAAAGAACGATAAACCGTCTTTTTAGTATTTTAATCATCAGAGAGTATTATGAAACAACAGGCAAACCAAATCCGTGCAGGTCAGGTTATTGAACATGATGGACGTCGGTGGTCTGTCCTTAAGCAGCAAATCATCACACCTGGTAAAGGCGGTGCCTTTATTCAAGTCGAAATGCGTGATCTTAAAACAGGCAACAAAACCAATGAACGTTGGCGTACTGCCGATACCGTCGAACGTCTGTTAACCGAAGACAAAGAATATAATTACTCTTATGAAGATGGTGATAATCTTGTGTTCATGGATCCGGAAACTTTTGAACAATTTATGTTGCCAAAAGATATACTTGGGGATCAGGTTGCGTTTCTGCAGGATAATATGAAGGTCATAGTCAACTTGGTTGAGGGCGATCCCATTTCCGTCACATTGCCCCCTCAGGTAACCTTGGAAATTGTTGAGGCGGAACCTGTGGTAAAAGGCCAAACAGCAAGTTCTTCCTATAAGCCCGCCATGTTATCCAATGGTGTAAAAACAATGGTTCCCCCTTTTATCGAGGCTGGAGAAAAAATCGTTGTACGAACAGAAGATGGCAGCTATGTTGAAAGAGCAAAAAATTAGGCTTTTTTATAGTTTTAAACCTAAACCATTTTTATTTTGATCTAAAGAAAAGATGTCAAATCTTAGTCAATTAAGAAAGACATCTTTTTAAATTTGCATTATTAAGTTAGGTTAAATACTAACTGAAAAATTCAAATGCCTTTTGTAAATTCTAGGAAAAATTAATGGCGATTCGACTTTCCCCTCATATGACCGTAATGCAGAATGCAGCACAAAAAGCTGCACGCACGCTTCTTCGTGATTTTAATGAAGTTGAGATGTTGCAAGTGAGTGTCAAAGGTCCCGGGGACTTCGTATCACAGGCAGACCTAAAGGCCGAATCGACTATTAAAACAGAACTCAGTAAAGCGAGACCTGGATATGCCTTTCTTATGGAAGAAAGCGGTGCCTCAGGGGGAGATAACTGGAACTGGCGCTGGGTTGTTGATCCTCTTGATGGAACAACTAATTTTTTACATGGAATTCCACATTGGGCAATTTCCATAGGCCTTCAGAAACGTAATGATAAAGGTCAGGTTGAAATCGTTGCCGGCGTTATTTATAACCCGGTTGCCAATGAAATGTTTTGGGCTGAAAAGGGTGTCGGCGCTTTTCTGAATGAACGTCGCCTTCGCGTTTCCTCTCGACGAGACATGTTTCAGGCTGTACTTGCCACTGGCATTCCTTTTGCCATTTCCGACATTAATAAACAGGAAAAATTTGTAAAAATCCTTAAATCAGTCATGCCAAAAATTGCAGGCATAAGACGCTATGGTGCCGCTGCCCTGGATTTAGCATGGGTTGCAGCAGGCCGTTATGAAGGTTTTTGGGAAATGGATTTAAAACCCTGGGATGTTGCCGCAGGAATTCTATTGGTCAAGGAAGCTGGCGGATATATAACCGATCCTGAAGGAAATCCATTAGATGATCTAAAAATGTCCGTTAATACCGTTGCAGGAAATGCAGCGCTTTTCCCTAAAATTAGGGAGACAATATTAGAAAACATTTCCAAACCTTGATAATTAATGATAATTAATTTTAGTTATTCTTTTATTCTAACAGGTTGAGAATTCGTCAATGTTTTTTTTATCATCTTCTGCACCGGCACTAAAAAAAAAACATCTTTATTATTTGACTATATTTTCAACCATATTGTTTTCTTCTTGGAATAACATGATTTTTGCCCAGGTTAGTGTCAATAATTCAGCCTTAAATAATCTAGGTCCTGCAAAAAATATCCAACCAAAATCGACAAAAAATAAAAAAGCAACTTCTATTTCCAAACACACAAAACAACCAACAAATCCTGCTAAAATTTCGCAGTCAAAACCAAAACAAACACAAGCTGCCATCCCGTCAATTCCCAATTCCCCACCTCCCAACCCTGTTTTTAGAGATCCAGAGCTAAACGTACCTTTACATCCACCAGCCCCTCCTGCCATGCCTAAGATTAATCCTAAAGCCCAAGGAAATGTCGTGGTTAATGATCAACACACCATCATTAATTTTAAGGGAGATGAATCTGAATTAAACGAAATAATGATGAAAACGGTAATGGATATGGCTAATGTACTTAAGCGGAATCCTAACGTTCAGATTTACCTTAATGCATATAGTCATGGAACTGTTGATGATATATCTACACCAAGAAGAAACGCCTTAAATCGTGGGCTTACTATACGTGCTGTCTTAATTAATCAGGGTATTCCGGCCACTCGCATTTATTTGATTGCAAAAGGCATACCGGAATCAAATACAAATGCAAATCCAGATTATGTTGAAATGGTACGTTCAGATTTAGTAAAAGACAAAAAATAACTTTTTTAAACGCATATTGTTTGAATTGTATATTCTATAAAAAATCCTCTTAAACAGAGGATTGTAAAAAGTAAAACAAATTTAGAACTAACCTTGACGTGCTTTCATACGCGGATTTTTCTTGTTGATTACATATACTTTTCCATGACGGCGAACAATGCGACAATCTTTATCGCGGAGTTTCGCAGAACGTAAACTATTTCTGATTTTCATAATTAATTCATCCCAGGCAATAAATACAAAAGTCCCTTTTTATATAAAGAAAAATTAAAAAATGTCAAATGCAAAGCGATTATTTTCTAAAGTTTAAGCTTTTGGAAAACTTTTTCAAATTGCTTGAATTCTGCCGATCTCAATGAATTTCTACGCCAAGCCAGGCCAATTGTTCTCCAGGCTGGATTTCCCTCTAAAGAACAGACAGCTACATCCTTGTTTACTATTACACCGGATCTAATAACCATTTCGGGAATAAATGCAATTCCCAAACCGACTTCAACCATACTTATTACCGTATCCAGAGAAGAGGCGACAAAATTGTTGCTGAAATCGTTGACCGCTTTCATGGTCTGACTTTGTCGACACATATCAATGGTCTGATCGCGTAAACAATGACCATCTTGCAACATTATAATTTCTTTTGGATCAATCTGATGTAATGACACCCTATCCAAAAAGGCTAAGACATGATCCTTGGGTGTTATTAAATAGAATTTGTCTTTATAAAGCGCATAGGTATCCGCACCTCCACAGGAACATGGCATTGCAATAATCAATAAATCGAGATATCCAATGAATAATTTTTCCATTAGATTTTCAGTTATATCTTCCTGAATAGTCAAAGTTAGTTTTGGATAGGTTTTCCGAATTTCCCTAACCAAAAAAGATAAAATATAAGGTGCAATTGTGGGAATGATTCCAAGCCTCAAAGAAGAGGAAAGTGGTTCATGCGCAAAACTTACCATTTCACGAACCGTTTCCAAACCCTGCAATGCAATTCTTGCTTGTTCAGCTATTTCCTGTCCCAATGGTGTAAATACAACCCTTTTTCCCGCTGTTCTATCCAATATAGAGACATTCAACTGACGTTCTAAACTTAAAATTCCTGCAGATAATGTTGACTGTGTGACAGAGCAGGCATTTGCCGCACGACCAAAATGATGTAATTCTGACAATGCAATAAGATAACGTAATTGTTGCGGCGAAGGGAGTGCTTCCATCGTTTTTTTCAATCATTCATTACTAAATATTTCATTTGAAATATTAGCATTTTTTACACATATTAATAGAGGAACCAAAAAAAATTTTATAATGTTATTTTATTAGGAGAAAATAATATGTTGACTGTTGGTGATCAATTTCCATCTTTTAGTCTTACAACTGTTCCTGCTGGTCCTGATGGACTGAATGGAGAATTTATAACGATCAATAATCAAAGCGACAAGGGTAAATGGAAATTATTTTTCTTTTGGCCTATGGATTTCACATTCATTTGCCCAACGGAAATCGCGGCTTTTAGCGACATGGAAACAGAATTTTCAGAACGTAACACTGCTGTTTACGGTGTATCGATTGACTCTGAATATGTTCATTTAAACTGGCGTCTTCATAATGAAACTTTAAAAAATCTGAAGATTCCAATGCTGGCTGACAACAAGCGCGAACTTTCTGCAGCATTAGGTATTCTTCATTATGAAGCTGGTGTTGATTTAAGAGCGACATATATTGTTGATCCAGAAGGGATTATCCGTCACGTCAGTGCAAATGACCTGTCTGTTGGTCGCAATCCAGAAGAATTCCTTCGCATTCTTGATGCTTTGCAAAACGGGGGTCTTTGTCCTTGCAGCTGGCACAAAGGGGATAAAACTCTTTAGTTTATCCATTGATAAATCATCAAAGCCTCTTGATCTCATATCAAGAGGCTTTTTTATTTTAATTTGCTAATAATATTATTATAATTCTTCAAAATTTTTAACATAAACATTCATACCAAAGGAAACAATCTTGAAGGCTTTAATCTTGCAGCATGCTTCTTTTGAGACACCGGGTTATATTCTTGATTGGCTAAAAATACATCAATATGAAACAATTATTTTGAAATTGTACGAAATGGATGAAAAAAACATTCCTCTTTCCTATAACATCAATCTTTTAATTATCATGGGTGGTCCCATGAGTGTTCATGATGAAAAAAAATATAAATGGTTATCAAAAGAAAAACAATTAATTAAAAACTTAATAAATAAAAATATTCCAACTCTAGGCATTTGTTTGGGGGCTCAATTAATTGCTGACATTTATAATGCCCATATTACAATCGCTAAGCATAAAGAAATTGGTTGGTTTCCTATTCAGGTAATTCAATCCAAGGAGAGTAAGAAAATCAAATGGCCTGAAAATTTTGTCACATTTTTATGGCATGGTGAACAATTTGATATTCCAGCACATGCCAAATTACTCGCATTTAGTCAAGGTTGCCCACATCAGGCCTTTATGATAAAGAATAATGTAATTGGATTACAGTTCCATCCGGAAATGACTTTAACAATGATTCAAAACATGATTGAAAATTGTTATGATCAGGATAAAATCCTCTCTCCTTTCGTTCAAAGCATAAAAGAGATACTTTCTGTCCCAAAGGAACATTATTCAATAAATCATCAAATAATAGACAACCTGCTTTCATATTTAACTACATAAAGTCAATACCTAGATATTATTTTCAATCACTTGTTTTAATTGCTGTAACACAAGATCCACAAGCTGATTATCTTTTGCCTCAACCATAATACGAATCAAGGGTTCTGTCCCACTTTTCCTTAGAAGGACCCTTCCCTCTTTACCCAATTTCAATTCCGCATCCCTTACGACCTTTTTAACTGCTTCGGTATTTAAAGGGTTTTTTCCGTTAAAACGAATATTATATAACTTTTGAGGGAACGGCATAAACATTCTACATACTTCACTTGCTTTTTTACCCTCTTCAATAATAACTGCCAATACTTGCAATGCAGCAATAAGACCATCACCGGTCGTTGAAAATTCAGAAAGGATCATATGCCCAGACTGTTCCCCTCCAACATTACATCCAAGTTGACGCATCTTTTCAACAACATAACGATCACCTACACAGGTTCTCGTTAATTGAATTCCGGTATCATCCAAAAACTGCTCGAGTCCCATATTGGACATCACTGTCGCTACAATTGAATGATTTTGGAGCATCTTCTTTCTATCCCAGGAAGATGCAATTAAAGCCAGAATCTGATCACCATCGATAAGCTTGCCCTCTTCATCAACCAACAGCATACGATCAGCATCGCCATCAAGAGCTATTCCCAAATCAGCCTTATGCTCCAACACAGAATTGATTAACGTTTCTGGATGTGTTGATCCACAATTTTTATTAATATTTAAACCGTTCGGTTTACATCCAAGCGATATAACTTCTGCGCCCAACTCCCACAGTGCTTTGGGGGCCACATGATAAGCGGAACCATTTGCACAATCAATAACGATTTTCAAACCATCAAGGCGACACCCACGGGGAAAAGAAGCCTTTGCATGTTCAATATAGCGACCTGCTGCATCATCCAGACGTACGGCCCGACCAATATGTTCATTACCAGCCAATTGACCTGACAAATCAGATCTAATCATGGCTTCAATTTCAAGCTCCTGTGCATCGGAAAGCTTAAATCCATCTCTGTTAAAAATTTTTATTCCATTATCTTGGAATGGATTATGTGATGCAGAAATCATAACCCCAAGATCAGCACGCAAGGAGCGAGTCAACATTGCAATCGCTGGCGTAGGCATCGGACCAACCAGAATCACATCCATTCCTGCCGATAAAAAACCGGCAACCAAGGCACTTTCAATCATATAGCCTGATAAACGTGTATCTTTTCCGATCAAAACTTGATGTCTTCTATGGTCTTTTCCAGCCATGAACATCAATCCTGCAGCTTGGCCAAGCTTCTGTGCCACTTCTACCGTCATAGGATCACTATTGGCTGTACCACGAATTCCATCTGTTCCAAAAAGTAATCTATGATTTTTCATTAACTTTTCCCATGTTAAACAATAAAACATCACAATTGATATGACAGAAATCAACCATATAAAGTCTGCCACATTTTCATGCTTTGTACCGCAGCGGGCACATTGTGAACACGAATAATTGAATTTCCAAAATAAAATGCTGGAGATGACGCTATCATGGTAGCGGCATCATATTTCTCAAAATTCATTTTTCCAGCAATTTCGCTAATAAAACGTTTTCTGGAGACTGCTAGAAGCAAACGGCAACCTAAGTTAGCAAAAGCGGCGAATTTTTTTAAAAGTTCCATATTTTGAAAATTATTCTTTGCAAAACCTATACCCGGATCAAGTATTACATTTTCACGACGAATACCTGCATTTACCGCTTTTTGAATTTTTCTTTGCAATTCTGCAAAAACATCAACCAAAACATTGTTGTAATTCTTATATTGATGCATTGTCTGGGGATTTCCACGCATATGCATCAAAATCACAGGACATTGAGCCTGAGAAATAACCTGTGCACTTTCCCTATCATCAAGAGCAGAAATATCATTAATTAAATCAGCTCCTGCATCTAAGGCATATTTCATTGTTTCAGCATGACGCGTATCAACAGACAAATAGGCACCACATCCTTTTAATGCTTTGACAACAGGAATAATTCTACGACATTCCTCTTCAGTTGACACAGGTTGAGAGCCAGGCCGTGTACTTTCACCACCAATATCGATTACTGTCGCACCATCCTCAACCATTTTATGAGCGGCCCGAATAGCAGTTGAACTTGAATAATGTTTGCCACCATCACTAAAACTATCAGGCGTTACATTCAGTATACCCATAATTAGAGAACCTTCAGGCAATCCAGCCAGAGGCGAGGCAGTTGTTATTTTTCTTATCTGATTAGAATATAAGGGTGAATGAAAACAATCTTTGACATACCCAATTTCCAGTTTTTGATTCTCAATTATCTCAATCATTGAAAAGGCAACTTTTTTTTCTTGACCTGCAAAAGGTAATGCAAGCTCATTTTTGATTGCAAACTGGGCTGAATTTCCAAATAAAAATCCTGTAGGATTTATAATCATATCATTCTTAACACTATAACCATGACACTGTCATCTAATATCAATCTCAAATAAAATAAGTGAAAAGAATATATTCTTTTCACTTAAAAAATAGTTTTAATCCATAAAAATTAAAACCCTAGTTATGTTACTCAAAATTAACACCTGTTGCAGGAACAGGATTATCAGCATGACCAGCATCATCCTTTTTTATTTTATCAGAACCAACATTATCACCTGAATGATGAGCCACATCGATTGATGATCTCAATTTTTTTGTCGTGTCATCAACAAGGCTACGTTCAATTTTTTCACCGCGAAGAACCTGTCTGATTTCCTCTCCACTTAAAGTTTCATATTCCAAAAGACCTTGAGCCAATCTTTCAAGATCTTCCCTGTGCTCTTCTAACAACGCTGTTGCACGTTTATGTGCATCATCAATCAAACGTTTAACTTCGGCTTCTATTTCATGAACGGTTTCACTAGAAATATTTTTACCTTGTCCCATGGAATGACCCAGAAAAACCTCTTGTTCATTTTCAGCATAAGAAACAAGTCCAATTTTTTCACTCATACCCCATTCAGTAACCATCCGTCGTGCAAGATCCGTCGCCATTTTGATATCGCCAGATGCACCGTTTGAAACATTTTCCGGACCAAAAATCATTGATTCAGCACAACGTCCACCCATGGCAAGAACCAGTTCAGCCAAACATTTCGATTTGCTTTTTGAATAGCGATCGCCTTCCGGTAGACTCATCACCATTCCCAATGCGCGTCCACGTGGAATAATTGTAGCCTTATGTACCGGATCACATCCAGGAGTAAATAATGCGCAAATGGCATGCCCGCCTTCATGATACGCGGTCATTTTTTTCTCATCTTCACTCATGACCAGTGAACGACGTTCTGAACCCATCATGACCTTGTCTTTGGCATTTTCAAATTCTAGCATCGATACTGTTCGACGGTTTAACCGTGCAGCCAACAAAGCCGCCTCATTAACAAGATTTGCAAGATCAGCACCAGAAAAACCTGGTGTTCCACGGGCAATTACTCTTGGATCAACATCAGATGCTAACGGAACCTTTTTCATATGTACGCGAAGGATTTTTTCACGACCCCCGACATCAGGATTAGGCACAACAACCTGACGATCAAATCTTCCTGGACGTAACAATGCTGGATCCAAAACATCAGGCCTGTTCGTTGCGGCTATGAGAATTACGCTTTCATTGCTGTCAAATCCATCCATTTCAACCAGCATCTGATTTAAAGTCTGTTCTCGCTCATCATTACCACCACCGAGACCGGCACCACGATGACGTCCAACGGCGTCAATTTCATCGATAAAAATAATACAGGGAGCAGCTTTTTTACCCTGTTCAAACATATCTCGAACACGAGAAGCCCCCACTCCAACAAACATTTCTACAAAATCAGAACCTGAAATTGTAAAAAATGGAACATTTGCCTCGCCAGCAATCGCACGCGCCAATAAGGTTTTCCCTGTTCCAGGAGGGCCAACCAACAAGACCCCTTTTGGTATTCTGCCACCCAGCCGCTGAAATTTTTGTGGATCTTTAAGGAATTCAACAATTTCTTCCAGCTCGCTTTTAGCTTCATCAATTCCCGCCACATCCGCAAACGTGACACGTCCCTGTTTTTCAGTCAGCAAACGGGCCTTGGATTTACCAAATCCCATTGCCTTTCCCCCTGCGCTTTGCATATTGCGCATAAGAAGAATAAATAAACCGATAATCAGCAAGGTTGGCAATAAATTCAATACAAGCTGCCAAAAAAGATTTGGATGATTATCAACAGGTTTAACCTCTATCGTAACTTTATGGTCAGTGAGGGTTGATAAAAGCGAAGTATCCTGTGTTGGCAAATAGGTTTGAAATTTCTTGCCATCCTGACTTGTTCCAGTTAAATACCGGTCCTGTATGACAACTGATTTAACATTTCCAGCGTTAACATCGCCTAGGAATTTAGAATAACTAACTTGATTGTCCACAACAACATTACTGCTTGGTCGAAAATATCCAACCACTAACATTACTGATACAATAACGAGTATCCATAAACTTAAATTACGCCCAAAATTTTTCATTCTACTTTATATTTCCATGTTTTAGGATAAACACGTTTTTAAAAAAGAATATTTAATATATACCATTTTATATTCTTCATATTACAATTTATCTCTTACTTAATAACATAAGAACTGAAACAAATCTTTCCTACCCTAAAAAATATTTTTCCTTAAAAATATTGAATTTAAACCGATTTATTATAAACATAATTACATAATTAAGCTAATTTTGTGGTCGAAAAAAGATGACTTTGTGTCAAGGATTGTCTAGGCTGGAAAACAATATCCCATTCTTTAACGGACTCGTCCGAATATATTCCCAAATGAGGCACAGCCAATAATTTATCATTATGCCAAAAAGCGGGTAATGTTTTCAAAATACAAACAGGCAATCCCTCTCTACATGAAAACTGTTTGTAAGATTTACCCAATGCAGCAATCGTAACTTTATCATTAATATCATATTCTGGCATAATAACTCTGAAACGATAATCCCAAATCATATTTGGCCGAGCCATTTTTGCCTTTTCAATAACAGTTGCCTCTCTAATCATCAACCAGCCATTTCCCAACCTTCCAGCTGGCATAATCTGGACGCCACCAAGAGTAACTTTGCGCATTGATTGAACAAGCCGATTAATTGATTTCTGCAAGGGTGCATAAACAGAACCGGAAATTGTTCTGATTAAAGCACCCAACGTTCTTTCATCCATACCTTTGGTGGAAAAATAAGCAAATCCTTCTGATCTGATCAAAATGTTTTCTGTAACAAAAACAGCCTGATCCTGATCTTTTTTCATTCTTTTTTTACTCTCTTCCCGCGAGCGATGTAATAGTATTGAGACAGATCCTGAAGATGCCCAGGCCGATGACAATTCCTTTCTCACCTGATTTCTCTGAAATTTTAGATCCTGATTGGATGGATCCTCGACCCATATAATCCCTTCCTGTCTTAAGGTTATTCTCAAACGTTGTGGTGCAATCGATAGTAAAGGTCTTATTAACCTTATCTGCGGCAAATCCGTAATAGCAGCCATAGCGGCAATCCCATCCTCACCACTTCCGGCACGTATTCGCATCAGTACAGTTTCCGCCTGATCCCCAGCATGATGACCCAAAAGCAAATCTATGCTTCCCATTTTACAACATGTCTGAATTAATATTTTGTAACGCTCAATACGCGCTCTTTCTTCCAATGCGGCTCCAGGTTTTAGATTATCTAATGTCAGAACTTTTGATTCAATTCCAAGATCCTTCAATCTTTCTTGTGTAAGTGCTGCCTCTATAGCCGAATTTGACCGAATTCCATGATCTACAATTAAAGCAAATACATTTCGTCGCCAACGGGATGCCAGCAATGCAAGACACAAACTATCTGCACCACCAGATACAGCCAATACAATGGGTGGCAACTTTTCATCATCATTACCCCAAGGTCCCAATGACTCAATACAAGAATTAAATTCATCTTGAGATACAGGTTTTAAAATATCATCCATACAGATTTAACAAATCAAGAACATTTAGCTTTACGACTTAAATTCAAGGCAGAAGATTTCACCTGGGTTGAAACATTTGGATATTTACTATGAAGCAGACTTACAGCCTGACAAGCTTCCTGAACCTTGCCATTTTTTAACATTAAATATCCTACACCCAACAAAGCAGATGGAGCCTTGGGAGATTTAGGAAAATTTTTATAAACAGCATAATAATTTACTGATGAAGCCTTGAAATTTCCTTGTCCAGCCTGAGCCTGAGCCAGCAAATATCGTGCACTAGGGGACTTGGCACCTTCAGGCGTGGATAAAATTTTTTGGGCGATGGATTCTGCGGTCTGAAAATCACCATTCAACAATGCCTGTTGACCATCTCTCAAGGTTGAACCTGTTTCAGGTTTTACGGATTTAACTGTTCCGGAATCATCGGAAATTGATGATTTTTTAGAAACCCCACTTTTTGAATCAGTTACCACATCATCTGAAGAACCATTGGAAGCGCCTCCACGACCAGCAGCAAAATTCATATCATCAATTTTCTTATTGATAAGATCGTTTTGAGTTTTCAATTGGTTTGACAAATCATCAATTTCGCCTCTCATAACCCTTTGCTGATCTTCTATATTGTTTATCCGGCTAACTAAATCGGGAAGTAAACCGTTATTTGTTGATAAACTATCATCCTCATCTTTATCTTTATGCCTTTTTTTACGATAATTATCAGAATCATCATTAAAATTAGTATTCTGTGCCTGAAGCTGGCTGATTTGCGATTTTAATTGTGCGACCTGGTTTTGTAGCGCAATAACCTGACGACTATTATTTTCCTGGGCATTACTGTAAAAAGGACAAATCATAATTGATAGAAATAAACCTGTTATACTTCCTTTGACCTTTGGATGATCAATTGAAAATAAATTAGAAATTCTTGAATGTTTTTGCTTCGTTATCATTGCCAAACCCTTTACTATCCCTCATTTGATAATAAATTCAAAAAGCTTTAACCATTTATAAATTACGTTCTTTTACATTACATAACAAAAAGCCGGCATAACGTATATACGTATTACCGGCTTTTATTGAAAAGTTATCGAGCTAGGAATTAACGAACTGAAGTAGTCGCATTACGGTTCTGTGACCATGCTTCTTCGTTGTCACCTTCAGCAATAGGTTTATCCTTACCATATGAAATGGTTGTCATACGATCTGATGCAACGCCCAAGGATACCAAATAATCCCGAGCTGCATTTGCGCGGCGAGATCCTAATGCAATATTATATTCTTCTGTGCCGCGATCATCGCAGTTACCGGCAATCATGACCTGGACATTTGGATATTTTTTCAACCAATCAGCCTGACGATTCAAGGTTGCGCGAGCATCATCCGTTAATTTGTTTGAATTGAATTCAAAGAAAACACGATCACCAACATTAGCAACTAAATCAGCTTGACTTCCAGGAACTGGACCGCTCACGGTTGGAGCTTGTGTTCCACCACCATTACCGGTTGTCGCACCTTTATGATCTCCGCCAGAACATGCTGCTAGTAATAACGCAGCACCAAAAGCACTAATAAGCTTTATATTCATTGTATGTATTCCTACAAAACGGCTTTCTATTTTCTCAACTTTTATGTTGGTAAATATTGCCTAAAAAAATCAAAATCAAAATCCAAAAAGTCTTATTTTATGAAAGACATATCAATTTCAATCCTAGTCTTTCATTTATATCTAAACAAGTTAAATACACAAGCAATTTTAGCAAAAATTGAATTTTTTACCGCAATAATTTTATTTTCTTTCCAAAATTTATTTTAACTGTTGCCAGAAGACCAAGAAGGATCCATCGCCATCGTTGATGTAGGAATGCTTCTCTCATGAAAACCGGAAACATCAATCATCTTGATGGATGAAGAAAAACCGCTTCCACGCGCACCGGCAGACGATTGGTTACAGAACGCCATAACACGGCCATTTGAACAAAATGTTGGGCTTTCGACAGTGAAACCTTGGGTTAAAATTCTTTCTCCAGTACCGTCAGGCGCCATAACACCCAATGAGAATCCACCGCCGCCAATTCTCACAAACGCAATAAGGTCACCTCTTGGTGACCATACGGGGCCTGCATAACTACCGTTTCCATAAGAAATACGTCGGACTCCACCTCCACTTGCACTCATTATGTATAATTGCTGTCTTCCACCCCGATCTGAAGAAAAAACAATTTGAGATCCATCAGGACTATAACAAGGGCTCGTATCAATAGCCCCGGAACTGGTTAATTGACGTTTGCTGCCCGAACCCAGATCAACAGAATAAAGATCAGAACCTCCTCCCCTTGTTACAGACATAATGACAGACCTTCCATCAGGCGAAAAACGCGGTGCAAAAGATATACCCGAAAAATCTCCCAAAATTCTTTGTCTGCCTGATTGAAGATCAAACAAGTAAACTCGAGGACGGTTATTGACATAAGACATAAATGCTATCTGATTAGAAACGGGACTAAATCGGGGCGTCAAGACAAGCCAGCGCCCGCTGGTTAAGATTCGACTGTTAGCACCGTCATAATCCATGATTGCCAGACGTTTTGTGGGATCTGACCGGCGGCCGGTCTGTGCAACATATGCAATTCGTGTATTGAAATATCCCTTATCCCCCAATAAACGCTCATAAATAACGTCCCCTATCATATGGGAAACACGACGAAGATCCTCACTTATGGCACCTGACCCGGAAATCGAATAGGCTGTTCCCTGAATCTGTTCACCGGTCAACGCATTCCATAGCCGAAATTCAACTCGCCCATTCACCTCTGATCCAGTCACGATAGCACGAGCCCCCATGGCTTTATAGGCGGCAAAATCAGGTGTAGAGGTTGGTGATGTACTACTAATAACTCGAAATAATCCTGTATTATTCAAGTCATCCGTTAATACCTGAGTTATGGCACCGCCATTCCCAGAACCAAAATCAGGAATAACAATAGGGATAGGCTCGTTTCTTGCCCGATCAACTGTAATTTCATCTGCACCGCCAGCTTGCTGCGCAAATGCAGATGATAAAGGTGTTGCCACAATTCCACCTGCTACACATCCATACAAAATTTTTCGGCGAGGAATTAAAACATCCCGTAAAATATCAGCATCATTATCAGAAATTATTGAGCTCATAATCCTATTTTCCCTATTATTGATAATGCATATTAACTTACAAATTTAGACATAATTATGGACGGAATACAAAACGAATCTGACCCGTCTTTCCCAACAGATTTGAAGGTATCGGCAATTTTGAACATACAGGACTTAACACGGCGTCCCTTGCCCGTTCTGCTAATGCCCTATATGTTGAATCAGCATTCATTTTTGCCTGAGTCACTGAATCAAATTTAACTATTCTAGCCTCTCCTGAAGCATCAATTGTTACAATTAAATGTGCCACAAAATTAGCATAATCTTTTGCTGCTGTGTCTTCAACATAACATCGACGAACAGATGCCGCTATTTTCCCCTGCTGACCTGCTGAAAGCCCTCTTGTGATATCGCCATTTCTCGCTCCACCACCATTAGGACCCCCTCCCTGTCTTGGATTTGCTTTGGCTCTGGGAGGATGTGTTTGTTTCTGGTCAGCTTGATAGGCATCCAACGTCGATTCAAGTGAATGTGTATCAGGAATTTCTTTTTTTACTTTTTCCATTTTTGTCAATCGAGAGAAATTCTGCACCTGAGGTAACGCGGTGGGCATAGGCATTGGTGATGGTGGGGATGGAACATGAGAATTTGAAGAGGATGTCAATGGTGAAACAGTAGGTGGTAACGTTACCTCTGCAGGTGCGGGGGTTTCAACAGCTTTAGGTAAAATCGAATCCTGTTTTTCCATTTTTGCAACCGCATCAGGTGGAGGAGGCATTGGTGGAGGTGGAGGCGGAGGTGGAGGCGTTTCTTCGACAGGTTCAGTTTTAGTAGGTGTTGGCGCAGGTGGAGCATCCAGTTTTTCCAATGCAGGCGCATTCGGGTTCGGGGAATCTCGCTCCGATTTAGCGGGAACTTCTTGTCCTGCATTATCGCTTGTAAATTCAACCTCTACCGGTTTTTCTTCAGGGGGTGGGGGTGGAGGCGCAAAATGAAATAACCATGATAATAGAATCGCCAGAACGATAACCCCAAAATGCGTTCCGATTGATGCCAAAAAAGAGCATCTGAAAATTTTTCTCTCAGAACGGTACATGCCCAGCAAAATACATAATCCTCAATTATGGCGTTTTTGAAGAAGGGTTGGATGTTGTATCAGGCATTTGTGCAAGTAACGCGACATGCGTAAATCCTCCAGCTGTAACACGTCCCATCACTTCCATGACCCTGCCGTAATTGATATGCTGATCTCCCTTAACAAAGATACGATGTTCAGAATCATTCTGAGACATGACTTTCAACTGCTCCACCAATTGATTCATATCTACAACATTGTCTCCCAAATAAACGGATCCATCTTCCCTGACTGTAACAGTAATCGGTTTGGTATCTGCATTTACCGGTTTCGCGGCAGTTTTTGGTAAATCAACATTGATTCCGCTTGTCATCATAGGGGCCGCAACCATGAAAATAATTAACAGAACCAACATGACATCAACCATCGGCGTAACGTTAATATCTGCCTGTGGACGTCTGCCACGCCCCCGTCTGTTTCGACCCTCTAAAGAAAATCCCATTGATTTTATTCCTGATTTTCTTTTGCTTCAGATTGACGAGAAAGAATCGCACTAAATTCAGCCGCAAAACCTTCAAGTCTTTCAGCAAATAAATTAAGCTTGTTATTAACAAAATTATAGGCCACTACAGCGGGAATGGCTGTCAACAAACCCAGTGCCGTCGCGAATAATGCCTCTGAAATACCAGGGGCAACCACTGCCAAACTTGTGTTATTGGATTGTGCGATGGAAGCAAAAGCATGCATGATACCCCACACGGTTCCAAACAATCCGATAAAAGGTGCCACCGGCCCTACTGTTGCCAAAAAAGTCACCCATCTTTCCAGGCGTTCCATTTCACGGGTAATAGTGATTGACATGGCACGATCAATTCGCTGTTTGACTCCCTCACTGCTCATCTCAATTCCATTAATTCTTGCTGATCGACGCCATTCACCCATACCCGCACTAAACACTGCAGCCATGGGATGGGTTGGTTTCACCCCAATATTTTCATATAATTCATCAAGACTCCCACCTGACCAGAATAAATCCTCGAATTCATCTGCCTGACGTTTAACCTTGCGGAGGGTAAAATATTTATCAAAAATTACAGCCCATACCCAAATACTGGCACAAACCAGGCCGATCATAACAAGTTTAACTACTAGCGCCGCATGAACAAAGAGCGCCCAAGGGGACAAACTGGCCGATGGTGTGGCCAGATTTGCTGCATTAATTGATGGATCCAAAAATGCCTCCTGCACAATTAGTCTCACTCAATTTAATTTCATATATAACTTGAGACTATTTATTATTTTCCAATATCCATTTGATATATTTTTTTTCCAATAAAAACAATCTTGTTTTGATAATGAGTAAAAATTTATTCGAACTGGTTTGCCTACATCATGGCGGCAAAAATTCTTTTCCAATCCGCTGGAAAAGGTGCTGGCATATAGGTTTCCTTCTTTAGACAAACCAGCTGAATTTTTAATTCAGTCACAATTTCTTCATTACGGAAAAAAACTTGTGATAACCAGCAACTTGCCCCCAAAGTTGTGATTATATTTGTTTTTACAATAACCAGTTCATCAATATACAAGGGTTTTCGGAATTTAATCTCGGCTTCCCTCACAACCAAAACCAAGCCGAAATTCTTGTACAAATCACTGGTTGTTCCACCCAACCGTCGTATACTTTCTGTCCGAGCGCGATCTGCAATTCCGAAATAACGGGCATGATAGACGATACCTGCCGCATCAACATCTTCATAACAAACCCTGAACCGGTAAGTTTTGACTTCCTCTTTCGCCAAAGCAGGATTACTTATACCTTTGTCAAATGAATTACTAGGGATGATCTCCATGATTTTCATTCCTCTTCCACATCATTATCCAGCAAATCAAATTGAGTATTTAATAATGCAGGGGGTTTCAGATGAAGATGTTGCCAGCCTCTCTCTCCCAAAACACGGCCACGACTTGTACGAAGAACCAAACCTTCCTGGATCAGGAAAGGTTCAATAACATCTTCAAGAGTATCCCTTGATTCTGCCAAGGCCGCAGCTAACGTTTCAACACCGACCGGCCCACCCTGATGAAATTCAGCAATACGCAACAAATAGCGACGATCCATTGCATCCAATCCAAGCTGATCAACCTCCAATCTTAATAAGGCTGCATCAGCAATCTCGCGATCAACCGCTTTTTCACTCTTATGCTTGACAAACGCAAAATCACGTACACGACGTAACAATCTGCCCGCTATTCTGGGCGTCCCACGAGATCTTCTGGCAATTTCCGCAGCCCCATCTTCAGTCAATTCAAATCCTAGCTTACAGGCCCCTCTTTCAACAATCAATTTGAGTTCATCTGTTGTATAAAATATCAACCGTAACGGAATGCCAAACCGATCCCGCAAAGGTGTGGCAAGCAAACCTGACCGTGTTGTTGCTGCGACAAGCGTAAAAGGGGGCAAATCTATACGAACCGATCGAGCCGCAGGTCCTTCCCCGATTATTAAATCAAGCTGGAAATCCTCCATTGCCGGATAAAGAATTTCTTCAATTGAAGGATGCAATCGATGAATTTCATCAATAAATAATACATCCTTTGGTTGTAAATTGGTTAGAATTGCCGCTAAATCACCAGCCCTTTGAATTACGGGTCCAGATGTTGCACGAAAACCAACCCCCAACTCCCTGGAAACAATCTGCGCCAAGGTTGTTTTTCCCAGCCCTGGTGGTCCATGTAACAAAACATGATCCAACGCCTCATCTCGCTGTCTTGCCGCCTCTATAAAAATTGAAAGGTTTTCTCGTGATGATTTTTGCCCAATGAATTCAGCCAAAGATTGAGGTCTTAACGCAACCTCTATAGTGTCTTCCTGACGTTTTGTTGCATCTATGGGACGATTTATTTCAGACTTCATCGGGCCAACTCACGTAAAGCTTCTCGAATAATATGATCAAGTTGAAGGGGTTGATTTTTCTCTTTTATACCTTTAATCACTCGCCCGACGATTGGTTGGGATTCCATTCGACGAAATCCAAGTCCCTCCAGGGCCAGCAACACATCCACAACAATATTAGTCTCATTATTGTCGGTTGTCTGACCTGAAATTGTAATTGAATTAATCACATCTGAACCAGAAGCCACTTTACCATTTAGTTCAGTTAAGATGCGCGTAGCCAATCTTGCCCCTACACCTGAAGCCCGCATTAAACTTGCCTTGTCAGCTGTCATAATGGCCGAAGTCAATTCATCCGGCGTAAGAACGGATTGAATCGCCAGCGCCATACGAACCCCAACACCTTGTACCGTTGTTAGCATCCTGAACCATTCCTGTTCCTTTCCATCAGCAAATCCATAAAGTAATATGGCATCCTCTCTGACGATGGTTTCAATCAATACACGGGCAATTTCTGGAGGACGAGGCAATTTTGATAAGGTCCGGCTTGAAACATAGACCACATATCCCACCCCATTCACGTCAATGAGACAGCGATCCCTGTCATTTTGGTCAATCAAAAGCCCAGTCAATTGTCCTATCATGCCATTATTGTTCCTTTATTAACACGAATTTGACTTATCCGATGATGGGCATGACAAATCGCTATCGCCAAAGCGTCAGCTGCATCAGCTCTTGGAATTTTGGCTCCCGGCAATAAACGCTGAATCATAACAGATACCTGATCTTTGGTCGCCGCTCCCGTTCCAACCACGGCACGCTTAACTGTTTTAGCACCATATTCATTAACATTAATATATTTTTGCGCGGGTACTAATAATGCCACCCCTCTAGCATATCCCAATTTCAAGGTGGCAGAGCCATTCCGGTTGACATAGGTTTCTTCAACCGCAACCTCTTCAGGTTGATAAAGACCAATCAGTTTTTCCAAACCTGATGCTAATACACAGAGACGTTGAGGAACAAAATGATCACTATTCGTAGACAGGACACCACTTGCCACATAGGTAAGACGATTGTCACATGCATCAATTATCCCCCATCCGGTAAACCGTAAACCGGGATCTATCCCAAGAATTCTAACCACAACTCTTAAGCCGATAGCCGTTCAGCAATCTCGTCCGAAAGGTCAAAATTGGCAAAAACATTCTGAACATCATCATGATCTTCCAGAACTTCAATTAATTTTAGCAAGGTGCGAGCATTATCTTCATCTAATGCAACTGTATTGGATGGACGCCATTCAATTTTTGCACTTTCAGGATCTTTAAACCGGGCTTCCAATGCGTCACGGACTGCAAAGAAATTTTCCATCGCACATGTTATTTCATAAACATCATCATTTTCTTCGACATTATCCGCTTCTGCCTCAATAGCCGCCTCAAATATTGAATCAAAATTTGCAACCGTTTTGGGATAGGTAATAACACCCATACGTTCAAACATGAATGCGACAGAATTCATTTCCCCCAAGGATCCGCCATATTTATTGAATGCGGCCCTAACATCTGAAGCTGTACGATTACGATTATCTGTCAATGCCTCAACGATAATGGCAACTCCGGATGGACCATATCCTTCATAGCGCACTTCTTGATAATTATCTCCATCTGCGCCACCTGCGGCTTTCTTAATCGCACGATCAATATTATCCTTTGGCATATTGACAGCACGAGCTGCCGCAATGGCTGCACGTAAACGGGGATTGGCGGCTGGATCAGGTAAACCTGATTTTGCTGAAACGGTTATTTCACGAATTATTTTTGAAAATTCTTTTGCCCGACGGGCATCCTGAGCCCCTTTGCGATGCATAATATTTTTAAATTGCGAATGTCCTGCCATTAATTTTTCTCTTAATTCTTACAGTTTGATTTCAATCTTAATCTAATAAACATGTCCCGATTTTTAAACAAACCGACCATGACAATGTTTAAATTTTTTGCCTGAACCACATGGACATGGTGCATTTCTGGGCGTATCTGCCCATTCTTTTGATACATCAGATAATGTCTGAGGGGTTTCCCCCTCTATAAGATCCGAAGAAGAATTTTCCCCTTCATCATCAGAGACATTGACTTCAACCTTGGCCAAAAGTGAGGTAATCCGTTCACGAAGCTCATCCAGCATATGATTGAAAAGAACAAAAGCCTCCTTCTTATATTCATTAAGCGGGTCTTTCTGACCATAGGCGCGCAGTCCAATACCCTGACGCATTTGATCTAATCGCAACAAATGTTCTTTCCATACTGCATCAAGCGTTGTTAGCAAAACTTGCTTTTCAACATATCGCATAATTGAAACACCATAATTCGCGACCTTGGTGGCCATCATTTCATTAGCGGCTTTCGTAATGCGCTCTTCAAGTGTATCAATTGAAATATCTTTCTCTTCTGACCATTCCTTAATCGGTAGATCAAGATTAAATATCCGTTTTATATCCGCGGTTAATTCTTTAATATGCCATTGTTCTGCAAAGGATTTTTCAGGTATGTATTTTTCGATCAACATATTGATCACATCATGTCTCATAGATGCAATCACTTCTGAAACATCTTCCAGAGCCATATATTCCCGACGCTGAGAATATACCTCCTTACGTTGATCATTTATGACATCATCATATTTTAAAGTGTTTTTACGCATATCGAAATTGCGCGCCTCAACTTTTTTCTGGGCTTTTTCAAGTGCCTTGTTGATCCAGGGGTGAACAATGGCCTCCCCTTTTTTCAAGCCCATTTTTTGAAGCATACCACCCATGCGTTCGGAACCAAATATCCGCATTAGGTCATCCTCGAGGGATAAAAAGAAACGTGAATTTCCCGGATCTCCCTGACGCCCCGAACGTCCTCGCAACTGGTTGTCAATTCGACGACTTTCATGACGTTCCGTACCAATTACAAACAGTCCGCCGCTCTCTTTAACCAGTTCATGATCTTTTTGAACTTTTTCTTTAAGGGCCGTTTCTTGTTTCAAGCGTTCATCTTCATCCTCGATATGGGAAAGCTGCTGATGGATAAGCATATCCACATTCCCACCCAATTTAATGTCAGTACCACGACCCGCCATATTCGTGGCAATTGTAATAGCTCCCGGAACTCCAGCTTGAGCAACTATCTGAGCTTCTTTTTCATGAAAACGCGCATTCAATACATTATGCTTTATGCCTTTTTTATTCAACAAATTTGAAAGATGTTCACTTTTCTCAATCGATGTTGTTCCAACCAAGATAGGCTGTTTCTTTTTATGAACCTCTTCGATAAGCTGGCTAACCGCATCATATTTTTCAGCTGCGGTCAGATAGATTTCATCATGTTCATCCTTACGCTGAACTTTAAGATTGGTTGGAATTGACACAACGTCCAGCTTGTAAATTTCGGCAAATTCATCGGCTTCTGTCATTGCCGTTCCCGTCATACCGGCGAGTTTCGGATAAAGACGAAAATAATTTTGAAAAGTGATTGAAGCTAGAGTCTGGTTTTCCTGCTGTATTTCCACATGTTCCTTGGCTTCCAGTGCTTGATGCAATCCATCGGAATATCGACGTCCATCCATCATACGTCCAGTAAATTCATCAATTAAAATTACCTTATTGTTACGGACGATATAATCCACATCCTTGGCAAACAAGGTATGCGCCCGTAATGCCTGCTGCATATGATGCACCAACGCGATATTATGAGTGTCATACAGCCCCCCCTCTTTCAATACACCCTTTTCACGCATTAACTGCTCTATATGTTCGGTTCCCATTTCTGTTGGAATGACATTACGAAATTTTTCATCTTTTTCATAATTGGCAGGATCTTTGACTATCTCTTTTATAATTTCATCAACAGAACGATATAGATCTGAACTGTCATCCGCAACCCCCGAAATAATCAATGGAGTACGAGCCTCATCTATCAAGATCGAATCAACTTCATCCACAATGGCGTAATTAAACGGACGCTGAACCATTTCATCAAGACTGTATTTCATATTATCGCGAAGATAGTCGAAGCCGAATTCATTATTTGTCCCATATGTAATATCGGCGGCATAAGCAGCCTTACGTTCAATATCACTCAAATCCGCGATAATCGTTCCGACATTCATGCCAAGAAAACTATAGAGCCGGCCCATTTCAGCAGCATCACGTGAGGCAAGATAATCATTCACCGTTACAACATGCACCCCTTTTCCCGATAGTGCATTCAGATATACGGCCAAGGTTGCCACCAATGTTTTACCTTCACCCGTACGCATTTCGGCAACCTTACCATCGTGAAGAACCATTCCCCCGATCAGCTGGACATCGAAATGACGCATTCCCAAAACCCTTTTCGAAGCTTCTCTGACTACAGCAAACGCTTCTGGCAATAAATTGTCCAGTGTTTCTCCATCAGCTAACCTTTGACGAAATTCAACCGTTTTATTAGCCAATGCAACATCATCCAGAGCCTGTATTTCAGGTTCCAATTGATTGATTTCAGGTAGTCGCTTTTGATAAGCTTTTAATGAACGCTCATTAGAGGTGCCGAAAAAGACACGGGCAAATTTTGCAAACATCAATGTTTTCCAAATAACGCTTTGTAATCCTGCCTGTCATTACAAAGGGCTAGTTATAATTAAATTAGAACACAATTCAATCCAGACAGAAAAATACATATAGAAATAAGTTCACCGGTATTATAACCAACTTTACTTACACCATAAATATCATTTTAAAATTTTAAAATTGGTTTAACTTTTTTCAAGAAAGGAACTTTATTAAAATAATGGGACAATTTCACCTTTCCATGATATAAACATATTCAAAATTATCTTTAATCCTCTCAATAAATAAAGGTACTATATGTCTTTTTACAACAAATCATTCAAATTTGCAGCAACCCTTCTTTTTTCCTCAAGCCTTTTGACAACAGCAGTTATTGCCGCTGAACCTGCTGTCACAACTACCCCGTCAGCACCTGCCGCTCAAAATCAGTCAAGTCCTAGCAAAATAGATGAAAATACTGTTTTGGCAACTGTTAATGATAAAAATATTACGTATCATGATATCCAAAATATGCGCAAGATGTTGCCCGATCAATATAAAAGTCTGCCTGCACCTGTTTTGACAACAATAATCCTTCAGCAATTAATTGTTCAAAATGCAGTTCTACAAGTTGCTGAAAAACAGAATTTACAGAATTCCCCTGAGGTCAAGCAACAAATTGAATTCATGCAAAAGGATATCCTGTTTTCGACATTCCAAAAATCTGAATTGGAAAAGAATTTAAAACAAAATCCAATTGACGATAAAGCCATTCAAACTTTTTACGATCAGCATTTCGCCAACGCAGCCCCTGTTAAAGAGGCGCATATATGTCATATTCTTGTAAAAACACAACCGGAAGCTGTAAAAATCATCAGTCAACTTCATGCAGGCAAAAATTTCGCTAATCTTGCCAAACAATATTCAACCGATAAAGAGAGCGGTAGCGAAAATGGCGGTGATTTGGGATGGGTCAAACAAAATGACCCTCTTGCACCGGAATTCATCAATGCAGCCTTTGCGCTGAAAGCAAATACAATTACAACCGCTCCGGTGAAAACCCAATTTGGTTGGCATGTCATCAAGGTTCTTGGTTATAGAAACGCTCCGGTACCACCATTGGATAAGGTAAAAGATGAAATTCGCAAAAACCTGTATCAACAAAGAATGAAAACCATTATTGAAAATGTAATTAAACAAAGTAAAATTACCAAAAATGATGAAGCCATTCATTCTTTAACACAAATGCCTGCCACACAAAAAAATAACTCTGACAGAACAAATCAATAAAAATTTTTATAAAAGGGAAAATAAATTTTCCCTTTTATAAATTCAGAATGTTTATTGATTAATATCCCTAAAGAATTTAATTCAAAAAACATATTATTAAATCCTTTTTTCTTATAAAGAAAACTTGTAAAAAACATTTTCAGTAAAATATAAATATTTCATTATAACCGGATATGAATCAATCCTGTCGTATCCATTATTTTGCTCCATTGTTGAAAAAGAGTCTACCATGTCGAGTTATCCTGTTTCTCCGCTTGCCGTAACCCTCCCTGAGCTTTGCCCCGTTGCCGGTGTAAAACTTGCATCTGTTCAAGCAGGATTACGATATACTGGACGTCTTGATTTGTCATTAATGGAATTCGCTCCGAACACAACCGTCGCAGGAGTATTTACCAAAAACAAATGTCCAGGTGCACCTATCGATTGGTGCAGAAAAATTTTATATCACGGTAAAGCCAGGGGATTACTTGTCAATGCCGGTATTGCCAATGTATTTACGGGTCAGGCAGGTTTTGATGCAGTTAAATATTCAGCACAGGCAGCTGCAAAAACAATAAACTGCGCACCCGAAGAAATTTTTGTTGCCTCTACAGGGGTTATTGGCGAACAGCTTCCTTATCAGAAAATCATCAATTATCTTCCAGAACTTTATTCGAAATTGGCTTCTGATCAATGGAAGGAAACAGCTCAAGCAATCCTGACTACGGATACATTTGCCAAAGGCTTTTCCCTTAAAACAGATATTGACAATATTCCTGTCACTATTCAGGGAATCGCCAAGGGGAGCGGTATGATCGCACCTGATATGGCCACTATGCTTTGTTTTGTTACAACTGACGCAAAATTGCCCGCTACTGTCTTACAAAAATTATTAAATGAAAAAGTCAAAACAACCTTTAATTCAATAACAGTTGATTCCGATACATCAACCTCTGATACCCTTCTTTTATTTGCCACGGGTCAGACCCCCAATACCGAAATCAATGATATTGATGACCCAAGATTAAGCAATTTTTCAAATGCCTTAGAAAAATTGTTACAAGAATTGGCTCTTTTGGTTATTAGGGATGGTGAAGGCGTAACAAAACTGATTGAAATCAAGGTTGAAGGTGCCGTTAACAATGAATCAGCTTTTAAAATCGGACAATCAATCGGTAACTCCCCTCTTGTGAAAACAGCAATAACAGGTGAGGATGCCAATTGGGGACGTGTTGTAATGGCGGTAGGCAAAGCCGGCGAACCAGCCGACCGTGACCTTTTGTCAGTGGCAATAGGTAATATTTGGGTTGCCAAACAAGGTGAGGTTTTATCAGATTATGACCAAGATAAAGTTAACAAGCATATGCAAGAACAAGTCATAAAAATTAAAGTCAACCTAAATCTGGGAGAGGGACACGCAAAAATTTGGAGCTGTAACCTAACACAAGGTTATATTGAAATTAACGGCTCTTATCTGCGTTCCTAATTTCTTTTATTTATTATCAATTGAATCGTTTCTTTATGAATACCCCTATTATCTCCGATTTTTCTGAAGAAGAAAAAAAAAGAATTCTAGCAAAGTCAGCACTTTTCAGTCCTCCGTCCTTGAAATTATCAGATGGAAGACAGGAACTTGTTGGACTTTCACGGGAAGAATTGGAAGAGGTCCTAATGGGTATGGGGGAAAAATCCTTCCGTACGAAACAGTTATGGCACTGGATTTATCATAAAGGTGTTACCGATTTCTCTTTGATGAGTTCAATCAGTAAACCCTTGCAAGCCAAATTGGCAGAACATTGTGTGATCAGCCGACCGGAACTGGTTATGCAACAGACCTCAAAAGATGATACCCGCAAGTTTCTTTTTCGCTTCAGGGATAAACAAGAAGCTGAAACAGTTTATATTCCCGATCGTCGAGAAGATCGTGGTGCTGTCTGCATTTCCTCACAGGTCGGATGTACGTTGTCCTGCCGTTTTTGTCATACCGGCACGCAAAATCTGGTTCGAAATCTTGGTGCAACAGAAATGGTAGGTCAATTCATGGCGGCAAGGGATAGTTATAATGAATGGCCAACCCCGACCGCTGGAAGACCCCGTCTTCTATCAACCATAGTTCTGATGGGAATGGGCGAACCTCTTTATAATTATGACAATGTTGCCAAGGCAATGCGTATCGTTATGGATGATGAGGGAATTGGAATCTCTCGTCGCCGGATTACCTTGTCAACGTCCGGTGTAGTTCCCATGATGGATCAATGTGGAAGGGAACTGGCAATTAATCTAGCCATTTCCCTTCATGCTGTCAGGGATGATTTACGAAATGAGCTCGTTCCCTTAAATCGTAAATATCCTATAAAAGACGTTCTGGCAGCCTGCCGTCGATACCCTGCAGCAAGTAATTCACGTCGTATAACGTTTGAATACATTATGTTAAGGGGAATTAATGACAGTGAATCAGATGCACGTGAACTGGTGCATCTATTAAAGGGTATTCATGCCAAGGTTAATCTAATTCCATTTAATCCATGGCCAGGCAGTGATTACAAACCCTCCAAAACTGAACAGGTGCAAAAGTTTGCCGATATCATTATGCAGGCAGGTTATTCCTCGCCCATCCGCACCCCAAGAGGGCGTGATATTCTTGCAGCATGCGGACAATTACGCACTGAAAGTCAAAAAGCCAAAATTTCTAAAAATTTAAAACATAACGAAACAATTTCTGACTGACAACATTGTTTTAAAATCAAATAAAAATTGTGAAAATAATTTATTTAATCTTATTTTCACAATTTTTCGAAATAAATTAATTCACATGATTATATGAATTTATCATCAATAATTATAGACTTGAAAAATTTCTACCAGGCATAGGCTTCAGGTGCCTCACCCCCCATACCGGGCCAAATATCATTTAAGGTATATATTATTTCATCTGACAATGTAATGGAAAGCCCTTCAATAGCATTATCCAGCTGTGTTTCAGTACGAGGTCCAATAATCGGTGCTGTGACATCAGGTTGATATCTTAACCAGGCAAGGGCTAAATTTGCAGGAGTTATTTTAAGTTCAGCAGCAAGATTCTCATATTTTTCAAGTTGGTATCTTAATTTTTCAATTATTTTCAGTTCCTGTTCTCTAAAACGTCGCTCGCCATTTTTCTGTTTCGAGAGGACACCCCCAAGCAATCCACCTGCCAATGGAGAATAGGGAATAAATCCAAGACCATGATATCGACAGGATGGAAGGACTTCCAGCTCAACTGTACGTTCTGTCAGATTATAGGGGCTTTGCTCAGAAACCAGTCCGTAAAAATGACGTTCCTTGGCCAATCCCTGAGCTGTGGCTATTTGCCAACCAGCAAAATTACAACTTCCTATATATAAAACTTTTCCCTGTTGAATCAATAACTCCATTGCCTGCCATATTTCCTCCCATGGAGTTTCTCGATCAATATGATGCATTTGATAAAGATCAATATGATCAGTTTTTAAACGTCGCAAACTGTCTTCACACGCTTTTCGAATATGATAAGCTGACAAATGCCGGTCATTCGGCCCAAAATCCATAGGCTGGTAAACTTTGGTAGCCAATACAACCTTGTCTCTCTGACCGCTCTTTTTAAGCCATCGTCCAATAATTTCTTCAGAAATGCCATATCCCTTAGGAATTTCTGGCCATTGTAATCCTCCATAAACATCTGCCGTATCAAAAAAATTAATTCCTGCATCAATTGCCTTATCCATAATCATGCAGCTTTCTTTTTCATCCGTGACATCACCAAAATTCATGGTTCCAAGACATAAATCACTTATCTTCAGACCTGTTCTTCCCAAAAATCGATATCTCATGATAGCTCAATCTTTTTGTTTGCAATTTTAAATATTTTTGATTTTGCAGATAATGCAATTCAAATGAATTGGAATATCTAAACCCTGGGCGGTGTAATCGCCATAGGTTCCTTTGACAATGGAGGAATAATTCCATTTACAGGATGCGGTACATACGGTGCTTCAAGACTGTTTATTTCATTTTCTGTTAAAGAAAAATCAAGCGCCTTTACAGCCGTTGTCAAATGTTCAGCCTTTGTTACCCCAATAATAGGTGCCGTTACGTATTTTTTTGATAATAACCAGCCCAATGCGACATATGCACGAGGGACATGATGCAAGTTGGCAATCTTTGCGACAACCTCCACGACTTTTCGATCCTGCTGTTCTGCATCCTGATACATTTTCAAAGCAAAAGCATCATTTTGAGTACGTCGTGTAACTTCATCAAAATCACGAGTCAATCGTCCCCTTGCCATTGGACTCCAAGGAATGACACCAATACCTTGATCCGCACAAAAAGGCAACATTTCCCGTTCCTCTTCCCGATAAAGCAAATTATATTGAGGCTGCATGGAAACAAAACGTGTCCATCCATTTTGCCTTGCAATATGTTGCATTTTGGCAAAACGCCATGTTTCCATAGAGGATGCTCCAATATAGCGAACCTTTCCTGATTTCACGATGTCATGCAAGGCCTCCATGGTTTCCTCGATCGGGGTTCCATGGTCAAAACGGTGAATTTGGTAAAGATCTACATAATCCATTTTTAATCGTGACAAACTGTCATCAATTGATTGAAAAAGAGCTTTACGCGATAGAAAACCTGTATTAGGCGAATTCCGCCAAGGGAAAAAAGCCTTGGTCGCCACTACAATTTCTTCTCGCCGTGCCATATCATTCAATGCTCGCCCCGTTATTTCCTCTGAACTGCCTCCAGAATAAATATTTGCCGTATCAAAAAAATTAATTCCCGCCTCAATGGCCTGTCTAAAAAAAGGGCGTGCAGCAGTTTCATCAATTGACCAGGCTTGTGGCAACCGGTTGGGTTCACCGAAACTCATGCATCCCAAACATAATTTCGATACTTTAAGACCTGTACGACCTAGATTTATATACTTCATTTTTTTATCTCAAATATGATATGAAAATTATCGAAAATCTTTTCTATTGTTTGATTTTCAAATAAATAATACGATAAAAAAAGCGTTGTATAATATCTTGATATTCCGTAATAATTACCTGATCCTGCAAATAATTTATGTTTACTTATAAAATCTGAATAATCATCAATTTGTCTAATCCATTATAATGACACTCAATCAGTCTTCAGACAGTCAAACCGAATTATTTTATCAAAAAATAATCAATATTCTTGAACGACATGTAAAAACAACGGGTGCACATAACACCCTGATTAAAGATCTCAAACTTTTTAGACAAGAGACACCTCGTCAAGCATGTGCCTGTTTTTATCAACCGAGTATCAGTTTGTTATGCCAGGGTACTAAACAGATAATTATTGATAAAAATATCTTTCCATACGACAAACATCATTTGCTCATTACTTCTCTGGACATCCCTACGAACAGCCAAATAATGGAAGCATCCCCTATTAAACCCTGTTTTGGAATTTCCTTAAATTTGGAACGCAATATTATTGCTGAATTAAGTACACAAATTGATCTTAGGAATTCAAACAAAACGAAATGTAGCAGTGTATCTATTTGCAGTGTTAATGTATCCTTTTTGGAACCCATGTACAGGCTTCTATCCTTAATGGATGAGCCCGAAACCATTCCAGTTCTTGCCCCGTTAGTCATCAGGGAAATTTACTATCGACTGCTAACCAGCGATGCCGCACCAATTCTTTTACAGATTATAACAACTGGTAATACAGGATCTAATATCAGAAAAGCAATCGAATGGCTTAAACAAAATTATTCTCAACCCTTGAAAATAAGCCATCTTGCCAGTGCCGTTAACATGAGTCCCTCAAGCTTGCATCATCATTTCCGCCAACTAACCGGAAAAAGCCCGTTACAATATCAAAAATGGTTACGCGTTCATGAAGCAAAACGTCTGATGATCAATAATAATCTTAACGCTGCCACTGCTTCCTATCAGGTTGGTTATGAAAGTCCCTCACATTTTAGTCGTGATTACAAAGCCATATTTGGCAAGTCTCCCCAAAAAGATATAAAAAATTTTAATCAAATATAGTTTTTCATTCCAGAATGTCATTCTTTCGTATAGCTCCACTAAAAAAATGCTTATTCAGTTTCTAACAGTAATTTTACCTGACTAGAATTATTCTCCTCATAGAAAGGTCCACGATGTCGATCCGTTTTAATGCTTATCAACAACCGATTGGTCAAGCTCTTCCTTCATGGAAAAAAGCAAAGCTTCCCAAAAAAGAAACAATCACGGGACAATATTGCCGACTTGAACGCATAAATGTCAGACAACATGCTTTGCAACTTTATGATGCCTTTTTTAACGGTACTGATAAAGGGCTATGGACCTATCTTTTATCCGGCCCGTTTAATGACTTTAATGAATATCGGGAATGGCTACTTAAATTAGAAAATATCAAAGATCCATTTCATTATGCCATTCTTGACAAAAATTCCAATCAAGCAATCGGTTCAATTGCTCTCATGCGAATAGATCCAACAAATGGAGTGATAGAAATTGGTAGCGTTATTTTTTCTGGACGATTAAAAAAAACAACAATGGCCACGGAGGCAATCTATCTTTTAATGAAATATGCATTCGAGGAACTTGGTTATCGTCGTCTTGAATGGAAATGTGATACATTAAATGCACCCTCTCGTGCTGCGGCCTTACGCTACGGTTTTACATTCGAGGGAATATTCCGTCAAGCTTTGGTTATTCATGGCCGTAACCGGGATACAGCATGGTATTCAATTCTTGATCTTGAATTTCCAAAACTTTCCAAGGCATTTAATGACTGGCTTGAGCCTGACAATTTTGATTCTGAAGGAATTCAGAAGGAATCCTTGCAGAAATTGATGAATTATTATGTTAAATAAAACACATGTAATCAAATCAATACACAAACATACCGATTGTTAAAAAAAGACGATGAGTTGTAATTACCGTCTATTACAAGATGTAATAATTATTTTAAATATGACTAAGATCTGAAACTTTAGTTACAACCTCATACCTAACATCATCCATAATTTTAAAATGTGCCTTGCCACATTTAATTTTCAATAGCTCACTTTTAGATAGTTTTGATAAATCAACAACATCATTTCCTGTATTTTTAGTCTCCACAACAAAATATATCTTTGCATCATTTTCAAACACTAATGCCCAATCAGGGTTATAATTTCCAATAGGCGTTTTTATTTTGAACCAATTTGGAAGTTTAAAATAATATTTAACTTGTTCACTAGTCTCACACTCTTTAGCAAACTGATTTTCTGTTTCTGAATCTAAAGGAACTATATTTTCATAAATGGTTTTGCCAGTATTTGTGACCTGAAAAGAATTGTCATTCATATAGATTTCAAGTTCTTTACTATCAAACAGCTTCATTTCATATTCAGTAAGCCCAACTTTTTGATACCGAATACCATCAATCATTAATTCCTGCATTTCTCTAGAAATAACATCGCAAACCTTATCAAGAAAATCTTGAGGATTTTTGGAAATATCACCAATTCGTTCAGATTTTTTCAATATCTCTAAAATTGTTGTCCTCGTCAGTTGAGTTTTATTTTCAATATAAGCAAATATATCAGGAATATTTTTAGCAATTATTTGAGTTTTATTACGCTCACTTGCCAAATAATTAGTCTGGACACCTTCTTCATCAATATTCAAAAATACCTTTTCCGAATAAAGAATAGGTTCTGTTATTTTAGGTAAAATTTTGATAGCTTCGACAACTTTGTCTATTAATTGATTGGTATCATAATGAACACGATAGGTTGTTTTATATTTAATCTTATTCCATATTGCTAAAAATAACGGGTTTGCCTGAAAATCTTTTTTATAAATAACCTTCGTTCTTTGTGCTTTGTCTTTAATCCGGCCTTGAAAATTAACGCCACAATCTTCTTCAATCTCACTTTGTAAAGCTTTTGCGAAATCATCATAAGATTCATTGGCAATAACCGTCAGACGATTAATATTTTTACCCCGTATTCTTTTCCCATCTTTATCAACGGCCAATCTCAATCCTCGCCCTATTTCCTGGCGTTTCTTCATTTCAGAGGTTGTTTCATTCAGAGTACATATTTGAAAAACATTAGGATTGTCCCAACCTTCTCTTAATGCAGAATGAGAAAATATAAACCGTAACGGCTCGTTAATATCTAAAAGCTTCTCTTTGTCTTTCATAATCAAACTATAGGTATCATCATCATCTTTTGTATTTCCCTTGGTATCTTTTAATATTCCTTTTTTATCTTGGGAGAAATAACCATTATGCAATCGATCAAGTTCCTCACCTGAAATATCTTTTTTATAACATTCCTTGAATACCTTTCTATAAATTTCCTCAAACCAAAGTGCATACTTACCTTTTACTGCTTGATTCTCTTCATAGTCTCGATAATTAGATACTTTATCTATAAAAAATAAGGATAAGACCTTTATACCATCTTTGCTTAATTTGGCTTCTTTAGCCAAATGCTCTATGATCGTTTTTTTAATTTGGCATCTTTTAATAGCATCTTTTGCATCATTACCGTTTTCCTGCCCCTTATAGAGAGTATGACCATTAGAAAATTTAATGCTTTCATCTTGTACATTCATCTCATTAAGAATATATCCATCTTTATAAACTTCTCTGTGATTGGATAATTCAAATAAATCATCACCAACCTTTGCAGAAATGGTCTTTTTCTTTACACCAACCTTATCATTCACATGAATAGTAAGTTTAACAGAACAACTGGTTTTGGCTGTCTTAAAATCACCAACAAAAACATAAGCATCATTAAAAGCTGCATCACTGTAAATGGAATCAACTTCAATTTGCTTAACCAATCCCAGATCATAAGCCTTTACCGGATCAAGCTGATAGACGCAATTATATTGATGCTTATGGGTTGCGGAATATCGTAGATGACATAAACCGTTTAAGTTTTTAATCGCTTCCTTCCGCTTTTCTGTCTCCATATTCTGAGGCTCATCAATAATCACAACAGGAGAGGTTTCCTGAATATATTCAATAAGCTTATGACCTGTTTCATTGATTTTATTGATAACATTCTGATCTTTAGCAAATGAATCAATGTTCATAACGATGATTTCTATATTATTACTTTTGGCAAAATTTTTGATATCACCAGGTCGCTTACTATTATAAATAGTATAATTCAGAGGCTCTCTTGCATAAATATTCTGGAAATGTTCACGTGTTATTTCAAGACTTTTCTGAACGCCTTCACGAATAGCTATAGAAGGTACAACAATAATGAATTTACTAAACCCATAGTGGGCATTGAGTTCATATATCGTTCTTAAATAAACATAGGTCTTTCCTGTGCCTGTTTCCATTTCCACAGAAAAGTCCATACTGTCTAACGACCGAGATTTTGCAACACCATTCTTTTCTTGAATTTCCTGTAAATTTTGAAAGATTTGTGCTTGATCAATATCCAAATTATTTTTTACCGGAGCAATTGGATCATTATTTCCATTTGAATATAAGTTAAACCATGCTGTATGCTTAGATTGCCCTTTAAACAACTCAACCACAGCAGATATCGCAGTTTTTTGATATTCTAAATTTGATTCAAATTCTAACTTCATAACCAAACCCTTAGATTGTTTCGAACTTGATATCTGCATCTTGCATTTGTAATGCGGTATTGGTCTTTAATTGATCGTTATTCTTGAAAAGTTTATCCAGGGCAATAACCTTATTGGGATTTTCTTGAAGAACATTCTCAATAACATCTTCATTCACCTTTTCAAGAAGCAAAACGAGGATGTTTTCATCATGATTTTCTTGGTCGGATATAGAATAGATATGATTATGATGCTTGATATGACTATTTAAATCCTTGCCATTTTTAAGCATTAATTCGTAAACCATATTTTCTGTTGAAGCATCTTCCGCAATGGGATCAACGTGAAGATCTAATTGTTCATCAAGTTTTTCACTGGATATATCGGTTCGCCATTCTCTAAAGTTGCTATCAGAAACTTTTAAGACTTTGAATCCAATATCAAGCTGATCAATATTTTCTTTATCCTTATTGTCTTCCTTGATTTTTTTACCTGCTCTTCGAATGCGTTCCTTGGCAATATCAGCAATGGTCTTATATCCAGCTTTAAAGGCCTCTGACTTTTCATCACATATTTCTGGTAATTGAATAGAGATACATTTTCGACTACCGCCATCCTCAGCATTCAATTGCATCACCGCATGCGCTGTCGTTCCACTACCCGCAAAAAAATCAAGGATGATATCCTGGTAATTCAAATCAAGCATTAATATTAATTTTTTTAAAATATAAATGGGTTTTGGAAAGCTAAACATTTCAGAATTATCAAATAAAAATTTAATTTCATTTTTTGCATTTTGATAATTATTTTCTTTTTCCATCCAAATCGTTTTTACTTTAGTAGTCTTTTGCCTACCATTAATATCTAAAAGATAATCTTTTCTAAAAATATCCCATACATCAGTATTTTCTTTTCTATTAATAGGTTTTCCTATAACCTGACCTAACTCTGAGGAAAGTTTTTTCTTACTCCAAGTCCAACGACCCAATTCACCTGTAGGACGTTTAGGTATTACTTTAATTGTATATAAACTAGATTCTTCTATAGATACTCGACCCGTATCTGGTTGTATATAAATAGGATAATGTAATGAAGGTCTATCTTCTTTTTTCCAAGCTCCTCCTCTTTGTCTGAGTCCCAACAGTCTATATTTATGACCGTTTTCATCAATTTCTGAATACTCCTTTAAACTAGTATCTGATTTTTCTTCCCCTCTAATATTTACAAGTTCTTTTTGCCTAGAGAAAATTAATATGTACTCATGTACATTCGAAATATATTTACTTGCTTGAGAACCTCTAGGATTACTTTGTACAGTAATTAATCCAACAAAATTCTCTTCACCGAATATTTCATTCATTAATAATCGCAAATTATACACTTCGTTATCATCAATAGAAATAAAAATAACGCCATCTTTCCGAAGTAAATTTTTGGCAAGATATAATCTCGGCATCATCATATTGAGCCAATTACTATGATATTGCCCATTTTCTTTCCTGTTTTTCTTAAAAATAGAATCTTGTATTAAATATCCATCATCGTCTTTATCCCCCACATTTTTTTGATAATCTCCAAGATTTTCTTTGAAACGGTCCGGGTAAATAAAAGAGTCATTACCCGTGTTATACGGAGGATCAATATAAATCATCTTAACTTTGCCAAAATAACTTTTTTGAAGTATTTTCAAAGCTTCTAGGTTATCGCCCTCAATGAATAAATTCTCTGTCTTATCAAAATCAACAGATTCATTTTTGTCTGGGGAGAGTGTTTTAGATGTCGGTTCTTGCAATACTTTATAAGCATTACTCTTTCCCGCCCAATTCAAAACATAACGTTCATTTGCAATATTAATATCTTCTCCCAAAGATAATTTTAGCTTTTCCCAATCAACCCTACCTTCCGTAAAAACCTCTGGCAGTAATTGTTTTAGTTGTTCTAATTTTTCTTGTTGCGGAGACAAAGAATTCTTCATTTAAATAATTAACCCTTTAATAAAAAATCCCCTTATGAATGGAGAATTTTTAAACAAACTTGATTTTATACTAATTTTTTTACTACAATATATATCCGGTTTGAATTCTACATACAAAAGTAGCTTAATTTAGCATCTAAAACACAAATTAAACATGTTTTAGTATTATAATTATATAGATTTAAAATCAGCATAATTTTATAAGATAACTTGAATCAATTCAAAGTGTTTATACTCGTTTTTTGTCTAGTTTTTGGTGATTTTATGCGCTTGAAAGTAAATCAGCTATTTTTTTAATCTTATCAATTTTTAAAGAAAAAATACAATCAACAAAAATAAACCATAGTTTTCCATTAGTTTGTTTAGTAAAATCAATAACTATCCATTATAATGATGAAAATTAAACTATGATTGTAAACCCGAAACGTGGACTTCTTTTTCTTATACAGACAAGTTTTAAACCTTTACTCATTTTATTTATTTGGGACATGCTAGTCGTCATTGGATATAAAATTTTTAATCTGCACTGGTTTGATCAATCCGCATTACCAACCGCCCTGATTGGATCTGTGCTCGTCCTTTTTATGAATTTCAGAAACAATACGGCATATAATCGATGGTGGGAGGCACGTATACATTGGGGGTCAGTTACAAATAACTGTCGATCATTTGCCAGGCAATGCATGAGTATTCTCGATAGCAAACCCGAGCTTATTTATGCCATGGCCGGATATGCATACAGTCTATCCTATCATTTAAGAGGTAAAAATTCCCTGACCAGCTATAATGTTAAAAAAATATTGCCCCATTCCATTCAAACCTATATTAAAAATCAGCGCAACCAGCCTAATGGCATTCTCGTTCAGATCGGTTATATGGTAACCCAGGAAAGCCGTCAAAAAAACATTGACGGTGCCCTTCACTCTCAAATCGACAGAATTTTATCTGACTTGGCCAATGCACAAGGTGCCTTGGAAAGAATTAAAAATACACCCTTATCAATCCAGTTTTCCACCCTGCCCCGTTTACTAAGTGAAGTTATCTGCATCATTCTTCCTTTTTCAATGGTGGATACACTTGGGTGGATCACACCATTAGGGTCCGCACTTGTGGGTTTTTTATTTTTGGCTCTGGACCGAATTGGAAATGATTTGCAAGATCCCTTTGATGAAAGTCCGCATTCCTTGCCCATGTTAACAATGTCACGCAGCATCGAGATCGATTTGCTTGAACAAATCAATCAATATTCTCAACGCCCTATTCCTTCCATTAACGGAATTCAATGGTAAATTAAAATAAAATACCTATATATTCACATTATATAAAATTTTGCCTTTTCTAAAATATCAAATGACAATTTATCCTGAATATGGTATAGTATATTAAATGAGTGTATTGAAAAATTCTTCCAAAGGTGGTGTAACCGACGAAATGGCTCAAGCAGCCGTCGCAGAAACCGCCGCACAACAATCCAATAGTAAAACCTCTTTTCCTTTCCAAGAAGGCGATGCCATTGTCTATGCTGCACATGGTGTAGGCCGAATTGATCGTATTGGCGTGGAAGAGATTGCAGGCACGAAACTGGAAATGATCCAGATCTCTTTTCCAGATAATCAGATGACCCTGCGTATCCCTTTAGATAAAGCAAAAAAAGCTGGATTACGCAAAATTGCTTCCCGTGAAATTGTCGGAAAAGCCATGTCAATCATTAAAAGCAAGCCGCAAACCAGCAAAGGTATGTGGGCAAGACGGGCTTTGGTTTATCAGGAAAAAATCAATTCTGGTGATCTGATGCAGATTGCTGAAGTTTTAAGGGATCTACGCAGAAACGCTGACAGTCTTGATGGCAGTTTTAGCGAAAGAAAACTATTTGAAGCGGCTCAAGACCGTTTTGTAACCGAGGTGGCCGTTTTGGAATCAAAAAAACCAGAAGACGTTCTCAACGAATTAACAAACGTGATGAAAACAGCTTAGAATTTATCAATTGATCATTACAATTACAACGAAAGGAGAGTTACTCTCCTTTTTTTATGTCTTTATTTGTAATAAATGAATATATAATGACATTTTGTTAGTCTTTACAAATGATATTAAACAAGTATGATAAAAGGCTTATTAACTATTTATAAAAATTATTAGAACCTGAATAATTTTTAGATTGTCAAAAGCGTATACAAAATGTTTTTTCAAAAAAAATCGATTTCTGCCTCTCATAATACATCCAATCAAAATTTGATTGCTCAATTAACAAAAATATCTGGAAGCAGAAACGTTATAACTGACCCATCCAAAATGGGATTATATTGTAATGGTTTTCGATATGGATCAGGGAAAGCAATCGCAATTGTAACGCCAGAGCATATTTTGGATCAGTGGAATGTTGTCAAGGCCTGTATAGAATCAAATGTAATAATTATCATGCAGGCCGCCAATACTGGATTGACCGGTGGATCTACCCCCGATGGCAATGATTATGATCGTGACATTGTCATTATTAACACCATGAAAATGAAAAAAATTTATGTGATTAATAATGGTGAGCAGGTAATATGTCTTCCCGGGGCGACTTTAAATGAACTTGAACAAAAATTAAGGCCCTATCATCGTGATCCTCATTCTGTAATCGGATCATCTTGCATCGGTGCTTCAGTTCTTGGAGGAATAAGCAATAATTCTGGTGGGGCATTGGTTCAGCGAGGCCCCGCCTATACCGAGATGGCCCTTTATGCCCAATGTAACAAAGAGGGTAAATTAGAACTTGTTAATCATCTTGGCGTTGAGTTGGGAAACACACCTGAGGAAATTCTGGGACGACTTGATCACGGTAATTTTGATCATGAATTGATAAAACAATCTGATAAATGCTGTTCAGACCATCATTATAGGGATCATGTCTGCGAAGTTGATGCCCCTACACCCGCCCGTTATAATGCCGATCCCAATCATTTATATGAAGCCTCTGGATGTGCCGGTAAACTCTCAATTTTTGCTGTACGCCTTGATACATTTCCACAGGAAAAGGAAACAAGAGTTTTTTATATCGGTACAAACGATCCAAATGATCTTACCAATATTCGATATAATATGCTCAGCAAGAAAATAGTTCCCATATCCGGTGAGTATATCCATCAAGATGCTTACAATATTGCCGCTATTTACGGAAAAGATACATTCATTTTTATAAATTGTCTGGGTACTGCACATATTCCACAATTATTCTCCCTGAAAAACAAATTTGATTTTATTACAAATAAAATCCCGTTTTTCCCAAAACATTTCAGTGACAAGGCAATGCAGTTTTTTAGCAAATTATTTCCTCAGCATTTGCCGGAACGAATGAACGAATATGCAAAAAAATATGAACATCATTTGCTATTGAAAGTGGGCAAAAAAGAAATTGAACCTGTTCGTTCCCATTTAAAATCTTATTTTAAGGAAAAAACATCGGGAAGCTTTTTTGAATGCAATGCCGAAGAAGGCCGCAAAGCATTCCTGCATCGCTTTGCCGTGGCAGGCGCTGCTGTTCGTTACAGGAATGTCCATACGGATACGGTTGAAAATATTCTGGCCATTGATGTTGCCCTACGCCGTAATGATAAAGAATGGGTGGAACATTTGCCTGAAGAAATAGAAGAACCAATTCTCCATAAATTATATTACGGTCATTTCTTTTGTCACGTTTTTCATCAGGATTATATTATTCAAAAAGGATATGATGTATTTGCACTTGAAGAAAAAATGTTGAGAATTCTTGATCAAAGAGGAGCGGAATATCCCGCTGAACATAATGTCGGTCATCTTTACCCAGCCAAAGATCCTTTGAAGAATTTTTACAAAGATCTTGATCCTTGCAATGCTTTCAATCCTGGCATTGGAAAAACTAGCAAATTAAAAAACTGGAAAGAATAACAGCTTTAAGAAAAAAAGACGCTTGAATAATCATACTGTTTCAAAACATATACAAATCGTCTTTTTTTAATGTTAAATAAGCGAATTCCTGATTAGTTGTATAAATTCTTGATATCAAATTAAAATTAATATTTTCTAATTTACCTTAATAATCAAACTCATAAAGCAATCCCACGTTACTACCTGGATCATTATCTGGGGTAACAAATCTTGAATTGTCTTTTCCCGTACCAACCGTTGCAGTAGCTTTCAAGTGTTTGGTGATATCAATCTGCATCTCGGCCTGTGTACCTGCATTCCCTGTAGATTGTTTGGCACCAATATAAACACCTTTTGCCACATACTTCCCTGCCGCAACACTTGCTCCATTATTGGAGCCTCCATTTTCATTGCTACGACTCCCCCCTCCTAAAGAAAGTCGATCCAATCCAAGGCTTTTTCTCACGGTACCCAAGGGATCAATCCCTGCACTTTGTCCACCCAACGTTGCCAATGCCAATCCTATTTCTGCCATTTGGGTTGCCGAAAGACTTTGTGAATCAACACCAAATAATAAAATGGCTAGAACCCTGTCTTGTGACAATGGAGGGGAAGAGGTTAACGTGATTTTGGGTGAACTTGCAAAACCTGTAATCAATAATCTGGCCGTGTTTCCTTCAACCGTTTTTTTTACCTCAAAATCCAGAGAGGGATCAATCTTGCGATCTACATTACTTCCCTGAAACCCGATCACACCCCTTGTGAAATCCAATGATATTCCTGAAAGATCAATATGACCGTTTTGCATCTTCATTCCTCCCGCAACTGAAGGCGCATCAGCTGTTCCCGTGATATGCAATGCGCCTGCCATATCTGTAAACAGCCCGAAACCTTGAACCAAGATTTGACCGGCAGATTTAATGGTTAAATCCAAACCGATAATGGGTCCTGGAAGATTTGGCCTGCTTTCTGTTTCAATCTTGTCACCTGGACGAATTACTTTTAATGGAACAACAGAACTTGAAATAGAATGCGGTATATTAATCTCGGCATGTTTGATCCTAATTGTTCCCTTCATATCAATTTTTGATTTTGCCATTCCACTAACATCGATATCGCCATCAAGAATGGCTGTTAACAAATCACTAACCAATGGACGGGCATTTTTCATATTCATATGCAAGTTTACCGGAATACCCGGTTGAAAAACTCCAATTTGTCCATTGGCATATATATCCCCATGTCCCGCCTTGGCAGTGAGTGATTCAAGGGTTATATGATCTTTTTTCCCAACAAGCTTTGCCTGTATATCCTGAATACTTGTCCCTTGTGCGTAATCTCTAAAACTTCCTTTGAAAAGCTGTACAGTTCCATTAACAATTGGTTCCATAAAACTTCCCGCAATTTGCATGGCAAGATTGATGTTTCCCTTGACTTGCTGACCATAGGCACCCGCAATCGCATTTCCCAATCCCAAATCAATTTTCCCTTCGAGATTCAAATCCATTTTACCATTTGAATTTAAAGGTATTAAACCATTCATACTCAAATCAAATTTCTTTCCCATCTGTAAATGCGTATGCGTTTGGGCATTTTTACCCATCAAATTTGTCCGAGAAATCAATTGTGCAACAGGTAGAGAGGCGGCTTCTCCTATAAGCATTTTAATATTTGTTGCATTAATTTGAATTGAACCTGTCGGTTTTTCCAACGTCCCTTTTAACCTGGCCTGGGCATCCAAGGTTCCTTTCGCTTGTAACTGAGGTAAAAAAGGTTTTAAAATGGCAGGAGTCACATTTTGAATACTAGCATTTAAATTTAATGCTGGCATAATTACTCCAGCCAAATCGATAATGGCCAAGGGCGCATTTGGAGGAGCCAAAGTTAAACGAAAATGATCTATGGCTATTTTCTCCCCAAAATCCACCTTGGCTGGAGCAGTCAGGTGTATATTTTCACCTTTTGTCAATGCATTTAGTTTTTGCAAAAAAACATTTTTTTTCTTCAAATCCAACAGTAGTGCCGTATCAAATGCACCTTTACTTTGCATTAACGAAGGAAAATCAGCATTTGCCACTACTTTCAAGTTATCGATAAAACCATTGGCACTTAACCGGATATTACCTTTTGCCTGTGGAAGCTGAAAATCTGAAATTTGCGCCTTTAAATTGATTAAGGGATTGTCTAATGGATGATCAATATAACCCGTTAAAAGCAAATTATTGAACCTGTAATTAGGCATATTCACTTTGCTGCTTGCATTAACGAATAATTTTTGGTTTGTATGCGGTGAGGAATGGATTTGTAAGGCAAGATTGCCTTCAATATTCTGTCGAACCAATTTTTTAAAATCGGCCAGTCGAGTTATTTTTATATCAAGGTTACCATTAGGAATTATATTTTTACCGGAAATACTAAAATCAGCGAGACCATTCAAGGATCGCCAATTCAATTTTCTTAAATTAAAATAATAATTATCAGTATTTTTCTTTTGACTTGCCAACAGTTCCATTTCTATCGGTGAACGGTCAAGATTTCCATTCAAGGATACCAAAAGCGTTGGTAGCGCAAATAAATGATTCAGCTCAGCCTTCATTTTTAAATCGCTTGGCGCTATTGCATAATCTCTTTTTGATGATGTTTGAAATTTAGTAGCCATTTCAAATTTCAAACCCAGATCTTCCAGAGATCCATCAGCTTTTAAAACCGCCTTTCCCTGACCCGTCAATAACGGGGAAAGTGCCATAAGATTATCTATATTAAGATTAACAACCGCCCTGACCTGTTGATCCAATAAATGTCCATTACCTTGAATTGATAAATTTTGACCTGATATTGTCAAATTATCCAAATAGATATCAGGTTTTTCTTTATGGAAAATACGTGCATGAATACCAAGATGTCCCTTGGATCCAACCATATTTACTATTTCAGGTAATCCTTGATTAACCTGTATGGGACCATCCAAATCAAATAAAATTTGATTATCTGCATGCTCTAGCATTGTAAAAGCAAGATTGAATACTGATTGACCTCCCAACCTAACACCTGTCAATTCGGCTATATCACTTAAATGTGGTAGAGCCAGATCAATTGATCCTTTTAAGACAGGGTGAAAAAAGATATGTCCCACAGCCTTCACAAGGTCATGTTGAACTCGAAAATCAATTGATTGTTCAGGTTCATTTATTCCATATACAGCATCAGCTATAATTGGGACTTTGGCAAACATCATGGGATGTTTTCCGGGAACACGCAACCCCTCTGCAATTAAATGTATATGGGCTCTATCGATTTGCCTTGAATTTGTGGCTTGCAAATCATCATTTTGCTCTCCCGAAAAAGAAACAATAAGATTATTCAAAAACGTTTTACCAGCTACTAGATTGACCAGTTTGAACTTTCCCTGACCGATTGGTTTTGTCAATAATCCAGTTAATCTGGCATCTAGATCCCATCCATCCCAATGAATTTGTGGATTCAAGGTCACTGCTGGAGAATGACCAGATAAATCAACATTCATTTTTGAATGATTAAGGTCAATATATCCGTTTTCCCTTAAATACGTCTGATTTGATTTCAGTTCCATTTTTGTATTCAATGAATCAAACGGTCCATCAAGCGACAAATTAAATGATAAGGGAGTTAATTGATCGGACTTTAATAAACGTTCAAGAATTCCATCTGGATTGGATTTTGCCAAAAAAGTTAACTGTCCTTTTGAAACCTGATGATTTTTAACTGTTAACTTCAAGGAAAGATTTGTTGATTTATTAAGTTCTTCACCATCAAGCTCCAGATTTGTGTCAGGCAATGCATTCAGTTTAAATTCATCTAGAAAGAATAATAGATTAGAAGTCAATAGTTTTCCGTTAACTTTTAAATCAAACGTTTTTGAAAAAATTGTCTGAGCAAGATGCAATTTATTAATTTGTAAATGGTTAATCGAGGCAAATAACCATAAAAATGACAAATCAGATGATGTGGCATATGATGCGTCTGGTGATTGTGTGGATTTTGGTAAATCCTCAATATCTATTTCTTCAGCCAAAAGACTTTGAATAAATAATTTTTTATACAGTAATTCAAAAAAAGACCAATCAAGTTTGACTTTTTTTAATATTAACCACGGTTTATCCGTTGATGGCAATTTTTTCAACGTGATTTCTTCAACAATCAGATGATTAGGAAAATTCCCGTGAATTCCCTTAACATTTATGGAATGATCGGTCCAAACATCAATTTTATCTGAAAGAAATTCTTTTCCACTCTGCGTATTAAGATAAATGAATAATGCAAAAACCATAGCTACAAGCAATATGAGTATGCTTGCCAGAAACCATAATATACCCTTGATTATAGAATATTTGACTTTTCTAACCTTTATATTCCTTGGCACTTTGTCAATGGATTGCTTCTTTTCAGGTTCCTTACTAGATTGAGACATTAAAAAGTTTCCCCCAAACCTATATAAACTTCGAACCGATCTCCTCGATATGGTCGCTTAACGGGTACTGCGATATCTAAACGTATGGGCCCCATGGGCGTATAATATCGAAATCCACCACCAACACCTACTTGAACCTTCCCCTCAAAAGGCATACTGTCACTGCTGACCTGACCGGCATCAATAAAGGCTTGGGCACCAAATTGTCCAAGTATTCTTTGCCGGAATTCAGCCGTTCCCGTATCCATTGCCTTTCCCCCTTTTGCATATTTACTCCCCTTAAATTGAGGACCGACACCCTGGAAACGAAATCCTCTTACAGTTGAAGTACCTCCTGCGTATAAACGTTGGTCAGGGGGAAGATTCATTCGTGAGGCCCCTTGAATACTGCCAATGTTTCCACGAAATGCAAAAATTGAACGACCAGGTTTCGTTAATCCCAGATGCGTTAAATCAAAATAGGTAGAGGCTGTTCCTTGCATGATTGCAAAAAATATAGTCTTGTCTCCAAAAGATTCCGTCGGCGTTATAAATACAGATGCTTTCATTCCGTGATCTGGAGACATCATTGGATTGACCAAGTCTGTTCCATCATATGCCGCACCCAGTGGAAGGTTGATCATGGTATAATTGTTTCTTTCACCTCGCTGAATAATATGTTCTTGTATTCCACCCAAATAAGCTGACATGCTCCAGCGTTTACCAAATTTTCTTGTCATTCCAACCTTTGCAAGAAACGCTGTTTGATTATACGAGTACAGCTTCTGTTTTACAGCTTCAATACGTGCATTAAAATCCTGGTTACGATGTCCAAAATCAGGTTTGGTAAAATCCGCATACACATCATATCCCAGTCCCCGTTGGGCTGTTCCTGCTATACCCGTCGCTATGGCTGCCAATTTTAACTGTTCGGCATTACCAAATATGTTATGATGCGTCCATTTTGCACCTAACCTTCCCCCAAGATCCGTCGAATATCCCGCTTCAACACTTACGGTTCTTCGTTTAGCCTCTTTAAAGGTTATGGTTAATGGTATTCGACCCGATTGATCAACATGATCTGCAACGTGCATATCAATACTCGAAAAAACACCAGTTGAAGAAAGATCCATGCGTGCGTTTTCAATAGTTGAGGGTTGATATAACTGTCCAGCATGCAATAACAACCGGCGACGAATATATTTCGCGTTGACCTTTTTCAAACCTTTGAAATCGATATCACCTATGTCCACTACAGGACCCATATTCATATCAAAAACAACATTCAAGGTTTTATTGTCTGGATGCAGATAGGCAACGGGCTCTCCCATTTTAGCCAAGGCATGTCCCTCTTCCTGCAACCCCTTGATCAGTTTGTCCCGAGCGGCAACGATATCAGCGGAAACGGCAGGATCACCAATTTTCAATCCGAATTCACTTTGCTGCCTAGCTGATAACTGGATGATTTCATTTTTTTGTAAGTTCTTGAACTCTAACTGACCTATGCGATATTGGGATCCCTTTTGGATATGAACAATAATGATAACATCCTGCTGGACAGGCACTTTATCAATAAAATTTGGTAAATCCGTACTTGCGCCATCAATTATTCCATTGGCAATGATATCTTTTTCATGTTTGAATATATCATCGGATTGCTCTCTTTTATTCAATTTTACATTTTTTTGATTATGTAACGCAGCCGCAGTTCCAACCTTGATACTGATTTTCGCATCATAATATCCGAAACTGTCCATAGCATTTTTAAAACGGGCATAATCACTTTTAATTCGACCAGCCAACGCAAACGCATTTACAGCATTTGTTTTTTGTAAAGTAACCAAATTGGATGTGTTTGACAAAACTTTATCAATTGTCCCATTTCCTGTTGAATATATTTTCACTCTATAATATTGAGGATCTGCAGCTACTCCCTGCTTAAAACAGCTCAAAATAAATAACACTATGAATATGAAATAATCACGAATGCCTAATTTTGTCTTATCACCTTTATATTGTATGGATTTTTCGTTTTCAAACCAAAACCACAAAGATGACAAAACGCATATTCCCTATAGTATACTGAATAAAAATTGGATTTTATAAAAAGTATTTTCTTTTATAAAAATTAAAGGAACTCTTCAAAAGAAAAATACATTAAAATAAAAAAACGCCAAAAATTTGGTAAATTATTTTAAATTTTTCTTTATGAATAAATCTTGTCGTTACACATATTTTCAGATAACAATTATAAAGCCCGTGATTATTACTTTTATATTACAATACTTAGAAAACTGTATTTTATTTTTTGTTAAAATTATGAATTTTGTTATTTATGTTATCCAAAATTAAGAATATTATTCTTCAGTCAAATAATAAAAAAATTAAAGATAGGTCACGTATAGGTTTCAATTCATTATTTGACAATAATGAAAATGCAGTTAATACCTATAATCCTAAATTTTTGAAAAAAATTAGGGCAATACTCAGAATCTTCACCATTTTGGGATGGACTGGAATGGCTATTCCAGTACAATCAATCTTTGTCAAACTCCCTGGAAAATTAAAAACCAATTTTGCAAGGTATTATTGGTATATTGTGGGAAAATTACTGGGGCTACGCCTTCATACCTTCGGCAAGATTATTGCCCTGGACTCAAAAAAAGGACAGGATCGTCCAATCTTATACATTGCCAATCATTGTTCATGGCTGGATATCGTCACTATAGGCGGATTATTGCCTGGATGTTTTGTTGCAAAAAAGGAGGTCGGAACCTGGCCTCTTATCAGTATTTTATGTAAACTTGGCCGCGTTTCCTTTGTCAGCAGGCAACGACACTCAACAGCTAAAGAACAAATTGAACTACAATCAAGATTAAGAAACAATGATAGCCTAATCTTATTTCCAGAAGGCACCTCTTCTGATGGATCGCATTTATACCCTTTTATGTCCTCTTTTTTTGCATTGGCAAAACCCCATGGTAAGAACACCACAACTTATAAAATACCCATTATTCAACCAATCTCAATTACATATGATCGTTTGGACATGTTACCTGTCAACAGGTTCACCCGACCCATTTACTGCTGGTATGGTGATATGGAATTGGCACCACATTTATGGAATCTCAGTCAATATTCCGATATGCATGCATCCGTTATTTTTCATGATCCTTTATATCCAGAAAATTTCAAGACCCGTAAACATCTTGCGCAGGAAACCTGGGATATTATTGCCAAGGGTACTGTTGCATTAAGATCAAATCATTCTAAAGATGAAATAAAGAAAATAATTTAATATTTTTTATCTGATAAAATATGAATTACGATTTATCATACCTGTATTAAATTATATAAATGTTAATGAACGAATTCAATTTTTTCTTGCAACATTTCTGGATATACAAAATATTAATTCATATTTAAATAATAAAAACCTTTTACTTATCTTCAATTTGAATATTAATTTTCATATATTAATGAATAAATAGCTTGTATCTATTCCTGTCTTTTTATAAAAAATGTATTTTATTGTAATTCAAAAATACCCTAATACCAAGGCCAAATCCTGATATGGTTCAACGAGACTTTACTTTGACAAATACAAATTTAGATAATGAAACATCACGGCGATATCTGCATATAATCACATGGGGATGTCAAATGAATGTTTATGACAGCAACCGAATGGTCGATTTGCTGCGTCCATTAGGATACAAAGTAACGGATAAAGCTGAACAGGCGGATGTTCTCATTCTTAACACTTGCCATATACGCGATAAAGCCACTGAAAAGGTTTTTTCAGAACTAGGACGTTTGAAACAGATAAAGGAATATCGCAATCAGCTGGGGAACCCCACCCTTATAGCAGTGGCTGGATGTGTAGCTCAGGCTGAGGGAAATATCATTCTTCAGAGGGCTCCCTATGTTGATATCGTGTTAGGCCCTCAAACTTATCACCGTCTTCCAAAAATGATTTTGGAAGTGGCCCGGCAATCGGGGAGTATAATCGAAACCGATTTTCCTGTTGAAAGCAAATTTGATTTTTTGCCCATACCTCAGGAAAATACAGGTTACAGTGCTTTCTTAACAATTCAAGAGGGATGTGACAAATTTTGTTCATTCTGTGTTGTTCCCTATACACGTGGTGCCGAAGTCAGTCGTCCTGTACAGACAATTCTTGATGAAGCTACTCATCTTTGCAGTATTGGCGTAAAGGAAATCACTTTACTTGGTCAAAACGTCAATGCCTATCATGGAGAGGGTCCTGACGGAAACATTTGGAATCTGGCTCGTCTTGCAGAAAAACTTTCAACATTACCAGAATTAAGCCGTATTCGTTACACGACTTCCCATCCAAGGGATATGGATGACAGCCTTATCAACGCACATCGTGATTTACCTGCATTAATGCCATTTCTGCATTTGCCGGTTCAGTCTGGATCAGACCGTATTCTCAAGGCCATGAACCGTGGGCATACAGCTGATGAATACCGTAAGATTATTGATAAATTGCGCAAGGCACGTCCTGATATTGCTTTATCTTCAGACTTTATTGTCGGTCATCCTGGTGAAAACCTGAAAGATTTTGAAGATACCATGCAGCTTGTCCGTGACGTTCAGTTTTCACAAACTTTTTCCTTTAAATATTCCCCCCGACCCGGAACGGCTGCCGCTATTTCCATGCATCAGGTTAGGGAAGAAGAAAAAGATGCTCGTCTTCAGGCCTTACAGGCTTTGTTAAGAGAACAGCAAGATCAATTTAACCAGAATACGGTCGGACGTACCATTCCCATCCTTTTTGTTGGTAAAGGTCGAAAACAAGGTCAGATAACGGGAAAATCCCCCTATTTGCAAGCGGTTCACATTCAGGGTGATACATCGCTAATCGGTCGGGAATGTCAAGTTAGAATTGATAAATCTTTGACAAATTCGCTTTCAGGAACATTAGTTTAAAAAGGAACCATTTTGAATAATAAAGTTTCCCTACAGATTTATCCCATTCTTTTATCAGAAGAAGTAAAAAACGAATCTTTTTTAAAAACAACCCTGCAATTTCCTGACAATTTATTACTGGCTCAAATGTTGGGAGATCATGACCGCTATTTGGTTCAAATTGAAAACGAACTTCAGGTCACTATGGGTTGTCGGGGAAACTATCTGGTCATTGAAGGGGATATCCAACAGGTTGAACTTACCAAAACAGTAGTAAGCAATCTGTATCAACATATATATACTCATAATGAAATTAACTCTACCATCGTTAATAATTTCATACGCATGGCCTATAACGGACTCTTATCCATTCTTTATCCATCAAAACAAAATGAACCTCCTGAATCCATGGAACTCAAACAACCAGAATCAATTCCAACAATTTCTGTACGTAAAGGTACCATTTCACCTCGCACAACGGGACAGGCAAACTATTTGAAAATGCTGGCAAGAAATGAAATGGTTTTCGGAATTGGTCCTGCTGGAACAGGAAAAACATTTCTTGCTGTAGCCCAGGCAGTTTCCATGCTTTTATCTGGTCAGATTGATCGTATTATTCTATCTCGTCCCGCTGTAGAGGCTGGCGAGCGATTGGGGTTTCTTCCTGGAGATATGAAAGACAAAATTGACCCATATCTTCGTCCCCTTTACGATGCTCTATACGCCATGATGCCAGGAGATCAAGTTGTCAAAAGACTGACCAGCGGGGAAATTGAAGTGGCTCCTCTTGCCTTTATGCGAGGCAGAACACTTGAACATGCCTATATCATACTTGATGAAGCCCAAAATACCACTCCTGCTCAGATGAAAATGTTTTTGACACGGTTAGGGGCTGGTTCACGAATGGTCATAACCGGCGATCTTAGCCAAATTGATCTGCCACCCATGATCAAATCAGGATTAAAGGATGCAGTTGATACATTACAGGGTGTTTCCGGTATTGAAATTCTTCGTTTCAAGGCGGAAGATGTTGTCAGACATCCTCTTGTTAATCGTATTGTAAGGGCTTATGACAAACAGTCAGCAAAATTAAAAATATCTTCCGAGAATAAATCCTAGAAAGAAATTTCCTGATGACGTTCCTCTTCCGGCAATATCGATATCAAATTCTTGATTTTCTTTTTAGTGAAGTAGTAATTATACAAGACAAGAGGTGGTATAAACTGATTCCTGATCTTAAGGAATTGATATACCGTATTTATACCCTGCATCCTTTTGCTGAACAAACCACGCTTTGTTTTGCCAATGACCAGAAAATACAAAAATTGAATTGCCAATTCAGGAATAAAAATAAGCCTACAAATGTTCTTACTTTTGAGCATCCAGATCCCCAATCCTATGGAGGGGACATTATTCTTGCCTTGGAAACCATTCAAAAAGAATCCCGTCGAGCTCGAAAACCAATGCGCCATCATTTGACACACCTTATTTTTCACGGCTTATTGCATTTAGAGGGATATGACCACCTTAAATGTAATGAAACAAAAATCATGGAAATGAAGGAATCCTATTTTTTAGGTAAAATCGGGATCCCGAATCCTTGGAAAAATTCGTTTTTTGGGAGTATATAGCCATGTTTCGTGCGCCAGGTAATAATGCGCCGAATAATACCGCATCAGAACAGTCACAATCAAATACAAAGCCAAACCGTTACAAATCTTTTTTTAAACGTTGGTTCCATCAAAGACATCAGCACAATTTGCGACAATCAATTGTCAACCTTGTAGATGACAGAAACAATCATTTACCTACAATTCCCGATGACAACAAGGAGGAATTCAATCCGCATGAGCGATTACTGATCTCCAATATATTGAGATTGAAAGATAAAACGGCTGATGATGTAATGATACCAAGGGCTGATATATTTGCCATTGATGATTCAATCAGTTTCAAGCAGGCACTGGAAATTATGCAGCATGAAAATCATTCCCGAGTTCCTGTCTATCATCAGGAATTAGACAATATCCAGGGGATGTTGCACGTTAAGGATCTTATTTCCTATATTGGACACAGTGAAGATTTCGATTTTGGTACAGTCATTCGACAGCCCCTTTTTATCGCACCTCAAATACCAGTTCTTGATCTCCTACTACAAATGCGTGTACACCGGATTCATTTGGGGCTGGTAATTGATGAGCATGGTAGCATTGATGGATTGATAACGATTGAAGATCTGGTGGAAACAATCGTGGGCGATATTGCTGACGAACATGATGAACCTGAGGCCAACATGATTATCGAACGGGGAAACAATACGCTGGATGTGGATGCAAGAGCACATCTTGAAGATCTTGAGGAAAAAATTGGATCATTCTTGACCGAAGAAGAAAAAAATTCAGATATGGATACGTTGGGTGGACTTGTTTTCCATCTGGCTGAACATATTCCGACCAAGGGAGAGGTATTAACTCACCCATCTGGATTGATATTCAGGGTTCTGGAGGCTGACCCGCGACATATACGTCGTCTGCGAATGCATATCCCTCAGAACTGGTCTTTACCCGCATCCAACGATTCAGACACCCTATCAGAAACCAATTCAAACAATATATAACCCTGATTATCAAACAGGGTTCATATCACTCTATAATTTTATAGCTTTCCTTTTAATCCGTTCATCAACTTCTTGTTCCCAAGGAGGATTGGCTCCACGCCGTTCACAAATCATTGCCGCAGCAACCGATGCATATTTTAAGGCTTTGGTAATTTCAGCAGGCGTGATAGTCTTAATTTTGTCAAGTGTCAAAAATCCATTTTTTTGTAAATAGGTCAGGGTTGCCGCCATAAAGGTATCCCCTGCCCCGATTGAATCCACTACATTATCAATATAATCAGGTGGAACCTCAATGACTTCATGACCTGGCAAATAACAAAGAACACCCTGGCTTCCACGTGTAATGATAACAATGGAGGTACCCTGATTGATCCAATGTTTGGCAGCATCATCAACTCTGGTGTCAGGCAATAAGAATTCCAGATCAGATTTGGATAATTTAATAATATCCGCCATGGCTGTCAGACGTGCCATACGTGCTCTATAAACAGCTGGATGATGTGTATTGCTGGGTCGACAATTTGGATCAATTGATAAAATTCTTTTTCCTTTTTCCATTCTGAACATCTGCTCACAAGATTCAGAAATAGGAGGTTCAATCAGAGAAGTAGAACCAATGTGGATCAAATTGACATCGTCGGAAAATCCGGGTGATTGTGAACGGACCCATAATCTCGATACAGTATTTTCATCATAAAAGGCATAGGCGGGTTCTTCATTGCCCAATTCAACAAAGGCAAGGGTTGTTTGTTGGTTTCCCCTGGCAACATATCTTACATCAACGTTGGATGTTTCGAGAAATTCCATCAATTTCTCACCCCAAAAATCAGTGGAAATTCCTCCCATAAATCCGACAGCGCCACCAAGACGACCTATTGCAACAGATATATTTGCACAAGATCCGCCCGGGGCTGGACAATAGCAATCTGCACCATCTTTTGTTTTATCGGGAATGAAGTCAATTAAAACATCACCACAAACAATAATCATCCAAATCTCCTTTTTGAAAATACTGCATATTTTGATGAATCACCAAGATGTTACCAACATTATATTAGGGAATACAAATTAAAAAACCAGTATTAATATTTTAAAAAATAGAAATCGAGACACAAATAACAATCCCAATTTATTTAAAAATTCATTTTTAAATAAATTATATTGGAAATAATATTACTCTTTACACCTTATTCATTTCAATCATTCCAAGATTGATATCACCAACAACCCTACGAACATAAGGAAAATATATGCCTGTTTGGCTTATTACAGCATTGATGCTTGTCTGCTCAAATTTGTTCATGACCTATGCATGGTATGGTCATTTAAAAACATTATCCGGCAAACCCTGGTATATAGCTGCATTAATCAGCTGGGGCATCGCTCTTGGAGAATATCTTATCCAGGTTCCTGCCAACAGGATTGGGTTTACAAAACTATCCCTTGGTGAGTTAAAGATCATGCAGGAAGCAATAACTCTTTCCGTATTTATCCCTTTCAGCATATTTTTCATGCATCAGTCTTTTAAGCTTGATTATTTATGGGCCGGTTTATGCGTTATGGGTGCTGTATACTTTATATTTCGTAGTGGTTGAGAATTTTTTTAACTTGCTTTCCAGAACTGTATGGTTTTTCTTTGTTATAAAAATTATAAATGAGAAATAATTAATAATTTTACCAATCCTTTGGATTATTATCTAAATTGTAATTTCTCTCATACTTGAACTTATTTTACTGGAAATAATATCATGTCCATAACACGACGCTCCTTACTAGCCTCAGTTTTGCCTGTTTTGACTATTATGGCGACCAAAATTCCCACTCATGCGGAAATACCTAAAAATTTTTCAACTCCTCGTACACTCGGGAATTCCAATGCAAAAGTTCATGTTGAAGAATGGTTTTCGCTAACCTGTGTGCATTGTGGACGTTTTGCACATGATATACTTCCCCAAATACAAAAAAAATATATTGATACTGGAAAAGTTTTCTACATTTTTAAAGATTTTCCCCTAGATAAAGTAGCTCTAAAAGCCGCGATTGTGGCACGCTCCCTACCAGTAGATCAATATAAACCGTTTATTACAGCCCTCCTGAGTAATCTTGATCAATGGGCTTTCAATGAAAATGCTGATCCCTTGCAAGAATTGCAAAAATATTCAATTTTAGCTGGTATGTCCAAAGAGCGTTTTCAGCAGGTAACTCATGATGACGCAATTCAAAAAATAATATTGGAAGAAAGCAATTACGCTGAAAAACATTTCAAAATAGACAGTACACCAACCTTTATCTTCAACGGTAAAAAGGTTGTCGGTGAATTAACGCTTGATAAATTTGATCAGGAAGTTAATGATGCGTTGACAAGAACTGTACCTTCATAATTTCATTACCAACAAACTTATATGCCAATATATTTTACCCATTTAAAAATTTCTGGTTTTAAAAGTTTCGCAAATACGACTTCACTTGATATTTTACCCGGATTAACTGGTATAGTTGGTCCCAATGGATGTGGTAAATCAAATATTGTAGAGGCTATTCGCTGGGTTATGGGGGAAAGTTCCGCCCGTTCCCTGCGGGGTACAGGAATGGATGATGTCATATTTGCAGGAACTGCACGACGTGCAGCCTTTAACATTGGCGAAGTTGCAATAACTCTTGAAAATATTAAAAACCAAACCGAAAACGGGTTTGATGAGGTTATTCCAAACTGTTTTCATAACCAAAATCAAATTGAGATTTCCCGCCAAATTGAACGGGAAGGAGGCAGTCAATATCGCCTTAATGGAAAAATACAACGCGCCAGAGACATTCAAACCCTATTTGCTGATCTTGGATCAGGTCCACGTTCAACAGCAATTATAAGTCAAAATCGCATAGCACAACTTATTTCCGCCTCACCAGAGGAAAGAAGACAGGTTCTAGAAGAGGCTGCAGGGATATCTGGGTTATATAACCGTCGACGAGAGGCAGAGCTGAAATTAAAAGCAACTGAAGAAAATCTAGACAGATTAAATGACCTGAAAGAGCAGCTTACAAATCAAACCCAAACACTTAAAGAACAATCTGTACAAGCCACTAGATACCGTGAGATATCTACAGCTGTACGCGATAAAGAAACCAATTTGCAGATACTTTATTACCAACGGGCGCAAAAACAGCTTCTTGATCTTAAAATGCAAATTTCAATTATTCTAAGTAGAATTGGGGAAAAAGAAAATTGTATTCTGGATTTGCACAACAATCTGAAAGCTATGGAAAAAGAATCTGCTACCCTGCATCAACAGGAAATTCAGGCGCGCGTTCATTGTGATCATCAGCGCCAGCAGATTTCTAGACTTGAAAATGAATTAAATCAGAAAACACAAGAAATAAAACAATTGAATGACCGGCTGAGAGAAAACAAAACCCAATTGATAGACATACAGTCTCATCTTGAAAATAATCAATCCGATCAGGAAAATATTCTAATCAAAATCAACACAATTAATGAAAAACTTGACTATCATCCAACAAAAATTCTCCAGATTGAACAGGAGGTTAAAACCCTAGAAGAAAAAAATGCTATCCTGCTTGATTTAATCCATGAAGATGAAAAAAAACTGTCTGCATCTATAAATAAAAATCATGAGATAACGCAATATTTTAATCAGGTGAATGATGAAAAAACCAAATTTCAATCCGAATATGAACAGCTTTTATCCGAACAAAAAAGTTGTCTTGAAAAACTTCCTTCAGCTGAAAAACTGCAAAAAAAACGAGAGCAACTAAATATTCTCGAAAAAAAACTAGAGGAGATTGAAGCAAACCGAAAAATTCTTCAGAAAACCATTCAGTCCAAGGAATTTGAAAAGGAAAAACAAACTTATCATGCCCAACAGGTAGAAAAAAATTATAATGATCTCAATCAAACAATAAGACAAATCAAATCACAAGAAAAGCGATTAAATGATAATTATCAAAATGTTATAAATCAGATCACTCAACTGCAAAGTCAGTCTTTAGCAACAGAAGAACAACAGCAATTTCAGGAAAAGTTGTTCAACACACAAATTACTCTTGAAAAAAGTAAAAAAGAAATTGATTTGGCACTCGAGGATCACCAAGCAGCCATAAAAAAACGCCTTGAACAAGAAAATTCTTATAATCAAGCAGTACAGATCCATGATCAAAACAAAAAGAATCTTGACATAATCCATACCAACTTGCAACAGGCACAGAAATCATTCGAGAATTTAACCAAACAACAGGAATATCTGGCCAAACAGCTAATTGCTCCTGAACATCTTCAGGAAAAACAAACACAATATGAAAATATTAATTTACAATTAAAAAAACAGCATCAATTAATTGAACAAATTGAAAATGACCTAAAGAAAAATACAGAAGCTTTGGAAAAACAGTCTTCCATTGTTCAACAACATGAAAGTGAAATTCGTAATTTAGAAGCAAGACAGCAAGGATTGGCACAAATCCTTAAACAAACATCAGAGGAAAACATCAATACTGAATTACCAGCCGTTCTTGATCCTTTATCAATACCTCAGAAATGGATAAAAACTATAGCTGCAATTTTTGACGACACTATTGATGCACCAACTGGTCTTGATGCATCCCGGGGCTGGGTTACCCTAAGTAATATCAAGACAACATTAACAGGTGCATTGCCAACCCTGCTTGATGTTATTTCCCCGCCGCCACCCTTACAAAGAGCATTTCAGCAAATTGGAATTGTAAATTCAGTTGAAGAAGGGAATAAACTTTTTCCCCATCTTTTACCAGGGCAAATGCTGGCTACTCAACAAGGGGATATCTGGCGCTGGGATGGTTATTACCAAACACATGCCATTCAAAACAAATCTGCACAACGATTGGTTCAAAAACACCTTCTGCAAAATATCGAAGAGGATTTAAAACGTCATTTACAAAAATCACCACAGATAGAAAAGTTGTATGAACAATTAAAAAATACACAAATACAATTTAAAAATAAATTATTGCAAATCAAAAGCGAATATAGGGATATTGAAAAACGGGCACAAATAATTACTCAGGATTTTTACGCTTTGCAAAATGAAGCCAGAATGACTGAGACGCAATTTAATGCCATTGAACCTGCTGTCCAACAGGCTCAAAACGAACTTAAAACAAAAAAATTATATTTTGAACAAGCACAAAAAAAGACTCAGATACCCTTGCCAGATAAAGAGAAAATTTATCAATATTTACGTATAGAAAGAGAAAAAGAACAGATTGTTAAGCAAAAAAAAGAGGATATCAATAGATATGAACATCAATATTCTTTAGTCAAGGAACAATATCAACAACACTTGAATCAAAATGCACAAAACAAAATCCAGATTGAATCTCTACAGGAAAAACTTGCACATCTTGAAATAGAGATTGATAGAAATAGGGAAAATTTAAATAATTTGGAAAGACAACTTAATCAAGCAGAAAATCCAAAAGAAATGTTTCAATCTGTTCATGTTATTGAAGATACGATCAATACGCTTAGCAAAAAGTTAGATAATGAAAATGAATTTTTTCTAAAAACGGAAACTGAATTAAATCAGGCTCAGCTTTCTTATCAATCTCTTAAGGAAATTACTATTCAGCAGCAAAGCCGACTGGATGCCCTGACTCCACGATGTCAGAAACTTGAAAACGATCTAAAAGAAATTTCTATTCTTTTTCATCAAGCGGAATATAATCTTAATCATCGCATTAATTGTGAAGAAATGGAAAATAAATTAAAAAAACTGAAAGAGGACTATGGAATTAATGAAACAGAAAAAGAAAAAAAACGGCTTGACTATCATTTAATTCTTCAAGAAAAAGATAATCTGGACTTTCAAAAAAAATCCCTTGCTCAGCAATTGGACAAATGGCAAGAACATTTCAGAGAAAGACAAAACGAAAAAGAGCAAATTCTTAAAAAAATACTGAATCTTGAAAATCAACTTAAAGATATAGATAAACTACCTGAGATCTTAAAATCCAAACTTAATGAATTTAAAAATGCAGAACGGCAATCTGTTGCAAATTATCAAGAATTGCAAAAAAGAAATATAGAATATGATCAAGCAAAAAAAAATGCCGAACAGAATTTACAAAATATAAAGCTGGAAAAAAATAAAATTCAAGAACAACTTATAAAAGCCGAAACCAAAAAAGAACAAGCCGAGATTGTATTTGCTCAACTTGATAGCGACATTACCGACGAAATCAAAAACCTGTCAAACGAGAGAAATGATCATGATCTGGATGATCAGGCAGAAAAAAAATTAAAAAATTCAATTGCATCATTAAAGGCACAGCGGGAAGCACTTGGAGCTGTCAATTTGCGGGCAGACTTCGAATATCAGGAAAAACTGACAGAACTTAACCATCTTGAAAACGAATTCAATGAATTAACCACAGCAATCCAACAGTTACGTGAGTCTATCTGTAAACTTAATAAACAGGGAAGAAGCAAATTAAACGCTATTTTTAAGGAAGTGGATCATCATTTTCAGGAATTATTTAGCCGTATGTTTAATGGCGGACAAGCTTATCTTAAGCTTTTACCTCATGAAGATCCATTACAATCCGGTTTGGAAATTTATGCTCAACCTCCAGGAAAAAATCTTTCAACGCTCTCTTTACTTTCTGGTGGTGAGCAAGCGTTGACAACCTTATCGCTTGTATTTGCTGTCAGCCGATGTAATCCTGTTCCAATTTGTATTCTTGATGAAGTTGATGCCCCTCTAGATGATCCCAATGTTGAACGTTTCTGTAAATTGTTGTCTGACATGTCACATGCAGGGACACGTTTTTTAGTTGTAACCCATCATCAACTTACCATGAGTCACATGCAACGCCTCTATGGTGTCACGATGCAGGAACGCGGCATAAGCCAACTGATTTCAATTGATCTTGAAGATGCTGTTAAAATTCAACAAAATAAACAACATGAACAACTGGAACTTTATTAGTTTGTCAAAATGTAAATTGTACCCTGGACAAAACCAGATTACTTATGCGTCCAGTTGAATTATAGTAATTATTTCTAGACCGTGTCGCCATTACATGATTATAATCAAGTGATATCCGCATATGTGACGAGGGATACCAATTCAACCCTGTTGCAAATATATTTTGTTTTCCTCCTTGAACCCCAAGATAATGACCGTTTTCATTCATACGATATTTATAATGATTAAGGTTCATGTTACTCCATCGGATTGACCATTCCAAAGCTCCCCACTCTCCCGCGACAGGATTGAAAAAGCTCCCGACAGGGGGAGTGAAAACAGCTTTACTTTCATCATAGGATCTTGGTTGTCCAAACAGGACATAATTGACGCTAATATACCAGCCAGAAAAATGCAAATTGGGCCTATTGCCTGACTTTTCCGCAACCCGTTGCAAAAACATGGAGTAATATTCAGACTGTATCAGAAAACGATTCAATCTTACCGCAAATTCAGGTCCTATTGCCCATATATTATTTACACCCTGAACAGTTCCTGTTCGCAAATAAGGACGGCCCAACCAAACTTGCCCCTCCTGTCCCGTACTTAATGAATATTTTCGGCTATCACCATGTGTCACAAAAGTTGTTGATAAACCCAAATGCATATCATAATGATTGATAGCTAAAGGTCTTACCGCCGCTCTTACAATACCGCCAAGTTCATTTCTTTGAAAATCCTGATAGGTTCCTCCCAACCTTTGCCCGGTAACTGAAGCGCTAAGATAATACCGTTTATTCCAGTGAGTCATCATCAAGGCAAGACGAGCATCTGATCCTGTTAAATTTCTAACCAGATCAACAATCATTGGACGTTCAACCAGAATAAATCCATTTGAGCTTTCAGTATCCAGCATAGTTATGGGAGGTTGTAACAGACCGATAGCGATAATGGTGTTTTCAAATCCGACATATTTTAAATAGGCCTCATAAATGGAATTATTAACCAATGCTGGGCGCCCTGCATCCGGTGTTATGTTAATGATGAAATCATCATAGCGGATAGCAACATTAAATCGCCCCCTACGCAAAAATGCCTGTGAACCATCCATTCTGGATCCATTGCGTTTATTATCCGGACCTATAATCCCACCAATATCAAACTGTATACTTGCCCCAAGAGAGATACTGAATCGACGATCACTGGAGACCAGAGTTGGACGTCCCTTGGGAAAATTCAAATTGAAATGACCTATTTGATAAGAAATATCCCTATAAATATCAATGTTTAGAATTTTGTCAGCATTCCACATTGTACAATCCTGTTTATGATCCAAACATAGATAGATGGATTGTTTGTTCCTGGAATTAGGCAACGCAGAAATCAATGAATTAGAAATACATTCTGTTTGAGCATAGGCAAAAGAAATAGTAGCTTTTAAAACAATAATATTAAATGAACATGACAAAATAGGTCTTATATTCCTATATAAGGCCTCTACACTATTTATTCGATTTTTTTGAATCATGAAGGATCCTACTGTATTAACAGCTTTAAACTGAAGAAAGATTAAACAGAGCAGTTCTGTTTATAAATTTTGTCTCATTTCAGTAATGAATAATCATTCAAATCCTTTTAAATTTGTATATTCTCAAAAACAGCTTAAAGCCTTACCTCTAAAAATCAAGCCCTTGGGAGAATTAAATTTCTAAAAATTAAATTCGATACGAGAAATGAGAATATTACTTTTACGACCAGCACTATTATAATAATTATTTCTTGAACGAGTGGCAAAAACATAATTATATTCAAGCGAAAATCGCATCTGATCAGCTGGATACCAATTGAAACCTGTTGCGATAACGTGCTGTTTTCCACCATGTATATTTTTTGGTTTGCCGTTATCCCAATCGTATCGATGGCTGTTTAAATTCATGGTGCTCCAGCGTGCTGTCCATTCCAGTGCTCCCCAATCCCCTACCACTGGATTAAAAAGCGTATTTTTTGGTGCGGAAAAATAGGCACGTTCGGAAAAATATTGTCTTGGTTGACCGAACAAGACATAATTTGTACTGACATACCATCCAGCAAACTTTAAATTTGATCGGCGTGAATTATTTTCCGAATTTCTTTGCAAATCAATTGAGTAATATTCTGACTGAATAATAAAACGGTTGAATCTAAAGGCGAATTCAGGACCTATTGCCCAAACATTGTTTACCCCGTTAATTTTTCCGGTACGAATATAGGGACGCCCCGGCCAGATAAAGGCCTCTGGCAGTGCATTCATGGAATATCTCCGATTATCTCCATGAAATGCGACCGTTCCACTCACTCCCATATGCAAATCATAATTTTGAGATCCTATTGGATGGATGACAGCACGAATAATTCCCCCTTTTTGATTCTTTTGAAAATCCTGATAAAATTTACCAAAACGCTGTCCGGTAACTGAAGCGCCAATATAATAATTTTTTCCCCAATGAGAGGCTGTAAATCCTATTCTGGCATTCGCACCAGCTATATTTCTTACAAGATCAATGATCATGGGGCGTTCTACCAGGGTAAATCCTGCAGATGTTTCAGATCCCAGCAAAGTGACTGATGGTTGTATCAAACCAATGGATAAATCTGTATGATGAAACCCGGTATAATTAAGATTAATCTCATGAAATGAATCATTAACCAATGCACCACGTCCAACATCAGGAGCAACAATAATTTTAAAGTTATCATAGGCAATTGTTATGATAAATCTTGCACGCCTCAATACAGCCTGTGACCCACCCATATCGGGTTGATTATGTTTTTTATCGGATCCTATGAAACCACCAATATCATATTGAATGGACGTTCCAATTGATAGACTGAAATGATTATCTATTGATTTTAATAAAAATTTACCTTTGGGAAAGCTGATTTTAAAATCACCCATGTCATAAATTATATTTTTATATGGATCCAAATAAGTGATTTGATTTGTTTGGAATAAAAAATCATCATTGGCTTTCGCGGCTGAAACCCAATTCAATAAAAAACATAAAGATATTGAATAAATCCCAAATTTTGAAAAAGCCATAGAAGTTTTATAAGATTTTCGCATTTTACAATTTCCATGGATTTTCTTTAATTAAAGACCTGTTTAATCTTTAAAAGAATTTTCAATTAATTTTTCAAAGATTAATGTATCCAGTATTGATTATATATACAATATTTTTGTTATATATATTTATTTACGTTAAAATAAAGTATTTTACTATTTATAAAAATAATTTTTCTTGTTAAATAAATATTAAAAATATCACTTCAAAACCTTAAAAAGTTAGTTGTAAACGTGAAATTATTAGATTGCTGTCCTTTTTTCTTAAATGCCATAAATTGTTTCTAGCACTTGATGAAATTATATGATTATAATCAATCATCACCCTGAAATGTGGTGACGGATACCAGTTAAACCCCGTTGCTATGACTTTCTGTTTTCCACCTTGCACCCCTGCTGCATATTTGTTATTTTCATAATCTCCAGCATGACTATTGAGATTCAGATAACTCCAACGGACTGACCATTCCAAAGCTCCCCAATCCCCAGCGGCAGGATTAAACAGTGAACCTTCTGGTGCTGCAAAAATAGCGCGAGAGGGTAAATAATGACGATGAGCCCCGAAAATCGCGTAATTTAAACTTCCGTACCATCCCCAAAAATGAAGATTATCATTATGTCCATATCCCTCATTCTTTCTTGGCATAAAAAATGAATAATATTCCCCTTGAAAAATCAACCTTTTCCATCGTAAGGCAAATTCAGGACCTACAGCCCATATACTGTTGACACCATTGATGGTTCCTGTCTTGGCATCTGCCGCGGAAGGGAAAAGACGGGATTCATTATAACTTACAATAGAATATTTTCTATTTTCACCATGAACGGCAAATGTTCCTGTTACGCCCAAATGAAGATCAATATTTCTTGAAGCTATTGGACGACCCGCCAATCTTAAAACGCCTCCCTTCTGCCCCTGTTGAAAATTGGTAAATTTTTTACCAACGCGTTGCCCTGTATAGCCAACACTGATAAGGTATCGCTGCCCCCAATGAATAACATTCAAACCAGCACGAGGTTCCCCTCCGGCAACATTTCTTAACATATCGATAACCATGGGTCGTTCTGCAAGAAAAAATCCCCTGGAAGTTTCAGAATCCAACATTGATAAAGTGGGTTGGAGTAAACCCCCTCCAATTACCAGATTCTTAATACCTGTATATTTCAAATCCGCTCCGAACAGATCATGATGTTCAAGTCCAAAACGTCCAATATCTGGTGTAACCGTTAAGGCGAAATCAGTATATTTTACAACAATAATCGGACGTCCACGACGTAAAGTTCCTTGATAACTCGAAACTTTTGGTCCATTTACTCGTTTGTTTGGACCTAATAAAGCCCCAATGTCGTAATTAATATAAAGACCAAAAGCAATACTAAGTTTTTTACTCGCTGAATAAAATGTCGGTCTTCCCTTTGGAAAGGCAAGCGTTGAATAACCTACTTGATAATGAAGGTCTTTATATGGATCAACATTTACGACCCTATCCGCATTCCACATTGTGCAACGGATGGATTTTTCATAACAAATATATTCAGCCTGTTGATCATTTTCATCTTTATCTTTTTTTTCTTCTTTTTCTTTATTTAAAAAAGGAGTTATATTTGATCTCCATCGGTTAGTCTGATAGACATTCGCATAAGAAAATGAAATCGAGATCTTCAAAAAAAGAATACCCATTGTACATGATCGTAAAAACCCTTTTTTACGTCCATATGAGAGGTTACTTTGTACGGCTTCAATATTGTTTACCATTATCAATGACCCCTATATAATTTTATTAGACGAAAATAAGCTCAATACCCATTTGTAGCCACTTAAGATTGAAATATAATTTCACAAATATTTCAATTTTTATTCAAAAATGTTAAAATAAACCAAATTAAGTTTTTAATAATTTTATAATTTAAAATAATTGTCGAATAACAAACGTGAGATGAGATGTCACTTTTCCGAGATTTTTTCTATTTTGAAAGGTTATTACCCTCTAAATATCAAAAAAAATGGTGCCTGATTTCCGTAAAATTACATAAAAAATTACCCAAAACGATCCCATTGTATCTATATATAAACCATAGGGATGACCCAACATTTGAACCTTTAACTTATCTTGTCTCCGGTAGGTTTCTTCCCAACTTTTGGCGTGTATCTCTAGTTTATCTTCCTGAGAAAACGAACTGTTTACGAATCTATCCAATCGCCAAAATTTTTAATTCCGCTTTACAATCAGTTTCATCAGTAAAAATTCGGGCTCTGAGCCGCTTAACGACGGCTTTAATATTAATTATTATAAATCCTTTTACTTTTATAAAAATTTTTTGTTATCCCTTCATTCATCTAAACAAACGTATTCGAATGGGATTATTACAAAATCAACAAATATTTTTTCCTAATTTACCATATAAATATTGGTACAATTTATATGAAAACTGGAATGGTAACGAGATAAAGAAACTATATGAAAGTAATTATATTCATCTATGGCCTATTTTTTCATTATTTACATATTATGGTAAAACCATGGAAATTGACTGGAACAATTTTTACCAGCATCCGAATACTAGAGAAAGAACCACTCCCCAAGCTTTTCAAGCACATTATATCATTCTTAAAAATTCAAACGAAATTTTAGAAGAACACAGTTTGGCTGTTTTTGCCGATCAGGCTGCTCGTCAACATTATCCGGCCGCACTTTACGCTGATTCAGATGAAATCAATAATCTGAATGAACACAGCAACCCTGTATTCAAGCAAAATTTTAACTTGTCGATTCTACTGACAGGTTTTCTTACCCAAGATATATGGATTATCAGAAAAGATATATTTGATGATTTCATAAAAGAATTTGATTCTCCAATTCGTTCCATCCATGCCATTAGAATGGCTTTGGCCCTTTATTTATGGAAAAAAAATCATTTTATTTATCATGTCCCTCTGATCTTAAGTCATAGGACTGCAAAAGTATCATTACATGATAAAAATGAAATAATTGAAATCATCAAAATTTTCAAAACTAAGCTGAATTGGCAATTTAGTGTTAATACGCATATATTTCCCTTTGATATAAATTATATAAATTATCAAGATCCCGTAAGTCTCATCATCCCGACAACCCTCAGTTCCGAAACCATACATCAATGTATTACAAAACTAATAAAAAAAACCTTTTACCCAAGATTAGAAATTATTCTTGTCATCTCGCAAAATAAACCGTTGACAAAACAACAGGAGAAATTTCTCAGTTCATTCCAGTATCATAAACATTTAAAAGTTCTGTTTGTTGAAACGGATCAATTCAATTTTTCGAAAAGTTGCAACGTTGCCATCAGGCATTCTAAATACCCTTTTATAGCCCTAATAAACGATGATATTGAACCTCTGGATCAAAACTGGTTATCCTTAATGATGGGTCATATGCAAAATGAAAAAGTAGGCGCTGTTGGTGCAAAACTATTTTATCCTGATAAAAATATTCAGCATGCGGGCGTTATAATGGGTGCCGCTAATTTATGTGAACATGCCGGTCGTTTTCACAAGTCAGATAATTTTTACCTGACGCATGATCATGAGGTCAGTGCCGTGACAGGTGCCTGTATGGTTATTCGTCGTCTGGCTTTTAACGAGGTTAATGGATTTGATGAGACATTTGAAATAGCATATAATGATATTGATTTCTGTTTACGTTTAAGAGAGAAAAAATATCATATCATCCAGTGTCAGAATGCACAACTGATCCATTACGAATCTCTTTCACTCGGAAATCATTACAAGGGTGAACGTGCCGGAAAAGAACGACAGGAAATTCTTTCCCTGAAAAAAAAACATTTTAAAATCATAAATTATGATCCATTTTATAATCCCAATTATTCCCTGCAACGTGGAAGAGATTACCAGCTTGCCTTTCCTCCTCGCATTTCAATTCCATTTGGATTAACTGAAAATAATGTCTGATTCCAATCCCCCAAGCATTTTGATAGAGAATGTTTCATTAACCTTCAATAATTGTCAATTGTTCAAAAATCTAAACACTGTTTTTCCAGCCGGAAAATTCAGTATTATTCTTGGTGCAAGTGGCGTGGGTAAAAGTAGTCTTTTAAAAATTATTGCAGGATTGCAACATTATAAGTTGGGAAGCGTAAAAGCGGATGATAACAAATCTTTATCAAAACGGATCAGTTATATGGGACAACAGGATCTGTTAATGCCTTGGGCAAAAATACTATATAATGTCACCCTAGGAAGTAAACTCCGTGGTGAAAAACCAAATCGGCATAAAGCTTTAGATATCCTTGAACAAGTAGGCTTATCCCATGTTGCAAATGCATATCCATCCGAACTGTCTGGCGGAATGCGTCAACGTATCGCTCTTGCAAGAACACTGTATGAAAATCGCCCCATCGTTTTAATGGATGAACCTTTTTCAGCATTGGATAGTGTAACACGAACCAACATGCAAACCTATACGGCAAAATTGTTGAAAGGTAAAACAGTTATTCTTATCACACATGATCCTTTCGAAGCTTGTCGATTGGGAGAACAAATTCAGATTATGGCAGGAACTCCTGCAAAACTATACGATTCTTTGGTAGTTCCTGGATCTATACCTCATCCGCTGGAAAATCTCGACTTACAAAAGGCCCAAGCCCATTTATTATCTCTTTTAATAGAAAAAACACAATCATGAAAACTCATTTACATGAATCTTTGTTAATAAGTATCCGCATTGTTTCATTAATCGGAAGCTTGATTTTTATCTGGTGGTTGATCAGTTTTTTCAATTACGTCCCCGCTTATCTTTTACCCTCACCTTCAGCGGTCGTTCAGGCTCTAAACAATAATCATCAGCTTTTATGGCAAGCCACACTTACAACAACACAAGAAACCATAATAGGGTTGGTAATTGGATGTTTTTTTGGAATGTTTCTTGCTCTTTTTATGATACTTGTTCCTTTTCTCCGTCACTGGTTAATGCCCATCATCATTATCAGTCAATCAATTCCCACCTTTGCTCTAGCCCCTTTACTCGTATTATGGTTTGGTTTCGGAATAAGTTCAAAAGTTGTAATGACCGTTATAATGATTTTTTTTCCCGTAACCTCATCATTTTTTGATGGCCTAAACAGAACACCTCAAGGATATCTTGATTTAAGCAAAACCATGAATACCTCTGCCTTACGACAACTTTTATTTATACGTATTCCTGCTGCTTTACCCGCTTTTTCGTCAGGTTTGAAAATCGCAGCAGCTATCGCTCCCATCGGTGCGGTCATTGGAGAATGGGTCGGCGCGTCTTCCGGTTTGGGATATTTAATGCAAAACGCCAACAACCGTTTTCAAACAGATTTGATGTTTGCCGCCCTTTTGATATTATCATTCATGACAATAAGTTTGTGGGGAATCGTTACATTAACAACAAAAACCTTAATTTCCTGGTCAAATGAATATAATTAATTATATTAGCATCTGACCTTCGGAACAAACTTCCTTAAAGGAACGAATTATGACACTTTCAAATAAACCTGCTTTTGCATAAGGATCACTGATGGCAAATCCCTCGGCAGCTGCACGATCTTCCACATTCAGAATAATGAGTGAGCCACAACTTTTTCCCTCATTATCCAATAAGGGGCCAGCAATTTTTATTTGTTTTTCATAAGTCTTAAGATACGCCAGATGTTGAGAGCGAACAGCCATTCTCATTTCTAGAGACGAAGGTTTGTCATTACACATTATTACAAATAACATTTGTTCTCCCATCACTACTTTACAAATCATAAATAAAAAAACATATTATGACCAAGAATGGATAAGCTTGCCAGTTTTTTAAATATAAAATATCCTCTTATTTTCCATAAACCCTGATTATTTTTCAATGACTGATTCAAGAACTCTATCAAAACCAAGAAGTAATCGATTTTTTTCAATCAATCGATTGGCAAATCCGAAAATTTTTTTTCAGTTTACGACAAAACTGCAGCCCTGGATCAACGGGTTTGCTTTGCTTTTCATCGTCATTGGAATAATATGGGGCCTTTTTATCTCCCCAGCAGATTGGCAGCAAGGGGATAGCGTAAGAATTATGTATATTCATGTTCCCATGGCCATGCTTGCCAGTGCCGGTTATATTTTACTTGCTTTTTGCGGTTTTTCATCCCTAGTCTGGAAACATCCCTTAGCCGATCTAGCGGCCAAAGAAATTGGACCTGTTGGAGCTATTGTAACTGCCCTATGTTTAATAACGGGGTCCATTTGGGGAAAACCCATGTGGGGCACTTGGTGGGTTTGGGATGCACGATTAACATCAGTTCTGATATTGTTTTTTCTCTATTTAGGACATATCACTTTATGTCATGCCTTTGATGAACCTCAAAAGGGTTATAAGGCAGCTTCCATTCTTGTCCTTGCAGGCGTTTTTGATCTCCCTATAATCAAATTCAGTGTTCAATGGTGGAACACATTACATCAGCCAAATACATTCAGTTTAACCCATGCCTCTTCAATCACTCTTTCCATTGCTACCCCATTGATTTTCTGTTCACTGGGTTTTTCCCTTGGATTTATAGGTATACTATTTACACGAATTCGAACCGCCATTCTTGAAAACCAGATCCATCGCCTACTTATCAATTCACAATCTTTGTCAATGCAATGATCATGTCGCATCTCCCCTACTTGATTTCCGCTTATGGAATTACCCTGTTAACTGTTTTGACTTTATGGCTTACCACTTATAGACGGTTTCACCAGGCAAAAAATAAACTGGACATTATGAAAAAACTTAATCATGAAACGTAAAACTCAACGTCTATGGATAATCCTAACTTGCATGATGGGCTTCGCGATTGCAATCACATTGATTTTATCAGCTTTTTCAAGCAATTTAGTCTATTTCAAAGTTCCTTCCCAACTCATAAACCAATCCATATCTAATTCTACCACAATACGATTGGGAGGAATGGTTGTTGCCAACTCCCTTCATCATCAGAATGACCATCACACACCAATGGCTATATTTGATATTACAGATGGAAAAGCCGCCATTCATGTAAAATATAGAGGCATTTTACCTGATCTATTTCGAGAGGGACAAAGCGTTATTGCCATTGGTTACTTAAATCCTCAAGGAATATTCATCGCCACTGAAGTATTGGCCAAACATGATGAAACTTACATGCCTAAAGAAATCGCCGACGCTTTGCGCAAAAATGGCAAGTGGGATCCGCGTTTTGGTCCACCACCCGATCCAGACAGCTGGAACCACATGATAAAACCCCAATAAGCAATGGAATGACAAATGTTTTCAATTCTTCTAAGTCCCGAACTTGGTCATTTTGCATTGGCACTTGCCTGCTGTTTGGCGGGGGCTCAATTTGTTCTGCCATTACTAGGAAACAAAAAATATAATTTTCATTTAATGAATCTAGCGTCCCCCTTGGCATGGGGACAGTTTTTCACTCTGTTGATAACATTTATTTGTTTGGTTACAGCAGCATTGAATAATGACTTTTCTGTGCAAAATATCTTACAGAATAGTGCAAGTGACAAACCAATTCTTTATAAAGTAACAGGCATATGGGGAAATCACGAAGGCTCAATTCTCTTGTGGGCATTTATACTTTCCTTTTTCGGAATTCTTTTTTCAAGTTTCAGTCATCATCTTCCATTTTCATTGAGAATAAAAATCATTGCCATTCTTGGCGGATGCGCAGCTGGTTTTGAACTTTTTTGCCTGATTACATCAAATCCTTTCCTGCGAATCTGGCCTGCCCCGATGGAAGGTCAAGGAATGAACCCGCTACTTCAGGACCCGGGATTGGCGTTTCATCCCCCAATTCTTTATACTGGCTATGTAGGTTTTTCAATTCCATTCGCCTTTGCTGTTGCCGCATTGATGGAAAAACGAATTGATGCAGTCTGGGGACGATGGATTAGACCCTGGGTTATTACTGCATGGGTTTTTCTTACCGCTGGTATAGCAATTGGATCATGGTGGTCCTACTATGTTCTTGGATGGGGAGGCTACTGGTTTTGGGATCCTGTCGAAAATGCCGCATTAATTCCATGGTTGACGGGAACCGCCTTATTACACTCAGCCTTGATCGTTGAAAAACGTGAAGCCCTGAAAGCATGGACGATTTTTCTTTCCATTATAACTTTTTCTCTTGCATTATGTGGAGCTTTTCTGGTGCGTTCTGGCATATTAAATTCCGTACACGCATTTGCATCAGATCCAACCCGTGGAATTTTCATTCTTATATTACTAACAATTATTTGTGGAGGCGCTTTGGTTCTGTTTGCGTGGCAGGCTCCACTTCTTTTATTCACGGCATTATTTGCGCCTTTATCTCGAGAAGGCTCAATCATTCTCAATAATATATTATTCTGCTCCCTGGCTGCCATTATTTTGGTTGGCACCCTCTACCCTCCTGTTTTACAAATGATTGATGGAGAGACTATTTCCGTTGGAAAACCATTTTTTGACAAAACCTTTATCCCTCCGGCCCTCATTGCTATTTTTTTTATGGCATTTGCACCTTGGTTGGCATTTAAAAAAGCAAAAATAAAAAATTTGCTTCGTCCTTTATCCATTATGGGAATTATTACGATCATTATCGTCATCGTAAGTTTTATTTATTTACATCGTTTCTTGCCAGCCATTGCGACAGGGGTTTCATTCTGGGTAATCATGGGTGCCATCACAGATTTCAGCGGTAAATTATCTTTATTTCATACCTCGTTCAAAAATAATATCAGCCGGATGAAAAATTTACCCAGATCATTTTATGCTGCCTATATTGCTCATATTGGCGTTGCTGTTACCTTATTGGGGATTGTGGGAATGGCCTATAGTCAACAAAAAATTGTTGAGGTACCTATTGGGACAACTCTGCATCTGGCGGGTTATGAATGGACCCTGGAATCTGTACAGAAAAGAAATGGACCCAACTATCAATCCGAGGAAGCGGTTCTTAAAATCAGTAGACATAATAAAACAATATGCTGGATGTTTCCTGCCCGACATTTTTTTCCTCGCCAGCAACAGGTCATAACAGATGTAGCCATTCATACCAATTTTATCGCTGATTTGTACGCTGTTCTTGGAGATAACAGGAACAATCATGACAAAGCTAGCGTCTATGTCCTGAGATTACACTTCAACCCCTTGGCACCCTGGATCTGGATCGGTGGTTTCATTATGATATTAGGAGGTATCATCACCCTTATTGATCTTTGCGCCAATAAGAACAATAAAAAATTTTCCATGCAAAATATGGAACAATCATCATGAAATCCATTACCCGACGACGATTGATATGGGGATTACCACTGGGTGCAACCGTTCTTGCAGGTGGAGGGTTTGCCACGATGCTATCCAGTTTAAAAAAAGGAAAATTCGATCCGCATAAAATAGAACTTCCCAATTTGAACAAACCTATTCCGGATTTCAAACTCAAGCCAATATTATCCCACAAAAATTTTGACAGTCTATTGTTAAAGCAACAGCACAAACCCGTATTAATCAATTTTTTTGCTTCATGGTGTCTACCCTGTATCAGTGAGATGCCAATTTTAAATCAGCTTTCCATTAGGCTTTCCATATGGGGCATAGCTTATAAAGACAAATATAATACGATAGACAAGTTTCTAAACCGCCATGACAATCCATATCAATATCTAGGACAGGATGATGAGGGGATGATTGGAATCAATTGGGGAATTTCTGGCGTGCCTGAAAGTTTTCTTATTATCCCGGGGGGAATTATACGTTGGCATTATGCCAAACCTTTGGATAAAACTGCCGTTTCATCCCTGCTTTCGCTTGTAGGGACTTGATCAATGCGATTAGTTATCATTCTTGTCCTGATAATCATTAACTTTTTTTCTATTCCCACCTATGGTCTCGACAGCCCTGATGAAATATTGCCAAACCAACGGCAGGAAAAAAAAGCCGAAGAAATTGGCTCGCAATTACGCTGTCTTGTTTGCCAGAATGAATCCATAGAAGACAGTAATGCCGAACTGGCAAGGGATCTAAGAAAAGTCGTTCGCCAACATGTTCAGGCTGGTGAAACCGATGATCAAATCATCCAATGGATGGTTGACCGTTACGGCAATTTCGTGCGGTTAAGTCCTCCCCTTAATCTTGCAACCGCGTTATTGTGGTTTATGCCTTTACTTGCCCTTTTGACAGGGTGTCTAATAGCTCTCATAAATTTCAGGAAAAAAGGATTGAAGCCTTCTCCCTTAAATAAAGATGAAGAAAAACGTCTTGAAAAATTGATGAAAGAACCTTGATCCATGTTATGGATAATGATGATTTTAATCAGTCTTATCAGTTTGATACCCTGTTTTATAAGTCTGTACCAAAAAAAATATCCTTCAATAGCGAATAATCCTTCAATAGCTTTTTACCAGTTACAACTTAAAGAACTGGAAAGTGAATTGCGGCAGGAATTGATTTTACCAGAAGAATATCATCAGGCAAAACTTGAAATTCAACGTCGGCTTTTAAATTCTGACGATCAAAGTGAAAAAAATAATTCCATATCTTGTGATCCGGCAACCAATGGTCATTTTTTTATTCTGTGCGGCTTGATTTGCATTCCCCTGACCGCCATAGGTCTCTATTTGCTTAATGGTGTACCTGCCTTGCCTTCTCAACCCTTACGGACAAGAATAGCTGAACAGCAAAAACAGAATAAAGATCTCGCACCTTATGTAAAACAATTGAAAGAAAAAATTGTCACGCTTGCTTATAATGATCCGAAACGAATAGAAGGTTACCTCTTACTGGGTCGGATTGAAGCTGAACAAGGTCAGTTAGACAATGCTATTCAAGCCTGGAAAACAGCTCTTGACCAACGTTTTGACCCTTACCTGGCCGCGCAAATTGCCGAACTGATAATTCAAAAAAATGGTCAAATGACCGAAGAATCATTCACTCTTTTCCAACAGGCCCTACAACGCGCATCTTCAGATGCACCGTGGCGAAATATGGCTGAACAGAGAGTCATGGAATATCAGAAAAACAATCCTTGATTCTGTTTGGATTGATAATCCCTGAAAGCATTATATAAAAAAACAATATTTGTCGCGGTAAGATGTAAAACATATTCCGCCATATAAATTGATGGCGATGGAGATTGAGACGAACTGCCGTGACCACCAAAATGATTTCGCAATTCTGGCACCCCTGTTTTGAGAGTCATGATATAACTGTCGATTGTCTTTTCCATCCCAACAGGAAACAATCCATTTTTGTGTATAATTTTTATGAGATCACTGGCCCGGTTGTTTGGATCATATTCCCATTCACATTCATTGCAAATCGATTTCAACAATGATTCAAAAGCACGATTACATCCGACAATACAATCCTTGATATATTGATTCCGGTAATGTTTATGTGCATTACTATATTCTTCATTAACCTTTTCAAAAGCCTTATTATGAATAATCTCCAATGCAGGTTTAACGATTTCCTTATGAACATATTGATGATCAATACGGATTATTTCACCATTTTCATACTGATACCCTACGCCTGCATAAAGAAAACGTTTATTCAATTCCTCAATCAACCCAATTAAGATTTCATCATTATTGAACTTATAATTAGGATCAACTTTTGAGAGAATTGATATCCTTATTCCAATTACACATTCAATAAGATCTAAAACATGTTCATAATTATCATTACTGACAATATAAGATTCGAATCGATCAATAAAATTCAATGAATTAGAATCTAAAAATTTGTTACCCCATTCCCTTGATACAGCTTCATAAGTCAAAACCCACAACTGTTTACTATCCATGTTTATTGGATAATAATTAAATTCTATTTCTAATAAATTCTTTAAAATGAAAAAAATCTATGTTTTTAATTCTTCAGAAAAACAGTCATAAACATAGACATCATTTTTGATAGCTTTTTCAGCTTTTATACGGTTTGAATATAGATTTATGATTACCATTTTTAAAAACTTCTTTTTATGGAATTAAAATATTTATTACATTGTATTCAATGAAAAAGCCGTTTGACGTTTCTTTTCTGGCGGAGGGTTGGGCTGACAGGAGATAAGATAGATACCAAATACAAAAATTGTATTACTTATGCTGTTCAATAATAATGTTTCCTGAAAACGCTGATCCGCGACGATTCCTAGATAGATTGAATAGATTGCAAATGGAATCGAGATAATTCTTATGCCTGCCAGCATCATACGAAACGGATTGAGAAATCCTATCCGAATAATGGATTGCATACGATAAATGGAGAAATAAAATAACACGCCAAGACACCATGCCATTACATTAAAAAGCACAGAAAAAACACTCATTTCAAAATAAAGAACAAGTAGAATCAGGGAACCGGCTGAAAAAACCAGCGATCCAAGCTGTAAACTCATTCCAATTTTCAATGCTGACCATTTTTCTGGCAGACGGTCAGCAATTGGTTGAAAAAAACGATCCAGTAACCATAGATCAAGAGCGAGAATTCGATCAGAAATGGGAGGTTTATTATTTGAAAACATGAAACTTTTATCCAGCAACTTTTAAAAAAGTTATAGCATTATATCAAGCTTAATCAAACAATATACATTTCCAAAAAATTATATTTTAACCTTCACAAAAAGAACCCGCTTTAATTAAAAAGCGGGTTAAAGGATATCAAGAAACAAACATACAAAATTAGGGTTGGATCGCGTTTTGCCTATGTTCTTTCAACATAATCAAAATCCGTTGAATACATCGACCACAGTCGGGTTTTGAACCACAAGATTTATAGATTTTGCTTGGACAGTCTGCACCATCCTTAATAGCATTTCCTATATCCTTGTCGGTTAATGCACGACATGAACAAATATACATCGCCAAGGCCCCATCACAACTAGGTTGTTAATAATGATTATAATAACCATTCTTAATAACTGTGTCTACAATTTTTTTATTACGTATATAAACTTTTTTTGATTATGGATTTATTTCTTTTTTTATTTACAAAAAAAACATATAATTAATGAAATAATCACAAAGATTATTTAAATAAAATGCAAGTAATTTAAACATACAGCAACTAGGATTTCATTAATGATCAAAGATAAAAAAGTAATTGAATATTTGAATATTCAACTTACAAATGAATTAACAGCCATCAATCAATATTATCTTCACTACAAAACCCTGTGTCATTGGGGGGTCACCATTCTTGGCAAAAAAGAATACCAGGAATCCATTGAGGAAATGAAACATGCAGATTCGCTGATTGAACGTATTCTCATGCTTGACGGATTGCCCAATATGCAAAGACTAAACACCGTACAAATTGGTCAGTCAGTTGAAGAGATCCTCCATGCTGATCGCCAGATGGAGATGAAGGCTTGCAAAGATTTACGCGAGGCAGTTTCCTATTGTGAACAGATACAGGATTACGTGACTCGTCATATTTTTGTTTCAATTTTAGATTCTGAAGAAAAACATATTGACTTCATTGACAAACAATTTGATCTGATCAAACAAATTTCTATAGGTCGATACATCACTTTAAATTCCGATCACGCAACGGAACAAGAATCATAATTCAAATTTTATTCAATATGGATATCTTATTAAAGTAAGATGTTACTATCTTACTTTTTAAGAAAATTACGAATTATCCTTTTTCATACAAATCAAGTTAATATATCCAATCTTACAATAGATTGTCTTTGACAGATCCTCTGTAATTAAGCAAGATTAGCTTTTACAAATTAAACAACCCTGTTTTAAATATTTTATATAGACAAGACCCGAACAGGAAATCAAAGACATGAGATCAATCCTACCCCCTTTGACACTAAGCTTGACTTTGCTTGCAACCACCCCTTTTAGCGGGTTTCTTCATCCTGCCTATTCTGTTCCCACCAATCATATTTCATCAAAAAATATATCTTCTTCAAAACAGCAGGTAATTCGCGCCACTTTGAAAAATGGATTACGGGTGATTATCATTAAAAATAATTTGGCCCCTGTTGTTACGGCGCAAGTCAACTATCTTGCCGGTTCCAACCAAACGCCAAAGGGATTCCCGGGAACTGCACACGCATTGGAACATATGATGTTTCGTGGAAGCAAAGGTCTAGACAAGGATCAGCTGGCAATTATCGGGGCACAATTGGGCGGAAGCTATAATGCCTTTACCACAGAACACGTCACACAGTATTATTACACAGCTCCTGCCGAAGATTTAGATGTTATCCTGAAAATTGAAGCTTTACGAATGAATGGATTAAGCCTAAATGCCGCGGATTGGGACAAGGAACGTGGAGCGATTGAACAAGAAGTTTCAAGGGATTTGTCCAATCCAATTTATAAATATGTTTCTGAATTACAAAAGATTTTATTCAAGGACACCCCATATGAACATGATGCTTTGGGAACCCGTCCATCTTTTGATAAAACAACCGTTCAGGATTTACGTGAATTCTATGAAACTTACTACACACCCAATAATGCAATCCTTGTTATCTCAGGCGATATTGATCCCCAAAAAACCCTGGCAACTGTCAAACAAAATTTTTCTTCCCTACCTCGCAAAAATCTACCCAAGCAAACCTCTTTCAAATTAAAGCCCATAAAAGCCAAAACAATACATTTTCCAACGGATCTCCCAGCTGGACTTATAACAATGGCATGGCGTATGCCTGGGGAAAAATCCAGTGATTATGCCGCCGCGACCATTCTGAGTGACGTTATTTCAAGCCAGCGGGAAAAGTTATATGGTTTAGTGCCACAGGGAAAGGCCCTGTCAGCTGATTTTGAATATATTCCCAAAGGCAATACGGGCTTTGGCGTGGCTATTGCAGCATTTCCAAAAAACAGGAATCATCAATCCCTTTTGAACGAGGTTCAGACAATCCTTAGATATTTTCATGAAAATGGTGTTCCGGCCGAACTTGTCGAAGCGGCAAAACGCAAGGAGATTGCATCCCTCAAATTCTCTGCCAACAGTATCACGGGATTGGCCAGCAGCTGGTCAAATGCCTTGGCTTTTCAGGAATTAAATAGTCCTGATGATATGATTGCCGCTCTTAATGCAGTCACTCCAGAAAAAGTTAACCAATTAGCAAAAAGGATTTTAAAACCGGAAGAAGCGATCACGGCGATTCTCACACCTGAGGATTCCGGAAATCCTCTATCGAAAAAAGGTTATGGAGGTGCTGAATCTTTTACCTCAATTCCTGATAGACCTGTCCCCTTGCCTGAATGGGCTGATAAGGCACTGAAAAAACTTAATATACCCAAGGCATCCCCTTTACCTACAGATATAACCCTGAAAAATGGTATTCGTTTGATTGTTCAGCCAATCAATGTCAGTGATACCATAAGTGTATTCGGTGCCATTCGACAGAACTCAAGTCTGCAAGAGGAAAAAGATAAGGAAGGTATTTCAGACATTACAGATGAGATGTTCAAGTATGGGACCAAGACTTATGATCGTCTGGCTTTTCGCAAACAGATTGATGACATCGCTGCCGATATCAATACAGGAAGCGACTTTTCGTTATCTGTTCTTACGCCCTATTTTGACCGTGGTATGCAGTTATTGGCTGATAGCGAGTTAAATCCGTCTTTCAAACAAGAAAACCTAGATATCGTCAAATCACAAACAGCGCAGTCTCTAAAAGGATTATACCAGTCCCCAGGTTATCATTTTGACAGATCCGTTGCAAAAGCGGTTAATCCCATTAATGACCCAAGTTTACGTCAGCCAGTCCCTGAAAAAGTTATGAAATTAACCTTAAATGATTTGGAAAATTTCTATCAGCAATCCTTTCGTCCAGACCTTACAACAATTGTTGTGGCAGGCAACATAACGCCTGAAAAAGCGCAGGCAACCGTTGAAAAATATTTCGGGTCATGGAAGGCGAAAGGTGTCAGGCCCAATCTTGATTTGCCTCAACGTCCAAATAGCAAGACCTCCTACATTCATGTTCCCGATAAAAGCGCAGTGCAAAGCAGCGTTGCATTGGTTGAATCCATCCCGCTGAACATTTACCATCCGGATCATTATGCCCTGAACCTTGGCAATGAAATATTAAGTGGCGGATTTGCAGGACGGTTTTACAAGGACTTGCGGGTTAAGACAGGATATGTCTATAACGTAAACAGCTCTTTTGACTGGTCCCGCACACGTGCGGGATATAACATCAGTTTTGGTGCGGATCCTGACAAGGTTGATCTCGCCCGCAAGGCAGCCCTGAAAGACTTGCAGGCCATGCAGACGCAACCCGTCAGCGAACATGAACTGCAACTGGCCAAGGCGTCATTGCTGAGGAGTATCCCGTTGCAACGTTCCAGCATTGACAAACTCGCGTCACAATATTTGACCTTCAGCGAATTGGGATTGCCCCTGGACACACCGCAAAGATCAGCCCAAATCTATTATCAGATGAGTGCCGGCGATATTCGCAAAGCCTTTAAAACATGGATCAGAATTGATGACCTCGCCCAGATTACCAAAGGGCCAATTAACCAGAAATAAAATTATATATTGTTGCTATTTTAAAACAAAAATTATAATCTTTATTCATCATCTTATAAAAATTAAGTTTTGGGGATTTATATGTCAAAAAATATTTTAATTACATTTGCCGGTCGCCAAGACAGGATGGAAAATTTAAATCAATATATACGATATGCACTAAACAATAATTTATTAGATGAATGGCATATATGGGATTTTACCCGTAATAAAACTGATAAAGAATATATCAGAAACAGTTATGGGCCAATAGCATATATGCAAGATAATGCCGGTTACCAATTTTATAAAGATTTACCCAAGAATTCTAAACTTACCATTCCTTTAAGAATATCAAATGATTTTCATATTGCATTTGTAGAAAAAAACCAGGATAAATTTACAGAGGTTGTCATAGGTGGATGGGGTAATTCTGGTTCAGAAATAAGAAGAATTGATTCCAAATATTTATATGACAATAATAGAGACGATACAGAGAAAATTTTTAAAATAGAATTTTTCACTCTCCTAAACGCTTACTGTGATAATATCCTCACGATCAGCAGAGGAAGTGATAACGACATAAATATTTCAATTAACGGATATGAATTTCCAACATTCAACCTCCTTAATAGAGACGATATACCAAAACTATACTTGCAAGGCGGATTTGGTGCATGGCTGGAGTTCTGTTATGTCAATGACAAAATAAAACAATTCATAGGCAACCCGAACGAATCTTATCCCTATTATCATGCCTATCGATATTATGCATCAAGAATTGACCTTTTCAAAGATGATGTTTTCCTGAAATGTGATGATGATATAGTTTATATTGAACTTGAAAAACTGAAGGAATTCATTGATTTCAGACGAAGAAATGATGAATATTTCCTGTTATCAGCAAACGTTGTCAACAACGGCGTATGTGCCTATTTTCAAAAAGAGAATTTATCCATCCCTGATGAGGTAGGTGAATTTGAACTTCCACCTAACGGTTTTAAGGGTAGTTTATGGGAAAATGGAGAAAAAGCTGAAAAGCTGCACTCTTATTTCATTAAAAATCGTGGAAAGCCCCTACCTTTAACATCAAAAATTGTAGAATGGGACAAAAGGTTATCAATTAATTTTATATCTTGGAAAGGAAGAGATTTACGCTTTATGATGTTGCCTTTTCAATGCGATGATGAACAAATTTTAACAAGCAATACACCACAATATTTAAATCGTAAAACAGCTTTATTTTCCGATTTTACTGTCTCTCATTTAAGTTTTTATTCACAAGAATCTCATATGAATACAGGATTACTTATCAATGAATATGTAAGATTGAGAAAAGAAAAATATAATATTTAAATATCAGTAATTTCCGGTTTTAATCTGAAAAAATTCAGCAATCCTTTCGTCCAGACCTTACAACAATTGTTGTGGCAGGCAACATAACGCCTGAAAAAGCGCAGGCAACCGTTGAAAAATATTTCGGGTCATGGAAGGCGAAAGGTGTCAGGCCCAATCTTGATTTGCCTCAACGTCCAAATAGCAAGACCTCCTACATTCATGTTCCCGATAAAAGCGCAGTGCAAAGCAGCGTTGCATTGGTTGAATCCATCCCGCTGAACATTTACCATCCGGATCATTATGCCCTGAACCTTGGCAATGAAATATTAAGTGGCGGATTTGCAGGACGGTTTTACAAGGACTTGCGGGTTAAGACAGGATATGTCTATAACGTAAACAGCTCTTTTGACTGGTCCCGCACACGTGCGGGATATAACATCAGTTTTGGTGCGGATCCTGACAAGGTTGATCTCGCCCGCAAGGCAGCCCTGAAAGACTTGCAGGCCATGCAGACGCAACCCGTCAGCGAACATGAACTGCAACTGGCCAAGGCGTCATTGCTGAGGAGTATCCCGTTGCAACGTTCCAGCATTGACAAACTCGCGTCACAATATTTGACCTTCAGCGAATTGGGATTGCCCCTGGACACACCGCAAAGATCAGCCCAAATCTATTATCAGATGAGTGCCGGCGATATTCGCAAAGCCTTTAAAACATGGATCAGAATTGATGACCTCGCCCAGATTACCAAAGGGCCAATTAACCAGAAATAAAATTATATATTATTGTTATTTATTATATAGGCAGATTTAAATTTTTGCCTTTTTAATTTATTATTCCTGAGATTTTTGAGGTTTATTTATAAACTTCTGAATTTCTTTTATCAGCAATTCCAAATTTACAATTTTAACGATTCTAAGAGAATTATTACTATCGTAATCTTTTATATATTCTGTAAGTTTTTCGACAACTTCTTGCCAAAAGAATTTTTCTTTAATAATAATTTCCTCATTATAAGAATGGTTACTATTATACCGTAAATATAATGCATGATGAAAATCATATATCAAAGAATTTTTGCAATTTACTATTGCCTGAACAAATTCATCAATATAATCATTGTTGATAAAAATTTCTTTTTGCAGATTTTCATCATTATAGAAAATTATATCATCAAAACCCTTATTTTCCTCTCCCCTTAACATCTGAATTATTTTTTTTAATTTTTCATCACTTGCTTCTTCTTTAGACAATTCAGAAATACATTCTTCTTTGGGCTTTATAAATTTTTTCAATATTTCAGAAAAAACAGGATTATCATACGATGCAAAATTATAATTTTTTGGATTATTCCAATATAAATCATTAAAATTTGTAATATTTCCATAATTTATTATCCATGTCTTGCAATATTTCTTGATATAATCAACTGCAAGCCTCTTAATTGAATTTATATCTTCCTTAATCAATTTATTTTCATTAAAATGAATAATTAATCCCAAATAGTGAAAAAATATAGGTAAATCCAAATATTCTAACGAAAAATAATTAACCCTAAATTCATTAAGTAAATTTTGAAAATCTTTTTCATCTAATGATCTATAAAAAAATAATTTATCCAATAAATCCTTACGATTCTTATCAAAAAAACTTTTAATGTTTTTATCTATATTGGTAAAATCTGATCTAAATAGAATATTAATCCATACATGCCATTCAAATATAGTAACTTGTATTGAATTAAGTCCAAGAAAAAACCTCTCTAAATAATTATTAAAAAAAAATCTTCTTTTATCCATAATTTCCAGAAGTTTATAATTTTTAGCATAAATTTCTTCTAATTCTGGTGGATCACTATTAATAAAATGGTGTGGATTAATTATTTTATTTATATCCCTCATGATTTTTTTAGATAAATCATTGCCCGTTATTTTCCATTCAATAATTACTAATTTTAAAATGAAAAAATTTTCAATTAACATATCAATAAATTTTCTTTTTATTTCATTCTCTACTCTTTCTTCACCCTTTAATTCATTATCCTTTTCCAGGGGATAATAATCGTCTTTGATATTATGTAACAAATATCCACAATCATCTATGGCCTGTTTAAGCCCCCTTAAATTTGGTGTGGCAATCATACCATCTTTATAAATCCGTTTAATAAAATCATGATGTTGTGCGATAAGCTTTTTATATTTGTTGGGTTCTATGCCATTCTTGTCAGTAAATAAAAAATAATCCACTACAGCTTCAAAATTGGAATGAATTTTGAAAGTTTGCCCAATGACTTTCTCTTTAAATTCTTTATATAAATCGGATTTTTTCAAAATTTCAGGATCTACAGCCTGTTTATTGCAATCAACTATTTTACCCTGATTTTCATTATCAGGTTGCCTGTTACTGTCTTTGTTGTTTTTTTCGTTATCCTCAATCTCAGAAATTTCAGATTGTTCAATCAAAAACTTTTCCTCATTCGCTATAAGGATAACTTTCATTTTTTCAATCTCTACAACTTGATTGATCCAGCCCAGCAACTCTTTTAAGGGAATATCTGATCTTTCCAAATCATCAAGAATATAAACCAGATTATGTTTTTTCTCTGATGAAATAATCGATTTCAATCTTTTTTTAAAATCTGGAAAAGTTGTTAATGGAATAAATGCCTTGAGTAAGGAAAAATAAGGGTTGGCAAAATTAGAAAAATTTGAATTTTTAATCAATAAGGAAGCAATATCTGATAGAATATTAAAATTACCAAAAATTGATTTAGTCAATCTACTTTCAAGCTCTTCTATAGTTTTGATACCGAATACGCTGATCTTGATAAATCGTATATTATATTTTTTTAATTTTTCATTTCTTGATAATACTTTTCTTGATAATACTTTATTTAATCGATCAGGTTCGAATGCAAGATAATAATCAAATTTTATACAAACGGCTAGCAACTTTCGACAAATAAATGCCAATATATTATAAACAATATCAATTATATATTTAAATAATCCTCCCTCGCTTAAAATAACTTTGCTATTTTGTAATTTATCAGCCCCTGAATATGCATCGATATAATATGTTTTACCGATGCCCCATTTACCAGTTAACAATACAGCAAATTCTGGCTCTTTTTTATCAAGAACATAGTAATCCAGATATTCAGTGATATGCTGATTATCACCACCTAAAATGTCAGAAAATTTATCCACAGTATATCTCATTCATAATATCACTTATTTTGATTTTGTAATATTTTAACCTGAAATTTGAATGAATGAGATATTATTTCATAGTCAAGTAATCACTATTGATTTATATTATGTGCAGGCTTTCCCCATCTGTTTTCCGTTGGTTTGCTATCAATACAAAACATGATAATAAGGGCTAATGACCCTATGACGGTAAAATATAGCAATAACCACCACCCCGATAGATTAATATCATGCAAACGCCTGATTGAAACCGAAATCAGGGGAATGAACGTAAATAAAAGCCAACAGAAAATAAAAAGATAAATAACCCATACAAGAATTGACAAGACTGGATGGGATGATGATCCTATATTATATACAACATAAAAAAGAACGACCGTGCTTATAACTAGAACGGCAAGAAAGATAAGCAGAAAATACCAGAATTCCTTTCTTCCAGCCCTTCCCTCTATTGTCAAATAATTTTTTATACATCTATTAAACCAATCAATGATTGTATTATTTTCTTCATTATCATATTGGTTAGATACATCAATGTTATTCTCTGACATGTTCATCTGTTTGCACCCTTTTCAGTAAAGATAAATGCTGGACTTTTTGCATTCACCGAATTATCAGAAACACCTGATTATTGAATATTCTGGTCAATATTCCGGAATATCCCAATCTTTGTATTTATATTGTAATAATAAATAATTATACAAACAACCAAAATAATTACATAATATTAGAATTAATATTTCTATAGAATTACAAACAATACTGTTAAAATTATTAACATAGATTATTTTATATTTTTTTTATTTTATATTATCCAGACTGATAACAAAAATCCCTTTTCTGTAAAACTGTTAAAGAAAAAGGATGAAAATCAGTTATCTATATTTTAATTTTGCTGGAAGCCCCCATTGATTATCTTCATATTTAGTATCAATGCAAAACATGATCCAAACAGCAATTGAACCAACGGGTATGAAATGAAGAAGCAACCAAAAACCTGACAAATTAATATCATGAAGACGTCTGACCGCAACGGAAATCATGGGAATAAACATTACAATGCTAAATATACTCCACAAGAATATTGATAGATATAGACAGACCTCAAAAATTAGTATTCCATCAAATGAAGTATCCGTTTGAAAAACGGTAGCAGAAAATAACAGGCCAATTATGAGTAGTCCAATAAAAAAAACGGTCAAGTAACAAATTTGAAACGACCAAAATTCCATTCTTCTGGCCCTTCCTTCAAAATTAACATAATTTCTGATGCATTTATTAAACCATCCTATGATCGTATAGTTTTTTTCTTTTTCAAGTTGTTGTTCATATTGGGTCCGCGATTGAATTTTATTCATAAAATGAACATTTTTATCATCAATTAATATAAAAACTGCAACAGCCCTACCGAGTTGATTGACTTGAAAATCAACACAGGTCCCTTTTTGAGGGGCGATATTTTCTTTCCATTCATCGCCACTAAATTCGTAACGCTGCCCATCATCGCCTGAGATATACCCTGTATTAGTCTGAATAATAAAATTGAGTATAAATCCCCGCATATTTAAAATTTTTTTCCTGTCTTAAATAAATGATATCAAATAATTTTTCTAAAATATAATCTAATCTAGAAATCCATCATTTTTCAAAATTTCCATAACGGTCTGAATACGGTTATTATAAAGATGATCCCGCAGAGTGCGTGCCTGTGCTTTTTTAGCCGTTTCCAATAATAAATCTGGATCATTCAAATATTTATCAAGTTGTTGTTGAAAATCATAACGTGTTGAAAAAACCGGGACCTCATCCCGTTCATAAAAATCATGAATTGCATAATTATCTTCATGAAAAAGCTGCATAGCACCTGCAGCAGATGCCTCGAACGTTCTTGGTCCAGGGTTTGAAGGCATAATCATATACCGTTTATTTTCAAAATGAAGGCTACGACCCAAATTAAGAACAATTTTCGAGCGCTGATATAACTCAATTAACTGATCTTTCTCTATCCTGGCATCTGAAAAGCCAATCCCGAATTCACCCCAACCCGGGCCGATAATTTTTACTTTTAGATTTGTCAGGGCTGGTTTTATGCTGCGCATGACATCCTTGCGGCTACCAAATGCAACACCACAAAACATGACATCAACCGTTTTTTCAATGGTTTCGTCAATGGGACGGTAATGCAACTTTTCACAAGCTGCCAAAGGTAAAAAATGGGTATGTGGATGATTATAAAAATTCGTCCCCCAACGATCACAGGAAAATATTACATCGAAATCGTCAATAATTCTGTAATTGGCATCTTGTTCATACGGATCTTCTGTCGCCCAAAAAATGGTGATCGCACCGAATTTTTTTGCCCTGTGACATACTTCTCCAAAATAGGTGCTTTCCGGTAAATATGATCCAATTGAAAAAACAATTTTAGGTTTTATATACTCAATTGCAGCCGCGGCTCCTGCAATATTCGTGGAAATTACATTACCTTCACCAAAAACACTTTCCCAACCTGATATAATGGCTTCACGGATCTGCGCATTGGCTTGCGATTCATAACGTCCACCACTGCATACCATTACTTTTTCATTTTTAGTTTTTTGAAATTTATTTTTTGATTTTATAGCCATATGAACCTTTTAACACCTGTGTAAAATAACTTTTGATAAAATTGACTGCAACTGCTCCTTAAACCGTTCACGATTGCATTCGCGAGCAATACGATCAAGGGCATTTTGACGCAGTTGATTCCATAATTCCTCCGTCTGGTACAACCTAATAATTTGCGAGGCAAAAAATTCCGGATTATCCGTGGAGGCTGCAAGAATATCCCTCTCATCTTGCCATCCCAGTTGTTCCACCAATAAATTTGACGCCACGATAGGAATTCCATAGGATGCAGCTTCATGTAACTTATAGGGAATGCCACCCGCAAATCTCGTTGGTGCGATATAGACACGATGATCATCATATAAACTGGACAAATCTGGCACCATTCCCAAAAAATCTATATCAGGATAATTAATCAAGGCGGATATATCAACAGAGGGATTTACATAGCCTGCAATTGAAAAAGTAAAATCCGATCCCATTTTATCAATCAAAATCGGCATCACAGAAGTTATAAACCATTTCAAACTGTCATAATTAGGTGCCTGATCATCATGCAAAGCGCCAACAAAAAGAATATTTTTGCGCTCTTTCCATTCCTTTTGTGATTTGCGTATGTTGATACTATGTCCGAGGATATCGACATTGTTAAATCCTGCCTGTCGAATATAATTTGCATCAATTTCATTAACGGCTACAATTTCTTGACAATGTTTTGCACAGGATAACTCCTCTTCCAGAGCCTGTTGAAAATTTTCGTCTATTTCCTTTTCCAATAGCTTTGCCTGCAATCGTGTCCGGGGTGTCGCAACAACCTCTGTATCAAGGATTATTTCCTGGGGTAAATAACGGCTAGCTTCACCCATCATGGGCAATATTCTATTTAAATTATGGGTTCTTCCTATCCAGACCAAATCATAATATCCCGCCCTTTCCTTAAAGAAATCACGAAGATGTTCAACTGTATGATTGAACAATACCTCAACCGTATCAGGCATGCTTGAATAAATCTGATAAACATGGGGATAAAAGTAATTTATAGGATAAACCGTCACTTCATACCCTAATTCAGACATTTGAAAGATAATGTCATTTGAACGAATATACCCAGACCCAAGATGTTTTAAAGGAACCCTATCCTCAATGAATAAAATTCTTTTATTTATATTTCGTCTCTGTCGCGCAATTAAAACATTGTCACTATGCCGGGGAGATTGAAACCTTAAAAAATCCGCATGTTCTCTGGCAAATAATCGATGGTTTCGCTTTATCAAACCACTTGAAATAATCGGATTGCTTGAACAATACTCCATATGTTCCACAACTGCATTGGGATCATATACAATACGATATCCCGCCTTTATCATCCGAACACAAAAGTCCGTATCCTCAAAGTAGGCTGGATAATAAATAGGGGAAAATCCATTCAATTCCTTCAGCACTTTTGATTTTACTGCCAACATTGCCGCTGAACAATAATCAACATCCCGAACAAAATTCGCCTCGGGAATCAATGGGTCTTTTCCTCTCAAATACCCTGTCGTTGTTCCATCCCGCCAAATAATCTGGCCTGCCTCTTGAAGCAATCCATCTGGATGAATTATTTTACCTCCGACTGCACCAATATTATCTGCTGAAGTCAACCGTTTACAAAGTGCATCAATTGCTCCCGGCAATAAATTAATGTCATTATTCAAAAAGATAACAATCGGGGCATCAACGTCTTCCATCAATATGTTACATGCCTTACCAAAGCCAAAATTATAGGGAAAACGGTTTACGGAAGCACCGATCAAACAACCTTGGATAAATTTACTGTCATCTATCGAGTAATTATCACCCAAAAGCAATTGTATATTTCCATTAAAATTAGAGCGAAGGGATGCCAACGCTGTCAATGTTACCGTCAGATTATTGTGCATCAACATAATTACACAGATATCCGCCTGACCCTTATAGGAGAAATCAAGCTTTTCATGAACAACCGATGGTAAAACAAGTCTTGATTTTTTTTTAAAATATGTTCTGCTTTCCTTTGTTTCATTAGTTAAGCGATAATGAGAATCATCAGGTTGCTTATTTATCCACTGATCAAGTTTTTGTTCAAATACATAAGCAGCAAAAGCATCCCTAAATATACCCGTTTCAACCTTATCACGAATATCCCCTGATAGATAATATTCATGCAGACTAATATCGATCCTTGGAGAACGAAGTTCTAACGCACCATAATGTATGAAATGATCATAGCCGTTTCTAAAACTTGCTGTTGATTCAATGGCTTGATTTATATCCTTATAATGATCTAGGTAAAATTCTTCTTCAAACCATGGAGATGGATTAAATAGTTTTGGTGTTTCATTCAAACAATAATGATGTAAAGCACAAAGATATTCACCATCAGCAATTTTTTGTTTTACATCAGGATATTTTTCTAAATACCATGATGTGTCAAAATAAAGAGAGACATTTGTATTTTTTTCAACATCACTAAGATAATAAAGAAAATTTCTATAAGGGTTTTGACTGTGCTTTACATCTTCACGTTCATAACATGCCTGTTGATAGATTGAAGGATCAAATAACAAGGATCCTGTACGACGTAATCCATCCCCTTTTTTCAGATAATGATCATAGGCATTAATATATTGGGAATCATTAATAACTTCATGAATAAAATCAGCGTTATTTTTTAAATAATAATGTGTTGAAAAAAGCCAGTGAGGATCATGTGTCAAATAACCCTGATTACAATAATGCTCAAAACCTGATTTAAACGCTCCACGATCAATATTTTTTCTTAATTCAGGATATCGTTGTAAATACCATTCCTCATCAAAGTAGGGATTGGGAGAATGTCCTAAAATTGAACCTACCTGATTATAATAAATTTCCACATCATCTAAACCACAATTTTTCATTCTTTCATTTAGGTCAGGATAGGTTTTTATATACCATTCCCCATCAAATTTAGCCCATAATGCTTGATCAACTGCATCCTTGTCATTTTCTATATTTTTTTGAATTGGCAAACCATCAGATTGTGACGAAACAGGTAAATCTTTATTCTGTCCCCCATAATTTGTTCCGCTAGCTAGCAATCGAATATAGGCATTTGGATAAAGTCCCTTTTGAATATCCTGTTTAACAGCTTTATCCGCAGCATATTGCTGTAAATTTATTTCTTCACAGGGATCCCAAAAAAGCTGTATTCCCTCGTAAATAAAATGAGCATATCCATTTCTATATTTTTTGAACGCTTGAACATTTTCAAGCTGGCTTTTATATTTTTGATCATAAAAGGATTCATCAAACCAGGCATTTGGATTGAAATTGAAAGCTTGATTGTTTACTAGATAATGATGAATATAATTGTTGAATATTCCTTCTGAAATTGCCTTTGTTATTTCTGGATAATTCTGCGCATACCATTCTGGATCAAAATACCAGGATACCTGTATTTTACTATCAATTTCATCCAAATATTTTAGATAATGTTGATAAGGCGATAACCCTTCCTTAATGGCCTGTTGATATTTTCCAATGAAAAAATTACTGTTAAAAAAAAGACTGCCACTATTTCCTTCAATATCTCCGACTTTCAGAAAATGGTCATATCCATTAACAAATCCATTCCTTTCCAAATTCTCATTTGTCAAATGTGGATTTACTTTTTTGTAATATTTTTCAGAAAATAACCAATGTGGATCATGGGTATGATATCCCTCCTTGCAATAATGCTGAAAACCACTGCTAAATTGATGGCAATCAACCATTAGTTTTACATCAGGATATTTCTGTAAATACCATTCCTCATCAAAATAAGGATTGGGGGAATGACCTTCAAAACAACCAAATGTTTTATAATATTCTTCAACACTATCAACTTCCAGTGCCTTCATTTTTGAAGTTACATGATCATATTTGTGAACATACCATTTTTCATCAAAAGCCTGCCATATTGGCATATAATCTGAAGAGGCTATTTCCTTTTCAATATTAGAAATGTTATCCTCGATAACTGGAAACCCTTTTTCATTTTTTCGCGTAGATATGGCGTCTGAAACATCCCCAGATTCAACGGTCTCTTGATTCTTTACTGATTTTTGTATATTAAAACTATTTTCGATTTTGTCTTTATCGTTTGAATATTTTTTTTGGATTTCCATGAATTTATTTAAAAGATGCAAATCCTGTTGAGCCACCCAATATTCAAATATATTCAGATATAGATTGTCTTTTGCAATTTTTTCAAATATCTCATCAGAAAATTGATTATAATCAAAATCCTTCAATGGTTTTCGTTTTTCCTTGCATCCACATACAATAAAATGTTCATAACCATTTCGAAAAAGTCCATGACCATCCATCAAAATCGAAGGAGATAAATCCTTATGATTTTCAAGATAAAATTTTTCGGAAAATTGTTCCAAAGGTGAGAATAATGTTGGTGTTGGATTGGATAGATAATGATGGAGAAGATTCAAGTATTGATAATTGGTGGTTTTTAATGTTTCCTTTGAATATGTATTTCCATACCATTTTGGATCAAAAAACCATGAAAGTCTGAATTTATCGAAATCATCCGTATCATTTGTTAAAACATATTGATATGGACCATATTCTGTGATTTCGTCTAAATTCTCTTTTTGGGATAAATACAAACAGGGATTGAAAAAAAAACTTCCTTTAAGACAGGATTTATCTCCAACCCGTAAATAATGATCATAACCATTAATATAAGGTTTTCCCTCGCCAATCAGGTCATTTATTTCTGGATTATGCTTTTTATAAAATGTTTCTGAAAATAACCAATGTGGTGAATGATCTTTAAAGCCAATTTTACAGTAATGATCAAATCCAGAAGTGTATTTCCCTTTTTTTATAAGCTCCTTTACATCATAATATTTTGTCAAATACCATTTTTCATCAAAATACGGATTGGGCGAATTTCCAACCTTATACCCATTAGTTGAATGATAAGCAAAAACATCGCCTTGATATATATCCTGTATCAGTAACGAAAAACTTTTATACCGATTACGATACCATTCTAAGTCGAAAACCATCCATTTGGGTTGTTTTTCTTCACTATCATACACAATTTACCACCTTATATTTTAATTAAAATAGCTACTTAAATAATTATACTTATCGCTAGTTAAAATTTATTTGAAATTATTTTTATTAATTAAAATCACTCCCTAAATAATTTTCTTTTCAAAAAATCCGTATATTGATCAATTGTATCTTCATTTATTATATCATCCATAATATTACTGACCTGGTTATTTTTAAAATTCACAGAAATATTCACTGGAACAACCAAAAATTCATTATGAATGAGATTAATCAGAAAAATTTGAAATTTTCCTTCTAATTTTAGAGAATATCCTTTCTGTAAATCCAATTGTATGTAAAAGCCATTGTTTAATGGAACATTTTGAAAAACTGAAATTGTTTCATGACGAATAAATCTTGATGTGGCAACAAAAAAACAGTTTTTAAAAGATTCATTAACAAAGGCAAGATATATCTGCCCTGCCTTACTTGTTGTGCGATCAAAGGCCCATCCAGAAATTTTAAGCAAATTCCCTGCTTTTTCATTTTCCGGATTAACATCCGTAGATAAATTTTGAATATAATATTCTAGTTTACCTAAATTTTTATGAAACAATCTATTTTCAGAAATATCATTTAATTTTATTCCACGCATAATACCATCTTTTTCAGTAATACGCAGAAAATCATCTAATATAACCTGATTATCATGAAATTCATTATAGATTTTAACAACTTTTCCGGCGTTAACCTTTATTTCGTAACCAGCTAGTTGAAATGCCGCTATTCCATTGACAACATTAATCAAGCCAATTCTGAAACGGCCCTCACACCATTTTCCTCTCAATGCTGATTTACACGAAAATCCATTTCGTACAGGAGCATTAACAAAATTAGATGCCACATCCTCCCGACTTTCTCGATCGCATTTTAAGAAAATTGTCAAATCACTATCCTGATGAATCAAAACCGTATACAAATTTCCCGCATTGGACATATCAGGATAAATAAACCATCCACGAATATGGAATTCATCTGCCTCTTTAAATTTGCTGTCATCATCGACATTAAGAATATGATAACAGATATCATCAATATAAAAATGTGCTCCCTGTACAACTGCCCAATCTTCAATTTCCTGTGGAAGCTCGATATAAAGACTGCTACTTGTGGGCGCATCAAAAATATGACGAGGTGGTGCCTGCTCTTTCCAAGATGCATGTGGAATATAATGAAGCCGCCCTATATCCCATCGCAACCCGCTGTTACCCAACATATTTATAGGAACGACTTCATCGTAAACTTGCAATAATTTTTCAGCATAATCTTTTGAATTGACCCATAAATCAGGTGAAATGTTATTGATAAGCTTCTGACGCAATATTTCATCCGAACGTATCAGTTCCAATCGATCAATAACCAGATTCACATCCCCGATGGGAACCGTAAATCCATTAATTCCATCCTGCACACGATCTTTTAACGCACCAACATCTGTCACAATGGGAATTAGCCCATTCTGCCAAACTTCAGAAAGCGATATACAATAAGTTTCGGGCCATATTGACAATATCAGGGCTACATCTGCTACTTGCAATGCCGAAACTTCACCCAATCCATATGAACCATGCAATATAATATTATCAAGTTTCAAATCTTTTAGGACAGATTCATAGTCAGGCTGCATATATCCAAAAATATGAAATTCATACAAATTTGGATTGGCAGTCTGTAATATGGATAAAATCGTATCTGCACCCTTTGAACGGATAAAATTACCAACAGTCGCAACTTTCAGTTTTCTGCCTTCCAAGGGCTTGAACTCTTTTTTTATCAAAGGTATTGTTGTGTCTGGCGAAGGGATACCAAGAATATAATTTTTTTTACTTTCCACAACAGGATAAATATATTTTGCCACATCAAACGAATGTTGTGTTCCATATAAAAACGCATCAATGGATTTCATGACCTTTCCAACAAATGCACGTCGTGTCTGTTGCACACCAAAATCCAGCTTTTCAGAAATTTTAAGACAAACATCACAAGTTCCAACATCTTTATTTTCTTCAATACGACAGTAACGTTGTTCGTAATTCAAAAGATTATAATGAGAACAAACCGCCAGAAAATCATGAAAAGAAAAAACCGTTCCAACACCGCAAGCCTTGGCTATAATCGGTAAGGAAAGAGTGTGATGGCCTAAATGCTGAATGTGGACCACATCAAATCCATATTGATTAATTATATTCGAAAAGGCAGTTTCTTCCCCGGCATCATTCATGGAATCCAACCAGCCCACATCTGGCATGTCAAACCGTTCCAATTCTTGACCATTGGAATCTGTTAGCGTACATGCACCTCTTCTACGAAGCCAATAATAAAATTCCACATCTTTTACTAGTCCAAAAGAAATAATCTGCTGATATACTTCAATGCCACCCCATACTTGTTCACGAATAGTGGAATGCGTGACAAATAAGACCTTCAATTTTTTTTTAAACTGAGATTCAACAATAATTTTTTTCTCTTTTTTCTTTAAAGAAAAATCCGCCTGAGTCACATCTTCAATAATTTTCAAACGATTTTGATACAAATGTGATTTCATTACAGATTGCTGGGAGGAAATCGCCATTTTCTTTCTGATATTCTTTTTTTCAATCACCTCTGCGATCTGTTTAATGATTTCTTCAGTATTATGAGCAATAGCAACGCCATTAATCTCTTTTAAATATTTCTCATTCATACCTGCTGGCAATTCCACAATCTGTGCTGCACCAGCCAAACCCAATTCATATAGACGTGGACCAGGTGCAGTTGCCTGCCCTATATCTCCATGACTGGCATAATTGCGAAACATTGTTAAGGTAACTTTACTTGCATTGGCAAAATCAGTAAACGCTTCAATACTTACAGGTCTATGTATAACCCTTTCACTCAAATCAGCTGGCAAAGGTGGCAAATATTCATTCCCAGGGCAAATCAATTTATACCGTGCCTGGGGAAAGGCAATTATAACACGACGTAAAATATCAACACGGTTTGGCCACATTGTCCCCGCAAAACATATATCATAATCCAGCGCATCAGTTTCTTTCACTTTACGATAATGAATTTGATCACTTGCAGCCAAAGGTAAATAAAATGCTTCTGTTTGATAGGCCTTCACGCAAATAGGGTCGTTTGTAAACACATAATCAAAAATAGTCGTTACCTGAACATTGAAATCCAACATGAAAGGATCTTCAAAAGCCCAGAAAATCATGGTTTTAAAACACGGTCTAAGCCTTTTCATCAATTCATAATCAGTTCGCTGTCCATCAATACAAATAATAACTTCATGTTCTCCACTTGCTGCAACTGACAAGATATCCATATTATCAACTACAACAACATTATCATCCCCCCATAGTTTTTTTGCTGCCCAAAAAACAGCTAGAGTTAGGTAAGAATTAGAGTTATGCGTATAATTTGTATTGTAAATGACTGCCATGATAAATACTTAATAATTCTTAATTAATTAGAAAAAGTAACAAAATCTATGATTTTAGTAAAAAATATAATTTATATACGATATACTACAAAAGATTGCGTAATCACAACCAATTTGAATTATAATTTTTTAAAATTATAAAAATTATCTTTTAACAGTTTTCATTAAAAGAATAAATTGTATCAATAAAAAAACAGACTTTTTACAAAGCCTGTTTTTTAAAAATTAAAAATAATAAAAACTTATTCTACATCCGGTTCATTTTCATTCCGGCGTCGGAAAGCTGCTCCAAGAATATCTCCCAAGGAGGCGCCACTATCTGAAGACCCATAATCAGAAATAGCCTGTTTATCCTCTTCAACTTCACGTCCTTTAATCGTTAAGGTTAAACGACGTGCATTTTTATCAATTGAAACAACCTTAGCATCTACACGGTCACCGACGTTAAAACGTTCCGGACGTTGTTCCGCCTTGTCACGAGAAAGTTCGGTACGTCGTATGAATCCACTTAAAATGTCATTAACACTTACATCAATACCATTTTGTTGAATACCGGTAATGGTACATGTAACAATACTGCCCTTGTTGACTTTTGCAAGTGCATCTGCAACAGAATCTTCACTTAACTGTTTGATACCCAATGAAATACGTTCTTTTTCAACATCCACATCAAGTACTTTTGCTTTAACAACGTCACCTTTTTTAAAGTGAGTAATAGCAACTTCACCAGGTTCATCCCATGAAAGATCAGACATATGAACCATACCATCAATATCGGCTGATAGACCGATAAACAGGCCGAATTCGGTGATATTGCGGATTTCACCTTCAATTTCAGAACCAACCTGATGTGTATCAGCAAACTGTTGCCAAGGATTTGGTTGAACCTGTTTCAAACCTAATGAAATACGACGTTTTGAACTATCAACATCCAATACAACAATATCAACTTCCTGAGATGTTGATACAATTTTGCCGGGATGAACATTTTTCTTTGTCCAAGACATTTCGGAAATATGAACAAGCCCCTCGACTCCAGGTTCCAATTCAACAAAAGCACCATAATCCGTGATATTTGTAACGCGACCAGTAAATCGTGAGCCAACAGGATATTTTGTTGTGACATTTTCCCATGGATCAGCTTCAAGCTGTTTCATACCCAAAGAAATACGATGAGTTTCAGGATTGAAACGAATAACCTGAACACGTACCGGCTGACCAATCTGTAAAGCTTCAGCTGGATGATTGACACGTTTCCAGGCTATATCCGTGACATGCAATAATCCGTCAACACCACCCAAATCAACAAAGGCGCCATAATCCGTGATGTTCTTTACAACACCATCCAGAATCATGCCCTCTTTTAATCCTTGTATCAACTCGCTGCGTTGTTCAGCACGTGTTTCCTCCAATACCGCACGACGAGAAACAACAATATTCCCACGGGCACGATCCATTTTCAAAATTTGGAAAGGCTGTGCCACACCAATCATGGGGTTGATATCACGGATAGGGCGAATATCAACTTGTGATCCAGGTAAGAAAGCCATTGCCCCACCTAAATCAACAGTAAATCCACCTTTGACACGACCGAAAATGGTTCCGTTTATGCGTTGGTTATTTTCAAATGCTTTTTCAAGAGCAGACCATGCCTCTTCACGACGTGCCTTTTCACGTGAAAGCAGAATTGAACCGTCACGATCTTCGTAACGTTCCACATAAAGTTCAACCATATCGCCTGGTTTAACTTCTGCCTTTACACCCGCAGGTGCAAATTCTTTTAAAGGAACACGTCCTTCACTTTTTAAACCGACATCAACGATTGCATAATCATCCGTTAAACGAACAATTTTACCTACAACAACGGAGCCTTCGAACCCAATATCTTGTCCAAGGGTTTCATCTAAAAGCGTAGCAAAATCTTCCCCACCAAAATGATCATTAGGGGTTTGTGTGGTGGCTGCAGCCATGAGTTTCTGTAATCCCAGTCACATTTAAAGACAAATATTGCCTTTTATATACAGACTTTAATTTGCGCGTTTCCAAAATAGAATGAATCTATTTATAAAAATACGACTTTTTCACGATTGAATTCATGAAACAATTTCAACGAAAAAATAATTTATTCTATTCTTTAAGAATAGAGGGGAGCATATAAGGAAGTTACTTTTTTTTCAATATTTTATTAAAGATAAATTTAAATTTCTTATCTTTTTAACAATTATTATGTCTTTTTACTTTATTAACCACTTTTTCTAGAACCTCCAGAGCTGTCAAATGATCTGTATCAATTACAATAGCATCCTCTGCAGGTTTTAACGGAGCTACTTCTCGAGACGAATCCATTTCATCCCTGGTTTTCAAATCCATCTCTATTTTGTTAATCTGCTGTTCTTTATTTTCCGCTTTTGAAGAATTCGCAAATTGCAACCAGCGTCTTTCTGCCCGTATCCTTGGTGAGGCCGTAAGATAAAATTTAAAATCAGCGGAAGGAAAAATGACCGTTCCAATATCCCGACCATCCATAACCCCGCCTCTTAACATGGCGAAATTGCGTTGAACATTTAATAAAGCGGCTCTGATTTTTGGATTGGCAGCAACCTGGCTGGCCGCTTTATCCACTTCAGGTATACGCAGATCATTTCTTAACCAATCTTTTTCTTGAAGATTTTCAGCAAAAGCCAGGACAGATTTGGAATCTGGTTTTTCACCTGCATCCAGCATTTTTCTACCAACTGCCCGATAAAGCAATCCCGTATCAAGATAAGGTAAATAAAAATAATCAGCTACTGACTTGGCCAATGTTCCCTTTCCCACTCCTGAAGGTCCATCGATTGCTATAATTATATTTTTATCCATAATGAATATTTATTAGCCTTTATATTAAGTTATAATTATATTTTATATTTGAAATCCACATCCCAGTGAATTCATCAATTCAAAATATCCAGGAAAACTGGTGCGTATAAAACGAATATCATCGATAGTTATCGTTTTTTTTGCAACTAATCCCAAGATTGAAGCGCTCATTGCCAATCGATGATCCATATGGGTTTCAACTTCGCCTCCCCCTGGAATATTACCAAAGGTACCCTCAATAATCATATCATCTCCGTGAGATTCAACAGAAACACCATTTTTCCGCAACATGTTTATGATGCTATTAAACCGATCACTTTCCTTAACCCGTAATTCTTCCAATCCTCTAAAACGGCTCTCGCCTTTGGCATACGCAGCAGCAACCGATAGAATTGGAAATTCATCTATCATGGATGGGACAATTGAAGCCGGAAGATCAACACCCTTTAATGTTGTGTTTTTAACAATGATATCACCCGTTATTTCACCACCTTCCTGACGCTTATTAGATATCTGCAAATTTGCTCCCATCATTTTCAACGCTTCAATTACCCCGGTTCTCAAAGGATTAAGTCCGACATTCTCTATCAGTATTTCTGATCCGGAAATAATCAAGCCAGCTACCATCAAAAATGCAGCAGAGGATGGATCACCTGGAACATTAACATCTTTAGCTACTAGTTTTGTTGGGCCTTGCAAACAGATTTTGCGACCTTTTTCAGCTAAAGTGCTAATATCAACCTTTACCCCAAAATGATTCAACATATTTTCTGTATGATCTCTTGTTGCAATCGGTTCTTCTACAATTGTCATGCCATTGGCATTTAGACCCGCCAACAAAATGGCGGATTTTACCTGGGCAGACGCAACAGGTAACCGGTATGTAACGGGATTAGCCTTTTCCACTCCCTTGATCGCCATAGGCAAACGTCCTTCATTGCGCGTAATAAACTGGGCACCAGTCTGGCTCAAGGGTTCTATAACTCTTCTCATGGGGCGTTTTCTCAAACTGCAATCACCTGTCATAACGCTGAAAATATTATGTGTTGATAAAATCCCACTCAACAACCGCGCCGACGTTCCGGAATTTCCCATATTCAAAACATCATCGGGTTCATTCAGATATCCAACCCCCTTGCCTATAACGTGCCATTCACCGGGTGCCTTTTGATGAATAATTGCTCCCAAAGCACGCATGACCTGAGCGGTTTGCATAACATCCTCACCCTCAAGCAACCCCGTGATTTTTGTTTCTCCATTTGCCAGAGCCGATAACATTAGAGCACGATGGCTGATTGATTTGTCACCTGGAACATTCACTTTACCTTTCAAAGGCTGTTGTAGAAAAGAAACAACAAGTGGTTGTTTTGAGTGAGTAACTGTCATAATTTTATTTTCCAATTTAACAAATAGAGTATAAAAACAAAAAAAACTTTGATTTAAATCAACAAATCGTATTTTATCATTTGACAATAAGACAATAAACTGGCATTTCGCCATATTTATGTTTTATTTTTTCGATCAGAGAACAGGATACATAAATGGTCAAGCTAGAATTGGGTATTAAAAGAACATGTTGTGCTTGTGGGACTCGTTTTTATGATTTAAACAAAATGTTACCTGTATGCCCAAAATGTGGCACTGAACAACCCATTGAACTACCTCGTCATCGTCAAATTGAAGGAAGTGGCAATCTGGACGAAGAAAAAGAAATCGATACCATGATTGATACTGATGATCTGGAAAATTCAGATGCTGATGTCGATGATGTAATTGAGGATGCTTCAGATCTTGAGGACGATGTTGATGCTATCGGCTCTGAAATAGAAGCAATTAAAAATAACGACGACGATAACGATTCTTAAAAATGATACAGGAATTCATTATGAATTCCTCTTTTCTGGTTATAAATACATCAACCAGTCTTACCATTTAAATCGCATTTGATATCATAACAAACTTGAATTTTAATAAATTTGTATTTAATCAATTGAAGATAAAAAAGTATTTTGCAAATTTTCTGGTATTAATAGCAGACTTTATCTATTCCATCGTTCAATTTCTACGCCGACCCCAGCTGTCTCCGGAATAATATCCAGTTTTTCAATCATGACGCGAACAACCTGAATCCTCTTATCCTTCAAGATACGGTCAGCCAAGGTCTCAGCCAACGTTTCGACCAAATGAAAATGGGTCTGAAGAACAGTGTCTTTTACATCATCAACAATATCCGCATAGGATACCGTCCGGGATAAAATGTCTGGACCAACGCCTTTTTCTTCCTGAATTCCAATGGAAATATTCAATTGAATACGCTGAATATTTTCCTGTTCAAAATCATAAACACCTATACGTGCCATCAAAATTAAGTCACGAATAAAAATACGACGTAAGGGTATGTCATAATGCCCTGACCATACTAGGGAAAAATTCATAAATAAATCCTGTTTTACTCGTTTTTATCTGGCATTAATGTCGGTGACCACTGTAAATGTTGCCCTCCATCCAAAGCGATCATCTGTCCCGTCACAGATGGTAAACATATCAAGCTTAGTACCGCTCGCGCCACTTCCTGTGCAGACGTGCCACGCTGCAACGGAACAGATTTGCATTGATTGGCAAATTGTTCGGCGGTTTGACGTTTATGGGCCATTGCTGGACCGGGTCCAACTGCATTGACTCGAATTGATTTATGTGCCAATGCTAGGGCCATTGTTTGTGTTAATGTCCATAATGCGGATTTGGATACTGTATAACTGACAAAATGTGGTGTTAGAGACCATACACGTTGATCAAGCAAATTAATAACACATCCACTAGATTGCTTCGGTAATAATTTTGCAAAATCCTGAATTAACTGAAAAGGGGCCCATAAATTGGGCATTAAATGTTCTTGCCAGGATTGCAGGGTTACACTATCCCATTCATCGCGCTCAAATACACTTGCATTATTAATCAGAATACCCATTGATCCCAATTGCTCTACTGCCAGTCCCATCAGGCGTTTAACCTGATCAGCATCGGAAAGATCGGCTGTCAGTAGAATTACATTTCTCCCAAGCTGCCGAATTTCCTCTATCAATGTTTCAGCTTCTTGAGTGCGCTTACGGGCATGTAAAACAATATCAAATCCAAATCTTGCCAAGGTTAAAGCAATTTCACGCCCTAACCTTACGGTCGCCCCCGTAATAAAAGCAACTTTAGGGAGTGAATCAGAAACTGGGAAAAAATTAGTTGATCTCCCTTGATTGGACACAGAACTTTCCTTTATTTTGTAAAGATGCAACTTATTATCATAAACAACATGATTTTTGCAGTAAAAAATTACGAATTTGCATAACTAAGCTGGACGTCTGGCGGTCAAAGCCGCTGTCAGGGTTCCTTCATCAAGAATTTCCAGTGAGCCACCCATTGGAATGCCTTGACCAACACGGGTAATTTTTACATGCCAGGGTAACAATTGATCATATAGCCAATGCATAGTTGTTACACCCTCAACCGTAGCACCAAGTGCAAGAATAATTTCCTTGACTTCATTGCGCTTCAACCTTTTTAAAAGAGGCGCTAGATTTAAATCCTCTGGCCCTACCCCAGCCAAGGGGGATAAGGTGCCGCCCAACACCTGATAATATCCCCTGAACGCTCCGGTTTTTTCCAGTGCCCATAAATCCCCAACTGTCTCAACGATACAAATCAAGTCACGATTACGATTTAAATCATTACAGATCTGGCATGGGTCACTGCTATCCAAATTACCACAGGAAGAACAGATTCTCACCATCTTGGCTGCCTGTTCTAACGCGTTTGCCAAGGGAATCATACGGGAATGTGGCTGTTTTAGTAATGACAAAACAGCACGACGCGCCGAACGTGGTCCAAAACCAGGTAATTTACCAAATAAAGAAATTAGCCGTTCAATTTCAGGACCACCCACGATACCCTCTTCTTACCAAGATAATTAACTAACAACAAATTACCTTTATTACCAATATTCACAAAATAACTTCTGGTCAAATTAGAAAGGAAATTTTAAACCTTCAGGAAGATTTATTCCCCCGGTAACTTTCTGCATTTCCTCCTGTGTTGTTTCATCAAGTCGCCTACGTGCGTCACTGTAAGCTGCAACAATAAGATCCTGCAACATTTCCATTTCAGCTGGATCAGCCAATTTCGGATCGATTTTTATAGATTTCATGTCACCTTTTCCACCCAATGTTACAGTTACCATACCAGCCCCTGATACACCCTCAATTGTAATGGCGGCAAGCTTTTCTTGCATCTCGGTCATCTTGCTTTGCATTTGAGAAGCTTGTTTCATAAGATTGGCAAAATTTTTCATTCAATTCTCTTTCAAAATTTAATTTTGGGACTAATTATATGTCAATTCGTCAAAATCATCTATCATTGCTGATTTTTTTTCAGTTTCAAGATCTGACATACTTTGCTCATCCCTGTCTGTAAATGAATTGTGTTCTGGAAATAGACCATATTCATCAAGATGTGGATTGATAACCTTATTAACAACAGCCCCAGGAAATATACGCATAATTTCTTTTACGATTGGTTCAGATGCAACTTTGTCAAAATCGGCCTGAACCTGTAAAGATTCCTGTTCCATCAAGGTTGGTTCACCTTTTTGCTGGGAAAGAACAATTGTCCATCGCAACCCTGAATGTTCATTCAACAATCTTGATAATTGTTGGGGCAGATTTGCGGGAGCCCTATCTTCAATTCTTATTTCAATCATTGGTGGTGCGAATTTAACCAGATGAACCGCGTTACGTAAATGGGCATGCAAAATTGCAGCCTGTTGCTGCTTTACAAAAGATATGATTTCCCGCCAACTGTTCCATAAAATTTTGGGGTTTTCGATCTCGGGATTTTGTTTAGGTAATGACAGGACTTCAGATTTTGGTTGTATCAAAGAATTTGAGGCATAAGTTTTACCATATCCATGAAAATTGCCACCCTCTTTTGATACAGATACCAATGACATTGGCTTTGATGATTGCATATCTGAAGATGATAATGAGGAATGATGAGAATATTGGTCTGACTTCTGTTCCGGGGAATTGGATAAATGATTGATTATTTCACCAGGAGTGGGTAAATCGGCTATAAAACATAAACGAATCAAAATCATTTCAGCTGCTGCCTTACGATTGGGAGCCATATCAACCTCCTTGATCCCTTTAAGCAGCATTTGCCATGCGCGACCCAATACGGGTATGGAAAGCATGGAAGCCATATGACCACCACGATTTCGTTCAAGTTCTGATAATTCAGAACCATTTCGCAGATTTGGCAATGATTTCATTCTTGAAAGAAGATGAATTAGTTCCAGAAGATCGGATAATAACACACCTAGGTCAACGCCGCCTGCATAAGCCTGTTCAGTCAAGCTTAGAACCTGATCAGCTTTTCCTGACATAATTGCTTCAAGTAAATCGAATATTAGGGTTTTATCCGCAAATCCCAACATGCCTGAAACAGCTTCAGCCGTTATTTCATGATCCAGTTTATCATTTTCTGGCTGATCAGGGATAGTGGCACGGCCAAGTGCAATAGCCTGATCTAACAAGGATAAACCATCCCGGACCGATCCATCAGCTGCACGCGCAATCAAATGAATAGCCTCATCAGATATGTTTACTTTTTCCCGATTTGAAATTTTTTGAAAAAATTGACTTAGCTGATCCTGCGGGACACGTCGCAGATCAAACCGTTGACAACGTGATAATACCGTTACGGGAACCTTGCGAATTTCAGTTGTCGCAAAAATGAATGTAACCTGGTCAGGTGGCTCCTCGAGTGTTTTCAACAATGCATTAAACGCATTACGCGATAACATATGAACTTCATCAATGATATAAACCTTCATCCTGGCCTGAATGGGACGGAAACGTGAACCGTCTATAATTTCCCTTACATCATCAACACCCGTATGAGAAGCTGCATCAATCTCCAATACATCAGGATGCCGATCTGCCAAAATTGCCTTGCAATTTGGACAAACACCACAGGGATCTGCCGTAGGTCCACCCTGACCATCAACCCCTATACAATTTAATGCACGCGCGATAATACGGGCGGTTGTTGTTTTGCCAACTCCTCTAACTCCCGTAAGCATAAAAGCATGAGCAACTCTACCCATTGCAAAAGCATTGCGCAGAGTGCGTACCATCGTTTCTTGACCGATCAAATCCTTGAAATCCTGAGGTCTATATTTTCGTGCCAAGACACGATAGAACTTTTCATCAGATGAGGGTTTGACCTCAGAATCATCGCTCGATAAGGATTCAAATAATCCAGCAGACTCTATATCTGGGGTGGGTAATTGCTCGTCCGGAATATCTTTCATTAACAACCATTCCAGAAAATATGATAAAATCAGGTTTTGCGAATTTTGATTATACCACTAAATTACCTGAGATTCTAATTTATTTGTCTTAAATCCAAGGAAAGCTTGAATGACCCAAACGATACTCGTGATGGCTGCTTCCTTCCGGACCTGACCGAGTTCACAAGGTGTTCGTCCACCCAAGCTTTCCAGTTTCTTTCTATTACAAATTAAAAAAAATTGGCAAGTATTTTTTTTGATTTTCAAAAAAATTATTTTTTATATGTATAATCAAAAATTAATATCCTATCGCTCCCCCGCCAGCATGACGATAATCCATCCCGCCATAATAAACAGTCTTTCCGTTTTTATCATGTCCAACAAGAATCCCTTCGGCAATTCCCCAAGTAGAGTAAAGATCCAAGGGATAGTTTTTTCTTTTTAAAATTTTACGAACTTGACCACTTAACGCATTATGTTCAAGCTGAATTCCCTGAGGCTGCCATTGTTCATGTATACGGGGGAGATTAATCGCCTGCTGAATATTCATTTTGTAATCAATGACACCTGTTATCACAGAAAGAATAATAGTGGGAATTCTTGACCCCCCGGGACTGCCTATTACCATAAAGACCTTATTGTCTTTGGAAACTATTGTTGGTGTCATTGAAGATAAGGGCGTTTTTCCCGGGGCAATTTCATTAGCCTTACCCCCGATTATTCCATACATATTTGCTTCACCTGGCACCGTGGAGAAATCATCCATTTCGTCATTCATAATTATACCGGTATTGCCAGCAACAACCCTCGCTCCATACCAGCCATTAAGCGTATAGGTTAATGAAACCGCCATGCCATCCTTGTCAATAACAGAAAAATGCGTCGTTTCATTTCTTTCATGTGATATTACTGCTTTTCTTTCCTTCTTATTCGACGATGTTACCTCGGTAACCTTTCCGGGAATCAAATCAGAGGAATTAACCGCTTTTTTAAAGGTCAAGCTTTGACGTATTTTTTCTGCATAATCGGGATCATTCAGGTGTTTTACAGGATTATCAACAAATTCTGGATCCCCCAAATCTCTCCGATCTGAATAGGCCCGACGCATTGCTTCAACCTGTCTTTCCACCGCAGGAACTGTCTGAAGACCCATTTTATGTAAATCATAACCGGATAAAATATTTAACATTTCGCACAAAGCTATTCCCCCTCCACTTGGAGGCGGGGCTGTATCAATATGATAACCTCGATAAGAACAAGTTAATGGCAGCATCATTCGTGGATGATAATTTTCAAAATCTTTCAAGGACAATATTCCACCATGCTTTTTACTGGCATCAACTATTTTTTTTGCAATTGAACCATGATAGAAAACATCTTCCCCATGCTTTGAAATAGTTTGCAAGGTATCTGCCAAATCTTTTTGACGAAAGATATCCCCTTTTTTCCATGGATTTCCGTCTGATTTAAGAAAAATTTTAGCTGCATTGCGATCTTTGGCAAAATCAGACAGAGAAGTCGCCATCAGATCGATATCTTCCTGCGTCAGGATATATCCATTTTGCGCAAGTTTAATAGCTGGAGCCATTAATTCCGCACGAGACTTGCTTCCCCATCGTTTACGCAACATTTCCATACCTGCCACCGTTCCCGGAATAGCAACAGCTTTCCATCCCAATATAGAAGCATTGGGAATTTTCTTTCCATTACTGTCAACAAACATATTGGAAGTTGCTGCTTTTGGCGCCTTCTCTCGAAAATCTATAAAATAAGCCTGTCCATTTGGTGAACGAAGCGTGAGGAACCCCCCGCCCCCTAAATTTCCAGCGGCAGGATAGGTAACCGCCATTGCATAGGCAACTGCCACAGCTGCATCAGCTGCATTTCCACCATTCTTTAAAACCTCAGATCCAATTTTTGCAGCAAGATTACTTGCCGAAACAACCATTCCTTTTGACGCCACAACAGGTTCTGAAGACATAGTTTCTTGAGCAACCTCACCAAATGCTAAGGCATCAACCCCATTACCAACCTGCGCATAAACTACCCCAGAAAAACAACCACTTGAAAGGAGTAATATACCTAATGAATATTTATATTTTTTTTGTCTTATTTCTTTAATTACGCTTTTCATATTACTTCCTGAACGTGTATTATTTAATTAAAATATTTCTGAAAAAATCTATTAAAGAAATATTCTTTATATCTTGCATAAACAAACATAACACAATTTTATTTTTAATATAAAAATAGACAAAATAACACTTACAAAATATATATTAACTTTCAATATTTTATTTTAAGGTTTTTTCAATGAGTGTTATTATTGCATTTAGAACTCATATTTGGAATGATGATATCGAATATATGGCAAGACGCCTTAAAGGTTCTTTTAGCAAAGCTGATTTTGTTATTCTTGCTGATGAAAGCAGGGAGATCTTGGATGTAGGTGATTTTCCTAAAATAGGTCATACCTCTGATTTTTCTGAATTCAATATCCCGAATATTCCCGGTCAAAAAACTTTATGGTATAACGCTGATTATCCTTTATATGCCTTACGCAAAGCCTTGCCTAACTATAATCATTATATAATGATTGAAAATGATGTCTTAATAAATATTAATCTAGACCCCTTAATAACATCCCTTGAAAAAAAACAGACAGATTTAATTGCCCACAACATTTTAAGTATACCAGATCATTGGGTTTTCAAAGATACGATAACACCCTATTTTAAAAATTCTAAATATTGTTTTTTACCAGTATTGGCACTATCCGCCCGGGCAATTGACCATCTTCTTGTAAAAAAACAGGAAATTTCACACCTATACAATAATGATAATTCCATCATATGGCCATATTGTGAGGGATTTATTCCATCAGCTGTTTTTGAAATGGAAAACCCTATTGTAGAAGAATTGCGCAATTTCTGCAAATTACAACCATATGATTTTTGTAGTGGTTATTACTATCTTGATCCATATGTTAATATTCATGGAACGATATGCCATCCTGTCAAAGGCAAGGATTTTGTGGAACGTTGCATAACACATGACGGTATCAATCCAATTTTCAATCCACGTTCTTCATTAAGAAGAGGTCTAAAGAATCTTAAGCCCAGTGACTTTTATCAATATATTCATGATACAATAAAAAAGACAGGAAATGTGGGTTTTTATCAACAATTCAATGAAATTGCACTTCAGGAAAGATGGATAAAAAAACCTGAGGCCGTGAACTGGGCGCTTGGTGGTAAAGCTTCACAATCATCCGTTTGTGCACATTCAAAATTCAATGACATATACAAAGATGCTGCGGGCGCAGTTAATGGACGTATTGGTCCAGATTACAATTTTCATACTGCAACGGAATATAACCCTTGGTGGAAACTGGAATTACCTCGCACAATCAACATTAAACATATAATAATTTATAACCGTCTAAACTTTGAAGATCGTGCCTCAAAAATAAAAGTTGAAATATCTGATGATCACGAAAACTGGATAATTGTCGCTGATTATCCTGACGGAATTATTTTTGGTGGAGCCGATGGCAATCCATTAATTATAAGAGTGAATAATATTAACGCCCAGTATGTCAAAATAAGTCTTTATGACGAAAATATATTACATTTAAATCAAGTAGAAGTATATGACCAATAAAATTTGATTTCTCATTATCCAAAAATTAAAGCTAGCTTGTTATTACAACATAGCCAGCTTTTCAAGAATAATTTATAACTTATCTATTTGGACACTGTTTTGACAAGGCTGTAAAAACATCTGCGACAGCTACAGCACCCGGATCAGGATTTCCCGCCAAACTACCACTGTTCAAATAGGATGAACGTCCTGCATTTGCTTTCGTTGCTTTTGCCGTATTTTCAACGCCTTTTTCAGCCGCTTGAACGGCGCCTTTTAAATCATTCTGATCTTTAAGCAATATTTCCAAAGCAGGTTGTAACGCATCAATCATCGTACGATCCCCCAGGTCAGCCCCACCATAATGTTTCATCTGTTTTAAGCCAAATACAAGACCTTCAACAAATGATGAACCTTCAGCTATTTTTTGACCTGTTGCAGTAAAGAAAATCGACATTAAAACGCCACTGGAGCCCCCCATAACAACAGCCAGTCTTTCACCAATGACTAGACAGAGTTTTGTCAGATCGTTTAGGGGTAATTGATTGGTATTTAACAATTCGGCAATACCTCTTGCCCCTGCAGCAAATGTTGAACCTGTATCTCCATCCCCAACCTTGGCATCCAGATCATTCAATTTTCCTTCAAGATCAATTAATGTCTTTGTAACAACGGCGATAATATGTGCCACAACTGGATTATCAGAAGGTGTGAATTGCACTTTAGTTTCAACAGGATTAACAGGCATATGTACAATTTTAGCAGGTTGAACAGCCTTAAAAGATCCTGTAATTTCAACAGGTGCTGTCAAAGCGCTGACGATCTTGTCATCCAAAACCATGGCTGATAATGAAAAACCCTTCATGTCAAGCGCTGTCGTAAACCAGTCTGGTCCTACAATCCAGTCAATATTTGAAGCAAGTGCAGAATATGAAAGTTCTTTAGCCAAAATGGCCATTTCTGTAACCGAAACACCGCCCAGATTATTCAACATGACGGCAAGACGATCCGAATCATTTATACAAGCCTTGATTTTTGCTGTCATGATATCCATGATTTCACGACTATTTTGAGTATTAATTGTCGTGGCGCCTGGTTCACCATGAATACCAAGACCCAGTTCAATAGACCCTTCCGGAATTCGTTTATCATCACTTTGGGACTGGGGTAAATCACACCCAGTCATGGCAACTCCCAGGCTAAAAATCTGCCTATTTGCATAATCAACAAATTTTTTAACTTCCTCAAGAGAATACCCGGTCTCGGCAGCATAACCGGCCATTTTATGGACAAAAATAGTGCCAGCAATACCACGTGGCTGTTTATTGTCAGGTAAAGAAATATCATCCTTAACCATAACAACTTCTACCTTGTAGCCTAACTGTTTTGCCTTTTCAGCCGCAAGTCCAAAATTTAAACGATCTCCTGTATAATTTTTGATTACCAATAAACAGCCAGCTTCACCTGTTACTGTTGTAATGGCGGTCAATACGGCATCAACTGAAGGAGAGGCAAACAAATCGCCACATACAGCGGCTGTCAACATCCCTTTACCGACAAATCCCAAATGAGTAGGCTCATGTCCAGATCCCCCCCCCGAAATAACGGCAACTTTTTTCTTATCCCAGTCTTTACGAACCACAATTCGCATAGAAGGGTCAGTATCAAGTTTCACAAGATTATTATAGGGAGCTGTGACTAATGTACCTTCAATAGCATCATTCACTAATGAAGCACGATCATTAAAAAAGAAATTGGACATTTTATATCTTTCATTTTTGAAAGTTCAAATCACTATAAATTGACTTATAATATCTATATATAATAATTAAATAAAGACTTAATAAGACAACCGTTTGTTTTATTATTTATAATTTTAATTGAACTAAACAAATTAACATCATTTATAATGCTCGATAGTCAATTTTATAATAATGCCAGTTTAATGAACGTTTTTAAAACATTAATTAAAACTTTTGGTCTTGATATATTGTTTAAATACAAGACCAAAGCATTCTTATCCTATGGTAAATACTTTAATTTATAATAATTTTATAAATAAATAATTATTTGGAGTTTCCAAAAATAAAAAACTTGATTGAAATTAAGTTTCAACTCTATCTAGAAATTCTAAATAACTCAATATTACAACGTTTTTGAAATTCTCATCTATATTGTTTTGATGAATTTATTAGTCTTAAATTAGAATTTCAAACAAATATTCATTTTATATAACTCTTTATCAAATTTTGATTTATTAATTTCCATTTTGATAAAAATCATCAAATATAAGGAGGACAATTCCAACCTTTGGGTGAATAGGTGAATACTTCACATCCATCTTCAGTTACTCCCATCATATGTTCAAATTGCGCACTGAGAGATCGATCACGCGTTACGGCTGTCCAGTCATCATCAAGAATTTTAACGTCTGCCTTACCAGCGTTTAACATAGGTTCAATAGTGAAAACCATTCCTGGTTTTAGCACAAGTCCCTGCCCCTTTTTTCCATAATGCAATACATTGGGTTCTTGATGAAAAACGCGTCCAATTCCATGACCACAAAAATCGCGTACAACAGAAAAACGCTGTGATTCTGCATATTGCTGAATGACGTAACCTATATCTCCCAAAGTGTTCCCGGGTTTAACAATATCTATTGCCCTTTTCAGACTTTCATAGGTTACATCTATCAATCGTTGTGCCAAACGTGAGGCCTTGCCAACGACATACATACGGCTACTGTCACCAAACCATCCATCAAGAATAGATGTAACATCGATATTAACAATATCTCCATTTTTTAATTTACGATCTCCAGGAATACCGTGACAAACTACATGATTGATAGATATACAACAAGATTTTGGAAAACCACGATAGTTAAGTGGTGCTGGAATGGCACCTTTATCAATTGTATAATCATGAATAATCTGGTTAAGTTCGTCTGTTGTAACACCTTCCTGAACATGAGGAGTAATCATGTCAAGTGTTTCTGCTGCCAAACGTCCCACAGCTCTTAACCCAACAAAATCCTCTTGAGTGTAAAACATCATGCGACGATCTGTCATTCCTAACTCTCCAATAAGACTTTATCAAATTACCAATAATAAATAACTTGGTATAATTTACGAACTTTTCTTATATACCTAGCTAGGATTATGATCCCTGTCCAGTCTTACTTTTTCCGATTATGTCTGGATATGGTATGATGTCTCACAGCCGCCTTTTTGATATTACGCTTAAAAATCGAATCCCGTTTTTTTGCAATTGAAGTACGTGACGAGGCCTGTGCCACTTCAACCGACTTTTTACCTCTTGTAGTACGGGTTGCACGAACAAGAATTACTTTTGGATGTTTATTATAACGTGGGTGTTTTTTCAAGGAATTTGTTCTTGCCAGATAAACCGGTCTAGCAACAGGAGCCACACCACTTTTTGCAAATCCGTCATCTAGTGCACTCATCATGTATTGATTTCGTGAACCATTACTTGGTGCACCCATAACAACACCAATCAAACGGACATTATCATGAACGGCTGATCCTACAAGATTATGCCCTGCCGCAGCTGTATAACCTGTTTTTAACCCATCCGCGCCAGCATAACCTTTTAACAAGGGATCGTGATTGGGAATTGTCCGTCCACGAAAATAAAAGTAAGGTGTTCTGAACAAAGGATAATATTGAGGAAAATCCGAAATCAAATGTTGTGCCAAAATTGCCAAATCACGCGCAGTTGTTAGTTGCCCAGGATTTGGAAGGCCAGAAGCATTATAAAAACGTGTCCGATTCATTCCCAAAACTTTGGCCTGTTGTGTCATCATTTTGGCAAAGCGTTCTTCGTCTCCACCTCCAATAAATTCACCAAGAGCGCTAGCCGCATCATTCGCGGATTTAGTAATCAAGCCTAAAACAGCTTCCCTGACAGTAATATATGAACCTGGACGGACTCCTAATTTGGAAGGTTCCATTGAAGCTGCATGAATGGTTATAGGAATTCTCTGATCAAATCGTATGGCATTGGCATTTAAGGCACGAAATGCCATATATAAGGTCATCATTTTTGTCAAACTGGCTGGAAACCGTTTCAAATCAGCATCCTGTTCTGACAAGACTCGGCCATTAACGTCCATTACAATTGAACTGATTCGTCCTACATACTGGGCATGCGCACAATGCGCATAAAATAGTGTATAAGAATATACAGCCGTAAAAAAAACTAAGAAAAAATTCCTAGACGTTTTTCTCATAATTTTCTTAAGACTTACGGTAAAGTTTAACTGTTTCAATTTTTTTATATGATTGCAATAAGTGGACACTTTAATTTTCCAGCTTCTTTTTCATTAAACGTTTACTTAACCTTTAAAAATGATTAACTTCTTAAATTGTTTTGTTTATTTTTGGAATCAAATCCCCATGTTAAACAAAACGTTACAAGAAATTGCACTACTATCTTTACGAATATATATTTGGAACTTTATATTCATATAAAAAATATACATCTGAATTTACGCCATATTTTGCAACCATACAAGTCCAAATCAAAATCATACAATTTGATTCTTCCTTAATTTGAACCTTAACAAAATATTTTATGAAATTTATAAAATGCACTCCAAATACATCATAATGAATCCCTTTAGTAAATCATTTTCTCTTTATTGTATGACTTCCAACCAGAACCAGCATGATTCTAGAAAGAACACAAAAACGCTGACAAAAACAAATTTGAAGAAACCCACCCTGTATAAAGTTCTTATGCTCAATGATGATTTCACTCCCATGAATTTTGTCATTTACACATTGGAAACAATATTCAGAAAAACAACTGAAAATGCTGTTTCAATCATGTTAAAAATCCATCACAATGGAATAGGAATATGTGGTATATTCACATACGAGGTTGCTGAAACAAAAGTTATGCAGGTTATGAATCTTGCCAAACAACATCAATATCCACTGCAATGCCTATTAGAAAAAGAATAAATTTAATTAAATATGATTTGATCAAAATATTAACTGTATAAACCCTTTTCAATAACTATATAATAAATAAAAGGAATATGTAGGATTTCTCTTTCGATATTTCACAGTTTGAAAGTTTAAATGATGTTATCTGATAACTTAGAACATTCCTTACGACAAGCTTTTGAGTTTGCTTTAAATTTTCAACATGAATACATGACGCTTGAACATTTGCTCTATGCATTGACAGGCGATCCCGATGCTATTGTAATTTTTGAAGCCTGTCAGATAAATCTTGAAAAATTACGTCAAGATATCTTCACATTTATTAAAAATGACCTGAATATTCTAGTAACTGAAAAAAAACCATCCCCCAAACCCACGCATGCATTTCAAAGGGTCATTCAAAACGCGTCTGTCCATCTTTCTTCAGACCCAAGTGAAAAAATTAGTGCCGTGCATGTTTTAATTGCTCTTTTTTCTGAGCAGGAAAGTCATGCGGTTTACTTTTTACAAATGCATAATTTGTCAAAATTGGACATTCTGAATTTTATCGCACATGGTATAACAAAAAATACAGAATCCACCCATTTTTTTGGATCAAATTTTTTACCTCAGAATGATATCGATAACCAGTTGAATGATCTGTTTACCTATACTGAAAAAGAAAATTCAAACTCTAAGAATACCAATCCCTTACAACTTTATTGCGTTAATCTAAACGATAAAGCCCGTCAAAACCGTATTGATCCCTTGATTGGAAGGCAATATGAAATTCAGCGTGCAATCCAAATATTGGCACGCCGGACAAAAAACAATCCATTATTGGTTGGAAATCCTGGTGTAGGAAAAACCGCTATTATAGAAGGTCTCGCCTTACAGATTGTAAACAAGACAGCACCTGAGTTATTGCATAATTCTATAATTTATGCATTAGACATGGGAGTTTTATTGGCTGGTACACGATATAGAGGTGATTTTGAAGAACGTTTAAAATCCCTCATTCAATCCATTAAACAAGAAAAAAATGCCATTCTTTTTATTGACGAAATTCATACAATAGTCGGGGCTGGTTCCACTTCAAACGGATCCATGGATGCATCAAACCTTTTAAAACCTGCACTCGCCGAAGGCAGTTTAAAATGTATCGGATCAACTACCTATAAGGAATATCGGCAATATATTGAAAAAGATCATGCCTTAGTCAGAAGATTTCAAAAAATCGATATTCCCGAACCTTCGATAGATGAAACAATCAACATCTTAAAAGGTCTTAAAAAAAATTATGAAAAATATCACAATGTAAAATACACTCATGATGCTCTTGAAACAGCGGTTACCCTATCTGCCAGATATATTCATGACCGTAAATTTCCTGATAAAGCATTAGACATAATTGATGAGGTTGGTGCTATACAGGCCATTTCCCCTGCCAAAAAACGCAAAAAAACGATTACAGTCAATGACATTGAAAAAACAATTGCTAATATCGCCCGCATTCCTGAAAATACTGTTTCAACCAGTGATAAAAAGGTTCTCTCTCAAATTGATAATAAACTGAAAAAAGTTATTTTTGGGCAGGATCAAGCAATTGAGACATTAGCTTCAGCCATAAGAATTTCCCGTGCAGGATTGCGTTCCGAAAGAAAACCAATAGGTAACTACCTCTTTGCAGGACCAACAGGCGTTGGAAAAACAGAAATCGCTCGACAACTTTCAATTCATCTTGGCATCAAGCTTATCCGATACGACATGTCTGAATATATGGAAAAACACTCTGTTTCAAGAATGATTGGTGCACCACCCGGTTATATCGGTTTTGATCAGGGTGGATTGTTGACAGATATAATTGACCAGAATCCCTATGCCATTCTTCTTCTTGATGAAATTGAAAAAGCTCATCCTGATTTACATAATATTCTTTTACAGGTAATGGATCATGGTATTTTAACAGATCATAATGGTAAGGAAATTAATTTTCGAAATATTATCATTATTATGACCACCAATACAGGGGCAACAGAATTTGCTCGTTCAGCAATTGGTTTTGTAAAAAATCATCAAGCAGGATATGCAAACGAGGCCATAAACGAAAAATTTTCACCAGAATTCAGAAATCGTCTTGATGCGATTATTAATTTTAGACCTTTATCAAAACCAATCGTTGCTCAAATTATTGATAAATTCATTAATGAATTAAACACTAGATTATCAAATAAAAACATTATTATAGAAATTTCCAAATCGGCAAAGGATTGGCTGGTTGAAAATGGATATGATCCATTATATGGAGCACGCCCTATGCATCGTATTATTCAGGACTTTATTAACAAACCCCTCTCTAATGAAATATTGTTTGGTACATTAACAAAAGGTGGCAAAGTTCATGTAATAGTAAAAAATAATAAAATATTCCTTAATTGCATAAAAGAAATAAATTCAATTCTATCAAGAAAAAACGAGCTGGTTTAAAATATATTCTACTTTATCATCAAAATTTCAAAAAATGATGTTTCAAAACGCATAATCTTATTTTTATATTTAAAATTCTAATTGAATTAATAATATTTTATACCATTTATAATCACATAACCTGGATAGGGCCATTTTCTGCTTGCTCCCTTATGCGTCCAATCAACTCCCTGATGTCTTGGACTATCATAATAATATCGCCCGACAACTTCAGCATAGTCCCCTCTTTTTACCCAAGGCCAGGTTGGAGCTTTCATTTCATCGAGATTATTCACAATTCGAATAGATACACCTTTCCCGATATAAAGATAAAAATAACCATGTAAGCCACTTCTGGTATAACGTGCATCACTTACTGTGATCACCTTACCACAAAGATGAACAGGAACATCCTTGAAAGTTAAATGTTCAATATTATTTTCATACTCTTGTTGAATATGTAAAAAATTTTCATTATCACATTTATCAGAAGCAGGTTGTGCCAGACTTTGAAAAGAGTAAAAAAAGAGGCTGGACAATATGAACAGCCAAGAAAAAAAACGAGCTTCAATAATCATTGAAGATTATTCCTTAGACTTATTTAGATTTTTTATTTTTTTATCTTTACCGATTTTTTTATTCTTTTTGATTTTTTTTCCTACTTTATTGTCAGAAAATTTACCTCCTAATTCAGCTTTCAGTGAATTTAAAGATTCCAGAACTTCTTGACTTGGCTTGGGTTCTGGAATATGAAGTTTTTCCAATTCATCAATCATGATTTCCGCAACAACCAAACGTGCAAACCATTTGTTGTTGGCAGGAATCACAAACCAGGGGGCGTTTGGTGCCGCTGTCTGTACAATAACCTCTTGATATGCACCTTGATATTCTTCCCAAAATTGACGCTCTTTTGGATCATTGGGGGAAAATTTCCATTGTTTTTCTTTATTTTCCAAACGTGCCAATAAACGCTTGCGCTGTTCCTCTTTGGATATATTTAAAAAACATTTAACTATTCCAATACCTTGTCGATAAATATATTTTTCGAAATTACGAATATCTTCATAACGGTCAGACCAGAAATTTTTATTGTTAAGCACCCGCAACGGTAGTTTTTGATTGGCCAAAATAGAGGGATGAACCTTGGTAACAAGCACTTCCTCATAATGACTTCGATTAAAAATCGTAATCTTACCTCTGGAAGGAACGGCCATATGAATACGCCACAAATAATCATGCATCAATTCTACAGGCCCAGGCTGCTTAAATGAAGTAATCGTAATACCCTGCGGATTTATTCCAGAAGTGACATGTTTAATCGTGCCGTCCTTACCAGAAGTATCCATACCCTGCAAAGCGACCAATAAAGCTGAATGTCCATTCGCAAATAACAGCTCTTGTAAATAGCTTAACCGTTTAATACGTTTTTTCAGCACTTTTTTTGCTTCTTTGGGAGATAGGGATAATCCGGCAGTATCATCCGCATTATAATCCGTTATAAGGAATTTTTTTCCATCCTCTACACGATATTTTGTTCTTAACAACTCACGTATTGATTGATCCGACATTTAAAGCTCCTTTAATGTTAACAATAAATTATTACGACATATCAATTCCCTGTTTTTACTACTGCAACCCCACCCGGCGCTTGGCAAACAGGCATAAGTTCAATTCGATTAACATTGACATGAGAGGGAAGACTTAAAATCCAACGTACCGTTTCAGCAATATCCATAGCTGTTAAGGGAATTGTACCTTTGTAAACTTCTTTACCTTTAGCAGAATCTTTTAGTCTTACCTCGCTAAATTCGGTTCCACCACAAAGACCCGGTTCAATATTCGTTACCTTCAATGCAGTGCCAACCAGATCAGTTTTAAGATTTAACATAAACTGTTTAACAAATGCCTTTGTCGCACCATAAACATTCCCACCACGATATGGATACGTACCTGCAATACTGCCCAAGGAAATAATATGTCCCCTCTTTCTTTCAAGCATTCCACTAATAACCAACTGAGTCAAATGAATTAATCCGATAATATTTGTTTGAACCATCCGATCCCAATCCTTTAAATCAATATTGGGAATTGGCTCCACGCCAAGTGCCAATCCTGCATTATTGACCAAAACATCAATATTCTGAAATTTGGCTGGTAAACTACCTAATTGACGCAAAAACAATTCTGATTTGGTCATATCCATTTCAAGTGGAAAAATTTTTCCAGGATGTTTGCTTGATAGGGATTCCAATTTATTCATCCTACGTGCCGCTGCAACAACCTGATAACCCTCCTGCACCAATACTTCGGCTATTGCCATTCCAAATCCAGCCGATGCACCTGTGACCAGTACCGTTCCCCTCATGATTTTCGTTCCCCTAACTATAAAAAAAACTAAGTAAATTATAATAATTACATCACCGCAATTATAAATTATTTTTTTGAAACGGACCATTAAAAGCTGTTCATTTACATTTCATTAAATCTGATAGTATAGTTTAATTTGAATCATCTCATTTTAAATAAATTATTATATTTGGTTTCTTTGAAAAATGACACATTCTTTCCTTGATCTTACCAAAGGATTGGCAGGCTGTTTTCTAATGTCAAGTCCTTTTACAACCTCACCCGCATTTGCACAGACGGTTGTTTTTATTTGTGCATATTCTCCGAAGGAAGGTACAATGGGCATTGTCATTAACCGTCATATTGCCAAACCAACTCCAAAAGAATTGCTAAATCAGCTTGGAATTAAAACGATGCCAACATCAAATAATTTTTCTATTACAGCGGGTGGTCCAATTGAAAATGCCCATGGTCTGGTTCTGCACACAAATGACTGGAAAGGTAAGGAATCAGTCTATGTAACAAAACAAATCAAATTGAGTACAAGCCTGGATATCTTACGTGATTTATCAGAAGGGCATGGTCCTTCAAAAGCGTTACTAGCCCTTGGTCATGCCAATTGGTCACCAGGACAGCTGGAAGAGGAACTTAATAATAATCTTTGGTATGTTGCTCCCTGTCAGGAAAGCATTTTATACAACAAAAATTTCAAGAATAAATGGTCAGACTGCTATAAATCCATTCTAACAAATCCAAGAAAAATATCTTTATATTCCGGAGAAGCGTGATTTAGTTTGATACATAAAAAAATAACTCAAATATTTAATCGTTTCCGTTTCCTGAATAGCCAGCTCAACTTTAACAAAGCATGTTATGATTTTTTTCTAATATGACAAAACAAATTTGATTATTTAATGATACATTTGTTAGTTCTTTACAGTTTGTTATTGAAAGAAATAAAAACATACAATAAACAGATTTTTATCTTTACGTTTTTCTATATACAAATATAGAAAAACGATATGTAATTTTACCAAATTATTTACAGATTTTTTATTTATTTCAAGTAGTAGATAGACATTTTACACAAAAATTTTATTCGTTTATTGAACATAAATTCCAAACTAAAAAAATTTTAAAAATATCCAAAATAAAACTGCAGATAACATAATTGAAACAGGCAAGGTTAAAATCCACGCCATTGCCATATTACGTATTGTTCTCCATTGAATACCATCACCATTGGCCAGTGCAGTTCCTGCCACCGCAGAAGTCACGACATGTGTGGTGCTAATAGGCATATGAAACTGATTTCCCATTTGTATCATTGTCATTGCGACAGTTTCTGCAACCGCACCTTGACCATAGCTCATTTCATTTTTACCAATTTTCCTGCCTACTGTAACAACCACTCTTTTCCATCCAACCATTGTTCCCAAACCTAGGGCAATTGCAATTACAGCCTTGACCCACGGAGGAATGAATTGTATTGCCGTGACAATCTCTTTCTCGAATTTTTCAAATAAATCCTTTTGAGAAGATGTCAAGGGAGATACCTTGGTAAAATGCACCAGATTCTGTTCAACCAAATACAAATCGTTTCTTAAATTGGCCTGATATTCAACAGGGACTTGCTTAAAAGTTTCCTTGTTATTTACATCATGCTGAATGGATTGCAACATCATCCGAATAGCAGGAATAGTTTCGGGAAAAATTTTACTGGACTGAATTGTTTTTGTCAGAATTTGACGACTTTGATCAATTGTAGGTAAATCAGGATTATTATTATATTTCATGAGAACTTGATCAATAACTACCGCTTTATTCATGAAATTCTCGACTTGTTTTGATGAAACCGCATTATTCAACGCATATGCGGTTGGTACGGTTCCTATCAAAATAAGCATGATTAATCCCATACCCTTTTGCCCATCATTTGAACCATGACTAAAGCTTACACCGGTACATGTAAGAATCAATAATAAACGGATCGGCCAAGGAGGTGTCTTTCCTGCTTCAGGTACTTTGTAAAAAGAGGTGATGGGCAAAATATTCTTCAACAGAAACATTCCCAGTAATGCAATCGTAAATCCTGCCAAAGGACTGAATACAAGGGCCTTGAAAACCTGTAAAGCCTGTCCCCAGTCAACACCACTTGCCCTGTTATTTCCCATAAGCAACTGATTCATTAGACCAACGCCCAAAATCGAACCAATTAAAGTATGAGATGAAGAATTCGGAATCCCGAAAAACCAGGTTACCAGATTCCAGATCACTGCAGCCAGAAGTAATGCAAAAACCATTGAAAATCCAGCTTCACTTCCAACCTTGAGAACTAATTCAACAGGTAAAAGAGAAACTATTGTAAAAGCAACAGCGCCGCTTGAACACAAAACACCCAGGAAATTCCATAAACCTGACCAGACAACAGCTACAATTGGCGGCAAGGAATTGCTGTAAATTACAGTTGCAACAGCATTGGCCGTGTCATGAAAACCATTTATGAATTCAAAACCCAAAGCAATAACAAGAGCCAGAGCCAATAATACAAATGCCAGAAAAGATGGATTGGTAACGCCTATTATGTCTTCACGCAAATGAAGGATAATATAGATTATGCTACCCAATAAAACTAAGATAAAAGCGATCTTGTTGAAACGTGGATTATTAGGTAGGATCATATTCAAGGCTTTTTTCACTATAGACAAAATCCGTTTCTTGCATCATCAAATTGATCATAAAATTAACTTTATTTCAGAAACGCTACAATTTAGTTGGATAGAATTGTTTACGGATAGATTAATTGTTTACAATGGCCTGACCCCTTTATCATAGGTCTTCATATAGTCATCCAAACCTTAATTTATAATGTTTTCATATTTATCATCATCAATCTTTTTTTACAAAAGAAAAATATGCTTCTCAAGATATGAGATTTATATCTTTCACATTTATGAATAAAAAATCATATCCGTCATCGCAAAGATACACCCCGAACAATTAAGAACTATTTTCTTACGTGTTTTTTCTGTTTTCTCTTTATTTTTACAAATTATTTGTTTAAATAAATATGAGGCTTTTTGTCAGATCAATTTCTTCAGTTGAAACTCTATTTACTCTCTACTATCCATGAATGACAATTTGATAAATTCGGAAGTTCCCTCTTATTTTCCAATAACTTTGCGTATAGATGGAACGCGAATAGTGATAATTGGCGGGGGTAAAATTGCGGCACGTAAAATCAGGCTTTTATTAAGAAAAAATGTACAAATTGAAGTTTATGCGCAAACCTTTAATAAAGAATTGCAAACCTATGAAAAAGAAAAACTGATTAAATTTTGTTCCCCTTTACTAAACGAAAATGATTTTATTCAAAATGCGAAAGACGCTACCTTAATTTTTATCACGACTGACGATCATGAATATAATACTCTTATTTCCCTATGGGCAAAAAAATTAAATATTCCCGTCTGTACCGTTGATAATGCGGAATTATCTACCTTTATCACCCCTTCGATTATTGATCGTGATCCCGTGCAGATCGCCATCTCCACAGGAGGTTCCGCTCCTGTATTGGGACGGCGAATACGTCAAAAAATTGAACCTCTACTCGGACAAGTCATCGGTCCATTAGCTTCATTCATCGGAAAACACAGGAATTGGGCCAAGGAAATATTATCAACCCATCAAGAACGACAACGGTTATGGGAAAGATTCATTGATGGCTATGGCACTTCCCTTATTAGCCAACAAAAAGAAAAACAAGCATTTGATTTTCTCAAGAATATTGCAAAAGAATCTTTTTTGAAGAAAGGTGAGGTATGGCTGGTTGGGGCAGGACCGGGTGATCCGGATTTACTAACCATAAAAGCACTTCATCACCTGCAAAATGCTGATGTTATTTTATATGATAATTTATTATCACCCAAAATCCTAGATTACATACGTCGTGATGCATTATTATTTTTTGTAGGAAAACAAAAAAATCACCATACTTTAAAACAAGAAGAAATAAATGATTCACTAATCAAATATGCACGACAAGGCAAACGTGTTTTACGATTGAAAGGTGGTGATCCTTTTATATTTGGTCGCGGTGGGGAAGAGGCCGAGGCATTAATGCATGCTGGAATTCCATTTAAAATTATACCCGGCATCTCCGCTTCTAATGGTTGTGCGGCATATGCCGGAATTCCCCTAACACATCGTGAATGTGCACAGGCCTGCTTATTTTTAACCGGTCATACCAAGAAAACAGATCAACTTAACCTACCATGGGAGAACATGATATTTAAAGACCAAACCTTGGTCATTTATATGGGACTTTCTTCTTTACCTCTTTTATGTAAAACACTTATTGATAAAGGATTGGAACAAACATGGCCTGCTGCTGCGATTGAAAAAGGAACCTTTCACGATCAGCAGGTAATTATCGGAAATTTAAAAACCTTACCTGATTTGGTTATGCAAAAAAAAATAGGTAGTCCCGTTTTAATAATAATCGGTCAAGTCATTCATCACAGAGTTACATAAAACACATTCAGTTTGCAAAAGCATCATTCAAAGGAATGGAACATGTTTCAGAAACTTTCTTACGCCATCGATCAACATTGACGCCATAGGTAATCCCCTTGATAATCGATAGCGAGTGAAGCATACTGTAAAGTGAAAAGTCGTTCCAAGATAGCTGCCGTTTCAAATCCAACAAAGGATAATTTTTCATTAAGGGTTCCAGACAGTCAATCGCCTTTTGAGTTCTCTGGATCAAGCTAGGATCAGCCAGATCAGAAACAAATCCCCCGCCAGAGGGGTCCTTTTTTTTACGGTAATATTTCTTTGCCTCTTCTGTGGAAAATTCAGGAAACGGTGCATTTACCCAACGAGGATAGGTCAAGCGATAAATAAAACGTTGAACATGACTGATCCATTCCATAATTTCTTCATTATCAGGCAACGTAATCTTTGGCTTATCTATGGTTGTATCAATATAGTTAATAATATCACGACTTTCCGGCATAAAGCGATTTTGCTGATATTCCAATATAGGCAACTGTTTGCGCCCTACCATTTGCATGGGACCATGAATGTCATCATATAGTAAATATGATATTTCGACGGGATAATTTTTCAAAACAAAAATCATTTTCGTCATGACACAAAAAGGACAATGTTCGTAAATATAAAGTTTCATAGCAATTAAACAACACCCCTCAAATGATCAACCCTGCAAATTGTCAAAATTTAAATTAATATATTTAAATCCCTTTTACTTTAATTAAAAATTATATTTGAGATTAAAATTACAAGGTCTTGTTGAATAATTTTACTATCATAACTTATAATTAAAAACTAAAATTATCATTTAGGAAATAAAAATGTTAATTCGAAAACAATTTCTTCTTCTTTTATCCATGTGTTATTTAATACCACTATATCATGCTTCCGCTAATCTTGGTAAAAATCAACTATCCATATGGCCTAAAGCAGAAAAAGGATATCAAAGAATCGTAATTCAACTACCACCCCTTTCCAATGAATACAATGCACGTGTTGAATTGATTCCCCAGAAAAAAATTAAATCAGACTGTAACACGGTCATAATCCACGGTCATATGACAACACAAACAATTCAAGGATGGGGATATGATTTTTACAGATTAGACAGGATCAGCAAACCTGCTTCTACCCTGATGGCCTGTCCACAGAACATTAAACAAGAGAAGCAGGTTTCAATTACGACCAATTTAAACTTTATAAACTACAATAGCAAACTACCCCTCGTTGTTTATGTGCCAAACGATATAACCCTTGCTTATCGGATTTGGACATCTTCTTCAATGCATCAAGCTAGAAATAAATAAATTTGCGGCATAACTTCATAGAAACAACAAAGATAAGATTGAAACAAAATTTTTTGGTTCATCTACCTCAGCAAAACTGAATATTTATTTAAATAACTTCCCATTGATTTATAAGATTTATATTCTTTGGTCATAATGTCATATATTTTACAAACAAATTTGGATTTATCGATGAGTATATGTTTCAGGCTATAGAATCATATGGTTATTCAACTATTTTTCACTTTGAACCTGATAAAATTACTTATAAGATATATATCTCGAAAACAGCTTTACTAATTTTCAGGTCCAGATTGTTTTTCAAGGTATCAGGCTGATGCAAATAAACCGTTTCAAAACTTATTTGATCTCCTTTTGTTACAGGAATCGCATTAGAAAAAGTTAGCTTTGGACTGGCACAAATTGTATTCATCACATCGTTGATATAAGGAATCAGGGGAAATTCAATTTGATTAACAGGTTGAAACCGAATTGTTTTATCGGTTTTAACAATTTTTAAAACCAATTGATCGCCTCCATGAAAAGAGATTGGTCCTGACAAATCCATATTTTCTTCCTTGAATATGAATGAGCCATTTATTTGTAACAAGCCCGTTGCGGGAATTTGCCATAATTCATTTTTATTTTGCCATTCATCTGAAATGTTTTGAACAGGGGATATTTTATCCAGTTTAAGTTTAGTCCATGAATTTTCTATTTTCTTTGAATATGGTATGATTGAATCTTTGGATGACAACCTTATATAATGGTGATCATTTGCAGAAAAAGATTTTTCTGATGAAACAGGCTTAACAGTCCGATTTGAAATATTTGTGACCGAGGGTCTTATCTCTACAATTTTATCATCATCCAATAATGATAAATTGGAAGAAACTACAGTTAAATCCGGTTTTCCCGATATGTTATTTTTTACCAAGACTTTATCATTAACAATATTCCATTCCCCAGAATTTTTCGGTTTATCCTTGATGGAGCAAAGTAAAACTGGTGAAGAATAACCTGGATAATCATGGCATAATATTAATGTGCCTATTGGAACATAATTTGGTAGTTCTTTAATGGAAAAGAATGCGAGTTGCAAAAAATCTGCTGAAAGATGTTTAGTCGAAACAACCCCATTACAACCAAGATAAATATTTTTAGGTTTTATTCCTGCTGTTCCAATATAAAGACTTTGTCCGGCAATCATTCCTTCTGTAACGACAGAAATCCCTTTTCCTATAGGATTCCCTGATATAAATGCATCTGTATGAATGGACTTGACATCAATATTCTCATTACACAATGAATTCCTTTTTATATCAGGTCTTGATGATTTTTCAATTTGCGATAAATAAGATTTGTCAAAAAGGTTATATTCAATTGGAACCGGCTTAACGACCCCCTGCATTGTAAAAATCTTGAACCATTTTGAATTAATTTTAGGATCATATTGCCAGAGATTGTATGTTTTAAGATTTAATAATAAATCACCTTCAATCCAGGATAATCCAAATTCCTGCTTATAATGTTGATCTGGATCGCTGTTAATAACCCATAATTCAGGTTTTCTTAAACCATGTCTTTGATTATAAACTGTTTTATTTTGACCAATAACATCCAGTAAAACCGTAAAAATTTGCTCTAATCCTGTATCAGTAATGATTTTAAATGCAATCGTCGATTTCGTATTTATTTTTCCTCCGGAAATATTGACTGAAAATTTACGTTTTGAAATCAAGAATTCATTCAGAATTATCGTAGGATCTCCACATTCAAATTCTATCGTATTAATTAATGATTGCGGATGCAGGGCGTAAGATAGATCAATTAAACAGGTCATGTCACAATTTTCAGTTACCTGTATAAAATCTGTTTTATATCCTTTTTGCAAAACAGGTAAAATTGTCATCTTCCACTGTGAAAAATAAGGCATCATGAACCGTTTACAGCCTTTTTTGAACACACTCAAAACCATTTTAACCTGTACCTTGTCTCTTTATTAGAGCATATTAACAATAATATTTTTAATTAATAGAAAAATAGTATATTGAATATGGGTAAGGTAGTAACCTGGATCAATCAATATAATTAAATTATATAAAATTAATTCTGATATAATGAATATTTTACCTAGACCCCTCTTTCAGTTTTTAATTATCCTCATGGGATTAAGTCTGATTTTACTTTCCCCTTCTTATGCAAAAACTGAGAAAGATAAACCGATGAATGATATAGATCGTGTTATCAGACCTGAAAAAAAACAGGTTCTTGTACTAACTACCGGAGGAACCATCGCAGGATCAGCGACAACAGACAAGCTCGAATATAAAGCAGGTAACACCAAAGGAGAAGATCTTGTCGCTTCCATACCTGATTTACAAAACATGGCAAAAATTCATGTTGATCCCGTGGCGCAAATCGGTTCTCAGGATATGTCTGATACAATTTTATTAAAATTGGCCAAAAAAGTTCAGACTGCTGAAAATGATCCTTCAATATCAGGAATTGTCATTACCCACGGCACTGATACCATGGAAGAAACCGCGTTTTTTCTTGATAAACTTATAAATTCGAAAAAACCAATTATTTTGACGGGTGCAATGCGCCCGACCAATTTTATCAGTTCAGATGGTGCATCCAATCTTGTCAATGCTGTTAAATTGGCTACACGCCCCGAGGCTTATCACCAACCTGTCATGATTGTAATGAATGACATGATTTATGATGCACATTCTGTTCAAAAAAGCCATACAACCAGCCTCCAAACTTTTCAATCCCCCAATACAGGGCCAATCGGCATTATCAATAATGATCATGTATATTTTTACCGTACGTCCAGTAATGCAAGGAAACATATTTACGCCATACCTGAGAAAGCCCCTTTTCCGCGTGTTGAAATTATTTATTCTCATATCCAGATGGATGGAGATCTTATTCATGATGCGGTCAAAAGAGGTGCAAAAGGCATAATCCTTGCTGGCGTTGGTGATGGAAATACATCAACCTAGGCAATACAAGCATTGAAAGAGGTCGCCAGCAAGGGTGTTATTGTTGTTCGATCCAGCAGAACGGGAAGCGGATTTGTCAATCGTAATGTTGAAGTTAATGATGATGCCAACAAATTTATAGCCGCAGCTGATTTAAACCCGCAAAAAGCCAGAATTTTGTTACAACTTATCTTGGCAAACAAGATTAATGAATTAGATACTATTCAACAACTTTTTTATGAAATGAACTGAGTTAAAATAAATGCCATTATTATTATAAATATGGCATCCTAATTTTCACAATTTGATTCGTAAGCTTTAATTTTTTTTACAAGCTTGAAATCAGAACAAGATTACGTTTATCCTAAACCTTCATTTAGAATAATTTTTATTAAAACCCAAATGTGGAGTTTTAGATTGATAAAATTTTTATCGTATACAATCCTGTCTCTAATAATCTCTTTGACTGTTTTATCGAATTTGGCATATGCAAGATCTGTAAATACAAAATCCAGTGTTAAAATCGGTCCATTAAATAAATCGTCTAGAATTTTACCACAAATAGAAATTTTCGAAAGCCATGTCGGCATAAGCAAAAATTATGTCATAGCCTTAGATCCCATCCATCCTGGAGCAACTTTAATAGCCTACAATTCTCCTACCTGTCAGGCAAATACCCATGGAAATACGAAATTCAACCATCATGATCCATCAAAACTAGAATTCACTGCCAAAGAAGATCCCTATTGCAAAATATCTATGCAAATTACAAAAAACCATCAATTGAAAATACTTAGTGAGACAATTCCTTGTAGTACATGGCATGGGGATTTTTGCTCTTTTGAAACATTGCCAATAGTAAACCGTATTTATCCGATAACGATTAAAGAGAATATTTCTTCAAGCAAATCCGAAGAAAAGGGTCAACCCAAATGAAATCCTTATCCTTGATATCAAAAATAAAATATGCATATACAATTATCTGCATTATTTTATCTTTACCCACAATGGCAATGAATCCATCTCATTCCTCACAATCCATTACAGAACAAACTGTCGAAAAGGACACCGTTAATCTGATCCTCTATGAAAACAGAACTCAGGGTAATTATGCGGCTGTAGGTTATATGCCATACTATCCCGCTTATGGCATGATTCATTATAACACTCCAAGCTGCAAAATTGAGATTACGGGTTTTGTTGATCCTTTTGCACTCAAGAAAAATAAATTAATTATCAGCTATAAGAAATGCAGGATATCTTTTGACCAGGATGGACAATCCCTAAAAAATCCACATGAAACTGAAGCATGTATGATTTATCATGTCAAGGAATGTAATTTTAAGGCGCTTTCTAATTTAAGAAAAATTAATTTTCAATCCAATACAGAATAATTAACAAAATATCATACACAATCTCACGAAATTGCGTATGATTGAATGCAACTACAAAACAATATTATAGTTTTTTAACCATTTATGACCAATTCTATCAGCAGCCATAATAGCGGCATAAACCTGATCTTCAGAAACTTCGAAAGGCATGTTGTGTATAGTGTCATCTTTTGCACAACTTGCCTTTGCCACTTTCATTATTTTTCCCTTAAGATCATCATTATCCTGTATACCAATTTGGTCAAGAGTAACCGGTAAACCTATTTGTACACAAAAATCAAGAACGGTTTCCAATTCTTCCTGTTTCGCATTTTCAAGTACAAGCTGAGCTAAAGTGCCGAATGCAACTTTTTCACCGTGTAACATGGAATGACATTCTTCAAGAACGGTTAATCCATTATGGATTGCATGTGCCCCTGCCAAGCCAGAACTTTCAAATCCGATGCCACTTAAATACGTATTCGCCTCGATAATGTTGTCGACAGCTTTTATAGCAACTCCAGCCTCGACAGCCGCTTTCGCCTTCAACCCTTCTTCCAACAAGGTTTCATAACATAACCTGGCCAAATTCAAGGCTGCCAATGTTGATTGCCCCCCTGCCATGGAGACAGCTCTTGCCTCATAACAGGCTCTGGCTTCAAAATAGGTAGATAATGCATCTCCCATTCCTGAAATCAATAAACGAAGGGGTGCATTGGCAACAATTGTGCTATCCATAATTACCATATCAGGATTGGAAGGATACATCAAATATTCCTCAAAAGCGCCATCTTCGGTATAAATTACAGATAAAGCGCTGGTTGGCGCATCATTCGATGCAGCTGTCGGCACAATTATAACCGGAACCTTATTATAAAACGCAATGGCTTTCGCTGTATCAAGGGCTTTCCCGCCACCAACACCGACAACCCCTTTGCAACCGTGTCTCTTTAGAATTTCACCTAAACGATTAATCTCTTTTTTACAACACTCTCCCCTAAAAATTTCAAAATATGCCTGCACCGAGGAAATCTGGAAACTTTTTTCCAATGTGGCTTGTGTCAAATTCATTACAAAACTATCAGCGACAACCAAATAACTATTGGCCAGCATCAAGGCATATTTACCAACTTTTTCAAGTGCACCAGCACCTTGGATATATTTTGACGGAGATTGAATAATCGTTAACATCACAAATCCTCTGATTATGTGTTCCTATTTTCAAATATTCACAACCATGGAATATACTAAATAGTTTAATACCAACTTAATTATACATAATAAGGATAGTTTATTTTACAAATAATTTAAATATAATTGAGCATGCAAACATTATAAAAACACATGCTGACAATCTATCTATCCTGAACTTATAGATTTGATAAAAGGCCTGTATCCCGGAATGTGAAAAAACCAATCCTACAAAAAGAAACCAGATCAGGCTTTCAAGCGTTATCATAATAAAAATAAAAAAAACATTGGAAGGATTTGACCCAAAATGAATAATTGAAAAAATACTTGAAAAATAAAGTAAAGCTTTCGGGTTGGTTAAATTGGTAAGCAATCCGGTAAAAAAATATGAATGACCAATGCCGTGCTCTGCTGGCAATGGTAAATCAGCCGATCTGTAAATCTGAAATGCCAGATAAAATAAATAAACTAACCCGCCAAATAAAACTAATTCTCGTAAAAAAGGGTAATATTGAAAAATAAGGTGCAATCCCAACAACGAGAACAAAGCCCAGATAATTGCCCCCAATGTTGTACACGTTACAACTTGAATGACAGCTTTTTTATTGCCTATTAACCTTGTTCTTGAATTTAATAGAAAATCAGGGCCCGGTACTACCAATACACATAAGTGTATGAAAAATATGCTGATAAAAAGCATAATACAATAAAATTCTCATTAACTATTCAAAAAGGTCAGAAACAGTATTCCATATTAAATTCAATTCTTGTCTTCAAAATATAAAAATATTACTTAACCCTTGGACGAACAGGTTTAGGCAAGGGAAATTTATTTTCCTTGATATCATTGGATAACGCTGGAAAAGGATCAATCCCGGTTTTGTAAATGAAAAAAGCTATACTCATGCGATAACATACAGGCCTATGTGAATTTTTACAAAAATAAATCCCAGCCTTTTTTAAGGACGGAATATAAACCGCTTTCCAGACTGCATAAGGAACCCATACTCCGTCATAACCGATTCTTTTGACCGGTTCCTGAAAATAAGAACCCGTTATAACATATAACTGATCATAGGATATTGCCATTTTCCTTACATTATGTTCAATCCAGTTCCATTTTCCACTATTCAGCTGCTTTGTCTGAGGTACAATATTACTGGAGATAAAAGTCTGTAACTGAGATTGATAATCAGGCATATCCCCACTAGGCGTCATATGACCACGATCAAAACCTGATCCTCTGTAATCCCTGACAACAGGATCACGATTATCAAATTTACCATATCTTTTCATATTCTTACTGGCCATTACCTGATTTTTTGTCAAAAATTCAGCTGAATAAATATTCCCTAAAGTTATATCTGAAAAAGAAGCGACATAATCTTTGAAGCAGACTGTTTTTATCGGCCATTCAATAACTGGCGGTTTTCCATATAAAAACTTATTTTGACATGGAATTTGCGCTTGAACACAAATTCCAAATCCCAATAAAATAAAAAGTAAAACCAATAACTTTTTTTTCACAATTACTCTTCAATCTTTATCAAGTCCATTAAAAAAATAATGATTGATACATAATTACTGCGAACTTATTGCACAATATAAAGACAATATTTTTCTGATAGAAATTCAAATAATAAATTCCGATATAAATTAATAATGGAAATTTTCAGTTTCTATGAATTATTTTTGAAATAAAAAATCATATAACCTTTTGATTTATTACGAACTATATTTAATTGGAATATTTAAAATAAATATCAAATTATGACGATAATATCTAATTCTCAACCGTTTATACATTTAATAACAATATATGAATTAATTTCATATAATTTTTTACGCTACAGAAAATATAATGATTATTTGATTAAAAGATTAATCTATATTAAGTAAGATTTAACTTAATAAATTATTAATTGGAGCGGGCGATGGGATTCGAACCCACGACCCCAACCTTGGCAAGGTTGTGCTCTACCCCTGAGCTACGCCCGCTCTGAAGAGCGTAAAAGCCTTTTATGATATTTCTATTAAAGATGCAAGCGGAAAAAACAAAAATTAAAAATTATTTTTATTTCCTGTCTCTCATCCACTATAATATATACAAAAATCAATTCTAATATCTAGAAATTGTTAAACATATGAGAATCAAATTTTTCATTTAAATGAAACAGGATATGATTTATGGCGCTTTTTAACTCCCCGTCCCAACCTGCAAAAGGTCAACTTTTGACTGAACATGGAACAGCCATTTCATCGGCTTCTTCTTCCAAAACGAGTATTATTGAAGGTAATCAAAATAACTTTGTTCAGGAAGTCATTGAAGCCAGCCAAAAAATTCCTGTTTTAGTTGATTTTTGGGCAAATTGGTGCAACCCTTGCAAACAACTTACACCATTATTGGAAAAAATTGCAAATGCCACTCAAGGACGCGTGAAACTTGTAAAAATCGATATAGACGCGAATCAAGCCCTTGTCCAACAATTGATGCAGATCGGCCTTCCCATTCAGTCTATCCCTTTGGTTGCTGCTTTTTGGCAGGGGCAAATAGTCGATTTATTTCAAGGGGTGCAAGCTGAAAGTGCAATTCAACAATTTGTCAGTCAATTATTAAAAACCGCTGGCAGTGCAATGCCCAGCACGGATTTAATTGAACAGGGACAAACATTGTTGCATGACAAAAAATTCGATGAGGCAATGGGTGTTTTTTCCCAAGCCCTTGAACTGGAACCTGAAAAACCGGAAGCATGGGGCGGGTTGATACGATCAATTCTTGCCAGTGCAGGACCAGAAGCGGCACAGGAAAGTCTTGAACAAGTTCCGGAATCCATACAGGATCATGCCGAAATTATAGGTGCGAAATCTGCCATTGAGCTTGCTCTGGAAGGTAAAAAAAACACTGGGGAAACACAGGCATTAATGGATAAAATCAAATCGGATCCAGATAATTATCAGGCACGCTATGAACTGGCTACCGCTTTAAATGGTGCCGGAAAAAGAAATGAAGCCGCACATGAATTGCTTGAAATTATGAAAAGAGACAAAAGCTGGAATGATGAAGCTGCAAAAAAACAATTGTTACGTTTTTTTGAATCTTGGGGATTTGACGATCCAGCCACGTTACAGGGGCGTCGTCAATTATCAACCTTATTATTTTCTTAAGCCCGATTGCCAATAGAATTTATCTAATTCATTAAAGGATAAACAAATGTCTCAAAATACCCCTCCCATTGATCCAAAACTGCTTTCAATCCTTGTCTGTCCTGTGACAAAAGGCCCTCTTATTTATGATCGTAAAGCTGATGAACTGATCAGTTGCAATGCAGGTCTGGCTTATCCAATTAGGGATGGCATACCAATAATGCTTGCCAATGAAGCAAGAACATTAAGCGATGATGAAATCTCAAACTATAAGAAACCAAAATAATATCGTTAAAAGCATTTCATGAGAAAAAGATATCATGACCTCTGCAAAAATCATTACAAAGCGCCTTTAATGTAAATTGAATGATGGAAGGGCAAGATTTTTTAGCCTCTTCCAGCAGTGGATTTAACAAGGAATCAAAATCAACATGAATATCACAGGCATTCCGCAATTTTTTATGTTTGCCGTTGGCCTGTCTTACAGACTGAATTTTAAAAAAATAAAATATTTCTTTTAAAGCATGTTCCAAGGCTTTTTCGGTATTGGGATGTAATTTTTGACCATAAGCCTCCATTGCTCTTGCCACAAAAATACTATCACTTTGCAAACGTCGCAAAATTGGAAATAATTGCACAAGCACAGGATCCGTTTCTTCCAAAACACAGGTAGGCCGTTCTTTACGTGCTTCATCTATATCACTGGCCAATTCGCGAAGTTCTGTAATGATTTCATCATTTTTGGCTTCAACAGCATCCCATGAAATTCCTTCAATCAATACAGCGTGCAATAATTTATATAATTTACTAAAAGCTTCCTTGGCATGTAAAAAGGCATGATATCTAGCCTGAGGTCTCAATATACAATAACTAACCAATAAAGAGGCCAATACACCTACAACAATTGAAAAGATACGATCAAAAGGTCTTTCAAAAATCCCTCCGGGTGAAGGGAATAGAAAAACGACTGCAAGTGTCACAACTCCAAGCCTCATGGTGGGACGCCATGAAACGAACATAACCATCGGAATCATTACGATTGTAAACACTATAATCGGTGACCAGCCACAATAAATCTGCAAGGCAATGGCTATGATCCCTGCAATTCCACCAATCAGAGAACCAATAATTTGATCACGACTGGTCTGAAGAGTTTGAGCGATACGACTTTGCGTCACGATAACAGCTGTAATTAAAGCCCAATAAGGTTCGTTCAATTTACATAGATGTGCAAGTAGGCTTGCTGTTGCTACAGATAATAATAACCGAACACTTTGAATAACAGCGGGATATAAATTCAGCCTTTTAATTCCAAACCTCATTTATACCTTGCTCGATTAACCGTAAATCCTGGAATCCATGATCAGAATTATCGTTTATGATCGCTTTTGTTTCTTTCGGAAACGAACGGGACTGCAACCCAATGCATAACGGAACCGCTTTGAACCAGCAAAAGCATTGAAGCAGGATTTCTGTTTTCTTTTTTTACACTTGTGATTGCCTGTTGAAGCATATCAACATCATTTACAGTTTTAGTATTTGTTCCCACAATTACATCTCCAGGCTTTAAACGCTGCATCAAATTTTTCTCTTTATGATGTACGGTGGTCACCACAACGCCCTGCTGTTTTTCTGCCAGATTATATTTCTGTCTTAGTAAATTCGTTATCGTACTGACCGTAATATTCAGATCTTTAATTACTAATACCCTTGCCTTTTCATCCTGAATATCACTCTCCTTACTTTCCTCATTTTCTTCAAGATTTTGTATCTCTATGGGTAAATCAACAACTTTTCCCCGTCTTATAACTGTTAAATTAATTTGTGAATGAATGGGAGCGGCAGCAATTATCCTTGGCATTGTATGGACTGTAACAACCTGGCTATTTATTTTTTCTATGATATCGCCAGATTTTAATCCAGCTTTATCAGCAGGACTACCCTTCTCAATTTTTACAACCAAGGCTCCCTGAAACGGTTTTACATTCAGGCTACTCGCTATACTTTCATTAATTTCCTGGATACGAACACCAATCCATCCACGAGTCACCTTGCCGTTTACACGAAGCTGATTGATAATATCCCTTGCCTCATTGGCAGGTATGGCGAAAGCAATGCCTATTGACCCTCCAGAAGGTGAAAAAATAGCTGTATTAATGCCTATGACCTCTCCCCTGATGTTAAATAAGGGACCTCCGGAATTTCCCTTGTTGATTGGGGCATCTGTCTGAATAAAATCGTCATATGGCCCCTGTTCTATATCCCTTCCCCTTGATGAAATAATACCGAATGTCACGGTTCCAGATAAACCATATGGGTTACCAATCGCCAAAACCCAGTCACCTATCCTTGAATAATCACTATTGCCAAAATGCGCAATGGTTAATGGTTCTTTCACATTAATCTTAAGTAAGGCGATATCTGTTCTTTCGTCATATCCCTTTAATACAGCTTTAACCGTCCGATTATCCTGTAAAGTTATCAAAATCTGATCGGCATCTTTAATAACATGATAATTTGTTACGATAAGGCCTGATGAATCAATAATGAAACCAGAACCCAACGCCTGAAGATGATCCATACCGTCATCAGGACCACTCTTGCCATTCATATAGTTTTGAAAGAATTTTTCGAAAGGAGAATCTGGATCAGAAGCGGTATCCTCCGTATTGTCATCATCTTCATCGTCATGCTGCCCCGGTTTAAGAACTCGACTGGTTGAGATATTAACCACCGTTGGCAATAATTTTTCGGCAACATTTGCAAAACTACCAGAAGAACATCGAGAACTAAATTTATCTGGCCAAGTTAAACGACCTATAAAAGGTAAGTTAACAGCAGGTTGAGCTTGCAACCGATGAGCTGAAACCAAACCGAATATCCCCATGGTAAGGATCAAACAACGTGTCAAATCCCCTTGAAAAAGATTTTTTGACATACTTATTCTTTATTCATTAAAAATAATAACAGCATTATTACAGGTTACTTCATGCGCAAACTTATCTCTTTTCTAAAAATCATGCAGAGATCAAATAACTGAATTAATTTAACCATAAAATTCATTAAAATAAATATAAATCTATCTAAAATCATGATTTTATGGTTACACTGTTTTAAAATTCTAACATCTTAGACATGAATTCATGATAAGCTTATTTCTGAATAAATCCTGATTTTTGAAATTATTGAACTTTAATAATATTATTGGGATCTTAGATTGGTAGTTCTTAATCGTTGTCTTTTTTTATCAAGATATAAAGACAGGAGATAAAGAATATATATTGCGATACAATTTATACCTAGCTGCAAAAATACTGATTGTCCCCAGCTAGCGAACATCAAACGCCCCCATAGATCAAAAACCGTACTCAAAGAAAAAACCTCCAGCGAGTGTCGACCATATAAAGCCAAAAGCTGCCCAATTTTATTTTCAGAAAATTGTTTGGTCCATTTTGAAGATTGAACAAGGTAAAATATTGCGATAACGTCCATCAATCGCAATGGTGAAAGATAAGCCTTTGCAGGAGTATGCAGTTCTATCAATCTCAAATCAGGTAATCCCCAATATCCCCATGGAAACGCTTCTAAGAAAGAAAAGATTAAATAAACGATAGCAAGTCCCTGTAACCATACAAAATATGGAAAATCACCTTCATGCTTACCTGCAAGAATAGAACCATAAATCCCAAGCGTGAATAAAAACTGCCATGCTAAAGGATTAAAAAACCAACCATCAGGATCAAGCCAGTTAGGAAAATTGAACCATGGATCAAGATTAACCCAACCCCATAGCAAAAAACTTATTCCCAACGCCAACCACCAACGATATTTCATGATTAAATAAAGGATGGGAAAAAAGGCGAGTAAAATGATATAGAGTGGCAAAATATTCAGATTACTTGGCAATGCGTCCAGAAGTAACAACCGCCAGAATACTCTTAAGATACTGTGACCATGCGCCAATTCAGGCTCTAAAAAATCAACTGGCAATATCCATATTCGACGCCACTGATAGATGCTGAATAATGTAATTAATACCAAGCCTATCTGAAAAAGATAAATTTTCCAGCAACGTGCAAAAATCCTTTTGCAAATTTTCCAAAACCCATCAAGCGGAATCCTTCTTCCATATGCAAGCCAAGAAGCATATCCAGCTAATAATACGAAAATTTCTGCTGCATCGGCAAACCCTACATTCCGCATGGTAAAACGATTTAGAAGATTTTCAGGAATATGGTCAATATACATCATGATCAGCGCCAATCCACGCAAAGCATCGATACGATGATCCCTTTTTGATTTTTTTTGCTGTTTGATCAGAATTTTATTCCTTAACGATTCTTTCCAATTAATTCTACATTTTTTTTTCTAAATAAAATGTAGAAAATTAGTTTCAGAGCTTCATTACAACTTTACAAATCTGTTATATACTTTTTAAAATAAACTTGATAATTACATTTTTTAATGATTGTTTCTTCAAGGTTTTACATGAATAACCCTATTTCAATTAACCGGCAAAAAGTCAAAGAGGCTTTGAAAGATTTTACGCTTCCATGGTCTCCCCATATTCGGCTGCTAGACACTGATTTGATTGAAACGCTTCATATTGAAAACCAAAAAATACATATAACGTTAAAAGTCCCCAATGTCGATCCCGCTCAAGTGGAACCATTACGGGCAAAAATCGAACACCATTTAAGTCAACTTAAAGATGTGGAACAAGCTCGTGTTTTTATGAATGCCATTTCTTCCGGCTTACGTGATCCAACCATATCAAAACGCTTGGTATTCCCACCCAAACAAACCGGTCATACCAAATCAGATACAACTTCAATAAAAGCAAATAATATAAAAAATGCCAAATCCATTGAAACTCTCAATTCGGTTAAATGTGTCATTGCAATCGCTTCGGGAAAAGGAGGGGTTGGAAAATCCTCAACAACTGTCAATCTTGCGATTGCCTTGTCTCAAAAAGGATTAAAGGTTGGCATCATGGATGCTGATATCTATGGCCCTTCCATTCCACATATGCTTGATCTAAAAGGCAAGGTAGAAGTAAGAGACCACAAACTGATCCCAATGACGGCATGGGGTATTTCAGCAATTTCCATTGGCATGCTGGTTCCCACGAATCAGGCGGTTATATGGCGGGGACCCATGGTAATGGGAGCGGTCAAACAACTATTGTCAGACGTAAAATGGGGAGAGTTGGATATCATGTTAATTGATATGCCTCCTGGGACGGGTGATGTTCAAATTACCCTTGGCCAATCCATTAAATTAGATGGTGCGATAATGGTTTCTACACCTCAGGATATTGCTTTATTGGATGCCAAAAGAGGTATTTCTCTTTTTCAGAAAACGCGAACCCCTATATTGGGTATCATTGAAAATATGTCTTATTTTCTTTGCCCTCGTTGTCAGGAAAAAACCTATATATTTGGACAGGATGGTGTTAAAAAAGAAGCCAAAGCTTTGAATATCCCTTTTTTGGGGGAAATACCTATTTTACCTGCGATCCGTACGGCATCAGATGAGGGAATTCCCATAACCGTTCAACAACCTGATGGCCCAGAAAGTCAAGCCTACCATGCTATTGCAGATTTAATTTATCCCGCCATTTGTAAAACAGGACTTGCAAATAGCAAAAATTCCTAAAAACCCTGTCACCCCGAATCTATTTCTCTAAAGAAGATCCAGGACCTGCCAAAACATAACAAACCTTATTTTTTGGCATATACCGACATAAAGGTCCCTGCTTTCCGTTTTTTCCTAAAATTCCAAATTCAAAAATCAACCCCAAAACCAAAACGAAAGTACAGGCAATATACCAAGGGCGTAAAGTGGCAAATTCGATTTTTTGATTTGGATCTAGAGGTTTAATATTAGAATCAAGATTTGAAGGTTGGGTAAAAAAACTTTCTCCCATTGATTCAGATGATGAATGGACGGATTTACCAGGTAATTCATACTCATATTCATCGACAGGAAAATTCTTTTTATCTTTATAATCCATAATGAAATTTTCAACTACTTTCATATTTATAATCAAATATTTAGCATAGTTCATTTTTTCTTTGTATAAAAAGTCTCATGTAGATACTGATTATCCGCATCCAGATTACGTCCAAAAGGAAGAAACCACATCGCTGCAACAATGCCGATAAATAAAATGATAATACCAGCAACATATAAAAGTTTTTCCATTTTCAATCTTTCCAAGAGATTTTATATACACATTAACTCTAGGATTTGTAATGATCCAGAATCTGCATCATTTCTGTCCATTCACGTTTGCTTAATCCACTGTCAGCTTGATCAACAGATTGTCCATTTAACAACTTGCCAATAACATTCATCATGGTCGAGGAAAATGTTACAGCCCCTTTGCGATAATCTTCAAATGCCTCACAAGCCAGAGGAACCCATGCCCGAACCGTTTTCAGCATTACTTCGGCATAAACACGGATTTCATATTGTGCATGCGAGTCAATTCTTAGCTGCAAGAAATGAAATAAATTATGTAAGTTAACCTTCCAGTACCATTGACTATAACTGTTCAAGGTCAAGTTCATTCTGGCAAGCTCACGAGCCAGCCCAAAACCATTTTCTTCAGGATTACGAAGCATTTTTTCATAATCATCATAGCATTTTTGCGCATCATTACGTAAAAGCGATAGAACTGCCTCTGATTGATCAGCAGAAAGAACTTCTCCACGACCTTGATGATTAACCTTACTTTGCATTGCCAATACGCGAGGTTCGGGAATATAGAATTCTCTATCCATTATTGAATATCGGGCCGAATATTCATTCACGCTAGCCGTACGATGACGAATCCATTGTCGTGCTACAAAAATTGGTAATTTAACATGAAACTTAATTTCACACATTTCAAAAGGGGTTGTGTGATAATGACGCATTAAATATCGAATCAAACCACGGTCTTCCGATACTTTTTTTGTACCGGTTCCATATGAAACTCGGGCTGCCTGAACAATTGCAGAATCATTACCCATATAATCGACAACCCTGACAAATCCATGATCCAGTACTGGAAAAGCTTGATAAAGCATTTCTTCCAAACCCGGTGAAATTGGCCGTTTTGTATAAAGTTGCTGACTTGACTGCGCTTTAATATCTGCCTGTTGTTCTTCTGTAAGTGCCATAATAATCTATTTACTCATTTTAAGTACGACTAAGAAATTATTTATAAAACAATATAAAACTATTTTCCTAAAATATATGATTTTAATGGTTTTTAACAGCCATGATTTGCATATTCCCCTCGTTAGCTATTTAAAAAAAATCAAGAAAACTGCTTTTAAACAAATCATTAACTTTCACACCCTTTCCAAAATCAGCTGATATTTTTCATTCCATTATGTGGATCCCTAAAGATTTTGGCAAACTCTGATAAAAATGATAATCAAGAGTAAAATTTTTTCCCTGTTGGAAAGATTCAAGATTAATAAATTTTATCGATCATATCCGTTCTGGAAAGATTAGATTTGTATTCTCTCTCCCTTAGAAATTGCTCTTTTAAACCGGGATCTTTAATAAATAGTTCTCCGGATTTTAAAATTAATCGATTATATAAAATATCCATATCAAAATTTTGCGGCTTTAAATTCAAACCCAATAAACAGGAAAGATCAATGTGGACAAAATTTTTTCCGAAATATATAGCAGGCTTCATTAGTAAAAAAAAACTGATTATCATCATATGAAAAATCAACCGTTAAATCAGCCGTAATTGAATGATAGCCTGTTTTAAATAAAAAATTGGCTATACTTTCCAAAGTAATTTTGGTACCCCCTCTGTTCTCAAATAGTTAATATAAATTTGATACCCTGACTTTTCCGAAACTCTGGTCTTGTAAAAATAATCTATCCCGCTTAGCTGATGGGAAAAAGAATTTTCATGGTTGGATAAAATTTTAATCTGCCAATTTTCAATATTTATTCTGCCAATATCAAAGTTCACATGAATCTTGTTTAAAACGACTTTTTATATTGATGTTTCCCAGAAAGCGTTATTTGAATCCCTATTTTCTTAACATTTAAATGACTACACCATCTTCAAGCGTCACATTTATATTCTCAAAAATGACCATTTGGAAAACTTTAAGGACAAACGCCCTAGAATATGAATAATGCCCTTTTTTCCTGCAATCCGTATCAGGGCATTATGCGTGTATTCTAATATGAACTGGACCTCCCCATAACGTACTATTATATAAATTCATTCCTATAATAAATAAAAAAGCAAAACAAATAGAGAAAAAAATACTTTTTTTTCAATTTATTCATTTTGCACATCTTGAAAATGTAATTTATGTAAGTTTATTCAATCCAGCCGAATAAATTCATGAATTTATTTTATGAAATCCATTATTAATGCTTAGAATCACTGTGAACCTTAATATTCAAATGATCAATTATCTGACTGGCATTATATGAAGTTAGATCTAAAAATGAATAAGGTTTATCCGGATTAACCTCAATTGTAAGCTCATGATCCGGATGATGAATAACATCAATGACAGCATTTCCAGCTTGTTTAGACAATTCCGGAAAATCTCTATCAGGTTTCTGTAAATCCTCAATCCATTCTTGCTTAATCTGATCAACGGATTCATTCTTTTCACGGCTTTTAAGATCAGCCAAATGTTGTATTAATCCATCATCACGAAAATGCATTGTAAAGGATACAATTTTATAATCATTTATCATTGCCATTTCATTATTTGCTGATGGTTTTTCCGGACCTTTTACACGAGCATTAATTTTTACATTCCCAATATTTTTTGCACCAATCTGGAACGGTTCAAGATTCCATTCTTGCAGATCATAATGATACTGCGCGGACAAATTCCCGAACATATTTAGTTGATCATAACCATATTGCTTTAAAGCGTACAGTCTTGGATCACTATCGGTTTGTAATTGTAAGTTATCGAATTTATTACCTCTAAACAAACGGTTTTTTCCATCTTTTTCTGTCGAAATTTGCATGTCACCAAGCTGGTATCGTGCAGCATCAATTTTTAATTCGACATTTTTAATATGAAAAAGTTTAGGTTCGTCACTTGCAAATTCAAACGTTTTTCCATTTTCAATATTTTGGAAAAATTTAGCAAAACTCAAATCCTTAATCTGAAGTGATTGAATATTGAAATAATTGTCCCGATTATTAATTTTATCATAATAACGGAAATCATTCAAAGTTTGGTCGGATTTTCGATCTAATCCATAATTTTTAATTTGATATTGAGCTATTGCTATCTTTTCCGATCCAGAAGATAATTTCATTGTAATATTCTTCAGATTTAATAAATCAAATTTTGCCTTTGAAAAATAAACACTCTTGATTTTTCCAGATGCATCGATGTCAAGCAAATCCTTTCTGGGAACAAAATTGTTAAAATCAATATGATCAACGTGAATCTGCCCGTTATTCATCATCAAGTCACTATCAATTTTTGTTTCAAAATTATCAATTGTAGCGCTCATCAATCCATTACGTGAACCAGATTTGATATTCAATTTATCCATTGTATATAATTGCCCAGACTGGCCTTTGATCTTCACTTTTTCCAAAATGGCACTACGTGTCAATACATTGGTTACACTGCGATCATAAACAATAGAAGAACCCGGAAAGGATTGCTCCAACATTTTAATTCCCGCATCAAGACGATTATGTAGCTGATGCTGAAGATAGATATATCCACCTCCAAGACTTGAACCTAGTACAAGAATGGCTGCGGTTGTTCCAAAGATTACTGATTTTTTCATCGCTTATTTCCTGTTAAGATTATTACGGAAAATTATAAAGAAATAATAAGTAAAAACAATTGGAAATTAATTACGGTTACCCAGAAATTTAATTTGGATCAAAAAAAATTAATTTCCCCTTTTTTTATTAGTGAAATATTATTATATTAAAATTGTTGGTTTACCCAACTATGGCAATAAACGGTATATGAAATAGGCGTAGTGGACCCGGGGGCGGTACCCGGCGTCTCCACCATAAAGCTTATGGGGACGAAACAGGATCGACACGCGTAGTAAAGATATATTTTTTGCTCGGTATTGTACCACCGTTATCGGACTGTTTTTTACAAATGCCAACGATAATTTCGAGGCACACGCTATCGCGGCCTAATAAGCCAATGTGACAAGCGCGGCTTGAAGGGTGCCGGGCAACAGAAACCCTTCACTTTAGATTATTGATTTTATAGTTAAAGTTTAGACAATGACCAATTCAGATAATTCAGGTTCTAACGAAAACCCTCCTTCCCTTTTACCATATAATGAATGGATTGAAGCTGCCTATCGTGAGGTCATGTTAAAAGCTCTGGAATCAGTTGCAAAAAATGGACTACCTGGGAGTCATAATTTCTATATCCAGTTTAAAACCGACTATCCTAATGTGATTATTCCACCCCAACTTAAAGAAAAATATCCAGAAGAAATGACGATTGTTTTACAACATCAATTTTGGGATCTGAAAATCAACAGAATTAAACAGCAAATGTCTGTTGGTCTTTCATTTGGCGGAGTTGGGAGTATATTGGTTATTCCATTCGGATCTATTATTGGGTTTGCAGATCCGTTTGTTAATCTAGCATTTAATTTTCAGCCTATTCCTTCTAGTCTAACCGTGATTCAATCTGAAGAAAAGACACCTGTTCAAACACTCCGTAAAGTTACAAATAATATGGAAGAATTAAAAGATGCTAAACCTTCTAAGGAAAGTAACGCATTGAAAGAGAAATCACAGGTTATAAGTTTAGATGCTTTTAGAAAAAAAACCGATTAAATTTTATAATATAATATCAAATGATAAATAGTTTAACAAAACCAAAAGTTTAATTGGCAATAAACCGTATTGTGCCATAAAAAAATATTAATCATTTTTTTAATAGTTAAAATATAACTTTTGTTAAAGATAGATTAATTACAACATAAAGCGATTTATGAGACTAATAGATTATCCAGATTATAAAAAATATCATAGTTGATTAGACTATTAATCCTACTATCATGCTTCGTAGTTTCTAATATAATTTAAATATTTAAACTATATTCCTTCACAATAACAAATAAACTGCAAGTCTTTATATTCATTATAAATTTATTATTATATAAAATTTTATTGTATAATATTCATTGACTCCCAATCATTTTAATATAAAAAAATTATTTTTAATTTATAAATATTTTAAACATGTTAATAATCATAAAGAATTTTTGGAATATTTTATTAATAGCCTTAATGGGTTTATTTATTTTTATTCTATTCTTTCATATCAACCAAATCCCTTTTGCCAGTTCTGATGAGAGCCGACACGGCGTCAGTGCTTTGGAAATGATCTACAATCATAATTATATTATAAACAGTTGGGCTGGCCAACCCGACATGTGGAATTTAAAACCTATTTTAAGTTTTCTGCCAACTTGTCTAATGATTTTACTTTTTGGCAAATCAATTCTAACAATCCGTCTTTTTTCTCTTTTATGTGCAATATTTTTATGTAATCTTGTCTGTTATTATACAATTAAAAAATATAATATTTACACAGCCATTCTTTTTATTTCACTTCTATTTACAACCTCACTTTTAATTCGTAACCATGCTTTTAGAAGCGGCGACATTGATTCATTTTTTATCCTTTGTCAAATTACTGCAACATTATCATTAGCAACAAAGTATGATCATTTTCATATTACTCTGGCCGCTTTTTTTTCATCGTTAGCTTTTCTAGCAAAAAGTTGGCATGCTCTTTTCCTGGGCTTACCCTTTTTAATTTCCTATGGTTATCTAATTAAAAGCCATCGGTTCAATATAAAAGCTATTTTATATCCTGTCATTTGTTTTAGTTTGCCCATATTAATATGGCTTGGCATACGTTATCAATATGATGGTTTTGCTTTTATCAAAGAAATGGTGCGTTATGATTTAATAAAACGCTCCTCCCATATGATTGAAAATCATATTCATGGCTGGAATTATTTTATAAAAATTTTATTCAATAATTTTGGCCTCATTTTTTTAACATTTATATTTTCCATATTTTATAGTTACAAATATAGGAAAAAACATTTTTTAACTTATGATATCATCATTTATTTATCAGCCATTTTAAGTAGTCTGCTGATTTACAGTATGGCTAAAACAAAACTTTACCATTATGGCTATACGCATATTATATTAATCTGTCTGGTCACAAGTATTTTGATTGGTCGAGACATTAATAAATATACCCGATATTTTATTATTATTCTAAGTTTTATAGCATTTATTTTCGCATTTACCAATCTACATAAAATCTCTTCAATACATTTGCCAGACTATTATTATCAACTACAAAAAAATGCCTATCCAAAATATAATACCTTATATGTACCACAACATATAGAACAGAATGAACGTTTAGCCATCATGGTATTTGGCAATTTCAATTATGATAAAATCAAATATGGAAAACCCATATCAAAAGCACTGGTTTTTTATCGTGATCAAGGCAATGACAATTCCGATATCAATCGATGTCATCCCGTAACTGAAAAAGTAACGGAATTAAAAAATAAACATGATCAGAACGAAATATCTTTATTTTCTTGTAAAAATTTATAAATTAACATTTTAACACTTATTCAAACCCTATATTTTCTAACGAAATAATTGATTATGAATAAAACCCCGCTTTTTATAATGATGACTGAATAATTATGTTTTTATTAACAAGAAAAAATTTTTTTATTATTCTATTGTTTATACTTCTTGCAGTTTTCTATTGCACCCTTTTCTATCACATAAATCTTACACATTTCGATAGCTGGGACGAAAGCCGTCATGCAGTCAGTTCAATTGAAATGAATATCAATAAAAACTGGATTATCAACACATGGATGAATAAAACTGATATGTGGAATTTAAAGCCCATACTCAGCTTTTTACCAACTTGTATTATCATTTCTTTATTTGGAAAATCCATTTTAACGGTACGATTATTTTCAATAGTCTCAACAATACTGCTTTGCAGTATTGTCTGTTATTACACATATAAAAAATATAATATAATCAGCTCCATTCTTTTTTTATCCCTATTATTTACCGCATCCCTGATAATCAAAACCCACGGTTTCCGTTCTGGAGACGCGGATGCTTTTTATATATTTTGCCAAGTTATGGTTGTAATCGCCCTAGCAAGTAAAAATGATACCCGACATATTGCACTTGCGGCTTTTTTTTCTGCCTTGGCTTTTTTAACAAAAAGCTGGCATGCTCTTTTTATGGCTATTCCCTATTTTATTGCTTACGGTTATTTATTCAAAAACAAACAGCTTACAATAAAATCATTTACCTTTCCCATAATCATTTTTTTTTCACCTATTTTAATCTGGCTAGCATTACGTTACCCCTATGACAAGTTCGATTTTATCAAAGAAATGTACCGCTATGACCTCATAGCCAGAGCCTCTGACCGTATTACAGGTCATTACCATTCCATCTGGTATTTTTTTAATCAGCTTGTGGATCATTTTAGTCTGATCACCATAATTTTCATTTTCGCCTTGATTTATTCTTTTTCATTTAGAAAATGGAAAATGTTTTCATATGATATTTTAATTATTCTTTCTGCAATCCTGTCAAGTTTTCTGATCTTCAGTCTCGCCAAAACAAGACTGGCCCATTACAGTTATACCCATATAATTTTGATCTGTATCATCAGCGCCATTTTAATTGGGCGTGATGTTAATTATTATACAAAATTACTAACCTTATTATTAGCAATCATTGCATTAATCTATAATATGAGTACCTTGCATCAATTTTCGAAAAATAAGTTACCTGCCTATTATGGCAAATTACAAAAAAACGCCTTCCCTCTAACCAGCGCCATTTTCACGCCACATGAGATAACACAGGCGGAAAGATTATCCTTTATGGTTATGGGTAATTTTAATAATGATACGATTAAACAAGGGAAACCAGTAAAGAATTCATTGGCTTATTATCGCGTTGGAGCAAAAGATAATCCCGATGTGACAGGATGCCGTATTTTAACTGAAGAAAAAACATTAAATGATATACGTTATGAAGACGATACAGTTCGTTTATACACTTGCCAAGAGAACCAATAGTTCTTATCTCTTGATCTTTCTAACTGATATATACATTTAATAAATGTATATTCTCAACATTTTTTAATGGCCCAACCATAATAATCCATGACTGATCTTACTGCAGATTTTGATTTCAAGCTTCCTGAACATTGCATTGCCCAGCATCCGGCCCGTCCCAGAGAGGCTGCCAAACTTCTTTACATTCCATCAAAATCGGGAAAATTTCAGGATAAAACAATACGGGATTTACCCTGTTATTTTCAAAAAGGTGATATCTTGATTGCCAATGATACAAAGGTCATTCCCGCCAAATTATTCGCACAAAGGGGTATGGCTCACATTGGCATTACACTTGATCGACCGATGGGAGATGGTACTTGGCATGTATTGATCAAAAACAGTAAACGTTTAAAGGAACAAGACCGCCTTGATTTTCCAGATAAAAAATGTTTTGCCACAGTAGTAAAACTTGAAACAGGTGGTGGTGCGTTTATCCGTTTTAATCTTGAGGGTAATGAATTTGATAAATGGCTTAATACATCTGGTCAATTGGCGCTACCTCCCTATATTCGTCGTCCCTATGGACCAACTGAAAGGGATGAGCTGGATTATTACACAATATTTTCACAAAATCCTGGTGCAGTTGCCGCTCCTACAGCCGGATTGCATTTTACAGAAGAATTATTAACCCAGCTTGATCATAAAGGTGTTGAACGGCTGGCCCTTACTCTACATGTGGGTGCTGGAACATTTTTACCAGTGCGAAGTGAAAACATCAATGATCACCATATGCATGCAGAATATGGCGTGCTCAGTCCAGAAAACGCTGAACGATTGAATCAAGCTAAAGTTGAAAAAAGACGTATTATCGCGGTGGGAACAACAACCTTGCGATTATTGGAAAGTGCAATTGATCGACAAGGAATATTTCACCCTTTTCAACAGGAAACATCCATTTTTATACGTCCAGGTCATCAATTCAGATCCATCGATATCTTGATGACTAATTTTCATTTACCCAGATCCACATTATTTATGCTGGTTTGCGCTTTTGGTGGAACAGAAAAAATGCGTCAAGCCTATGAACATGCTATTCGAAACAATTATCGTTTTTATTCTTACGGGGATGCATGTATTATTGAAAAAGAATTTTTATAATAAACAAAGTATTTTAATTTCTTGAGTTATAAAAACCCTGTCATTTTAAATAAATGAAACATTTTCAGGTTCATGCAAGATAAATTATCATAGGGATTTTCTGGGAGAAATTAAGAAACTGATTCTGTTTTTTCTGAATAGAACCAACAACAGCCATATCTTCTGCAATACTTTGATTTATTACTGAATGAATATTAACTATATTAAATACCTATCTCTAAATATAATATTTATCAATTATAATGTTAAAATATATTCAGGTTTTTAAAAACTTGTAAGAATTTCAAAGAATATAATCATTTTATTAATGATCACTATCCCCCAGATTATGATAAATTTTCAATATCCATGATAATTAGATAATTTTTTAATCTTCCTTTTCATAGAATAAATTTATATAACATCAATAAATTGACCTTTTTTAATTTGACACACCAATCATGACATCGTTAAAATTCCATTGGACACAACAAGCTCAAGATCATAAAGCCCGTGCGGGAATATTACATACCGCTCATGGCGACGTAATCACACCAACCTTCATGCCTGTAGGAACAGTGGGAACAGTCAAAGCCATGACCATGGATGCTGTCCGTTCAACCGGAGCGGGAATAGTATTGGGAAACACCTATCATCTGATGCTTCGTCCAGGGGCGGAACTGATTCATGAACTGGGTGGATTACACAAATTTATGGATTGGTCTGGACCTATTTTAACAGATTCTGGCGGGTTTCAGGTGATGTCTCTGGGGGCCTTACGTAAACTGAACGAGGAAGGTGTTACCTTTCGTTCTCATATTGACGGATCCACATATAAATTGACACCAGAATCCTCGACGGATATTCAATATCTGCTTGATGCCACCATAACCATGTGTTTTGATGAATGTCCTGCACTTCCAGCCAGTCATGATACCATTGCCAGCTCAATGCGTATGTCGATGCGTTGGGCGGAACGGTCAAGAAAACGCTTCAAGACAAGACCTGGTTATGCTCAATTCGGCATTGTTCAGGGAGGTATTGAACCCGATTTAAGGATTGAAAGCGCGGAGGCATTAAACAAAATAGGATTTGAAGGTTATGCAATTGGCGGACTTGCTGTTGGTGAACCCCAAGAACAAATGTTTGAAACCCTTGATGTGACTGTTCCCTATCTTCCATCAGACAAACCTCGTTATCTAATGGGTGTGGGAACGCCACAGGATATGTTGGGATCAGTTATGCGGGGGATTGACATGTTCGATTGTGTCATGCCAACAAGAGCGGGAAGAACCGGTCGTGCCTATACAAGCCGTGGAACACTTAATATGAAAAACGCCTGTCACATTCATGATCGGCGACCTATTGATCCAGAATGTGATTGCCTCGCCTGTTCAAAACACAGTCGTGCCTATATCCATCATCTTTTCCGCAGCAAGGAAATCCTTGGAGCAATGTTGCTAACCTGGCATAATCTTGCCTATTACCAAAGACTAATGCGAACTATACATCAGGCTATCTTGGATCAAAATTTAGAAGAAAAAGCGACAGAATTGCATAATGACTGGAATAAAGGCGATTGGAAACTGGATGAATGGAATTGATTATAACTTCAATAATATAAACTAAAAATATTGCTTAAAGCTTTGTCTTGATACCCCTTGAAGACAAAATTATTGTTTAGATGAAGCACATTCCAAAATAGGTTCAATAATATCCCGCTTCATTTCTTTATAAAGTTTAGTATCAGGAGTAATAAGGGGACACATCGTATCTCTCATAAAGGTAATGTGATCATTTCCACATCTGCTCAAATTTAATAATTTCTTCAACCCGATATAAATTAGACCCGAAGCACTTTTTAAATCATCCTCTGCATGTTTACGTGATACACTGCTTTCTATGGCTGTTTTTTTGATGGCAATAGCATCAGACAATAATTCAATTTTATCATGATGCTTAACCAATTTTTCAATCAATTCATCATCCCAGAGATAATTTTCAATAGCACGACGACCAATTATGAAAATTTCTTCTTTCTGAAATTCTTTAACTTCTTCATCACTGTAATCATCACGGTCAATTAAACGTAGCACTTTACTTTGTTGCTCCAAAACCGAAGAAAACATTCTAAATTCCCGGCTCTTTTTTTTCAGATCATTGCATGACCCTCCCGAGATAAAAGTTATATGAGGATACTGGTTTTGGAAAATCCTAGTATAAATTTCCGCATCAAAATTAAAACGTTTTTTACCCTCTAAACTCTCTTCACACATGACAATAATTTCGGGAGCCAATTTTGTTTCCAAACCATCCAAAGCAACCGACATGAATTTCTGCCATACCACCCGATCAATCGGCGAAGGCCTTAACGTAACCGCTTGATCAAAGTCATGCTGGTCAAAATCAAGAAAAGCGACACTGCCTGGATCTTTAAGGGAAAGTTCTTTAGCCTTCATCATGACACCAAGTGAATGTGTCGTAATCCATAATTGCCCTTCACCTTTAATAAGATTATACATCTCTTCAATCACTTTACCCTGTAAATTGGTATGAATATGCACTTCAGGCTCGTCAATAAGAAATAAAGCACCTTGATATTCATCAAGATTAATAATTAGGTCTAATAATAAATCAAAGGCGGCTTTTTCCCCACTGGACAGGTTTTTATAATTATAATGATCTACAATTCCTTTTTTGAAGTAAAAGGTACCCTCTTCTAATGGTGATTTAATGTTGTTTAATATCAAATCACTAAATACATTTTGCACTGATTGTTGAAGTTTACCAATTAGTTCTTCTCTTAATTTTTTGATTGTTTTACTGTCATTGTCTTCTTCATATAACCTATCAATTGTTCTTTTTATGATTTTTTGGTAATTCAACTTAACACGTTGGTCATTTTCAATAAATGCCAAAGTATTATTGCCACCACTAGCTTCAAGAGTATTAACGGAAAAACCAGGGTCGTTACGGTATGCTGTCCTAAAATAAAATTTCGATTTATTACCATTTTAGTGTAAATATATTTCAATTTTACATATATCAAGATAATATTCAGAATGATTATCTATCTGTTCTATCATTGCCCTCTGTTTAAGAAAATACTCTTTTTGAGCTGAACTATTCATTTGATGAATTTTTTATGAAAAATTCGATGACTGCCAATAATTAAATGCCTCAAACACTGATGATTTTCCACAACCATTCGGCCCTACCAAAACAACCATTTTAGCAGTTTCTGGAATCCCCTCAATTTTCAAGTCAGTAAAACGCTTGAAATTCCTGATTTGAACGTTTTTAATTTTCATTATCAAATACCTTAATATAAATATTTCAAATAAATAAACTATTTTATTAAAATTTAAAATGATAAATAAGTGAAACGTTTTATTTAAAAATTATCTTTTTGCAAATAAAAAAACCAGCAATCACTACATCATGCTGGCTTTTTTGTTCATTGGAAAGAAAACAAAGGAACGGTTAGCTTATAAATTTCATCAACTGTCAATCTTGGATATAAAATAATCCATAACCTGATTGTTTTCTGTCAATTCGGGATGAAAAGAACAAACTAGAATATTGCACTGTTCCGCCATAACGATTTTTTTATCATATACCGCCAGGACATTTACATTTTCACCAACTGAAGCAATATAGGGGGCGCGAATAAAAACGGAAGGAATATTTTTTCCTATATTCCCTATATCTAAATCAACTTCAAAACTGTCAATCTGACGACCGAAACCATTACGTGTTACGGCAATGTCGATCAAATTTAAAGGTTTTAATTTCTCTCCACCATCTGTAATAGAGGAACCACACAAAATTAAGCCTGCACAAGTACCAAAAACCGGATTTTTTCTTGCAAAATCACGTATTGGTTCATAAAGTCCAACTTCTTGTATCAAACGGCTGATTGCTGTTGATTCACCACCAGGTATAATCAATCCCTTCACCCGCTTAAGATCTTCTGCTGTTTTAATCTCAATTCCCAAAGCACCCAATCCCTGCAACTGGGCAATATGCTCACTCACTGCTCCTTGTAACGCAAGAACCCCAATTTTTTTATGCATAATGGTTCATATATACCTTTTTGATCAACATTATAAAAATTCCATAAAGGGGAAATTTAAATTTCCCCCTTCCCAAAATCTAGTGGGACCGTTCTTGCATTCGTTCATCCATTGATAATTTACTCATTTCAATACCCTTCATTGGCACACCCAACCCCTTGGATAATTCGGCGATCAATCTGTAATCTTCATAATGAGTTGTTGCCTGAACAATTGCACGGGCAAATTTTTCGGGATTTTCTGATTTGAAGATACCGGATCCAACAAAAACGCCATCAGCACCCAATGACATCATCAAGGCCGCATCCGCAGGTGTTGCCACACCGCCCGCAGCAAAATTTACAACAGGTAATTTGCCAAGCTGTTTAACCTGTTTAACCAATTCATAAGGTGCACCAAGATCACGTGCATATACCATCAATTCATCGTCTTTCAATCCCATTACATGATGAATTTGTGACTGAACCTTGCGCATATGACGTACAGCTTCAACAATATTACCTGTGCCCGGTTCCCCCTTGGTTCTTAACATAGAGGCACCTTCACCGATACGGCGCAACGCTTCACCTAAATCACGGCATCCACAAACAAAAGGCACTGTATATTCACTTTTCAGCAAATGATATTCATCATCTGCAGGTGTAAGAACCTCGCTTTCATCAATATAATCAACACCCATCGCTTCAAGTACGCGAGCTTCGGCAATGTGACCAATCCGGGCTTTTGCCATTACAGGAATAGTCACCGCTTTCATAACAGCCTCAACAATAGTTGGATCAGCCATACGAGCCACCCCTCCAGCAGCACGGATATCAGAAGGAACCCGTTCCAGAGCCATCACGGCAACTGCACCCGCTGCTTCTGCTACCTTTGCCTGTTCTGCATTCACAACATCCATAATGACCCCACCCTTTTGCATTTGGGCCATACCACGTTTTACTCTTTCAGATCCTACTTTTTTATTCATTAATATATTCTCCGGTTTAAATTAAGATTATCATACATAAACATTCAGGGAATTAAAACATCCAATTGGTATGATTCAAACCCATCCAATTTATATGTAATCTTTAAATTTATAAACTCACTTGAGAAGTACATGACTAATAAGCAATGCCGGATCAACTGGAATTATAAATTTGACAAAAAGTTTCCCGTTTGTAGAAGGGATAATAGAAAGATCGTTCGATGCCTTTACAATAAATACAATCGGCAATTTTGAAAGGGATATGCTTTATAACCAAAAACCTAGCTTGATAATATCCAGCAATGGAAATAATTCCACATTTCTTATAAAAAAATAATATAGTAAAAAAAATATTAATATTATATCATGACTCTGTATTCAGGGTTTGATCATCATGTGGACTTTGTCTTCCTCTTCCAATAAACCGTTATATCAACAACTTACTCATCTTATTCAGCAAGCCATTATCAATGGTACCCTAGGTCCTGGTGAACGATTGCCTTCTGAAAGGCAGTTGAGCCATCTCCTGAACATCAATCGTTCAACTGTTATCCGTGCATTGAACGAATTGACAGATCGAAAATTATTAATTCGAAAAATAGGCAGTGGATCATATGTAAATCCGCTCAAACATGAAATAAATCTTTATCCATCAATGAATTGGTATCCTGTCAAATCGGTATATACCCAATATCAGCGAGATCCCTATCAGATTCATATACAAGAATTACGTAAAAAGGCTCAGGAAAAGCATATCAACCTTATTGATATGGCAACTGGTGATCTTGCACCTTCCCTTTTACCAAAAATTGATCCTACCGATTTACCCTGGCAACATGTTCTATCGTTAGAACAAGATGATGAAACTACTCTTCTAGGTCTTTATTCCTTTCGCCAGGCCGTTCAATATCATATGAAAAAACGTATAGGTATATCAGTTGACCTATCCGAAATTCTAATCACAACTGGAACTCAGCAAGCCCTTTTTTTATTGACTCAAACCTTGTTAGGACCAGGCGATCATATTGCGGTAGAAACCCCTTCCTCTTTTTTCCGACTTCCCATTTTTCAAGCTTCCGGTTTACGTGTTCATCCTGCTGCACTGGATCAAAATGGGGTGAACCCAGAAATACTCCAGAAATTGATTCGTAAACATCCCGTAAAAATGATTTTTTTAAATCCAGTTTTTCAAAATCCAACCGGTTCAATCCTTTCATCTTTTCGTAAAAAAGAAATCCTACGGCTTTGTCATGATAATCAAATTCCTCTTATTGAAGATGATGCATATAGCCTGCTTTCGTTTGATGAGAATACTGATTGTAGATCTATCAAAATGTATGACAAATACAAACAGGTTATATATCTTGGTTCTTTATCTAAATATATTGGTAAGGCAATCCGTGTTGGTTGGATTATAGCCCCTCGTCCCATTATCCATCAGCTTGCCAATGTTAGACGTCAAATCGAGGGTGGAATAAGTGTTTTACCACAATTACTTGCCCAATATTATTTAACCCATCAAATGGATAATCATTTCAATTTTTTACAGAAAAAACTTTCGAAAAAAGCAAAGAATCTATGTCATTGGTTGGATCAAAATTACCAATCTCTGTTCCAATTTCAACCTCCAAAAGGTGGACTTTATCTCTATTCAAAATGTCCTCCAGACAAAAACAAGGAATTGTCCACCCTTTTACAGGAATGGTTAAAACAAAAAATAATTATTGCAAAGGGTGAAGAATTTGGAGGGTCTCAAGAAGAGATACGATTTAATTTCTCTCATTTTTCTTCAAAAACAATCAAAAGATTAAAAAATTCATTGTGAAAAGGCAATATCAATTCTAACCTATTTATACAAATCAAGTAATTTTATAAGGAAATAAACATGTTATTCAGTCATATCTGCGTCGGCACCAACAATATAGAAAAAGCAAAGAAATTCTATGATGCTATTTTCAAGGTTATGAATCTTTCCGATTCAGGATTTGATAAAAAGGGGCGCCCTTTTTATGCGAAGGATGGTCAAAAACTGATTATTTGCAAGCCAATCAACGGACAGGCTGCAACTTATTCCAATGGTGGAACTATCGGATTTCAAATGAACTCTCCCGAACAGGTCAATCAATTCCATGCCGCAGGAATAGCCAATGGTGGTGTGTCAATTGAGGACCCTCCAGGTTTACGCAAAGGAACAAATAAATATCTGGCTTATCTTCGTGATCCTGATGGAAACAAACTTTGCGCTTTTTATGAAGAATAGAATAGTTTCTTGAATGATTCAAAGTTTGTTACATATTATTTACAATCAATGTTCAATAATAATGAACATTGATCAAACATAAATCAATAATTTATTAATATTTTTTAACAAACAGTTAATATTACATTCCCATATCCCAATACATTTAAAATCAAAATATTTAAACTATATAATACATTGATCATTAATTTTTAATGGAAGCTAATCATCAATGTTCAATAACAATTTAACTTTAAAGGAATGTAAAAGATTAATAAGTCTGGTAACCAATTTAAATGTTAGAAACCGATCATTTGTAATCGCTATGATCCTTTGGTTTTTTTTGGGTTTCTTCGGGGTGCATCGTATCTATATCAACAAATTTTTTACCGGTATCCTGATGGCTTTCCTTATGGTTTTAGGATTAGTTACAAAAATATTCCTGATAGGTTATGTTTTTTGCGGAATTGTCTGGCTGTGGTGGATATATGATTTATTTATGCTCTTAATACAAACAAGCAAACCCAAAACCTTTTATCGAGCCTAACTATATTGACAGCTTTCTGAATTTATCTGCCAAAATTGCGCTGATTGCACGTCTCAAACCCAATATTCTGATTTGATGTGAGCGATACAAATATAAATGTGCAATTTTTGCAACCCACCCTCTTATTGCAATATGATGACCAAAAACACCAAAAGATTGATAACGTCCAACGCTGACAAGTGAACCATAATCTTTATAATCAAAAGGGTTGACCGAAGCAGGATCTTGAATCAGTTTAAAAAAATTACGACTTAAATAGTAGGCCTGTTGCGTAGCCACCTGTGAGGTTGGTGGTAAAGAGTTATCTTGAACAGAAGAGCAATCTCCCATTGCAAATACATAGGGAAACCCAATGACTTGTAATCGTGGGGTCACAACAATCTGGGATCGTTTGGAATATTCGACACCATCAATTTCCTGCAATAAATTATCACCTTTTATTCCGGTTGTCCAAGCAACCTGATCTGCAGGAATTACAGCACCATTTTCAAGATATACGTGATCCTTGGTTACTTCCTTTACGCGCGCTGATAACAAAGTATTTATGCCAATTTTATTCATGGTCACTTTGACAGCATTACCAATTTCTTTCTCAAAAGTGGGTAAGATCTGATCCCCCGATTGCACAACTGTCAAATGCAAATAATCGGTAAAATCATACCCAACATACTGTGAAGACTGTTTAAGCTGATAGATAATTTCACCGCTTAACTCAACTCCAGTCGCTCCGGCCCCAACAATGACAACATGATGCTTTTCCTTCAAAATTGCAGCTTGTATTATAAAATTCCTTAAATCATTGTAAAAATCAAGGGCATGATCCAGATCATCAATTGGATAGGCATATTCTTTTACACCTTTAGTGTTAAAATCATTGGTTTTACTGCCCATCGAAATAACCAAGTAATCAAATTCAATATTCCGTTCCGGAAGTATTTCTTTATTGGTTTTGTCATATAATGCGTCTAAAGTGATTTTTCTCTGTTTCAAGTCAATTTTTGAAACATTTCCCGGATTAAAGATATAACCATCACGTTTGGCCTGTGTAAGAAAGTTAATCCCCTGTTCATTGGGTTTCGCACTTCCTGCAGCAAATGTATGCAGCATCGGTTTCCAAATATGATATTCGCTTTTATCAATTAACATTAATTCATATTGTTCAGATTTCAATAAAGAGGATAATCGGGTCACGAATTCCATTCCTGAAATTCCACCTCCTAATACAACAATACGTTTTTTCTGCATTTTTACTTACCCCTTTACGTGATCTTAATTGAATACTTATAAAGTTTGTGATTTAAAAAAAACCGTACAATTGTTTAATTGATAAACTGAATTTTTATTTGAATTATTACTTTTCTTAAAACAACAACTTATTATTTGTTCTTTAATTATGACGTTACAATTTTTAAATAATTAGGTCAATTGCAAATAAAACTATAATCATGACCTATTTCTATATTTATTTACGTGACAATAAAAATCATGTCTCTGGATAATTTTCATTTTAAGAATGTTTTTTACACTTAAAGAAAACTTGTTTGAATATACAAACCTATTCTATAAAATAGATAATCTGAATTACAATTGATGTAGTTATATATTCATATCTTCATGCTACCTAAAAATTTTTCCAAACTTATTCAAAAAAAAGCGATTGAATTGGGATTTGATCAATGTGGCATTTGTGAAGCATCTCTTCCACCAGAAAAAGCGGCTTTGCTTAAGGAGTTTGTTTCTCTCAAACGACATGGAACCATGCAGTGGTTGGAAGATCGTCTATATTATCGTTCCAGTCCCCACCATTTATGGCCAGAAGTGAAAACGGCAATTGTCTTGGGAGTAAATTATGGTCCCCGGGAAAATCCCCTGGAAAATCTTAAACATCCTGAATATGCAAATATATCTGTTTACGCCCGTAATCGGGACTATCATGATATAATCAAGGGATGGCTGAAACATTTAGCCCAATTTATATTAAAAGAGACAAAATATTATTCAAATAATGAACAGGTTAAGGTTTTTGTCGATACGGCACCCATCATGGAAAAACCTCTCGCGCAAAAGGCAGGTTTAGGTTGGCAGGGAAAACATACAAATCTGGTTTCCCGTCAATTTGGCAGTTGGCTTTTTTTAAGTGAGATATTGACCACCCTTCATATTCCCCCTCTACCTGCAAGCAAATCACATTGTGGTTCCTGTAAAAAATGCTTGGTTTCCTGTCCAACTCAAGCTTTTCCCGAGCCTTTTAAACTGGATGCAAAACGCTGTATTTCGTATCTCACTATAGAATATGCCGGCAGTATCCCCATCGAATTTCGTAAGGCAATGCATAATCGAATTTACGGTTGTGATGATTGTCTGGCTGTTTGTCCATGGAATAGTTTCGCCAGTCAAAGTCGTCACATCAAGTTACAGGCTCGAACCGAACTTGTTTCACCCCCACTTGCAAAATTTCTTCAATTCAATGAGGAAGATTTCAGAAGTTTTTTCACTGGATCTCCTGTAAAGCGTATTGGTCATTTACGATTTATCAGGAATATCCTGATTGCAGCAGGTAATTCAAATATAGAAAATCTTTTACCACTAATAATAAATTGGAAAAATCATGATAATGCTATTATTAAGGAAACAGCCCAATGGGCATTTGATCAATTTATGATATCCGTATAATTGCAAGCCAATTAAAAATCATGTCACGACATTATTTAAAAAAACGCAGTTTTCAAATTTCTGGCCATCGCACAAGCATCGCTCTGGAACAAGACTTTTGGAATATTTTAGATCAAATGGCGGTATCAAAAAATCTTACCCTGCTTCATTTGATTACTGAAATTGATGCAAAACGGTGTGCAAATCATCCGCTATCCTCTATGCTAAGATTAACAGCGTTACATTATATATTAAAAAATATATAATTATTTGATTTTTCCAACTTTTTTCAATAAAAATCATTGACTGTAATTAAATAAATAAATTATCCCTCATATTACAGATAATATATGCCACGAAAACTTTTAAAATAAATTTGCCTTTTAACAAAAGAATAATAGAATGAAGCGAGTTTAATTCTATTATATTAATTCAATGCCTGTTTTTGGAAAAATTTTTGGAACAATCGCCGGCTTCGCAACAAGTGGTCCTCTTGGAGCATTACTAGGTGCTGCCATTGGTCATGCTGCGGATAAAAACAAGCTGTTGAATCCACCTTTGGGAGGATGGGTTGAACAATGGAAACATAAGATCTCTCCCGATCTTGTGGGTGCCAGCACCTATATTGCTGTGCAAATGGCCTCAAATGCCGGTAAAAAAGAGCAAGTTATGGCATTATGTCTCATCATTTTATCTGCCAAGCTTGCCAAATGTGATGGTCCGGTCAACCGAAGTGAGGTTGATTATTTTAAACATCATCTTCATATTCCACCACAGCAAGAAAAGCAAATAGGTATGCTTTTTGATCGGGCCCGTTCAAGAGTTGATGATTATCCAAAATTTGCAAAAATTCTTAAACACAATTTTCAAGAGGAAAAAGGCAAACTTGAAAATGTTTTTATCCTTCTATATATGCTGGCCCGTTCTGATTTAAAAAAATCGAAACCTCTTCATCCGCTTGAAGAAAAATATTTGCGACATATCCAGCATATATTCGGTCTCTCAGAACGAGTATGGGATTATGCAGCCCAAGGAGGCAGTCCCCGTTCTGTTTCTGACGAACCTGATGCATACGTAATACTTGGGGTTGATCCTAAAACGGATACCGAAACTATCCGCAACCGTTGGCGTGAACTTGTTCGCATCTATCATCCTGACCTTATTGCAGCAAAAGGGGGAAATCCACAGGAAATTGAAAAGGCAAACCAAAAAATCGTAAAAATTAATGCTGCATGGGATTATATTAAACATAATCGTGGAATTTAATTTCAACAATTTTCTATATAATCTTTTGGATCAGATTTTTAATTTTGAGACATGAGCATAACATAAAAGATCTTTCGTTATTTGTTGTTTTATTACCACAATCAGATCTTTCATGTCTCAATTTTAATTAATACAAATTCTTTTTTCTGTTGTTTAATGATGAATCTGCTATGTTCTGAATTGTTATTGCCTAAATTGTTATGATTATTTATTTAATTCATTTAAATTGTATGATCAAAATTTAAAATTGTTATAACGAATTAAAAGTTAACAAAGGTTGCCATGAATTTCACCCTATTTTCTTTCTTTAATTTTCCAAAATCATCCGAACTGAAAAAAAAGAATTTTTTATTACCTTGCTTAACTTTTCTGGGCTGTCTTGGCATTTTTCTGAATGGATGCAGTAATCCGCCACCAAAAGATCCTGAAGCCTTGGCTGAATATAAACATAATAATGACAAATATGAGCCAACCAATCGTAAAATGTACAATTTTACAATGAAAATGGATAAATATACGCTGAAACCTGTAGCCAAAGCGTATGTATGGGCGGTGCCAAAAGTGATCCGGAAATCACTCAGCAATATGATACGCACCATGGATGAACCCGTTGTCTTTTTCTCAGATGTCGGGGCAGGTAAATCAAGACGCGCTGGAGATGCTTTTGCCCGTTGGTGTATAAACATGGTGGCCGGAATTGGAGGATTAATAGATGTAGCCGAAATGGCTGGATATAAACATCATGACACCACCCCCGGTATGACTCTGGCCAGTTGGGGCGTAAAATCAGGTCCCTATCTATTCGTTCCCTTCATGGGACCAACCTCTCTACGTGAAGGTGGGGGATCCATCATTGCGGTTGGTCTGTCACCATGGAATTATGTCCCCAGAGGATATGGCTTGATAACTTTTAACTGGGCATATAATATTTTAGGTGTAATAAGTTCGAGGGCTGATTATCTTGATGCAATGAATCAATTGCAACAGGATTCTTTGGATCCTTACGCAACCATCCGAAGTGCCTATCAACAACAGCAAGATGCTGAAATCAAAGCACTTATCGAGGATCATAGAGCAACTGTCCCTGCATGGTATGTTAAATAATTTAGGAGCTATATTTTGAAAATTCATCCCTGTAAAATCTTTTTTCCTGCACTTGCGATTAGCGGTATTCTCCTTGCCGGGAACGTTGTTTCAAAACAAGCGATTTTCCCTCTTATAACCCAAGTTCATGCTTCAGAAGCCACCTATTCCGACAATCAGTTGAAAGAGTGGCTGCGATCCACCGGGAATGAAATGGTTGCCATTGTAAATGCAGATTATTCGAAGACTGAACAAAAAGAAAAATTTCTGCCTATTTTGAATAAATATGTTGATGTCGATGGTATCGCGAAATTCTGTCTGGGGCGTTTTTGGAGGGTCGCCACTTCAGACCAGCAACAAGAATATACCCAGCTTTTTCATCAGGTACTCGTTAATTCAATTACCAATCGGCTTGGAGAATATAAAGGGGTTTCATTTACCATTGGCGAAATTACGTCAACAGAGGGAAACAAAAAATCCATTCAGACTACCTTGAAACGTCCAAAACAGCCAGATGTCGTCATTCAGTGGATTATTGAAATTAAAAATGGCTCCCCAATGGTTGTTGATATTATTGGTGAAAATGCGTCACTTGCCGTAACTCAAAGAGGAGATTACACATCTTTTATTGCACGTCATCAAAATGATGTATCCGCTTTGATTGCAGCCTTAAAACGCCAACTTCAAAATCATTCCTAAATTAAATTGACCATCATAAAATATTTTATGATGGCATAATAATTATCCTGCCAGTAATCATGACTAAAGAGCGTTTTTCAGATCATTTTATAAATGAACTTGAACAACTGTTCACTTGGCGAAGGGATGTCAGGCATTTTAAACCAGATCCTATACCTGACGAAATAATGGATCAATTATTGTCTTTTGCATGTAAGGCACCTTCTGTTGGATTGAGTGAACCCTGGTACTTTATCAAAATTAACAGGCCCGAATTGCGACAGAAAATCCATAATGTTTTTAAAAAAAATAATTTACAGGCAAGCCGTGATTACAGTTCCGATAAACAAAAGCTTTACAATTCTCTAAAACTATCCGGAATGGATGACGCTCCACATCATATTGCTGTTTTTTCCGAACGCAATCCCGATCAGGGCAAAGGCCTAGGGCGCAAGACAATGCCGCAAACCACCGCTTACTCAACTGTTATGGCCATATATAGCTTCTGGTTAGCTGCCAGAGCCTATGGTATAGGCGTTGGATGGGTTTCCATCATAACACCAAAGGATATACATCAGATTCTTGAAATACCGGAAACCCTTGAATTTATCGCTTACCTCTGTGTTGGATATCCACAAACGATCCGGGATAAACCAGAGCTTGAAGAAAAAGGTTGGGAAAAGCGTAATTCGCAAAAAAATAAATGGATTATCAAATAGCAATTCAAGATTAAGAATTTCGTGGCATTTTTTACGGTTTAATTAAAAAAAACCTTTTTAACAGACACTTTTTATGCTTTGCTATAATTCATGAGTTCTTGTTAAATAAATATTGCCTTTCTATATTTACCTTAAAAAAGAAACCATCTTGATATAAAATATAACCCTAAATAACAAGGGAATTAAGTTTATGAGTCATTCTTCAAATGAAGCGTCAACCATAACAACTCAAGACAATAAATTTACCAATTACCCTATTGCCTTAAGTGTTATTTCAATCGTGTTTTTCATGTGGGGTTTCTTAACCTGTCTAAACAACATTTTAATTCCACATCTCAAAACCGTCTTTAACCTTAATTACACACAAGCGATGCTGGTGCAATTCACGTTTTTTGGAGCATATTTTTTAATGTCTGTTCCAGGAGGCAAAATTGTATCTAGGCTTGGCTATAAAAAAGGAATCATTACCGGATTGATTATTGCCGCCATTGGAACATTTTTATTCTGGCCGGCAGCAACAATTGCGAATTACTACTTTTTCCTTCTTGCCCTATTTATTTTGGCAACCGGCATTACCATCCTGCAAGTTTCAGCCAATCCTTATGTCACACTTTTAGGGCCACAAAAAACAAGTTCTAGCCGCCTTAACATGGCCCAGGCCTTGAATGCCCTTGGGACGACTGTTGCTCCTTATCTTGGCAGTATTCTAATCTTAACCGGTGCCGCTTATACAATACCCAACAGGATTGCATCCGATCCACAAACCATCCAGTTAATTTCAACTCTTGAAAATAATCCAACAAATGATATAGAGGCAATTTTTGCAAAGGCCTCCAATGAAAATGTTGCTTATGCTTTGAAAAACATACCTCCTTATGTATACGAAAAGCTTCCGGATTCCCTAATCCAACAAGAATTACAAAAATTTTCACCCGAATTAATTGGAACAACACTAAACAATATACCAACTGAAAAAAAATTAAGCTTATTAAGTCATTTCACCGCTGAACAAATTGATCAAATTCCAACCGGGTCTTTGGTTGAAGCTCTTGAAAGCTTTTCAACCCTTAAATTGCAACCAATTGATCAGGAAAATCTCACACAGCTCAAACAACATATTTCTGATTCAACCAATACTAAAATTGAACAGTATCGTAAAGAACAAGCTAAATCTGTTCAAACTCCTTATGCAGTGCTTGGAATTATCCTTGTTTTACTGGCTGGCTTTGTAGCAATCTTTAAATTACCTACCAACAAAGACGACAATCAAAACCAACAGAAACAAAACTATAAACTTTCTGACGTGTTCAAACATCCTCATGCAGTTTTGGGCGCTATAGGAATCTTCTGTTATGTTGGTGCCGAAGTCGCATTGGGCAGTTTTATGATAAATTATCTGACCCTGCCAGAAATAGGCAGAATGTCTGAACAGCAAGCTGCACAATATGTTACTTTATTCTGGGGAGGCACCATGGTTGGCAGGATTGTTGGATCAGCCGTGATGGTCAAAAGTTCGCCAAGTAAAATGCTAAGTTGGTGTGCAATTATCAATCTCTGTCTTTTATTGACAACCATGTTTAGCACAGGGTACGTTGCGGTTTATTCCATCGTGGCAATTGGGTTGTTCAACTCTATAATGTTCCCAACCATATTCTCACTTGGTATTGCAGAAATGGGCCCTCTAACAGAACAGGCATCGAGTTTGTTAGTTATGGCTATTGTTGGTGGTGCAGTCGTACCGTTCATTCAGGGAATGCTAAGCGATTCCATTGGAATTCAGCATGCTTTCTTTCTAACCCTGATTTGTTACGCATTTATTCTATATTACGGTGCCAAAGGCTCCAAACCAAAAAAGGTAACAGCATAATTTATTCATAAGTATAATTCTTTAAAAAATCTGGAATCTGGAATACGGGTGTGCCTTTAACTGAGAAAATAATTTTTTTTGTCCGTATTCTGGATTTTTCATGTCTGCATAAAAATTACAATATACATTATATCTTTTGAAATTTTGGTCGGACTATACAGTCATTCTCTCTACGATAATACACTGACATAGGTTAGCATCTTGTATCCATGACGCATGAATTGCTCCTCAACATTCATGCCAATACTTCCAAGAATACGACGAGAGGCTATATTTCTTTCTTTGGTAACCGCCACTATCCGTTGATACCCACGCTCATGGGCGGCCGATAGTACAGCAAATGCTGCCTCACGAGCATATCCTTTCCCTTGCGCCCATTCCCATAGTGCAAATCTCAATGCATGCCCACGGTTATCATTGCGCAAGTGTATCCCTGTTATTCCCAAAAATTGACCTGTTCTATTTTGAATATGCTTGCGGACAGTATATATGCCAATCCTATGTGATCCCCAATAAAGAATATCCTCAGCCATTTCCTTTTGCACTTGCCATGAAGATCGAACACCACCCAACATACTACTAAAGGTCAATACATCCGTTTTTAAAGCCAAAATATCCGGCATATCCTGCCAATTTACCGGCGATAAAATCAAACGTGAAGTTCTTAAATCCAACCAGTTCACAGATATCAAAACTTACATAAAAAGCCCATCATGATAAAAATCATATGGGCTTTTTCAATTTAAATCAATAATAACCGAAATTATCGTGAAATTGGACGATATTTGATACGACTAGGTTCTGTTGCATCAGGACCCAGACGCCGTCGCTTATCCTCTTCATACGCTTCAAAATTGCCTTCAAACCATTCGACATGGCTATCCCCTTCAAATGCAAGGATATGAGTTGCAAGACGATCCAGAAACCATCGGTCATGGCTGATGACTACAGCGCAACCGGGGAATTCCTCCAAAGCCTCTTCAAGAACACGCAAAGTGTCGAGATCAAGATCATTGGTTGGTTCATCCAGCAGGATTACATTGCTTTCCTGTTTTAACATTTTGGCAAGATGAACGCGGTTTCGTTCACCACCGGATAGAACACCAACCTTTTTCTGCTGATCCGATCCCTTGAAATTAAATGTTCCAACATAGGCTCTCGAAGGAATTGCCCGCTTACCCAGATAAAGGACATCCGTCCCACCGGAAATTTCTTCCCATACGGTTTTATTAGGATCCAATTCATGACGGGACTGGTCAACATATCCCAACTTTACCGTATCACCAATACGTATCTCACCTTCATCAGGTTTATCAGCACCTATAATCATTTTGAACAAGGTTGATTTACCCGCACCATTTGGACCGATTACTCCTACAATCCCTCCAGGAGGCAATTTGAAGTTCAATTTATCAATTAGTAAACGGTCACCAAATCCTTTGCTGAGATTATCCGCTTCAATAACAACATTACCTAAACGGGGGCCAGGGGCAATATATATATCCGCAACACCTGTTGCCTTTTCCTGGCTTTGAGAAAGCATTTCCTCATATTTTGCAATACGGGCCTGGCTTTTCGCCTGACGTGCCTTTGGTGAGGAATTGATCCATTGCTGTTCTGCAGCCAGGGCCCGTTGACGTGCACTTTCCTCTTTTTCTTCCTGAGCCAGACGTTTGCGCTTTTGTTCAAGCCATGAAGAATAATTACCCTCGAATGGATAACCACGGCCACGCTCAATTTCCAAAATCCAGTTCGTAACGTTATCCAGGAAGTATCGATCATGGGTAATCAGAATAACGGTACCAGCATATTCCCGTAATGTCTGTTCTAACCATGCAACACTTTCCGCATCAAGATGATTTGTCGGCTCATCCAATAAAAGAATATCTGGTTTTTCCAGCAACAGACGACACAGGGCGACACGACGTCGCTCACCTCCTGATAATTTATCGACTCTTGCATCAGCTGGTGGACAACGTAACGCATCAAGGGCAATTTCAATTTGACGATCAAGTTCCCAACCATTACCGGCATCAATTTTTTCTTGCAGATCAGCCTGTTCTGCCAACAAGGCATTCATGGTGTCATCATCCATCGGCTCGGCAAATTTCATTGAAATTTCGTTAAACCGATCAACAGCCTTTTTTAAAGGGCCAAAACCTTCGGCAACATTTTCACCAACCGTTTTAGTTTCATCCAGCTGCGGTTCTTGTTCTAAATATCCAACCCTGATTCCATCAGCTGCCCAGGCTTCCCCGCCAAATTCCTTATCCTTGCCTGCCATAATGCGTAATAGAGTTGATTTACCCGCACCATTGACCCCAAGAACACCAATCTTTACCCCAGGCAGAAAAGACAAAGTTATGCCTTTAAACACTTCACGACCACCGGGATAAGCCTTTGTCAAATCTTTCATCACGTATACATATTGAGGCCCAGCCATCGTTAAGAAGCTCCTTATATCATCTATCTAGTATTAAATATTTAGGGGGAAGAACCTGAGACAATCACCGTTATCTTTTATTGCCCTCAGGCTGGATAAAAAGCGTCTGCGCCTGGCAGGACTCGAACCTGCAACCAGGCCGTTATGAGCGGTCGGCTCTAACCAATTGAGCTACAGGCGCGTTGACGCAGCTCATATTTGCCGTAAAACAATCATTTTTGCAAGCGTTTTCTTTACGTTTATCCGAAAAAACTTTGATTATTACCCATTCCATTCAATTTCATTTATCCATAATCCTGATATCATCAAAAGTTTTAAGATATATTTTTATAATTTTTCCAAAATGTTAGGATCAAGTCCAGATATAACTATCTGATCATTCATGTCTAGAAATTTAACCGTTTCAATATATTGATAAATCAACGGCAATTCGTTAGTATTTCTGTTTTAAATAATAATGGAACATGATTATGGATCTTTCTAAGATTGCACCGGGCAAAGACGTGCCTAATGATATTAATGTTGTTATTGAAATTCCCAAGGGTTCAAAAGTAAAGTATGAAGTTGACAAAGAAAGCGGTGCTGTTTTTGTTGACCGTATTGTCTTTACCCCCATGGCTTATCCTGCTGCCTATGGATTTATTCCCAACACCCTTGCAGCTGATGGTGACCCTATTGACATGCTGGTTTTGATTCCGGAAGCGGTGGTTCCAGGTAGTGTTATTCGTGCCCGTCCAATCGGTGTTTTAAAAATGGAGGATGAATCAGGCATGGATGAAAAAGTGATCTGTGTTCCACACGATAAAATCCATCCTCTATACTCGAAAATTCATGAAGTTTCAGAGCTTCCAGAAATTACCCGCCAAGAAATCGAACATTTCTTTACCCATTATAAAGATTTGGAAAAGGGTAAATGGGTTAAAATCCAAGGCTGGGACAATAAGGCAAAAGCTTGTGAATTAATTGAAACCGCAATTAAAAAGTATAAAAAATAAATGCTATAAAGAGGGCAATAATATTATTGCCGCTCTTTAATAGTAAAACGTAGATTTGATAAGTTATCTAGTAAAAATTAATTAGTAATTTTTTTATCCCATGCAGATTCTATCAATAAACGTTGTATAACCTTGTAAACTGGTTCATTAAATTTTTTAGCCATCGCCAAAATTATTTCTCTTGAACGTCTATCACAATTTAACATGCCACGTTTAGGATCTTTATTTCTTGTTCTTATACCTCTTAAGGCAATTTTAATTTGATCCAGAGGAACATTAAGTTTTTGAGATATTTTTTCAAACTCCAAGCAAAACGGTGGTAATCTCAAACGTCGAGCATGAATATATTGATCATGAGACAAACTTGTATGAGATCGATATTTTTCTGTGATTTTATTAACTTTTCCAGCATGAGATGGAATTGAAAGACTAAATCTCAATTGATTTTTATCATTTTTTTGCATTATTTACTCCATTTGCAAAAAATTAAAAAAAATAATTATTTTCAAATCACTCTTTACAATGGGTCTAAATAATGCAAAATAGGAACAATGGTTGTATAACTTTAACATTATGATAATGACATATAACCTTCTTATAAAGAGTGATAAATAATTAACAAATGTTAGATTAATATTAAGACTGCCCGTCACGTATTAATTTTTAACATTTATCACTCTTTTTTATATTAATTCCACCAAGTATGTCAATTGTTTTTCTATAGTAATGTCTATATTTAGTATGTTTTTTTTCAATATCATACTATATCAAGTGATTAATATGAAATTATGTAATATAAATTATATTTTTAATCCATTACCAATCAGATTGATGACCCAAAAGATAAAATATATCTTTACGAATTCTAATCAGTTCTTCCGAGTCTCTATGTCTTGGATAATCCATATTGAGCCGAAATTCACCTATGATATGTGCTGGACGTTGTCGCATGACAATGATGCGCGTTGCCAGTAACAATGCCTCCTCAATATCATGGGTTACCATAATTGCCGTGAATTTTCTTTGTTGCCATAAATGAACCAACTCATTTTGCATTGTAATGCGAGTCAGGCTGTCCAATTTTCCCAATGGTTCATCCAAAATAAGAATGCCTGGATCATTAACCAGGGCTCTGGCCAACGCCACCCTTTGTGCCATGCCACCCGATAATTGTCGAGGGTAGGCATTTTTAAAACTATTCAACCCGATCAATTCAAGCATCAGTTGAACGGCATGATCGTTCTTTTCCTTACGGATTTTGAAACCCAAATTTACATTATCCCAAACTGTCAACCATGGATATAGGGTCGGATCCTGAAAAACAACCACTCTTGATGGATCTGCCTCAGAAATTTCCTGTCCATTTGCCTGAATCAATCCATTCAAAGGTTGCTCAAGCCCCGCTATCATTCGTAACAATGTTGATTTACCACATCCTGATGGGCCCAGTATGACAACAAATTCCTGTGGTTCAATTGTCAGATTAATATCATCCAATACCGGCAAATCATCATTATCCAGACTATAACCATGGCTTAAATGTGTGATGTCAATCCTTTGTTTTTCTGCCATACATTCCTACCATTTAATACTTTCTTTTTGCCAACGCAGTAAACGATTCCTAATTTTAAAAAGTAGGGTCATGAAGCTTGTGCACATTACCGCCATGATGATTAAAGCCGCATACATATTTGGATAGGCAGCCCATCCCTGCGCCCATTGCATATAGAACCCGAGACCTGCTTTTACCCCCAGCATTTCCGCTACGACAAGCATATAGAAACAGGAACCCAAAGCCATGAACATCCCTACAAAAACAAAAGGTAAAGCTGCAGGAATGGCAACATGACGAATCAAGAAGGATGAGCTTGCTCCCATCGTTCGGGCAACATCATAATATCCCGGATTGACCCCTGCAATTCCTGACCATGTCAATACTGCAACAGGAAAAGCGGCGGCAAATGCCATTAACAGTTCACCCGCCAACCAACTGGATGGTATAACAGCAAAAAGTAAAGGTAAAAAAGCTACAGGTGGCAAAGGTCCAAAAAACCTCAATACAGGATGGGCCCAATAGCCAAAACGTAAAGACCATCCCATTCCTATTCCGATTAAAAAGCCAATAAGACAACCAAAAATATATCCTCCCAACAGCAACGTTAGGGAATGTAATAGGGAATCCAGTAAGCGATACCAATCTGTTATGAATACATCCAACAATTCCTGTGGTGCACCAAAAAAAGGACGCGGCAATAACAACCACTTTGCCTGTACAATTTCCCATCCTCCTGTAATAAGAGCCAGAGCCAGCAACCATGGTCCATAATATCTAACTTTATTAAATGGAAGCGTTACTACACAAAAAACTGCTATAATGATACATAGACAGGCAAATTCAGTTGTTCTGGGAAAATCATCAGCATTTTTGATAAAATAGGTAAGAAAAGCAGTCCCAAACCACATTATAAAAGCTGCCAATTGCGGCCAATATGCCATTTTTACTTTTTGAATCATAAAGCAAAAATATCCTCGGTAACTTTATCGGCATACACATTTATATCGAGAGAAAGAGGAAAAACACCTATTTGTTTTAATTGCTGTGCATAAAAAGATACATTTTGCCGAAGATTGCTGCCAATAACCTGTTGATGAGTTCCTTCTGATTCAAGAATTTCAGTTAACTGCCCAACAGTTGCCTTGGGCGCATAGGGTTTAAAAATTTCAGCCGCCTCTTCCTTATTATGATGCACCCATTGACCTGCTTCCAGAATTGCCTGAGTGAGTGCCTTACCTACCAATGGATCTTTTCTTATCAATGACCCTCTTAAACCGACAACACAGCAGGCGATTTTTGCCCATTCACCTGACATATTGGAATCTATAGTGACAAGATGATGTTCCTGCTTAAGTAAATAAGCCAAGGGATCATCCAGTCCTGCAGCCTGAACCGCCTGACGTTTTATAGCCAAAGGTAGAATGTCAGATGGAAACTGACGCCAATTTACGTCTTTTTCAGGATCTATCCCGATTTCCCTGAAACGCATGCTGAAAAAATTTTTTGCTGGTCCACCAATATCTCCAACACCGATTGTCTTACCTTTCAGATCTGCCAGATTCTTTATGGAACTTGTACCAGAAGCCAATAAATGCAAACAGCCAGAATGTAGCCCCGCAACAAGTTTAACATCAAATCCCTGCTGTAAAGGTTTCAACCAACGCAGGGCCATACCTGACGCACCATCAGCCTTACCTGTCGACATTGTTTCCAGCATTTGGTCGACAGATCCTGCAAAATCAATAAAATTTACATCCAGATTATATTTACTAAAAAAACCCTTGGCTTGTGCAACTGGAAAGGCAACCGTACATATTGAATCCGCACTCCAAGCAAGTGTTATTTTTCTTGCAGCCCCCTGAAGTTTTTGCATTGTTCCCAAATCAGGAAAATGACTATCCCCAGTTTGAGATTGCTCTTCAGCGAATGCCTGATTTCCACAACGACCGGCGATAAAAGCGGCACCAGAAGCCATTAGAAAAGAACGCGTAAATTTACGACGGCTGATGCGATCAAAATCCATAAGGTTTTTCCTTATTATAAATCAGAGAATTTGGCAAAAAACGTATATATCAGTATTTTTCAATAAAATACAATTTTAATATAACTTAATTTAAAAAAAATTGTAATATACAATAATTTAACGTATTTAAATTCCCTTTTACGGATATGATCTACAGCTCCTCTCCAATCATGGCAGGGGATTTACCCAGACTTAGATCTGGCGTTCGATGATTTATAAGATCATCGATTAATGTATTATAATTATTTAAATAAATATCCATTGAAAGAGATCGTTCAGCCTCTTCCCGAGAAAAATGTCTGATTTTACTTGAAAGATCATTATTTTCAAGAACCTCCAAAACATTATCAGCAAGTTTTTCTTTATCAAAAAAAGGTGTCAGAATTCCAGTTTTCTGATGAACAATAAATTCTTTGACTGGGTCAGTATCACTGGCAATAATCGGACAACCCATCGCCATCGCTTCTCGTAAAGACCACGATAAAACAAAAGGATAGGTCATATACACATGCGCATCTGACCGTTTTAAAAGTTTGCAAAAAACGGGATAAGACAAAAGCCCGGCAAAATAAATTCTAGTGGGATCCAGTTGATTACCCAACTGTTGAAGAAAATAGTGTTTCCAGGTCAATTTACCGGGAAGCGCAGCACCATAACTGACTTGATCCCCACCAACTATAACGATTTTTGCGTCTGGACGTTCTTTCAAAATTTTGGGTAAGGAGCGCATAAGAATATGAAACCCTCGATAGGGTTCCAATCCACGGGCAACATAGGTGACCAATTTATCTTTGGGGTGGATGATGAAATCCTCAAATTTCATTGTATGATTATATATATCTGCATCAGGACTGCAAATCTTTAAATCAACCCCTTCTCTCAACACTGTAATTTGTCCACGCGTCCATTCAGGATAGGTTTTCCACTGAAACAGCGTGGGGGTCTGTCCCCAACCTGGATTATTCGCAGAGATTAAATTAATGGTATTCTTGATTCTGACCCGTGACGGAAGCAATTCATCAGATAAAAATTCCGGATCAAATTTAACATCCAATCCATCTGAATGATAATAGAACTCACAATATTTCAATATTGGAACATCAGGATAAATATCCTGAACATTCAACATCTCCCCCCATCCCTGATGACCAATAATGATATCAGGGACAAAACCTAGCTGTTTTAATTTTTTAAGAGTTTGGTAAACTTCCTCTCCTCTTTTAACGGCCTGATGTAATTCGTTCAAGGAAGAGTGCAATTCATTTACGGGATCAATTTTACCGTAAAAGACATTCCGAATTCCCCCAATTGTTCGCCTCGTCACTTGACTGACAAAAACAATTTCATTATCAGGCTTTCCCGCAAGATATTTTATTATATGTAAATACTGACCGGGGAAATTTTGATGTATGAATAAATATTTCACAATTTTAACGAGCTAATTCAATAATTATTAATTAAACATAATTAATTTTGGTAATCAATATTGGTTAAAATCAGCTTTCAGTTTTTTTCTGATTAGATAAAGATTTATGTTTAGCATTTTTAACCTTGATATTAGTTCTTGGTTTTATACTCTTCACATTGCTGGCACTAACACGAGTTTCAGGGGCTTCCTTGCTATTTTTTCCCTTGTCATGATCAATCAAATCCAGGCTAAATGCCTCTAGAGGCGCAATGGTTTCCGATGAAAGAATGGTATCATCATCGACAGGACCTAATTTAGTTCCATCTATAAAGGTTGCTTCCACGGATAAGGTATATTTTTTCGCGGCATCACCATTCAATCTAACACGCAAACCGCACAAGGGAAGTGACATTCCTCTACTTCCACAAAATTCATTACCCTTATACCAGGGAGAAAACCACCCTTTTCCCAATACAGCCTGATATTCAATATCTTCTGGCTGTATACGATCATCTAATGACAAACCGAATCCTTCAATCCATGTTTTACTGTCTGGAATACCAATCCAATCTCCAAGTTCGACACTAACGTCACCAAGACGTTGAACATGGGCGACAACACGCATTTTACCTTCTTTTTCAATTTCATTCTGTTGTTGAGCGACCGCACGCTTTGACTGTCTGGCTATTTTTTCATTGATACCCGAATTTTGATTGCCCAATCTATTTGTCAAATTATTTGAATTATCATTTTCAGAAGCATCATTAAGTCGAATAACCTGTAATTGAGGTGCGGGATAATTATTTGATGGATTCCGATAAACTGTTACAAGAACCAAACCAGCATCTCCCGAAATACGTACTAGAACAGCATTTTTTTCAGCGCCTAGCCACCCATCATTTTCAAAAGTCTTGATCTCAACTGTAGCGTTCTGTTTGAAGGGAGGAACAGAAATACGCAGGCCGGGCAAACCAAATTCATCAGCTGGAATTTGATTGGCAACATGATAAATACAATATAATCCAGTGTCCAAACTCATTAAATGACCATTTACATTTAAATCAATAATTCGTTGTTGATACTGATTATTATTTGATTGATCATCAGACTTTGACATTAATATATTTCCTTTTTAAAAGATGGCTAAGTATAGCAAAGTTAAAATAACTAAATAATATTTTATTAAAACTAATAAAAAATTAATAATTTCTCAAAACAAATTTTAATTTTTATTTAATGACCAACATATTTACATTCTTTTAATAAAAAATCATTCTGTTTGGCAATAGATAAATTTAACGAAATGACATTTCCTCGTCCAGTTCGCTTAATTCTTTCAGCAATAGCACCAATATCGTAACTTATTGTCCTCAATCCAGCCCGCCAAGCAATGCTTAGTGAATAACACCAGGTTTCCGGACAAATTGACGGGAAAAATGCAAGATCAGCCTTTTGTTCCCGCACCATGGAAATTGCCTCTTCCTCCTTATATTCTCCTGTTACAAATATGCGACCGGAACGCATTAGCAAATCATCATCCACGGAACGACCAACTAATACAAACTCAATCGGCAAATCACGCTTATCAGCATCTTGAAGTAAGGCAAGAATGACATCAAACCCTTTTTCCACTCCAATCGCACCTATTAAGCAAATACGGAAACGGTTTGAACTATTATCTCTAGCTTTGATCTTTCCATTCAACTGGCAGGGTTTTTGAGAAAAGAATGTTAATTGTTTCATAGTAAGATCAGGACGATCGTCTTCGAGAAATTTTAACGCCAACTGTCCCAATTCTGGAAAATGTTTTGAAACACGTTTAAATGCATCATTGGAAGGCACATAAACAGCCCTTGCCTGTTTTAATTTTTTCCATGAATCATGCCACCATTTTTCCATATCAATGAAATTAGGGTTTTTTTCTTCCTTCCACAAACTATTTACACAATTTTGACAAATCTGCAAATCATTCGGATCGCCACAATAATGCATGGTTTCATTTAACAAAACGGTTCTCGGACAAAAAATCAGATAGTCATGAATATATACATCATAAGGTTTATTTATTTTAAGTAATAAATCTGTCATCAATTTATGATGTTTTTTCAAATGATGTATTTCACACGAATCTACAGAAAGAAATTGCAGAAAATTTAGGCATTTTTCTAATTCATGAGGAAAATAAAAAATTAGATTGGGAAAAATCAGGTTTATTTCTTTTTCCAAATTTCTTTTTGATTTGAATTGAATTTCAATCTGACAGCCATCCCCCAAAATTGTCGGTCTGATCAATACTGGAATAAAACCTTGGGAACGTAAAATATCTGTTCTTTCTTGAACCGCCCTTTCCACCCCTCCACCAAATTGATGCGTGACCAGTAAAACAAATTGATACTTCTCATGACGTTTCTTTTGAGCATCAAGCAGGATTTGAATTCTATATAGATCAATATTTCGACGGAATGGCAATAACGGATCATCACGTATGAAATCCTGTACCATTTCATCATATCCTGGATAAAGCCGATTGAGAATTTCCGTATTTCTTTTCCCTAATAGTTTTTTTGCATACGCAAATGAAACACCCCCTTTATGTCCTATAAAACAATCAGCTGCCAAAACATGTTTCCAACCCAAATGCCGTGCACGCATGCAAAAATCATTTTCCTCACCATATCCCTGGGCAAATAAATCCTCACGAAACAATCCTGTTTGCGCCAGACAGTCATGTCGGATAAACATGCAAAAACCATGTGCTGTAGGTATCTCTATTAATTGATACTCGTTTATTTTATTAAATATTTTTGAAAAATGAAAAATTGTTTGATTATCAGGCATCAAATTTTTCTTATCGTGATAAGGATAAGAATAAATACCCGCATCATTTGAAAAAGGAGTTACCGTTCCAATATTTTCTTCCTGATAAGCGGCCCGACAAAGCGTTTCGGTCCATTTCCCTCCTACAAAGGTATCACTATTTAACAAGATAATATCGTATCCAGGCCAAGCCTTCATACCACTGTTAACAGCAGTGGGAAAACCCTTATTTACCTTATGATTAATGCAAAAAACTTGCTGGTCATCTATGAATTCCTTTAATGAAACAACCAGTTCCTTATCAGGAGAGGCATCATTAACCAATTGAATCTTTACATTTTCCGGTACACTATTCAATACGCTCTGAAGTGCATCCAATGTTATCTGTTTTCCCTTATAAACAGGTATGACAATAACTATGCCCTCTGATGATTTTTTATCTATTACTGGGTCATATCCTTTATAAACTGCTTGAACAGGAAAAAAATGAGCTACATTTGAAATTTTAATATTTTTCTTATGGTATGCAGGGGTTTGCATATGGATTAAAAAAGTTTTTGCCCTGAATTCCAAGCTAGGATCCAAAGGACTACCAATTAAATGACGCAAAAACTCATCTTGAACAGAATACATTCCGGCAGAAAAATCATGGATGGGAATTCTAAAAGATTTTGCCTGTAACAAAGGTGTTTCAAGAGTAACAACCTCAATATCATCCTTGGGTTGAAATTGATGATAAACCTTTCCCTTATAATCTTTTATAGTGATCAAAGGTATTCGACTGGGCTCGGCTGGACACCAAACCCACCCGATTAATGTTTCATTCTTAACCTCTACAAACCCAATTGTTAGATTAATTGACTCCAAATCAACAGGACTGCCTACAAAAGGAACACCATCTTGTTCAATACGTAATTTTTTATATTTTTTCTGCCAGCCTGAAGGCAGGATAATTTTTGGCTGATTTGTTTTAATAAATAATTGATTATCCAAATAAATACTGACTGGATAATCATTAAATGAATCTATCCATATTTCATTTAATGAGCCCTTGATACAACAACAGCCGACAATATTTGAAACCTGTTTCAAGAGATTAATAGTCAATAACCATGTTTCCGGGGATGGACTGTAATGAGAAAGAAAATAATTCAAAATTTCAATTAATTGTTTTGAGGATTTGCGAGAAGAATAAATAACTGCTTGTGCTATCCAGCCTTCATAGAAATCATATTGCTTCAATAAAGGCTGCAATAAATCATGGGCACCCTCTAAATTACCAGTTTTTAGATTTAAAACTGCCAAATCAAAGATAATGTTCGGATTGCCTCGTGTTAAATGATGCGCTCTACACATCCATTGAAGTGCAATCTCAATTTGTCCATTTTGCTTAGCTTCTTGGGCTTTTGAATATGCAATCTGTGCATTCTTTCTTAGTTTTTCGAGCCCTTCTGCTTTTTTTCTAGCGTAAACCACTAATTGTGCTTTATTTTTTCCTGACACAACGCCTCACAATTAAGCAATTAAATATAAATTAGCTATGTGTCTTGAAATATAAACAAACCAGGAGCCACTTCCACTTGTTTATTTTTAACAGGTTTCAAATCTTGCTGATTTATTTCCTCATCTAGTGCATTCAATACTAACCCTGCTTCTTTTTCCCCATTATCTTTTGCTTTTTCAAACCAATAACGCGCTTTAGCTATATCTTTATTTCCCGCTAAACCGTCATATAAATAACGTCCCAACATCAGCTGAGCTTTTGAATGACCCAATTCAGCAGCTTTTTCAAACCATTTTTGAGCTTCCTGCCTATTTTCTCTTAAATGATTTCCACCCCCATAAATTGCACCCAATGAAAACATTCCCGATGCATCACCTTTTTCAGCAGCCTTTTTAAAAAATTCTAAAGCTTCCTGAATATGAATTTTTCCACCTTCCGTTTTCCCTTCCGACAAAAGGGAAGCCCATAATAATTGCGCTTTGACTATCCCATGCTCCGCTGAAGACTTGATCCATTTACAAGCTTCTTTAAGATTTTTTTCCCCAGCAATTCCCTGCAACAACATGCGCCCATACCAATATTGAGCTTCTGCATCTTCATCACAACAGATTTGCAACCACTTTTTTGCTTCTTTTTCTTTGTTTAAATCAACTTCAGAATTTTTATTGTTTGTCAATGCCATCGCTAATTTTAACATAATTTTCTTGTTGCCTTTTTCCGCTTGGGGACGCAAATAATTATCGACGACTTCTTCTACAGAAATATATTGAGAATTTGTAAGAGCGATTTCGGCAAGAATATCTAACGCTGGCAAATATCCTTTATCAGCAGCAAATTTATAAAGATCAATTGCCTTATCTACAGCCTTAACAACTCCTAAACCATTAAAATATAAATAACCCAAGGCAAAAGCGGCACCAACATGCTGTTTTTCTAAAAACGCAAACTGATACCATTTTATAGCCTCAGTATAATTAGGTGGTATATCCTTAGTACCTGATGCCAGCATATCAGCCAATACCGAAGCAGCCTCTACATCCCCACCTACGGCAGCACGTCTTAACCAAGTTTCAGCTTCAAGGAAATTCCGCTCAACCCCATTTCCTTTTCGTAAGGCAATGCCATATAATGCTTGCGCCTGTCGGATACCCAATTCCGCAGCCTGTTTATACAACTGAACAGCATATTCATGATTAATTTCAACCCCCTTTCCAGTTTCATACATAATAGCCAAGGTATAAATCGCCGTACCAAGTCCATTTTCAGCTGCAACTTGCAATAATGCAGCCGCTTTGGAAAAATCATCCTGGGTTTTGCTAATTTTTAATAAAAACAATCCTTTCCCCATATAACCTTGCGGTGAACCTTGGGAAATTGACTTATCATACCATTTTATTATTTCATCAAATTGATTTTGTTCAGATGTGATTTCTGATAAGAGGTAAGCATAGAGGGCCTGACCATCAGCAGACCCATTTTCAGCTACTTTTTGAGCCCAATAACGAGCTTTTTCATAATCGGTTTTTAAGTCATCGGAAACTTTAGCCTGTTTTAGGGTAAATATATCATGTCCCGTTACTGCATTAAGTTCGGGAAGTCCACGCATATATAATAATGCAAGCATATATTCAGCGTCATTATAGCCAGCTGATGCTGCACTTTCAAACCATAAAGACGCTTCTTGCAGGCTAAAAGCAACTCCATGTCCATTTAAATAACATAAAGCCAGGTAATATTGAGCTTCAGGGGATTTTAAAGATGCGCCCTGTGAAAAACAATTATATGCTGAAACATATTCTTTTCTTTCATAATGTTTTTTCCCTTTATTCAAAAGTTTTTGAATTTTCTTTTTTCTGACTTTATTCAAGGGATTAAAAAAAACACGCATCATAAATTTCCCAATTCAATTTCACCTTATGTTTTACATTACTGTGGATCACGCATTCCTTCTGTTAACTTAGGTACAATACCATTCATTAAATACTGAGCCGCTGTTCTTTTACCAACATGAACATCAGCTGTAACAGTAAGTCCAGGGGTTGGATGAAAAAAATTCGGTATACTGTGCAAAGTGTATTTATTGATTTTCAATCTTACACGATAAAAAGGTTTTTCTCGAAATTGTAAAGGTGCTGCACCCCGACGATTACTCATATCCTGACCTGTATCACCAGGCTGAAAGACATCGGCACTAACATTTGTTACAACTGCTTCCGCTCCACCATATTGTGTATAAGGAAAAGTATCAAATTTTATAATCGCTTTATCACCCAACTTCATATATCCAACATCCGCATCTTGTACAGCAGCTTCAACCTCCAAACCTGTCCCAACAGGTACTAGAGTCATAAACGGCATTCCAGAATTTAGTATAGAACCAACAGAACCTTTTGAAATTGATAGTACAATTGCATCCTGTTCGGCCCTCATCAAGACTTTTTTACGACGAAGTTTCGCCTTTTCATACTCTCCCTTATCTTTTGCCAATTGCCTTTGAATTAAAGTTAGATTTTTATAAACTTCACCCTTCCAACTTTCAATGTAAGCCTGTTTATCAGCCAATAAAGATGCTATTTTCTTTTGCGTAGCATTCGCTGATTGTTGTGCCGTTATTAATTTATCCTCAACATCCATTAAAGTATCTTGCGAACCCAAAGTTGATAAGCGACTTCCCACTTGTTGTTCCTGCAATTTTTTCCGCATCAAATGAATATCAGATGCAACTTGCAATCTCCCTTTCAATACAGCAGTAGTTGCAAGAAAGTTTTTAAGTTGAAACGATTGTTCGTTGATTTTCTGGTTGAAACCATCAACTTTCGCATCATACTCAAGTTTTCTTTTTATAAAACTATTCCCCTGTTCTACCGAATAAGGATTAGATGGGTCCACTGTATAGTTTTTATTAGAAGCTTCGGCCTGCAAACGGTCAAACTCAGCCTGTCCACTTTCAACTTGTAAACGTAGATTATCAATATCGGCCTGTTGAATTGTCGGATCCAAATGAGCCAAAACCTGTCCTTTCGTTACAAAATCCCCCTCTTTAACATCAATTGATTTAATAATGCTCTCTTCCATTGGTTGAATTAACAAAGGTGGATCCACTGAAACCAGTCGACCTTGAGCTGAAACCACTTTGTCAAGTGGAAACACACATAACGCGATAATGGAAAAAAGCGCCAAAGCTCCAATAACCCAAGTAATATACTGGGCAGAAGCCGTTGGCGGCATATTGATAATAGCTGCAGTAGGTGAAGTAAACTCTAGTAAAGCTATCGGCATATCAGCTTGAGATTCTGCCGTGTTATCTGCTGCAGGCAAATATCCTTCTGGTATACTTGACTGTTCATCATTCAATGAAACATCTTTTTTTTCTGAAGTTTTTTTTATTTTTTTTTCAGTAGTATCTATCAATTCATTAGAAATATTAGATTTTTCATTGTTATTTTCAGAATTCACATTTCCTGGCAATTGATTTTTATGATTATCATCCACCATTTTATGTTCCTTCCGTAATTACAGGTTTCTGGGCTTCATTCTTTTTTGAATGCCTTCTTTCATCAACATGTCGATTTTGCTGCAACCATAAAGTACGATAAATTTCACAGGTTTCTAATAATTGTTCATGTGTTCCAATTGCCTGCATTTCACCCTGATCCATAACCAGTATTTGATCACAATTCACTAATGATGATAATCGATGTGAAACAATAACCATCGTTCTTCCCTTGGCAATTCGCTCCAAATTGGCATTAACCAATGCTTCACTTTCAGGATCAAGAGCGGATGTTGCCTCATCTAAAATCATTAGTTTTGGGTCTAGAATAACAGCTCTTGCAATTGCAAGACGTTGCCTTTGTCCTCCTGAAATGTTCGTTGAGCCCTCTTCGATAAAAGTGTCATATCCAGCGGGCATACGCTCTATAAATTCTTCAGCGCCAGCCATTCGTGCTGCCCAGATAACCTTTTCCATTGTCAATCCTGGACGTCCAGCGGTAATATTATCCCTAATTGTTCCACGAAACAAAAAATTATCCTGTAAAACAACACCAAAAGAGCGCCTTAAATGGGTAAGATTAATTTCACGCAAATCTACACCATCCAGCCTTAAAAAACCTTCATAATTTCGGCTTACGCCCTGCAAAAGACGTGTTATAGTGGATTTACCGGATCCACTACGTCCCACCAAACCCAACATAGTACCTGCTGGGATTGAAAAACTTAAATCTTTTAACGCCCGACTACTTCCTCCAGGATATGTAAAATTAATATTTTCAAAGGATAGTGCACCAATAATCTTTGGTCTCAATCCTGTAGTCAACGCTTTTGTTTCCGTTGGATTATTTAAAATTTCTCCCGCTTGAACTAATGAGGTTTCTACTTCTGTTATTACAGTCATTAATTTAGCCAATCCAACGAGAGGAGCCGCAACACGCCCTCCCAGCATCATAAAAGCGACAATTGCACCAGCATCAACTCCCGCTGTTGGATTGGTTATACAAATAAAGGCACCAATTAAAATAATCCCTCGATTAATAAAGAAATCCAACGGCATAACCAATGTTTCAGGCCAATTTTGCATACGCGTTGTTGATAACCGCCATTTACAAACTTCAGCAACAATATTATCCCAATCACGACGACGGGAAGGTTCCAAAGCTAAAGTTTTAACAGTTCGTATACCTGCAACGGTTTCATACATTGCAGATCCACGCGTCATTTCCGCTTCAATACGATTACTATAATAATATGTTAATGGTTTAATAAAAATAACCACAATTAAACCGATCAAACCTGCTGCAACAACCGTCAGCCATGCTAAAATAACGCTAATATAAAATAAGAAAGGTAAAATAACAATTAACGTAAACATATCCAGAAAAGTTGTCATTAATCGGCCCGTGATAAAATCTCGCACCTGATATATCTGAGAAACCTTCCCGATTAAACGACCTGCCTGTTGCCGTTCAAAAAATTCCAATGGCAAAGAAAGTAAACGATTATAGGTATGAATAGATATACGAGCATCCAAACGTGTTGCCATAACGTTGGTAATCTCTCGTCTGGCATAACTAATTAAGATCTCATAAAAACTTAAGACAATCAACAACCCACTAATCGATATCAGTGTCGCCATTGATTGAAAAGCAACCACACGATTTACTACCTGCATCACTATAAAAGCAGGAAAAATTTGCAAAATACTTATTATCATTGAACTTATTGAAATATCACGCAAAGAGGCACGTTCACGCAATACCATTTTGAAAAGCCATTTAAAATCAATCTTATCTTCACTTTCAGAAAGATTTTTATTTCGCTTTACAAGAAGAATATCACCCGTCCAGGCCTGCCTTAAGCGAATTTCTTCAACAGGGATAGGAGGTTCACCTTCCCCCTTCAATGGATCTCTTAAAAAAACAATTCTTTTTTCAGGATTGACACCCACCATCAACCCTGCAGAACCATCCTTAAACATTAGTACAATGGGAGGTGAATTATACAAGCGTATCAAATATCGCCATTTCAAACGCATCCCTTTAGCAATCAACCCCTGACTATTCAGCCAGCGTGCCAAGGTTGCCGGGGACGGTGAGTTTTCACCAGGCTCAGCTGCAAAATCACGTATATCTAGATCAACCCCATGATATTTTGCAGCTGCCATTGTTGCCCGTAAACGAATCATCATTGGGGAAAGCTTCTGCGTTTTCCCTTGATTATTGCTTTGCCCTGCTCCTGACTGTATGGAGCCCTTATCTGGTTGATCCACCGATCATCCTTTATCAATTAAATTAACAAAATATTTTACAAATTTTTAATAAGAACAGCTTTTAAATATGCAGTTTTCATTATCATAAATTTATTTGACCATTAAAATAAACAATAAAATCATTATCCTTAATCAACTATATCTATTAATGCTTTGCAATTTTTCTGCCAAAATATCATTATCATTTTAATAATTCAATTCTTTTCATGCTGAATATGCAATAAATACTATAATGGGTTATACCTTATCATTCTTTTCACATATCTTCAAACCGGACTTGGAGTATCAAAAATTAATTCAAATAATTAAAATGCGAGATAACATCTCATTCTTTGTTTATTTATTTAATAAATTTCATTTTATTAAAATTATGGTAGATATTTCAATTGAGTATCCTGATTTTAATAAATAAAAAATTCTAACATCTAGGTTTTCTATGTCCAAACAAAGTCAGCTTTTGAATCAACTTCATGAACAGATTCTTTTATGTGATGGAGGAATGGGATCCATCATTCAAGCACTTGACCTCGATATTAACAAAGATTTTTGGGGAAAGGAAAACTGTACAGAAATCCTTAATTTATCTAGACCCGATTTGATTAGGGATATTCATAAACGCTATTTTGCAGCAGGTGCAGATATGGTGGAAACAAATTCTTTCGGAGGATCTTCCATCACCCTATCGGAATTTGACCTTCAGGACCAAACAAGAGAAATCAACAAACGTGCCGCTGAAATTGCCAATGAAGCCGCAAATTCATTTGCTGATAAAAAAAATAGATATATTCTTGGATCAATCGGACCCGGGACTAGACTACCCTCCTTGGGAAATATTGATTATGATTCACTTGAAGACGCTATTACAGAGCAATGTAGAGGTTTGATTGAAGGAGGTGTTCACGCTTTTTTAATTGAAACATGCCAAGATCCACTTCAAATCAAGGCTGCTGTAAACGCAACCAAGATAGCATTAAAAGAAGCTGATATTTTTTTACCAATCTTTGTACAAGTAACCATTGAGACAACAGGCACCCTTCTTGTTGGAAGTGATATCGCTGCCGCAGCGACCGTCATTGAAGCGTTGGATGTTCAAATGATGGGAATGAATTGCGGAACAGGTCCTCGGGAAATGGCCGAGGGTATCAAATGGCTATCTCAATATTGGCCGCATTTAATTTCAATGCAACCTAACGCAGGATTGCCAGAACTCGTCAACGGTAAAACGCACTATCCACTTTCTCCAGAAGAAATGGCCGTTTGGATGTCCCGTTATATAAAAGAACAGAAAATAAATATGATCGGTGGTTGCTGTGGAACTAATCCTAATCATATTGCTGCATTTGATCAGATGCTCAAAAACGAAGCGGCTTTGGGGGGATGCTTCACAGACCGACCAGCCTGTATACCCAGAAGTTCAATATGGATTCCCTCGGTTTCAAGTCTTTTTACCCCCACACCTTTAAGACAGGAAAATAGTCTGTTTTCGATTGGGGAACGCTGTAATGCCAATGGCTCTAAGAAATGGCGTGATTTACAGGATCAACAAGATTGGGATGGATGCGTTACAATCGGTCGTGAACAACTGAAAGAAGGATCAAACGCCCTGGATGTTTGTATGGCTTTTGTAGGTCATGATGAGAAAAAGGATATGAAGGAAATTATTCCTCGCCTCACGTCATCTATCAATGTTCCTCTCGTTATAGATTCTACTAGTACGGAAGTGATTGAAACTTGTCTTAAACTTCATGGTGGAAAACCCATCATTAATTCAATCAATTTTGAGGATGGTGAAGAAATAGCGGCCCATCGTTTAAAACTGGCCCGTAAATTTGGTGCCGCTGTTGTTGCATTAACCATTGATGAACAAGGAATGGCACGAACACCTGAAGACAAATTACGAATCACCCGTCGATTAGTTAATTTTGCCTGTAACAAATATGGCCTGCCTCACTCCGATTTGATGATTGACCCTCTTACCTTTACTATTGCCACCGGAGTAGAAGATGACCGTAAACTGGGTTTATGGACCTTACAAGGGATCAAAGCCATCCACGATGAATTCCCTGACATTCAAATTGTGCTCGGATTATCCAATATATCATTCGGACTTAATCCAGCCGCCAGAGCAGTTTTGAATTCTGTTTTTCTTTATCATGCCCAGAAAATGGGAATGACAGCTGCCATTGTTCATGTTTCTAAAATACGGCCCATGCACCTTTTGGACAAAGATGAAGTTAAAGTCATTGAAGATTTGATTTTTGATCGAAGAACTGATGATTATGACCCGCTCAAAAAAGTTTTAGAAATTTTTGCTGATCGTAAAGCCACACAAGTGGCAACTCGCGCTATCGCTACCACCATTGAAGAACAATTGCATAACCGAATTGTAGATGGAAATCGCAAAGGTTTGGAGGATGATTTAAAAAAGGCGATGGAAACCTATGCCCCCCTTGAAATAATCAATTCCCTTTTACTTAATGGCATGAAAACGGTAGGGGAATTATTTGGATCTGGGAAAATGCAGCTTCCTTTTGTCTTGCAATCTGCCGAAACGATGAAGGCAGCCGTATCCTTTCTTGAACCTTTTATGGAAAAGAAAAATAATGAAACCAAAGGTACGATGATCTTGGCGACAGTTAAAGGGGATGTACATGATATTGGCAAAAATCTTGTCGATATCATTTTAAGCAACAACGGTTTCAAGGTTGTCAATCTAGGCATTAAAGTACCTGTAGCAGACATGATTAAGGCAGCAAAGGAACATAATGCTGACGCGATCGGCATGTCTGGATTATTGGTCAAATCAACTGTTATCATGAAAGAAAACCTTGAAGAAATGGCGCAACAAGGCCTCAGCATACCTGTCCTACTCGGAGGAGCAGCTTTAACACGTGCCTACGTTGAAGAAGATTGTGCGGAAATCTATAAAAAAAATAACGGGATGGTTGCCTATGCCAGGGATGCCTTTGATGGTTTGACACTTATGGAACAATTAACCCATGGTGATTTAGATAATTATCTTGCTGCCCAAAAAATCAAAAATAAAAGACCCAAACGTCCCGAAAAAAAGGAAAAAACCATTGTAGTTCCTCTTTCCATTGAAGAATCATCCTTGCGAAGAAATAAAATGACTTCTCACGAACCTCCCCTCAATCCACCATTTTGGGGTGCGCGAAAGTTGGAAACCAGTTTAAAAGCTGTTTTACCCTTCCTAAACGAACGTTCTTTATATCAATTGCAGTGGGGAATGAAAAAGCAGGGAAAAACGCTGGAAGAATTCCTGCAAGATGCGAAAACAAATTTACGACCAATCCTATATAAATTGATCCAACAATGTGAACAGAAAAAAATCCTTCAACCACAAGCCGTTTATGGTTACTGGAAAGCCGCTGCGAGCGCTGAGGACCTAATCCTCTTCGATAGGGATGGGAAAACCGAATTGTGCCGATTTACCCTTCCAAGACAGCATGGCAATCAACGCATTTGCATCACTGACTATATCCGGGATTATAATGATCCCATTCGTGACGTAATTGGCTTGCAAATTGTCACTGTAGGTCAAAAAGCTTCAGACACAGCCAGAATCTGGTTTGAAGAAAACCGTTACCAGGATTATTTATATTTGCATGGTTTATCTGTTGAAATAACCGAGGCAATGGCTGAGTATACGCATCAACGAATGAGGGTAGAGCTAGGTTTCAGTAGTGAAGATGATCCTGATATGAACAAGCTGTTGATGCAAAATTACCGTGGATCCAGATATTCCTTTGGCTATCCCGCTTGCCCTAATCTTGAGGATCAAAAATATATATTGAATCTTCTTGACGCAAAGCAGATTGGAATCTCCCTATCTGAAGAATGGCAATTGCATCCAGAGCAGTCAACGTCAGCTTTGGTAATTTTTCATCCTAAAGCAAAATATTTTATTGTATAACAATAAAAATATGAATTTTCATTGACGCAATAAACATTCACATTTAATTTAGGTGACAAAATTTAAATTAGGTTAAAAACTTTTTTAACTATGTCACTTAAAAATTTTATAATCTGCAGAACTGAAGAAGAATCTTCTTTATGCTATCTAAACCATCACCTCTATATGGTTCAGAAAAAAAACAATCACCACCCTGTTTATTTGTCCACAACTGATATGAAAACAGGATTCATCCATGATAAAAAAAACCTGTTTGATCATGTTATTATAAAACATCAATTTCCCGGAAATTACTCTTTTATTTCCCGACGATTAAACTGTTGTTATTATAATATTCCCATTACAACACATCATCATCAAACATTATTTCAAACTGTACAGCTAAAAAATAAACAATGGAAGAAATTCAAGCTTCAAAAAGCACATAAAATAAAATTTGATATAAACCAATTCAACACTCTGGTTAACAAAAAAATGAACAATTCTGTTAATCTGTATTGGTGGCGCAACAAACAGTTCACAAATATAGGTGATGAACTAAATTTATATATTATTGGATATTTAAGTAAAAAAATAATATGTAGAACCAATTTAAAAAACACAGACTTAATCGGAATAGGCAGCATTTTAAACTGGGCAACACCAAGAAACAGAATTTATCCTGTATGGGGGAGCGGAACTCTTTCACCTTCCTCATTACCTACTGAATTATTCAAGATTTCTTTATTACGTGGACCATTGACCCATGAATCCTTCACTTCACATAAATGTAGATTACCTTATGGGGATCCTGGATTAATATGTGACCGTATATATAACCCCAACAAAGAAAAAAAATATGACTGGGGTCTTATTGTTCATCACAGTCAATATAAAAAGAGCTGGGTAGAGCAAATATTACAAAATACACCCAATACTCTTTTTATTGATATCACCGATCCTGATATTAACGTTTTTATTGACCAGCTAAAATCCTGCAAATATATTGCATCCAGCAGTTTACATGGACTTGTTATTGCAGACAGCTATCATATCCCAAATATTTGGTTATGGGATAATAAATTGCATGATGGAGGAAAATGGAAATTCTTTGATTATTTCGCAGGCATACATCGTACAGAAATAAATTTTTATAACCCCGTTTTATTCAAAAATTTAAATCATATTCCATTAAGACAACTTGATTTAAGCTATTTTGATAAACTCGAAAACACCAAGAACCAAATTATTGATAGTTTTCCATTATAAATCATTCCATAAATAGAATTTAAAATTAGCAAAATGGTATTTATTAAAAAAAATAATCAATTATTCGATTCACAACAATAAATAATTAATTTAAATCTTATATTTATATTCAATAACATTGTGATAAGGTTAGAATAATTTATAATTTGCATAACAATAACATAGTGATGGCTTTATCACCTTTTACTATTTAAAAAATTAATCCCTTACCACAATTTTTTTAAAACATATAATCCCTTATCATCCTCAACCCCAGTTTATCTTAATTTATCTAAGTGTTTTTCTAGATAAGGATAAAACTCAACATGTTTTAGCATTTTTGACCTTGTTTCATCCTTATAGGCTTGACCAAGTTTTTTCAGTTCAACCCGATTTTCATGCGTTTGAGATTTATGATATTTTTTTAAAATATAATTCAATTCATCATCTTGTGAAAAATTGATATAATCATGATCCGATACTGACATATTCATACTCTCCTTTATATAGAAATAGTAATTGTTTCAATTTATGATATAAATGATGAAAAAGCAATTTTCTTCCTGAAAAATATCAAAAAAAATCAATATATTATCAAAATATCCCAATTAACGAAAACCGATACTACTAATATTTTCAAAATTTAAATCCGACAGTTTCGATAATTAAATTGGAAAGTTTAATTTCAAGCGCATAAAATTATGCTATATTCACCTTTTGACAAGGAATTTTTCAATTATTTATATAATTTTAATTTATAACTTTTTTTTATTTAAAAAAATTTTTCTTCTAACTTCAATAACTTAAAACTTTAAAAGAGGATATTCCTTGAATTTTGTTACTGTAATTGATCTTGCTGGTAGTGTCGCCCTGCTTTTATGGGGTGTTCATATGGTTCAAACCGGTGTGCAACGAGCGTTTGGCGCACGGTTAAACCATTTCCTGTCAACCATGTTACGAAACAGATTCCAATCTTTTATCGCAGGTGCAGGTATCACTGCAATCTTGCAATCCTCAACTGCAACGGGACTTATGATCACTGGATTTGCCGCCAATGGGGTAATCGGACTACCTTCTGCATTGGCGGTTATGCTGGGGGCAAATGTTGGAACCACCCTAATTGTCCAGCTATTATCATTTGACGTGTCCCGTATCGCACCCCTTTTTGTTTTGGTAGGCGTCATCATGTTTCGCCGGGGTCTTAATCATATCCGTGATTTTGGACGCGTCTTCATCGGATTAGGCCTGATTCTGATCTCCCTACATCAATTTCTGGTAATCCTTCATCCCTATACCAACCAACCAGCGCTTCGTACAGTATTGGGCAACATTACAGATATGCCTTTTATTACAATTTTATTATCAATGATCCTGACCTGGATTATGCATTCTTCCGTGGCGGTTGTATTGCTAATAGCGTCCTTCGCCTCTCACAATGTCATACCTGCTGAAACAGCCTTTATCATGGTTTTGGGCGCCAATATCGGTACCGCTCTCAATCCCGTGATAGAGGGAACAGGAAAAAACGTGATTGCCAAACGTTTACCTATGGGAAATTTAATAAACCGTGTTATCGGTGCGGCCATTGTCTTTATCTTTATTCATCCACTCACCCATTGGTTCACATATTACTATCCTGATATCAACCGATCTATCGCCAATTTTCACACATTATTTAATATTGCAACGGCACTTCTATTCTTGCCTTTCCTAACCCCCTACGCCAATTTACTAAAAAAAATATTTCCACGCACAAAAGAGGAAACCGTTCAGGATCCCTCAAAACCGGTCTATCTTGATAAATCCGTCATACAATCACCTATTCTTGCCCTTGGCAATGCAACCCGAGAATCATTGCGTTTATGTGATATTTTGGAAAAAATGCTGAATGGTGTTGACGATAGTTTTAAAAATCAAACGCCTCAAATTGCCAGCGCCGCACGACGTTTTGATAATACGCTAGATAAATTAACAAACTCAATACAAAGTTACGTCACCGGTTTGGATCCCGAAGCTTTGAATCAAAATGAATTGAATCAGGTGGAAAAAATCCTAACCTTCTGTACACAAATTGCCAATGCGGGTGATGTCCTGGACAGGAATGTTCTTTCAACCGTACAGAAAATGGTTAAACAAAGAATCATTTTACCAAAACCCATGATGGATCCATTGCAAAAAATGATGCGACGCATCCATAAAAATCTGCATACAACAGCAACCTTGCTGATTAATGAAGACGAGAATATTGCCCGTAAACTTGCCGAAGAGAAGGATATATTCCGTGAAATTGAAAGCAAAGTTATCGCTATCTATTATGAAAATCTTCGACAAAGCACAGACGATAAAAAAAACCAGATTCAGTATGGTTCATTCATGATTGAATTAGCCCGTGATTTAAAACGTACAAACACTCATGTTGTAGCTTCAGCCGCCTACCCTGTTCTGGATCAGAATGGAATGCTATTACCCAGCCGTCTGCAACCTGAAGAGGATACAGAAAATTACGACAATGATCCAATCAAGATTTTACAACGTGAAGATAATATATTAACCCGTGATTGAAAAACTCTGAAAAATAATTTCTATTTATGATATAGTTCAACCACCTTCATAATTGAGATCTATGATTATCAAACAATTTACAGTTATTTGTTTTTTGTAATTAAAAATTATAAAAATATTTTTTATTTACCCATTGCGGTAAATGAATTGTTTATTTACTAATACCGCTTTACAATCTTATTAAAGGGAATAAGTTAATCAAGTGCTTAATTCTATGAACTGGATTGATCTTGTTTGTCTTGGTGTAATTATCCTTGGTGCCTTATCCGGTCTTACGCGAGGGTTTACTCGTGAATGTATAGGTCTATTTGGATGGATTATTGCAGCCAGCTTGGCCAATCGCTGGTATCCCGATTTTGCCCCCAAGCTATCGCCTTACGTAAACTCTGAAAATTTGGCAAATATTGCCTCCTTTATTGTTATATTTGCCTTGACCTGTATTGTCATTAATGCGCTGGCAAATGCCGTTGTCGGTCAAAATTCTGCACGAATCTCCCTTTTGGGTCGTCTGGACAGATTACTTGGTGCAATATGTGGTGGGGTTAAGGGATATGCAGGGTTGGCCATTCTCTATCTGATTGGCGGAATAATTTTTCCTGCCGCACAATGGCCTGAACCTCTTCAAGAAAGTCAAATGGTTCCCTATATATATCAGGGAGCTGTCCTGATTAATAATCTTCTCCCAAGCTCAATGCAACGGAATGTTGTTGTCCCCCAAACAAAGACACCAAGAGTATCAATACCTGACGGAACTGGATTACATAATGGAATATCTCATCAATCCTCTTCGACAGATCAATCGCATAATGATGAGCCTTCTGCTGTTCAACCAGAAGGGGGATATTCCTCAATTGCTCCCTCACAATAATCATGGCCATTTTTAACTCATAAAACCCTTATCTATTCATTTATTTTCGGAATTGCGATGAATAAATCTAGCGAATCAATATCCTATTCAACAATACATACATCCCCAGATCATGAAGATGATAAATTTCATGAGGAATGTGGCGTGGTAGGCGTCTGGACAACACAGGATGCCGCATCATTGACTGCATTGGGATTACATGCCTTACAACATAGAGGTCAGGAAGCGACAGGTATTGTTACTTACGATGGAAATTTTCATATTCATCGTGGTTTGGGGCTGGTCGGTGAAGTATTTGCCGATCCCCAGGTTATCGCCAAATTACCAGGTGGAATTGCGATTGGTCACAATCGCTATGCTACAACAGGTGCCACGCAGCTTCGTAATGTACAACCTTTATATGGTGATTTTGAATTTGGTGGATTTGCTGTTGCCCATAATGGAAATCTTACCAATGCACAACTCCTTAGACAATCCCTGGTACGCAGAGGATGCCTATTTCAATCCAGTACAGACAGCGAAGTCTTTATCCATTTGATTGCCATTTCCCTTTACAGCAATGTTATTGACCGCTTTATTGATGCCTTAAAACAGGTTCAGGGTGCATATTCTCTGGTGGCCCTTTCCAAGGATATGTTAATTGCCGCTCGTGATCCGTTAGGTGTTCGTCCCCTGATACTCGGCAAACTCAACCAGAATAAGGAAAAAGAATGCTGGGTTGTTGCCAGTGAAACCTGTGCACTTTCCAGCATGGGCGCGGAATTTGTCCGTGATATCGAGCCTGGTGAAGTCATCATCATTAATGATGAGGGTATCCGTTCCATTAAACCTTTTCATAATATTTCTCATCGCTTTTGCATTTTCGAATATGTTTATTTTGCCCGTCCCGATTCCATTATTGAAAATAAATCCGTATATATAGCACGTCAAAAAATTGGAGCCGAACTCGCGCTTGAAAATCCCGTTGAGGCAGATATTGTTGTTCCTGTTCCCGATTCCGGTGTGCCTGCTGCGCTCGGCTATGCAAAAGCCAGCAATATTCCATTTGAGTTAGGCATAATCCGTAGTCATTATATAGGAAGGACTTTTATTGAACCGACTGATCAAATCCGTAATCTTGGAGTAAAACTCAAACACTCCACAAACGGTTCAATTTTAAAAGACAAACGCGTCATTTTAATTGATGATTCCATCGTCCGTGGAACAACATCCAAAAAAATCGTTGAAATGGTCAGAGCTGCAGGAGCAGCCGAGGTTCATCTGCGTATTGCCTCTCCCCCCACACGGTTTTCCTGTTATTACGGAATTGATACTCCATCAAAAGAAAAACTATTGGCACACACACATGATATTGATGAAATGTGCAAATTGATTGGGGCAGATTCACTGGGATTCATTTCATGCAATGGATTATACAAAGCTCTGGAAGAAAAGGAAAGAAATAACGAAAAGCCGCAATATTGTGATGCATGTTTTACAGGAGACTATCCTATTCAACTTACAGATCATGACATGAACCTAACACAAAATAAATAATGAAACTGTCTTTTAAAAACAAAGTGGCTTTCATTACTGGTGCAAGTCGTGGCATAGGTCAGGCTTGTGCCATAGCATTGGCCGAGGCTGGTGCACACTGCGTTCTCAGCGCAAGAACGCAGGGAGGATTAATACAGACAGATAATATGATCCGCCAAAAAGGTGGTAAGGCCACCTTATTTCCATTTGATTTGCAACCCAAAAATCCATTCGATACAACAATTGATAATATTGGCCCTTCCATTGCCCAGCAATTCCATCGACTTGATATTTTCATTCATGCAGCCTTTTATTACACGCCACTTACACCTGTTGACCAAATAACAGATCAAGACTGGTCAAAAAATATTTCCATCAACCTTACAAGCTGTATGAAACTTATTCGAACTTTGTCCCCCTTGTTATGCGCCACACCAAATTCTCAAGCTCTTTTTCTTCAGGGGATAACAAAACCCAGTGCATTTTGGGGATCAGTCACCTCTGTTCAGGCAGCTATTCAAAATCTTATAAATTGTTGGAAAGAAGAAATAAAGGATATCTCTACAGTTCATGTTCAAACCATTACCCCTCCACCAACCAAAACCTTATTAAGGCAATCCTTTTTTCCTGCGGAAGATAAAGATAAACTTAATTCGCCAGAAAAAACGGCAAAAATAATTCTTGCTTTTTTACTAAAAAAACAAAATCCATAACGTTAATAAGTCAAAATTAATTGATATAACCACTTTATTAAATTGATTTTTTTATAATTTTCAATATAATAATAAACCTACTTGAAATAATGGGATATTACAAATGTAAAAATCATATCCTGTGAAAGGAGGAAGGAAGCATGTTAAAATTTAACCGTATCATTTATGGTATCTTATTTAGCAGTATTATCGCATGGACAATTTATATTCTCACTATTGATTTTTATGCCCTTACCCTTTTAACCTATGGACCTCAATCTGTTACTACAGGCCCCATTCCTATAAAATTATCGCATCTTTCCTCTCTAACCTCGATAAATTTATTTACCTTGCTGATTATTACGCTATCAATTCTGTTTAGTAGAATAAAATGTCAAAACCTTTTTGACTGATATCTTATTAAAATTTAATAAAATATTTTGAGATAATACCACTGTACAAAATAACCGTAAAACCCTATCTTTTTTTTGTTACAAAATTTTCCCCTGGATATCTATAATATTTCATCCTTATAATAAAATTATGCATTGATGCTTCAATAGCATTCATCCAAATAAAATCTAAAATTTAGTAAAACCTTAAACCCGCATATCTGCTATTTAAGTAATAGCATCAATGGCTATAAATCTTATCTAAATACACTGCCTAATCTTCAAATTATTCATCTATTTACTATGAAAAATTAAAATGTTGTTGACTCTCATAAATGGACACAAAAAATTTGAAAAAATACACTTTTAAAAAATAACATGTTTAAATTGGCAAGTTAATTTTTATAGTGCAAATTTCTATATTAATAAAACATTTCATGAAACACTCAATACAAGCTTAGAGTTGTAAATTAATTAATAATTAAAGAATTGAATTGCATGTATATCTTATCTATCATTATACGGGCTGTAACTACATAATTCTTTATCACTTTTAAATAATCGTAATATAAACCGACCATTTTAAGGTTGATCTCTTTTTCCATTCATTTTACGATTATAGGCATATATTAATTTATTATACATTTTTTACATGTATATAATTTTATTATGAATTATTAACGTAAGGATAATCATGGATATCAAAAAATTTGCACTCCGTCGCTTTACCGCTAAAAGATATGATCCAACAAAAAAAATTCCTGATCATATTATAAATCAGTTAGTTGACCTTTTACGCTACACACCTACTTCAATTAATTCACAACCTTATCACTTCATTGTCGCTTCCACGGAAAATGGTATTAAGCGCGTTGCCTCATCAATGGTAAGGGAAGAATTCCTTTATAATAAACACAAGGTTGACCGTGCTTCACATACAATTGTTATTTGTTCAAAAACAGATATGGATGAAGCCTATATTCGCAAAATTATTGAACAAGAAATTAAGGATGGCCGTCATAACCCAAATTTAAACAAGGAAGAATTTATCAATCTTTATATCGGATATATGAATCTGCATAAAAAAATTCTAAAGGATCTTCCCAATTGGACAGCAAAACAAGGTTATATTGCTCTTGGAAACTTATTACTAGGTGCCTCGTTAGCAAATATAGATGCCAGTCCCATTGAAGGATTTGATGCAGATATTTTAGATAAAGAATTCCACCTAAAAGAAAAAGGATTTACAAGTATTCTTGTAATTACTTTGGGTTATCATGATAAAACTGATTATAACGCCAAACAACCTAAATCACGTTTCCCCAAAGAGGAACTCTTTACATTCTGTTAATCAGGATAACTGATTTTTAACGATTACAATATTGTGTAATAATAGTAATAGATTATTGATTCACTTTTTTGTACCATAAACGATCGGATTCCTATCTCTGGAAAACCGTATTATCATACCGTCATTATGCCAATATAGTGCCAATGTTGAAAAAAACAGATTGGCATCTTGTTCATATTGGCAGTATATTAAATCTGGAATTGATTTTTTAATTATTAAGGCAACAGCTGTTTCACTTAAAAGACAAACTTCTCCTCACTGTGTCGAATTATTGCCTGAAGAAGCAAAACAAGCTAAAAATGAACTTGATTTCTATATACGTCGTTAATCATCAATGTCAGTCGCCATTCAACTGGTCTATGCTGATTGAAAAGTTTCAACTCATATTCCATGGAAAACCCATAATCAAAGATATGCATCCTATTCTTCCATCTTGACCTATATGGCTGGCAAACCACTGTTCCTTCAGCCATTTTTTCTGGTTTCTCCTGTGCCAACGGGAACGACCATCAAGGGGTAATCAAAAAAACAAATCTGGATTTTATTAATTAATAGAAACGGAAAAATAATCGGTTTGGATGACATTGAAATTCATACGGTTAATGAATATTACTACATAATTTTCTTTCTCCACTATCTAATCTCAGATCAGATTAATATAAAAAAACTCATTTAACCACATGAGTTTCCCTTTAGAGGTTTATTAAGTCGTAAGAAAGAGATTTTTACCAACATTCCTTTTTGGGCAAATTTCCGATACTGATTAAATCAAAAGCGAATAAAATCGGGAAAAATCCATCTTATTTAGTAAAAGATTGGAAAAACCAGGTTTTGCTGTTATTCACATTTCATCTGCAATCTTGACCTTGATCTGCTGATTCCTGCCAACCAGGTTTTTGGCTTTTTTTTTGCAGAGAAAACTAAAACAACAAACAGACATTACAACTATTATTGTTGTTGTAATATCCTTTCCATTGAAAGCCAAAACTATTTTGGCAAGTCATACAAGCTAATACCATTGCAATTGGAAGAACAATTATGCATAATCCATACTGATCATGAATTGCAGTAGAACAGTTGAACCGTAAGATTATAACAGACCTTCAATTTTTTTCGGGTAATAACTGAACCCAAATTGCAGATATTCACAATTTAATTTTTAATAAAAGCGAACTAGACATATAATTATTTGGCACGCTTTTAATATTAGCTAATGAATTAAATTTTAGAATCATTAACTATTGGATGGTTTTACCATGATGCAAGCAGTTAGTTTTTTACAGGCCATCTGGGCGGCATTTAAACTTAATCCTGTCACCCTAGCGCGATATATCTTGCTTTTACCTTTTTGAACGACTTGTACCTGTTGCTTACCTGAAAAAAGAGAAGCTCGATTTTTTGCAATACCAATAGCATTTTTCGCCTGACTTGATGAAGCAAAAGCTCCGACCTGAATTCCCCAGTTTCCTGATAATGACGACACATTTTCTTTTTTAGTTAAATTCATACCTCTTTTACGATTATAATTTACAGAAGCCTCTGCAGCTGGAAATTGGTAGGAAATGGGTCTATAATATTGTTTCCGTTCTGATCTTGATGGCAAAGCTGCCGGAGCTGATGCAACCTGAACAGGCATTGGACGCGATTGCATTGCTGGTGCCTGGGTTGATTGATATCCCCTAGCCAACCATGCTGATTTAACATCTTGACGCGTAACGACTGATGGTGCAGTTGAAGAAGCAACTGGATGAGTGTCAAAATTCTTCCATTTAACTGGATAGGTTGATACAGCAGGCTGTGAAGGCAATGGTGATGCCATAGCAACTTGTGTCGCTGCTGAGCCCGCTCCTTGTAAACTTTGCCTGTTCAAACTATCAGTTGTTGCAGAGCTTGTCCCATTAAGACTGGCCTGATTAAGCGTTTCTGTTGTCTGGCGATTTTGCCATGCATTCTGCACTGCCTGAGCTTGAGGCGATAATGCCATTCTTTGAAATCCGGCTTGCGTTGCCGCAGCATATTGAACTGCATTGACACCCATACCATTTTCATGACCCTCTACCATCAAATCAGCTTGCGATTGTCGGTTTGGTTTTATACCCTGAATTTGAGGGCCAATTGAGGCAACATACCGTCGGGTTTCCAAAGGTAATGTACGATTATGTGTTAAGAAATCATCCAATCTGCCAGGCCCCCCATTATATGCAGCCAAAAAACCTGGAGAGCCATAAATATCATACATTTGACGAATATATGCCGTTCCAGCCATGATATTATCATGAGGATCATAAGCATCATCCCCTAGATTATAAGCAATTTTCATTTCATCATATGTTGGGGGCATTAACTGCATCAACCCCATCGCACCGGGACCAGAAGTTACCAATTGCCCATTATGGTATAAACTTCCACCAGACTCCTGCTGCATAACTGCCCGAATCCATATTTCAGGCACATCAAACCGAGCAGATGCCTCCTGAATATATGGCCCCCATGGATCCTCTGGAGGCCCTGGTGGAGTATAGTAAGAACGGGCATTCGCTTTATAATGCGCAACTTCCTGAGCAATAGGTATTTGTTGCTGACGGGGTGCATTGTTTGCACATGCAGCCAACATTCCAATAATACATCCGAGCACACCAAAACGAACCATGGATAAATAAAGAGATTTATCATGAAGTTGTTTTTCGTTTTGTCTGGAAATAATCAACTTCATTGAACCAGATTTGAGTTTTTCGCCAGATCCTGTAAAATCTTCTGATCGCTTCATTATACCTTTACCCTTATCTACATTCCATAAAGAATTTATTTCCAAATAAATCCATTTTTTTTCAGTGTTATCTTACGAAGCTGTTCGGATTGCAAAGACTTGTACGAACCAGATAAACACTTTAAGAATTCTATCTAAGGTGTACATTATAAAGCATTTCTTTACAATAGAGTAAGAAAACTTATTATTAAAAGTATAAGAATAAAAAAAATCCCCGTCATTTTTTGAAGAATGATTTGTGTATATTTTATTCTTTGTGATAAACCATGACTAAATATTTTGTTTCAACAAGAATTGATGTCTAATCTTTAAAATGTCCACGCAAATACGAACCAGTAATCAGAATTTTTATTATCGACATCTACAATGTTGGATCGATATCAAAGAAAGTTTAAAATTGTGGAAACTGGCCTATTCAATGGCATGGCTAGATATCAAATTACGTTATAAGGGTTCCCTTTTAGGGCCTATATGGATGACATTCTCATCAGCGACGATGATGTTGGCAATTGGTCTCATTTACGGTTCCCTGTTTAAAATCCATACGGAAACCTACCTACCTTATCTTTCTTTTTCCCTAATTTTTTGGCAAAATGGTATTGCCAGTATGATTGTTGATGCATGTCAATGTTTTCTACAAACAGATACTTTCATCCACTCATTAAAGCTTCCCTTCTTCTTGCAAGCAATCCGTACTGTTATCAGGAATTTCCTGATTACCTTTTTAAACTGCATTACTCCTTTTCTTGTATTTATTTATTATCATAAATGGCCTGGAACGATTATTTTATTATCCATACCAGGATTTATTATTTGGATTATCAATAGTCTCGCCATCAATATTTTGCTGGGAAGTATTTGTGCACGTTTTCGGGACATTCCACAAATAATCAACAGTCTGATACAAATCGTATATTATATTACCCCGATCATGTGGATGCCATCTCAGATTCATAATTTTCAATCATTACTTTTGCTTAATCCAATATACAGCACGATGCAGATTATCAAGGGACCTATTCTGGGAGAAATCCCTACCATTTCTGTTTATCTAAGCGCTTTAGCTTATAGTTTGGTATTATGGGGACTTGCTTGGATAATGTTTATACGGTCGAGAACAAGGCTAGCTTTTTGGATATAAAATTTAAACTATTTATTTATAAGATATACAAAGCGATTGAACTATGAATATTAAGGAAAATTGTTCTATTTTTACTTTTCGCCCGCCTGGCGTATTGAAAAGCTCAGTTAATCATTCAAAACGTTTGCGTCATCCCTTGATCCCGGCTTACGAAAGGCAAAATTTAAATGATTTAGGATTTGAGATTGATCCGCATAATAACAATTTAAATGATATTCTAACCTATATCCCTGAAGGAAATCTTTTTTTATCAATTCTTGAAAATGCTTATTTTATTATTCAAGAGGGATTCGATGGTGTAGTTATAACAAATGATTTACAATTAATTGATGAAACTCGTCATTTTTGTAAAAATCAGTCTTTAGATCAAATAAAGATTGATTTGAATGATGCACAATTATTAGAAGAAATTTTTCTCGCTTTTGATCCCAAATGGATGCAATACGACCATTGGATGGGATATTGTCTGTCAAAATCTTATCTAGCAAATTTATATACACCTACAACAATGAAAATTGCCATTCCTGAATATAGAAACAATAATATATTCATTGGTAATTCAATATCTCGTGAATTATATGATAACACATTAGAAAAAGCCAAGCTAAACTCTCGTACAATATTTTTGAAGGACGGTATATATAAAGCGAAAAAACTAGCATTATTCCATCCAAACAGTCATTATCCTTACGATTATTTTAATTTTCATGACACTAGAAGAATCTTCAATTTCATTAACAAAAATTCCCGATATAAAAATGACCTTCCCACAAATTTCTTGATTGCAACGAACCAGAAAAATCAATCCTGTTTTTCTGATCATTTTCAATCAATCTTGACCCAGACTTGTAATGAATTGAATTTACCCATTATCCATTTAGAGAATATGGACTGGGAATCACAAATCGCACTTTTTTCACAGGCTGAATTTATCATAGCCCCACATTGTCCTGAACTGATTAATCTATATTTCTGTCAACAAGACACAACCTTATTGGAATTGACCTCTTTTAACAAAAATAAATCCAGCATATCATGCTGGCCTTTTTTAATAGCCTCCACAAACAATATCAACTACTGCTTTATTGACATGCTAAAAGATAATATCAATATAGAATTTTTAAAAAAAACTGTTCGTAATGTAAGAGCGTTATAAAATCCAATCAATGACTCAATCAAGTTTTATAAAATTAGAGGAACTTTCATTACAATTCCCTCTTTATCATAGCAATCATCGTTCCTTAAAAAAAACATTATTTGCTAAAGCAGGAAAGTTCATCTCTAAACAACAATCCTTAAACCAGAAAACAGGTGCTGATATTCTGGTTGACAATGCTAACCGTATAACAGTTCAAGCATTGCGAAATATCAATCTATCAATAAAAGCGGGAGAGCGTGTTGGATTGATCGGCCACAACGGGGCAGGAAAATCAACCCTGCTTCGTGCAATCACTGGAATATACGAACCCAATTCTGGAAAAATCATCACTAACGGTATAATAGAATCTTTATTGGATACTAATGCAGGCATGAACCGTATTCTCTCTGGTAGAGAAAATATTTATTTAAGGGGTAAACGTCTTAAATACAATAATGAGCAGATCAAAGCCCTGGAAAAAGATGTTGAGGAATTCGCACAATTGCATGAATTTCTTGATTTGCCAATCAAGACATATTCTGCAGGTATGATGATGCGATTAAGCTTTGGTCTGGCAACATCTGTAACCCCAGATATTTTGCTAATGGATGAATGGTTCATGGCTGGAGATAACAATTTTCAGGGTAAGGCAAGACAACGATTGGAAAATATAATCAATAAGGCAGAAATTGTTGTTTTAACAACACATTCCATGCCAATCATCAGGCAATGGTGTACCCGTGTAATATGGCTAAAGGCTGGAGAAATATACGCTGACGGATCAGTGGAAGAGACAGTCAGCCATTATGAACAAAACATGCGTGAAAATTCTTTCTAAAAACTCAATATGATATTATTTAACTATTGAATTATCACAACAATCATCGCATGATGGATCATATTCATAATATTATAAATATATAATAAAATGTCTCCTAATTCTAATTCAGAACAACCAACCCAACAGGAACAGCTCTATTCCCTTCTTCAAATTGTCATCTTGCTGACCGTAGGGGTTATAGCAATCTGGCTTATTGGCGATTTGATGATGATTATTTTTGCGGCAACACTAACCGCCATAATTCTGAAGGGACTTGCAACGATCGTTCGCAAACATACACATCTTCCCCACTGGCTAGCTCTGACCATAGTTTTAATTTTAATTGTTGGCATTATTAGTGCAGTCATCCTAACCAGCGGACCGCAGATTAATGAACAAATTATCAAATTAAAACATGCTCTTGGAACTCAAGTCGGGACTTTCAGGGATCGTTTGCATAATAATCCCTTGGGAGACATGATTATGAATTATCTTCCCAATTCTATTGGCGGGGGTTCTAATAATAGTAATGCTCATTTTACCCTTGGCTCTAGAATTGCAGGTTCAATGACCGGTTTCATTACATCTGTATTTGGGGTTCTTGGCACCATATTTGTTGTATTCATAGCGGGTTTATATTTTGCTGCCTCACCAAATTTATACGGTAATGGCCTACTCCGTCTTTTCCCAGGTCGTCAACGTCCAAAAATCCGTAAGTTATTAATGGTTGGCGGACATGCCTTATGGTCCTGGACAGCTGGACAATCTCTGGACATGCTAGTCGTCGGGATTTGCTCTTTCATTGGTTTAAGCATTATTGGGGTACCCCTGGCCCTTGCATTGGGTTTTGTTGCCGGCATGGCGAATTTTATCCCTTATATTGGAGCAATCATAGGGGCTGTTCCTGCTGTTTTGATTGGTTTTTCTCAAGGGAATAAAGAAGGTATATTAGTCATAATCTTATATTGTATCATCCAGTTTTTAGAAGGAAATGTCTTATCACCTCTTATCCAAAAACATACTGTAAAAATGCCTCCTGCTATCACTATCTTATCTCAAACTGTTTTTGGTACAATTTTAGGCATGCCAGGACTGATCCTTGCTTCACCTCTGACAGCTGCAATACTAGCCATTATGGATGCCAGTACTCCGAAATTGAAATCAGATGAAGAACTGCCCCCCATTGAATGATTCAGCAATAAAACTGTAGAAACATAAATAAAAAATTTTATTTACTACTATTATTACTAAATATTCATTTATATGGATTAATGAAGAATTAAATATTAATATCTTTACTACTAATATTTAAATAATAATTACGCGAAAAATATAAATCATGATAAACTTACTATTGATATAAATATTTAAGTCTTATAAGGAGGGATCATGACTAATCAACACGACACAATCAAAATCCACAATATTGATAAAACAATCGTTCGAATTGCTCTAGGAACATGGGCAATCGGCGGATCATCATGGGGAGGACCCGATGACGACAATGCTATCAAGACCATTCATGCAGCACTAGACAATGGTATCAATATGATTGATACAGCGCCAGTTTACGGTTTTGGCCATGCAGAAGAAGTCGTAGGTAAAGCCTTAAAAGGGAAAAGAGATAATATTGTATTGGCCACTAAAGTCGGATTAAATTGGGATAATTCTGGTAAAATGTTTAGAGATTCCAGCCCAAAACGTATTCAAAAAGAAATTGAGGATTCTTTACGCAGACTTAATACAGATTATATTGACCTTTATCAAATTCATTGGCCAGATGATAAAACCCCAATTAAGGAAACGGCACAGGCTATGGAAAAATTGAGAAAAGAGGGCAAGATCAAAGCAATCGGTGTCAGCAATTTTTCAACCAAACAAATTGAAGAATTCAGCCAATATGCCGATTTGGCCGCTATTCAACCTCCATATAACATGTTCGAAAGAAGTATCGAGAATGATATTCTTCCTTGCGCAGAAAAACATAAATTAGCCACCCTTTGTTACGGTTCAATTTGCCGTGGCTTGTTAAGTGGAAAAATGAACAAAGACACTAAATTCACGGGGGATGATTTGAGAAAATCTGATCCTAAATTTCAACCACCCCTTTTCGAACATTATTTGGCAGCGACTAGAGATTTGGAAGAATATGCACAAAAAAACTACAATAAAAGTTTGCTAGCCTTGGCTGTTCGCTGGGTCATTGATCGTTATAAAGGTAATATTGCACTTTGGGGAGCCAGAAAACCCCAACAGATAAATGGTGTTCAAGATGCTTTAGGCTGGCAATTGACAAAAGAGGACTATAAAAAACTTGATGAAATTCTTGCCAAACATATTAAGAAAAATATAGAACCTTCTTTTATGGCTCCACCAAGCCGATAAAATAAATTGAGGCGTTTATTCTATAATCATTAAATGGAATCAACGCTTCCAATTAATTCCTAATGAGAATTTTGTCCTAAATTAATAATCAAAACTCCTATAATTATAAATAATATTCCCATAATTGAAGTCATAGTTAATTTTTGTTGGTAAATCACCCATCCAATCATGCAAATTCCTACTGTTCCCACCCCAGACCAAATTGCATAGGCTATTCCAACAGGAATGATCCTTAATGCGATCGATAATGAATAAAATGATATGGCATATCCTATCAGGGAAACAATCGTAAATCCCAAATTTGTAAAACCATTTGATGCTTTTAAACTGCTTGTCGCAATAATTTCAATACAGATAGCCATTGTTAAATATAAATAAGGCATTAACAATCAAACCATTTCAACATATAATAAATTAGAATTTTTAAAGGAGGAAGATTATGGGTATTTTTGGCACTATGATTATTATTGACATTATCATTGGCCTGTTGATTTTATTTATTTTGAAAATTATCGGCTCCACATTAAAAACCAAAAAAACAATTGAAGAACGAATTTCCCAAGATACAAATGAATTCAATCAATTTTAATATTATTTTTCGTGAATATCAAATTGAATAGATGTATGATTATTAATAACCTTACCAATAATTGGGGTTATTGTTACTTTTATATTTGCTTTTTTATATTCTTTCGCAATTTTAAACATTGATTGCATTATTTTTGTTTCATTTACATTACTTCTTTGATGAAGTGGAATAACATGTAATAATTTTTCAGAACTTATTTTTTTATTTCCGGTTAATAAAATTGAATCTATAACAGGATTGTCGTTATCTGATTTGTCAGGGTGAGATACAATTGAAGAAATAGTTTTTATAGATGTTTTCTGATGCTCAACCAAAGCCGAAACACTTGTTGATGGTAAAATAAAACTGAAACCTATAATAAACAAATAATAAAATTTATTGCGTATTCTATATATATTTTGCATAATCTTTCTCATTCCTTAAGCTAAAATCATTTATTTCAATATTTCATCAAAATAATCAGATATTTAAATCCACCCCCGCAATTCTTCATTAATCAAGCCCTCAAGCATATCAATTCCTATTTCCCCATCGTTTAGACAGGGGATATAAATGAATTTTTTACCTCCTTCTTTTAAAAATAAAGCTTTATATTGATGACCGATTTCTTCAATTGTCTCAAGACAATCTGTTATAAAACCAGGCGCCATAACCGCTATATTTCTTACACCTTCCGTGACAAGTTTTTTAATAACATCAGTGATATTAGGTTCTAGCCACTTGCCGGGCCCAAAACGAGACTGATAAACCAACGGCATATACCGCTCATCTTTATTCATCATTTTTCGCAATGCCGTGGCGGTCTTTTGACATTCCTGTTCATAGGGGTCCCCTCTATCGACATAGGTTTGCGGCAGACCATGAAAAGATAAAATTATACGTTCGGGTTGTTCGGATAATGAGTTTAAGGTCGTTTCAATTTGTTTATATAAAGCTTGAATATAAACCGGATGATCCGCAAACGAAAACATCGTGCGTATTGCAGGTTGTTTACGATATTTCTGCAAAATTCTAAATAGCTTATCATTGACACTTGCCGTGGTTGTCGCACTATATTGCGGGTATAAGGGCAAGAGAAATAAATGATAAAATTGTTTTTTTAAGAAATGACTGATTTTTTGCTCAATGGATGGTTTTCCATATGACATTGCCCAATCAATTAATACAGGTTTGTTCTTGAACCTTGATTGCAATTTTTGAATTTGACGTTCTGTAATCACACTTAATGGACTTTTATTTTCTTGGTTATCCCAAATCATTCGATAAGGTTTTACAATCCGGAATGGCCGAACTGTTAGAATGATCCCCTGTAAAATAGGTTGCCAAATCAAAGGATTCATTTCTATAACACGTCGATCTGAGAGAAACTCTGATAAATAACGTCGTATTGCGCCATAAGACGCTGCTTCCGGTGTTCCCAGATTAACCAATAAAATCCCAATTTTTTTCGGGCTTACGACAGTTTGCATATTTAAAACCACCTGTATTTATCTATCAATCAAAGCCCAGTTGAACAAGTTTTTTCATCAATGAAGAAAATGGAAGAAATTGTATGTCATCGAAACTATACCATAACTCATCTCGATCTCTAAACGATAAATCAATTTTTTCTATTCTTTTATAAAGCCTTAATTTAAGCACAAAATGTGTAAAAACATGTTTAATGCAACCTTTGTCCTCAAATAATCCTTTCACCCCAACGCTTTCTTTTGCATTATCCAGTGATATTGGCTTCAAACCCCATTGAGTGCCTGGCAATTCCAAGGTTCCACCCAGCAACCCCTTTACTGGACGTTTCCTAAATAAAATCCTGCCTTCCCGATCCTGAATAAAAAAAGCAATTCCATATCTTACAGGTCTTGAAGATTTTACAACCTTTCTTGGCAATGTTTCAGCTATTCCCTTTTTATATCCCAAACATTGTCTAGACAAAGGGCATGATAAACAGGAAGGTTTTTTTGGTTTGCAAACTGTTGCTCCCACATCAAATAACGCTTGGGAAAAATCACCGGCTCTTTGTTTAGCTATAAGATCATCATTTAAATGACCAGCTTTTTCATCAAGATATTTTTTTGCTTTTGGCAACTCTGCGTCGATAGTAAATAAACGTGCTGTCAGACGTTCGACATTACCATCAATTGGCACTACAGGAACATTATAGGCAATTGACGCTATCGCTGCCGCTGTGTAATTTCCAACACCTGATAAAGCCTTTAGTTCCTTGACCGTATCAGGAACCTCGCCATTTTTACGCATAATTTCTTGAGCACAACGGTGCAAATTCCTGGCTCGACTATAATATCCCAGTCCAGTCCATAGTGACATGACCGTATCACGATCTGCATCTGCCAGAATATTAATAGTTGGAAAATGTTCTATAAAACGGTAAAAATATGGAATAACCGTTGCAACTTGTGTTTGCTGAAGCATAATTTCACTTAACAGCACATAATAAGGATTTGGTTTTTCATCTTTTTTTGCTCGCCAAGGAAGATCTCGCCGATTATGATCATACCATTCTAATAATGACTGCGCACAAAAACCCTGTTTTGACATAAAATGACAAATATTCCCAAACAAAACCAAAAAAAACGCAATTTATCACAAACTTCAAAAGAACAGAATTCTCGACATCCTGACAGGCGCACCTTTACAATGAGTCAAATTGGCGGTACTGTTCATAGCCTTACGAAACAGGCTTTTCGCCAAAAATCCCTTGCCCACAGCCAGATCAGCATTAATTGGGTCGATATTATCGGCCCTATATACGGCAATAGAACATCTCCACGTCATCTAGCCAACGGGACGTTAACAATTGCATGTTCTAATACAACAGCAACCGAACTTCAATATTTTTCTGAACGTCTTATTGAAAAAATCAATCTTTATTTTGGCCAGAAAATTGTGGCTCGTTTAAAATTTGTTTACCAACGACACAACACTTACCCTTTGACAAAATCTATAAATCATTCATCTTTGGTGGAACCTGTAGAAATTCCGATACTACCGCCTGGTCCCCTGCAAAACGCACTGTCACGATTGGGGGGGCACATACAAATAAAAAAGAAAGGAAAAAATTGATCCATGTATAACCATCATCAAAAAATTATTGAAAAAGCAAAGGTTAAATCCCCACCTTATTGTGCTGTATGTTATCCATGCGAAGCAACCGCTATCGAATCAGGACTTGAAGCCTTTAAACTTGGTTTACTCACCCCAATTTTTGTTGGTCCCAAAAAACAAATTAAGCTTATCGCCGAACAATATAGATTGGATCTGAAAAACCATCAAATTATTGAGGCATCTTCAGAATTTGAGGCCGCCACACATAGTGTAAAATTAATTCGCGAGCAAAAAGCGCATTTATTGATGAAAGGCAGTCTGCATACGGACATTCTCTTGAAAGCTGTAATCAATAAAGAAACCGGTTTAAGAACAGGTAAACGCATTACCCATGTTTTCCTAATGGATGGTCCCAATTGGCATACCCCTTACATGATTACAGATGCCGCCATTAATATTGCCCCGGATCTTGTCACTAAAATGCATATTATTCAAAATGCCATAGATCTGCATCATGCTTTAGGATATGGCGTTCCCAAGGTTGCAATTCTTTCAGCCGTAGAAATGGTAAATCCAGATATTAGTTCTACTCTTGAAGCCGCAGCCTTGTGCAAAATGGCAGATCGAAAACAAATTGTTAATGGTATTCTTGATGGACCTCTTGCATTAGATAATGCCATCAGCCCTGAGGCAGCGGCAATGAAAGGTCTTGATACACCCGTAACTGGAAAGGCCCAAATTCTGGTTGTTCCCAATCTAGAGGCAGGAAACATTTTTTTCAAATCTCTATCATTCATTGGACAGGCAGACAGTGCTGGAATAGTACTAGGTGCGAAGGCCCCAATCATTTTAACCAGTCGTGCCAGCAGTTTGGATAGTCGTCTTGTTTCCTGTGCTATGGCAAAATTATCCTATCATCATAGTTTAACTCATTAATCAAAATTCCTAAGGCAGTTTTATCACTGCCTTCTAATATGATCCCTAATTCAAGATATATCTTAAGTATAGAAAATTTAGGCAGAAGATCCTTACTGATCAATCCGGTATTATGTATTCATTTGCATGTCAAATAATAATGATAATAAAACATTTATCAGTCGGACAAATCAACAATCATTTTCCGGAACAATTAATATAGTACAAGCGATAAAAACTTACAGCAAGATTTCTCAACACAAAACCGCCTAAAAATTTTTATGAAAATCTTAAAAAAATATACTTACAAAATAAAGATTAACAATAAACCCTGAAATAAAATGTAATACCGAATTTTTTTGGTTATTTCTACCTTAATAATTCATAAATTTATTAGGATTTTTCAATAGGAACAAGAAAACAAATATGCTTGTTCCAAAGTGCCAATACCAATATCAAGACATTTCCCTTTTGGCTGGATAATAATTTTCTTACCATTTTTTTCCCAGAAATTTGTAACATTGATCATTGTCTTCTACACAAAGAGCCTTTATTTTCTGAAGTGCAATAATGTGAAGTTGTCTGCCTCTGGTTTAAAATCATTTTTATGCAAAATTATTTTAAACACTATATGATTTTTTAAATTATACTATTACGGATTTTAACCGTAATAGTATATGAATTTTAAACTCTATACCAAATTTAATGATTATACGAATTTCATAAAATTATCATCTATCTGGATTTAGCAGGTGATCCCCATTTGTTTCTTTCAAATTTGGTATTTTTCAACATCCATATTAGAAATAATATTGAACCAATAATGGGAACAAAACTTATTAGAAGCCACCAACCCGAATGATTTATATCATGCATACGTCGAACGGTTACTGCGAATGAGGGAATTATAAAAACAATGACTAGTAATGAACTTGTAATATTTGTCAATATGCTCATTGTATAGTCATCAAGATTTCCAACCATAAAACCAACAACCAGAAGTACAAAAACATTAATAAAAATAGTTAATAAAAACAAAATCAACATATAAAACCAATATTCTTTTCTTCTTGCCCTTCCAGAAAAATTAAAAAGATTTCTTAAGCATTTCCAGAACCATTGAAACATATTATAAGTTGACTCTGTTTGATATAATTCATGCATGTTTGGATCGAATTGATCACTATTTTGTTCATGACTTGAACCATTCTGACTATCAAGAGCAAAGAAAACTGATTTAGCTTGTCCTAAGGCATCAACCTCAAAATCTAGACGCTCCCCTTTGGTTGGAATACGATTTTCCTTCCATTCATTTCCAGAAAATTGGTAACGTTGACCATTATCTCCAACAATATAGCCTTTATTATCTTGCACTATATAATTTAGTAATTGACCCTGCATAATAATCTTTCTAAAATTTCGAACTTAAATAAATTTTATTATAATTTTGATATTATTTGACTTCCATGTTACTTTCAATATATTTAAAAAATTATTAAGGTTATTACCATTTATCAATAAGCTGTAAATGATGAAATTTGTACAGGATGCTTGATAACCTTTTTATTCCACAAAAAATCAAGAAATTGTTGATATTTTGCTTTATCATAGATAACTGGATCTGTCGGTAATAAATTTAGGGTCACATTCCAAGCGGTTTTATTTAAGGGCGTATTCAATTCAGGATGATCTTTAATTGTCTTGTTAAACACTTCTAGAGAATGGCTTTTCAAATATACATTCCCCTCTTTTAAGGCCTGCATGAAACGGATAATTCGTGAATCTTTTACAAGTTCAGGACGAGTTACAAAAATCATTTCATCATAAATTGGAACACCATAATCTTCTGGATTATAAATATTGAATTGATAATGCTTCTGTTCAAGATCAATCACTTCATAGTTCCGTGATGCACCGATAACTGCGTCAACTGCCCCAGTCATTAATGCCTGTTCTAGCTGAAAATTAACGTTGATGATCTGTACATCGGATAACTGAACGTTTGTCTTTTCCAACATTGTTTTCAAAATCGTATGATCATCCCCGGCAACGGAAACACCGATTTTTTTTCCTTTTAAATCCTGTAAGTTCTTGATATTCCGCGAGGTAATCAATGTATTTAAGGGCTGATTTAAAAGAGATCCAATTCGTATTAACGGAATATGATGGTCAATCATCATACCCAATTGAATAGGATAGGAAATCGCAATATCTGCCTGTCCCGCAGCAACCAATCTTGGTGGTGTACCAGGATCAGCGGGTGAGATCATCTCAACCTGGAGATTGTAACGTTTGAAAGCTCCACTATATTGAGCAGCCAGCAAAGATTCATGACTTGCATTGAGAAACCAGTCCAAAATTACGGTGACTTTATCCTCTGCCTTTACCTGGGAAATGGAACACAAAATCGCAAAAAAGATAAATATTCTTGAAATTCTCATCATCATCCTGACTTTCATAAAGCGGACGTTAGCGTTAACATTGTGGCAAATCCTCCACCAATGTTATAATAAGGTGATGAACCCTTGATTACAGTCCCATTTTTTCCAACCGCATTATGAGCATTCGATGTTGGAGTACCTATTCCTGACAGATGTTTTTGATCAGTTATATTTATAAAATTAAGCCTGATTTCTGGATATTTTGCAAAAGAAATAGAATCAAAACGGTATCCAAGTGCAAGATTGCCAGTTGCATAAGAACCCATTGCTTCATCATTCATGAAGGTGGCATATTGCTTGCCTACCATTTTCATATTTCCATTGGCAAAAAAATGTCCATCATCATAGGTTAGCCCTACTGCAAACTGCCAGGATGGACTTCTTACCGCTTTTTTTCCCCTGGTAGGCAAATAATCTTCACGTGTTTTAAAATCATTATCCATGGTTGCATTTAAATACTCCCCTGATATATAGGGACTAAAATGATGCCAGGGTTTCAATCCTAATTCAGCATCTATTCCACGTGAGGTCTGTCCACCCGCATTAATTGAAGATCCTATCCAGGCATTGTTTTGTCGTAAAACTGTTTTGATCATGCGATTGGTATAATTATAGTTAAAAAATGTAACGGAACCAACCAATCGTGGACCATTATAGCGATAGCCAATCTCTTCCTCGATAGAATATTCTGTTTTCAAATGATTTGTCCCCTTCTTTGTCAATGTTCCAGAATTTGGATCATAGGTATCAAACAACGTTGATTGATGGGGAACAGAAAAATTTGTACTTGCGCTGACAAAAAGCTGGTGTTCTTTTGTAAATTGATAAACCATGCCAATTCTGGGCAATGGTTTGGCAACATTGTTACCGGTACGATATTGAGGTCCTGGAATACGATTATATCCAGCCTGTGATAGCATAACTTGCTTAAATCCCACATCAATATGCAGTTTGTTATGAAGAAAATTCATGCGATCCCCGATAAATACCGCATTTACTTGCGTAATTATACTTGTATCTCTTGCATAAAGTGGTTGACCGTCTGGTAAACGGATCGTCTTGCCTTTCCCCCCCCACAAGTCCCATGGTTTGCCATTTTCTGAAACTGGCGTAAAAGGTTCATTTATCAAGTTATCTGAATAATCATACCAATATCCCAAGTATAAATGATGATGTTTTAATCTTAAATGTAATTCTGGAGTAAAACCTGAACGATAAGTTCGCTGGAACCAATCTCCCATAACCATTCCCTGACCGTCAACAGCCCCTGGAATGGAAATGCTCCCTTCCACAGGAAGCGTACCCTGCCATAATCCATGATCGGAAAGCATAGCTCCATATGGCGTATTTCCATAACCATATTGAAAATAAGGAGTTACTGTAAATTGCAATTTATCTGTCAGCGTGAATTGTCCAGGAGTTGCAAGATAAATTTGCTGAAAGGTTTGCTGATATAATTTCCAGTAATTACTATTGTCTATTCCATTATGATACCATGTGCCTGAATAATTATTACCGTTTTTTATCCCGTTCATTTTCCATTCATGCTTAGTGGGCGTATAATAGCTGCTCATCAAAGAACGGTTCCAGTTACCAAGCAATGAAACCCGATTGTCACTCCCCCATTCTTTGGTAAATTTAAAATCAACATGTTGACGATGGTCATATCCGGCTCCACGCCAATTGTCCCCATCCGTATAAGAATAGGAAATAAAACCCTTAATACCCGTTTTGCCAATTTTTCCAATATCCATACGGGCAAAAATCTTACCCGTATGATAAGAACCATATGAAAACTGGGTCATTCCACCCATATGATCAGATGGTTCACGAAACTTGATGTTGACAATGCCACCGGCTGCATTAAAAACAGGACTGTCAAGATCGGGGCTTCCCTGACTTAAACCTACCGACTCAAGATTTTCCATATCAACAAACTGATTCAAATAGCCACCGCCATCGGACACATCATTTAAGGGCATTCCCTCTAGAACATATCCTATAGAATCAGAAGTCATTCCCCTTACCGTCATGTCCGTTTGCGTGGCAAGTCCGAAAGGGTCCGATCCCGACACATTTGCACCTGGCAATAGACTTATAAGATTATAAACATTGGACGTGGGTGCCTGTTTATGAATAAAATCCGAAGAAACGGTACTAAGGGATCGAACGGAATCTTCTGGTCTAATCAATCCCCCTCCAGCTTGTTTACCAATATATCCATTGGCAGAAGGATAACCACGAAAAGTTCCCTTGACTATAATCTGCTCACCAGGATCAGACTGCATTTCCTGTCGCGTTATCGAATGAGTTTCTGGTTGAGATTGAGTGATATGAATATCTTTTGCCTGAATAGAGGGAAGTCTCCCCAAAATAGGGATTAACAGTAAAAGATAACGTACAAAAGCAAATAAAATTGATCGCATTAAGTTCCTCCCTTCGCTGGCATGACCCAGATCAGGTTCTACGGGTTTATTCTCAGCCCCTAACGGACACCCCGGTGATTTATAACAAAATGATTTTTATCAATTTTTTAATTAATTACAAGTTTTTTATATGACACTATCCTCTTTTAGCAGGAAAGGATGAGTTACATCCAGAAAAGCCTTGTTTTTATCTAAGGAATCAGCAATGACAGTCAAACAAGATACGGCGGCAATAATCTCCATACGAAGGGCGAGATTTTTTTCACTTTTTTCACGCTCTCTCAATCTTTTTACAACCGCATGACAAACCGCGACTGTCCGACCATATTTACCGCTATATTTGGAGATACGTCTTAAAACAATTCTCAATAAAATCTTTATATCTTCAGTCACAACATCATGATCGATCATGGAGTGCAAACGAAGTATATTCAATCCGATCATCATCACTGCCACAGTACCCTGGCTATATGCATGAATCAATTTTGTATTGGACTCACCACTCAACTGTCGAACCATATTAACCAACAAAGCGGCTGTTTGAAAAAGCCATATCCGGGGACTTCTTTTATAAAAAGATACAGAAGCGAGTGCATGCATTTTTTTCAATAGCATTTGCCGTAAATGCAAACGGGTTTTAAGAGGACTATAAGGATATATTATCCGGAAAGAAGCAATCGCGAAAAATATCCCCATTAGCAAAGCTAGGGAATTATTGAAAAATGTTGATTCATTCAACCTGACCTGGTTATCCAGCTGCAACATATAGGGTAAATATGCGGCATAGGAAGCGGATACAGGAAGCGTTTTCAAATTGGCAATTCCCAATCCACCCAACATTGTAGGAATAAAAAGTGCCATACAAAGAGATTCGAAATTTCCCAACGGTGGAATGAGATAAAGCGTCAAAATACTTCCTGCCAATAATGCCCAAAATGTACCTTTAAACCATCCAAAAGTAACTTGTGCAGGATTTTCAAACAAACAGAAACGTGCACATCCCATTCCAGTCAGGGAGACCATGGTTCCCCCCATATTCCAGCCTGTCATATACCACATCAAACTGGCAGATATCATTGCGACAAAAGTTCGCAAACCATTTTTCCAAGCCAGATCAAAATTTAAAGGTGCAGAAACATGAAACTTAAAATGATCATTTTTAATAGGATGACTGCTTTTATGATATTCCTCTAAAGTAACTTCTATCTCACCCAGTAATTCACTTAACTTACGAAAAAGAATACGGTCGTTAAAAACAATTTCCCTCTGTTTTGCCCCCTTATCGGGAGTTTCAGTATCAATTTTCTTGTAAAAACTATCTGTAATATGCTGTCGACATTCCCATCTCAGTTTATTCAAATAAGATTGGTCCAAATTAAAATCATGATCATTTTCAATGGAATCTAAAATTCTTTTTAAACATTCCTGAACATTGGGAATGATACTAGCAAAATCAGCTGTTACATTCTTGAAATGCTGCATTCGTATGGATAGACCCATACTTCGCGCCAAAACAGCTGTCACTGAAAATAAAGCCGCATGTGCATGATCCCCTGTATGATCATTACCATTCATTTCAATCTGCCTGAATTCAATTGAATTATCAAAACTTATAACCGAAGTCAGCAATTCCTGTGAATGCAAAACCATCTTTTCATCTTTTGACAGCATATTGACAACAGACTGAATCGTTTCACAGATTGCAAATTTAAGATTATTGTTTAATTGGGTTCGAGCATTTTTATCGATATTAACATCAAAAAAACGACCCACGAAACTATCACACCAAACCCCGAGAAGAATATAAGTGGTTCTGGCCATTGCCATCATAAATGTTCCATGTGGATCGTTTATGGAACTAAAGGCAATTATCGCACAGGTATAACCTGATAAAACCATGGCATACGCCTTGAAACTCTGCATGCATGTTCCACACCAAACACAAAGGGCAACAAACGAAGAAACTGTAATGTTAAATAACCATGGCTGTTGAGGAAAAACCGCAACAAAAACAACAGCGGCAATAGCTCCAAAAACGGTTCCAACACCACGCCAATATGCCTTTGATATCGTTTCCCCACGTGATGTGTTCCTTGCACAAACCCAAACTGTCATGGGAGCCCATTTTGGACTATCCAATTCCAGCCACAAAGCGATTGCCAATGCCAAAAAAGAAGCAATGGTAGTTCTAAGGGCAAAAATAAATGCTGACCAGCCTGGGGCATAAATCCAACGGTAATTTTCTAAGAAATTTTTTCTGGACCATGAATATTTTTTATACCACGGCACATTGGCGGATCCGATCACCTACTCACAAAAACCTTTTTATTTTTTAATCACATAAATATGATGACAGTTTCCAAACTATTCTTTTTTTTGAAAAATGAAAAGGGATTACTGGCAATTTGATAATGTTCAATAGCTACAACCGTAAGAAAGATCCGTTTTTATCCAAGGCATATGAAATAATTATTAGGGAAGAAATAGCGGCACTGATTTCTATACGGATTGCCAGATTTTTTTCATGACTTTCCCTTTCCCGAAACCGAGAAATGGCACGATGGGCAATCACAACAGTTCTTGCATGTGGACCATATTTGGCATGACGGCCATCAAATTTCGCAATACGTCTTAAAACAACTTTTAGAATATTTTTAATATCTTCCGTCATGATGTCATGGGCAGCCATCGCTCTCAACCGAATGATATTGACACCAATCAATGTCACGGCCATCGTTCCATGACGATAGGTTTGCACCAGTGTCGTATTTCGGTCCTCATCAAGCTGACGCATTAACACGACAAAAGCTTCAATTACATAACTAATCCACTCTCTAGGTAATGGAACAACAATAGCATTCGCCAAATGATGCATACCATGTAGCAATTTCTGTCTTAACTGAAACCTCAATTTACGAGGTTGGTAAGGAAAAACCAACCGATATGCGGTAAAGGCGAATAATCCACTCATGAAAATAGCCATTGAATCATTAAAAAAGGTTACTTCATCCATTCTACCAACATTAGTAAATCCAATCATATAACAGAAAAAAAACATGCATGCCGAAGCGATCGCAGCATATTTTGGCACCGCCATTGCTAATCCCCCGATCATGAACGGAATCAAAAGCACAAAATAGAGAACCTCTATATTCGTAATAATAGGCAAGAAAAGAAAATTATAAATAAATCCACCAAATATAGCCCAACACGCCCCCTTGAACCAACCCTTACAGGCAAGCGAAGCATTCTCAAATATACAGAACCGTGCACATCCCATACATAAAAATGCAAGAAAAAGCGGACCGTAGCTCCAACCAGTAATTTCCCAGGCAATACAACCAAATGTTATTGCCACAAAAGCCCTGATCGCATTTCTCCAAGCCCTTTTGAAATCATAACTATTTTTGACAATAAAACGAAAGTGGTCTTTCAAGGTCATATCTCGACTTTTAGCAAATTCTTTCAGAGTAACTTCTAATTCTGCCAAAATTTCACGTAAACCTTGATATAATATACGATCATTTAAAGTTTTTTCTGCATATTCATCATCCGAAATTTTTTTTTCTTTTAATACACGGTAAAAACTATCAGCAATACGTTGTCGGCATTCCCATCTTAGTGAATTCAAAGCTTTTAAAGATGCATCAATGGAAACACCCGACTTAAGATGATTTAGCAGTTCCTGCAAATAGATTTGTGTAAGGGGTAAAATACTTGAAAATTGTAAATTTTTCCCTTCTGTCTGTTTCATTAAAATGGATAAACCCGAAGCTTTGATAATCAAACTCAAAACTGAAGATAATACAGCCCTGGCATGATCCCCTGTATGACCTGTACCCTGCATCTCCTTTTCACGAAACTCAATATTATTATTTAATGAAATAACGGATGCCAAAAATTGATCTGATCGTTGAACCGCCCAATCATCTCCATTCATCATATTAATAATGGATTTAACAGCCTCTTCAATTGACAATTGTAAATCCTCTGTCAATTTTCTATGGGCCTGATGATGCAAATTGAGATCAAATAGGCGAGCGGTAAAATTTTCTGCGAGTATACCCAAAATAAAATAACTTCCCCGTGCCATTGCGAGCATGAAAACATTATTTAAATTATCAACGGCACCATATAAAACAATGGCACAACTATATCCTGCCATCACCATACCCAGAGCCCTGAAATTTCTTGTGCAACTGCCAATCCAGCAACAAAATGACACCCAAATGGCAACTGAAATTTCAAAAATAAAAGGCTGTTGTGGAAAACAGCCCGCAATAACCAATGCCATGATAATACCAATGACATTTCCGGTAATGATCCAATAAGCTTTGGAAAGGATTTCCCCACGGGATGAATTCTGGGCTACAATCCATACGGCCATAATTGCCCAACGCGGACTATCCAATTCCATCCATAAAGCAATGACCAATACAATATAAGAGGCAATGATGGTTCTAAGCGCAAATATCAAGGCTGTTTTTTGTGGGGCAAATAACCAGCTAAATGACGGTAATGTAAAATCGCTAAGACGCATCTGAATGCCTGATCTTCAATATACAGCTTTAGAAAAGGGATATATCAGAGATCAGAACAAATAGCATCAATTAAATATTCATAAACGCCATGATAACATTTACTTGACTTTGTTATAATAGTAAAAAAACATCATGATTTAACTTTAAAAATATTCCCTCACCGATTAAAATTATAAATTCTCAAATTTTTATCAGAATAAACACTGGTTAAATCTGTATAAGGCATATAGCTCCAAACCGGATCATAACGTGTAACAATTATTGCATTACACTGAAACTGTTTAATCAAGGCCAGATCCTTATCATTGGCCTTACCGTTATAAAACTGTCTGATCGCATGATCCATCAATTCAACCTTGTCACCCCAGTTAGGCCCAAAAGTTTTGACATAGCTAATATTTTGAAAACAAAATTTTCTGTTAACCATTACAGGTGGCAATAGATTGCCCCCCCATGGTTCAAAAGTCTCGTTTTGATGAATATTAATTAGTAATCTGTCCTGTTTATGGGTTTGGTGAGTTATTTTGTTTAATTCTTTTAAACTTGGTCTGGGTCTATAATAATCCGCACCGAATATCAACATTTTACTGAAATTTAATGGTTCAATAATACCAATTAGAGCAATGAATATAAAAATTGCTTTTTTGAAACTGGAACAATATTCATTGACATAAAAAGTGACAATCGTTGTTCCTGTCAAAACAAATAATAAAATTGCACGCCAACCCAAATCGTCATTATATATACTACTGTGAATGAATAAAGAAACAAAAATTGACGCTAAACAGATAAATAATATTACCCTAAAAGATGGATCAATCTTTATTCTTTTTAATAAAATCTCAAATATCAAACAATATAATCCAATTATTATTACCGGAAACCATAAAATCATTGCCCCAGTAAAAAAGAAAATAAAATCTATAAACTGTTTATAAACTGATGAATTATATATAAATATACGTATTGGAAAACCGGATTCCCTTACAGGGACGGTAATGACATTATACATAATCGGTAAAATGATTATAAAAGATCCAAGAACCAGCCATAACCAGTTAATTAACACATTTTTTTTATTTTTTTTCCCAACTATTTGTTCAACAAAAATCATTAATGATACTACCGCAAACGTAAGCCCCCCAACCCATACCGAAAAGCTGAATCCGGCACCAACCAAAATAATAATTGAAAATAAAATTATTTTATTATTTAAATTTTTTACGCCAATTAAAAATAAGGCCAAAACTGAACATGATGCAGCCAAAAGATGTTGTGGCACCCAAGCGGCTTGAACAATCCATGATTCTAGGGGATGAACATTTGATAGAATTTTAAAAAGTTTATAACCAGTCAATAAATCGACAAAAGAAACAATCGAACCAGAAAATAAAAAAAAACAGAATAAGTATTGGCCTTTTTTTTTATTAATAGATTTCGAAAATAATTTACTTAATAAATAGAAACAAGTAAATATAGAAATAAATGCAGAAATAAAAGCAAGAATAATATCGGCATTTAAACCTGAACAATGGAAAAATACAACAATATTTGCTGACAATAAATAAAAAAGATAATAATAATGAAACAATTCCCCTGCAGATGGATCAATACAGAAAGGATTTATTATAGGAAAGCCATCCCTAACAATTGAATTAACCAAGGCTATTTTAATATGGTCAAATAAGGGTGTAGAAATCCCAACATCAGATCCATTTATTTTGATAAAAACACCTGATACTGCTATAAATGACAAAATCAGAGGTAAAATAATAATCGGTTTGTCAGAAAAACCTTTTTTATAACACTCAATACTCGGTTTATTGATCCAAAACGTCAGACCCAGAGGAAATAAAAATATTATAGCGGCCTGAAATGTTCCAATATTAAATAAATTATTGATCCATAATGCAGTTATTCCCAAAATAGCGATACCCAAAGGGAAAGATAATTCAAAAGATCCATATTTATTTACTTTTCTGGCAAATGGATATCCGACAACATAACTGTAAAACAGTAAAATTACGGTAATAATCATTAAAAATAAAAGATTGGAAACAATAAACATAAATTATACCATTCAAATAATTTTATTTATTCTATTCAATAATTAAAATTATTAATCATAACAGGGGCACATTAATTATCACTGTATGATAAATTGAAAAATGTAAGATTTTTTTCCAATGCATAATGTATTGGTATTAAACATGCAATTGCCGTACCGATTTCAAGTCTTTGTGCAAGGTTCTTTTCATGACTTTCCCTGTACTGTAAACGTCGAATAGCACTTTTAATGATCAAGACAGTCCTTACATGATGTCCTCCTTTAAAATGACTTATTCTTCTAATAACAACACGCAATTGATTTTTGACATCCTCAGGTAAAATGTCATGAATGATCATTTTTCTCATTTCAATAATATTAATCCCGATAACCATTACCGCCAATGCACCTTGATTATACCGTCTAATCAATGTTAGCTCCTTAGCGGGGTCAAACTGCCTCATCAATGAAACAAACCAGTCCGTCGTTACCGCAAGCCATTTTCTTGCCGGAGGAATGGTCAATAATACTGGCAGGGTATGAATATCTTTTATCATTCTTTGACGAATTGATTTTCGCACCTGAATTGGTGAATATGGTGCGATATATCGGAATGAAAAAATAGCAATCGCTGCCACTGCCACAGTGGCAAAAGCCGTATTGAAAAAAGTCAGTTCGTTCATTTTATCCTGATTATCAACAACCAGCATCAATGATAAAAAGATTGTGAAACTCATCCCTATACCACGGGTTGGCAAATTATAAATCGCCAATCCCCCGATAAAAGCTGGAATGAAAAAAGCGATACAGAGCAACTCAATCGTATTTGCTGACGCAATTAAAGTAACATTCATAATACCACTGACAATCATGGCCAAAACTGTGCCTTTTAGAAAATCCAATGAAAATTTATAACTATTTTCAAAAAGGCATAGGCGGCCACAAATCATACAGGAAAATCCGAGAGCATTTGTAAAATTAGGCCAGGCAGTAACTTCCCAAATCAGACAACACAAAATCACCACCAAAAAAACACGCAATCCATTCGACCAGGCCAATCTGAAATTAAGAAGTGGAGGCATTCTAAATGTAAAACGGTCATGCAGGGGAGGATTGTGAACCATTCTGTATTCCCTTAAAACCACTTCCAACTCGCCCAATAATTCACTTAAAGCCCGATATAAAATTCTTTGATGTAGAAAAGACTTTTTTTCAATAGATTCACGATCTGAACAGTTTAAAGCCGTATCATGAAAAATATGATTGGCAATAATCTGTCGACATTCCCAACGAAGATCGGCAAGCTTTTGCATATGCGCTCTAAAATCCATATTCTTATTTATAAATTGAATCAGAGATTGAACATAAGTATGAACTTGCGAAAAAATACTATGGAAGTCATTTCCTGCCTCTTTGAATTCCCGCATGTAAAGCACTAGATTCATCAATCTAGTCAAAACAATGACTACAGAAAACAAAGTGGCATGAACATGGTCAATCATATGATCATTACCAGTCATTTCAGCTTTTCTGAATTCTAGGGTATTTCTTGTTGCAGCAATAGCAGAAAAGGTTTCCCTTACCCGATAGACAGCCTGATAATCACCATTAAAAACATCCTTGATAACATTAAGGGCTCCTGTTATGGCCATTAACATATTCTTCTCAATATTAGATCGAGCCTGTTTCTCCTGGTTATAAGCAAAAATACGTTCAACTAAATCCTGACACAATACAGCTAAAATGATATAAGTACCCCTGGACATTGCCAGCATAAACACATTTTCAGGATCAGAACTTGCTGTAAAAGCGATAATTGTACAGGTATATCCTGCCAATACAACGCTATAGGAACTGGAGCTACGGATTAGGCTTGCAAAAAAACAGCAGCCCCCTATCCAGCAAGCCAGACATATTTCAAATAAAAATGGTTGTTGAGGGAATGCGGCAACAATCAAAACCGAAACAACAACTCCGACTATGGTTCCCACAATACGCCATTTCGATTTGGTTATCGTCTCTCCCCGAGAGGTTTGAGAAATAATCCATACCGTCATAACAGCCCATTTGGGGCTGTCCATTTCCATCCATAAGGAAATTGCCAAAGCAAGAAAAGAAGCAATGATTGTTCGCAATGAGAAAAAAATGGCTTCTTTTTTAGGAGCGTATAACCATTTAAAAGATTGTATATTTGGTAAAAAAACGTTGAATTTAAACCAATTCAACTTTAAACGAACATTCTCCATCCATACAACCTTGTTCTTTAGCCCTTTAGTTAATTATTTCCCCCCTCGAGAGGAATTTGCCTGCTACTCCTGTAAAAATACAAATAAGTGACAAACAAAAAGGAATAAAACGATGTCCCAACGAAAACAACGTAAAGGACAAAGCTCCTGGTAACGCAACCGCCCCTACTCCTTTGACGCCCCAGTCAATCTGGCTTATTTTTCTTCCAAAAGAATCATAAACTGCTGATATTCCCGTATTTGCTACACGTACAACTGGAATTCCTTCCTCCACGGCACGCAATCTCGCCGCAGCAAGATGTTGCCTAGGACCGGCAGAATTTCCATACCATGCATCATTTGTTAAATTCAATATCCATTTTGGTCTATTTTTATAATCAAGAATCTGTCCCGAAAAAATAACTTCATAACATATTAATGGCGCAAAAGAACTTACTCTTGATAAATTCAATGTGACATTTCCCTCACCTGGTGTTAAAACCTGTCCAGGTACAACATGAAATGGAATATACCAAGGTTGGGATTCACCAAAAGGTACTAATTTCACTTTATTATATACATGATCAATTGCTCCATCCGGTTGTCTTAAAACTACCAAACTATTGTAAAGAACATTTGGTTCTTGGTGGGTGATGGCTCCTATAATACCGAAAGAGGCATCTGGATTATTTTGCATCATAACTTTTCTGGCTGCGTCATCATATTGAATACCTCCCGGAAAAGAACTTTCAGGCCAGGCATAAATGATAGGTCTTTCAAACTGCCCCAATTCTTGACGCAAGGTTACCGCCTGAATAACCGCATCCGAAGTAAGTTGCATGTATTTCTGGAAAATTCGGCGAGGATCTGTATTCGCTATTTTGTCATCTTCAGCTATATTTCCCTGAATTAAGGCAACAATGGGTGTATTATTATCTGTAATAGGCGGTTTTTCTGCCAAACGGTAAAAACCAAACAAAGCCAAACCACAAATAGTTCCAGCGATAATCACCCATCCTTTTTTTCCATATAATGGAAGCAAGACGAGAATAACCGTTATCAATGTCAATCCATCCACCCCAATAAGGGAAACGGTCTGGATAAAAATATCCCCTATCCTGCCAGGGATCTCCCAGGTACTGGCCAAAGGATTCCATGGAAAACCTGTCAAAACAGGATTCCACCAATTAGGCGGCAACATCACCGCTCTGGACATATCACAAACGGACCATAAACCAGCGAAAACAAAAATTTTCAATTTTTTTGAAGGCTTTATCCAATAATAGAAAAGCGTAGGCAAACCGGTCCATAATGCAAGTAATATCGCACATAATGGAGATACAATTGGAACAAGCCACCAAAAGTCCTGTGCCCGTATCAGTATAGCATTTACAAGCCACGATAATCCGATTGTATGCAAACCAAAACCAAACCAGTAACCCTTCATCAGGGCACATTTCCAATTTTTGGAACGATCAATTGAATGCAGAAGTAACGGAAATGAAAAAAATAAAATAAATATAAAATAGGTGGGTGGAAAAGCCAAGGCAGATATTCCTCCCAAACCTGTGAGATACAATGCTCCTTGCCATCCTTTTAAGTCATGCCATTTATCCAAATGAAAATCCATTTTCTTAATATATGAAATAACTTTATAAAATAGTTTATAAATTTTCAAACTTCATGAATAATTCAAAATTCCAATGCGTCTCTCAAACGACGTTCATAATGACGATAGTATTTATCTGCAATGAGTTCAGTTTTAAGAATTATTGCAACATCCGTGGTATTAAATTGCTGATCGATAACAGCACCATCCCCAACATATCCTCCCAGTCTTAAATAACCCTTAATTAAAGGAGGAAGTTCCAATCGGCAACGAAAATGATCCAAATGGTGCGGATCGACACGCAACATTTCCACACGACGCTCTGGCAAAGCCTTGACTAACAAAGCTGGGGGTGCCAATTGAGTTTGATAAAGAAAGGTTAAGATTTCAGCATATTGATCGGGGTCTGTTCCCGGGAAACTGGCACAACCAAATAAGATATCTATTCGATAATAAAAAATATAGGCAGCAATTCCCTCCCACAATAACTGCATTGCGGATCGATTACGATATTGCGGATGGACACAAGAGCGACCAACCTCCAAAAGATTGCCAGGATATTCCTGTAATACGGAAAGATCATATTCTGCACGACTGTAAAAACCACCCGCCTTGTCGGCATTTTCCTTTCGAATTAATCGATAGGTTCCCACGACCCGCTCATGATCAGATATTTTATTATAGTCAATTACCAGTAAATAATCTGAAAATTCATCATATTCATCAAAATCTCTTTTAAGATTACGAATATTCTCGTTAGGAATTGCTCCCATCTCTTCATAAAACACTCGATAACGTAAAGCTTGGGCTGCATCCTTTTCCGATTCTGTCTCGGCCAACCTGACTCCTAGGCTACCTGAACGTAATTCAACAAATTTATCTCTTCTCAATTCTAAAGTTGATAAAGAACCGCTTCTCTTTTCCCTATGCATATTTTCTTTCTATATAAATCATAAACCAAAATAATTTATATATATATATCTTGTAAAAATTACGAATCTTGTTCTGTCTTAATACGGCGCCCAAACAGTTCCAACCGATGCTGAACCAGTTCGAACCCTAATTTTTTCGCCATGATCTCGATCATCTTGATATGCTCAGGATCTTCAAATTCAATCACTTTCCCAGTATCAACATCGATTAAATGATAATGCGTTCCCTGTTCAGTCACTTCATAACGGGCACGTCCCCCACCAAAATCATGTTTTTCCAGAATACCCTTTTCTTCCAACAAACGAACAGTACGATAGACCGTGGCTACAGAGATATTATTATCCAATTTTGAGGCCCGTCGATATAACTCTTCAACATCGGGATGATCATGGGCATGCGAAAGAACATGGGCAATAACACGTCGCTGCCCGGTCATTTTCAGACCTTTCTTAATACATAACCGTTCTATATGAGATAAATTATTCATTTTTTCACGTGTCATACAATTCATTCAATTATTACAAAGAAGCCTATATGCGCCCTAACTGGAATACGGACAATTGCCAAGTCAATTTTCAACAAAAATTATAACTTCAAAAGATAGCTTTCTTCAAACTATTTATAACTTAATTCAAATCATTAAAAAAGATATATTTCTCTATTTACCAAGAGTCGTTCTAGGACAAAGACTTCAGCATAAGATAAGCATTCTTATTTTTACCATAATAATCAACCCTTTTTGTTTGAACTTCAAAATTATAATTACAATAAAGCTGATATGCCTTTTTATTATCTTCAGCAACTTCTAAAAAAACTGATTTGATGTTTTCCATTTTCATTTTTTTTATAAATTGCTCAAGAATGGCCTTGCCTATCCCTCTTCCCTGAAAGGAAGGGGAAACAGCAAAAGTAACTATTTCCGCTTCATCAATAATTTTGGAGTAAAATAGAAAACCCAGCATTACATTTTCTTTATCCATATAGACACATGCAGAATGTGTAGGTAAAGCCATCAGTGTTTTGAAATCTTCAGGTTTCCAATATTCATGTTCTGGAAAAGCGGATTGATGTAATAATGCCAATGGATATTCTAAACCATTTTCCTCTGTAATAAATTGTATCGGCATCACTTCATTCTCTCGGCATTTTTATTTTGGTGCTTTTCGCAGTCCACCAGCAGGTAAACTCGCTTTGGGAGGATCTATATATAAAGGATAGAGTTTATTCGTAACTTTATCACCCTGATCATAATGATCCGCAATCTTGGCCATCATAACGGCATCCGCCTCATTTATAGAGGATTTGCGCCAATTGACTTTTGTTGGAATAAGAGGTTCTATAATTGGAAACGCTTCACCTGACAAAATAACTTCTTCTTCCGGCCATGGTATATCAACAAAATCGAAAGCTTTTACTTCAGATTTTTGATTGGTTTCAATAAATACCCTATTTCTTCGGGCCAGGGTCATATGCCAAACTAATTTACCAGAATAGTCTTTTTCGATATATGGAAAAATTGCCTCACCACGGCGTAAAGGGACAACCGGACAATGTAACCCTGTTTGCAATCCCAATGAGAATGCAATGGAAGCCCTCAATCCCGTAAAAGATCCAGGTCCAATAATAATAGAAATAAGATCAATCTTATTAGCGACTAAATAACCGTTCCGTACAAATTCATTGAAATAGATTGGAAATCGTTCTGGGGCACCTCGTTCAAAGGATTTTTTTTCACATTCCAACCTATATATTTGATCCTTAACAACAACAGAAATAAAATTAGGTGCCTGCTCAGATGCAGAGGCACCATTAATGACTAAAATTGTTTTATCGTTTTTCATAGATTTACAACATTAAGCAGGCTTCCTCAAACGCAAGCCTTTCATTTCGTTCCCCAATATTTTCTTTATTCCCGTATCCCAAACATATCAAAAAATTGGAATGCCAACCCTGTTCTTCAAAAAACAGTCGATCCACCATTGTATTGTCAAAACCAGATAAGGGAGCAACATCAAGCCCCAATGAGCGAGCTGCAACAATCATATATCCTCCCTGCAAAGTAGAATTGCGCAAAGCCGTCTCTTCAGCAAATGTCATGTCTCCCGCATACCATGATCTCAATTCAACCGCTGGATATAAAATCGGTAATTTTTCATAAAATATTGGATCATATGCTACAATAACAATAACAGGAGCGGATAGTGCCAGATCAATATTCCCGTCTGTAAGGGCGGGTCTCAATTTTTCCTTACTTACTGGATGACTAAGAAAAGTAAACCGAGCCGGCTGGCAATTTGCAGAAGTTGGACCCATTTTTACCAAATCATAAAGCTGATACAAGACGGAAGATTCCACATCCCTATTTAACCAAGACCTGGGAGTCCGTGCCAAATTAAAAAGACGATCCAGACATTCCATAGGCAAGGAAGATTTTTCATCCATTTCTTTTTCCAATTCATTCATCCGAATTGATTCGAGACTTAGATCTCTTTAATATTTTCTTTAGCAAATAAAATTAAATTCTTACTTGCTCTACAGTAATAACCTCAGAAAGATGTCGCTGCAGAATCACTTCCACCCCATGTTTCAAAGTAATTGCTGAAGAGGGACATCCCTGACAGGATCCCTGCATTCTTAAATAAACACATCCATCCTTATAACCGTAAAATATGATATCGCCACCATCTTTGGCTACAGAGGGACGAATTTCCGTATCTAATATCCATTTTATTTGCTCAACAACCGCTTGATCCTCAGGTGCAACTTCCATCTCGATCACATTGACTTTTGAAGTTTTATCGAGAAGGGGTCTTTTCATCAAGAGAAAATCCATAATGATAGCACTTAACGCTGATTTCAGCCCATACCAGGAAACTTTCTCGTCTTTGGTTATAACAATAAAATTGTGACCAAAAAAAACACGTTTCACTCCCTCAACATCAAACAGGCTCAATGCGAGTGGCGACTTATTTGCAGCCGCTTTATTCGTAAAATCAATTGTCTGGTTCGAATCAAGGATCGGTTTACCCAAAATGAATTTCAATGCATGATTGTTTGGTGTTTCTTCCGTATGAATAAGCATTCCCAGTTCCTTAATCCCTCCACCTTAAATAAACAGATTTTACCCAAATAAAAACCTATCAAGAAATATGTCTTTTAAATGGATTTATCAAAATAGACAAATAAATAAACGATTTTTAAAAATATCGAAAACTATCCTCTTCACGAAAAAGCATATTATTATTAATTACTTAGTATTTCAATATATCCTATTTCAAGATTTAGGTTTTTGTCTGTAATTTAATCAGCCATAAATCAGCAATTTCTTTTATAACTCCCTGTGCTTGGATAGATTTTAGATTTTGAATTGATTGATTTTTCTGGTTAACTTGTAGTTGTGCCATAGCATAATGAAGCAACGCCTCATTAGAATCTTTCAACGTTTTTTTCAGTGCTTCCTTCATCAATAGTAGACCTGACTGACCTTTACCGTCCATAACCTGATCATATCCAAGCATCAACATATCATCACCATTTGGTGCCTTTTCGAAAGCTTCCAATTTTGCAGGCAACGCTGATTTATTCTCGTCAATTTTATCCCGAATAAATTTCCTAAGTCTCATAACACGTGTAGAGTTATGATCCGTACCCAATACTCCCTTGTCATAACCAGCCGCAAGGATTTTCAATGCGAAATGCGGCATATTGGCTTGCATTGCCACTTCCGCCATTTCCATATATTCTTCACTGGTCCTCATTAAATTCATATTAAAACGCAAATTGAGTATTTCAAGTTTGACAGAGGGTGATAAATCACGACTGGATGATAGTGCCGCCATAATATGTCCCCAATATTCGGCTTTGGGATAATGCATAGCCAATTGCGTGTAACTATGTCGCAAACCATCCTGATCTCCAAGTTTTTCTTGGCAATTAGCCATAATTTGCCACTGGGATTCAGCTGGTACCTGACCATTTTTTATTTCTTCATCTATTTGTTTTTGCTGAGCTGTCATTGCTTCCTTATAGTTATTGTTAAGAAAATATGACTGGATCAACAATGTTTTCATGTGTGTATTGTTACCACCAACCAAAAAATACTGTTTAATATATTCTATTGCCTTCACATATTGTCGAGCTCGATAGGCAAGGCTGGCCTGTGCCATTCTTATTTGAATTTTTTCAGATGCAGACGTACGTGTGGAATTAATCAATTCATCATATCCGGTAAAGGCTGCATCAAGATTATTCTGCTTGATTGCCAAAGCAATCCGCAAATGTTCAATAATATTTTTTTCATAAGCGGAAGGATTTGGAATTGTCTGAACTTCCTTAAACGCCGCATTGGCCTGGGCAATCTTTCCCTGTTTCATAAGATGTTCTATATTTTTTAAAGGAGCAGCCATTTTTTGGCTTACCACTTCTTTGGATTCAATAGAAACTGAATATAAACCTCCAGCAGTTCCCAATAAAGCCACCATCCATAAATTTCGCAATAAAGAAACAGGTTTCATAGTTTAATATCCCGATCTATCCTCATTCATTACTGTTGATTGGCAATTGTTATCTTTTTTATTCCTAACCGTTGGGCATCTGCCAAAACAATGGCAACATTTTTATAATTGGCCAATCGATTGGGCTTTACGATAACAACTGGCTGGTCAGAGTTAGCAGCTATTTCACGAAAACGATCAAGTAACGCATCCTCATTGGATATAGCAGTATCATCAATCGACAAACTATTATCAAAATCAATACCGATTGTCACCGTTTTTGGAAGTTCTGTTTCATTTACTGGAACTGCTCTTCCCAAGGCCAATTGTACGGATTGCGTCTGTAGGGGAATAGTTATGATCAACATTACCAATAAAACCAGCATTACATCAATCAAGGGAGTCGTGTTAATATTTACCATTACCTCTTCTTCCTTTTCACCTTGCTGAATCATGATTCTGCGAGCATGTCCAGAACGTAATGAACGCATTATACTATATCCTTTTCAATCATATAATCTGGCTTAACCCTATACCGTATTACTATTTCCTAATGGGTTTCGTAATAAAATCAACCCGACTGATCCCGGCTTGCTGACAATCCTGGATAACCTGACCAACTTTCTCAAATTTTGCCTGTATGTCTCCCCAAACTTGAATTTGGGGCTGAGGATGTAAAGATGCTACCGAAGCCAATTTTGCCTTTAATGCATTATCGTCAGGTAATAGCTGTTCATTCCAAAATATTTGACCATCCGCCTTAATGACAAGGGCTATATTTCCTACCTTGGTTTGAGTTAAATGACTATTACGTTCTGGTATATCAACCTTTACAGCGTGTGTCGCAACAGGAATAGTGATTAAAAAGATAATCAGTAGTACAAGCATGATGTCAACCAAGGGGGTTGTATTGATTTCGGATACCACCTCATCATTATCCCCTTCCGCGCTGATAAAATCCCCCACACCACGATTACCATTCAAATTAAAGCTCATGTGCCTTTCTTTCCTTACTCAGAGATCACTTTTTTATTATTCAGGTTTCCCCCAAGTAAGACTGTTTGAACATCTGCAGCAAAATTGCGAGTTTGATCCATAATCACTTTATTGCGACGAACCAGGAAATTATATCCCAGAACAGCTGGAACAGCCGTAGCCAAACCAATTGCTGTCATAATTAAAGCCTCGCCTACAGGACCGGCAACTTTATCCAAGGTAGCCTGTCCAGCGATACTAATGGCGGTCAAGGCATGATGAATACCCCAGACTGTTCCGAACAATCCTACAAAAGGGGCAGTGGATCCAACCGTTCCCAAAAAAGCCAGACCGCCTTGCAATTGTCCCTGTATCGTGTCAAGCGCTCTATGTAAGGCCATGGACACCCAGCTGTATAAATCAATCGTTTCCTGCAAGGAGCCTTCATAATGCATCAGTGCATCAATACCATTTTCAGAAATATATCGATAGGAAGAGTTACTACCTAAACTCTCCGTACCCTTTTTTAAAGTGTTTTGTTGCCAGAACTGTTTTTCACGCACTTCTTTTCCAGCACGCGTTACACGATTTTGGACAACAATTTTTGCAACGATTACATACCAACTCCCTACTGACATTATTGCCAACACAAGCAATGTTATCCTTGAAACAATATCACCCGCTTTCCACAAAGCTTTTAAACCATATGGATTTTCTGATGATTGAGGAACAGCTTCCGGTTTTATTGGGTTGTCTATGGTCGAAGAAACGACTGGATTTACGTTGCTACCCGCTGAATTTTGCATTGGTTGAGAAGCGGAGTTATCATGTGCAGTTGATGTTGGTATATTTTGCTGAGGCTGCTGTGCAAAACCATTGTTTATACCTGACAGGCAAAGCATTCCAGAAAATGCGGCAATCACAGTGAATTTAAAACGAATCAATCGAAATAAACTTTTATTTTTATCCATATTTAACACATTCCTTCGTTAATTTTACTGGGCAGTAATTTCTTTAAACAACCTCAGACAACATAAACATATTCATTGTTATTTATTTTTATATTGATATGAATAACCATCAACTTATAATTGATTCTAGGTTCATTTCAAACCTATATACCATATCTGTTATCGAATTGGTGACGCTCTGGGATTGATTTTTGATAACCCGATAACGTAACGATCATGTTCCTTAAATATATTTTTACAAATATTTAAAGCATCAACTAAACCATCCCTAAAATTTTTGTCATAAAAATTCATATCATGAAAGCACAGATTATCAATGTTGGTCTGCCCAATATATTGTTTGGTAAATTTATTCATATTTTTCGACATTAACGTAACTAAATTTAAAGAAATTTTAACTTTATTTGCATTTAAGATGACTAATTGACATATCCAATCCAAAATAAATGAACCATTTATCCAGCACCTAATTTAAAACTGATTGTAAGACGATGATTTTTCTCTTTTACTGGCATACCGTTGCGTGTGGCTGGACGATAACGGGCAGAAGCCACATAGCGTAGAGCCTCTTCTTTAAACGAGTTTCCTCCTTTGGCTTCAATTACATTACAATTATTGGTATGGCCATCCGCTTCAATATCACAGGATAGTATAACCCGACCTTCCTTACCCGCTGCTTCCATATCAGGAGGATAATTCATTTTAACACCATTAAGTGCACGGCTGCCAGCACTTCTGTCAGGAGGACCATCATTTGGAGTATTCGACATCCCCTCACCAGATGTACCATTCATATTCCCTTGATTTTGACTATCGGATGCCGAGCTTTTTGCAGGTTGGGCAGCCGGTTCCCTTTTTTTGACTTGTTTTTTTACAATTTTAGGCGGTTTAGGTTGTACAGGGGCTTCTGTATTAATTGGGGGGGGCTCAATCTCTGGTGGAGGTGGAACAATCATTTCCGGTGCAGGTGGTTGTGAAACCTGTGCGGAAGCTGAGGATGCGGCGGAAGATACATCTACAACCCTTATTTCTAATGGAGCAGGCATATCTTCTTTTTTATTGGAATGCATCAGAAACAATAATCCAAGAATTCCAAAAATATGAAACAAAATAACAAGAATTAAAATACCAATAGATTCAATAGGATGACGTTGATTAAGATTAACCATGAATCATTTTCCATTTCCTGTGAAATTACTCATCTTCAATACTTATCCACTGATAAATCATTATTAGTCAAAGTTTTTAACAAAGCCTTTTTATCATGTTGCTTTCGCACTTGCTTCTGAACGTGTTGCCCCCACCCTTAAAGCCAGTGCAGCTGCCATGAAATCATCCAGATCACCGTCCAGAACAGCATCTGGATTGGTTTTTTCCACATCCGTTCGCAAATCTTTCACCAATTGATAGGGTGCCAAAACATAAGAACGGATTTGATGACCCCAACCTATATCAGTTTTATTGGCTTCTGTCTGTGCCGCCTCTTCCTCGCGTTTTTTTAATTCCAATTCATATAGACGGGCCTTCAACATTTCCATTGCTGTTGCCCGATTACGATGTTGTGATCGATCCGTTTGACAAGCGACAATAATTCCTGTTGGAACATGGGTAATTCTTATGGCTGATTCCGTTTTATTGATATGCTGTCCGCCAGCACCCGATGCACGATACGTATCGATTTTCAAATCTGATTCATTTACTTCAATATCAATTGAATCATCTATAACTGGATAAACCCAAACAGAAGCAAAAGATGTATGACGCCTTTTAGCGGAATCAAAAGGCGAAATACGAACCAAGCGATGAACTCCCGCTTCAGTTTTCAGCCACCCATAGGCATTTATCCCGCTTATTTGCAATGTTGCCGATTTTATACCCGCCTGTTCCCCTTCAGTACTTTCCAACATGGTTACCTTATAACCATGTTGTTCAGCCCAACGTGTATACATTCTTAACATCATCTCAGCCCAATCCTGCGCTTCCGTGCCTCCTGCCCCGGAATTCACTTCCAGATAACAGTCATTCCGATCGGCTTCACCAGAAAGTAAACTTTCCAATTCAAGACGTTTAACTTCTTTTTCCATTGATTGCAATTGTTGCAAGGCATCCTGAAAAATTTCCATGTCATTGTCCTGTTCAGCCAACGCAATTAGGTCAAGATTTTCCTTGCAATCCTGCTCCAACCGTTCAACCCGCTCAATTTGATTGGCAAGCCCTGTTCTTTCCTGCATAATCTTTTGCGCATTTTCCGCATCATCCCATAGATTGGGATCTTCAATGCGGTTATTTAACTCGGCTAGACGATCTTTAGCTGTATCCCAGTCAAAGATGCCTCCTCAGCAGTTCTAAAGACTGCTCTATTGTTTGTTGGAGTGTATCACTCTCCGCAGACATACTCGTTTCCTTTATTTACCTAAATGCAATTAATTATTAATCCAATTAACAAGATTTTAATAAAAATACAAGGTCAACCTTAATATAATCCACCCATACCTATATCTTCCCCTTCACCTGAAGATGAAGATTGACCTGTTTTTTCACCAATCTTTTTTTCACTTCCTTCATTAGATGGAGATACAATCCCCTCATTACTATCCATGGACTCTTCAGAATCAGGTATATTTTCAGCTCCTGTATCCTGGGCTGTCAACTCACCCGTTGCTGCCCCCTTATTCAAATTGATGCTAATTCCCGGGGTTTGTCCTTCCTTGAAAGCATCAGTTACACTTCCTTTACTCGTATCATAACTTGCTAGAAAAACACCTTCTGGTTTTGCAAAATCAAGTTTGGGACGATTAGCCAGAATGTTTTTCATGAATTCATTCCAAACTGGCGCGGCAACAACAGCGCCAGACATACCTTTTCCCAATGTTTTTGGCTGATCAAACCCAAACCATACTACTGTCACGACATCCGGTGAAAATCCTGCAAACCACGCATCATTAAAATCCTGACTGGTTCCTGTCTTGCCGGCAAGTGGACGATCTATGCCACGCGCTGCCGACATACCGGTTCCACGTTTCATCACGTCTTCCATCATGGTTATAATTTGATAGGAACTTTGAGCTGATGCAACACGTTTACGATGATCAATAATAAGGGGAAGCCTATCTGGATCTTCCGAATGTTCCAACTGCAAGACATCTGAATGCCAGATTACCTTTCCATTCCGATCCTGAATATAGTCAATTAAGGTTGGTTTTGTTAACAACCCCTCTGCCGCAATACTTGCATAGGCACCAGCATGACGGAAAACCGTTGTCTCCACAGCACCCAAAACGGCAGGTAAAACCTTAGGCATTGAATCTACTTCACCTAATGCAATTGCCAAATTTGAAATAGCATTCATCCCGACCTGAGCGGCCAAACGAATGGTGACCAAATTCCTTGAATAACGTAAGCCATTATGTAACGCTGTTGGTCCCCAGAATGTTTTTTCATAGTTGTTTGGATGCCAACTACCTGCTGAAAAAGGGGAATCCATAAAAATCTGAGATGGCGGAATATTTTGTTCCATCCCCGCCAGATAAGCTATGGGTTTGAAAGAAGAGCCTGGTTGTCGTTGAGCTTGTGTTGCTCGATTAAACTGTGACTCAGCAAATGACCATCCACCAAACATGGATAAAACGCGGCCTGTCTGAACATCAACAGAAATTAACGCACCTTCTATCAGAGGAACCTGACGCAAGGCGACTTTACCATTATCAGCCAAAGGCTCAATTAAAACAACATCGCCCATTTTTAATGGATGAGAAGAACGCTTTGTCCAACTTACATCCTTATTTTCCAATAAAGCCAATTTCTCATTCTTATTCTCCAACCATCCAACTTTTCCCGTACTACTATTCAAAACAATGGCAACACGCCATGCATCCAATATCCCGGCAGGATTTTTTTGTCTGGCTAGCAAATCACTCCATTCTTTTCCATCCTCGATATTTAAATGATTTATTGCACCTCGCCAACCATGTTGCCGATCATATTTCATTAATGCCTGCTGCATTAACCTTGTTGCTAGATTTTGATTTTTCAGATCCAAACTCGTATGAACTTCCAAACCACCCTGCATTGTTTTATCCATTCCATAGCGATCTATCAGATCACGCCTTACAGCCTCGGAAAACCATTGTGTTCCTGCCAAAGGTCCACGTCTTATAACAGATTGTGTCACTTGCAGGGGCTCATCCATTGCCTGTTTCAAGACTTCTTTGCTGATTGCACCAGTTTCTAGCATACGGCTCAAAACGAAATTACGACGTTCCAGCCCTGCTTTTGGATGATGATAAAGATCATAATTATAAGGAGATTTCGGCAATCCACCGAGATAGGCCGCTTCTGCCACGGTCAGCTGATCAAGATTTTTATGAAAATAAGTTTGTGCGGCCGCAGCAACCCCGTAGGCACCATCACCAAGATAAATTTCATTTAAATAAATTTCCAGAATTTGATCTTTGGTCAGGGATTGTTCAATTCGAATTGCCAAGATAGCTTCCTTAATCTTGCGATTCAAATTCCGCTTATTGTTAAGCAACATATTACGCGCAACCTGTTGCGTAATCGTTGAGGCCCCCACCAGACGCTTACCTGACGTTTTACGGAACATATCTTGTACAACCGCACGTACAATTGCCAAGGGGTCTATCCCGCCATGAGAATAGAAATTCTTGTCCTCTGTCGAGATAAAAGCATTCTTGACCCGATCCGGAATAAGGGTAATAGGAACAAATAATCTCCGCTCTGATGCCAATTCTGCCATGACACGATCATTATTGGCATATATCCGGCTCATAACAGGCGGGGCATAATTTTTCAACCCCTCAACAGTAGGCAAATCCTGTACGGCTCCCTCATATTTTATCCAGGCAAATAATCCGCCTCCCGCAAGAATAAAAAGGAACAAGCCTGCAAGTATTCCAACCAACATCCGCCATATACGGTATCTGGGGCGTTTTATAATTGAATTACTATATTTATTACCAGCATTAGACGGATCAGAATTTTTCGAAGACATAAAAAAACTCTACATCAATTGTGAAAACTCGATTATTAGGAGTTATTCTTATATAACATTTTTAATATGAGTAAAAAACAACTATGTTGTTATTCCAAGAATATGTCGATCTTTTATTCAGTTTACAAATATAATTTTGCAGATTTTTTTTGTTTATCCCAAATCTTTTTTCCCTCCAAATCAAGTTTTGTCCATTCATCATCCGTCAAATTAACATTCACCGCTGCTGTATTTTCCTCTAAATGTTGAACGGAACCCGTTCCGGGAATGGGAACAATGATTTTTGAACGTTTTAATAGCCAGGCCAACGCTATCTGACGGGCTGAGGCGTGTTTTTTGTTCATAATTTCTTCAAGAACAGGACCAGTGAATTTCACCCCCTGTTCCAAAGGTGCATAAGGTATGAAAGCGATATTATTTTTATCACAAAAATCAACAACGGCTTCTGATTCCCGATTAACCAGATTATATTTGTTCTGAACGGAAGCAACCTTGAAAAATTTTGACGCACGTTTAATCATCCCTACAGATACGGCAGATAACCCAATATGACCGATTAATCCCTCCTGCTGCATTTTGGCGATAGCTTCAAACTGTAATTCCGGAAAAGTATCTTCCCCCACACGATGCAATTGCCATAAACGGATTTGATCCAGTTTTAGACGACGCATACTCATTAAAACACATTGACGTAAATAATCTGGACTGCCAATGGGTCGCCAAATATCCGGCCCATGCCGAGTGTGCCCCCCTTTTGTGCCAATCAATAAATTTTTCGGATAAGGATAAAGTGCTTCGCAAATTAATTCTTCGCTGATAAAAGGACCATAGCTATCTGCCGTATCGATAAAATTAATCCCCAATTCTAACGTACGATATAAAGTTGCAATAACTTCCTTACGATTTTCAGGTTCCCCCCATACACCTTTACCAACAATACGCATCGCACCAAATCCCATTCGATTGATCTTGATTTGGTGATCAAATTGAAAATTACCCGCTAAAGCCGCATCAATTGACTGCATTCTTTTTTCCTATCATAGATCATTCATTAATTATTAAAAATAAATGATTTATAAAATAAATACCACTTTAGAAAAATAAATTATCTATCAGAATGATATAAAGTAATATTTTTAATAATGAATTTTATCTATTCAGTATGAAATTTTATTAGATCATATTAAAAATAATTGTCGCAATAAATCTTGAGATATTATTTTATTGTACATTAAATCATAACCTTATATTTATTCTAATTTTAAACAAATTATTATGACATTATAATTTAATCAGAGATAATTCTCATTTAAACATATTTAATTTTTGAATGATGAAAGAATTTAAATGTTTTCGCTTCCACCTAAAATTATTCCTGATACAAAACTTGTTCTCGCCACCCATAATCCAGGCAAGGTAAAGGAAATTCATCAATTACTTTCCAATTTTTCATTAAGAATTCATTCGGCAGGTGAACTTAATCTGACAGAACCTGAAGAAACAGGGACAACCTTTCATGAAAATGCCCGTTTAAAAGCTTTACAAGCCAGTTATGCCTCAAACATGATTGCATTGGCAGATGATTCCGGTTTTTGCCTTAATGGATTGAATGGGGATCCTGGTTTATATTCTGCTCGTTGGGCGGGACCTCATAAGAATTATTCTATGGCCATGCAAAAAATGCATGATAAATTACAGTCCATTCCTGATAAATCGGCTTATTTTATCTGTGTGCTATCCCTTGCATATCCAAACGGTAAAACATATGAATTTGAAGGAAAAGTTGACGGTAATTTTATTTGGCCTCCCCGTGGACAATACGGTCATGGATATGATCCCGTTTTTCAACCATTAAATAACCCGTTAACTTTTGCAGAAATGACTGATTCGAAAAAAAATTCAATTAGTCACCGTGCTCTAGCTTTTCAAAAATTCATTCAGGCCTGTTTCTAACCCTTACCTCTATATAATCTATTGGAATGAAACATCCAATAGATTTATTCCCTATCGATATCCCGTTTGGGTAATAACGCAGGAACAAATATTAATGTCGCCACCAATGTACATCCTAGGGATATCAATAGTAATAACCCCATACTCGCTGTTCCAGGATGGGCTGAAGCTGCCAAAGATCCAAAAGCCGTTCCAGTTGTTAAAGCTGAAAATAGAACCGCTCTAGCAGTTGGCGATGATAAGGGATTCGATAGTCCTTCACGCCAATTCATTACAAAATAGATATTAAAGGATACACCAACTCCAAGTAAAAGCGGTAATGTAATGATATTGGCAAAATTCAAAGGCTGATCGATTAAGACAATCACAATAATTGTCATAAGTCCTGACAATATCAAAGGCATTAATACAAGACACATATCCAATATTCGACGTAATGCGATAAATATAATGATGGCCAAAGTTATTATCGCCATAACCGCCGCGATAATAAAAGCATGAACCACTGTATTTGCACTTTCTATGATATCAACGGAAGTTCCGGCCGCTTCAGGAGCAACGGAACGAATTTGTTTAACAAACGTTGCAATTTGTTCATTATCAAGATTTGTGCCTTTTGGATAAATCTCTATCCTGTATAATCCATCTTTTGTTCGATATTCATTTGCCAACTCTTTGGGAACATCAGTTAGAGAAACGGCTGATGGCGTTAACATAATTTCCAGATGGTGCAATTGAAAACCAAGAAAACGAACCAGATCATCATTGATTTTCATGAGGTCATTATCAGACATACTGACAATTTTTTGCAATGCAAGACGTATTCTTTCCAATGGACTATCAGACGTCAGTATATTTTGCACCGAATTGAGTTTATCCAACATTTTCTGCATAGACTGACGTAATTCCGATGCTGATGGTCTGGATTTGATTGATGTGTTTGACAAAGTGTTCAACAAGACCGACGCTGCATCCCTGATCATTGGAATTTTAATTTTTTGATCCTCCGGAACAAAAGATCCAAGCCAAATAACATTTTGCACTGAAGAAAGCTGACCAATCTGATCTACGAGTTTTTTTGCCTCTTCAGGAGATTTAGCCATTACATCTGCTGTATAAGGATTAGTATTCGGATCATTCATCAATAGCTGTAAAGCCTTCATCCCTTCAGAATGGGTATCCTTGGTATGAAATGGGTCTGCATCAAAGCTGACCTTTTGATCAACCAGAAAGAAAATGCCGATAACAGCAATCATTGCATAAACAGCAAGGATATACCAACGATAATGTCGAAATTTATTATCCAAACTTTTCAATCTGGGAAAACCAGCCATAGCTTGAACTATTTTTGGCTGTAAAATTGTTAACATGGCTGGCAAAAGTGTTAACGTGCAGATCAAGGCAATAATCATACCCGTGCCAGCAATTAAGCCAAGCTGCTTAACCCCAACAAAATTTGTCGGAGTAAACGCCAAAAAACCTGCTGCTGCCGCAACAGAAGCTGTAAATATCTGATGACCTGTATCATATCCTGTTTTAGACAATGCCAATAAAGTTGATTGCCTTTTATTGGTATTGTCATCCGCTTGAATATCTTGCCCCCTGAAACGAACAGAAAACTGGATTGCGAAATCAACAGCAATACTGACAAACAAAATTGCGAAAGAAACGGATATAAGGTTTAACGTGCCCACCGCAATTGAAGCAAAACCTGTTGTAAGAATCAAACCGATCAATAACACATATAGTATGGGTAAAATAATACGCCAGGTTTTTACTGCAAGGAATAACCAGCCCGCAACCAATACAAAAGAGGCAAAAAGACCGAGAACCATGCCATCCATGACCGTGGAAAATTCCTCATCATTGATTTTTGCATCTCCTGTAATATGAATCTTCACATCTCCTCTTTGAACATATGATATGGAAGAAATTGCTTTTTTTAATGACGCAACAGCCTCCCCTGAAGGTTGCAAGGAGGTTAAATCCATTTTTGGTTTTGCCACTACGATTTGATATCGACCAGCCAAACTTGAAAGTTCTCCAGAAAGACTTTTCTCCCATGAAAAAGGTTCAAAATCTCTTTGTGATGCTTTCTCTAATGTTTTAGCAAATCCATTTAATTCATTTTTATACTGTTCCAGATCAACCTGATTTTCCTTAATACCTTCTACAACCATACCCAACGTATCAAATAATCCTCGTGCAGAAGTATCCGCGGCAAGACTACTCAAAAAAGGTTGTGCACGAATTATTGTATTCAATGTTTGATCCAACACTGGAGGATCAAGGAACATCAATCCGTTTTTAACAAGAAAAGGATTATTTTCTGGTGAACTAGCAAAATAAAAATGTTTTTTATCCTGATTTAACTGATTAACAAGAATTTCTGCACTTAATTCCCTTTCTTCCGGAATTTTGGCCTCAATAATCGCAACTAAAATTCCCTCTCGATTTGGGAAATTCTTTCCCATCCAGTCCGATCGCTGCTTCCAAGGCATTTTCGTGGAAAACATCTTGGTAGTATCAGTAGTTATATCCAGTTTCTTACTTGTTACAAAAATAGATACAATTGCCAGCAACAGATAAACTATAAAAACAAGCCATGCATGACGTGAGCAAAATTCAACAATCCGTCTAATCAATGCAGAAACCATTCCGGCAACACATCCTTTTCGTACAATACAGAAGAATTCAAAACTCTATAGATTTATAAATATGTTATATCTTTTAATTGATACAATAGAAGAAAATAGCTTTCATCTAAAAGCATTCAACATCCATTATATAAATCAATTTTGTAACAACTTATAAAAAAGGAATAACAATTCAGAAATTTTCATTATGATTTGATTTCAATATTCTGAATTTTAAATTATTAACTCTTCCATATGACGAATTCTTCTGGCAGTTTATTTTTTTTAAAACTGAAAAACATAACTACTCCTTTTTTTTATATATTTAAATCCCAAAAATAATAAAAATTCATTCAAAATATAATCAATGTTATGCAATTAATAATTATTCTTAATTGATATATAAAAAGTGCAGCTTTTTTCTTTCTCGATAATTGTATCAAGCCAATTACCGAGAAAAAATTAAATGATTGAAAAAATTAAATTTTTTGTAATAAAGCCAAACTTTCAATACAGGCTGCTACAGCCTCGCGACCCTTATTCTCCTTATTTTCTTCAGAACGGATTTGTGCCTGTTCCGAAGTATAAGTGGTTAAAACACCAAAACTGATAGGAACTTCTGTATGCAAACTGGCCTGCATCAATCCGATAGTTGCACCCAGACTGATAAATTCAAAATGCGCTGTATCTCCCTTAATGACACATCCCAAACATACAACACCATCATATTTACCTGACTTGGCCAGTTTTTGTGCGATTAAAGGCAATTCAAAAGCTCCAGGTACATAAAATAAATCTTCTTGATAAAAAAGAATTTGATGTTCAGACAACCATTCCTGTGCCCCTTGACACAATCCATTCGTTACTATTTGATTAAACCGACTAACCACTATTGCAATCCGTGGCGGTTTGGAAAATGAAAATTTCTGTATTGATTGAGGAGCTTGTTTTATCATGTAAAAACCTTTATTCACTAGTTATAAACTCTAACTGAAATTTATATTTCAGATAAATGGGTTAAAAGATGCCCCATACGATCTCGTTTTGTTTTTAAATACTGACTGTTAAAAGGATTAGCATCAATTTCCAATGAAACACGATGACGAATTTCAAAACCCTGTTTTTTTATCATTTCAACCTTGCTCTTGTTATTCGTCATTAAATTTAAAGATTTGATACCAAGTTTTCTTAAGATGGCACCAGCAACTTTCCAGTCACGCATATCAGTCAAAAAACCCAATTGATGATTCGCTTCGACCGTATCAAACCCTTTTTCCTGTAATGCGTAAGCCTCAATCTTATTAAAAAGCCCTATTCCACGGCCTTCATGACCGCATAAATATAACAGAACACCACATTCGGATTCACCAATCATTTTCAAGGCCTGATGTAATTGGGGACCGCAATCACATCGCAAAGAACCAAACACATCCCCTGTCAAACATTCTGAATGCAGACGAACCAAGGGAATTTGTTCATTGGTTTGATAAAATGGAAAGTCTCCTTTCATAACGGCCAGATGTTCGTTACCCTTCAAGTCTATGAATGCCTGAACCTTAAAATCCTCTCCACCATAACAATTGGGTAAATGGGCTCTTGTTCCCGCTTTCACCAATGAAGATACGGAATCCAATTTTTTCGCGTCATACAGTTCACGCCAACGTATAATTTCAGCAATTGTAACGATTGGAATACCATATTTTTCAGCAAACTGACGAAGCTCCGGCATTCTTGCCATTGATCCATCATCTTTTACAATCTCACAAATTGCGGCAATAGGCTTCAATCCAGCGATTTTTAATAGATCAATTGAGCCTTCCGTATGTCCATTTCTGGATAAAACACCATTAGGATCGGCAATTAAGGGGAAAACATGACCGGGACAAATAATATCCTGCGCAGTGACGTCATCCCTTGCAACCACTTCAAAGGTTTTTGCACGATCCGAAGCAGAAATACCTGTTGTAATGCCCTCTTTTGCTTCTATAGAGACTGTAAAAGCTGTCTCATGTGGTGAGGTATTATGTTGAACCATTAACGGTAAACGAAGTTTCTGCGCCAGCTCACGTTGTAAAGGCATACAAAGTAAACCTTTGGCATTCGTAATCATAAAATTAACGATCTCAGGCGTAACAAATTGCCCGGCAGCAACTAGGTCACCTTCGTTTTCACGTCCCTCATCATCAACCAACAAAATCATCTGCCCATTTTGCAAGGCAGAAACAGCACGTTTCAATTCCGCACTTAAAGTTTGATTCACTTTTGAACTTGACATAGATTTTCCACGTATTTTGAAATGATATCAACCTCAATATTGACAATGTCATCAACCTTTAACAAACCGAGCCGTGTATGGTTCCAAGTATGCGGAATAATCATCAAATCAATCAGGAACTCATTTATTCCGTGATTTTCTTCGGCTATTTCTTTTATCCCGTTAATAGTTAAACTGACACCATCTATGGCTATTGAACCTTTTTCCACAACATACTTACGTAATGAAGAAGGTAAAGCGACAAATAATTGATGTGCCTCACCTTTCTGTTCAATTTTGAAAATACGGCCAGTTGCATCTACATGCCCCTGAACAATGTGACCAGAAAGCCGGGTGGAAGGTGTTACGGCCCGTTCCAGATTTACTTTCATATTTTCAATTAAAACATATAGATTCGTACGATCTAAAGTTTCTGAACTGATAAAAAAGGAAGCTTCATCATTCGTACCTAGTTTTGTCACCGTCAAACATACACCATTTACGGCAACACTTTCACCAAGAATCAAATCTGGTATACCAGTTTTAATCTTAATTTCCATAGCTTGAATTTTTAAATCCTGCTTTTCATATTTAACAGCTGAAACAACACCAAGAAACTCTATGATACCAGAGAACATAATGTGCCCTCCTTTCTTTTCGAAAAGTCAACAAAATTGAAGTGGGATAAAAGTAATCGCGTAGGTGAAGCAAGGTGGTTAGAAATTAACTTTAACTGATCATCCCCTTTATTTTGTTTTCGAAATATAAGCCATTCATCCCAAAGTTTCTTTTGACGAATGACTTGCAATAACTGTGGCCCTCCTTCAACCATTCCCCACAATATATTATGATTATGTAATAAATATGGTAGATCATCAATTTTTGAACATGTAACAAGAGAAAAATTATTTTTTTCAGCATTTTTGATATAATTTACGGGGACAATTTCCTCTAGAGGCTTTTGCTGTTTAGTGCAAATAATCAACAAACGTTTTCGATCCGGGTGATCAGGGACATAGCGCACGGTGAAAGAGGGATTATCCTCTTTAATTGTATTCACACCTGTTATAATCGCCTCAGTTCCACGCCGCAATTGATGAGCCTGACATAGGGATGTAAAAGAGGTGAATGTCTTTTTCCCTATTGGTGGGATCATGGAGCCTGCAACATCAAGAGCTTGTTTAACCGTTATCCAGGCTTTCCCTCTTGTCACAGATTGAATAAACGGAGCAATAAGATCCTCACATTTTTTTTGCCAGTAAAGAGATTTTTTACCGCAAAGATCTCTTAACAAAAAAACTTCTTTGCCGCCTTGTCTTAACCGTTCATTACCAGCACCACAAACATTAGGATTGGGATCAGCAACTCCCACCCATATACGACGAGCCGGAGTTCGCAATAATGATTCAGAACAAGGTGGCGTACGCCCTATATGATTGCAGGGTTCTAACGTTACTATAACATCATGAATTTTATTCCAAACACCTGCAACACGACATTGCCGCAATGCCAACGCCTCGGCATGTAGCTTACCTGCCTCATGATGGGCTGCAGTAGCAAGAATTTTACCCTGTTGATCTAAAATTACACATCCAACAGGAGGATTAGGCGCTGTCTGCCCAACATAAAGTAAAGCTTCGCGTATAGCATATGAAAAAGCATTAGAGATTGCTTCGGGTAAATCAATTCCCTCATTCATTTTTAATTGTTCAGCCTGTGAAACCGAACCTAAGCGTGCTTGCATTTCTAGTTCCTATCTCTAGACGCACGCGGGCACTCCATAACATACCTTCTTCACGTTATTAACGAAACGTAAAAGGTAAATTATATCGTTCTTTCTCATCCGGACTGTAACCGTCGGCTTTGGAATCGCACCAAAATCTGCTTGACCCTGCATTATTACAATACAGGCGCTCACGGGCTTAAGAACAAGATATTCTCTTACCGTCGGTGAGGAATTACACCTCGCCCCAAGAACGTCGTTATTTAATTATCATCCATTTACTGGACATCATTAAGATAAGCATTTTCATTCATGTAATCAAGTTTTTTAAGGATAAACACCCATTTCCTCAATGATAAATATTTTTTGATACTTAATTTTAAACATATTGTCTTTCCGAAACCCTAGCCCATTGTTGATACTGACCGTATATCCGTTCGTATTGTTCAGATAAATGCAAATCAGGTTTATAGATCTTAGATATAGGACTGGACATATGGTGCTGAGCTTCCAAAACTGAAGAATACACCTTTGCAGCTACGGCCCCTAAAATGGCGCCCCCCAAAGCGCAACACTGTTCAGAGTCTGACACTTTTATTTCACGTTTCATAATATCGGCACATGTCTGCATTATGATTGATGATTTTTTAGCAATTCCGCCAATTGCAATAATTGTGTTAATAGGTATACCCTGTTCTACAAAACATTCCATAATAGCCCTTGCACCACAAGCAGTAGAAACTATCAAGCTTCCAAAAACCGCAACTGCATCAGTGGCCAATGTTAATCCTGTAATTGTTCCTTTTAAACGCTGATTGGCATAAGGTGTTCGACGCCCATTAAGCCAGTCAACTGCAATCGGTAAATATTCTAGATTCTTATTTTTATACCATTCTTCAGCTAGATTATTTAGCAAATCATGCTCAATTTCATAAAATTCTTGCAAATGTGTAAAATTATTACGTGCATAGAATTGCAAGGGCCAGCCTAAAAAACGTTGAAACCACGCAAAAATATCACCAAAAGCGGATTGTCCCGCCTCGAAACCGATATATCCCGGAACAATACTACCATTAACCTGTCCGCATATCCCCTTGATAAACCTACCTTTTACTTGCTCATTTTCAGCCGTTAACATATCACAAGTTGAAGTTCCTATGACCTTTACCAGATTATAGGGTTTAACACCCGCACCTATTGCACCGACATGGGAATCAATTGCCCCGCCTGAAACCGTCACATTTTCGTTTAAACCAAGTTTTTCCGCCCACTCCTTTGTTAACTTGCCAACAGCCATATCAGCAGTATAAGTCTCTTTAAATAACGGATAGGGTAATTCTTCAACCAGTACAGGATCTAGGTCTTTAAAAAACTCATAGGAAGGTAAACCGCCCCATTGTTCATTCCAAAGGCATTTATGACCAGCCGCACATCTGTTTCTTTTAATTATATGGGGTAAGGTTGTGCCTGTCAGCAACGCGGGAATCCAATCTGAACATTCAACCCAAGATACTGCGGCTTTTTTAACAGCCTCGTCATTTCTGAAACTGTGCAAAATTTTTGACCAAAACCATTCTGATGAATAAACCCCTCCACATCCTTTTAAAAAAACAGAATATGCTGGTTTTTGACATAATCGATTAATTTCTTCCGCCTCTTCAATAGCGGTATGATCTTTCCATAAAATAAACATTGCATTTGGATTTTCTGAAAAATCAGGCCGTAACGCAAGAATTTGACCATGCCTATCCAATGGTGCAGGACTGGATCCTGTCGCATCAACTCCAATAGCAACAATATTTTTAGCGACACCACCCAATTGTTTTACGACTGAGCAAACAACCTCTGTTAATGATTCCATAAAATCCAGAGGATGTTGCCGAAATCGATTTAAAATAGGATTACAGAACAACCCCTTTTTCCAGCGTGGATAATATGTGATACTTGCTGCAAGCTCTTCACCATTTTGACAATCTACAGCCAGAGCGCGAACGGAATCGCTACCAAAATCAAGACCTATTGCAATTTTATGAGACATATATTGTATATCCATGGAAAATAATTGGAAAACAAAACTGTTTTCATATAATCCCCCTTCACTTCATGATTATCAATTTAATTTCAAGCAATCAAAAAAAATTGATTTTTATTATAAAAATTAAAAATATTAACTTTTTTGTATTTTTTTCTTGAAATTAAATCTAAAATCAGGCATAAAACTGCACGTGTTAATTGTATATTGCCGGATTAGCACAGTGGTAGTGCAGCGGTTTTGTAAACCGAAGGTCGGGGGTTCAAATCCCTCATCCGGCACCACAAACATAACAAAATCGATATGTGAAAATTTAATATAGTGTGATCAATTATAATTCACCTAACAATTTATTATAGAAATAAGTTATTATTTCAACGTGTAAAAAATTATTGATCAATATAAACAGCCAATAATTTTGTATATCTTTTATTCGCTACCAAATTTAATAATAATCAATAAGCATTGTATAATTGATTAATCATAATTTACAATTATATTTACATGTTTTGTGAACATTTTATCCATTGTTCAAGACAATATTCTATCAAAAAATTATAATTTCATTTAACATGAATTAGAATTATTATTTATTCAAATAAATATATATTTATTCTTTATTATTGTCATAAAAATTAATTATTATTAAGTAATAAATATAACGATATATAAATTATTGACTATTAGTATTGATATTCACAATTAATTTTGCTAGATTGATTTAGGTAAGGTAAAAAAGGCCTTTATTTCTAAATAAAAATTATTTAAAACCTTTTGAAATTTTTAGTTAGATGTTGTGTCAATAATAAAGGAGGTAATTCTTTTTTTACCTTACCTTATTGATTATATACATTTTATATAAAAAAATCTATAAAAATCATACATAAAATAATTATTTTTAAATTATTAATCTAATAATTTCTTTTATATTATTTAATTAATATTACATATTTTATGTTTTATATTCATAGATTATTTTTGATCTATTTTAACAGTTTATGGCTTATTGAAAATGGTCATAATTCTTCAAATTACTTTACTAAATTGATACTATAGTATTTTTTATGATACTGAGCCATTGCTACAGTAATTCCTTAATTCAAATATAAAATACGACATATTGCCACAACAAAAAATGATTACCTATTAATATATCAGGTTTCGGTAATCCCTAACTATCTAAATTAAAATTTTCTGCAATGTATATTAATACATATATTAAAGATTGGCGTTTAGCATTGTTTAAAAAAATATTGCAAATGTCATAATAAGTTGCTGCTTCCATCTGACAAATACTTAATGCTGGTCCATTACCCATTTGTTTTAAATAAGTAAAATTACCTGAATATCCTTCAACCAAACAATTACTCATAACCTAATGATTATCAGTGCGTTATTTCCAAAGACCAAAATAATTTAAAATTGACATAACAACACAATATTTAAGGTGATTTAAACAAATACCCCCCGTTGTTTTTAATATAAAAATTTACCTTTAAAAATAAAAAAAGCCCATCATTAAGGTGGGCATAAAATTATTATAAAATTTTAATGTATGATTTTATAAAATATAATCATAATTAATTGATTGTCTAAAAATCTGACAAAGCGACACGTTTCCATTTGTTTGTAGAAACACATACATAATGATAATTTGCATCATCTGTAAACTCTCCTGTTGTACAAGACGCTGATGATGAAGATGGTGTTGACAATAAACCAATAAATCTTCGTGATGAAATGGAACCCCTAGCAGTAAATTGATCACTTTCCATACTATTTGCCTTAACCGTGCCATTAAATCTATAATTATTACCATATCTATTATTTGTAAAATAGAAAGTGTTTGATTCCAATAAGTTACCAAAATCATCTCTATTATCACCATCCCGATTATAAAACATATCAATCATGTTATTGTTCGTATCAGGGCTATTAGTTACGAAACGTAAAATATTGTTTTTATGATTAAGCTGAAGAAAATTAGTATTAATACTATTGTTATTAGATTGACCAGTTACCGATAAATTTTTATTTATAAAAACATTAGCATCCTTGTCTACAACCAATCCTAATTTAGCTTTATCTCCATAACCAGAACCTAATCCTATACCACCTATATAACCCAACGGATCAAAAAATATCTGACCTAAAACAGCACACTCTTTATTCTCGTTACAAGTTGGTGATTGATTCCAGGCTAGGTTCTGAAGGGGATCAGTAGAATTTTGCTTCGTTAAACCCAAATGCAATGAATTATTTCGCTTGTTATCTACATTACCATCATTAGACATAAATGTCATAAGTTGGTATGAAGCCTGATTGGTTTTTATTTGTCCCAAACCAGATATGCTCATAACATCATTAATATTTTGCAGATAGGGAGATGCTCCTAACATAGTCCATTTATACAAAAAGAAACCTGCATCAGTTTCAAGAGACTTACCACCATATGGCCAAATACCATCAATTTTCAACCCCAATGGCATATGATTGAATCCAGCCATACGCAACATATAGCTTCCTTGAGCCAATGGGTGTCCACCTCCGGAAAAGACCATGGTAAGTCCACGCACAGATGCTTGTCCATCATGATCTTGATTCATAGGAAAATCCCATTCATTATCAAATTCACGGGTAATTGAATCAGGACTTTTATTGAATGATTGTTGAGTGTAAAGATTAAAATTCTTTTGAACCATTCCTAAAAACAGGGCGGGTTTTTGATAGCGATGATAATTACTATTATAAATATAATTTATATTATTTATTTGTTCCGGTCTTACAACTGCAGGAATATTAACTTTATCAAAACAATCTGGTCGATTACCAATATGCAATCTCTTTTGTAGTTCCTCATTATCATTTAACTGGTTTTTTGTTAAACAAGCATAGGAAAGTTTATAATCCAGCTGATCATTAACATTTAAGCCTGGAGATTTTAAATTGGGATCATCATTAAGCGGATGCTTGTTATTCTTCCATTTTACCAAGTCACCAGCTAAACCTGGATAACTAAAAGATCTCATAAATATCTTGGTTACTTTATTTTGTCTTATGGCGAGATCTTTTTCTTCATCTGTTTTTGTTTTATCTGCTTGAATAGCGTCAATATTGGCTTGATTTAAAACAGTATCGCCAAACCCATCAGCATATCCATAATAATAACCGGGCATGTCTGTATTACCACTGTCTTCATTGGTTCCATTTTCAACACTGGCCATCCCATTGGCGATATTGGTCCATACAGCCATACGCGCGTGCGTAAGATTTCTTTCTTTTTCTGATAAAGATGGATAAATTGCCGCATATTGAGAACCATTATCATCTTCAGAAAAATCAATAGCATATGCTGTACCATCAGAAGCATAATATATAATTTCTAATTTTTTATCTGGAGTTAAAATATCCTTCAAAGCATAACCATCATTAATATTTACTTCTGTCGTATTGTTTGAAGGGTTATAAAAACCGGGGGTAACTTTTACAGAATTAGATATTTTCCCTGCATTGTTTACAAAATTGATACCCCTCAATTCACAACGTGATCTGCTTTCACCCAACCCACATCCAAAGGTTCCTTTGATAACAAATTTTGTTGCACCAGCCGGAACATTCGATATTACCGAATATTCATTACCTTTAACAATATATGAACCATCGCTATTTTTAACCAATGTATTCCCGCCTATTGAATCCATAGGAGAATTATCCATTGTTCGCATATCCATATTAATACCATCAGTCACTCCAGAACCGCTACGATGGTATGCTTGTGGACCGCTCATATTTGTAAATTGATAGCAAGACCCACCTTGATCTCCTTGTCCGGTATTTTGGCAGGTAGCTTTTATTCCAACTACAGAATTGCGACTACGCCCTCCAACCATTAACGTATTTGGTTTAATATTTCCCCAATCATACCCTGGTTGACTCAAAAATATTAAATTGGCATTATTTCTATCATCATTATACGGATCAACTGGTTCAATCCCCCCTGGAATTGGTTTATTTAATACATGTCCATTAATCTCAATACCACCAGCTTTAACCGTTCCATTGAATCGGTAATTATTACCATATTTATTATTCGTGAAATAAAATGTATTCCCCTCTAATGGATTACCAAAATCATCCTTATTATCACCATCCAGATTATAAAACATATCAATCATGTTATTGTTGGTATCAGGACTGTTGGTAATAAAACGCAAACGATCACCATGTCTTGGGAGTTCAAAATGTTCACTGTTGAACGATGAAGCCTTGACTGTCCCGTTAAATCGGTAATTATTGCCGTATTTATTATTCGTGAAATAAAATGTATTCCCCTCTAATGGATTACCAAAATCATCCTTATTATCACCATCCGCATTATAAAACATATCAATCTCATTATTATTAGTATCAGGACTGTTGGTAATAAAACGTAAACGATCATTTTTTTTATTTAACTGAATAAAATTACTATTTATTGAATTATTATTTATTCTATCATTATTTATATTGGCCGTTATTTCTCCATTCTTGTTTAAACCAGCCACTCCATTGGCTACATTTATTTGAGATTTAGCCACATAATCTTCTGCATATGTAATATGAGAAAAATTTATAATAGGGGAAGATACAACCCCCAGCATTAAAAGAAATTTTAAATTCATTTTTTTGACTTTGTAATATATTAATAAATAATTTTTTGTGATGTTATTATTTTGTAATGTTTAAAATTTTACATAAAATAAATGCTAGAAATTAAATAATTTCAAACATTTACTGTAAAATCTCTACACATTCAATATATTATTATTTAAGAATGATACATTCAATATTAATTTTATTTAAGAAATAATTTTAATAAATTAATATTTTTTACACAAAATTTTTATAATAACACATATCATCCGTATAATCATACTTAATGGAATAGATATAGCTATTACAGGAATAACCCATGGATCATGTAATCTAATCCATTCAACATTATTTTGCCACCACCATTTAATTAATTCATAAATTGTATTCATAAACCTGCTCTACTCCTGACAATATACGTGCCAGAGCGTATAGGTTAATCAAAGCAAATATTCCCTAGGCAAATAAACAAAAATGCGATTGTGATCCATAAACAAAATTGTTTAATGTTTCCCAAATAAACATGGTTGATGCAAAAAAAGCTGCAGTGGCCCGTCCCAACAGGCTTTCATATGATAAAGCCGCAAATTGGACAAATCCTATAAAAATAAATAAACTATACCAAACTTGGTTGGATATAATTTTTAAATAACCCTGGATAAAAAATGGATGAAAAATTTCATTTTCCGGTATTATAATCACATAAATACCAGCACTTAAAAGTAAGATCGCACTCCACCATTCTGCAAACCAATGTTCATGATGATAAAGAGATCTATATAATTTTCTTTTCATCATTTTTTCCTGATATTTGCGTGTTTTTTTTAGGAAATTTAAAAGATGCCAGAAAATTGATAAATGACCATAATTTATGTAATCTATTCTTGTTATCTGGCTCTTTCCAAAATCTAGTAATCAATGTGCATAACGTTACATTAAACGTAAGTAAGACTATCAAGTTGAAAGTTACATTGCCCGGTAAAATATTCATGAAATATTGCAATGCTTGTGATAAAAAATCGGTTGCAACCATTTGCTCAAACCTTGAAAATTTTGATAATCACCTTTTCAGGTGATTATTGAATAAAATTAAGCTTTCAACTTGCTTCTAACATTTCTTGCTGACATAAAGGTCCAACAAATAACGAAGGATCTAGCTATTAATTTAAAAAAGATTATCAGCAATCAGAAATTTCGAATTAGAATTGATAAAAAACAATTTAATATTATAAATATCTTATCTGGCAAATAACCCGGAATTCTATCGAGGATAATATGCAAGTTATTCAGATTGACATATAATGCTTCACTACCCTTTTTGTTTTTAAATTGTTATTAATTGTTTTTATCACCCAATACATAATAATATAAAAGATTTATAATTTTATATTAAATTTAATGTAGTTCTAACTTTATTTAATCCTAAAGGAAACGATGAAAATTCCTGAATTTGTGAAGACCAATAACCTAACAATTTTATTCTGTCCCCCTTTTTTACAATTCTTTTCAATTGACCTTTAATATTATTAGTCACAATAACGGGTTCTGGTTCAACAACTATCTCCTTAAAATTTATCATTTCATCAATAACATTTATCGAACCTTGATAGAAAAATGAAATGGAAGGATTTATTAATTTTCCACCTCTTAAGGCTAATTCCGCTACTGATTTTCTACTGCCACCTATTGTAATATAAAAAATCTTACTATTATCACTTTTACCCTCAGTTATTTTTTTCACGTTACTGTCATAATAGATTATATCACGATCAAATAACGAAATTGGAAATTTCGTTTCGTTTATATCATAAAAACAATCATTTTCAGAAATTGATTTTATATCATAAGAAACTTCTCCTGAAGAGATATAATAATTATTACTTGATCGACTTGTTGTAGAATCAATTAGAGTGTATCCATAAATTTCAGAATTTTTTATTACGCAATTTTTTTCCAGATACAATCCCGTGCCATATTGATAAGTTCTAAAAATAATTATATTATCTAAGACCGCTCCATTTTTTAATCTTATCTCATTCCAATTGACTAAATTTAAAGGTTCATTTCCTCTGTATATCTCGTCACCGTTATCAACACGATAAACATTAACCAAGACAGGATATCCTTCTTTATCAAGAACAATATTTTCAGAGCTATCTTTCACTTCCTCAACATCTATTACTAAATTGTTGTTGGTTGAGTCTCCTAAATACATCAATGTTTTATTGGAAATAAATCTTTGTTTACTATGTTCCTTAACCCATGAAATTATTTCACCTGTATCCATTGCATTATTATATAAACATTTACTTTTATCTTCAAATAACCAGTAAGATGGATGAGATACTGGACTACCTTCTGACAATAATGGAACAATTGGACAAATAAATTCAGCGTTATTGTAACCTTTTAATCCTATAGGATACCCATCAGTTCCAAACCAAAAAGAATTATCTCCCGAGGAATAATCCTTTGTACTTGTACACGTTTTGCTTGTTGAACAAAATTTAGCTTTCACTTCTCCCACAACTATCAAGGTATCTTTTAAAGATATTGCATTATTATACAATTCAACCATGCTACTTGAATACGTGTTATGATATGATTTACCCCTTGATATCACATTTCTATAAAATATATTCGAATATGAAATTTTTGCATTTTCCTCAATGACCAAAACATATGGTTCTTGTCTTTCATTATTTACATTCGTTAATAAACTGATCCCTGACACTTCGGTACCGGATGATATTGTCACATCTACATCAATCAAAATTACTGGCCCTGCGTAAGCTTCCACAATTTCTTCTGTAAAAACGTAATCATTATTAATAGCTTTTTTTAAATACTTATTAGAAATTGTATCAAACCAGGCAATTTTACCTTTATTGATACCTTGCTTGATTTTAACAGTCTTCCAATTGCCTGAATCTATAATTGGATATTCACGTTTAAGAAAAAAGGATTTTAAATCTGTTTTATTATCCACCTTTATTTGATTATCTTTTGTTTCTTCAGAAACTAAGTCTAAATTTTCTTTAAGAGGTTTAATGTAAGAAGTGATTTCCTGCTGATCAACCACTTCTATAATTTCATTAACTTTATTCAGCTCATTGTTGATTACCATATCAATGTTAAAAAAAGTTTCCGCTTCTACTATAGGAACATATTTTTTTCCTGATATGTCACCAAAAGCAATATCATAATTAATATCCAAAATCCCGTCTTCAGGAACGACCCATTCACCAGTTTCTTTATCGAAACACTTAATCCCGTTTCCATCAATTCTACTATTTTTATCAAAAAGAGGTGTCCAATTATCAATTGCTTTCTCACGATCAGATCCAATTGCAACACATTTAACATCTAAATCATTATTTTCTTTTTTTTCTTGATAAATATTTGTAAATGTTGAAAAGGATACATTATTTAAAACTTTATCGACGACTTTACCCAAAGAGGCATCCTGATGGGATGGAGTTGGGACCTTTATGGTATAATCCAACATTTCAGCGGATAATTTACCCGCGCCATCTGTTCCGACCTTTCCGCCATCTGACTGAATTGACTTGACGTTGAGTTCAGTTGATCCGTCATTCGTATAGCTGTCCCCCTTTTCTCCCTTGGGAATGGAGAACTCGAGCACGGCGGTATTTTCTGATCCTGAATTGCGAACGGATGCCTGGACATCCGGATCTGTGGTGGTCACGGTTCCTATACGTATGGTAGCTGCGGCCCCCTCTTTTCCGATCGGGCCCACATCCCCCTTCTCCCCTTTTGGAATGCTGAACTGCAGGATCGCGTCATGTTCATCGCCAATATTTTTGATGGTTGCCGCCTCATCGGGTCTTAAAGGCCGCACCTGCTCAACAGCCCTGACAGTTGCCGCTTTTCCCTGGGGTCCCGCAACTTTTCCTAAAGGCCCGCCCCAGGTCTTGTCATTGGTGTATATATAGGCGCTGGCCTCACCAGTCTTTTCATCAAGATAAAGATATTGATCCCCCGCTCTTGGCATACCACGGGGATCATTAAGACCAATTGTCGCATCAGGCAAGTTATGACCACTATACCAGCGTGAGCCATCATCCCCTTTTGCACCTTTCTCACCCTGCAACCCCTGCAATCCCTGCGGGCCGGTATCACCACGTGGACCCCTGATGCTGCCAAGACTGACCCAATCCCAGCTATCTCCATGCGGAATGGTGCGCTTGACCTCCCAGCTCGTCGTGTTGATCCATACAACATTCGGGTTTAGGGGGGCGCTTCCCTGATCCGGATCCTGCTGGCTGGTGATGATGCGGGTTCCATCAAAACCGTCCCTGCCGTCCTTGCCTGCTTCCCCTTTCTCTCCCTGAATGCCCTGCAGTCCCTGCGGGCCAGTATCACCCTGCAATCCCTGCGGGCCAATACCACCACGTGGACCCCTGATGCTGCCAAGACTGACCCAATCCCAGCTATCTCCATGCGGAATGGTGCGCTTGACCTCCCAGCTCGTCGTGTTGATCCATACAACATTCGGGTTTAGGGGGGCGCTTCCCTGATCCGGATCCTGCTGGCTGGTGATGATGCGGGTTCCATCAAAACCGTCCCTGCCGTCCTTGCCTGCTTCCCCTTTCTCTCCCTGAATGCCCTGCAGTCCCTGCGGGCCAGTATCACCCTGCAATCCCTGCGGGCCAATACCACCTTGTTTACCTTGAAGGTTTCCAACCTTTTGCCAATTCGTGCCATTGAAAACAAACAGATCATTGGAAGCTGTATTCAGGAAACTATCCCCGACCCTATAGCTTGAAGAGGTTACAGGATCCTCCTGGGCAAAAAACCATAGAGAACCTCTCTCTCCCTGATCCCCTTTCAGATTGGCCAGCCTGACCCATTGATTATCATTAAATGTGAACAGGTTGCTGTTGGTAATATTGAAATAGAGATCACTCTTTTTATAAACCTCATTGTAAACGGGATCCACAGTACCAGTATATATGATACTGCCAGCCTCCCCCTTCAAATTCCCAGACTTGTGCCAGCTATATGCATCCCCGCCCCGGGAAACAGTTTCAAACAAATCTCCTGTGACATCATTGAGCCAGACAATATTTTCCTTGGCATCACGGGCAACAGGATCACGATTGGACAACAGAATTTGCGTGCCTGCCTTCCCCTGTATCCCCTGTATGCCTTGCCTACCTTCAGGAATGGTAAAATCAAGAACAGCGTTATGCTCATCACCCCTGTTCTCAACAGCAGCATCACTCCCTGCCGCACCTGTCACAACATTTCCAATCTTTACCGTCGCGGCCTGGCCCCGCTCACCCTGAGGCCCAACCTGACCACGGGGCAAGGTGAAATCCAGAACGGCATCCACCTCGGTTCCCGAATTGACAATCTTTGGATCCCCATCAGGTTCTGTAGGCAGAACCTTGCCAACCGTAACCGTTGCGGCACATCCTTGAGGACCCTGGGGACCCGTATCCCCCAATACATAATTGCCAGCCTCGCCACTGCCCATGATTCCTTCCGGCATAATTGGCAATGTCACAACAAACTCACGTTCCTCATTTGCACGTGTGGTTACCAAAAAACGAATACCGGTTTTGGTATTCATTGTCCCTCCACTGATACGTGCCCTAAAGGTCTGCCCAGATACCGTAATCCGGTCAACACTAAGTGTCTCATCTGAAGGTTGGGCACTTACACAGCTGATTGCATCAGAGGGAGAAAGGCGATTGACCATTGAAAACTGGTAATAGACACTTTCCAATGGTGATTTACATTGCAAATCAATCTCACGATGTCCCAAACATCCAGCTGGAACGATAATAATTCGACTGCCTTGATCACAGTTCATTTTTTAATCCTTATTGATTACTGAAATTTATATGTAAAATTAATTTATTATTTCCATCTTTATTATTCACATACCTGTTTAACGGAACCCTTCATTAAAAAACCTCCGTTAATCCAAGGGCTTCCATCTCCTGGATCCTGGGTGGGAAGCATCGCAAACACCTCTTTTAATGCACTGCTTAATCCCTGCGGGGAAACCGTACCAAATCGTGATACATCCCCGCTGGCCAGACAGACAAACCCCTCATTCAGCCATAGGGAACGGCCATCTGCCGGATCTGTCCTGGACATTGACTGAACAGCCTTCTCCAATAAATATAAAGCTGCCCCTGAACTAAACTCTTCAACCCTGGCACGATAAAATTGCGTCTGTTCCCCATCCTTGCGAATAACCAACAGCTCATCTTGCAACCCTATTTCATTCGTAGAATTTAACATAGTCACCTGATCTGATGCCACGATTGTTTCCTGCTCGCAAAACTCCAGGTTGCAGACACCCTCACACTGACAATCGCTCTTTCTGTTACTCATCCCTATTCCTTCCCCTTAGATACATATAAAAAAACCGTTATCATCAAGAAGATAACGGTCAATAAGCTTTATTCCATTCAATGGCGGTCGTATGTCAGGCGGTCTTGTCCGGGAAGACATACTTATGAACCTCTCCTCCCTCCGCTCTGTTGCGGCATGTCCAAAAGTGGACAAAATCATCTCCTGGATTACGCTCCTGCCCCGGTCTGTCTGCGCTGTATAGGTCAGACAATAAGAATGACTAGCCCGGCCACCAGAAATAAACGCCGTTAAAAACCTGTCATGCGCAAAAACACTCTCCACCCTCAATCCCAGGCCATGCACTAAAACCGTCCCGGATACAACCCTTTCCCCATCAGACAAACGATGAAAAAAATCAACGCTGTAATCCTGATAAGATGTGACGTTCTTCGGGGGAAATACAGACAGTTCCCTCTTCGGGCGTCTCAATGCCTGGTATACACAATAGCTGTTCAAAAAAAACGTTCGCATTAAATACATCGCTAACCATCCATGTCTATTTGAAAATATATAAAATATTTAAGAAAAGTCCAAATCTAAGCTTGTTTTCAAACCTTGGGGATAATAAAAAGTTTCCACAGGTTGAGAACCTTTCATCCGGTAAGCTACAGGACGCATTTGTGCAGATTGATAATTACGTATACGTTTAAAAAATGCTTCAGCATTTGCTTCATAGCGTTCATATGAATGCCCATTTAATGTTTCAGTATCAGATGATAATCTAGTAAAATCAACGGTTAAAGTCGTCGTAGCTGGACCTAAACAAATAAATTTTCCTTCTGTTACAAGATTACCATTTTCATCAGCTGTATGACATCTAGTAAATTTAATCGTATTACTTGCACCTTCCCAACCCCCATATAATTGATTTAAAATATCTAAATTAACAAAACTACAACCATTAAAAACGTAACTTAAAAAAGGATGAAAAGGAGATCCATCCTGATGATTACCTAATTGTGTACCTCTTTGAACGACAAATTCAAAATGTTCAAAAACTACAGAAGCTCCAAGATCTCCTCTAATATAACCATGAATAGTCATATTACTAACATTATCAACTCCAACAGGAATATGAATAATAGGTTTTTTCATTATGGAAAAATGCCAAATCCCCTCTTCACTGTGAGAAGAGACTAGATCATGCTTTAATTGATCAATCAAGGCTCCTGTTTCATCATTATAATTACCAAATTTATCCCTTTCATCTTGTCCCCATGGAACAAAGTTTAAATTTCGATGACCAATATCCCATCCATTTGCCAACAATCCAGGCAAATTCATGGTATTATCCTGCATTAAGGTATATTCATCTTGATACCACAAATAGATAGTTGCTGTCCCACCATTAGGCACAGCATTAATAGCATCTTGCACCGTTCTAAATGGAAAATCTGGTGTACCTAAGAATTTAACCTCATTTGTCGAAGGTCTTACATAAACATTAGCTAATGGCCCTGCAACTTTAGTAGTAATTCTAAAAGTATCGCTATCCAAGAAAGAAATATTATCGGAATTATCAGAAAGTATGGATAAAACAGCCCAATTATTTCCAGGTTTATCATAGTTAACCCAGTAATCACTAGTTATCTTTCCTGTGTCTGGATCAATTGAATTACCATCCATCATATTTATATAAAATACATAAATAAAACGTTGCGATCTCAAAACTGATCCAAGGGCATATCCTCCTACTTTATTCGACCATTCCTGATTGAAAAAGGCTAATCCCCCTCCTTGTGTCCATTGTATAGCTTCTGTAATTTTATATAAAATTCCATTATGATCCTGTCCCCAGGGCGGAACTCCTCCCTGTAAGACTGATTTCATTGTTTGTGGTGGGAAACCCGTTTCTATATCAGCACGTCCATTTTGATAATCAGCCCCAGTATCTTCGATATTAAAGCGATCACCATATTCTGCCCATTTAGAGGAGAAAAGCTTTCCAGGTCTTTGAATAGACATTTTTTGTCCTTTAATATTTATTTGTTAATTATTTAGGCTGAATATCAACCTTCAACGAGACCCCAGCCGGTTTGAACAATAAACCTGCATTCATGATAATAGCCACTTCATCAGTACTAGGCAGCCAATTTAAAATAAGAGTTATCGACATATCAAAATTATCTCGAACATATATTTCATGATTATTTTTTTTCCCATTTTCATTGTATCCAAAAATATACATCAAAATAAAATTGAGATCTGACGTATTGTAATTACTCACGTTCGCATGAGCTTTTGCGAAAATTAACTTTTTAAAGTTTTTATCTGTAAATGTGATTTCACCCTCTAACTCTTGGTAATCACGAAACATACCCCAAGCCGTACGACGATCTTCTATTGAAGATAAGGAGTCATTAAAACCTGTTAAATCGTGATACGGACGTGCCAATAATAAAGTTTCCTCATTAAATCCCCAAAAGAAACCCGTAAGGGTTTTTACAGTACGATTAACACCAACCACCTGACCCCAAATATCTAGTCCTTTACCTGTGGCAGTATTCAAATCCCAAATATTTTCATAAAAATCCCTAAAAAAAACACAGATTTTCATCGCCTCACTAAAGGATCTTATTAACGCAAGTAAACGGGGTGAATTAGCATATTGCGCAATAACTGTTTCATGATAATCAAGACATAAAGGGGGGTTATTTTCATCAAAAAATACCGATTCATCCATTAAACACTACCTCTACATCATCTTTATTCAATGTAGGCATTTCATCAATATTCATTTGAACCAACGAAAAACTGGCAATTTCTCGTCCAATAAATAAGGTTATGATGCTGATCCAACTCCCCAATCTCTGCACAGGTGCATAAAAACTGGATGCTAGAATTTCACTTCCAATTCTAGGTTTTTTCGATCCATCATTACCTGTAAAAGCTTTTATAATTGCCGTTTTTATTTGATCAACCGCATTTTTTGGTAAGAACTGTGGTCTTGCTAAAGTAATTTTTAACCTGATCGGAATTCTTTTTGCATTAGCGTAACAAATAGTATATGTCGGAGGTGTTGAATATAACCCACTCTGGTCCTGAATGACGACTATTTGATCACCATTCATATCACAACCCGGTGGTTTTTTCTTCCATATAGTTTGTGCAATTAATTGTTTACTCCAATCATCATCTGGTGCAGAGACACAAACAAAAAGACTATGCGGTTTTAAAAAAACACCGTTTTTATTAACACCTCCTCCCGAATCATTATCAATAACATAAACATCTTCACAAACACTGCTACCATTGCCATTTTTTAAATTCAGTAAAGCTGCCATAATACTATCCACACTATTTACAGAATTTAAGGCGACGGACTGTCGCCGCCTTTGTTCAAACTGTGCTTGGCTTTCAACATTATTACCAATGATACCTTCTGTAGGATTATCAACATTATCCCACCCGGGAATAAGCTGATACATTTGTAAACTATGCGCTGGACAATTGATTGGACCTTTTTGCAAACAAACAAAATTTACAGCTACTGTGCCATCTTCACCAATTATATAATTTTGATCCGCTTCATATAAATTTCCATCACCATCCTGCACTTTAGTTCCTGCCGAAATCATGACATCTTTTTGACCTCGACAGATACCGGTAACAGTAGTCGCTTTGGCTTTTATACGTTCAATAAAATAAATCCGACCAATACCATCTTGCATTCGACCCGTAGCATAAGATGGATCAACCTGATTTACATAATATGCCAATAAACGGTTACGATCTGAAATTATCGCGGCCATAGAGGTTGCAAGTTGGCCCTGTGGGGTTGATAATAAAAATTCATTTTGATTATTGAAGAACTTTAATTGATTATTAAAGGCATTCTGAAAATCTTCAATAACGCCTGCAAGAATATCCTGCTCTTCAGGCAATATGATACCTGTATTACCCCATTCTTTGTCATGGTCTGATGTGGATTGTCCCCCCCATTTTAATGAAGGGATGTTCGTGTCGACATCTTTAACAATCGGTAAATTTCTCAGCTGAACTGGTGAGATATTTCTTGCATTAATATTGTCATCGTCAGAAAACGACATTTAATTGTTCCCCGCTCTTTGTATCAATGATTAAATAAATGTTTCCATGCAAGGCCCTTTGTTTATCAACATACAAATCCATGTCAGCACGGATAACACCATCAACATTTTCAGCACGATCCAATAAAATATTCTTAATTAATCCCCAATTTGGATTAACCCCCAATATTTTAGCAAAATATGGTGTTCCCTGGTTCACATCATACCATCCCTCACCCTCTTCCAATTTTATTTCGTTAGCAACCTGTTGAGCAATGGCAAACCCATCATTTACAGTTGCTATATTTCCATTTCTATCAACCAGCAAATCCCAATCCTCAGTTAATAATAATTCCATTTTCAACCTCAAAAAAAACCACTCAAAAGAGTGGTTAATAAAGTTATTGATATTTCAAATTAATTTTTTAATAGAATATGATTTATGATAATTAATAATAAAAAATAACCTTTTGAATATATTAAAAATTTTAAATCTAATTTTTAGGTTGGGTAGTATCTTGGCCCTTATTACCATTTCCATGAACATGTTCAAGAAAAGAAATTCCATCAATAACAGTATCTCCTGTCGTTTGAGCGGCACCTGTAATTAAAGTGTTCCCTATAATTGAAGTCTCACCAATAATGGATGTTTCTCCCAAAATATTGACCTGACCATTTATATTGACATTACCTTCTATATTAATATCCGAAGCTTTGATATGAAGTTTATCATCTTTTATTTTTACATCAGTACCATTAGATAAAAATATTTCTACGTCCTGATCCCTTATATTCACGAAAGTAGTGGGGGATTGTTTTGACGCAGGCGCAATGGCCATCTCCAGATTACCATCAGTGATTTTTAACCATGTTCTTGGTTCTTCATTTAAAAGGGATCCTATATAAATGGCATCTGATATAGAATGTTTACGATAACTTGCCGGAATATGTTTTTTACGACTAGAAACAACATTTGAAATATCCCTAGCAGCAAAAACAACAATGCCCTTATCACCTATTTGAGGATCAATAATGATTCCATAATCTCCAGCCTGTTGTCTTGCATAAGGAATATTACTGATTTGCGCATGATCTACTGCCTTTCCTTCATTATCCAACATTGCGAGCATCGGAATTACATCAAGAAGCCGTTTTTCGGTATCAACAGATAATACTTGTACCGGCATAGCAGTAAAAACACGACTGATTGCATTATCCATCATAGTCCATAACGTATTAAGAACGCTATTTCCTTTGTTGGGATTCATCATTAGCCAATATGTCCTTTTTTATCTTTTTTAGAAAAATCTTTTTGCAATTCAATATTTGTAAACCATGGCCCATCAGGTGTATAACAGGATAATTCATGTTTTAATGAAACCATATATCGCCATACTCCATTAACATTTTTAATATATTCTGATTTAAGAGCTATTTCCTCTCCAAATCGAATTGAATGATTAAATATACTTCGAACAATGATACCTCTATCTGAATAGGCAGGATAACCGATCATTCCATTATTGACAGAAATATTCCTGGAAGAAATTTCTACAGCTTCTATCTTATCATTATTACTATCATTAGTTTCTAGTCTACGTTCATAATCATTTAATGTCATATTTTCAGGAAAGATTTTGCAAATCTGATCCTGAAATGTAAAACGGGTTTTCGTATCTCTTGTACATAATCGAATTTGTTCAATTAAATCATCATGATAATTGGGATTGTTTAAAACGGCATTAACACCATAATTTTTAAAACTCAATCTTCCTATCCCATTAGAATAGGGTAGAGATGCATTATATTTATCAATAATTGTTTGCACAACAGTTGCGACAGGTGTTTTATTTTTGAATGAAATGGATTTAGCTGGAGTCAGATTTAATCCTGCTGCAACCATTGCATTCACATGGAAAGCAAGATCAGGTGCACTGCCATAATCTGCATAAGCAACTGTTATACCGCCTTCAAATATTTTATTATATATAATTTTTTTATCGGAACTGTTTTCCAGACTTGCATATATGATCAAATAATTGCCAAACCCATTTGACTCTTTTTTATATTGACCCAATGTTGATAATTGATTGATCCAATGCTCATCCATATTATAAATCGTGCATTGACATTCTGGAAGACTCTCCCCTCCCTGATAATTAATAGAAACTTTCGCTTTAAGATGTTCAACCGAAAGGATTAATTTTCCATCTGCAAATGTTTTTTGTCGTTTATTTTCATCCACTCCCATTACAAATTCAAATTTTAAATAACGTTTATGAAAGGTAGTAAAAGTAGGACGATGACCAATAACAGTAATTTTCTCTTCATAGGATGATAGCATTATATACCTATCCCATCATCAATTCCACTTTCGAGATAATAAAGCAAATAACGATTACCAAAATCTTTATAAGATGGATGATTAAATCCTTGCTGATCAACAAACATTAAATCTCCAGGAAATTCAAGATAAGCAGAACGAATTAATCGAACCCGATCCAAACATAAAATTCCTGTTAATAATGGTACTGCACCATAATAAACATCAAGGAACACACCAACATTTCCTCTATCCAACAGGCGAAAACGATAATCCATTCCCTCAAGAGTAAGAATAAACTGCTGAGCCTCAATAGGTGAAATCTGTATAAGTTGCATTTCGTATTATTACCTATCAATCTTACTAATAAGGTTTTTGGCTTTTGTTAGCCGCTTGTTTCTGATTACCATTTAAAGCATGAGGTTGAGTTGTTCCCTGACTCACACTGTCGTTAGAATAGGCTAGCGCATTTTTAATGGTAATATTCTTTGGTGTGGATATAATTTCCTGAAAATCAATTAAGTATCGTACAAGTTGAAAACCTTTTGATGAATTTCGTTCAACAGAATGAGCAGTTATTTTAACATTGTTAATCAAACGTTCCGCTGTATGCAAAATATATACATTTGTGGAATTTTCAGCATGTTCCAAAGCATCCTCAAATAATTTCCGTTGTTTTTGAGTTCCTGTTGAAACATAAGTGACTTGTCCCGTTCTGGGTTGCTCTACCAGATTATATGCGACAACTTTTCCACCTTCGACAGGTGCAGTTGAAGTTTTATATTCTTTTTTATACTTTAAATAAATAACCCCTGCCTCGGCTACATTATTGCCCATAGAAAAACTTAATGTTTTATTTAAGATTTTTATTTCATTTTTTTTTAATCCGGTTTCATAAAATGGATTTCCATTTTTATCGAAAAAACCGAATTTGGAATCTGTATTAACCAATTGATTTAATAGCTTCCACCCAGCACTCTGGGCATAAGAGGACAAAATATTATCAGCCCCTATTTTTATAGCCATAACATCCTCCAATATCGAGGCCCTTTTAAATTAGAACCAACAAATAAATTATTTAAATTTAAAAGAATATTTATAAATATTATAAAATTATCTTGGATAAATAAAAATTAAGATTATATTTTTTCGTTTTTTAATAAGTAAATTTTCAACAATTAATAGCTTTGTAAGATTGTACCGCGTTAGAAAATGGAAAACTAAGGCTCAATTGCTGTTTTACCTGTTGTGCTATCATCATGGGATCAGCACTTGAGGGTTGTACAATAATGTTAATTCGATATTGTTGATTATTATTAGTCATGCAATTCATTATCTTATTAAAAGAAGGATTAACCTTATTTATTTGTCCATCATTTGCCAGTAGTTTACTCATTTGAACATTATCATTACCTGATGATAAAGAATGTTTTTGTGAATTACCAATCGTACCTTGATAGGCTTTATATGCTTCGATTCCAACAGCTGTACCACCCACACCCGCCGCGATGGTATTGCCTGACTGATTAACCTTAGAAGAAGCGAGTATTGGTTTTTTCAAAGAAGGAGATGCAGCCTTACTATCTTTACTTGTCATGTAGTTATACAAACTATACAAATCATAACCTAATGACACCGCATCAAAAGCCCACCCAGCAGGCCCAGCAAATAAACCTGCTATTTTAGGTAATATATGACGTGCACCAAAAGCTGCAACTTTTCCCATCATGCGACCAGCATTACCAAAATGAGGAATCTTAGTTACAACATGATCTAACTCATCCCCAACAGCCTTTACTCCTCCAGTTAATCCGAATATTCCCGGAATTTTCAAAGCTGTATGACCAATACTCCCTTTAACGGAACCAGTTCCCTTTTTGACAGCACTTATACCAGAAACTTTATTCCATATTTTACCTAATCCACTAGTTTTTTTACCTATAGCACCAATTTCAGGTATTTTAGAAATAAATTTGTCAACTTTACTACCATTCTTCAGTAAGGATTTGGCAATATTTGCCAATCCTGAACCACCCTTTCCTAAAACTCCTTTAAATGTCGCAATTGTTGCTACAAAACTTATAACCGCGGTAAAAACAGTTTTTAATAGATCAATCTTATCATTAACATCATTTGTAATAGCTATCTTTGATTTTGCAGAAGCGATTGTATCTCCATGCCTTTTTAATAAATCACTTTCCAAATTCGATTTATTTATAACGTAACCGGCGGATTTTTCAGCTGCTAATAAGTTATTTTGATTTTTAATATTATCTAATTTTGCACTAGCGTTTGACGCTTCTGATAAAATTTGATTGGTTTCGTTATTTCCTTCTAAATTAGAATTTTTTTGTTCTTCTAAAAATATATTTTGATATCCATGGGTTTGAACTCTTTTTGATTTGGCATCAATAATATCATGTTCAGGCGCAGTCAATTGATCATAAATATGAACATTGTCATGAGCCAATTTTCTAGCAATAATATTTGCACGATCCGGATTAACTTTTTGTAAAGCGGCTAAAGCCTTACGAATATTTTCCAAGCGCTCAAGTGCAGTAAAATTATGCCCCTTGTCATCACCCCTTTGTAAAACTCGCTGACTGGGAGCTACCTTATCTAATTCTTGTAATTCTGGATAATTAAGTAAACTATTTGTTTTATTGGTGGAAATGGCAGAATTTATATTCGCCATTTCTTTATAAAACATCAAACTTTCAGATTTATTCGCCCCATAACGATTACCAACATTCACAGCTTGATAAACATCCGATACAGATGAATTTGTCATGCTAGCCATTTGTTGCATTGCACTATTATCATCTGTAATATTACTTATGTCCCTTATCGTCAAGAAACGATCTGCCAGTTCGGAAATTGCCCCCTTAAAACTATCAAAAGAATTTTCTAATTTGCTTACCGCAGCAAGAAATGATTCTCCCTTTCCATCATGATCAGACTTTTCATATAATGAATTTTTCAAAATATCTAAATCATCAAGTTTATCGAGCTTTCCTAATTTAGACAAATTATTCAACTGATTTAAGTTATCAAGTTTTTCATTCGCAGAATTTTGATTATCAATTATGATTTGTAAATTTGTTGAAAGGATTGATGAAGATTCCGGATTATCTGATGAATGTGTAGAAAAAGCTAAAGAAAATTTTTCTAATGCCTGATCCATCTTTGCAACTGAATCCAACAAGGATTGTTGTACCTGATTATCTGGTTGATTAGAATTATCCATACCTATTTTTCCTTAAATTATAGCAATGGCTATAGAACTTCATCAAGTTCACTCTTCCGTTTAATGTATTCGGAAGCTATCATTTCATTATATTGATTAATTAAAATTATTTCTAAAAATTGGTACAAATCTCGCACGCTATAAACAGATTGCAATTCTTTTAGCGTAGCAAAACCTGAAGTAATCACCTCTCCGATTGATTGAGGGATGTTTGGGTAGTATCGATATCCTTTTTGCTCTGTAATTGCTCCATCGAAACTATGAAAAGGTCTAAGTACCGCTTGGCGTCTCTCGTAAAAAAATCCGTATGTAACTTAAATGCCTCCCGTTTTAAAGCGATAATAGTAGAAACTTCTTCAATATAATGATTAGGATTATTCAAAATTGGCTCTACCAAATCATTTTGACCAGGATTCAAATAAATACTACAACAATCAAACAAGGGTTTAACTACAATTTTTAAATCATCATAAGGCAAACTGAAAAACAATGAAGACAAATATACAGCTAATTTTTCAGTAGCTTGTTGAATTTTTACCATTCCTTCATCATTTTTCTCCATTAACTCTTCATAACTTGATTCTATTGTTGCTTCTTGCACATAAGTGTAAACTAAAGGTATTAAAAACGATATATCCTCTTTATTAGCATTTCTTAAAATCGCATTAATCGAGCGTTCAGCCCATTCTTCTGTATCAAAAGCAGACATTTCGGTGATTTTAAATAATTTACCTTGATCACGACCAGGTTCTTGGATTTTTAATTCAACTGAGCGACGTGCCATAAACTTAGACCTCTACGGTTTCATCAACAGATTCAAAAATAAATTTACAAGGAACGGCACTTAATGTTTTTTGATGGTTGGGTATAGCCTGCCACTGAGTCAGATAGCCATTATTCAAATTATAATTTTTACCTAAAGAAGGAATAATCATTGTTCCATTAAATTTCAAGGCTTCCCTTTGAACCTGCATTACTTTTGCCAGTGATTGCAAAATTGCCAAAGAACTGGAAGCTGCGACAAAATTAATTTCCAGCTCAACTTGATGCGCATCAGGCAAATAACCTCCATAAACAGTACCTTCAAAAGATGTTACTGTTTCAACTAAACTTTTCGAGGAAAATTTGAACGGTGAATCTGACGTCAACCCCTCCAAGCTTAATGGTACGCCTATCAAGGGTGAAACAAAACCTGATGCTGTTGATCCCAAACCAACTTTATCCGCTATATTATTATTTACCCATGGATTACTTGCAATGAGCGTTAATTTTGTATTGATTGATGTAATTGTTCTATTTATTGCCATTTTATTGTAACTCTATGCTGTTCATGTTGATTTGTTGAACGGATTGACCATCGGTATACCAAAAATTAATGGGAGGCGAACCACGACGAACGCGGGTTTGTGGTGTTACATTACCCATATCAATTTTCAGATAATAACCCACAGCCGTTATATTATTGATTTGAGATAAATTAAGACCAGCCTGTTTAAGACTTTGTGTTTGATCTTCAGATAAATAAATACCAGAACGTATTGCACCAAACTTAATAAAATCATCAATTGCGGGTTTGATTGCCGCACTTAAAATTCCCTTACCTTCATTATTATATGGAATCTGTCCTTTGGCTAATAGGGTTTTTATAAAACAATTTTGAAAATAACGACGCATCCATACCTGACAATACCAGCTATCCAACCATAAATACTGTCCTGAAATTTTACCTTCCATCATAAAGACAAAATCATTTGACGCTGATGCCCACACGCCATAGAAATTATAACCATTCGCTTTAAGTGCCAAGGCAATGTCTTCATTCGTTACATTGGCTTTTAATAAGCTGCTACGACGAAAAGCGGCATTATATCGTCCATCGGTTTTTTCAAGATCCCATGCCGCAGGATAACCTGCGATAAAAGCACAAAGTTCAAGACTGTTATAAACACATACAACACCCTCGTAATTTGCTGAGTATACCTTTTCGGCAAATGAAGTTCCGGTATTGGCCGTTATCGCTTTATTTGAACTATCAGAAAGAATGACACATACATCATCCTTCATAGAATCAGCCCATTTTGCAAAAGTTAGAGCTTCTGCTTCATCAGGTTCCCAAGTCAGAAAAACGGAACAAAAAGTTAGGTTTTCTTTTCTCAAAGTATTAATAACACTTGATGGTGTGGGAGATTCAATTGCAGGTGATAAACTGGCCCCTTGATTTTCTGAAAGTCTCAATAGATCAGCCAATTGCCCTGTTGCAAAACTAACATAAGAATTGTGTCCGGTTAATCCGGATGTGATAATAAAGGATTGATTTCCAGATGAATAAACAACAGAAACTCCCAACAAATTTTCCAAAATTGTTGCCGCTTCACTAAAGCTATTGATAAAGCTAAAATCTGGATCAACTATATTTTTTTCATTATTATCAATCACAATCTGTAAATCACCCTTAAAAGATCTTAACTCTTCCAAAGTGACAGCCGACATTGTTGCGCCAATCAAACCAGCGCTTGTATTGTTTTCAGCGTATAAAGCCATATAAAGCTGAGTTGCAACACGATCAGAATCTGTAAATCCAGCAAAATAAACTGTTGCCAGGTTATATTCCATTGAATCATAACCAAATAATTTTCCAATTTCTTCAGCATTTTCAAATATGGATGTAATCCCCGCAGGAATAACATTCTCTTTTCTTGTAAGCATTAAACCAAATAAGTCATTTCCCTTGTTCCCTACGGATAAAACCTTTGGATTAATTCTTACAATATTATTTAATGGTATAGACATTAATTTGTAATCCTTATCATAGTGGATTGGTTTATAAAATTATCGAACACCAATTTTAGTATTCCCTGTTTCAGGCAATTTAGGCTTGGTTCAAGCATGCCTGGATTTCGAATGTTTGAATGATTTATGAAAAATAATTAATTTTTAATTTGGAATGTGTTTAAGAATAAAAAAAACCACCTAAAAAGGTGGTTCAATTGTTTGCATGAAGATTGGAAAACTTGTTATTATTTTAAGATTTTCCTTCTTTTTTTGCCGCACTTCTTACATCAAGATAATAAACGAAAGATGCAAGCATCAAGGCAACAGAAGGAATTAAGGCAAACAAATAGGCATAAATCATCATCATTTGTTGTGTCGTTACACTATTATCTGCCGGCAGGGAGACAAATCCCAAATAAATAAATATCCAACCTCCCAATAAAATAACAGCAAACATTAAAAAAGCCGGTAATTTTCTTACATGCTTAGGCATTGTAATAGATTGTTTCGTAATCGCCGAGACCACAGATAAAACAGCACCGACAGCTATCATAAAACTAAAAAAACCGACCATAACCGCTTTAAATAATGCAATTACATCCATGTTATTGCCCCTTGCTTAAATTGTTTTATAATCAAGGTTATTAAACTTTATTTTAGAAAGCAATTATAAGTATATGGTATTGAAAAAAAATTAATTTTATTCATCAGCATAGATAACCAGTTCTCCTTGATCGTTTTCAGGTTGATCAAGTTGAGCTACGACCAAAACCTTACACCAGCCAGACATTTCCCACTCTTCTAATCTTTGAACAACCAACCAGCGTCGCCCCAGAAATTCCAAAAGATCACCACCGACACCTCTTACACGATCTATGCCGTAAAGTTGTCCATTAGCATAAACCACACGTTTTTCATTTTGTTCACTGGCATAATGACCATGAATCAACTTATCTCCTTTTAAGGATTGAACTTGCAATTCAATGGATTCAGGATCTTCATAAACAGCCTCTTGTCGAGTTCCTTTTAGAATATAACCTTTTGAACGAAATAACGATCCTGTAATAGAGGGATTTACAATTCCAATCATACTTCGCACCATATCATGAAGCTTCATAGAATCTTATTCCTTTAGATTTATATAGACTAATGTTTATGATTTAAAAATTATATACTTATTAAATTATAGATTTTATCTATAAATAATTATATTTTTATATAAAATTGATGATCAATCTTAATTTTATTGCAAAATACAATTAAAATTACTTAGAAACTATGCATCTGAACAATTATCCTGACAACTGGCAATAAAAACAGACCCATTTACTAATGGAGACCATTTAGAATGACATTTTAGAAATTCATTCCATAAATCCCTTGGCAAACGTGTAAAGCCAATATTTCCAAAAAAACGTCTGCTATCTTTACCTGGCATGTCCCGAATACCTCGTAACAGGATGTTTTGACCATCAACCTTAATAACTAAACCATTGGGTATTCTACAGCCAATAATAATATAATCTAGATTATGTTCTTTAGTATTATCATAAGCGATTATAGATTGAGCATTAATATCTATGGCATCGTCCAAGAATTTATCCATATAATCATCAGCAGCATTGCAATCATTGAATTTAAATTTGCTTAAATCTATCGATTCATCAATTTCAGCATTGTCTTGATCTAGAGAATAAAATTGAAGATTTTCCTTTTCATATTCTGAATGATTAAAGTCTAATAATGGCAAATAATATTTTAAACTGGATTTTATTTCCTTGTTGTCAAAATTGTTATTTTTAGCCCTTGTCATAATTCCCTCTTATGGAAAGATACGCAGACGAGGATCAGGAATGGGTTTAGTATAAAAAGTACTACGATATTTTTTTGTTAAAGCCCAAAATTCATATCCATAACGTGTTTGTGCCAACCAAGGATCAATTTTATTTTTTGCATGAGATTTGGTATCTACATGAAGAGAAACACTTCCTTCTGTCACCGATGAAATTGACCCTATAAGCTGATCCCCATTTTCAGTTTTTTTTTGCAAACAAACCAGATGAGAAACCAGCAAATTCATTAAAATACGCTTTTCCTTTAAACAACAAACCACGCTATGTTTTCCTGGATTGAAATAAATGGCAGCTCGTTCAGCGATTTTATAAATGGTTTCAGGGCGAAAAAAACTCTCCAATTCCGGAAAGCTTGCCGCCCAATCTGACCATTCAAACACACATTCCTGATGTTTCAGATCAGATTGTAAATTCATATTGCCTATCCTGCTTTCACCTGTTCCAGCGACTTTGGCATTTTAGCAGAATCAATCGGTTCAAGACCATGCATCAATGTTTCTTTTTCTTTAGCTTCATCTAAAACTTTTTTCTTTTTATCTGCAGCAAATATGAAGCCTTTTTGGTAGGGCGCAAAATTTTCATGTTGTTTGACCCATGCCTCCCAGAAATCTCTTGAAACTTTTGTTAACCCTACAATTTGGGATGCCATATAAAAAGGAGTCTGTGGACGCCCCAAGTGCATGCTGCCTTTTAACTCAACTTTTTCTTTTCCTACTTCTAAAATAATCCCATGAGGTAATTTACAAGCTACCATGACTGTTTCCGCCATTTTAAACCCCAATCATTTGCGCAATCAGGATAGGGCGTGTTATGATTGCCCCCCATGATCCCTGTGTCAATTTTTCTTCCATAGAAGAAGTTTTACGAACAATACCATGACTTCTTAATTTTTCAGAAAAAGCACAGGTTATAGTGTCGATACCTTGATAATTCTCTACAAAAAGCTGAATCAATTCACCACCTTCTAACGATAATTGAGGTGCACTGACTTGTGTAAGATTAGGAAAATTTTTCTTCAACAAATCCATAACCCCTACCCCATGTTCATTTGTTTTTAACAGATAGGGTTGAATCTCATTAGATACGACCAATTTTAATGGACTATCCATATTGACGGCATTGTCCAGATTAATCATCCCTTTTGTTTGCGCCTGTAATTGTCTGTACAGTTTCTGAATATCTTCATAAATTTCATTAGCTGAAGCCTTCTCCCAAACCGTACCGCCAGAACCTTTTATTGTGGGCGCAATCGGGGGTAGTAAAGCGGGATCATTCAAGGCACCATAATTTTGCAGGTTGGAAACTCCAAAAAAATAAGACTGGTTCTGCCAATGATTTAATAATAAAGCGGCCGCCATTCTTTTGCGTGATGCAATATCAATATTAGATAAAGCAGCCCGACCCTCTTCACGATCTCCCCATTCTGCAAAAGTTTGGACCAGAAATTGTTGACGCTGGGGAAATGAGGTATTAAGGACACTATATCCTGCTTGATTAAAATCTCCATAAGCGGCAACATCACCAGCTGGTTCAACGACTGTAAACATCATTGTATCATGTAGCCAATCCCCCTTTTTCGCTTCCCCGTATATAGAAGCTGCCTTACATGGGGCCGTTAAGACATCAATAATATTTGGATCTATATAAGTCGTAAATTGACCCGGAATGGAATTATTTGCCTTTGTTACAGGTGAAATCGAACTATCCCCTACCCTTATATTGTCTGTATAATCAACAACATTGGGTAAGTGAATTCCAAATTGGTTTTCCAAAATTGCTCGATCACGTACCCATGATTTCATTTGAATGGTCATAATTGTTCCTCTTAAATCCATGCAGAGATTTTGACAATATCCCCGCCCTTTGCATTTTCAGCATATTTATAATTTGTTGCGACAGCATTTTTGTCATCTGATACAACAACTTTACCTGTTTCCTTCGACGCATAGACCATTTCACCTTGTTGAACTTGGGACATCATTTCAGGTAATTCAATAATAAATTCCCCCTTACTGAAAACAGTCACCATTGTTCCCGGAGAAATTTCCATATTCCCCTCTCGTGCATCTGGAAGATTGATTCCTGCCCATTCGCGCCCGACAAAACCAATTGGACTTGCATTTCCTTTATTGTTAATCAATCCTTCCCGTTCATCAGTCCATACAAAGGAACCAGCCTCAATTGCTGTTTCTCCAACCTGAAACGCCCCGTCTTTACCCAATAAACTGACCCGTGGATTTACAGACGAAAAATCACCATGCCAACCTTGGGCAGGGTTCAAGTTAACTTTATTTTGAAAAGACATAATTAAATACTCCGTAATCGTGTAACACCAAAACGATGCTGTTCTTTGGAACGAATATATCCAGCATCATTGGCCCTGATTTGTTGTTTATGTGCAAGCATCATATCAACAGTATATTTTAACTGGTCGTATCCCATGTTTTCTGGAGGATTTTTTCCTGTAACTTCACTTAACACCGTTCGTAGAATAACCTCCCCGCTATCTTCTGTACCAGCCCATTCACCAACCAGAGGTTTTACCAGAATTCTGGCTTCTTGGGCCTGTTTAGCTTTTGTCATGATCCGACGTTCTATTAATCGTTCTAGGGAAACTGCATCATAAGCTTGGGTTTTAAGTCCTGTTTTTTTAATTAAGCTATCCTCAACATCAAAACCACCTGATGCATTCATATCATCATCTAAGGTCGATATAGTATCAATTGAATCATCATCATTTACCTGATCATTCTGATCATTTTCAGATAATACCTTATGAACAAGACCAACAATTTTTTCTGCCTGTTGCCCATCTTTACAATCTTTTGCCATAGAACAATCAGAAAGGACCGCTCTCAATAACTTTCCAATATATTTGCGACGTGCACCACTAACAGAAGCAACCGCATCTGTAATTTGTGTATAATTGGCTCTATCAGATTTTGACTGATTTAAAAAATCAGCAAGGACTAAAGCTAATTTCTGCCCTAAATTATTAAGTTTTGACATTTGTATGTTCAACCTTTCATCTGCAACTCTAACATCATGTCCTGCACGACCTTGTTCAACCAAAGCAATATGATCCACATTAATATCCGTCATTATTCCGTCATAAGGCTCATTTTCAAACATTCCGGTCTCCATTACAGGTGTAAAAGCGTAGGAAGCAGATAATTCAGCCTGTGTATTGTTTTTAATTGCCTGTATATAATCCCCGTCCCAAATCGTAATTGAAGCCTGAATATAAGGATAAGAAAAAGACGGGTCTGAACCCGTCGTTCCAATGACTTTTGAATTATCAAGCTGACCCGCATCTGCAGCTTTATGCACGTAAAGAATGGGACGTTCTTTAAAAGAAAAGACCGCTTTTTTTAAAGCATCTGGTGATCGAAGAAAACGATATTTACGTTCTGGTTCCAAACCATATTTCATATGATTTTTTATCTCGAATCCATAATACTCACATATATTAGCCTTGGTTAAATTTGTTTTTTTTACACGTAAATGTCCGTTCCAGTCCTCAAAACGCATTGTTTTTGCATCAAAAGTCAAGGTTCGGTTCCATAAATTACCCATAATTTTACCTATATATTTGATATCAAAAGGGTTTTTTGGTTAAAAACTTATAAAAAAATGTAGATTTATACAAATTTTGATATTCATAAACATTTTACTGCACCTAATATTTTTTGTATAAAACCTATTTTTTTAAATTTATAAATGAAAACAAAGCAGATTGATCTTCATTTTCTAATAAGTCTTTTATTTGAGAAAGGCTTAAAATATTATTGGAAACATAATCACACATCGTTTTTGCTATGTTCATATTAACTTGTGATTGCTGCAATTCGTCCAATTGCCACAAGGAATTAAAATCAAAAGTGATATCTGGATCTATTTTTCCAAATAAATGCAGTTGAATAATTTCAAGAATTTTCTGCAATGGTTGACGTAAAACCGTTTCCTGAAAAGCGGCAATTCTATCGTAAAAACAACGTATTTCTCCATCGGAAGATGCATTCAAACCTGATGGTGTTATACCTAATAATTTTACCAAAGGAATACCTGAAATTGCGGCCATGTGTTCCTGAGCCTGAGCTTGTAATTGTGCCAATCCAGTCAAGGGTGTAGCAACATTTGTAAGTTCTTCTGTTTCTTTATCCACAATCTGCAAACCACGATTGTCACGGTAAGCCGCCATTAAGGCAGCTCTTTGCGTCAATTCTTCGCAACCAGGACTTAATAACTGAGATAAATCCGTTTTCAAAACCATAGTTGAAAAAGACTTGATTAAATCCGATACTGATTGTCGCGTCCTTAACCAGTTATCAACATAAGGTTTGGCCATAAAAGCAAATGGAACCCCACCAAAATTATAAGCTGGTTTCAAAATATCAGGAACTGGTTGAGAAATGATTGTAATCAACCTGCTGGCATGAATTTTTTTTCCCAATACCCACCACATTGAAGGCTTATAAAAATCTTCTGTAAAAGGATCTATTGTATCATATGAAACAGGGGTTGCCCAGGTCGGGTCAATAAGCTTGAATCCACGCAGCTCACCTTTTCTAATTTTTTTTGACGTTAGGTATAAAGGAGCCTGTTTTTCCTCATCATCATGATTAGCCGTTTCTAAATCAATATAAAGATGTACCAGCCCAAAATAACCTTCCGTACATAATGATTTTTTAATTAAATCTTGAATATTTAAACGCTTAAATTCCGCTTTTATTTTATTTATAATGGACGAATCATACCCTTCCTTTTTGATATGTTTAAACCTTATCCATTCTCTTGTAGCCTCTTCTGCTCTCGTTTCAATAATTATTCTATATTCACCACGTAAGGATAATTGTGCCAGATATGGATATCCGGGAAATCCAATTCCCTCTTCAAATAATGTCGTCGTCGGACAATTTCCAACATTGAAATTATGAAATTGATTAAAAAACAAGCTGTCGTTAACAGTTACAGAATTATAAGAATCGCCAACCACTCCCTCTGGAGCTTGATATGGTATATATATATCCTGTTTGTTTCCAAAAAATTCTGGATTTTGTCTAGGAATATTAATATCCCTTAATTTGGTTTTTTTCACCATAACCGAATTTATCTTTCATTATTAAATATCTCGATTGAAAGTTTAATACGCTGTTCAACTATCGGTTTTGTTGTTTTTAAAAATTTAAATCTAATTTATTTAAAATGTAACCACGCTAAATTGGTTTTAAAAATTTAACATTATATTACCGCTTATAACAAAATTGTGATTTCTTAAGATATTAAAATAATTTGTAATACGTAATGTTTAATTGTATGTTATTAAAATCATTGACTATTTCAATTAAGATTATTTTATAATTTTATTAATCATAGTTATTTAAATCATTTAAATATTTAAGTTCATCAAAGCGGAATAGCTTTATAGGCTATTCCGCTGTTTTATTTAATTATCAATACGAAATTTAATTAAATATTCATAATTCCTTGCCAATTCGGCATTTTCGGTAATTTTCTTTGTAATGAAATAGCTTCAAAAGCGCCAGAAGAAGCATCAACCTGATCATCATGTGAACCATTAGGAAAGTCAGAAAGTTCATCTAAATATGATCTGTTCCAATTAGCTCTTAATAAAGATACATTTCCTATGTTAACCTGTGATGCAAATGGGTCAGCTCTGGCAATCTTATTCCCCGTTTCCCGTATTGCTTTTATTTTATACCCGGCAAGCATTTTGAGGTAATATTGCACCTGAGCCACACCCGCCTGTCCAGGATCCTGTGGAATTACAATTTTAACATCAAAACCATCCTGACTGGCGACAGCCTTGACAGTCTTAATAACTTCATCTGGCAAACCACGAAGTCGCACAACATCAAGCACTGTATATCCACTATCTACATTCCGTTGCATCTTTACCCCCACGGTCCAATCAGGATCATATTTGCCAATATCTCTGGAAGCAGCAAAATCCCAACGTCTGACAACCTGGACTGGTTTTGGTGCTGCATCAATAATATTTAGCATATTGACTTTGAAAATTGATCCAGTTGATAGCGTTGGTTCACCTTGATACAAAGCATACCAGTCTCGTTCACCCACTGCCTTTCGAATCTGTTCAAGCTCATTTCTATCATACGCTTCAGGCCATAAAGGCTCACCTTTTTTCCGTCCTAAAACATCATTTTCATTTGCAATAGCTGGTAAATTAATAACCTCCCATTTTTCACCTGTATCATTTTTCATCTGTGATAATAACCTTCCCGACAAATCATCAACATGCCAACGAGTCTGAACAATAATAATGGCCCCACCGGGCATAATTCGTGTTCTCAATACAGACTTATACCAATCCCAGACATTATCACGCATTATTTGACTTTCAGCTTCATGTCTATCTTTTACAGGATCATCAATGATAGCAAGATGTCCTCCATAACCTGTCATGCTTCCACCAATACCGGCTGTTAAAAACACACCCCCATGATTGGTTTCCCATAAATCCTTTGCTTTGCTATCAATTGAAAGAGCAACATCAGAAAAAATATTTCGATAATATTTTGATGTCACTAAATTACGAACATCACGACCAAATTTATCAGCAAGTTTAGCTGAATAGCTGGCTGTAATGACTTGTTTTGTAGGATTGCGCCCTAAAAACCAGGCAGGAAAACGTTTTGAAATTAATTCACTTTTTCCATGGCGCGGTGGCATAAAAACCATCAGTCTTTTAACTTCACCACGTTCAACTGCTTCAAGTTTTTTACATAATAAATTCAGATGAAGACCGGCACGATAATCCGGTTTTGTATAAATTGTAAATGCCGAAAGATAATGACGCGCATCATGACGTTTTTTTAGTTCTTCAATGGCTAATTTTTTTGCTTTTTGTAGCAAAATCATAAATTATATTTTTACACCTAACAAAAATTTTATCATATAATCGTAATTATTATCTAACCGAAATTTGATTCATTCAGAAAAAAGTATTATATTAAAAATTACCTTAAGGTTTTGAAGTTATTAATTTTTTATAAAGGTATAGACAAATGAAAATTTTACAAACAAACGAATTGTCAAAAGTTGCTGGTGGTCATGGTCACAATAATAATCATCAACATCATAACAATAATCAACAGCATAATAATCATCATGATAGAGTTATTAATCCTCCTCATAATGGTAAAGCTGATGGCTTGGCAAAACTTAATATCATTAAAACCGGACTAGAAAACGGTAATAATTGGGCCACAATCGGAAAAAATATTCACAACTATTTTGCTGAGAAATATAGTTTTGTTGATCATTTTGGCAGATAAGAGCCTTTATGTAACCTTGATAGAATTGCTTCATCAAGGTTACATCATTATTAATTTTATAATAAAGCTATTTTAACGCGACCTCGCCAATAAAGTTTTTTAGTTCTTCTTCAGACATATCTTCTAATGTTTTGATTTGTGTCATTTCTACTTTTGCATCATTCAATTTTGGATGGCAATACGGTGCTGTCTTATAGGCAATTTCCAAAGCTGTTTCATATTTTTTTTCCTCCAAAGCTTTGTTCATTATTAAAATCATTATTTCCAATGGCAACTTATGTTTTTTTAAAAATTTAATTTTTCTAGCTCGAGGATTTTCCATAATTATTTGCTTAAAATATTATCTAATAATATTAATTAAATTTTTATAGAATAAAAAAATCATTATTTTAAAATAATGATTAATAATATTAAACTATGTAATAGAAGTAAAAAATTACAAAATTATGAAATAGTTTTTCCAAATTAACCATTAATTTAATATTATTAATTCTTTTTTATATTCCCTTAATTATGAATTTACATAATTAAGGGAAAACCAGTAATTAAAAGTATTATTAAAAATTATTGTAAAAATATATTAACTAAAAAAAGAATGTGCTTATTAATTTTCTAATAAAATATATTTATAATTTTTTTTAAGTTATTTCAATGATTATTTCATCACCTCATTAAAATGTTACCTATTGTTATACATCTACTTGACTTTTATTTATATTTAATAAAATTAATTGTTGTTGTACTTAAAACAATTTTACTTTCAACATAATATTAAAAATTTTTAAACAGTAAAATTCCGACGATAAAGACTGGGAGATAATCCTACTATTTTTGTAAATATCTTCCGAAACGCATTTAAATCTTTATAGCCACATTCAATTCCTATCTCATCAATCAATTTTTTTGAAAATTGTAATAAAAATTGAGCACGGCAAATTCGATGATGTTGAATATATTCTGTAACAGTCATTCCCGTGGCTTTAATAAAACGCCTCTGCAATGTCCGTATTTCCAATCCTGTTACTTTCGATAACTGTTTCAATGAAATATTCATATTCTTTTGATTAGATATCCATTTTTGTCCCTTAATTATTGGAATATCTCCATGCGTTAAATTAGGTGAAAAAATATTAAAATAACTTTGTGCACGTCTTGCAGGTTGGACCAAAAAAAATCGTGCAACTTCAGCCATCACTATGGAACCGAAAAATTTTTTAACCAATTCCAACCCAAGATCTATCCAAGATAATGAACCTGCCGTAGTAATAATATTTCTTTCCTCAATGACCATAGAATCAAAATCAGTATAGATATTTGGAAACTGGTTTCTAAATCGATGTTTTAACTGCCAATGAGTCGTAACTGTATAACCATCCAATAGTCCAGTCTCTGCCAATAAAAAAATGCCATTGCCAATAGAGGCAATTGTACAAGGTTGTTTAAAGGAATGTTTTAAAAAATTAATATGCGTATTATATTTACTTCCAGATGGAAATTCTTCTGTACAAGGAGGGACAATGATCACAGAAAAATTCAAGTCATTTTTCTTAACAATAAATGAAGGCAGGTTAAAATTCACTGTTGGCTTATCAATTTTTACAATTTTAATTTGAGGTATGGGAAGGTTAGAATTCCAATTCTCCTTGACCAACTGATTTGCCACAGAAAAAAAATCAATTAAACCGAAAATGGCTCCTTGTTGAACATTAGGGTACATTAAAAGACCAATATTAATAAGATCTATTTTTTTCATATATCATTATCCATACTGTTTTTATTACAGAAGCAAGCGATAAAAACTGTTTAAAATTTTTTACGTAAAATGTATTTAAAGTCTTAAATTTATTAATTTAAATTAAACATCATAAACTAATTGATTATGGTGAACTCTGATAATTTTTTATATTAACTATTCCTTAAAAATTATACTGACTAAAATAAAAATATATTATTTATAAAAATAAGTAACGACATTCAACTCTGCGAATATTTATTTTAAAAAAACGTTTTCCTTATAATCATTTCAAAACAAAAATATTAATAATATTTAATTTTTATAACAAAGCAATCCATAATTTTAAATACCATACATATTCATCAAAACTATCATGAATAATAAATATAATAAAAACATAAAACATATGATAAATTTACTTAATATATTATCTTTAATTTTTTTATAACAAATAAATAGAGACCAATGAATTATAAAAAAACAATTATTTTTACATTATTAATAAATATCCTAATATTCCCCTTAACTGGACAATCCAGCAATTTACAAAAAAATGAAATTAAAAGACTATTTATTAAATCAAAAAAATTACCCTTGCATACTGATCAATTCGCAAATAGTTTGAAACTTTTACCGCCCCCACCAGATAAAAATAGTCAACTATTCACAATTGATAAAGAAATATATCTCAATACACGCAAACTTATAAACACATCTCGATGGAACCAAGCCATTGAAGAAGCCGCTATTTTTAACGGAACAATCGGAAAGAACTTTTCTAAAACCATCGGTATTGAAATATCCAAGAAAAATACCCCTATCACTCAAGATTTTTTAGAGGATCTGTTAATCATGAGCGGTAATTTTGGAACTGATAAAGCGAAAAAACACTATCAAAGAATTCGTCCTTTTATGTATTATCACACACACAGCTGTACTCCAGAGGATGAGAGCCTAATGCGTAAGGATGGTTCATACCCTTCAGGTCACGCAGCTTTTGGATGGTCTGCTGCCTTATTTCTATCCGAAATTTTTCCAGATAAACAAGACCAGATATTGAAAGAAGGTTATGAATTCGGACAAAGTCGTGTTATTTGTGGTGCACACTGGCAAAGCGATGTAGACGCAGGCCGCTTGATCGGAGCTGAAGTCGTCGCTCGTTTACATGCAAATCAAGAATTCAGAAAAAAACTTAAACAAGTTAAACAGGAACTCCTCAAAAAGTCACGGAAAATCCATTTTAATAAAAATTAACAAACTTCTAATAAAAATGCAATTATCGTTTAACATTTTTAATGATTAAGTATTATTAATAAATTACAATTGTATATTTGATTTGATATGTTAATAATTTGATGATAGGTTATTGAAATAAATTATAACCCTTTCTATTCAGGAATGTTAAAATGCGAGAAATTACATCACATGAAATCAATAGCGTATCAGGTGGATCTTTTTTGGGTGATATTATCGGGGGCAATATTACACTTCCCGTTTCTTCCGCTTTAATAGGCTCTTTCATAGGCGCTTCAATTGGAGGAATTGTCGATAATCTTTATGGTAGCTTAACAGGAATTAAAACCAACAATGAAGCAAATGCCGGAAGTAAACTTGGAAGTGGTATTGGATCTATTGTTGACGCAGCCAAATCAAAAAATGCCGCCGATATAAGTAGCAATGTTAACAATGCAATTTCCGGGATAGGATTAGGTACAGTTGGAATTATTAATGGAATATCGCAGGGAATTGCTAATCTCTTCCATTAGTTTCAAGATACATAATGAAATTTTCCTACAACTATTCATTATATTATTTAAAATAAGTTGTTTTTATCGTTTAAATTGGTTCACTTAATAATTAATATAAATATAAAAAATCTTTAGAGAATATATAATATTTCAATCATAAACATTTATGATTGAAATATTATTTCTCAATTTTCTTATAAAATTTATTTAATCTATCAAAATTATTATCCATGAATTCTCTTTTCAGGCATGAAGTTTTAGAAGCAAAACGAGATACATGGTTAGGTCGCGTACAGGATGTACAACCTATTCCTATAAAAATCATCGCGGTTATCTCATTCATTTGTGTCGTTATTATCATATTATACACTATTTTTGGTGGTTATACGCGTCGTATACATGCTTCCGGCAGCATTATGCCTACAGAAGGGTTAATCACTATAGGATCAAGAACAAATGGCATTGTTATTGAAAAAAACGTTATAGAGGGCCAATTTGTTCATAAAGGCGATAAATTATTCACGATAAGTCTCGAAAACACCTCTATCAATGGACCCACACAACAATTAACTAATAACTTGTTGAAAAAACAAAAAAATATTCTTGAAAAACAGCTTGCACTCAAAGAAAAGGCCGCTCCCATTGAAAAAAACAATATTAAGGAAACACTCTCTAATCTTTACAAACAGCATGACAAAGTTACCCAGCAAATCGAAAATGACAATCAAATAATCCCCTTGGTCCAACAATCGTTACTGATGATTGAAAAAGCCAAGAAAATGTCTTTGGCAACAAATCAGGAATATCAGAATCAATTATACACATATGCCCAAATTTTAGGTACTCATGCACAGTTCTTACAAAATCAAACTTCGATTGAAGGCCAAATATTAGAAAATGCATCAAAATATCAACTGTACGATAACAATTATCAACGTGATCTCAATGAAATTAAAAAAAGCATAAATGATATTGATCAGAAAATCATACTGGGAGAACGTAATCAAACTATTTTCGTTACAGCCCCCATAAATGGAACAATAACAGCGCTTCGGGGATATATCGGTCAGCAAGTTTCACAAGATTCCGCCTTAACAAGTATAGTTCCAGAAGGTCAAACAATCGAAGCCGAACTTTATATTCCTAGTTCAGCCGTGGGACTTTTAAAGAAAAATAGCAATGTTATCTTACGTTATGCAGCATTTCCATATCAAAAATTTGGTCTATACAACGGGACTGTTACCGAAATTACTTATACACCAGTTACATCGGATATAATGGGTAAAGACAGCAATCCAAATTTAAAAAATGAAATAATTGGTCCCAACAGTAAGATTGATCGTAACTTTTATAGAATTCGGGTAAAACCTGAAAAAAACTTCATTGCGGCTTATTCCAATAAAAAATATTTTTTGCAGCCCGGAATGCAAGTTGAAGCTGATATTGCCGTTGATTATCGTCGCCTTTATCAATGGATGTTCCAACCCATTATTGAGGTTAACGATACTATTAAAACAAGATTAACGAAACCGAACTCATGATTAATACCTTGAAAAGACTAAATTTTGCTTTTCGCCAAACTGTTCCCGTAATTTTGCAAGTGGAAGCTTCCGAATGTGGCTTGGCATGCCTTGCCATGATTATGAGTTATTATGGAAATTATATTGATCTAACAACATTTAGACAAAGAGAATCTATTTCTATCAAAGGAATTACTCTACAGAATATTATTGATATTGCGCAACGGAATAACTTGACAACACGTCCTTTGCGTTTGGAAATGGAAGAACTAAACAAATTACGCTTACCTTGCATTCTTCATTGGAGTTTAAACCATTTTGTCGTGTTAACAGATGTAAAAACCAATGGAATTATGATTAATGATCCCGCCCGTGGAAAACGTAAGGTACTTTGGGGTGAAATCAATAATGAATTTACAGGAGTGGCGCTTGAGATTGCTCCCGACCAAAATTTTACCCGAAAAGATGAGCGCAACAATCTTCATTTACGTGATCTTTTCAGAAAAACAGACGGTCTTAAAACAACCCTGTTTTATCTTTTATTAACATCCCTTGGGTTGGAAGCTATTTCAATTGTCATGCCTATGGCCTCGCAAGTCATTATTGATGAAGTCATTGTGACTTTGGATAACGGCTTGCTAACAACAATCACAGTTGGAATTGCCATTCTTATTTTGCTGCAAATGCTTATTTCCACAGCCCGAACATGGATGGTCATGCTTTTCAGCACCCGTGTATCTGTTCAATGGAATGCCAGCCTTTTTGAACATTTATCCAAATTACCGCTGGATTATTTCTTGAAAAGACATGTTGGAGATATATTATCCCGTTTCGGTTCATTAGGTATTATTCAACAAACCATTACAACTGATATGGTACAAGCAATCATGGATGGTTTAATGGCAATTGGTATGTTTGTAATGCTAATCATCTATGGTAAATGGCTGGCACTTGTAACATTAATTGCTGTAATCCTTGACGGTATAAGCCGTCTTATGGCTTATCGCCCTTACAAGCAAGCCTCTGAAGAGGGTATTGTCTATAATGCTAAAAAGGATTCACATCTTATTGAAACTTTGAGAGGTATGGCAAGTATCAAGTTACTTGGATTGCGGGAGCGAAGACGTGCACGCTGGTTAAATTTATTGGTTGATGCAATCAATGTCGGATTAAAAACACAACGTTATGACCTTATTTTTGGACGTATAAATGATTCCATCTTCGCTATTGACAGGTTAATAATGTTGGTAATCGGGGCACATTACGTCATGGATAATAAAATGACAGTTGGAATGCTGGTTGCCTTTCTATCTTACAAAGACCAATTCACCGGACGCATAGGCAATCTTATCGGTGCCGCCTTCAAACTAAAAATGCTTTCTATCCAGAGCGATCGTATTTCAGATATAGTCTTAACACCTATAGAAAGTGAAGAAAATGCTATAATATCTATATCGAATAATAACAGATTGACGGAACAACTTCATATTAATGATCAAAACCATCTTGTGTGTAAAAATTTGGGTTTTAGATACTCTCCTGCTGAACCTTGGGTATTTCGTAATATAAACCTGAAAATTCCAAAGGGTAAAAGTATTGCTATTGTAGGCGCATCAGGATGTGGAAAGTCAACAATTTTAAAAACAATGATGGGTTTAACCCATCCAGAGGAAGGTGATATCTACTTTAACGGTCGAAATATATTAAAAGAATCTCTAGACAATTACCGACAAGAAATTGCTGGTGTTTTACAGGATGATGGACTGTTTTCTGGTTCAATTGCAGATAATATTTGCGGGTTTGATGATAAACCTGATCAGGAAAAAATTATTGAATGTGCACAGAAAGCTGCAATTTTACAAGATATAATGGCAATGCCCATGAAATTTGAAACATTTGTTGGTGATATGGGAAGTTCCTTGTCAGGAGGACAAAAACAAAGGGTTATTTTAGCCAGAGCTTTATATCGCCAACCAGCAATCCTATTTTTAGATGAAGCAACCAGCAGTCTGGATGAACCAACAGAAGCCCATATTGCGACAATACTAGATGAAATGAATATAACACGCATTATTGTGGCACACCGGCCTGCAACAGTTGCGCATTGTGATTATGTTATTGTAATGGATGTTGAAAATGCACAATCTGGAAAAATTGAAATTGTTGAAAGACAAGAGCTTATTCACAGACACCAACAGCATAAAACATCATAAACCTTCAATTCAAAAGATAATTCCGGATACGGTTTTTTAAAAGAACATAATTTTATATATTAATCAGTTTGGTTATAATACAATCAGAAAACCAGGAAATTAACCCTGTTACAATTTATTTCAATAATTTAAATATTACCAGATAACCCAAAGTTTCAATTTATCAGTAGGAATATTTTTTATTTAAATATAAAAAGCCTGTTCTAATTAAAAAAACAGGCTTTTATAAACTGTGGAAAAATTATTGTGCTGAACCAGATTTAAAATGTTTCATACAATCACTATAATAACCGCCGCCTTTTTGAATCCATTTCAAATTGCCATTCTTATTATCGGCTTTGTTCGCTTTATATTGATCCAAACAGGTATGCATCCGAGCAGTACCTTCTTTCTCATTTGAATATTTACTATCAACCGCGTTTGGAAAAACTGCATCACCTGCTGCTATACTTGATGCTGTAGCATCTTGTTTAGCTGGAGATTTAGAAGAAGCATTATTCTGGAATGTATCAGATTTTTTCACATCTTGCTGATGCATTTCATCTTTGACAGATCTTTCATCTTTACAATTAGCTGCCTTGAATTCTCTAAACGTTTTTTCTTTGACGGTTCCAGCTTTTTTAGCTGCCGTAAACTGCTGATGACATTCTTTGGATGTAACAGCATGGACAGCATTATTTACCAGCAAAGAGGTTCCGACAAAAGAGGTAATGGCTAAACCGGCACCTATAACAGGAAAGCGCGCAACTATGGATTTTATCATTTATAATACCCTTACATAAATAAAAGGTTTAATATTCTTAAACCAATAGTATTAAAGCGCTTTTTGTTAAAAATTGTAAACAAAAATAATTGCTAATATTCAATTTATCTGTTCATTATGTAAAACCATATCCAATCCTTGCCTTTCTGAATCTGTATCCACACGCAATCCGATCAAACAATCAATAATTTTCAATAAAACAAATGAAACAAGACTGCTCCAAATAATTGTGACAGCAACTGCCTCAATCTGGGCAATAACAAGATGCAAAGATGCACTAATACCTACTGGATCTGTCTCTGTAGCGGACAATGGACCAAAAGCAAAAACACCGGTTAAAATTGCCCCGATAATTCCCCCCATTCCATGAATACCAAAAGCATCAAGAGAATCATCATATCCCAATTTTCGTTTTAAATAAGAACAACTCCAAAAACAAATCAACCCGCCTAGAAACCCCATCAATAAGGCCGGGCCAGGCATTACAAAACCAGCTGCTGGGGTAATGACTACCAAGCCAGCCACTGCTCCAGAAACAATACCAAGTACTGTTGGTTTTTTTCGAATAGTCCATTCGATCGACATCCAGCCAATACCACCAGCAGCGGCAGCAATCTGTGTTACAAGTACCGCCATGGCTGCACGACCATTTGCTCCCAAGGCTGATCCTCCATTAAAACCAAACCACCCAATCCATAATAGGGAAGCGCCCATAACAGCATAACCTACATTATGCGGTGCCAAATCACTTCGACCATACCCTAACCGTTTTCCTACAACCAGAGCACATATTAAACCAGCAATACCGGCATTAATATGAACAACCGTTCCACCTGCAAAATCAATTGCTCCTAGATTGGCCAACCAGCCCGTCGGATTCCAAACCCAATATGCAACAGGAACATAGGAAAATAACGCCCATAATATGCAAAATATACATAGGGCAGAAAATTTTATACGTTCTGCAACCGATCCAACCAAAATTGCCACAGAAATAATGATAAATGTCATTTGAAACATAACATAAACACTTTGTGGGATAGTCATAATGACAGGATTGTTTCCATTGGCTCCTAATATGAACCCCTTATCAACACCCATGTGATAGTTGCCAAGAATTCCATTCAACATAAATTGTGATAAATTACCAATGAAAGAATTCCCTGTCGTAAATACAAGACTGTATCCCACTGTTATCCATATTAAAGTAACAAGACAACATATAGCAAAGGATTGCATCATTGTTGCAAGAACATTTTTCTTGCGAACCATCCCTGCATAAAATAAGGCCAATCCTGGGATTGTCATTAATAAAACCAACGCACTGCTGATTAACATCCATGCCGTATCACCACTATCCAAAACAGGCATCACTGGCAAAGCCCCTAATGCGGAGCCCGGAATTAATCCAACTATACACATCAGATACAGAAAAATTTTTTGAATATTCAGAAAATTTTTATTTTTACATTTCATTGGAAACTATTCCCGTACAATCCAAGTAAAACCCACTTTATTCTATCAAATCAATAATTTATGCTTATGATACATAGAATGAAATATTATTGTATTAGTCCTTATTCAACTATTAAACATTGTTAGACAAAGCACAATCCTTTGCAAAAAAATTATGTAAATTTTTCCACATGTAAAAAAAATCTGGTCATTTGAATAAAAATATAGTTTCCTTATATATCTTGTTAACCTAAGTCACATTTCTCCCTAAGGATATTTATAAATTTGCATGAGGGCATGATGAAAAAAAAATCCGGTCAATCTCTTCATCCAATTGCACCTGCTCAAAACGCAATGAATGATCCAAATAACCTATTAGCGAGCGGCCCCGACAGCCACGAAATAAACCTTCAAGCCTTGTGGGAAAAAATGGTTCAAGAAAGCAATGGATGTTGCGATCCTTTGTTATCCAGTTTTTTTGATACATGCATTCACAGCCATCATGACTTCAAAACCGCCCTGACTTGTATGATAGGACGCAAATTAGAGGATGCCTCCATCCCCTATCAGGCATTAACTGATTTGATCAAACAGGTGTACAGAACCAATCCGCCTCTCATTTCCATAGCTGCAGCCGATTTGATCGCGGTTATGATGAGAGACGCAGCATGCTCCGATTTAATTACACCATTTCTATTTTTCAAGGGATTCCACTCCATTCAGGCCCATCGCATTTCCCATTGGCTATGGCATAATCAAAGACGCTATCTGGCACTTCATTTACAAAGCCGTATTTCGGAAGTGTTTGGGGTTGATATACATCCTGCCGCCCGTCTGGGACAGCGAATCATGATAGATCACGCCACTTCTGTTATTATTGGGGAAACCGCTGTTGTAGAAGATGACGTTTCAATTTTACAAGAAGTTACCCTTGGGGGAACGGGCAAAGATGAAAAAGACCGTCATCCCAAAATCCGTCGGGGAGTCTTAATCGGTGCAGGTGCAAAAGTATTGGGAAATGTGGAAATTGGAGAGGGAGCCAAGATTGGTGCAGGGTCAATTGTTTTAGAAGCAGTCAAACCTTACACAACCGTAGTTGGCAATCCTGCCCGACAAATCGGGGTACGTCATAAAGATTTACCTGGAGTATCAATGGATTTAAGTCTTCCCCCTATTGATTACGTTATTTAACAACTGCATTATCAACAGAACGCATATAAGGTTCAAGTTCATCAAGTCTCTTCATGACAAATGCTACATCAATTGGTTTTTCCCAGGCACTAAGATGATCTGGCGCTCCATGATCAACACCACTGTCAAATTGATCGGCCCAATAACGCAATCCGCTTTGTAAAGACAAGACCAGAAAACATGGATTGATATGATGACTTGGAATCAATTCATAAATCAATGTGTCTTTTTGACAGAAAACGATATTTGATAAACCTGCACCCAACAAGCCAACCACAATTTTTGCATAATGAAAAAGCATGATTTGTTCATCTAGACTGTATAATTCAGGATTTAAAATAAAATATCCTCTTTTCTCCAATGCTTCAACAAGCTTTTCCTCATTAGGTAAATGCCGATTATTCTTATTTACGCGACTAATATATATCTTGTCATATTTCGCTATTGACTGAATAGATACAACAGCATTCTGTTTCATTTTGACATATGCCTGCTCAGAAAGCTTTGAACAGGAATAGCCAAATTTTTGTGAGAGATAATCAAAATAATAAAATTCTGAAAATCTATATTGTTTTTCCTTTTCAATGGGATAACACATGGATAAGTCAAGTCCCAGCAATTCCAAACTGCGTTTACGCCATAACATCAATGGGTAAGGCAAAAGAAATTTGGCTTTTATTCCTGATTGCATTGCCGCATAATAAGCTGGAATGGCATGCATCATCCAATGAAAATAATTGTTTTCCCAATGATCAGAACAACAGAATACAGCTCCCTGATCTCGCGCATCAATCAGTTTATCCGATTGAATGTGGATGGAATTGAGCAAATTTTCCGATAAGTAATAATTGCTGTTGGTGATTACCCGGTTTTGTTTGAAATATACCATATGATAAACATCGAGGGTTATATCTTTCAGATGATAACGGTAAATTGTCTCTGCTGGATGTTTCCAGTGCAAAAAAGGATATGATTGATTGTTTGCAAATTCCTGAATATTCTTCCATCGCGGGCTGCCATAACATCCAATCGTTTTTTCAATCTTAACAGTTTCAATAGAATGGTGATTTATACGATTTTGCTGATGAAAAACTAAGTCTTTTATTTTTTCACGCGTTGATACAGACAATCTAAACAAGCTGATCTTTACCTTTAATATTGCATAAAAAGAACGATTTTAAATAAACTAACATAAAATTTCTAGATTAAATTAGAATGGATTATTTCGTACAAGGCAATGGCACCCGCAACTGATACGTTTAAACTGTCAATATCTCCGGCCATATATAATGAAACAATTTCATCACAATTTTGACGGACAAGCTGTCGCAGTCCCTTACCTTCGGCACCCAACACCAATGCCACTTTTCTTTGCTTATAATTTTGACCATTTAGAACCTCACCCTGCGCATCCATTCCAAGAACCCAAAAACCTTTTTCCTTTAACTGCTTCATGATACGTGAAAGATTAACCACTTTCATTACCAATACAGAATCAAGGGCACCCGACGCCGCCTTGGCCAAAACCCCGCTTTCTTCTGGGGAATGACGATCCTGCATAATAATTCCAGCTGCCCCAAATGCCATTGCCGAACGTAAAATAGCACCAACATTGCGAGGATCTGTAACTTGATCAAGGATGAGCACGGGTCCATGCCGTTTCACTATATCCTCTAAATCTGGGTCGGGAAGTGGCATAACCTGTAATGCAACGCCCTGATGTACAGCATCCCGACCACAAAACCTATCCAACATCATACGATCAGCAATTTCATAAGATATATTTAAAGGCCGTTCCAATTTGGTCATTAAAGTGTCAAATATCTCTTGTGTAGCCAACAAACGATTTTTTTGACGTAATGGATTTTTCAAAGCCGCTTGCACAGCATGCAAACCATACAACCAATATCCACCCTCTTTTTGATGAGAATTAGAAACAGGTTTTTTACTCATATATAATTCAATCTTTTCTATATATTTAAAAATCAAATGATTATAAAGAAAATCAAAAAAATCTACAAAGAAAAGTTAAAAACTCTGTTGACATCTATCAAAAGAACCTGTTATTTGTTTTCCATCTTCCGATGGAGGGGTGCCCGAGTGGCTAAAGGGGGCGGACTGTAAATCCGCTGACGTGCGTCTACGTTGGTTCGAATCCAACCCCCTCCACCATATTAAATAATTGAATTCTCATCTTTTATTTATTTTAAAAAAATCAATTCATCGTCAAATCTTTTTTGTAGTTTTATAAAGTTAATCCACCAAAAAACAAAAAATAATAATAAGCGTCTGCAAAACCATAACGAAAAACAATTTTTACTTGCAAAACAATCCATATTCAAATAATCTCGGTTTCATTTTCGTTATATTTCGAAAGCAATGTAAACTATGATTAATTCCATTGATCATATTGTGCTGACAACATACAGGCTTGATGCGTGTATCCATTTTTACACTCAGGTTTTACAATTTTCCCTGCAACATTTTGGACAAGATCGAATAGCTTTTAAATTCGGCAATCAAAAAATCAATGTTCATGAATATGGTAAGGAAATTGAACCAAAGGCACATTTACCCGTACCAGGCTCTTTAGATATCTGTTTTGTTACTCAAGAAAAACCATCAACAATTCTAGCTCATTTACAAAAATATTGAATTAAACCGCTTGAGGGTCCTGTCAACCGAACAGGGGCACAGGGATCCATTAAATCCATTTATCTACGTGACCCTGATCTGAATTTAATCGAGATTGCACGATATATTGAAAACCCCTGAATCAAACAAGGGGTATTTTTAAAAATCAATAACTCTTATTCTATATTTTATCTTAACTTGGTGCCAAGGCCTGTTCAAGATCCTGAATAATATCATTTACATTTTCGATACCAATCGATAGACGAATCACATCGGGTCCCGCTCCTGCAGCAATTTTTTGTTCATAACTTAATTGACGATGTGTAGTCGATGCAGGATGAATGACTAAGGAACGCGTGTCTCCAATATTAGCCAATAAAGAAAACATTTTTAACGAAGAGACAAACCGGACAGCTGAATCATATCCTCCTTTTATTCCAAAGGTAAATACTGATCCAGCCCCTTTAGGCGCATATTTCTTCTGCAAATCATTATATTTATTATCAGGCAATCCAGCATACGAAACCCACGCAACCTTTTCATGATTAGCCAGATAATGAGCTACCACATTTGCATTGTCACAATGACGCTGCATACGCAAAGGTAAGGTTTCAATTCCCGTTAAGATCAAAAATGCATTAAAAGGAGAAATTGTTGGACCAAAATCACGCATACCCAATACACGCGCAGCAATTGCAAAAGCCGATGAACCTGCCGCATCCGCAATAACCAACTCTGCATAATCATGTCGTGGCTCTGTAATTTTTTTATATTTGTTATCTTTTTTCCAATCAAATTTACCACCATCAACAATAATGCCGCCCATCGAATTTCCATGTCCCCCCATAAATTTAGTCAGGGAATGAATCACGATATCGGCACCATATGCAAAAGGGCGAACCAGATAAGGCGTCGCCATGGTGTTATCCACAATCAAAGGGATATGATTGGCATAAGCAATTTTTGCAATGGCCTCTATATCAACAATTATACCACCAGGGTTTGCAAAGCTTTCAATAAAAATCGCCTTTGTCCGACCATCAATTGCTTTTTCAAAAGTGGATAAATCGTCAATATCGGCAAAACGAACATGCCAGTCAAATGATTTGAAAGACTGGGTAAACTGGTTAATTGAACCACCATATAATTGACGGGCGGCGATGAAATTATCCCCTGCCTCCATCAGGGTATGAAAGGTTAAAAACTCTGCAGCATGTCCAGAAGCAGTTGCCAATGCTGCACTTCCTCCCTCCAGTGCTGTCACCCGTTCTTCCAATACAGACTGGGTTGGGTTCGTAATCCGACCATAAATATTTCCCGCATCTGTCAAGGCAAAGCGATTGGCTGCCTGATCAACATCTTTAAAAACATAAGCTGTAGTCTGATAAATCGGTGTTATTCTTGCCCCTGTTACTGGATCAGGTGTTGCCCCCGCATGAATAGCCAAGGTTTCAAAATTGGTGTTTTTACTCATTATTTATGATCCGATATAAAAATGAAAAATGATGCCAAATCATCATTTATGATGATTTGTTTTTCGTTAAATTATCTGTTTATCGAAAATTACGAAATAAATGTAATACAATTCAAAAATATCAACAATCATTATTAAATATCGAATCGAATAATCGAAAATTTTTTTAAAAAAAATCGATATAATTTCGTAATTATATTCAAATTTAAGTGATAGTAAAATCAGAATAATATTTTTTTAAATAAATATTGATTTAAACAGATAAAAGGATCTATTTGTATCGTTCTTCAATAACCCTTGAATACATTCATATGCTTTTTCCAAAAATAACGATCCTGATCAAGAATTTTAACAATTATAATCATGACAAACCCTTTTTGATAATTTAAATAGATAAACAATAGCATATATGTGATTAAACAACCGACTGCATATAATTCATAATTTTATCTTTAAACCTGATAATGCCGTTGGAAATATTGAATGAATCACGTTAAACATTATACAGATATTAGCATCGCAGAACTTGTTGAGTTAGCCATTCAACGCAATGAAGGAAAATTGGCCGCTAATGGTGCGTTAACAGTAAAAACGGGCAAACGAACCGGACGGTCCCCAGCTGATCGTTTTATCGTTAAAGAAGCCATAACAGAAAATGCGATTAATTGGGGTAAAATTAACCAACCTTATTCCGAAAATAAATTTGACACCTTATGGAAACATGTCGAGGATTATATCAATCGACAAGCATGTTTCATTTCTCATGTTCATGTCGGGTCTGACCAAAATTATTATCTACCCGTCAAAATGATTACCGAAACCGCCTGGCATAACGTGTTTGGAAGATGCCTTTTCATCAATCCTGATATTTATAATCCAAAACAACTTTCTGAATGGCAAATTATCAACGCTCCCGGTTTCAAGTGCAATCCTGAACGAGACGGTACCAATTCTGAGGGAACTGTCATCATTAACATTTCTCAAAAAAAAGTTTTACTTGCAGGAATGCCTTATGCCGGGGAAATGAAAAAAGCCATGTTCTCTGTGCAAAATTTTCTTTTGCCTGAACAAGACGTTTTACCCATGCATTGTGCAGCAAATGTTGGCGAAAAAGATGATGTAACCTTGTTTTTTGGATTGTCAGGAACAGGTAAAACAACACTTTCAGCCGATGAACACCGTTACCTGATTGGAGATGATGAACATGGTTGGGGTGCAGGAACAGTTTTTAATATTGAAGGAGGATGCTATGCAAAATGTATTCATCTTAGTGAAAAAAATGAGCCCGTTATCTGGCGAGCCATCCGTTTTGGAAGTGTTCTTGAAAATGTCGTATTAGATAAAGCGACACGTGAGCCTGATTACAATGATGAACAATTCACTCAGAATACAAGAGCTTGCTACCCTCGTGATTTCATTGTGAAACGGGCAAAAAATAACAAAGGGGGCGAACCTAATGCAATTATCTTTTTGACTTGTGATTTAACCGGCGTCTTGCCACCTGTTGCCATTCTAAATCATGAACAAGCTGCATACCATTTTCTTTCTGGATACACCGCATTGGTTGGATCAACGGAAATAGGATCCGGTTCAGGAATCAAATCCACATTCTCAACATGTTTTGGTGCACCTTTTTTTCCACGTCCACCACAAGTTTATGCAGAACTTTTAATCAAACGAATTAAGAATTTTCATTCGCATGTTTATTTGGTTAATACAGGATGGACAGGAGGTGGTTATGGTGTAGGTAAAAGGTTCAAAATTCCAACAACGAGAGCAATTATCCATGCGATACAAAATGGCCTTATTAACGAAACAAAAACAGAGCATCTTGAAATTATGAATCTGGATATTCCCACTGCAATACCTAATGTTGAAAATAAAATTCTAAATCCACGCAACTGTTGGAAAGATCCACAAGCCTATGATCAAGCCGCACAAAATTTAGCGCAACAATTTATTGATAATTTCAAAAAATTTAACGTCTCTGAAACTATCTATCAAGCAGGACCCAAATTAAAATATTAGATAATAGTTTTTTGATAAATTTTATTTAACATGATGATGAGAGGATAGTTTGAAAAATTATTCTCATCATCAAAATCATAACTTTCAGATTATTTAAAAATTGAATCCAATTTCCATTCTTCTATATTTTTAAAAATTGCGGTCCCTTTCTCAGCAAATAACGTTAACTTTTTTTGGTCAGAAACCGGATAAATCTTGCTAGTTAAACTATATTCACCTTCATTAACAAAAATTTCTATAGAAGAGGCATCAATAAAAATATGTAAGTCTATTCGTAACATTCCCTTTAAAGAAATACTTCGACAGGATTGTAATTCATAATCAGAACTATGTCGCTCAAATATTAACCGCTTCAAAGCTGAATCAACACTAATTCTTCCAGCACTTTCAATATTTAAACCATAACACCTACCTGAACTAGCAGTCAAATCAATCGATAGCTTCAGCTCTTGATATGTTTCATCTAATGAATAAACCTCATTATTTAAAGCAATCAATTCGAATTTTTTGTAATCTGTTCTAAGTAATTCCAATTCTACAATTGGTTTACAATATAATTTACCAATCTCATTACATGAAACTTCTCTAGGCAAGGTTAACGCGCCGCTCCAACCCTCGGATTGATTAGGAAGAGGCGCATCCCACATCTCCATCCATCCGACCATAATTCTACGCCCATCAGCAGCTTCAAATGTCTGGGGGGCATAAAAATCATGACCATGATCAATTTCTCTAAATGAAGTTTCAATAGAAAAAGTTCCATTCTTTTCCCATTGACCTATACAATAACCACTTTGATGTAAATTACGGTAATCATATTCCTGAGCAGGCATACCTTGAGGTGAAGTAATTAACACATCTTTATTATTAACACTAAAAAAATCAGGACATTCCCACATATAACCATCTACGCTATCTTTTGCCTGATGTAGGATACATCTAAATTGCCATTCTTTTAAATTATCCGATTGATATAACCTCACTTGACCCAAATCATTTACTTTTGCCCCCACAACCATCCACCATTTTTCCCGAGCTCGCCATACTTTGGGATCCCGAAAATCAACTATTCCTTCTGGAGGATATAAAACAGGTCCATGTTTGGTAAAATGAATTCCATCTATACTGGTCGCCATGCATTGAACTTGACAAATTCGTGAATCTTCACCGGTTTTCTCAAAAAATCTATGACCTGTATAAAATAAGGTTAGTATACCATTATTATTTACAGCTGAACCTGAATAACAACCATCCCGATCATATTCCTGATCAGGATATAGAGCAATTGGCATATGCTCCCAATGAACCATATCATCACTGACAACGTGCCCCCAATGCATAGGCCCCCATATAGGTTTATAAGGATAATGTTGAAAGAAAAAATGATATTTCCCGTTAATATAAATTAAACCATTTGGATCATTAATCCAACCATATTGAGCGGCAATATGAAATTTTGGGTAATAATTATCACCCCTTTTCTTCATCGCTTCTTTAACAAAATTATCAGCTGAACTTAAAGATCTCATAATGATTTCCATTCAAAATATGAATGCCAATATTATTTAGTTAAGTAGACGATCTAACAAGATCCATCCATAAATCGATAATTCCGTAACAGAAATTTTAAGATTACTTGTATGATATCATAATTTCATTCAAAATTTCTTTACAAAATAAATAAAATGAAATTTTTACGAATAGTTTTTTTTAAATTTTAATTAAAGGCATCTTCCGTATTAATATCCTGACTTAAACAAGAATTTCTTCCATCCGGATACAAACTATCATTACTAACTATCAGATCCAGTTGATGTCCAGCCATCAATTTGAAAAGAACATTTTATTTCAGCCCATCCTTTCCATGAAGGTTACATTCATCCTGGACAATTTATAAACACCAGATGTTTTTCCTACACAATCAAGATGAGCTCAATATCATTTCGAAAATATATAAAAATACACCTTGACAAGAAATTGAATTAGAGCTTATTCCACGTATGATAATTATATAACTTGTGACACATATCATTATACCTGGGCATAAAAAAGCAGCCTAAAGGCTGCCCAATAAAAAATTATTAAAACTTTTCCATCTGATTAAACTACAAATTATATACGTTATAATTTTATCGTAATATTATTTTTTTTCCAAAGCTTCTTCTAATAAAATAAAAGCTGATAGAACCTGACCCATAGTATAGTTCAAATTCAATTTAAGTAATTGGGATATTTCTTTACATTTCATATTTCCCAAAATAATCATATTCAAAATATCAAGATGATAACTCCCAATTTCTTGCCATATAGATAATAATTTACTGTATGCATCATGTTGTGAAGGTATTGGTTCCCAATTTCCACTACTTATTTTTCCTTCTTTCAACCAATGACTTATACGTGCGTAAATTGAACTGCTCTGTCCGAAAGCTTTTTCACACAAAATGGCATATCGTTCAGCACAATTACGTTGGGTAACACTTATACTACCACGATTCATCATCTCATCATAAACACATTTACGTCGTAATCGTGTAACTTTTTCATTTATATTTTGAGGATCAATACCAACATCAATTATTAGTTTTCCTGAATTATATTGTGCTTCCAGATGATGTTTACGTACAATAAAGGGTAATTTTTTTTTATTAATCCGTTTTTTTATACTTTTTTTCATAAAAGGCCTTCTTTAATTATAATGAAGCCTCTTGATTAATTAATAATTCCTCTTTTATATTATTATCATTCAACAATACTAATATTCCGTTGTGAGAGAAAAGAACAATTTCTGCGCTATAATGATTATTTTTCTGTTCATCGTACCATTTCCGAACTCTTAATTGTCCTTCAATGTATAGCTGATCCCCTTTTTTAATGACAGTTTCAATTTGTTTAATCAAATTTTTACTAAAAACGACAACTTTAAAATACTCAACTTTGTTGATTTGTTGAGCTGTACGTCGATTTTCCCAGCTATCATTTACCATTAGGACTAAAGTCGCTATATTATCACCAGATTGGATCATTTTTATTTCTGGATCTTTGGCTAAAATACCAATCAAAACAACTTTATTTATAAAGCCACTCATTTCAGTTCCTATTCATATTAATTCTGCCATTAATGACATATTCTCATAAATTTTATTTAAATTGATGAATGGCTATATATTGTAATTAAACCTTTTATTAATTCTACTACTGTTCCTTTATTCTAATAATAACTAATTCAAATAAAATGTTAATTGTTATTATATATTAAAATTATTTTAGATATATAATACTAAACCATCTTTTAAGAAATAACTGCTTTTCCATATTCATAAATTTTTATTAATATTCATTATTTAAAACAGCACCTTCCTTATCTTTTCAATCAATTAACACTGTTTAAAAAAAAATCAAGCAAAAATAATATTTTGATAAATTATTAATTTTTTAATCTATTAACAATCTATTTTTTAAATTTTTTTATGCAATTATATTCCTTACACTAACTAAAATTTTAAATGCATATATAATTTAATTTGCCTTTAAATAGATATTTAATTAATTTTTTATAAATGAAATAATTAATTATTGTTTTATATAAAGGATATTAAATGAACTTATCTATTTTAAATCAAGAACAGAAAAATTTCCGTGATGCTATGTCGCAATTAGCTGCAGGTGTTTGCATTATAACTACTAATGGAAATACTGGTCCACACGGGATTACCGCAACATCAGTTTGTTCCATAACCGACACCCCTCCAACAATATTAGTCTGTATCAATAAAAAAAGTAAAGTAAATCAAATATTTAAAAATAATCAAAATATTTGTATCAATATTCTTTCTTCCAAACATCTGGATGCAGCAAAACATTTCGCCGGAATTACAAAAATTAATATGGAAGAAAGATTTTTACAAGATGAATGGCAAAAAACTAACAAAAACCCACCATATCTTAAAAATGCATTGGTTTATTTGAAAGGTCAAATAAATGAAATTAAAGAATACGGTACACATTCGCTTTTTTTCACAAATATTAATATAATTAATATCAATAATAAAAACGATAAAAACGATAATCTCGTTTATTATGATAGAAATTTTTGCTCAACTTCAAAAATATTAGATATAAAATAAATTATATTAATATCATGAAAAATCATAATTTAGATTCTATTTGATTCATTCATTAAAAATATTTAATATCAATAAGTTATGTAGATCATATCCTATAATTTGAATAATTAAAATCTCTCTATAAAAAATTGCTATCCTTCATCAATTTAAATTGCAATAATGAATAAACGTACGGTATTTTAACCTTTATAATTTATATTCCGGTTAAAATACCACATATAATTAATTAATTAGTATGGTATTATTCTTTAAAAATGAACATAAAAAAGCTGTTATTTAACATTGAAAACATCATAAAAGAAAAAAATATTAGTGAACGCAAGGCATGTATTAATGCTGGTATAAGTCCAGATTTCATTAGAGATATGCGGAGAAATGGTAATTTTCCCAAAGTTGACAAGTTAATCAAGTTAGCAAATTCATTAAATATCAGTATTGACTATTTTCTGAACGCTCTAAATCCAAAATCTTCCCCTCCCTCTTTGACTTTAAAAAACCCTTTTATTTCTTTGAAAATAATCTATATCAAAGGAAATATAGAAGCCTCTCAATGGATTCAGAAAGTAGAATGGCCACAATCCGAATGGATTATTTTTCCCATTCCTGAGAATCCGGAATTTAAAAATGCAAAAAGCTTTGCCTTGAATATCAGGGATGAATCAATGAATTTGTTATATCCTAAAGGCTCTATCATCATTGCTGTCAATTTTTCTGATTTAGAAAGAGCCCCTAAAGATGGTGAATGTGTTGTTACCATTCGTTATGATAAATTAACAAATTGTTATGAGCAAACCCTTAAAATAGTTGAAATAAAAGAAAATGGTAAAATTTTTCTCTGGCCTTATAGTAACAATCCTAATTTTACACACCCTATAATTTTACCACGCTCAAATTCTTTTCACTCAAAAAATAATGTTACACCATCTGTAACAATTCAAAGTCTTGTCATTGGTTGTTATCATAACACTATACAAAGAATAAAATTACAGAATTAAAAGATTTATTTTTGTTAACGATTCGTTTCATTGCATTTGCGGGATTTTTACCAAAAATTGTTGACGACGGTTTTTTTCCCTATAAAATAAAAGCATAACACAAAAAATCATTGTTATATCAATACTTAATTGAAAAACCTTATTTATTTATTTATTTATTTATTTATTTATTTTCTAAAAGGATATTAATTAAAATGAATCTTTCTTTTCAAATTATTAAAAATTCTGCCAGTAGTCATTTTGCACTTACCGTTCGTCAACTTGCAATTTTATCCTTGGTTTATAACGAAGCGATTGAAGCGAGTGTCGATTATTATTCTAAAACATTAAATCTTTCTAAACCTGCTGTAACCAAGGCAATTAATCGTTTAGAAGAATTAAAACTCGTTAAACGTAAACCAGATACACAAGATGGACGTAAAGTAATCGTTTCATCAACATTAATTGGTCAGAATTATATTCAACAAATTCAAACTATACCCTATTCTATGTATCATGCCTGTTAGTCCTTAAACATTTAACTATATAATCTTAAACGCATCTTCTTTATCTTTTATAAAAAAATACATTACCGTAAAATATTTCCCCTTTATACTTAAATAAAATATTTTAAAAACGCATATTTAAATCTTAATATTTAATTAATCAAATCTTATATTTAACTGAAAATGATATATTATTATTTATTATTATTAAAAACATTCGATATATTCAAGAATATCATTACAATTATATTTACAAACAATAATCGTTAAATTTGCTGAAAATTTTTGTTAATTGAATTAGAATATAACGTTTTTTGTATTATTAAATTACAATTTATTAGAATTTAATATAAATAATATTTTAAAAAAGTTAATCCGCTATGATGCCTAAATTTGTATAACCCTTAAATTGTAACTGATATGCTGCTTTAATAGCTCTTATCCCAGTCTTACAAATAAATACTATTCGTCGATCGATCGGAAAATTACTATTTTCTATATTTTCAGGTTTCATCCGAACAACATGAGAATTAACACTGATTGGAGCTTCAATTTCATCCCGTAATTCAACCAAATAATCATCAACTTTGAGACTGTCCCTATCTAATAATGAAATAATTGTTTTTTGTTCAGGTTCTTCCGCATCATCAAAACAAATCTGACCAACTCTCCAGTTAATGCAATCTATATGAAACAAGTTTCCTAATGTCGGTTTGGAAAGCTTTATTATTATATTTATAGCCATTTCTGCCTGAATAGATCCCATAATCGCAACAACAGGTCCCATTACTCCAATATTATTACAATTATTATTCGAAAACGAAGGTTTTGGAAAAACCGAGCGATAGCTTGGCCCACCACCACAAAAAGCCCCTACATATCCCTGAAATTCCAGAACAGAAGCACTTATAAAGGGAATATTCATTTCATAACATTTGTCAGAAAGAAGATATGTCACCATAAAATTATCAGCCGCATCTATAACCAGATCAATTCCACGCATTGCATCAGAAATATATGAAAAACTTAATTTTTGAGCATAAGCCTCGATATGACACTCTGGATTTTGACGATATAAAATATTCTGCATTACCAAAACTTTATGTTTGCCAAGATCAGATTTAGAGTACATATATTGTCGATGTAAATTAGATTCTTCTACAATATCATGGTCATAAACCCTTATAAAACCTATCCCCGCTGCACTAAGTAATGGTAAAACCGTATTACCCAATCCACCACATCCTACAACTAATAGACGGGCCTTTCTTAATCTCTCCTGACCTTCGATACCAACCTCAGATAACATTATCTGTTTTTTAAACCGTTTTTCCATTAATTGATAACCTTTTTAATCTGTCTTTGCCAAGCATTATAACGATTGATTGGATCTGACGCAGTCTTAATATCTGTTACTACTGCCAAACTATCTGCACCCGCTTTCAGAACATATGGAATCCGTTCAACTGTTAATCCCCCGATAGCAACCAAAGGAATATTTCTTATTCTCTGTTTCCATCTGTTCAGTTTTGATAACCCTTGCGGGTGCCATTTCATTTTCTTCAATACAGTCGGATAAATTGGTCCCAATGCAATATAGTCAGGGTAAAGCTTCAACGCAATTTCCAACTCAGATCTATCATGTGTGGAAATCCCATATTGAATTCCTGCATTTCGTATCCTGTTAAAATCTGTTTTTAATAAATCTTCTTGTCCTAAATGAACAAAATTTATACCCAATTCTAAAGCCAATTCCCAGTAATCGTTCAAAATCAATCGCGCACCATAACGTTCACAACAGATTTTTGCTTCCATAATATTTTGCCTCAAATCCGGTTGAGACATGTTTTTAATTCGTAATTGAATCAATTTAACCCCAACAGGCAATAATTTTTTAATCAATGAGACAGATTCTGTGACTAAATAAAATTTTTCCATTATAGTGATAGATCCGCCAATCCATATGCTGGTGTTGAGGCATAGGCCATATTACGCTTTTCCATTAATCCCGCTTTATATGCTATCCGTCCCGCTAAAATAGCTTTGTTAAAAGCATCCGCCATTAGAATAGGATTTTTTGATTTCGCAATTGCCGTATTTAGTAAAATTGCATCAAAACCTATTTCCATCGCTTGGATTGCTTGACTTGGCGCTCCAATCCCCGCATCAATAATAAGAGGAATATTTTTAAAATATTGACGCATTGTTTTTAATCCTTCAATATTACGCAAACCTTGTCCAGATCCAATCGGTGCCCCCCATGGCATCAAAAGTTGACAACCTGCCTCTAATAACTTTTCACCAACAATTAAATCCTCGGTCGTATAAGGAAAAACCTCAAACCCTTCCTTTGACAAAATCCTGGCAGCTTCAACTGTTGCAAAAGGATCTGGTTGTAAAGTATCCGCATGACCGATAATTTCCAGCTTAATCCAGTTTGTTTCAAAAACTTCACGTGCCATCTGCGCTGTTGTCACGGCCTCTTTCACGGTATGGCATCCTGCCGTGTTTGGCAAAAACCTTTTTTTTGTTTTTGCTATTAACTGACGAAATTCAGAACCTCCCACTCCTTCCCTGCGTAAACTGACAGTTATAATTTCTGCCTCGGAAGCATGAATGGCTTGTATCAAGATATCTGGCGAAGGGTAACCGGCAGTACCCAATAACAATCTTGAATGAAGATTTTGGTTATAAAATTGCACAACTAACCTCCCTGCATTGGTGATACAACTTCGATTTTCATATTTTCCTGAAGCTGAGTCCTCTCATAACGTACCCGAGGAATAAAATTTCCATCGATCGCACTGGCAACACAAGATACATCTATATTTTTTTCCTTCAGCAAATCTGCCAAAGTCTTTACCTGTGTTGTAATGAATTCGCCATTTAAATATAACTTCATTTTCATTATCCCAAAATTTTCTTCACGAAATCTAATGCCAGAACCGGAGCAAGTAAAAAGCCATGTCGATACATGCCATTGATATAAAATTTACCATCCTGTTCAATAATTTGTGGAATATTATCAGGAAAGGAAGGTCTGCATCCTGTTCCTGTTTCTACAATTCTTGCTTCAGCAAAGGCAGGATGAATTGCATATACTGAACTCAGCATTTCTATCAGGGCCCTAGCACTTATGGGACTATCATCATTGCTTTCCACCATTGTTGCCCCTACCATAAATCGGCCATTTGCACGAGGTACAAGATAACAGGGAAATCGCGGATGCAATAAACGAATTGGACGTAAAAAATTAACTTCGTGGCATTCAAAAATCAGCATTTCACCACGAACAGCCCGTAAATTTTTTAACGAACTGGTTGCCGCCATACCAGTACAATCAATGATCTTTCCTTTGGGCGAACCCGTATGAAAACTAACGCCCTTATTTTTTAAATTTTCTTTTAGTTCCTGCAAGGCCAAGCGAGGATCGATAAAGGCCTCAGAAGGAAAAAACAGCCCCTCAGAAAAACGACCCTTCAAATCTTTTTCTATCTTACCTGGATCAACCCATTCATGACAAATAGTCATATTGGCAAACCGTCTTAATTCAGACATATCTCGAGGCGGCGCAATGACAATAGTTCCGGTTTTTTTTACATTGCTGACATGATTATCCCACCACTCAACAGATAATTGTCCATTTTTTACGACAATATCTGGTGCACTTTCCCCTTCACAAAATGGTGCCAACATACCGCCGGCAAAATATGATGCGGCTTGAATATTTGGATTTTCAACAACCTCTATTTTTTCACCCTTTTCATATAAAGCTGTTGCAATACACAATCCTGTAACACCACTACCAAGAATAGACCAATAAGCCATTTATCCTACCTTATATAAATTGATCTCATAATCAATATTCAACTGATTATCATATGAAACGGATAAATAGAAAAGAAACAAGAAAGTGAATATGAACAATAAATAAAACTTAATATTATTAAATTTTTATAAAATAATAATATTAATTATATAATTATAGATTGAAAATTATAACACATAATTATAACAAAAAATAAAATATATACTTTAAAACTATTGATAGTAAAATTAAAATATCCAAATATCACATGTCATTAAATTATCAAATTTAAGAATATTCAACTCAATGTAACATTTTTTATTTGGAAATTATCATGAACCGTCTACAAATCACAGAAAAAATAATTCAAACCAAAATTAGTAAAGATATCAAATGGTCTTTTGTTGCCGAAACCTTAGGATTAAGTAAGGAATATGTTACAGCCGCTTGTCTCGGCCAAATGCCTTTAAATAAAGAACAGGCCGTTCTGATCGCTTCTATTTTTGATTTGACAGAGGAGGAAACCAATTGGTTAACCGTTCCACCTAATAGAGGAAGTCTTCCAACTGCCATTCCTTCTGATCCAACAATATATCGTTTTTATGAACTAATTAATGTATATGGATCAGCCATCAAGGAACTTATTCACGAAGAATTTGGAGATGGTATAATGAGCGCCATTGATTTTTCAATGAATATAACCAGAGAACCTAATCCCAATGGAGATCGTGTTAATATTCAACTTAGCGGTAAATTCTTACCTTATAAAAAATACTAGATTTTTCAAAAATATCAGTATTGTACTATAAATGATCCTTTATCCATCTATCGAGGATCATTTTTCATTAATTTAAATCAATATTTTAATTGATCTTTTATTCGTTGCCGATCCATTCTATATAGAATTCTTTGATTGGCACTGCCTCGAAAAGACAATTGCAAATCCCGTTGACTGATCTGAAATGGACCGTCAATCAAAATATCAATCAATTCCAATAGATGGATAATTGAAGGATTGCATTTTCCCAGTTCCAATAATCGTTCATACATATAACCCGTATAAGTAACCAGCGTTTTTCCTGTTTTCTTTACAATATTGGCAAGTAAAACAAGACTTTCCGCCTGCAAAAACGGTTCCCCACCCGAAAACGTCATGCCTGATAAAAGTGGATTATTCAAAAAGTCATTGATAATTTCTTGAATAGAAATTTCATAACCACTGTTTAGTGCATGTGTTTCAGGATTATGACATCCGAAACATTGATGAGGGCAACCCTGGGTGAAAACAACATACCTCAACCCAGGCCCATCCACGATAGATTCTGCTTCTATACCACTGATACGCAGTTTAGCTACAGCCATGCTTGACACGATCTTTTTCTTCTGCACGTTTGGCATTATTAAAACGGTCCAATGTACCAACCAAATATCCCGTTATACGGCGTGTCCTGGCAAAACTTATATCTTTTCCCACCATTTTGAATTTTTTTTGAACATGTTCTATAGGTTTAACCATATTGCATTTGCCCATTATTAACCCTTTCTAATTATAATCTGGAACATTCGAATAAATCTGTCTTAATTCGTTCAGTTTAGCGATACTGACCGCCTCACCATCTTTACGCCCGCAACGTGGACATTCATTATCAATAACACCAACATACCCACAGACAGGATCTCTATCTAAAGGATGATTAATCGCCCCATAACCAATTCCAGATTGTTTCATGTAACGGATAATTATTTCAAACGCATCCAAATTTTTACCTATATCACCATCAAGTTCGATATAGGTTATGTGACCACCATTGGTTAATTCATGATAGGGTGCTTCAAGTTGAATTTTTTCATGCGCTTTTACTGGATAATAAACAGGAATATGAAAAGAATTCGTATAATAATCCCGATCTGTAACCCCAGATATGACACCATATTTTTCACGATCCATAAGGACAAATCGACCACTTAGACCCTCGGCAGGCGTGGCAATCAATGAAAAATTAAGTTTTGTTCTTTTTGCCGCCTCATCTGTTTTTTTACGCATATGACTGACAATTTTTAGCCCTAACTCCTGCGCAACCTCGCTTTCCCCGTGATGAAAACCCACCAAAGCTTTCAGGGTTTCAGCCAAACCAATAAAACCAACCGTTAAAGTGCCATGCTTTAGAACTTCAGCAACTTCATCATTTTCTGATAAATTTTCTGAATCGATCCATATCCCTTGTCCCATTAAAAAAGGGTAATTTTTCACTTTCTTACGACACTGAATTTGAAACCGATGTATAAGTTGACGAAAAGATAGATGAATCATTTCATCAAGCAACTGAAAAAATAAATCTGTATTACCTTTTGCCTTCAGGGCTAACCGTGGCAAATTAATTGACGTAAAGCTTAAATTTCCACGGCCACATATTGTTTGTCTGTCCGGATCATAAACATTTCCCAAAACACGTGTACGACATCCCATATATGCAACTTCCGTTTTATAATCACCCTGTTTATAAAACACTTTATTAAAGGGAGCATCGATAAAACTGAAATTTGGAAAAAGACGTAAAGCGGACGTTTCCATCGCCAATTTGAATAGATCATAGTTTTTATCTATCGGATTAAAATTGATTCCTTCCTTTACTTTAAAAATCTGGACAGGGAAAATAGGTGTCTCACCATTACCGAGCCCCGCTTTTGTTGCCAGCAGAAGATTTCGAATAGCCATGCGACCTTCTTCAGAAGTATCCGTTCCATAATTAATTGAACTAAAGGGAACCTGTGCCCCAGCACGTGAATTCATTGTGTTCAGATTATGTATAAACGCTTCCATCGCCTGATAAGTGCGTCTCTCTGTTGTACCGAGCGCTTTTTTACATGCAAAGTTATAAGCTTTCTTTATTATTTCTAAATCAACACCCAAATTCTCAAATTGATATAATTTTTCTCCATAAGATTCTAAAAATTGAAGACCAATAACACCTATCCGATGCTCAACCTGATCTTGAAAAACATCAATTTCCACATTTCCCAATTGTGTTTCGATTTGCAAAAAAATTGAAAAAACCTTCCAAAATTCTTGTCTGAATGTTTTTTTAACTCCATCCGCCATTGCATAATCAAAGTTGGGAACACTTTGCCCTCCATGCATTTCATTTTGATTGGCCTGAATGGCAATACAGGCAAGCGCTGAATAACTCTCGATTGAATTAGGTTCTCTTAAATAACCATGCCCCGTTGAAAAGCCTTTTTTGAACAATTTAATCAAATCAATCTGACAACATGTTTCGGTCAACATGTAAAAATCCTTGTCATGAATATGAATGTCACCATTCTGATGGGCATGTGCAATTTTTTCAGGCAATATGTATTGATCTATAAAGAATTTTGATCCTTCGGAACCGTATTTCAACATTGTGCCCATGGCGGTATCCCCATCAATATTCGCATTTTCCCGCTTAATATCTTCATCCTGGGCCGCTGTAAAAGTCAATTTCTTGTAAATATCCATCAATCCAGTTTCATTTGAGAACACCGGATCAGGTTTCTGAGTGCTTAGAACAGGCTTCATCGCAATTTTGACATCTTCATCACGCGTTAACATATTCCAAACAACTCCCAGTATTTATTTTACTCTACAGATAATCAATTCCTATTTTGTGGGATCGAAACTAAAAATTCAAACAGGCTTACTTTGTATATTCAAGTCTACCGAATTCACCAGAAAAATAACTCAAAAAACAATTGAACCCTTTTATATAAATATTTTCGAAACCTTCCTTTAATACTATATATTGTATGTAAAAATTTTTAAAGAACTATTTATAGATATTTTTTATTAAATTATCTATTTTTGCTTGACTGTTGAATTTCATTTTATCCTATCCATCTGATCTATTTGAAATCTCTGCCAGAGCGACTAAATATTGAAAATTTATTCATTCATTTGACCTAGACACATGGATAAAATTTTCCAAATATATATAATCCTGGCCAGATCCAACCTCATTTTATACATCATTATATCTATTGATTATTATCCTTAAGAGACCGTTCATGAATTTATCAGCTGTCATATCTGGTTTCCTTACAACCGCCAGTCTGATTATGGCAATTGGCGCGCAAAATGCCTTTATACTGCGACAGGGATTGCAACAGAATTTTGTTGGCTTAATCATCATTATCTGTTCCCTGTCCGATATTTTACTGATTTCATCAGGCATTGCAGGAATTGGCAAGATTGTTCAAACCTGCCCTCAACTGCTTCAATTCTTCCGTTATGGAGGGGCATTGTTTTTGGCTGCCTATGGTTTAATGGCGGCCAAAAGAGCTCTGTCAACCGTTGAAAACCTAAATCCGACAAAAGAAAAAACGGCAAGCAGAAATAAAATAATATTGACCTGTTTGGCGTTTACCTTTTTAAATCCGCATGTTTATTTAGATACAATGATTCTGATCGGCAGCATTTCAACACATTTTGCAGGTATTGGCAAATGGTTCTTTGGCATGGGGGCCTGTATGGCAAGTATCACCTGGTTTACATTACTTGGATATGGCGCAAAGTTTTTACAACCCTTTTTTCAAAATCCACTGACCTGGAAATTGCTTGAAGGATTTATTGCATTGCTTATGTTTTTCTTGAGCTATATGTTAATTTTTCATTCAACAAACTGACAAATCCAGAAATCTGATTGGTCACATTAAAAACCGTAATTCATTTGATATAAATGATAAAACACTTATTAATTTAACGAAATAGCATTATAATGTAACTGTATCATAATATAAGGAATTCAATTATGCTAAGAAAACTGGAAAAACTTATTTTATTTACTTTATTTGTTCTATTGGTTTACCGACTGGGCAAGGCCACAATTACATTGTCACAAAAGGAGAATGGCTGGTCCTTTGATATTGATTTTAAAACACATCCATTAGTTCAGAAATAAACTCTTGATCTATTAATTCGTTGGGAAAGTTCAAATCATGACCAAAAATAAAACTTCTAAAGTAGATAAATTTGCCCCCTCAAAAAAAACCGACAACATGCCCAATAATAATAAAAATGATAAGCTGATTCCTGATAAACCTTTGGTTGACAAAATCAACAAAAAAAATAAATAGATTTGATTAAATACAAATAAAGTCATCTTGTTTTATTCCCTTTATTTGTATTTAAAATTGATCAAAAACAAATTATTTTATTCCTTAATAATATGTTTTTTTAATTGTTAAATTAATAAAAAAATAAGATTATAAGTTGGATATTTATCATACTTCAAACAAATTTATATCAAAAAAAATCCTTTAAAAATTATAACTACCACGGATTTGAACCATGGCCAACTCTCAAATTGAATGGACAGATACCACCTGGAATCCTGTAGCAGGTTGCTCAATAATAAAATCTGGATGTCTGAATTGTTATGCCATGGAAATGTCAAGGCGACTTGAAGCGATGGGTGTTGAAAAATACCGTGGACTGTTAAAAAAAACAAATCATAAAATGATATGGAACGGTATAATCAGGGAAGACAAACAAACTCTTTCTCTTCCATATAAATGGAAAAAACCTCGTAAAATATTTGTTAATTCCATGAGTGATTTATTCCATTCCGGTGTTAGTGACAATTTTATTCATCAAATTTGGAAAGTCATGGAGGATACACCACGTCATTTCTATCAAATTCTGACAAAACGTCCTCAGAGAATGGCTGATTTCGTTACCAAACTAAATAGAGTATTACCTAATGTATGGCTAGGAACAAGTGTAGAGAACCAAGAGGTCACTGATCGCATTGAACATCTTCGTGGTGCTCCCGCAATTGTTAGATTCATCTCTTTTGAACCCCTGATAGGTTCTGTTGGAAATATCAATCTCAATAATATTCACTGGGCCATTGTTGGAGGAGAAAGCGGCTCTTCTGCCCGCCCAATAAAAGAGGAATGGATCGATGATATTTACGATGCTTGTCGCATTTATAATACCGCCTTTTTCTTCAAGCAATGGGGACGATGGGGAAAGGATAATAAGAAACGCTCTAAAAAAGCCAATGGACGGGAATACAAAGGTTCTGTCTGGAATGAACTTCCAATCGCCTACAATCTATAATCTACTATTTAGATTTTTTTTAAATATATATTCAACTTCATACCTTTGAAGAATTTGATAACAGCGATTTGTTATGTAAGTATAAAGTTCTCCATTAATTTTAAAATCAGCTGGTGTAATTAGATCAGCTCTTTTATCCGCACTCATTGTAAGAAGTTTTTCTTTTATATCTGTTAATGGTTTCTTTTTATTATAAACAACTATGCCTAAACCGCCCTTAGTTCTTGTCAAAGATAGAGCTGGTATATCGGTATCACCATCTCCGATATAAATAAAATTATTAAATGGTGCCCAATATTTATCATCAGAAATTTTTGTATTAACTTTTATATTTTTTGTACAAAAAGCACCTTTAGATATTTCAAAAAGGGCCCTGGTTTTTACTGTTTCATCTATACAAAATACAGGTATATTTTCAATTTTTACAACATTTTCTTCATATGAAACACTCTGGTATCTACATCCAAAAATATATCTAATCAGTCCTTCTGGAAAAATTAATTTTATAAGATCCCTCAAACCAGCAGACACAATAAAATGATGTATTTTTATGTTACAATCTTTAAATCTTTTTTCATTTTCAAGTTTTTTAATTTCCTGTAAAAACGGAATTACATTATCGAATAATTTAATTTTTTGTGAAATGTATTCTTGAAAGAAATCTTCATTTAATGGAATATTAAGATCATTAGCAATTTTTGATAAAGAATACATCCAGATAGGAGCATCTACGGCAGGAAGATATTCTTTAAAATCTTCCTGCTCTTTTGAAAAAGATTTCACATGTTTCCAAAATTTTTCTGCGGCATCTTTCTCTTCTTCTTTTAAAAAAGAAATAACCTCTGTTGTTGAGTCCTGTGGCGTTAATGTACCATCAAAGTCCCATGCTATTACAATATTATTACTTTGATTATCTATCATGATTTAGGTTTATTGTAGGAAGATAGGCTTCCATCTTTTTTTAAAATTAAAACATTACTTAAACTGAAAGATATTTTTCCACTTTTAGATTGGAAAGTTGTTGGTACATTTTCTTTTCTTTTCATTGTAGAAGCGTTTTTCGCCAATGGCTTTGTTTCTGATTTATCAGACATGATAATAACCTTATAATTTCAATAAAATTATCCAACAAATAATAATTAATATTATAAATAAATTAATAGAAAAACAATATCATTAACTAATAATTTAATTCTGTATCTGATTCCCTTATCTCACTTCCCCCGCCATATCCTGACAATGGCACAGATGGCGTGAATGACCATGCTTAACGGTATGCAGATCGCTATGATCGGAATGACCCAGGGATCATGGATCCTGATCCACTCACAATTGTTCAGCCACCACCATTTGCAAAACTCATAGACTGTATTCATAATCCCTTATCACCCCCGCCAGTATCCTTGCCAGGGTGTAAAGGTTCACCAGAGCGAATGTTCCCCAGGCAACAATGCCAAAATGCCAGTGCCTCTCGTAGACAAGCATGTTCAGCACCCCCCATATGAAAAGGGATACCGCCAGAAAAGAGGCCACCCCCCTCCACCTGAAACTTCCGCACATCAATGAAACAAGCTGCAGTGTCCCTGTAAGTATGAATGATCCTTCCCAAATACAGGCCGGAAGGATAGCCCTGAACCCATTGACGAATGAACAGTGAAAGATGTTGCCGGCCATGAAATATGCAAGTGCATACATTCCCGTCATGACCAGCAGTATCGAGCTCCACCACTCGCCAAGGCAATGGTTACGGTGTTTTTGGTGTCGCCTGTTTTCCATTGGTGCCATCCCCGTTCTTTCCATCTTTTCCAGCCTGCCTGTCTGGCAGCCTGAAAGAGGCCAGAAGATGAATGAGAGACCACAGCCCGTGCAATCCGCTTTTTGGATCTGGCTCTTTCCAGAACCGTATGACAAGGGTGCACAGGGTCACGATGAAAGTGACAACCGCGACAACATCACCCGCCGTATTGCTGGGCAGGACATTGATGATATATTGTAGAAGCTCGGTAAAAAAATCCATTTGTTCTTTCCTTGAATATAGACATAAAAAAACCACCCTAACGGTGGCTGGTATCTCTGGTGTTCTGGCAGGCCATGATCATGTCACGCAGGCTTTTGTAATCCAGCAGGTAACGGCCGATCTCGCTGTCAGGTTTTAACGCCTTGATCTCGCTGGACAGCTTTTCCTGTGACTTGGGCGTGTAATCCCTCAACGGCGGGCATTCAATCCGGTAGACAACGCGTGGCGATGACGAGCATGCCGCAAGAAAAACCGCCGCGAGTAAAATAATGGGTTTCATCAGAATTGCCCTTTCTCCAGCACATCTTCCAATTCATCCATGTTTTCAGGTGAATGATTGGCTGCCTGCTGCATTGCCTGAACAGTCTGAAGGGTCTGCCGGTCATTTTTGATGACTTCATCCTGTGTCCTGATCAGGTTGTTCCTATTCGCGGCCCTTCGACCTGTCAGGTAAAGCAGTCCCGCCATGATCCACCCTTTCCCTTTCCATAAAAAAGAGCATACGGACTTGATAATGAGTATGATATTTTCCATCTGTCTTTCCTTTTTCAGACATAAAAAAAACCACCTGTTGAGGTGGCTTCTCAATAAGAATAATCAATTATAGTACTTGAATTGCTGATCCAGCCATTGGATACGGCGTTTGGCAAAATTCATGATGAAACTGACCGACCATTTCTTTCCATCATCTGAAATAACCTTGCCATTTCCTATTCCGACATCTGCATCCATTGCCCATAATTCAAGGTCTTTCCTCATCATGTCAGGATTGATGAGATCGGTTGTATCCTTTATGATCCTGTTGAAGGTTTCAGCCGATATCTTTCCCGTGTCTCTCAGATAACGCCATCTCGCCCGTATTTCCGGTGTGAAACTGTTATGGATGGTTTCAAAGAATATCGGATCCTGCCGGTCAAACATCCTGTCCCGTTTCGTCACCCAGCCCATCTTGAAAGGATCAGTATCCCTAGCACTCAGATATCGATCGACAATACCGAATGTCTGATCCTCATCGTAGGGATATATATACATGACACCCGATACCGACGTGGCATTCCAGCTGCATAGCATGAAATTGTTCACCAGACTGTCAGGGGAAAAACAGACCTCGCAGAGCAGGATATAGTCAATGAAACATTCAAGATCGATATATTCCCGATATGTCTCTTTCATGTTCACCCTGTCCGCGATACAGTCCGAAGACCATCGCAGGAATCTTTTCAGGAAACTGACACTGTCATCCGTATTCGGATCGGGCGAGTATATCTCCCATTCGGATGGATTGTAGTTTCCGTCTGTCCAGAACGTGTTGGCATGATCGGGCTGGGCAAGAAAATGCCCTGGGTTTGATGAATCAATCAGGTACTGGTCATTGTCATTGTCAGACCTTATTATATACATCCCAAGGAATTCCCCGTCATGATACAGTTCACAGGGAAAACCGGCCGTTGAAAACAGAACGGAGGTTCTCATTCCAAGATTGTCCCTGTCATAATAGGAATAGGCGGATTCAGGGGCAAGGCAGCCTTTTTCATCCCTATGAAGATTTCTCCATATTTCCGTGGTGATTGTGTCTCTCAACAGGGTTCTGTCTGCCGCATAACCCTTCAGAACCAAACCATTCAAGGGTGTCCAGTCCCCTATTTTCACCTTTAGTTTTTTACCTGTCTCCGCATTCCTGAACTTTATCTTGAAGTTTTTCTTGGTGGCGTTCAGGCTTGTCTGTCCCTGCAGTTTCCATGTTCCTGTGGAGGAAAACAGGGGTATTGTTCCCTCGAAAATGGAAACACTCATGTCCACACCGTCTTTGCTTGTTGGAATATCTCCCCTGATAGAAACCCTCCATGTTTTGTTCGGTTTCGATATCACGATATAATCCCAGTCACCCGCCGTATTGTCATTTCCATACTGGACAAGGCTGCCGTTATTGACAAATCCTGTTGTGGGTTGTTTAGCTAGATCAGCCATAAATCAGTCTTCCATAAAATTGAGATGTAGCATCGAACATAATTTCCATGATGGTCATTATTGATGCCCTTGTGTCGATAAAAGGTTGCCTGTCCTGCCAGTAAATGGGTGTATCAAATTCAACAACACAATTTCCGTCACCGAATTGTAGCAACACGATAGTCATACGCTGCATCTGGCTTGTTTGCTGACTTGCAAAAGAAATCACGTATATGTTCTACACCTGGACATGATAGGCAATATCATCCTAATCGGGATAATCCAAACTGATGTCTGGTTCCCTACCGAAAATATTGTAGATGGTTGTTATTATTTACCGTTCTTTACCTGTAATGATGCGACCTGTTTTTCCAGTCTGTCGATCTTCTGTTTCATGGATTGTATCAATACGCAAAGTACTTCTTCATATCGCAAGGATTGACGATATGCCTGTTTCCCATTCTCATCCAGGACAGGTTGGTACTCGCTTCTGGTTACAGCTTTCCCGCTGGCATCCTTTTTTCCGGTATCGACCTCAATATTACTGAAAACCCTGTCCTGAATCCACATACCGTAATCAGATGGGTTCAGCCCCGCATCTGTCAGAACCCTTTCGACATCCTGAGCAATAAAACCGCTATGCAGACGTGCATTATCCTCACCTTTCTCATTGATGGAATCATTCAGTTTGTAGGTATGGATATTCAGATTATAGATTGCATCCAGCAATTTTTGATTGTCTGCATACCTGTCATCGCCAAGGTTGGCAAGAACCTTCTTTTCACTCGCATCAGATGTGACACTTACCGCGGTTTTTGAATAAATGTTGTTCCAAGCATGGTCATTCATGCCAAGATCACTACTTCCATCACTATCCGCATGAAATGCATGCCCCATAAAGGCTTTATAAAATTTATTTTCAGTGGTCCATATGGCTTCTCTCCCAACAATCGTATTATTCAGAACATAATTAAAATAAATTGAATTGACTGGTGCAACAAATGTATTGCCGTTCTCGTCAATTTTATGACTAAAAAACAGATTAACGATACCATCATCCTGAATACCAAATATATTTGATTTATTTTTATCCAATATTGTAGGATTACCCGCCGTAAACGCATCTTTTTTATTAAAATAAACTTCTGTGTCAATATCTTTTATTTTTTCGGCAACCTTTTCAACTGAATGCTTGGTATCAACAGATGTTTTGGAAATTCCAACAATCTGGCTAGTTATTTCATCAAGAGATTTAGCCAAAGTTGATAACTTTTGTGATGTGTTCTTTCCATCAGTACAAACAGTACATGCGGAGAGATCCAGATCCTTTGGAGAATAATTAACCATTCAAATATCCTATTAAATTAAATTTTGATCAATAAATTACAGATTCACAACAAGCTACTGTTTTTAAATTAATTCTTACCGTCAGCGCTTCTCAAATAACTGTCTTCTGTCGCAATCTTGACGTCATATCCACCATCATTACCCACAGGATGACTACAGTTCATATCAAGTATCTTAAAATACAACTATATAAAATGAGATCAGGTTCTTTATTTAAACTTTTTCTTTAGATAAAAACACGAGTGATTGAGCAACTTAATAAGATGTTGTTATTGTATTTGACACTTTTTTTTATTTAACGATCAAGTTTTCTAAAATAATCTCATAGAAAAACCTCTAAAGAAATTTTTGCTACTTTCTTCTTAACGCCAAAACACATAAGTGTTTTTAATGATTTATTTCAAATATAGACTTTTCTCAATATCTAGCTATATTTTTAACTTTATCCATTAAAATTGATATACCCCAAGATAGAAAAAATATACCTTAATATTAAATGCATTCAAATGTTTAATTATTATGGGTAATGAATAAAAGATTTTCACATCTTCAAACAAAAGAGTTTATCTTTTTTATTAAATTATATTTTAAACACCATATTTAAGAATTGGTTTTTGTGATAACCAGGTATAAACCGCGTTCATAAAGCTTGTTTTTACCCTTTTCCTGATATTTGGCTGTTTTTATAGCTTTATCCGTTAACATCGATATACCCCAAGATGAAAAATCATATACCCCAATATTAAATGCGTTCAAATGTTTTATAATGTGGGATAATGTTTTTTAACTGTCAGAATTAACCTTTGAATCTGTCAACACGATTTGTACCCACTTTCCTTGAATTTGTACCCACTTTTGTACCCACTTTTTATCACATAATCTGTCATGAACTGGCAAGAATATGATAGGTAAATATGGATTTTTTAGGAAAAACAAGGTATTTGTCAGTAATTGGCAATATTCAACATATGTAACTGGCGGAGGGGATGGGATTCGAACCCACGGTACGGCTTACACCGTACAACGGTTTAGCAAACCGTCGCCTTCAGCCACTCGGCCACCCCTCCGCAAGAAGAGCCTGCCTATAACACGACGTTTGCTTTTACCGTTTCTAATCATTTATTCGAGGACTGTCAATTTCCTTTTTTAATTTTTATCAATATAAATGCTTTTTTAAAAGCTCATTGACTATTGCGGGATTGGCTTTACCCTTCATTTCCTTCATAACCTGTCCGACAAAGAAACCAAAAAGCTTGTCTTTACCTGATTTATATTGTTCAACCTTATCTGCATTGGCTGACAGGATATCCGCAATCACTTTGTCAATTGCCGTAGTATCCGTTACCTGTCTCAAACCTTTGCGTTCCACGATATCCGCAGGCATATCACCTGTTTCAACCATATCCTCAAAAACCTCCTTGGCAATCTTACCATTGATGGTTTTATCAGCGATCAAGTCCAGCAAAACACCAATTGCCTCAGCCTTTACAGGACTTTCTTGGATTGACAGACCCTTTTTATTCAGTACGGCAAACAGTTCGCCTGTGACCCAATTAGCGGCCAAACGCCCATCCCGACCCTTTGCAACAATTTCAAAAAAATCGGCAATGTCTTTTTCAGCTACCAGAACATTGGCATCATAACGGGGCAATCCATACTCATTCTGGAAACGGTCTCGTTTTGCATCCGGCAATTCAGTCAGGGTTGCCTTGAGATGGTCAACATGAGATTGCTCAACGACCAGAGGCAGCAAGTCCGGATCTGGGAAATAACGGTAATCATGGGCGTCTTCCTTGCTGCGCATCGTACGGGTTTCCCCTCTGGCAACATCGAATAAACGAGTTTCCTGATCCACCTCTCCCCCATTTTCATAAATTTCCACATGTCTTTTGGCTTCAGTTTCAATTGCCTGCATGACATACCGAATGGAGTTGATATTTTTCAATTCGCAACGCGTACGATATTCCTCACCGGGCTTACGGACAGACACATTCACATCCGCACGCATTGATCCCTCCTCCATATTTCCATCACAAGTACCCAAATAGCGCACAATCGCACGGATTTTGCGTAAGTAGGCACCTGCCTCTTCCGGTGAGCGCATATCCGGCTCACTGACAATCTCCATCAAAGCCACACCAGAACGATTTAAATCAATACAGGTCTCTTTTGGGGCAAGGTCATGAATGGATTTTCCCGCATCCTGTTCAAGATGCAAACGGGTAATACCAATCTTCTTGACCGTACCGTCATCCAGTTCGATCTCGATTTCACCCTTGCCAACAATAGGATGCGTAAATTGAGAAATCTGGTATCCCTGTGGCAAATCGGCATAAAAATAATTCTTGCGGTCAAAACGGCTTACCAGATTAATCTGGGCATTTAACCCAAATCCTGTACGAATGGCCTGATCAACACATTCACGATTGATGACGGGCAACATACCGGGAAAAGCGGCATCAACAAGACTGACCTGCGTATTGGGTTCACCACCAAAATGCGTGGAGGCACCTGAAAACAATTTGGCCTTACTGATAACCTGGGCATGGACTTCAAGACCAATAACAACTTCCCAGGATCCTGTTGACCCTTCAATCACATAACTCATAGGGAAACTCCAGAACGAATGGCGGGTTTATATGTGAAATTGGCAGCTTTTTCCATTGCTGACCCAACAGCAATCAGGGTCTCCTCATCAAATGGACGACCCAGCAACTGCAAACCCAGGGGAAGACCCTGGTCATTTAACCCGGCCGGCAAGGCCAGACCAGGCACTCCGGCCATACTGGCGGGAACGGTGAAAATATCATTCAGATACATTTGTACGGGATCATCCTGATGTTCACCTTTGGCAAAAGCGGCTGATGGTGCCGTTGGTGTCAAGAGAACATCCACCTTTTCATAGGCATTCATGAAATCCTGATAGATAAGTTTGCGAACCTTCTGCGCCCGGAGATAATAGGCATCGTAATAACCGGCCGACAACACATAAGTACCCATCAAAATACGGCGTTTCACCTCTGTACCAAAACCCTCTCCGCGTGTATTCGCATAGAGTTCCTCAAGACTTTTTCCACTGACACGACGACCATAGCGCACCCCGTCATAACGGGCCAGATTGGATGAGGCTTCAGCAGGGGCAATGATATAATAGGTGGCCAATCCGTATTTAGTATGAGGCAGGGAAACATCCACGATCTCGCAACCGGCCTCTTTCAACCAGTCAATTCCCTGCTGCCAGATTGCCTCTATTTCAGATGACATGCCAGGAGCGCGATATTCTTCTGGAATACCCACACGCAACCCCTTCAATGAACGGTTACAGGCCGCACGATAATCCGGAACCGCTTTGTCCACGCTTGTGCTGTCTTTTGGATCAAAACCGGCCATTGATTGCAACAAGATTGCACAATCCTCAACGGTTTTTGCCATGGGTCCAGCCTGATCAAGCGAGCTGGCAAAGGCAATAATGCCCCAACGACTGCACCGCCCATAGGTTGGCTTGATTCCAGTGATACCGCAATATGCTGCCGGCTGACGAATGGAGCCACCCGTATCCGTTCCAGTTGCCCCCAGAGCCATCCGCGCCGCCACGGCAGCCGCGGAACCACCAGAAGAGCCGCCGGGAACCAGAAACGCATCATCATTTTTGCGTTTCCATGGATTTTCAACGGCACCGAATGCCGAATTCAGGTTGCCAGATCCCATCGCGAATTCATCAAGATTGGTCTTGCCCAAAAAAACGGCTCCATTCCTCAATAAATTCGAGGTCACCGTACTTTCATAGGGTGGAACAAAATTTTCCAAGATACGGCTGGCGGCGGTTGTTGGAATGTCCCTTGTACAAAAAAGATCCTTGATCGCCAAAGGAATACCGGTCAGTACCGGCGCATCCCCCGAAGCCAGTTTTTCATCTGCCGCCCTGGCCTGACCAAGGGCGACCTCTTCCGTTACCGTGATATAGGCATTGATCCGACTGTTTAACTGACCAACCGCCTTCAGATGATCCCGTGTCAATTCCTCCGCGCTGAATTTCTTTTGACGCAGGCCCTCGACCGCGTCTGTAATCGTCATTTCTGTCAGCATTATTCAACAACTTTCGGAACAGCATAAAAATCGGCGATACGTTCTGGAGCATTGGATAAAACAGCCTCACGGCAATTGCCATCGGTAACCTCATCATCACGCATTCTCAATTGTGCGTTTTCTGCCCCAACCATTGGTTCAACCGCAGAAACATCCAGCTCGTTCAACTGCTCAACCCAGTGTATTATACCCCCCAAATCTCGGGCATAGGTTGCCAGTTCTTTTTCCTCGACGGCAAGTGCAGATAATTTAGCGACCCGTTGGACAATCTTCATGTCCAAGGAATCATCCTTTTGCTTATCAGTCAATTCTTCCCTCACAATAGTAATAAAATTTCAAAATGAAAAAATCAATTTTAATCCATCTATATCAAAAGATCAAAACAAACCTTTTTCCCAAATATTCATATTAGTTATTTAAATTGGCCGGATGGGATTACAATATTAAAAGGGGCAAAAGAATAACGGTTTGCGAAAACCAGACCGTGCAAAAAGAATAAAAAAAACTGAATGATTTTTTCACTCGATATTCCAGAATCTGATTCAAGAATACCTAATAAGCAAAATCATCCAGCCTGAAATTTATTGATAAAAATATTTCCATTAATGCTAGGTACAAATCCCTTGTATCAATGATAATATTGAATCTATAAATATAAAATTAACGTTAAATAACCTAAGAAATTAAAGTAATAAATTACAATTACATTAAAATCAAATCAAAATTCAGGTAAATTACCTAAATTATCTTTTAGTTACAAAGTTTTTATCACATTCCCAGATTTGTAATTTGACAATATGAGAATGATCAATATTGTAACTTAATGCTGTAAAAATTTAGTTTGTGCATTTACTCATGATAAATACTCCTTAAAATTAATGATATTAAATAATACATTATTTAACCGCAACGATCTAATCACAACTGTTTAACATTATAACTAGGTAAAATTAATAAAATTTGCTTAAATGAAAATAACCGATAAATGGATAAACTGGATGTATTGGACATATTTACGTGAACATTACAATTCGGGCAAATTTCCCAAATTGTCACGGGTTTCCGGATTGGCATCGGTTCGCAGAAATTTTTCATTTCCAACCGTTACAATACCGACATCACCGCCCTTTTCCCATTTCCCATCCTCACCTTTGTATTCGGTGATAAAAACCAGGTTCTCATTGTCAATGGCATTAATGATATCAGCCCTTGACCGTATATCCGGGCCAATCAGTTCGGCCCCGATATGTCGCCAGCACTTGAATGCAACGATATGTGAACGTTCATTATTGTATCTTACTTCGGTAATTACGTAATCCACCCATTTATTCATCATAAAATACTCCATAAATATAACGATCTTTAACAATATATTAACTACATGAAACGATCAAATCACGAAATTATCAAATTTTTGTTAGGAGAAATAACATTTGCGCCATTAAACTGAATGGACAATAATTAAACAGATTTTAATATATATTTGAAATAATTCATTAATTCGAATTTCAGATATAGAATCTATTCCAACACGAATAACCTTTTTATCCGCAATAAAGGGAACGGGACAAATTTTAATTCGTTTAAAAAATTATTTGCAAAAGGGAATTTTACACGTATAGTAACAGGAGCATCCGGCAAATAACGCCTTGATGCGGTTGAATAAGATGCGACAACATCTTACCCAACCTAATCATCACAGACCAAGTTTTGAACGGAATCTGCAATGACTGATTTGAATTTATATCACACTGTTAGCCCTTTCGCTATCACCAAAAATAAATTTTATTCAGAAACCAACCCTCTCATTCTGCGGTTTACTGCACATTTGGGGAACAGGGCCATTTGTTCGCTGGATGCCGCATTTATTTAATTTCCATTAAATTGTTAAGGAGAACCAACGAATGAATTTACTTGTATATTTACCATTTCCATCAGGATTCACGTAAATGGCCGTTCCCTTGCTTAATTGTTTTTAAAATACAAAAATTTTATTTCCCCCGGTTTCATGACCCTGAAGAAGCCATTTTCTACCGGGGGAATATATGAAATATTTCAATAATTTTCAGGTTATTTCCGTATTTTTATAAACAGTGTTATTTTCATTCATGCAAATGTTGTATTGACCAGAATTTTGTCTCCAGATTTTCCTTTTTCATTTCATAAAATCTTTTTTTCAAGGAATTTATTTTGATAAATCCGACATGATCCTTTCACTGGATAAAATTGAAAATCTGGATATCAGTTCCCATCATTTTTCAATAAAATCTTATGGTATAAAAGACCCTGTTATTTTTCGATTCCGAAATATTTATTATTGTTTCAAAAACGATCAATTTTTTTTGAAATTTTGCCATTTTATAAAAAAAACCTTTGTTTTCCAAGCATTATCTCTTTTATTTTACTATCTTTTATAGGAAAATCGTGGGTATCAATATTGACGCAACCGGTCATAAATTGTATAAAAGCCATGTGATTTCATATATTAGCTCATAGTAGTTGGTATTTCATTGTTTGAGTTCAAATTTATAGGCTGATTTTTTCATCGAGAAATTTCTTATAACTGAATTCATTAATAACCTTTTGTGAAATATCTTTTATTACGTTGATATTTATTTTAAGCACTTTTTTACCCAGGCATTTTATTATTATTTGCCTGGGATTTTTTTAAGTTTTGATATTCAACCCGCTTTGTCCCAAAACCACATTCCATTGATCTCTGCAGTTGATCACCCCCTGGGCATGAACAAGATAATGAATACTCCAGCCAAACAAATCAGCATTCCCAGAATATCCCACCGATCCGGTCGTGTATTTTCAACAATCCATAACCAGAACAGGGAACATAAAATATAAATTCCACCATATACAGCATAGGCACGCCCCGCCAGATCAACCTCCACCAACGTCAGCATCAGGGCGAAAAATGCCAAACTGGCTACTCCCGGTACGAGCCACAAGGGCGACTTCCCCAACCGTGCCCATACCCAAAAAGAAAAGCAACCGGCAATCTCGGCAAAGGCCGCAATACAATAAAAAAACAGGGATTTCATAAAATTATCCTACTCCTGAGGAATGCCAATCAGAAGTTTTTCCATATAAACTGCATCCTGACCATAGGTCATCAATTTACTCTGCAACTTTTCGGGGGGAACAATTGCCTCAAATCCCTGTTTCTGCCAAAAACGGAAGGAATCCTGAATGGAAACAAGGGATGCATGACGGAATTTTTTCTTATGAGCAATATTCATGAATTGCCGCACCAAAATACATCCAACTCCCAGCCCTCTTGATTCTGGATGAACGGCCAAATCATGCAGATAAAGGCAATTCGCCCCTCCTGCCAAATCGCAAGCTTCGCTATCCAGGGCGGGAGCTTCACCCGACATGACAGGAATGGCCAGCAAATACCCCCTGACCATATCTCGCTCTTTCACCACAAAACAGGTATCAGGACTGGCAATGATTTTTGAAGCCATAGAAAGCCGTGATTCAGGCTCAATCGCATAATAACATAACATTTGAATGGCCATTATCTGATCAAGATCAGCCAATTGAGCGGCATGAATTTTCATTATGCAGATTTCTTTCCTTTATTGTCTTATCATTTCCATCGTCCGACTTTAATCCAATATTCAAAAATCATCAAAGTGAACATTGAAACATTAATTATGAAGGTTGCAAAGATGAATCCGGATCACATCCCCAACCAACAGTTTATCTGTAGGGATGTAATCCCCGGATCTACTGATGATTGTCGTGGATATTCTGGGCAACTTTTTCAGCAATCTTTATCCCGTCAATGGCCGCAGACATGATACCGCCCGCATATCCAGCCCCTTCTCCCGCAGGATAAAGTCCGGAAGTATTGACACTTTGCCCATCATCCATTCTTGGAATACGAACTGGCGAGGATGTTCGCGTTTCCACACCAGTCATTACAGCATCAGCAAAATTGAATCCGGACAATTTACGATTAAATGCAGGTAATGCCTCCCGTAGTCCATTGATAACAAATGAAGGCAATATCTCCGCAAGATCATCGGGTTCCACCCCCGGTTTATAAGAGGGAACAACCGAACCCAATATCCGGGTTGCCCTTCCAAGCAAAAAATCCTCCACCCGCTGAACCGGCGCTTTGTAACTCGCACCCCCCAGCTGAAAGGCTTTCCGCTCCAGATCTCTCTGGAAAGCGATACCCGCCAAGGGATGGCCTGCATAATCCCGTTCCGGCTTAACACCCACCACGATTGCAGCATTGGCATTTCTTTCCGCCCTAGAATACTGGCTCATTCCGTTTGTCACTATCCCCCCCTCTTCCGAGGCCGCCGCAATCACCGTTCCCCCCGGACACATACAAAAAGAATAAACCCCCCGTTTGTCTGCATCATGATACACCAATTTATAATCGGCCGCCCCCAACAGCTGATGTCCCGCCTGTGAACCAAAACGGACCTTATCAATCAGGGTTTGCGGATGCTCAATTCTGACACCAACAGAAAAAGGTTTTGCCTGAATCTCCACGCCATCCTCATAAAGAGTATACATCATCTCCCGCGCACTGTGTCCAGTCGCAAGAATAATGTGATTTGTCTGTATTTCCTGCCCATCCACCAATCGAACCCCGACAATCTGGCGATTTTTATTCATCAAAATCTTTTGCACATAAGTATTAAACCGGTACTGACCACCAAAAGATTCTATTTCCTGACGAATTTTCTCAACCATACTGACCAACCGAAACGTACCAATATGAGGTTTGGATACGTAAAGAATTTCCTCTGGCGCACCTGCCCTGACAAATTCTGTCAAGACCTTGTGACCATAATGATACGGATCACTGATCTGCGTATGAAGTTTGCCATCAGAAAAGGTTCCCGCACCTCCCTCTCCATATTGGACATTGCTGTCAGGATTGAATTTTGACTGACGCCAAAATGCAAAAGTATCGACTGTCCTTTCCCTGACCGCTTTCCCACGTTCAAGAATCAAAGGACACAAACCCATCTGTGCCAGTAACAATCCCGCCATAAACCCGCAAGGCCCCGCACCAATAACGATAGGACGAACATAGCCGGCCTGACTAGCAATTTTTTCACCAGTCTGCCGGGACATCACGAACTGATACCGAACCTCTGGTGTTTTTGATAAATTGCGATCCAGGGAATGATTGCGTAAAAATTCCTCTTCATTATCAATGGAACAGTCAATGGTATACACCAGTTGAATGTCCCCCCGTCGGCGTGCATCATATCCCCGCCTTATTACCTGATACTCGCTGGGAAATTGTTTTAGACGATTATACAAGGCCTGTTTCAAATCTGCTTCATCATGATCCAAGGGCAGTTTCACTTCTGTAACTCTAATCATCTTTAAAACCAGATTTTCTTTTCATCCTAATTGTTCTTATCCTCTTAAATCCCTGATTGCAGGATGTCGCTGTTTATATCCTGAACAATCCCTAAAAGACAATCATTAAAATAGGATTCAGATACCCATATTCAATACAATTTCCATAGATTGACAAAACAGGGAAATGACCAATCAAAGACACAAAGTCCTCCATCCACACTTTACATCAAACATTATGTCATAATGTATCGAAATATTTATGCTGTCCATAATAATAATTCATTATACATATCAACAATCTTGTCATATAAATAATGATTAATTGACTTAATTAAATTGTAATTAAGTCAATAGCTATATAAACATAATAATAAAAAAATTTTTAAAAATGAAATTTTATAATCCCCGTTAATTCTCCATACCAAATACACAAAATAAAAATTATAGTAATGCTTTATTTTTACAAATAATAAATCTTATTATCACTATAGTTTAATTATAATTTTTCTATAAAATAGATAAATGAAAGAATAAAATTCTTATCTATTTATAAAAAAGACTTCCATTTTATTTATGGAATAAAATTCGCAATATTTCTTGACTTTAATTGAGTATACATAATATGTAGTTATTGTTTTATGAAAATTAATCATGAAGTTTTTATAAAAATCACGTTATCATTCCTATTATTTAAAATTTCTTGTACATTTTTTTAATATAACCTAGAATAAATTCGCTATCATCAAGTAACATATATGTAAATAATAAATAATTATGCATATAGGTTAGAAAAAAATAAGATAAAACCAAAATCTCGAATCGAATATTATTTTACCAATTCTTTATGCAAAAATTACATTTCAATAAAGGAATAATAAACTTGGGAAAAACCAACTTTAAAAAACCTTGATTTTAATGAATATTGTTCAAATATAATATTTTATATACGAAATTGTTAATAACATTGAATAAATTTAATGATCTTATTTTTACATGGACAAAAAAAATAAGTTTCATAAATCCAATTTTCTTTGTATATTTGTAATCAGCATTCGACAGATAGTGTCGAAGCGGCCGGATCAGATGCTGCAACATACTGACCCGACCTAATCATAACAGAAGAGGAATTTCTGCAATGACTGTCTGTGATATTTATCATATTTTATATGATAAGACTATGGTTTTTATTACCATGTGGAAAAAAGTCAGCTTTGTTTTGGTAATGATTACTTGTACAAAGGGTGGAAACATTTATCTGTTGAATGCTATTTGGCAGTTAATTCGTAAATGTAGTGATATAACCATGATAATAAAATGTAATATAAAACATTTATCTTTTAATTGATTCAACATAAATCTTCTATATAGTAAAATATTTTATTAGCTTCAATTTAAATATTTTATTTTGACTGTCCAGTTTTACATTTTAGTTTAAAAGGAGAATAGAAAAAATATTTTATATTAATCAATTATAATTTGCTTCTGCATTTTTAGAAATAAGGAAGCCTGAAAAGTAACATTCTTTAATTTATTTTCATATTGTTTCGGTTTGTTTTTTCTAAACTTGCATATTATTAACGTTGTCGAAGTCTTTAATTTAGAAAAAACAAACCAAACTATATTTTTTAAATCAAATTAATGAATTGGTAAACCATATAAAATCAGTGATTTTGTTATTTTTATAAAACTTTTCGTGAGGCTCAATATTATAACATAAAGAATTTTATTTTATTTAATTATCCTCGCTAATATAAACCATTATTGGCACTAAAAAATTGATATACATGATTTATTCAATATAAAACTATTAAAAAAAGACTGAAAATAAATTATTTTCAGTCTTTAATAAAGTTAGTCTTTCAGGAAGTTTACAACATTTAAGGAGAGGTATCAAAAACTTAAATGATAAAACATCATATAATTTCAAAAGCAACCTATTACAAGTAACATTTTCTTAAGCTGAAACCATATCTTATATCTTTCTTTCAAAAACGTTAATAACATTATTCTAGATATACCTTCCCTCAATAATTATTTATAATTTTTATACTCTTTTTTTATTTGGCGCTTATAGTCTAATTTCTTTACCTACCCATGCTTCCACTGATTTTCAGATATTTCCCATCCATTTGAAAATCACAAAAATAAATCCAAAGAGAGCATCTAAGCCTATAAATATTATTATCATTTTTTGTACCAAACCAATTTTCCTGATGGTAACAGTTATATAATTCTACCAAAGAGAAAGATAATTTCTGTTTATGGAAATATTGCAACTGTAAATCTTTCTTTCCCTGAAATGAAAAACTGGTCTATGAGAAGTATAATCGCAGTTTATAAACAACAATGACGTACAATAGCTTTTCCTAATCATAATGGTCAAATTTTTTAATGACAAGATTCCTAATAAAGTTCCTTATGACCAACCTCACAAGTAATAGCCCAGACCTTGATGACCGCTCATGGAAAAGATTCTGCCATTCAACAAATTTCTGATAATAATCAACTACCTGTTCACATCGAGGCGGGTAATTGCGTTGTTCAATCTTTTATAAATAATAGTGATAAGGAATACTATCATCGTGGTTACGTTAACGAAGAAGCACAAATTTTCTTAACATTCATTCCCGATTAATATTTGGATTTTTTTTATAATAAACAAAACACAGTATTTACATATAAAACCAATTTAAAACTTGATTGTCAGATTTGATATAATTTAGATAAATTTTTAAAAATAAAATTAGGCTAATCAAATTAAATTTTTTATAATAAGCGTTTAACAATATGGTTAATCTTATTTTATAACTAAAAAATTATAGGGATTTAATCTTGAGCAATTTGGATCATTCCACGCATGACATGCATCAATTCAATCATTCCCACTTGCATGATCATGCACATGAACATATCCACGATCATCACCATCATGTTCCACAATCTTTTGGCAAGGCCTTTGCTCTAGGAATTAGCCTTAACTTAATTTATATTTGTGCCGAAACCATATGGGGCATTTTTGCCAATTCCCTAGCCTTAATTGCTGATGCCGGTCATAATCTATCAGATGTTTTTGCCTTGGCCACCGCTTGGGGGGCCTCATATTTAAGCAAAAAAAAACCCTCTCCCAATTTTACCTACGGGTATCGTCGAACCTCTATCTTGGCTTCTTTAAGTAATGCAATTTTATTGCTTATTGTTACGGGAGGAATTATCTGGGAATCAATTGAACGCTTTTACAAACCTGCAACTGTTACAGGTAAAACAGTAATTTTAGTCGCCTTACTCGGTGTTGTTATAAATGGAATAACCGCATTAATGTTCCATTCCGGACAAAAAAAGGATCTTAATATTAAGGGCGCCTTTTTGCACATGGCCTATGACGCCCTTTTATCGTTGAGTGTTGCCGGGGCAGGGATTATTATTTTTTTCACCCATTGGAATATGCTTGATCCCATTACCAGCTTGATTGTCGCTGCAATAATTATTTGGGGAACTTGGTCTTTATTGAAAGATTCAGTTACACTTGCCATGGACGGTGTCCCAAGCAATGTTGACGCTTTCGCCGTGGAAACCTATTTACGCTCCCTTCCCAATATCATTGATTTACATGATCTACACATCTGGGCTTTAAGTACAACAGAAACCGCCCTAACTGTTCATTTGGTCAGTAATACCAATCAACATTCTGACCAGTTTCTGAATATGGTTGCACAACGCCTCAAGGAAAAATTTAGAATTAATCATTCAACTTTCCAGATCGAACAAAAAAATGAAGCCAGTTTTTGCAATCTGGCGGACATTAATACTGTTTAACCTTAAACTTATAATTACTTTATGATCTTTAAAATAATAAAGAATAAGAAAATCCTATTTAGTCTTGGGAGTTTTCTGGTTAGTATTGTAGTTTTTTTTCTTAAATATCTGGCATGGAAAACAACACTCAGCGTTGCTTTTTATTCTGACATGCTTGAAACAACAATCAATGTGTTAGCCGCTATTTTTGAAATATTCGCAATCACCATTTCGACCCAACCAGCTGATAAAAACCATACTTATGGACACTATAAAGCCGAATATATTTCTGCCGCCGCCGAAGGTTTATTAGTAATAGTAACATCAATTTTAATTTTTTACGAAGCCTGGCAAGGATGGAAAAATCCCCAATTTCCCATGGCGCCTTTAAAAGGAATTATTCTAAATGGAACAGCTGGACTTGTTAATCTATTCTGGGCAATAACACTTATTCGTGTAGGTAAAAAATATTTTTCTGCAGTCCTTATAGCAGGTGGACAGCATGTTCTTTCCGATGTATGGACAACTATCGGATTAATTGTAGGTTTTACACTTATTCCAATGTTTCAATGGACTGCACTTGATGCCCTGATGGGCTTTTTCATTGCTATTAATATTTTACGTATAGGCTTTAGCATCATAAAAAATTCTATTAATGGCTTGATGGATAAAGCTCCTGACCCTCAAACCATTTCCAGTATTTATAAAATAATTCAGGCAAATGCCCCTGAAGCAAAAGAATTCCATATGGTCCGTTTTCGTCAGGTTGGCAATTTGATTTTTATTGATTTTCATTTGGTTGTGTCTGGAGAAATGAGAGTGAAAGAAGCCCATAAAATATGTGATCGTATTGAACACGCTTTACAAAAAGTAATTGGAAATGTTTCAATAAACATTCATGTGGAACCAGAATAATTTTTTTAAATTCTGATCAACTACTTGTTCTGAAACATGATATCTCATCCATATAAAATGATATCTCATCCATATAAATAAATCTTGGACAGAAAAAAGGATATGGCTGATTATTTTTTACAACTATTTTTTTTCAGATAAATCAATTAGAATAATATAGCCATCATCAGTGCCAATATTTAATAAACTGCCTTCTTTATTAAATTGTAAAGCCGTAATTTCTCCAATAGATTTTTTAGATCCTAAATTTACCGGAATAACTTTCTCGTCGCTGATTCCGATTAATAATATACTACCATCCAAAAATCCAGCAGCAACCATATCATAGGTCGGATGACATGCCACTACCATACAACAACTTCCAGGAATACCAGGCAATTCCACAGGAGGTTTTCCCATTGGACCGCCTCCAAAAAACTGCCATAAAACCACCGGTTCAGCTCCACTGGTTGCCAACCATTTTCCATCAGATGAAAAATTTAGAGATTTTACTTTGGTTGGGTATCCACTCATTCGCATATTGTGTCCGTCTGAAATACGCCAACCATGTAAATCATGATCTTGCATTGATGTTACCAACGCCTCTTCTTTAGGATGTAAAGTGATCCCTGTATGACTACCTTTCCATGTAAAATCCTTAATTTTTACAGGATTTTTATAATCAGCAGACCATAAAGTGGCACCATTATAATAAGAACTGGCTATTTTTGCACCATCCAAACTGAAAACCAAATCACTAACTCCAGAAGAATGTTCAAAAATTCTATATGGCTCTGTAAAATTATCTTTATATAAATGAATTTCTTTTCCTGTAATAAAAGCGATTTTATTTTGTTCCCTTTCCTTATCAGTCCAAGAAACGATTTTATCAATCCAACGTCTGGATTTTAATAATTGTTGAGGTTCCTTCCCGGGAATGATTCTTATTAGTTTATTATCATCACCAGAAGTAACAAAACCTGAAAAGGTCAAATCTTGTGATAAAGATAAAATCCCTCCATCATGAGGTTGAACTTTATACCAATAATCTGGATCATTATTGTGAATCAAAGGAATAATCCACAAATCTCCATCTGCCGTTGCAAAAGCACTATACTGTTCATCCCAAGATGTAGCACAAGCGATAATCGTGCCTTCCACTTTTTTAAAAGAACCCCGACTTTCGATTAATTGTAACGGCTGATTCATTCCATACTTTCCAGTCACAGATTTGTTAATCTATACATTTAAAAAATCCCTCACGTAGAGATTTCTCATCTAAATTCCGGCCAATAAAAACCAATCTGGAACAACGATCCTCATTTGTCTTCCAAGAACGGATGAAATTTCCCTCTGCCATCATATGAACAGCTTGAAATGCAAAACATCGATCGTCATGCTTAAAATTCATAATTCCTTTGGTTCTCAATATATCCTTTCCAAATTTCTGAAGAACCATGGACATCCATAAATTAAAACGTTTTCCATCTAATGGTTTATCTTCCATAAGTGAAATACTCGTCACACCATCACCATGAGAATGTTGTACATGGTCATGGTCATGGTCATGGTCATGGTCATGGTCATGGTCATGGTCATGGGATGATAAGAATTTGGGCTCTAACGTCAAGGCTCTATTTAAATCAAACCCCCCAAGATCCAGAATTTTCATAAGGGAAATATTCCCTTTTTCCATTTCATATAAAGCAACCATCGGATTGATTGTACGAATTCTTTTTTTTATAGCAATTAATGATCCCCTATCAACCAGATCAACTTTATTCAACAAGATTACATCCGCAAAAGCAATTTGATTAACTGCCTCCTTACTTTCATCCAATGTCTTCATTACATGAAACGCATCAATTACAGCAATCACCGCGTCAAGACGAGTTTTGTTACGAATATCCTCATCAACAAAAAAAGTCTGTGCTACGGGCGCAGGATCAGCTAACCCTGTGGTTTCAATAATTATTCCATCGAAACTTCTTTGTCTTTGAATAAGCTTGTTAAGAATACGAACCAAATCGCCTCGAATTGTACAACAGACACATCCGTTGCTCATCTCAAATATTTCTTCATCCGCATCGACTATTAAATCATTATCAATACCTAATTCACCATATTCATTAACAATAACGGCATATTTTTTATCTTGCTGTTCCGTTAGAATACGGTTTAGTAAAGTTGTCTTCCCCGCTCCTAAATAACCCGTCAGAACAGTTACAGGTATTTTATTTTTTTCTTTATGATCCAATTCCATTATAAACCTTCAATGCTGCCTTATGATTACCATAATCCCAACTATAAGATAAACCTAGTCCCAAAAGTAGAAAAAACCATCCTCCCAAGGGTAAATTCCCGAAACTTCCTCCAGCCGCAAATGGCCATTCGTGAACTAAAACCGCAGCAAATAATCCAACACGCCAGGAATTTTTAACCGCATCTTTCAATGATAGCAATTTGGACGTTAATCCCTTTACCAAATTAACCCACCATAAAAATACCATGTAACAAAACAAGATTAATCCGGGAATTCCTGCATTTACAAACATTTCAATATAATGATTATGAGGATGGGGCAAACAAATCTCTGCCCCTTTCCCATCCCCATGTCCAATTGCAATTCCCCAAAAGGATAATCCATGAAAATAAATCGGATTGGCACAAAAATGACGATAGGCATCATATCCCAAACCCGTCCAGGGATTTGACAATCCCATAATCATCGCCCGTGTATAGATCAATCCATAATTATCAGAGGAAAAATGTGCCATTTGATGGATAAATAAAGTCACCAAATGATGATAGCTCTTAGGCGATAAAATTGATGTTGCACCCAGTATCAATGGAATACAAATTAACATTGACAAAACGATTGTCCGTAAGGGACGTAACCAATACAAGGATACAACTATTCCGAAAACAAAAAGAATAAATGGCATTCTTTGACCGGCAAAAGCCATCATCAGTGTAGCAAATAAGATAATGAATAAAGCGACCAGATTTCCCCGCCATCCTTTTAAACGATAAATGCAATAAATACTCAAACTTAAAATAATTGGCAACAGTAACCTGGCCAATGGCCCTGCCGCTCTAGGATGATGATATGGACCTGTCAGTGTACCATCGAAATAACGTGGCGCTCCTAAAATATTATATCCTGTAATAAGCTGGCAAAGCATATTCAAAATAATATAAATCGCACAGGCAATCAAAACATAAGATAGCCATCGCCTGTATTTCTCATCAGTTAAAACCCAGACCTGAAGTGCCGCAGCAAAAAAAATAAAACGAATTAACACTAAAGCCTGGATCATCATTATGTTATATTGAAACAATCCAAAGGGAATAGTACACAATAAAATCCACCCCCACCAGAGAAATGCAATAATCACCCAATTTTGTTTTCCCCAGTCCCATTGTTTGTTGATAAAAGAGTAAATTACAAAACATATTGCTATATAACTGATTAACCCATCCGCTATACCCCGTAAGTGCGTTAAAAAAACAGGCAAAATTAAAACAGCGAACAGTGTCGACTTATTGAGAAACTTACGGACAGATTCCATAACCCAAAGGCTCTCCGGTTTAAGAACAGGAATTAATTAGAAAACATTACGCAATGAAATAACAGTCTGGAAATCACAACGTAAATCAAATACATCAATAATAAAAGATTTCATATTATTTAAAACATTAAATCTCAACATATTCTTTTTTTAAACATGAAATTCAAATTAGTAATCTATTAATTTTATTCAGATAAAAAACAAAAATAAGATAATTATTATTAAAATATTACACTTGGAACAGTTAATAAATTTTTTAATCCTACATTAATTTCTTTATATTTTTCAATTTAATGTAAAAAAAAATATAAAATCAATTAATTATTTTTGTTATTTTTTATAAAACTGTCATAAACATAAATCAGGTAATCAGGTAAAATATCAGGCATAATTTTCTGAGCTTTCATAAACAAACCTATTTCATCAAACTCCTTCGACAAATAACGTGACAATATTAAAGATTGCTGAGTTTTATCAAGATAAGTCTGCTGTTTTAACAAGCTGCAAACTACTTCCGGTGATTTATCTAATAATTGGGCAAGCTGGCCAACCTCCGGAGACTGAGGAGTGAAATAGGCTATATTTCGCCTATTATCATCGATATTTTTCAATATTTTTTTTACAAAACTTTCCATCCAAAAAGGTTGATCTGAAATAATCTCATCCATCACAACCCATACCTGATATGTTGGATACCCCCATTTTGCCAACTGTGATGAATCTACTAATACATGTCCATCCTTGACGAACGGTAAAACTGTAGTTCCGTCAGCGTAGGCCCCATCAATTTCATTTTTCTGCCAAGCTTGTGTAATTTCATTATAATTCATATTTACTAGATGAATTTTTTCAACAGGAATATCATTATGCTGCAAATAACGTAACAGACTATAATAACTGCTTGTCATGAAAGGTACCGCAATATTTTTACCAACCAGATCTTGAGGAGTATCTATATGTTTCTGGCTTTTTACGATTAAGGCGCTTTCTTTACCATATTGCCGATCAATCGCGATTACACGTCCCTGCAAACCAACCGTTATAACTGACAAAAAAGTAACCATATCTACTGGAACGGCATCAACCTGACCAATAGACAAATTATGTAAGGCTTTAAAATCATCGTCATATTTTTTCCAGGCTATTGTTTCCCTGGCAACTTTTTGATGTTTTTCATCCAATTGAATAAAATTAGCGATATCAGCTTGATTTTTCCATCCAATTCGAAATTCCGCATTAGCACTTCGTAAGTTGAAAAAACATATCAAAGCAAAAATTGCAATCAGCCATACAATGAAAGAAAATCGTTTGGAACCTACATAAAAACAGTGCATCAACGGAAAATCTCGCTACGTTAAATAATTTATTAACTTACTAAAATAATATTTGATTTAATAACTGAAATTCACTTTAAAAGTAAAGTTTAACCTAAAGTAATATCAAATTAAATTTTTACAGAATAAATCCACCTCCTAAAACACGTGTCCCTTGATAAAAAACACATGCCTGACCAGGTGCTGGGTTAGCAGCCGTTTCCAATTCTACTCTTACCTTATCCTTTTTTTCAATTATAACTTTAGCAGGTCGTTCCTGATCCCGCGCACGAATCTGAACATTACAATATAAAAATTCAGTAGGCACAGGAATAAGCCAGTTCAAATCGCGTAAATAGAATGTTTGACAAATATTGTTTTGTTTTGGACCAATAACGATTCTTCTTTTTTCGGATTCAATTCGTAACACCATTTGTCGCTGCCCATCCCGCATGGCAAGATTACCCAACCGTTTTGTTTGACCAATGGTATATTTAGCAATACCTTCATGATGACCAATCACAACGCCCTGCTCGTCAACTATCTCGCCTGGCATAACACCTTCTGGTGCCAATTTCTCAACAATTTTTATATAAGAATTATCTGTAACGAAACATATGTCCTGGCTATCCGACTTCTGAGCAACAGCCAAATGAAAACGTTCGGCTTCTTCTCGAACTTTATCTTTATTTGGCATGTCCCCTAAAGGAAAACGCAAATATTCAAGCTGTTCGAGGGTGGTGGCGAATAAAAACCATGATTGGTCTCGACTTAAATCAACTGGACGGTGCAACTCTGGACCATTTTTTCCCACAATTCGACGCACATAATGACCTGTTGCCATCGCTTCTGCCCCAAGCTCTCGCGCCATTGTCAATAAATCCGTAAATTTGACTCCCTGATTACAGGCAATACATGGAACAGGCGTTTCTCCCTTTTGGTAAGATTGTGCGAAACGTTCAATTACCGTTGTTTGAAAACGGTCTTCTGCATCGATAACGTAATGCGGGATACCCAGCTTTTCTGATACCCTACGTGCATCCCTGATGTCCTGACCTGCACAACAGGCACCTTTTTTAACCACACCTCGCGCATCATAAAGCTGCAAGGTGGCACCAAAAACCTCATGGCCTTGTTCTTTTAGAAGAGCAGCCGTAACGGAACTGTCCACTCCGCCCGACATTGCAATCATAATACGCATTGGTTCAGGATAACTTTGGCAAGCGAACAACTAAACCATCTAATTCTTCTGTCATAATAATCTGACAACCCAATCGAGAGGTCCTTTCCAACCCAAAAGCCATATCCAGCATCTCCTCCTCTTCTTCTGCAGCAGGCTTTAATTTATCCCACCATGATTCATCAACAATTACATGACAGGTCGCACAAGCCAATGATCCCTCACAAGCACCTTCAAGATCAATTCCATGCTTATGCGCTATTTCCAATACTGAAAGCCCTACAGGAGCATCCACCTCACGACGTGTTCCATCTTGTTCAATAAAAACTATGTGTGGCATTTTATAGAATTCCTTATTTAAAAACCAATTAATATTCTGATTTTAACTCATGTCCCTTTTCTTACATCATACCATGCTGAATAAAGGTCATGAACGGTTTCAACAACTTCTTGTTTTGTTGTCATCCGACCAAAAGAAAGACGGATACTAGATAAAACTTCTTGTTCTGACAATCCCATGGATTGTAAAACATAGGATGGCATAGAAACATGATTGCACGCTGAACCTGTTGATAAACATAAATGTGGAATTCTTGCCAAAAGATCAAGGGCCTTAACCTCTGGAAATTGTAGATTAACACAATTTGACAAGGCATATTCGATTGATCCATTAATTTTAACTTGTGGAATTCTTGCCTGCAATTCATTTATCAAAAAACGTTTATAAGACGCTAAACGCCTGATCTCTTCATTTCCCTCATTCTGGAATAGCGAAAATGCCTTACCCAAACCAACAATCAAGGGAACTGGCAAAGTTCCTGATCGAATTCCTCGTTCCTGATATCCTCCATAAAATAAAGGTTCCACCCTTACCCGAGGTTTACGTTTTACATATAAAATGCCAATTCCTTTGGGCCCATAAATTTTATGCCCGGAAATTGAGGCAAGATCAATTCCCCAGGAACGCAACTGGATTTTTTCAGATACTTTTCCACAAGCCTGAGACAAATCACAATGAAAAAGAGCGCCATATTCATGAGACAATGCCGACAAATAAGGAATGTTCTGGATAACTCCTGTTTCATTATTAGCGGCCATGACACTGACTAATATTGTTGGAACCTGCAATGCCGCTTTCAAACTATCAGGATCAATCAATCCATCGGATTGAACTGGCAAAATAAAAGGATCAGCACCAATGGACTGTAAATTCTGGACTGTTTCAAGAACAGATTTATGTTCAGTCGCAATCGTGATAACCCGTTTGGTCTTGGGATAATGATCAATTAGATAACGCACACTACCCTGCAAGGCAATATTATTGGATTCAGTCGCACCAGAGGTAAAAATAATTTCTTGAGAAACCACCCCGAGCATTTCGGCAATGTCGGCACGAATCTTATCAATGGTTTTAGCAACATATTTACCCAATATATGCTCTGAATTAGCATTTGCAAAATTATGCACAAAATAGGGTAGCATCGCTTCAACAACACGTTCGTCACACGGTGTGGTCGATTGATAATCAAGGTAAATCACCTTTTCTTTTATCTTGTTTTTTCCTGAAAAATCCATTTTCTATAGATTATGAATCCTTTAACTTTTGAATCAACTGGCCATAAACATGAATAAAAGTTTCAACATCTTTTTGCTGGATATTCCATGGTAAAGATACACGGATCGTACAATCAGCCAATTCTTCCAACCCCATTGCTGATAAAACAGGTGAACGCGATAATTTTCCTGAAAAACATGCCGATCCCGTTGAGACACAGAAACCAGCCATATCCAAAGCCATAAATAATTTTTGCGCTGAAACTCCAGCATAAGCTATAGAGGATGTATTATCTAAACGTTCAGCTTCCTCGCCACAAATGACGGCTCCATATTTTTTCACTTCTTTTTCCAAATAATTACGTAATTTTAAAATATTGGAACGATCTTCTTTACAGGCCTCTTTTGCGGCAGTCATCAACCCTATAATTGCCGGAACAGCCAGAGTTCCTCCCCTTCTTCCCTGTTCCTGTCCTCCTCCACTAAAAAGAGGATTTATCTTTTTCGCATTTCTTTCATGACCAGCCAATAACAATGCGCCTACCCCTTTTGGACCTCCCATTTTGTGAGCTGAAAGAATCAGGCTGTCTGCTCCGATATCTTCCAAATTGAACATTATACGTCCAGCAGCCTGAGCTGCGTCTACATGAAGAATTGCACCATAATCATGACAAATTTTTGCTGCCTGTTGAATGGGATGTAATACACCTGTCTCATTATTGGCCAGCATTAAACACACTAATGGAGGTATTGACGTTTTTTTTAGGGCATCTTCTAAAAAGTTAAGATCGACAATGCCCTGCCGTGTTACAGGTAAAATTTTTTTTGAAAGGTCAATCTGCATGATTGCAGGATGTTCCGTAGCTCCCACCCAAAGAGGACGTTGTTGATTGCCTTCACCAATCTGACCATGTACAGCCAGTACATCTGCCTCTGTCCCACCAGAGGTAAAAATACAATTTTGAACGCTCCCCCCGAATAATTCGACCAAGGTTTCTCTTGCATCTTCCATTTGATTATAAATCTTGCGTCCCATTTGATGAACAGACGTTGGATTACCAGTCTGCTGCATGATATCCACCATTGCAGATATAACTGAAGAGCGCATGGGCTCACTGGCATTCGCATCTAGATATATAGATTGTCGTATCATTTCATTTATAATCCAATTTATTATATTAAACCATGAATTCCAAATATAACCTGCATAATTTATTGCATTACAACAATAATTTAATTAAATCTGTATTTAATTTACAATATATAAATACAAATATGAACCCTGTTACCTTATAATAGAAATATTTTCACAGATTTACTGGTAAATAAGCAAAGATAAAGGATATGTTAACCTTGTCCGATCACCATATCGCTATTGATTTTTCATTTATATTTTATAGATAAGACAAAAACACTTTCACTTTATAAGAAATATCTTTATAGAGATAAACTGTTTTTATTGTTTTCCTACACTCACTTATATTATTGTTAAATCTTACAAATTGTGCCAGTTTTAATAGATAAACGGATCGTTCTATGCCAGAGGTAATGTTTGCAGGCCCAGCAGGTCGTCTTGAAGGACGCTATCACCATTCCAGTCAACCTAACGCCCCCCTTGCCTTAATCCTACATCCCCATCCTCTGCAAGGTGGGACAATGAATAACCGAATTGCCTATACAATGTATTGTGCATTCCAAAAAATGAATTTTTCTGTACTACGTTATAATTCTCGTGGTGTTGGACGGTCTCAGGGACAATATGATGGTGGTATTGGTGAAATATCCGATGCGGCAGCGGCCCTGGACTGGTTACAGATGGCGAATACAAATTCCAGGGAATTATGGATCGCGGGGTATTCGTTTGGAGCCTTTATTGGAATGCAGCTCTTGATGCGTCGTCCTGAAATACAAGGATGGATCAGCATCGCGCCATTGGCAAACCACTATGATTTTAATTTTCTTGCACCTTGTCCATGCAGCGGTTTGATGATCGCAGGAGAATCCGACAGCATTGTCCCATTGCAGGAAATTGACAAACTTGTTGAAAAACTTAACACTCAAAAAGGCATCAAAGTTGCCTATAATACAATCCCTAATGCCGATCATATTTTTGCCGATCAAACTGAGCAGATCGAAAAAACAATTACCAATTACGTTAAGAAAATTTTAAAGAACAGATCTGATCAACCTTAGATTAACGTTGTTCTTTTATATCTCTTTAATTTTCCCGAATTAGATACATTTTATGTTAGGTAAAATATCTAAATTTTATTTTATCATAAAATGTTGTCTTTCTTTTGGTTTATTACCTAACCCTTTACACAAAAAATATGGCCTTTTTCTCTAAACGCAAATCACTGGAACAACTTACACTTGATTCAAAAAAACATGGTCTAAAACAATGTTTGGGTCCATGGCGTTTAACAATGATTGGGGTCGGCTCTACCATTGGCGCAGGCATTTTTGTCATGACAGGAACAGCTGCGGCTAATTTTGCTGGACCAGCAATTCTTTTATCCTTCATTATTGCTTCAATAGCATGTTTATTTACCGCCCTTTCCTATGGTGAACTGGCATCCACTATGCCGACTGCAGGATCGGCCTACAGTTATGCCTATACATCACTTGGTGAAAAATTCGCTTGGATTGTTGGATGGTTACTGTTGTTGGAATATGGAATATCGGCTGTATCAGTTGCCTCAGGATTTTCGAGTTATAGTGTATCCCTTCTAAAAGATTTTCATATTCATATCGCTTCATGGCTACATAATCCCATGATTCAACCTGCAATTGGTGGATATGGAAAAGGAATTGTATTTGTTAAGTCCCTTGACCTTATTGGAGCAGGATCTGTTCTGATCGCAGCCATCTTCCTCTTATATGGGGTTTCCGAATCAACAACAATTAATGCAATAATCGTCAGTTTAAAAATCGGAGTATTAATTCTTTTTATAATTTTGGGATTTCACTATATTAAACTGGAAAACCTGACACCTTTTATCCCCTCCTCAACAGGTCCGATGAATTTTGGAATCAGGGGCATTTTTCGGGCAGCCTCAACAATTTTTTTTGCCTATATAGGCTTTGAAGCTGTTTCCACAGCCGCATCAGAAGCCAAAAATCCTAAAAAGGACGTCCCCTTTGGAATCATAGCTTCCTTGTTTGTTTCAACCATGATCTATATTGGTGTAGCGCTAATTTTAGTCGGGGTTGTTCCTTATAGAAAATTAAACATTTCTGATCCACTGGCCCTGGCAATTGATTATATGAACATGCCAAATCTGGCCTGGATTTTGAAATCTAGCGCAGTTATCGGACTTTGCTCAGTAATGCTCGTTTTGCTATATGCTCAAAGCCGCATTTTCTACATCATGGCACAGGACGGATTGCTTCCACCAATTTTTAGCAAACTTCATCCTAAACATTGTACACCTTGGATAGGAACCATTATCCTCAGCCTCAGCATCGCCATTACAACAGCTTTTTTACCTATTGATATCATAAGTGACCTAATCAGCCTTGGAACCTCTCTGGCATTTGGTATTGTCTGTTTCACGGTTATATGGCAGCGGAATGTTCATCCCAATATTCATCGACCATTTCAAGTACCCTTTGGTGGATTCAAGATTAGAAATATCTGGATTGGTTATATTCCCGTTTGCGGCATCCTATGTTGCCTGACCATGATTTTTCCCTTGATCATTGACATGATTTATTCCCTAATTAATCATAATCCACTTCCACTGCTCTTAATGTTTATTTATAGTGTAATCGGTGTCTTTGGCTATTATTATTACGGACGCAAACATTCAATTCTGTCCAATTCAAAAGAAAAATGATATTTTAAAAAAATAGTTTTTTTAAATATGATTTTATTATGAATTTTCCATCACCTCTTCGCATTGCCGCCATTACAAAATGCTATCAAGAAACAACCATGCTTCCCATATGGATCAGGCATTATGCCAGACTAGTAGGAAAAGATAACTTGTTCATACTTGATGATGGCAGCGATCCGCCTGTCAAAGCTGAACAATACATTTATGTTGAGCACATTCCACGTCGCAAGTATTTGGATGAACAAGATAGCGTCAATATAATGAGCGAATGGCAGCATAAACTTTTAAAACTTTATGACTGGGTTCTTTGTATTGACACAGATGAATTTATAATCCCCCGTCCATCTCGTTGGACTTCCTTACATGAATATCTTGCACAATGTTCTGCCAAAACATGTCGATGTGTAGGTGTGGAAATCATTGATCCTTTGATTGGAAAACCTGTTGATTGGTCAAGACCCATTTTAAAACAACGTTCCAAGGGCACCATTAAAAGTTGGTCATGCAAACCCTCAGTTTCATCAGTTCCGACACGATGGGAACCCGGTTTTCATCGATGTCAAAATGAAACCCTTTTTGCGCACGATTTATGGCTGTTTCATTTGAAATATGCTGATCAGAACCACCTCCTAGAACGTTCAAAACTCAGACGCAGAATTCCAAGAAACCCAGAAGATATTAAAAATGGATTGGGAACCTCACATTTAATATCCGACAATGTTCTAATCAGGTTTCTAAAATCGCAGAGATCAAAAATTGGCACAGGAACCTTGGATGACTATTTGATCACTAATCCTGATCCTGATAACGCTGATTCACTCTATCTTGATATTCCCCATGAGTTTATTGATTTTTTATAATCAATTAAACAGACATCTCTAAATGCATTTTTATTTTTATGATTGTTTTCTATTTTTCATCGGTTTAATAGCCGGGACAATTGATACCCTTGCAGGTGGTGGAGGTTTAATAACCGTACCCGCTCTACTTTTTACCGGTATTAATATAATTCCTGCATTAGGTACAAATAAATTGCAATCAGCAATTGGTGAATTATCAGCCACATTACGATTTTGGAAAAGCGGACAACTAAGTTTTCATGGGCTTGCCATCCCTCTGTTTTTCACTGTAATCGGATCTGCCATAGGTACAATTACATTACAATACAGCGCTGATCAGGCCCTCAACAAAATAGTCCCATGGCTTTTATTGGCAATATTGCTTTATTATTATTTATTTCCAAACCTACATTTCAATCTTGAAAAAAGACAGTTGCCCATAAAACCGAAAATACTGCCATGGATGGGGACTGTAATTGGATTTTATAATGGCTTTTTTGGACCTGGAACAGGAGCTATCTGGACAATTTCATTAATGCAGATTTACAAATTACGTATTAACACTGCGACAATAATTACAAAACCATTAAATATCGCTGGAAATATTACCGCGCTCAGTATCTTCATATCAGGCGGACAAATCAACTATTTTAGTGCATTTATAATGGGTGTTGGTTCTTTTATAGGCGGACAGATTGGTGCATCCTTGGTTATTTACAAGAGTTCACGTTTTTTGCGTGTATTTTTTTTAATTGTCATGACATCATGCGTATTTTACAGTTTTGTCAAATATTATAATATACATTTTGTTTGATTTATGATAATCACAGAAATAATTATTTATTAAAAAGTCACAAGAATGGTTCCTTCTTCCACAGAATTAATCTTGGATCGGCTTAATCATTCAAAATTCCGGTCTAGATTTACATTACATGAAAAAGAACGAAAATATCTAATCGATAAAGGCCTTGATAAAATAATTGAACATGCTACAGATTTCATCAATCAACGTCTGGCTCCTGCTTTTCCAAAAAATGATAGAAAACAAACGCCATGGAAAGGACATCCTGTTTTTATCGCCCAACATGCCACAGCAACTTGTTGTCGCAGCTGCCTTGAAAAATGGTATAATATTCAAAAGGGGCAGGCCTTAACACAGACAGAAAAAGATTTTATCCTCGATTTGATCAAGGCTTGGATAAAAAGGGATTATCAAACTCATCAATCTGTGAAAAAACATTCATAACACGATCCAGACAGATAGCTTCGGTATACATTGATAAAGCCCTGGCCCGCCCATTTTCTCCCATTTTTTTTCTTTGTTCTGGATGAAAGGCAAGCCAGGCCATTGCCCTGGATAGCAAAGATATAGAACCTGGCGGGATCAATAGCCCTGTTTCTGAATGCTGCACTTGTTCTCGGGGACCCCGTATTGAAGTGCCTATAACAGGTAAACCACTTAACATTGCCTCGATAATGGACATTGGTAACCCTTCAAAATGACTGGGTAAAACAAAAACATCAGCAGCTTTCATCAACTGATCTATGTCTTGACGATATCCCCAAAAACGTATTTGATTACCCAATTTTTTTTGTGCTTTATTAAAAAGTTTATCCAATACCAAACCATAATCAGAAGGCAATCTTTCGCCTACAATCCATAATTCAACTTCTGGAAGCTTTTCTGCAATTGCAGAAAAAGCGACGATTAACTCTGGATAACCTTTATGTTGAACAAGACGGGAAACTATCATAAAAACTATATGATTCTGTGGAATCTTGTTTGCCTGTCTAAATTTCTGTTTCAGGGCAATATCAGAAAAGAATTTTGCTGGATCCCGACCGTTACCTATAAAAATAGGATTGGAATGAATGCCCAACCTTTTAGCATCTCGAGCCTCTTCCTGAGAGACAGTCATGTAAAAATTCGTAATTTTTCCACAACACCATTCAAGAACAAAGGATAACAGACGTCTTATCCATGATTTTATACCTTTCCCGGGTTGATTAAAAAGATATCCGTGACAAGTATAAATAATTACAGGCGTTCCACATAAAAAAGCGGCTATACGTGCCAATACGCCACTTATGGACATATGGGCATGAACGATGTCTGGTTTTTCAAGCTTGATTATACGGTAAAGGATCCAAAAAGCTTTTAACTGACCTATGATCGAAAAAGAACGGACAAAAGGAACGGTTCGGATCTGAAATCCCTCTTGTCTCACTTTCTCCAATAACCTTCCTTCTGCACAAACACCAATGACTTGATGGTGACAGGAACGCAACCTACGCATTAAGGGAAGTAGAAATTGATATAAGGCAAAATCAACATGTGCAATTTCCAAAATTTTCATAAATTCATTTATGCCTTACGACGCAGAGCCCATCGAATTTTAGTTATTTTTTCTTTATCATTTTGAATATTCTTAATATTTGAATGATTTAGAGAACTATTTATTTCTGATTGCCTCTGAATTTCTGAAGTTTTTTCCGGCAAATCTTCAGGCATTCCAACAGAAACATGATCCGCAGTGTTTCTTTGCCATATTTTTGCATCATCGTTTTGATTATGGAAAATAGCCACATAATCAGACCCTTCTTCTTTTTGCTCTTCGTTTAAAACCGATTGTTTGTCTTGTTTCTCAAATTTAGTAGTTATAGAAGCTTTATTCTCTTCAACATCATTTTTTTTTGATTGATGCAGATTATATAAAACAATCTGTTTAGTCGCAAGTCGAACTTTTTCACCAAAGTAGACGCTATTTTCAACTTTTCCCTCTGCATCGGAAAAACGGAACCACCAAATTTGTTTACCTTCTTGAGGATGTTGAAACGATAAAACAAAAATTTTTTCCTTCTCATTTTTCCGAATTTCAACCAATTTTTCTTCAACTTTAACCGAAGGATGTAGATGAAAACGAATAGTAAAAGGGTAAGACTGATCAAAATCGAGCGTTTCCTCCCCTCTTAAATCCTGACCATCCGCTGAAAGATAAAATTTACGATGATAAATTGCACCATATGCTTTTTGCCAGCCATTATGACTTAATTCCACCCAATGGGCACCCTCAGTCATTTCATGAATTGATTCAACTTTAAAATTTAAATCTTTTAATTGATTATCCTCCAGTAAAACACTTTCTGTATTGGATAATTTTAGAACAGAATGAGCCGCGGTTCCCGCCAATGCAGATCGCCAGGCTGATGATCCTCCAGCGCCACAATTAACAATTAATCTCTGTTTACCAGCAGAAAATTCAAAGGATAAAGCACCAAGATATTTTATATCTACCTTTTTCGGTGGAACACCACTGTCAATTAACAGAGTTGAACGATTGGCAAAACAACGAATATATCCACCCGCTTTCATATCCGTCATGGCGACACGTTTTTGTGTGGAATTACTCAGAACACGATCAATAAAATGTGCCTCATTCTCACTGGAACCATTAAATAGTGCAAGCCTGCCATCACCATGTCTCAATGCCCTTAAAGCACGACTGACATTATCAAGCACTAGAATAAGTTCGGAAGGGGGACGCATATTGATCAACTGGTACATCAAACGAATTTCGGTCAGATCTCTCAATACATACAGTTGTATTTCAGGGTTTCGTTCAATATGTATTCCATCTTCAAGAATCTGTTCAGCCAGTTCACTTTGCAGGAATTTACTGATTTTTGGTATTAAATCAAATTGTTCCGGCATACATAATGCAAGAGCCAGAGCGGCCTTTAATAACGTAAAATTTTCATGTGTATGATTGTCCAAAGGAAGCATGGCAACAACATATCTTCCTTCTTTCATAATTCGACGCATAAATTGTTGATGAAAATATTTTTCTGCTGATGCCGCAAAAAAATCATAGAACCCCAACCAATTCACTATACGATCTGCAAGGGTAATCGGTCTGTAAACAACAGAATCATAAGATGAAGGTGAATTGCCAATCCAATCCGTCACCAAATTTCTTGCTGCAAGACGCGCATTTTCTGTCCCTAGCTCTCGCATATCCCGTAACCACGAAAAACCATGCAGTTTGCCAATAATTTCACAGGAGAGGTTTTTATCACCCCATTGACCGGGATATAGGGAAATAACATAATCCTGGTAAATAAATTCCCCTTTTACAAGATGCATACCATAAACAGAATTTCCGGTCCATAAATCTCGCAAAATATATACTGGAACTTCGGGAATCTGTCCATAACCAATGGCAGGTAATCGTACCAGAGAAAGTCGGATTTTTTTTACCATTTCTTGAAAAGCCATCCTAAGCCTCCCTATTTCTCTGAATCATTTCTCCTAATGGGTGAAAGTCATAATTTAGCAAATTTTTTACTTTTTAGTTCCCCGCAATGCATCTATTGCCTGACCATAATCAGGTTGACCATAAATTGAAGTTCCAGCTATCAAAACATTGGCTCCCGCTTCTATCACCAGGGGTGCAGTTTGAACATTAATCCCGCCATCAACACTGATATGAATGGAACGACCCGACTTTTGAACCATTTCATGTATTGCACGAATTTTCGCCAATTGACTGGATAAAAATTTCTGTCCACCAAAACCAGGATTTACAGTCATAATTAGAATATTATCTACAAGGTCTATAACCTCGGAAATTGCATTGGCAGGTGTGGCCGGACATAATACAATCCCGGCTTTTATTCCAAACGATTTGATATGTTGCAAGGAACGATGCGCATGAGGCCCCGCCTCGATATGAAAAGAAATTTGATCGGCACCCGCCTGAACAAACGGTTCGATAAAAGGATCGACAGGTTCAATCATAAAATGCACATCAAAAAACAACTTGCTATAAGATCGCAAAGATTTGAGAACTACTGGGCCAAAAGTCATATTGGGAACAAAATGACCATCCATAACATCAAGATGTATCCAGTCAGCACCATGTTTGTCAACCGCCCTAATTTCCTCTCCCAAACATGCGAAATCTGCCGAAAGAACACTGGGGGCAATCAAGGGAACCCTTATATCCAATTTACAGCCTTTCTAAAATTTTCAAATACTATGTCAAACTATTAACTGCAGTTTATGATAAAATTTATGAATTGAACAGAAAAAACACGATTTGATTTTATCGTGTCCACCAATACAAAGATATATTTCACTTGAAATAATGTTTAATTAGTCTTCTTTTACAAAACGTGCGATAAAAAAACCATCCATTCCGCCTTTTTCTTGCCACATAGAAGGAAGCGTCCTAATCCATCCCTCTTCTGTTAATGCTTCAGTTAAAAATGGAATTTCTTTTTGTGTAAATGGTAGAGCCCTAACACCAGGTAAATTTCTAAAAAATTCTGCCTGCTCTTCTGCCTCGGAGCGCTGTAGGGAGCAAACACTGTAAACTAATCGTCCTCCTTTTTTTAGATAACCGATCGCTGCACCAATCAACTTTCGTTGAATCTTAACAAGACTTTGAATTTCATTTTCTTTTTTTAAATGCAAAACATCTGGATGTCGTCTAAAAATACCCGTGGCAGAACAGGGGGCATCCAGTAATATCGCATCAAATTCATTTTGATAATTTAAACTTCCAGCATCACCAAGAACCAACACTGCATCCATCTGTAACCGGTTCAGATTTTCTTTCAACCGTTTTAACCGTATTGATTTTTTTTCAACCGCAACAACATTTCCCCCTGCTTGAATTAATTGTGCTGTCTTACCACCGGGTGCCGCACATAAATCAGCAACTTTTTCATTTTCCTTCACATTCAAAAGATAGGCAGGTAGAGATGCCGCTATATCCTGAATCCAGAACTGCCCCTCCTGATAACCGTCAAGCTGTTCAACCTTTACATGACAAGAATAACGCCAATGATTATTCATTAATTGCACACCTCCTTCTGGAACAGTAGCATTCGTTTTAAAATGCATATCCAAAGGGGGTTCACTATCCAACAGGGTTGCCAACTGACGAGGATTAAATCCTGCCTGATTCCATGACTTCCATAGCCATGCAGGGATATTCAAGCGATTTTGATCAAGATCCTTCAGTATGCTTGGTCCATTTTCAGAAATCCTCCTGAGAACAGCATTGACTAGACCCGTAAACTTCGCAAATCCATTATGACGCGCAAGTTCTACAGATGTATAGATAGCGGCATGTACAGGTGTTTCCAAAAAAAGAATTTGAGCCACCCCTAGCAAAATAATCCATAATACCTGCTGTGGTGGCGATCGTTTCAGAAAAGGTTCTACAAGCGCCTCTAATGTTCCTTTTTTTCTCAAGATACAGACAATTAATCGATATGCTGCTGCCTTATCCCTTTGATCAACATCAACAGGTAAAGCATTTTTTAATGCTGTTTCTAACGGAAGATGTTTCCAGTCAAATATCTGACAAACAGTATCAAAAGCAATTTGTCGAGTAGGATCATTATTTCTGTCAGATCGGATATTTTCTTTCGATGACAGATGATTCTTAATTGATATATCTTTTTTCAAAAAATTATAACTTTTCTTACTTAAAATCATTATAGTTTTAAATGAATTAAATAGTAAATATATTCACTTTCAATAAATAAAATTACTACATTCTCTGCTCCATTTTTCTGATAATCAATTTTTACCAGAATTGCGAGATTTCACCTTAACTAATTATTTATCTTTAGACTCTAACAGTAAAATATTATAAATTATCCAAAAAAATAAATCCAATATAAAAGAATTTAATCCCGAATGAATTTAAATTCATATTTAAAAACTTTATCAACATAAACCCAGAAATTATATTTAAATGAAAAATTGGACTATTCTTTTACCGTATTATAATGAAGCAACTTTTCTTCCAGGTACTCTTGAAAGTATAGCATTACAAAATTATCAAAAATTTAAACTTATTCTAATCAATAATCATTCCACAGATAATTCTGAAAAGATAGCCAGAAAATTTATGGATTTTTATCCTGCAATTGAGGTGCAGTTTATCAATGAAAAACTTCCTGGAAAAACAAATGCCTTACATACTGGATTAAATCATGTCACCACCCCTTTTGTGGCAACCATGGATGCTGATACTTACTATCCTCAACATTATTTGGAATTTTGTAATCAGATCTTTGAAAGTCACCCAGAATATTCTGCCGTGATGGCTTGTGATATTTATCAGCCCTTTAAAAATCGCAAAAGTCAAAAACGATGTCGGAAAATATATTTAAAATCAAAATTAATGCCCAAGCAATGTCATGCTGGAGGATATGCACAGACTTTTCGTACTAAAAGTTTAAAGCAAATTGGGGGATTTGATCAAAAATTATGGCCTTATGTCTTTGAAGATCATGAGGTTATTCATAGACTTTTAAAAATTGGTAAAGTTTATTACTCTCCAAAACATTGGTGTATTCCATCGGAAAGACGCACAAAACATAAAAATATTCGCTGGAGCCGCATGGAAAAGTTTCTATATGAATACACCCCTTTTTTTCTCAAGGATTGGTACTTTTATTCTTTCTTAAAAAACAGGTATATTAAGAAAAACACTTCCATTCTTCAGCTTAGACAACGGGAATGGGAATAAAATCCAATTCGTGAGGATTAATTTGAATACTTCAGTGAAAATAATCCTATTTGAAATAACTTACCGATACTGTATGATAAAATGTGTTTCTAATTTTATATAATTTATTAAATGCATGATTCAATCCAAAAAATTATAAGCCGAAATTTAAATTCTATACGGGATAAAATTCAACAGGCTGCTTGTAAAGCTGGACGTAAACCAAATGATATTCGACTTGTTGCCGTTTCAAAATTTCATCCCGTGGAATCAATATATGCAGCTTTCAATGATAAACAGTTGATATTTGGTGAAAACCGTATTCAAGAGGCAAAAAAGAAATTTGCACCCATTTTTTCGGAACAGCCAGATATTAAGCTGCACATTATAGGTCCCATCCAGAGCAATAAATTATTGGATGCCGTTAAAATCGCGGATACAATTGAAACTGTTGACCGCCTGTCAATTCTCGACCCGCTTGAAAAAGCCATTCAGAAAACAGGACGGTCCCCCACCCTTTTCATCCAAATCAATACAGGAAGAGAACCGCAAAAGGCAGGAATTTATCCCGAAGATGCGGATCATTTTATTTCATTATGCAGGAAACGGTTTGGATCCTCAATTCAGGGTGTAATGGGTATTCCCCCCGTTCATGAAGACCCTGTTCCTCATTTTAGAAAACTTGCCAATCTTGCCAGAAAATTTGGTCTGAATGAAATATCAATGGGAATGTCAAATGATTTTGAAACAGCCATTGCATGTGGAGCAACGTATGTTAGGGTGGGAACTGGAGTATTTGGAACACGCCCTTTAAATCCTAAAAATAATTCATTCCAATAATGAACAGCTGCAAATTTAATATTTACCGCAATCGCAACCTAGGTGGAGTAATATATCATGCTTTCTTCTCATGAGGAAAACATCAACCCTGATAATGAAGCAAACCAAGAAGAGAATGATAGTGTAAGTACGGATGATATCAATATCATCGAGGGAAAAACCCCTTCAAAAATAGAAAATGAGGATGAAACTCCATCAGATACACTTTATAAACAAGACACGATTGCGGTATTACCATCTCTGGATCAGGAAAACCAAGTTACAGAATTCGGAACCGATCAACCAGAACATAAAATCAGACCATTAAGTTTGGCTATTTTGTTGACTGTTCTGGGCGTTGTCTATGGTGATATCGGGACAAGCCCTATTTACGCCCTACGTTCCACAATTTTAGTTGTATCCAATCATCACAGCAATATTAAGTCCTGGGAGGTTTTCGGTGTTGTCAGCTTAATTTTCTGGGCATTAATATTAATCGTTACAATTAAATATGTAACGCTGGTTATGCGCGCTGATCATAATGGAGAGGGTGGAATCCTCGCCTTGATGTCCTTGGCTCAACGTGTATCAAAAACAACCAGAGGAAAAATATTTCTGGGAATTGTCGGTATTGCAGGAACCTGTCTTTTTTTTGGAGATGGAATGATTACCCCGGCAATTTCAGTTTTGTCAGCAATTGAAGGTCTGGAAGTTTCTCTTCCAGAGACAAAAAATTTCATCATCCCCCTTGCCCTTATAATCCTGGTTGCATTATTCAGTTTTCAAAGCAAGGGAACTGAACATATAGGTAAAATTTTCGGTCCAATCATGCTTATATGGTTTGCGACTATAGGTTTTCTGGGTGCCTATGAGGTTCTGAAATATCCCTATATCCTTTTGGCTCTTTCTCCGCATCATGCGATTTTATTTATCATCCATCACGGTTGGATGGCGTTTATTGCCCTTGGATCCGTCGTTTTGGCAGTAACAGGTGCTGAAGCTTTATATGCTGATATGGGACATTTTGGAAGAAGTCCAATTCGTTACAGCTGGATCTGTTTTGTCCTTCCTTGTCTGACTTTAAATTACCTTGGACAAGGTGCCCTCATTCTTTCCAATGCCAAATTTCTGGAAAACCCGTTTTTCTATTTGGCTCCTCATTGGTTTAATATCCCTCTGGTTATCCTTTCCACATTTGCAACTGTTATCGCCAGTCAGGCCGGAATTTCAGGAGGATTTTCACTTGCACGCCAATTAACCCAACTTGGATATTTTCCAAGGCTGCGTATTCGACATACCAATGCACGAGAAGAGGGACAAATTTATATTCCTGAAGTCAATAATGCCTTAATGATTGGATCCCTCTTATTGATTTTAAGTTTCCAATCCTCTGATGCATTGGCCGCTGCATACGGAATTGCAGTTACGGGAACCTTTACTTGTACCTCTATTCTTTCCTCTGTGGTTTTTAACCGTTCTTACAAATGGTCGATATACAAAGTCGCATGTACATTTGGAATTTTCTTTATCATTGATATCACTTTCTTTTCGGCAAATGCCCTGAAGATTCCACAAGGCGGGTGGGTCCCATTATTATTGGGAATTTGTTTGACCATCCTCATGACAACATGGAATAAAGGACGCACCCTGGTTTATAATAAACGGGCACAAAGTGCTTTACCAATCGCCTCATTTTTAAACCGCCTACCTCAATCCCATTTAACAAGAGTTCCTGGTATTGCCATTTTCATGACACCAGACCCTCTTTCTGTTCCAAGTTCCCTATTACATAACATTCGGCACAACAAAGTTTTACATGAACATGTATTTTTTGTAACTATTGAAAATCTGAAACAACCAGAGGCGGAACGTGGGCACCGTATTGCAATGCGGCAACTCGCACCCAATATTTATCAAGTGATAATTCGATACGGATTTATGGAAATGCCTAATTTGCCCCGTGCTCTTGAACTGATGAAAACTCAACCCAACCTGAAATTCTTTGATACTTTACAAGCTTCATATTTTACAACAAGGGAACAAATTGTAAGAGCCCCTATTTCTAAAATGAGTAAATGGCGAATGAATATATTCATGTTCATGTTACGTAATGCCAGCCCGATTACCGATTTCTTAAGAATTCCCGTGGATCGGGTTGTTGAACTTTCAGTCCGTATTGCTGTTTGATGAATGAAATAAAATTATTAAATTTGGAAAAAAAGACAAGAAAACATAAGCCTGATCCCTTGGCTCTTTATATCCATTGGCCTTTTTGCCTGTCCAAATGTCCCTATTGCGATTTCAATAGCCATGTTGCCCCAATCATTCCACAGGAAACCTATGCACATGCTTTGCTTAAGGAATTACGTCATGCTATTTCAAAAATTGAAAATTATAAGTTAACCTCAATTTTTTTTGGTGGTGGCACCCCCTCTTTAATGGATCCTATAACAGTGCATAAATTGATTGATTATGCCATCAAGCATTTACCTGTTACTGAGGACCTTGAAATCACCCTTGAAGCCAATCCAACCAGTGTTGAAATCCAAAAGTTAAAAGATTTTCAACAGGCAGGTGTTAACCGTATTTCCCTTGGTATCCAAAGTCTTAACCAACAAGCACTACAAAAGTTAGGTCGTCAACATGATGCAAAGCAGGCAATTGACGCCTTAACACTTGCCAAACGCCTATTTCCGAGAATTTCCTTTGATCTTATCTATGCACGTGAGGAACAAACCCTTTCCGAATGGCAGAAAGAATTAAAAATGGCACTGGATTTGGCTCATGATCATTTATCACTCTACCAGTTGACAATAGAACCAGGAACAGTTTTTGCCAAATATGAAAAACAGGGGAAATTATCTCTCCCTGATGAAAAATTAAGTAGTGAATTATTAATTGCCACGGAAGAAATGACACATCAATATGGTATGTATAATTACGAAATTTCTAATTATGCTAAAATTGGTGCGGAAAGCAGGCACAATCTTGCCTATTGGCGTTATCAGGATTATATTGGTATTGGGCCGGGAGCACACGGCAGAATTACGGAAAATGCTGTTTTATATGCTACAGAACGTAAGAAAAATCCTAAAATTTGGCTTGAATTAGTGCAAAAAAATGGTAACGCCCTAATTATCAAGGAAGCCTTGAATTCAATCGACAAAGCTCGTGAAATGATATTAATGGGATTACGTTTGAAAGAGGGTGTTGATTCTATTGCCTTTCAAAAAAAATGCAATATGACTTTAACCAATGCAATCGATATGAAAATCTTAGAAGCGCTTGTAGAAGAAGATTATATCTTGTGGGACCAAAAACGGTTGAAAACAACTCCGACAGGAAGCATGCGATTAAATGCTATTTTAGACATCTTGGTAAAATAGGAATATTATTTTGTTACACATGATGAAAGTTGCAGTTGGTATCCAAGATATTGCGCATTTGAAAATTATTAATGAACAAATGGCCGTGAATAACAATGGAAATTCATACACTTTAACACGTTTTATGCCGAAGCAGGCCGATGAAATCTTAAAAAATGGTTCCCTATACCGGGTTATTAACGGAACTTTATGTTGCCGACAGAAAATTGTTGATTTTCTGCCAGGTCAACGGGAAAACGGAAATCCCTGCATTCAAATTATTCTTGATTCAGAAATAATTCGTACCTTTTCCATTCCAATTCGCCCTTTCCAGGGATGGCGATATCTTAAAAACACTGATGCGCCTAAGGATTTGCCATTAAGCCATACAAATATATCAGCAGAATTACCTAAAAAGCTGAGAAAAGAGTTGGAAACTCTAGGATTGATTGATCCTATTGGATAGGAAATCGATAATTAACCAATATCTATAACCCTATATGGTTTATTCTTCCGTATATTATTTCTCTTTCAAAACATGATCAGCTTTACGATCAACGGTTTCTTCCTGTTCTTTTGTTAAATTACCTTTATGATATTCCTCAGACGCCCTTGCTTTGGCGTTCCTTGCTCTGTTTTTTGTATCCAAGGGATATTTACGCTCATCAGGCAATGCAAATTCCTGATCTGGTAAAGATTTACGTTGTTTTGATGTTAATTTAGTCATAATTACTCCCCTCCTTGAAAAAGGAAAATAACATTGAACCATTAAATATAGTTAATCATAAAACAAAATCTATTATTATTCAATTCGCCAAAAAAATTACTTTCAATCCTTCCGATATATACTTTAGAAATATATTAAATAACAATCAAGGACTGATCTTTTATTAATCAGTCCTTTTCGATACTATTTAATGTGTTTTTTTTTATATTCCTCTCTCAAGATCTGCGCTGCCTGTACCATATTTTTCAATGAAGGAATAACCTCTGACCATTGACGTGTTTTCAAGCCACAATCTGGATTAATCCATAACCTTTGAACAGGGATATATTTTTCAGCCTGATGAATTAAATGAACAATTGATTCTACTGTTGGAATATTGGGAGAATGAATATCATAAACACCTGGGCCGATGCTGTTTGGATATTCAAATTCCTCAAACGCTTTTAACAGCTCCATGTGAGAACGTGAGGTTTCAATTGTAATGACATCAGCATCCATCTGGGCAATAGCAGCAATAATATCATTGAATTCCGAGTAACACATATGGGTATGAATCTGCGTTTGATCCTTTACTCCATTCGCTGTTATTCTGAAAGACCGAATTGCCCAGTCCAGATATTTTTGCCATTCTGAACGACGCAGGGGTAATCCTTCCCGTAAAGCCGCCTCATCAATTTGAATAATGCGAATACCTGCCTTTTCCAAATCCAACACTTCTTGACGTATCGCCATAGCCAATTGATAACAGGTTTCCGAACGTGGCTGGTCATCTCTTACAAATGACCAGTTCAACATGGTTACAGGTCCCGTCAACATGCCCTTCATCGGTTGTGCCGTTAAAGATTGGGCGTAAGTAATCCATTCAACCGTCATTGGTTCAGGACGACTAATGTCTCCAAAGATAATCGGGGGTTTTACACATCTGGAACCGTAAGATTGAACCCAACCTTGTTGGCTAAAAACATATCCTTGTAACAATTCACCAAAATATTCCACCATATCATTCCGTTCTGGCTCGCCATGAACCAAAACATCCAATCCCAGTGATTCCTGCTGTTCGACACAATAAGCAATCGCCTCTTTCATACGATTGCCATATTCATTCAAGGAAAGTTCACCCTTACGAAATTGACTTCTGATCTGGCGTATATTCTGAGTTTGTGGGAATGAACCAATTGTGGTTGTTGGCAACAATGGCAAATTCAAGATTTTTTGCTGTAATTCCATACGATCGGCATAGGCACCTTTCCGGTTTCCCAATTCCGATGTTATCGACTGACATAGTTTTTTAATTTTATCATTATGAACTCTATTTGACTGACGTCTGTTATCCAGACAAGCCTGGTTACTAGATAATGCCTCTTTTACTGACTCTCTTCCTTCATTTAGAGCTTTAGCCAAAACAGTAATTTCATCAAGCTTTTGTATCGCAAAAGAAAGCCATGAACGAATTTCCGCATCCATTTTACTTTCACGTTCCAGATCAACAGGAACATGTAATAATGAACATGAGGGGGCCAGCCACAATCGTTTTTTTAATATAGCATAGATAGGCTCTAGCCATTCAAGCGTAGCATTCAAATCCGTCTTCCAGATATTACGCCCATTAACAACTCCCAATGAAAGGACTTGTTTATCTTTTAGCTGTTTAATTATGGCAGGAATTTCATCACACGCATTTATGGCATCAATATGAAACCCCTGCACCCCCAATTCTGGCAATAAAACTATATTTTCTTTTAACTTTCCAAAATAGGTTGCCAACAAAATATAGATTGGTGCCTGTTTCAAAACCCTGTAGGCAGAAACAAGTGCCTTTTTCCACTCTTCTGCAAGCTCTGTCACCAAAATTGGTTCATCAAGTTGAACCCAGCTTTCCCCCTGTTCTGCCAACTCTTGCAATAATGCTTGATATTGTTCCAAAAGTGCAGGCAACAAAGCTAGTTTGTCGCTTTTATCCTGTTCTTTTCCCAGCCATAAATAGGTTACTGGCCCTAACAATACAATTTTTGTTTTTAAATCTTTCTTTTTCGCTTCCTTCAATTGATCTAGTAAAATCTGGCTATTTAAAACAAACCGTGTATCCTTGGTGAATTCCGGTACAATGTAATGATAATTTGTATCAAACCATTTAGTCATCTCACCTGCCGCAACGTGACAAAGGCAAGAATTTTTTCCGCCGGAACGTCCACGTGCAACCTGAAAATAATGATCTAATTTCTCCCCTTGCTGTTGTTGAATACGTGATGGAATATTACCAAAAAGAAAACTTGTATCCAGAACATGGTCATAATAGGAAAAATCCCCAACAGGAACAAGATCGAGTTTACTTTGATTCAGCCAATGACACTGCCGTAAATTTTGGGCTGTTTGTTCCAATTCACCTGAGGAAATATTTCCTTGCCAGTACGCTTCAAGCGCAAATTTCAATTCTCGCTTTACACCAATTCGAGGAAATCCTAGATTATGTACTGTTACCATTTTTTATTCCTTTACTTGCCTATTCAACATCGGATTTTGCTCTAAACACCCTATTCAGATAACAGCATAAAATAAAATGATATTATTTCATCGATCCATTAACTTTATTCATAGGATATAATCTTGCATTCATGATTGAGATCATTCATTTAAAAATCATTCAGGAAATCGAAACGCAAAAATCAATGACTGCCGCGGCTGTCAATTTATGTTTGACACAATCCGCCTTAAGCCACGCCATCCGGAAACTCGAACAAAATTTGCAGGTCAGCCTATGGCGACGGGAGGGAAAATACATGCAGCTAACTCAGGCGGGACAGGAATTATTGACGCTGGCCCATCGCATATTACCTCAGATCGAACATAATGAATCAAAATTGAAACAATATGCGCAGGGGAGTATTGGCAGTCTAAAGATTGGCATGGAATGTCATCCCTGTTATCAATGGCTGCTTAAAGTAACCTCACCCTACTTAAAACAGTGGCCTCAGGTTGAACTCGATGTCAAACAAAAATTTAAATTCGGTGGTTTAGGGGCGCTACTGAATTATGAAATAGACATCTTAATAACCCCTGACCCGATTATTAAGTCTGACCTCCATTTTGAACCTGTCTTTAATTATGAACAGATCTTAATTGTTGGACCTTCACATCCCTTCCGAAATTTACCGTATATCACTCCAGAACAAATGTCCTCAGAAACTCTTTTAACTTATCCTGTAGAACCAACTCGACTGGACATATATAGTCTCTTTATGGCACCAAAGGGTATAATGCCACGTCGTCATAAAACAATTGAAACAACGGATATAATTTTACAAATGGTTGAAAATAATCGAGGCGTAACGGCTCTACCACATTGGTTGGTACAGGAAAACAAAGAACGCTTTGAAATCTTTCCTGTCAAACTAGGAAAAAAAGGGATTCCAAAACAGTTATTTATTGGAATACGCAAGGCCGACCAATTAACTAATTATCTCGATGCTTTTATTCAGCTATCCAAACAAATATCCTTTCCAATGTCGACCTGAAATACTCAAAATAAACTGTATAATCTCCAATTTCTGACCAAATATCATAGAATAGTTTTTAACAAAAATGATTATATCTGTTACCATCTGAAACTTAAATTTTATAGTCGGTATTTTTCAAAGAAATCAAAAAACCATGCAGGAAACAATTTGCAAAAATTTTTATGTTCCAATGCAATTTTTGCTTTTGTTTTCCCTGCTTTGCCTCTCTGCCTGTGGTGGAGAAAAGCATTCTTATAATGGAAAAGGAGGCATTTCTTCACGATATAGCAATTACATGCCTGGCTATCCTAAAAAATGGAACCCTCCGGGTCCCCCTCTTGATCCGTGGGGTCCATATATCAATCAATCCTCACAACGTTTCAATGTTCCTGATCAATGGATACGGGCCATCATTTTACAGGAAACGAGAGGATATCAATATTATAACAAACGGCCAGTCACTTCACCTCATGGAGCAAAGGGATTGATGCAAATCAAGTCAACAACTTATAAAGATTTAGCAAAACGCTATAATTTGGGAAATGACGTATATGATCCGCATGATAATATCATGGCTGGTACGGGATATATCCGCACCTTGTATAATAAATACGGTGCTCCCGGCTTTGTTGCAGCTTACCATGGTGGACCTGGAACTTTGGATGCCTATCTAAAAAGAGGAACCGCATTGCCAAAGGCAACCAAAAACTACATGATTTCCGTCACTCCCAATCTGGGGAATTCAGTACCTATGAGTGGACCTTTTGCAATTTTTGGCGGACCTTACGCCAAAAAAAATACTCGTACCCCATTACCACTCGAGGCTTATTATTCACCGAAAACCTATAGCCCCGTTCAAATGGTTACAACAGCACAGGTTATGCCTTCTGAAAGTAAAAACGAACTTAAAAAATTCATTGTCAAAGATAATGAACATGCAATTGCATCAGACAATGCCAATGAACCTCCAATCATGATTGTTCCATCCAATTATCATCCTGCATATGATGCAAATGTCCATAACAATTCAACTTCATCCAATGCTTATTATTCAACAAAACCCAAAGCCCCTTCTATTATTCGAACCTCTCCTAGCAGTAGACATTATTATATATCAACAAAAGGTAACTGGAATATTCAGGTTGGAGCTTTTACATCCCCAGATTTAGCTAATCACGCAATTGCAATCGCAAAACAAAAAGCCGCCAGTTTACTGGTCCTGGCGTATCCAAATATTGAAACCGTTCAGAAAAACGGAAAAACATTATACCGAGCCAAATTAGGAGGATTAAGCTATGCAACAGCCTTACAGGCTTGTAATTTGCTAAAAGTAAAAAGAATGAATTGTGTTCCTGTTCAATAATACAAAATTGTAATTTTCAGTTATTTTGAATTTGTTCAATAATTTTGTGGTCAATGGCGGTAGATGCATCATATATATCTTTCTATATATTTTTTATCCATTTTGCCGGCCCACCTGCATAAACACTTTTAGAGAGGGTACATTTTTAGTTACAACAGCACCGGCACCGATTATTGAAAAATCATGAATAGTAACACCAGACAAAATTGTGACATTGGAGCCTATCCAAACATGTTTTCCAATCTTAACAGGAGATGGATATATCGTACCACGATCTCTTATATCCACAAACCATGATTTAATGCAGCAATCATAACATTCATGCCTATAGCACTGTGATCACCAATAAGGATTCCTCCCCTATCCTGAAAAGAACAATTTGTATTAAAAAATATATTTTTACCAATATGAATGTTTTTACCGAAATCAGTATAAAAAGGAGGAAATCAAACAAAAGATGAATCTACAGTTTTTCCTGTCAGACTATTGAATATATCAACGATTTCTTTTTGCGTATGAAAACTATTTGTTTAATTCCATTATTATTTTTTGCGCTTCAAAGGCACATTGGTATAACAGCTGCATCAATTCTTTCTCATTAGTGGAAATGGAATGTCCAGCCTGACAGTATGTAATGAATTCCTCCATTTGCATAAAATGATCCTTTTCCATTACTGGAAACCTTTTGTTTGTTCATCTATCACGATATAAAATCAAGTCCTATATCGAGAATAGGCGCACTATGGGTTATCCAACCTACAGAAATCAAGTCAACACCGCTTTCAGCAATTGTCCGAGCCGTATCGGGATTGATACGCCCCGAAGCTTCTGTGATGGCACGTTGATTAACAATCGCAACCGCCTCTTTTAAAGTTTCAGGATCCATATTATCTAGCAAAACGGCATCAACACCCAATGCCATGACTTCTTTTAATTGATCCAGCGTATCCACTTCTATTTCAATTTTAACCATATGCCCTGCATTTTTTTTAGCCTGTTCAAGCGTCTTACGTATTCCACCCGCGATTGCAATATGATTATCTTTAATCAAAACTGCATCATATAAGGCAAAACGATGGTTCATTCCACCACCACACCGCACGGCATATTTTTCCATCATGCGTAAGCCTGGTGTTGTTTTTCTCGTACAAACAACCTGTGTTTTGGTTCCTTCAATAGATTTGACAATCTTATGAGTTACCGAGGCAATTCCAGATAGATGGCTCATGAAATTCAAGGCTGTTCTCTCACCTGTCAGAATTGCACGGGATGACCCTTCAATAATTGCTATCACATCTCCCGGCTTCAATATATCTCCATCCTTTTTCTTTAAATCTACATTAACTAATGGATCAATTAAGGTAAAAGCCATTGAAGCGATATCCATTCCTGACAATATACCAGTCTCTCTTGAAACCATCGCCACTTTGGAGTGGTGATTTTCATCAATAACTGCATTAGTGGTTATATCCCCAGCCAATCCTAGATCTTCCAATAACGCATTGCGAATAATGGGTTCAATTAGGATATGGGGCAAAGCTGGAATCGACATAGTCACCTCTATATTCTGATAAATCTATAATATACAAACTAATTTCATATAATAACATCATAATGTCTTGGCATACTGATATGCCTGATCAAAACTGATGAAAGATCGATTGGCTTTTTCAAGCGTAGCGGGATAATCCTGTCGATAATGTGCCCCACGAGATTCTTTCCGCAAGAACGCACTCACTGCTATCATCATGGCAATTTGTTCTGGATTAAGGACATATTGATCATCATGTTCATTAACCAGGGTAAGAAACTGCCGAATTGCCGATCTCAAAGTATCCTCATCCCGAATGATATTTAAATCTTTCTGCATTATCTTTTTTACAAAAGGTAAACGGTCAGAAATCACAATCCCAGTTTCATCTATCTCATTATCATTACTTTGAATGGAAGGATGATTATCCAAAATTGCCTTGGCTGCCCGCATGGCCATAACTGTAGCTTCCAGCAGTGAATTACTGGCCAAACGATTTGCTCCATGTAAACCCGTAGAAGCAACCTCACCCACTGCCCACAAACCTTTTACCGTTGTTTCTCCATTCAAATTTGTCATAATGCCCCCCATATGAAAATGTTCAACGGGTTTGACAGGAATCAAATCCATTGAAGGGTCAATACCGACTTGATGACATAACTGTGCAATGGTTGGAAAACGTGTCTTGAAACCTTTTCCTAAAGCCTTTCTGGCATCAAGATAAACTTTTTTACCCTGAATAGTCTGATGATAAATTGCTCTTGCCACAACATCACGGGGTGCCAATTCCTGTCCTTCTGTATTGGCCAGAAACCGTTGGTTATCACTATTAACCAAAACAGCCCCTTCCCCACGAACCGCCTCGCTGATTAAAGTCTTTGGAAAAATATTTGCATCAAGTGCGGTTGGATGAAACTGAATAAATTCCAGATCAGCTAATACAGCACCAATATCAGCCGCCAAAATCAGACCTTGACCATAATTTTGCAGAGGATTTGTACTTTCCTCAAATAACCCGCCAATACCACCGGTGGCCAACACAATAGTGGATGTCACGATTGACCTGAATTGACCTTCTATTTGGGCTATTACTCCCCTTATTTTATTTTTATCCTTTAGAAGACGAACCGCAATGGTGTTTTCCATTACAGTTATTGAGGGGGTTCGCAAGACCGCCTCTGTCAACGCTTTGATAATACCCCGCCCGGAAGCGTCTCCATCAATATGAAAAATTCTCCGATGACTATGTGCACCCTCTAATCCGAGCCTAGGCCTGCCATGGCGATCATGATCAAAAATAACACCATATTTCTCCAATACTTCAATTGCCTTTCTTCCATCATCCAATATGGTGGCGACAGCTTTTTGATCACATAATCCCGCTCCAGCCCTTAAAGTATCCTCTATATGTGCGGAGCTGTCTTTCTCTTCATGACTGGCAGCCGCAATTCCACCTTGCGCATAAATACTGGATGTCTCATGTCCTATCTTTCCCTGCGTCAAAAGCAAAACCGGCAATGACGCAAGTTGTAATGCCGTCATTAATCCAGCCAATCCACTGCCAATCACAACAACAGGTGACTGCATAATGTTTTTCATATTTCTAACATCCTTTTGATGGAAAGGCGTGCCTTATCAGCAATAGATGAATCAATCGTAATTTCATATTTATTTTCTTCCAACGAAGTCAAAATATTATCCAATGTGATACGCTGCATATGAGGACATAGATTACATACACGAATAAATTTGATATCTGGATGTACTACTGCCAGATTGTCACTCATTGAACATTCAGTCAGCAGAATCACTTCATCAGATCTCTTTTGCTTGATGAAATCTGACATTTCAGCCGTAGATCCAGAAAAATCAGCCGCTTCAATCACCTCAGGAGGGGATTCAGGATGCACCAGAATTGCAGCTTCTGAATATTCAGCTTTCAACTGTTTGATTTCCTTTGATGTAAATCTTTCATGAACTTCACAATGCCCCTTCCATGTCAGAATCTCGACGTTGGTTTGTTTTGCAACATTTTGTGCCAGATACTCATCAGGAATCATGATAACCCTCGGAACTCCAAGCGCTTCAACAACCTTTTTGGCGTTCCCCGATGTACAACAAATATCCGAAGCCGCTTTAACCGCCGCTGAAGTGTTCACATACGTAATAATAGGAATACCTGGATATTTCTTACGTAATCCCATTACATCCTCTGCCGTAATAGATTCAGCCAAAGAACAACCAGCCTTCAAGTCGGGAATAAGAACTGTTTTATCAGGGTTGAGTAATTTTGTCGTTTCTGCCATAAAATGTACGCCTGCTACAACAATGACATCCGCGTCAATTTTTTCAGCCTCCCGTGCCAAAGCAAGACTATCCCCAACGATATCAGCAACCGTATGGAAAATTTTTGGAATTTGATAATTATGCGCCAGAATAACCGCATTACGTTCTTTTTTTAGCTGGTTAACACGTTGAATTTTTTTTGTTAAACTCATTCGTTCCGGGGCAGCAGCAATTCTGCCCAGTTTATTTTCTAAATAATCAGGTAGTCCCTGCCGCATGTCACTCTCCTTTTATACTCAATTTGAGTATATATATGCCATTTTATCCTTAAAATATAAAGAATGTCAATTCCTTACCAATGGCAATTTTGATCCGGACATTGCTCTGGCATCAACAATTGACTTTTGGTACCTAAAAAGTTTTGCAGGTCTGCCACGATACTGGTCAGTAATATGACCAGTCTCCTCAATCAAATTCTGTTGTTCAATCATTCGCCTAAAATTAGACTTGTGCAAAGAACGCCCTATGATACGTTCAATGGTTTTTTGCAATTGCAACAAAGTGAATTCTGTCGGCATTAGTTCAAATACCAAGGCCTTGTATTTTATTTGTGCCCTTAACCGCGCAATTGCTGTAGCTAAAATCCGTCGATGATCAGCAAACATACCCTGACCAGCAAAATCTTTCCTTTCTAGATATCTATTCCCTGCTTCCGGAACCATGCCTGCCTCATATAACAATTCATAGCGCTGTAAAATAAGATCTTCATTCCAGACATATCCATTGAGACCAAATAAAAATTCAATACGACGTTTTGTTTGTTCCGTATCTTCCGTTTTCCGGCTCTGCCATTCATATAAAGCCCCGATTATTGTTTCTCGTATATTTTTTACAGCTGGTTTTAATTCATTTTCCCATGGAAAATATTCATACCAACCATGCCATTCCGTTTCGTTTAGACTGAAATCTTGATGACGCACAAGTCCAAGATAGCTAATCGAAATGGTTCGAACTTGAGGTTGATTGTATATGCGGTCTTGATCTGCAAAAGTATAAAGTTGTTCCAAAAAACCGACGGGATAACGTGTTTGTTGATGAATCCAAGCGCGCAATCCAGCTTGTAAACTTTGATGTCCCGGCTCAAAAGAACCAGATGGAAGCGTTGATCCCTTATGAATTGTCATAACATAAGGCATATAATCTATAATTGATACCAACACAGCAATCAATTCGGTCTGGGTCAAGGCTGCAGACATATATTTCCTTTATCCATTTATCTTGTTAAATTCATCTTTAACAATGATATTTTAAAGAAAATTCTTAATCTATAAAAAATTTAAAGGCTTATACCAAACGCAAAACCAGCAATCCATCCTTCTGGGGCAAGAATAGACGGGGTAAAGGCATGCGTCACCGATGCATCCCACATAAAAATTCCATCTTTTTTTCTTAGCCCTATTCCTCCACTCCCGATATTGCCGACTTTTGGCTTGTCAACATGATAAGGGGTAGCATAGACGGCTCGTGTCATTCCTGCATCCAAAGAACCGTAAAGCTCTGACTTATCCAGAAAAAAATCGCAAAAAGCCTGATAATCTCCACAATGCATATCATCCGTTGGTAAAGTCCAAGAAAGATCGTTCCGAATATAAACACCGGCATTACCAGCCAAATTCTGACGTATAAATCCCCTTACTGTATATGGTCCCCCAATCTGCATCTGCTCGTTATCATATTGACTTTTGTCGCTATATTCACCATGCACAAAAGTGTGCCAAGTCAGCGATTTTGTTATAGGCTGATCTCCCTGTATATCCAGGATAAATTTAACAAATCGCGTATGTGGTGCATATTTTCCTGAATTATTTATCCAGGTTTTGGTCATTAATCCATTTAATCCAATTTTAGTTCCCAAGTTAATATACCATACCCGATCCCACAATTTGGTATATTCACTTAAAGTTATATTTAGCATTGACAAACGTGCGCTTTTATAATTTTCACGAATATGATTTCTATAATTAATGAAAGATTTCGTTTGATAGGAAATAATTAAAGAAGTTACACCAATTAAATCCCTGGTTAAAACCCTGGAAATTCCGACATGAAAATCCTTCTGTGTTACATCTTCACGATGCAGCGCGATTTTTGGTCCATCATGATACATATCATCTGAACGCCACCATCCACACCATAATAACCACGGACCCATTGGAACGGAACCCTCCATGGAAAAAAACGAATTATGTCCCAACCTCTGTCGATTATTCAACGAATGATCATATTCAAATGACCACATATCTAATACACCAAAAAGATCAGTAACAATAAAATTCGATCGACCTATTGTTCTGGCTGAAATGCTTTGCCCATTGTTATCCGTACTCACCTTGCCATGAATTAAACCCGCTTTTGGAGTTTTCACCTCAACAATAGAAGTATTATCCTGATGACCTTTATTGATTTTTAATGAGGTTTTCCAATTAGGTAAACGATTCATGTTATCCAGTCCCTGTTTCAAATCATTCAGATCCAAAACATTACCAGCAATCCATGGAAAAGCCGTCATTTCATGAAATCGTTCAGGAGTTCCTGTAAAATTGAAATTTTCAATCCTGCCTTCAATAATAACAATACGCAAATGACCAGAAGATAAATCTTGTTGTGGCAGGTATGCCCTTGTCGTCAAAAAATTAGTTTTAAGATAAGCCTGATTTAAAATATTTAGGATTGTATTTATATCCGAAACAGTTAAACAACGATGATTCCATTTTTTAATGATATGGTCTATTTTTTCTTTTGAAAGACTGTACGGATTTTCAATATCAATATTATTGATTTTTACACAATCCTTGATCTGAGGCTTGAATTTCTCGCCCTGATTAACAGAAATATCGTTGGATAAAGGCAATTCCATATCCATTAATTCCTGCCTTTGACGATATCCTTGATATTGCAATGAATTATAATACTGGTTATTACCAAAACCGTAAGCCTTGTTATGTAAACATAAAAAGCTTAAGCAATAGATCAATATAGCGTTAAAAACTAACGATCGTCTATTCATTAAAATATTCACTCAATAATTTCAGACATTTAATTATTATTTAACAAAAGTAAATAAACTAATTGAGGCAATAATTATAAGAGTGAAATACATAAATAATAAATTATATTCAATATAATTATTATCAATAATAAAAAAAAATTAAAATATAAATTATTTGTTTATTATAATTAATAATTCTTTAATAAAAAGAATAGATTACTATATTAAAATAATAGTATATATAAATTTTCAATAACCCTTTATATATACTATTTCAACCAACGAATGGTATAAGATTTTGATATAAAACAGCTATACATACAAATAATGTTTATTTGAATATTATAATTTATTCACCAATCGTTGAGGCACAATAAACCTGTGTTTTAGGACGATTATTTGTATAAGCATCAGCCTCATAAATAGCCTGATTATTACAAAAAGATATATTTTTAAAATGAATATATAATGGTGAGGATCCTAACATTAATTCAATCCATAGCTCTTTTTGCAATTCGTTAATATCCTCATCAATATACGGAACAATTGCCAAACGGTTATTTTTTTGGAAAGGGTCAAAATCAATACATACTTTTTTTAAAAATAATTTTTCAGTCATTTTATATCCTTTTATAATTATATTTCTTTTAAATTATTAACATATTTATAATTATCATTATTACAAAACATTAAATAGTAAACATAGTAATTAATACAAATAAAATTGTTTTTTACAATAAAAAAAGTAGAGATTTTTAGAGAAAAATAAATAAATTGATCTTTATGATCAATTATAATGAAAAACGGTACAAAAATATTATAGGTAAAAATGTAGAACGGTATCGTTTGAAAAACAGCTATACACAAGAAAACCTAGCTGATATTGTAGGATGTAAACAGCAAACAATTAACAGTATTGAAAAAGGCAGAATTAAACGCAGCAAATATCTGCCATATATCGCCAGCGCATTGGGCGTAAATATAGCTGACCTGGATCCTGATCTTAACAAAGATCAAAATAAAAGAGCCTTTGAATTGACCCATTCCAACAATCACAAGGAAAATATCAATAGCGATATAAATACGGTAAATATTCATGATGTCATAAATGAACATAAATCGACATCAAATTATTTGAAAAAAATAAACAGTGACATTCCTATATTCGCCACCATCAAGGAACTTGACAATTATTTCTTAATTACAAATACACCTGTAGAATATATTCCACGACCCCATCTGGTTAACCTTGAAAAAGATGCATTTGGAATTATAATCGGCAATCATGCTATGTATCCCCTATTCCGTGTTGGCGATGTAATTGTTGTTCATCCACGGAAAACAGTAAAAGAACATGATGTCTGTATTTTTATTGGCTATGAAAATGGATTAATGATTTACACTATTGGAGAGTTAATTCACGAGGATGCGCTATCATGGACGGTAAGACAATACAAGCTCTATTGTAATTTTTCTCTTCCGAAAACGGTTTGGAAGAAATGTAATGCAATTATTATAAAAATTTTCAGATGATCATTATTGCATACCCGCAATTTTCAAAAATTATTTTAATTTTAACCAGTAAAACAAATAGGCTACTATCTCTCTATTCAAAGAAAAAATATCCCGCCATGAATTATAACGCGGAGCAGATTGACCTTTCAATGGCATGCCAGCCTGTTTAAAAGCCAGTTGTATTCTGGGTAGATGATAATACTGAGATATTGCAATAACTGATTTAAAATGTTGCTTGGTGCATAATTCAACCACATTTCTGACAGTTGCTCTTGTATTAACCCCTTTTTCATCAAGAATAACCGCTTCACGGGGTATATTCTGGGTAAGTAAGTAATCGGCCATAACCTTAGCCTCATTATATCCTTCTTTTCCCAATCCCCCGCTAACAAAAATTAAAGAGGCCACATGTTTACGATATACAAACACCGTCTCATCTAAACGTGCTTTCAATCCAGCACTTGGAGTACCATCCTCATTAATTTTGGTACCAAAAACCACAAGTAAATCAGCATTGTCAATCTTTTTGCGACTACCCAAAAAAACAATAGCTATTATTATAGTTATGTAAAAAAATAAGATTATTAAAAACGTTCTGTAATTTAGCAGCATAATATAAATTTATTGATTTCAAACTATTACATTATACGTTAATTCCATTTAAATATTAAGAAAATCTTTTTTGATCCAGATAAGAACAGATTCCTTTAAAATATAATAACTAGCTGTCATTAGGCAATCAAATAATTATTATCATCAAACTAATCTTGCCAATTTTATTTAACCAAAAAATATTCAAAGATATAAATTCCCATTCTATCCAACTGAACGTTCTGAATCAGTTAAGATAATTTGTACCCACTTTCCTTGAATTTGTACCCACTTTTTATCGCATAATCTGTCATGAACTGGCAAGAATATGATAGATAAATATGTATTTTTTTAGGAAAAACAAGGGATTTGTCAGGAATTGGCAACATCTGGCATATTCAAATGGTGTCCGCGGCGGGAATCATATTCGTTATTTATCCTATTGATTAAACACAAAACCTATATCACAAATAATGATTTGTACCCACTTTTGTACCCACTTTCTACAAACTGCCCAAATACCTTATAAAACAGAAAAAATCATGACGATTCGAACGCATGATTACTCACAATCAATTCTTCATTTATCTTTGTTGATCTGGAATTGCACGAATATTTAATTGGAACAATATGATGATGGAAATCTTTAAATATATCCCTTGTCTCATTTGTATTATTGATTGAAAGAATAAAACTACCTTTTACATTTTTTAACATATCGGCAATTTTATAAAAATCATCCTTAGAAAATTGATTTCCATAATAACGTTCTGTACCTAAATACGGTGGGTCTAGATAATGAAGCGTATTAGTTTTATCTTGTCTTATAATAAATTCATCATATGGAGAACACTCAATAAACACTTTAGACAATCTTTCATGCAATAACCGTATTTTTTTTTCTAATAGATAAATATTGAAATTTGATCTAGATATTTTCATACCGCTATAATTAGCTTTACCTCCAAATGCATGTTTTTGAAGATATAAGAAACAAAAGGCCCGTTCAATATCTGTCAAGCTCTCCCTTGGAAATGTTCTCAATCTATAAAACTCATCTCTTGATGATAATTGCCATTGGCATAATTCAATCAAGGCATCTTTATGGCGTTGCACTACCCTAAATAAATTAATGATATCTTTATTAATATCATTTATCACCTCTTCACCAACAATTTTATTTCTTCTTAGAAAAATACCGCCCATACCCAGAAAAGGTTCAACATACCGTTCATGAGGTATTTGATTGATCAAATTAACTATTGTTTTTGCAAGTCTTCTTTTTCCTCCAACATATCCAGCCAATGGTTCAATAGCCCTGATATCATTCATACAAATCCCTTTCATCTAACAATCAATGGCCTGCTGGAAACGGTCGATATTCTTTTGCCAATCCGCCTTTCCCAACGCCGTATTGTAGTACTTCTTGTGATACTGGGCCATTGCCGTTGCATTCCTGGAATCTGGCAGTATCTCCCTGATCAGGATATAGAAAACGCGGCACATGGCCGCGGCAAAGAAAAGGTTTCCTGTCAATGTCTCGGGTTTCGGTATCCCCCTGTTGTCCAGGTTAAAATCACCCGCTATATGCATTAAAAGACTTCTTAGAGGTTGCCTTCTGGCATTGTTGAGATAATTGTCCCAGATATCATGATAGGTAACGGGCTCCATCTGACATGGCCCCAACGCCGGCCCCTTGCCTAGCTGTCTGAGATATGTATAGTTGCTTGCATATCCCTCAACCAGAAAAGTTCCCGTTACCTGATTGATCGCCCTCTGTCCACCCAGATTTATATAGTTAAGGGCTGGTGTTATCACCTCATGTTTCAAATGGTTCAGATAAATTCCACCTGTGGTTTTTGTCATGATGATTTTTCCTTTTTAGAATGAGAAGTGGATAATAAAAAACCCACCGCAATGGGTGGGTAACTCAATAAATATAATGGAGAAAAGGTAATCCTATATATTTTCAAACTGATTATTAAATATTGGCGTATTTAAATAATCATTCGTAAGTAGATGAACATCAGATCAAAGGTTAATAATCTGAATATGGATAGCCTAATAAAGATATCTATCCATGAAAAAACATAATCTTTATTAGCATAGTATAAAATTACTATATTCCTTTTTATAAGGAAGTACAAGAACTTAATTGCTTTTTCTCAATTTCAATCATATCCAAATCATCTTTAATTTCTTTTAATCGTTTCTTGTAATATTTATGACGATCTTTCGTAATGGACTTATTAAAATCAATTAAATCCTCATACGATTTTTTAATCTGTCCTTCAAAAAATATATTCGCTTCCCTAAAAAGCTGTGCTGCTTTATCAGGATTAAAATCAAAATCTTTTTTAGCCAGAGATTGTTCTATTTTGTTTTTTTCAAGCTGCAAATAATAACAATCATTATTTAATTTATTAAGACGATCATTATCTTCAGATGATTTCATCATCATACCTTATATACAATTTTTTTCGTTTTTTGATTATATTCAATTTTGTCAAAAAGATATAAAAATCCCAATGCAGATAAAATCAACGGTTCGCATTTTGGCAGTTTATTTTTGACATGGATATAAACCTCACATACATCGACCGTATGTTTTTTCCATAATAGTTTCAATAACAATAAAGCCGTGTTTAACACTGTACAATCTGGATTTGTTTGTCGGTCTGGAATTAACATGATAAAGAACTGTTGAAGAAAATGTTATTGCAAATAAATATTTCAAAAGAGTTTTAACCTCAAAAGATTACCAGGTGCACCAACACTAATCGGTAATCAATTGAGGCTAAATGAACCGTCAGGTTAAAGGTTAACGACCTGATCGGGGATAGTCTAGTAAGGATAAAACGAAAAAATTTAAGAATCCTTATTAGCACCGTATAAAATTACTATATTCCTTTTTATAAGGAAGTACAAGAACATTTTTGTTGAATATGATCTATTTCCATTTCTATTTTAACACCAATCAATTTTGCAAATGGGGAAGTATATGACTGGCAATAGCCTCAACAACAGGAACCACGACCGCATTTCCGAATTGCCTGTATGCCTGGGTATCCGAAACGGGAATTTTAAAATCTGATTGCCCGGGCCTGTCAAACCCCATCAGCCGCGCACATTCTCTCGGGGTCAACCGTCTCGGGTTTTTATCGCATCCCTGTGAGACAAGGATTTCAGATCCGTCCTTGTAATAGCGTGCCGACAATGTTCTGGCCACACTGTCATGATCGCACAGTCCAAAACCAAAACCGTTTCCCGCCTTTTTGTGCTTGTCAGCATAGTTTTGCAGATATTTCCATAATTTGTCGGATAACGTGTATTTTTCGGAAACAGAGGCTTTTTTCCCCACGGTATAGTGGCTTTCCGGTTTTTCACTACCGTTTTCAGGGTGCAGGATTGCCGAGAGGCGGGGCCCTGACAACGGATCGGGCAAGGATAATGTATCAAAACTGAAATCGTTTTTATCCAGAAACCCGACGATAAAAATACGCTCACGATGCTGGGGAACAAACCCTTTTCCATCAATGATACGCCAGTGCAGGCAATACCCAAGCTCATGTTCCAACACATTGCGAATGATTGAAAAGGTTCTTCCCCTGTCATGACTGACAAGATTTTTCACATTCTCCAACAGGAAACATCTGGGACGATGATATCTGATAATACGCGCGACATCGAAAAACAGGTTGCCCTGTGTCTCACATGCAAACCCGTGCTTCAATCCCAGGGATATTTTTTTTGACACGCCGGCAATTGAAAATGGCTGACATGGAAAACCCGCCAGCAGGATATCGTGATGAGGTATATCCCGCTCACTTATCCTGGTTATGTCACCCGCAATTTCATGATTGCATGCGTAATTGGCCCTATAGGTTTTTTGCGAATACATATTCCATTCGCTTGTAAACACACATTGACCGCCAATCCGGTCAAATCCACGTCTCAACCCCCCTATGCCCGCAAACAGATCAATGAACCTGAATTTGCATTGCCCATTTCCCGCAATGGCTATCTTGTTTTTCAACATGATTTTTCCAGAAATTCGATTATTGTCAAAAGACTTGGTGAAAATTATTATGGATAAAAAATAAACGTTGATACCATTGTTTATTAACGTTTGTACATTTCAGTTTTCAATATATCTTAATAAGACAATAAGTACAATGAATTAACTGATACTTTTTATAAAAAACATTATAATTTAATTAATGCTTGATAGAATATTCCAAATCTTGGATGGTTAATGATTCATTTTGATTTAATACCATTTTATTTATGGCTTTTCGTACAACACGTTCAATTCTTGCACCGCTATAATCATCAAATAACTCTGATAACTTTTTATCATCCAACTTAAATTGTAGTTTAACTCCCCGCAATTTTAATTTTAAAATTTTTAAAATTTGTTTATAATCAGGTAATGGGAATCTTATTTTATAATCAAAACGTTTTAATATTGTTCTGTCAATTATAATATTATAATTAGTTTCTGCCAAAATAATACTTTTTCCTTGATAAAAAGAAAGCATCTGTGAAAAAACACTAACAGTACGCCCTAATTCACCCATATCATGAAAAGAAAATCTTTCTTTTGCAATAGCGTCAAATTCATTAAACAAAATAATCATTTCATTATTTTTAATAAAATCAAAAATTTTATGAAAATTAACCACCGTTTTTCTCAATGAAGAAGAAATTAAGGAATCTAGTCTAACAATCGCCAAAGGCAAATTTAATTCATATGCAATTGCTTCAGCTGCCATTGTTTTACCACAACCAACATCCCCATTAAAAAGAACTTTGTAAGACGGCTTTCTATTATAACTATACAAGATATCCGCCCGCCTATGTTCCTCTAAAAAATTTTCTAAACTATCACGCGTATCTTTTGATAAAACAATTTCTTCCAATGATCTTTGTACAGTAATAATATCCAGTAAAGGAATTCCCAAATCATCATCAACAGGCAAAACAGAGGGAATGTTTTTTTTAACTAAATGATTATTCATTATCATACCTTTTACTTGTTACATTATATTAACATTTTTATCTATAAAGTACAAGATGTTACAATAAGCAAATGCATATAAAAGCGATGGGATGTTGTAAAATAATTAATTAATTTTCTCACTTCCCCCGCCAAATCCTGATAATGGCACAGATGGCATGAATGACCATGCTTAACGGTATGCAGATCGCTATGATCGGAATTACCCATGGATCATGAATCTTGATCCACTCACAATTGTTCAGCCACCACCATTTGCAAAACTCATAGACTGTATTCATAATCCCTTATCACCCCCGCCAGTATCCTTGCCAGGGTGTAAAGGTTCACCAGCGCGAATGTTCCCCAGGCAACAATGCCAAAATGCCAGTGCCTCTCGTAGACAAGCATGTTCAGCACCCCCCATATGAAAAGGGATGCCGCCAGAAAAGAGGCCACCCCCCTCCACCTGAAACTTCCGCACATCAATGAAACAAGCTGCAGTGTCCCTGTAAGTATGAATGATCCTTCCCAAATACAGGCCGGAAGGATAGCCCTGAACCCATTGACGAATGAACAGTGAAAGATGTTGCCGGCCATGAAATATGCAAGTGCATACATTCCCGTCATGACCAGCAGTATCGAGCTCCACCACTCACCCAGGCAATGGTTACGGTGTTTTTGGTGTCGCCTGTTTTCCATTGGTGCCATCCCCGTTCTTTCCATCTTTTCCAGCCTGCCTGTCTGGCAGCCTGAAAGAGGCGAGCAGATGAATGAGAGACCACAGCCCGTGCAATCCGCTTTTTGAATCAGGCTCTTTCCAGAACCTTATGACAAGGGTGCACAGGGTCACGATGAAAGTGACAACCGCGACAACATCACCAGCCGTATTGCTGGGCAGGACATTGATGATATATTGTAGAAGCTCGGTAAAAAAATCCATTTGTTCTTTCCTTGAATATAGACATAAAAAAACCACCCTAGCGGTGGCTGGTATCTCTGGTGTTCTGGCAGGCCATGATCATGTCACGCAGGCTTTTGTAATCCAGCAGGTAACGGCCGATCTCACTGTCAGGTTTTAACGCCTTGATCTCGCTGGACAGCTTTTCCTGTGACTGGGGCGTGTAATCCCTCAACGGAGGGCATTCAATCCGGTAGACAACGCGTGGCGATGCCGAGCATGCCGCAAGAAAAACCGCCGCGAGTAAAAAAATAGGTTTCATCAGAATTGCCCTTTCTCCAGCACATCTTCCAATTCCTCCATGTTTCCAGGTGAATGATTGGCTGCCTGCTGCATTGCCTGAACAGTCTGAAGGGTCTGCAGGTCATTTTTGATGACTTCATCCTGTGTCCTGATCAGGTTGTTTCTATTCGCGGCCCTTCGTCCTGTCAGGTAAAGAAGTCCTGCCATGATCCACCCTTTCCCTTTCCATAAAAAAGAGCATACGGACTTGATAATGAGTATGATATTTGCCATCTGTCTTTCCTTTTCCAGACATAAAAAAACCACCCGTTAAGGTGGTTTGGTAAAAAATAAACGTTTTAATAACTATCTAGAATTAACATTGAGAAATTATGTTGGCTTCATTTTCTTTAATCATGTATTTCTTGATATTCAACAGGCCAAATGTAAGATCATTAAAATCATGATAGGGAATATTAAGTTTCTTGGATAATTCTTCCCTTGTTATTTTATCTCTCCAAAGCATGGTAAAGATTTTTTCCCACAATAAAGAATATTCACGCTTTACAGGATTGGGTTCCCTCTTTCCATAATTCATTACCTGCATTTCATTGCCCATATTATGGTAATGCCATTCTGATAACAATCCAAGCTGTCGAATACGATAAGCCAAATCCGCACTTGTCAGCGTTTAGGATGATACATTGATCATTTCTTAAATATCCAATGCATCCTTTATCCATTTTGATTGATAATCAAGTGCACCATCATATGTTTATTTCATATTGTATGATCAATTTTTTTGTGGCATCGGTTTTAAAATCAATTAATTTTCCAGTTTTTGTATCTGCAAAAGTCAACTTGAAACTTCCACCAGTCCAATCATACATCCCATGAAAAACATTGACTGTAGAATAATCGCTGAGTTCTGGCAAGGACATCAATATTTTCGGATTAACGTACCAAAGATTATTTTCTGCATTTGCCACTTTCAGCTGATCATCCTGAAATATTAAGGTACTGTTGTCATCCCACTTTATCGTATTCAAATTTAACTGTTGGAATTGGGTTTTATAAGAAAAATCGGGCAATTCACCGGCTTTGCTCGCCTCGATTGTCAATGTCGAGGCAAACATTTTTCTTGCAACTGGATACATGCTGTTTGATATATTGACTTGTGCGTCAAAAATTTTTCCGGATGCCATGGACGGACGGAAATGACCAAATGAAACTTGAATGATATCACCTGGATCGACAGGTTCATTGATGGTCAACTCAGCCGTATATACTCCAACAGTTGTTGAATTTACATAATTTTCTGATGACTGTTTCCATATTCCGTTAGCTGATATCCAACGTACTGCAATCGAAGGGTATTTCTGATTGTCATCAGCTTCCTCAAATGATACTGCCGTTACCGTAATGCTAATCTTTTCACCAAATATCGCTGGAACATTATAATATCCATAAGCATTACTGTTCGTATCTGTTGATTTGAATGTCCATGTTCCATCACTATTCTTGTCAATTGTCGATGTCCCATTTATTATTATTGGAAATTGTGACAGTTCACGACCCGCTATTAGAATATCTTTCATTTTCAACCTCTTAATTAAAACACATGGACAGGATAATTGTTGCAGATCACAGAAGTTACGCCAGCCTTAATCGCCTTTAAAAATTTACGATCATCTTCAGCAGTCCAGACACTCAACCCAACATCGGCATCGATGCATTTTTGTACAATTGAGGGATCCTGCGAAACAGTGTCAATTTGCCATAACAAGAATCCGTTTCCCAAGGTCTGCATTTTCTTAATGGCTGAATCGGCATTGTTATCTTCTCCAAATTGTAAATACCCTACACGACATTTTGAATCCAAAGAACGGATATGTTCCAATACTGAATAGGTACCACTTTCAAAAGTGACCAGATGACTCAATCCATAAGATTGAATGATTTTTACAATTTGCGTGACTTGCTCTATGGTTTCAAATCTCTTGATCTCTGCATAAAATGGACGGTTGACTTTCGCTATAAACTGACACCATTCATCCAGTGAACTTAATTTGACAACATCATAATAAGGTGTATTTTTCAGGCCGGTAAAACGTAGGGATTTCAAGTCTTCATAGGTTGATGTCCGCAATTCCAAACTATGATCAAGCAATCTGTCTGTTTGATTGTCATGCCATATAATGAACTTGCCATCCGTAGCTGTTGACTGAATATCAAATTCAAAGGATATCTCTTGATGCGCACGATAGGAATTTACAGCGTTATATACTGTATTTTCTATAATTCTTGCCACCCCGCCTCTATGCATCGCAATTTCAATCGGTCTGTTTGGAAGATTAAATGAACGTGTTTCATACACCTTGTTTACTATTGAAAAAAGCGAGGCTGTAGGGGCGGCTTTTGTTGGAACGAGAGCTGATGGATTGATTGATTTAACATACAGGTCTGTTGTCCCATCGTTTAGATTATTATCACCCTTTTCCCCTCTTGGACCCGTAGCCCCCATAATGACAACAATACCGTCATTATTCTCATACAGCACACCCTCCGCACGAATTGGAAGAATACAGACAAAATCAAGCGTTTCCTCCTGTTCTGTCGTTATTTCACAACGAATTGGAACATTCCGGTTCAATTCCCCGCCACTCAGGCGAACCGAAAAAGTCTGATCATGGAATGTGTATTTGTCAGCCGTGACATTGCTGTCACTGGTTGGTCCGACCTTTACCGATGCGATCTTGTCATCAGCCAACATACGGTTCTTTACAGAGAAACTGTAGAATTTCTTTTCTGTTGGCCCCTTGCATAACAACCTTAATTCTGTACTGCCAAGACATCCTCCAGGCAATTCAAATATTTCACGATCAGTCTGTAAAATTTCTGTTTCTTTATTTACCTGATTGTCTTGAAAAGCCTTTTCGCTCACTTTTCGTGATGCTCGAGTATTTATTTTATTAAAATCCATTTTAATATCCTAATAATTAATTAACGTGTGAACTGGAATTTTATGTAACCTGTGGAACCGTCCCCTCCCTGCCATGAATGTGGTGATTGCCTGTCCCTGGTGCATCCACCCGCACCACCGGCCCCGTAACCTGAACCGGATTGCGCCTTGTCCGCCCAGTCCGGTGTTCCTCCCTGTCCAAGTGGCGTGCTGCCACCGGCACCGCCAAGATGATCATCCTCTGTAGCGTTATCGACACCATGTCCCCCGTCCGTACCATTCGGACTTCCACCCTTGCCACCAGCCGTGTCCAATATTCCGCCACCGGCATAGGGTGTATTTCCACCACCACCACCTGTCACCCTGAGTATCTCTGTTTCATCAATCTTTACGAAACTGTCACCTCCATTGTCTCCGGCATCATAATTTCCAATTCCACCGCCCCCGATTTGTAAAAAAACCTTTTGGTTCGGCATCACGTCATGAACGATGTTCTGCTGGTAACCTCCAGAACCGCCGCCACCGCCAGACTTGCCACCGCCACCCTCTTCACCGCCACCGCCACCGCCGCCTCCGGCGATCAGCCATTCCATTTTCATCTTGCGGCATCCCTTTGGAATGACGTAGTTATACTGACCGGCTGTCAGTTCAATGACAGGCTGATCATTCCATATCGCCTCGCCCCATTCCATCTTCGGTATCAGGTCAACGCCGGCCACCAGCACACGCGGTGTATTTCCGATACTGTATCCGTTCTGGGACGCGTAGTTTCTCACCCCGTTGCTCAGGTCATTCAGGATATCCGCCGTTATCAGGTCGCCCTTCTTGATCATGTAATGGTCGAAGCCGTCCATCTCCCTACGGTATTTTCTGACAACCTCGTTGTAATCATCCGCATAAAAAATACCGTTGATAAAAAGGGTGTTTCCATCATAGTCATGCATTGTCTTCTTCCCTAGTTCTGCCTGATAACGCACTCGACAGGACGGATTGAAGTCTCGTGACTGTTTTCCAGGGAAAATCCGATATGTCTCTCACCGCTTTTCGCTTTTCTGGCCACACCGGATATTTCCGAAATGGTTACCGGATCACCCTTGTCGATCATGCCTGTCACGAGAACGGGAATACGGCCTGCCAGCGTGACAGGTAACGCGTTCTTTCTATCCCTGATAGCCGTATTCATTATATAGGCTGGGGATGTTGAAATGACCCCATAAAAAAAGCCCCCAATGGAGGCTCTTGTTATCTCTTTCTCACCGCCTATTTTCACAAGCGTCCCTGGATCATATCTCTCATCGGCAATATAGTATTCCGCAAGGTCTGCACAAAATGCGGACATGGACTCACCATTGAAATACTTTCCCGTAATGGTTCCCTTGCTATCCATGGTATAAAAATATTGCTCTCCACTGCTGTTCGCATAAAAAACAAGATCGGTCTTGTTATTATTGAAATCCTCCTGGATATATATCCCGCTGGTTTGCCCAGGCCTGTTCACAAGGTTTAAGTGAATAGATGAATTTCCAACGATTAAACCGTTTTCATTCGTATCCTTGTTTGTACTGTTGATATTCAGTGTTCCGTCCGTGACGGACATATCTTTGGATTGCAGTTCATTACATTCTATTTTTCCGTTTTCTCGAAAGACGATCGCATTGTATACCACACCATTGATTTTGCTCTGTATGGTTATTTTCTTGCCTTCCTTCAGGTCATGGGTCGCGAACATGCTCATGGCATTGTTTCCATCAAACTGCCAGATTGCCGATGGAAGGTTTAGAATACCGTCCGTATATTTCAACTCTCCTGGGTTGATGATTAAATTATGTCCGTCTACAGATAATGTACCAACAAACTTTACTTCACTATCAACTTTTTGCTCTGTTGCAGATTTCAGTTTCAGGAAATAGTCATCATCGCCACCGACTTTTTTCATTATGGAACCTATTATATCGGCAAGCTGATTCCAGTTGTTCCTGTCTGGAGTTTTTCCACCAGCCCTGATCGCATTCACTATTTCCGCAACTGTTGCATTTACAACATGGGCTGGCAAAATTGTCGCAGGAATACCCTGTGCGGGATTTCCGTCAGTCGCATATTGGGCAATGGTATCCACCGGTGCCTTGTCAGCATTTTCCATTGGAACAGAATATGGTGCAATAATTAAATCCATTTCATAACCTTCTAGTTTATTTTTTCATTTTGGAAAAGACCGTAATAGACCAGGGTATGTGTCGGTGAAATACGGTTGAAAATGCATGGGAGATATTTCAGGTCCTGATCCGATCTTATTCTCCATGTATGGGACCAGTCCTCACCACCCAGTGGCCTGTTAAGGGGTGTTCCAAGTCTGAATGGCGTGAATTGATCAATGGTGATGTCAAAACCGAAATATTTTTTTGCATACATGATATAGAAATTGATATTGGAATCCACGGATGACACCAGACGATCAACAACAAGCCTCTGACGCAGCTGCAAATCCGTCACCTCTCCAACACATGGATCCGGTAACCCGACGGTTTTTTCCCACTCATCGAGAAGTTCGGTCGCGGTTCCAGGAAAAGATACCTGCAAGAGCTCGATCGCCCTGTCACTGTTCCTGACATATACCTGGCCAATGATGGAAGCCCAGTAATGACATAGGCTTCCTGGCTCCCTTGACCATATTGGTCCCATCGGCAATAGGTATAACAGGGCCTGCCTGAAATTTTCATGGGTGAAACGTGGTATCATGTCTGAAATGTAACCTTTCCCAATATTGGCAGGTTACCCTCACTTTCCGCTATAATTGTCGTAACTGGTGATGTTATGGTGTATTGGGTTAATGTCGTTATGGATGCAATGGCACGGTCCCATGCACTTGGATGCATATTTTTCCCTGGGGCGGCCTCTCTTCGGAACAGGTCTTTCAATGCGGCCCTGATGGCATTCTGGTTATCGAGCGTGTTATTGATGTCAAGATCGGAAATGACAAAATCAACAGGCTGCGGAATTGGCGAGCAGACAATGACAAGTGAGGTTACCGGTTGCTTGTCCCATATATAGTTCGCAACGGCCAGCTGGTCACCCGTTGCTGTTTTATACCTTTTCTCCTTGTCCGATGTTCCATTATCACCGATCGGAAAACCGTTATTGGAGGTATTCGCATCATCACACATGATCCATATCACGACAGTCCCGCTGCCGAAACTGTTCCTGCCAACCCATGCCCTTGAAACCTGGTGAACGGATTCTGCCCACATGATGTATTCCTGTTCACGTCCGAGGGAACCTGATGTTCTGAATGCCTGGATCACCCTTGACCGGTAATCATCCTCATCCTCGAGATCTGCACCTCCGGTGATCGGTGACAGAACCTTGACATTCACGTTCACACCCGCAAGGGCCTGTCCAAGCGTAAGGACTGCAGTCTGGTCAGAATTCCCGTCAATACCATTCTCGACAGACTGAATATGAGCCTGGTTCCGGATGCTGTCCTCCATTGTCACGTAGCTCCAGCCATCATTCCTTCTTATTTGCGTTCCCTTTGGAACGATAACACTGTCATCCACGACCGTGAATTCAACCAGTCCCGTTGCCCTGGTGGGGGCCTTTCGATAGACATTCTTAAGATTTCCCCATCCAGCCAGATATTCATCTGTCGCGGTCCATGGAACGGACTGTCTGGCGATATTGCCCAAGAATGAATAATGCGACCATGAAAGTCCAGCCTGGACAGTTCCGATCGTGCCAATAACCGAATTTTTGAGCACTGTCTCAATTCCTGGAACGCCAGCGTTGATTATATCCTGCTGCACCTGATTGTTGAGTTCTGTTAAGGTTGGAACCTTGAACGGCATTATATTCCCTCCCATACCCAACTGAATAGAAACTGTTGGGGCGTGTCTGATTGTGGTTCTGTTAGATTGATTGAAAACTGCAGTAGACCGGTTTTCACCCATTGGACATTGACATCGATATTCGCCACCAGTCCATCATTAACCATCCACTGCAGTGATTCATAGATCATGTCCTGTGCGGACAGGGTGACAGAATACTGATCGGTTTTCACGGCCCGTCTCAGCTGCCATAATCTTGATCCCATAGGTTCATCCCTGAAAATGTCACCCCACCATCCGCGACGGTCTCCCGAAACCTTGCCGATATTTGACTTTTTTTCCGTAAAAGATGGTTCCAGAGGGGCGAGCCTGTCCGTGAACAGTGAAACCATGACTGCACTGAAAAGTGCATTGTCAAGTTTTATATCATTATCTAGGATAGACCATTCACCCTTGCCGGTCTTGTTATTCCAGGTTATGGAAATGTCCTGTACCGGTCTCATAGAGGTCCACCCGTTGGCTGGTTCTGGTATCCCCTTGAATGTTTATGGCTTTTCAGACTTACCGATCCCGCCGTCACATCGCCAGATGCCCTCACATCTCCCGTTGTATCGACATTCCCGTCAACCTTGAGATTTCCGTTCAGAACACATTTCCTGTCTGACGGATTTATCTCGACTGATCCATCATTCTTCAGGATAACGGTTGTTCCTGATTTGTGATAAATGGCGACCTCCCCATCGCCAAGATTTTTTGGACGGTATCGCTGGTCATTCGATGCTATGACAGTGCCACGATTGTGGTCACCGGCAAAAAATAGGGAAATCGCATCAGCACCAGGCAAGGGTTTGCTGACAAAACCGTATTGCTGCATGAATGTCATCCCATCCATTTGGGCACCGCCGGAAACCACAATCTGTACTGTGGGTGTCGTTCCCTCGATAATCCTGTTAAGGATACGGCATGCACCAACTGTCATGTTGATCCGTCTCATGATGCTGTCCATTGGTCCAGGCATGTTCACTCCAATAAAAAAGCCATCCAGAAGGATGGCCCTGTTTCCTAGTTTATAAAAAATGGTTATCTTGAAAGGCTCGCGTTTGATATGTAGTTGTGAAGCTGGTCAACCTCCTCCTCCATACGTCTTGTATGATCATTGATGGTACATATCAGATCATCGATCACCGGATCCTTGCAGTTGACATTTTTCGTAAGTTTCCTGAACAATGAATTGAAAATGTCGTAATCAATATTGATGATCCTGATCATCCGATCAGCATTCATCAAATCTATATTTTTACTGAACCTGCAAAGACTTGAACGATTATTCTCTTTACACATATTATTTCCGTCCGTAACGAATATGTTGTCCATAAAATATGGACACAATATTATTTTTTTTAATCTCTTGATATCCTCGAACATAATCCTAGATAAAAGAAGCCTATTATTCTTAAACCATACTAGGTGCGTAGATAGTGAACAGATTGTTCAGATAAGGTCACTATCTACAATATGGTTTTATCGATGTTTATCGATACAAATAATGAAGCTTATTTATATAAACGATTAATATTCGTTAACTTAAATTAATCAGTAACTTCAGGATATCAAGGCAATATTTCGACATGGAATTAACTTTTATTTCTTTGAATTATTAATCTTTACTTGATAAACAAGTGTATATATTATAATTCACTTCATTAATTCCGGTTATTACTGTTACCGATCACGTCTATACATGATTCGAGAACATTTCGGACAATCTGGTCAGTCCCTTTGGCGTTATCCTCACCTGTTCACTGATCCTGCTTGTTCCATCACTCAATGAAACCTCCGTCACCTTATGCTCAAGCAATCCCTGCTTGATCTTGTCCTGATAGGCAAGCCAGTTCCTGTTGCCAGTCCGTCGGTAAATCCATTCATGGGAATTGAGATAGAAAAACAGTTCCTTTGGCCCCATCTGAAGATTCTTCGCCGCGTCCGTGATGCATAACGAACCGTCCGCCGTTGCAATGCGATCAAATCCATCCGCCTTCGGTTTCAATTCCTTAATCTGCTCGGCTTGATCTGCAGCAAGACGTAATGCCTCAGGATAAGATTGTGGAATTTGAAAAGATGTAATTTCTCCGCGTTCATAAGCTTCAAACTTTTTAATAATTTCTATCGTAACGTTAATAGCATCTTTTGTTTCGGATTTCGTTGTTATAAAAATGGCTTGTTTTCGATTGAGATAAAATTCTTTAGCTTTACCGCCATTTATAACCCGCTCCACCGTGGCGCGGGTCCCCATTTCATCTAATTCATTTAAATAACGATTAATTAATTTCCGAATATTACGAGGTCTTTCAAAACCCAATCTTTGAGCAAGATCAATATCGAGAATACGAAGTTCCTTTTCAATAAGAATAGGATTAATTAAAGAAGTTGAATTACAGTTAGCGTTTAAAGTATTATTTAACATGGTTGTAATATCCTTCATATGTAAAGTTACAACTACCGTAGAGAAGAAAGTCGTTATCTTTCTTCTCTACAATACTTAACTTACACATATAACACATAAATAGCAACACATTTTACATACTTGACTTAATATGTGTAATTTGCTATTAAATTATTTATGAAAGAAGAAGAAAAACTTAATCAACGATTGCAAATTGTCGCATCAAAAAAAATAGTTGTAGCCATTGATGAATGGAGACGCGAACAATCTGATTTACCCTCTCGTTCAGAAGCAATAAGAAGGTTAGTTGAAAAGGGTTTAAAATTTTCACAACATGAAAATCCGAACTGATCCACATTGCAATTGTATGTCATTTTGACCTTATGTCTGAAAAAAAGAAAATATATAGATACACATTACGTTTGAATGATGATTTTCATAAAATGCTCGAAAAAAGAGCATTAGAAAATAATCGTGCTATGAATGGCGAAATAATGGAAATATTACGTCATGAATTTAACAAATCAAAATTAAAAGATTCTGATAAATATGAAATCATGGCCAGTTTTTTAGAAAAGTTTTTAAAGACGAAATATAACTTATAAATAATATCAATAGACTTTTATGTAATTTTTATGCATAATACACACATGAAAGAAGAAACATTACGTTATAATTTAAAAATGACTGTAGATTTGCATGCTACTTTAACTGAGCATGCTAAAAAGAATAAACGTTCTTTACAATCAGAAATTATTCAAAGATTAGAACAATCACTTTCATTCCCTAAACCAGAAGAACTATCGAAAAATAAAATTGATATTTTTAAGAAATTTGAAGATGAGTATATAAAAAAAGAAGTTAAAAAATATGCAGATGCATATATGAAAAAAGCATTTGAAGAATTAAAAAAAGATTTAAAATAATCCTTTTATTTGTTCAATTTTTGCTCCCCCGTTTGGGGGAGCAAACAATATTGATCCTTAAACATAAGTTATTTCTGAACATAATGTTTTCGCCATTTGCAATTTTTTTGTATTACATATATTTATTATGAATAACGTAAATTTATAAGTATAAAGAATGGCACAAACAACTAGAAAGCGTAATACTAGTAGAACTGAAAGCTTAACAATACGTCTTGATCCTAAAACAAGATTCGCATTAGAATTTGTATCAAGAATTACCAAACAGACGATCACAACAGTTGTAGAAAGTGCAATCAAGGATATAGCAGAAAAAACATATTCTGATATTTCTAAAACCTATACAGATAATTATAAAGAAGTGAACAACACCAATTGGAAATATTATTGGGATGTTAATGAAGGAGTTAGATTTATTAACCTGGCTAACGATCCAAATACAAATCCTACTTATGATGAGGAAGAAATATTAGAATTTATAAAAATACATTGGAAATATTTTTCAGAAGATAAAGATTTATATATATTACGAAGAGATTGTATTGATGTAATATGGCCCCATATAAATAAGTTAATTAAGATATGGAGAGAAACAAAATCAAACAATAGACAAGAAGCTTCTGACTATATGAAGCAATTACTTGATAAAGCTAATATATCCATAGATAAAAAAAGTTAATTAAAAGATTACAATTTTTTTATTTGTTAAATTTTTGCTCCCCAGTTTGGGGGAGCAAACAATATGGTACTATTATTTTATACGAAAATGGGGTACGTAAAACGTACACCCTATATATTAAAATAGTACTATATATATTAATGATAGTAATGAAGGATTACTCTAACCAATAGTTATAGTCAGTCTATTTCATATTTTGATAACTATGAAAAAATACCCTCATTATTAATGAGTGTAATCGAGAAAACTCAGAAAAATCTGTCATCAATATTGTTATTTATGATTCTTCTTGCATTTTATCCATTTTTTATCGGATTCAGGCTGGTTGTCATGTCCAAAACACCATCCTAACTGATTCAGTTTTTCATCCGCAGCGTCCCTGTAGTTACACATGATATATGTTTCGGCGTTTTCCTCGAATGATCCTTTGCAAAATTCTTGGGCGTAATAATAGTTTTTGATAAGTTGTTGCACGTTTTCGTATTTAACAGATAAGAACGTATCCTTCTTTTTATCTGCAGCTTGAATAGTGATAGGTAATGCAAAAACTAAAAAGAAAATAGAAATATTTTTCAACATGATAATAATTCCTAAAAATAAAAACCATACATCAATATCATTTCAATATGCAAATGTTTTGACTGTTCATGTTTTCCTTTGCGACATTAGGTGATCCCATATTTGGCATCACCTTCATATATAAACCACTCCGATATTATACCATTACTGTATAAAAATTATGTGATTTTTGTTTTTTAAATTTGTTACGATCTATTTTTTGTTATATTTATTCAACGATTTGTTATTAAAGGATTTAAATATATGGCTGATGATGACGAGACTAAAGTATCTGTGACTAAGACTAGGGATGCTCATGATATTTTTATGGAATATATTAATAGATTTCCAAATTGGAAATGCCCTGTATGTGGTAATAAAAAATTTTATTATGATAAAAGTTCAAACCTAATTACATTTCCATTGGTAGATGTGGAAAAAAGGGAAATTGATTTAACAAAAGGCGTTCCTGCTTATTGGGTTTATTGTATAAAATGTTTTAATATATCATTTTTTTCTAAAATACAGATCTATAATTTTTATAAAATCAACAATAAAGAACAAACAGAAGATGATAAAAAGTAATAAAGACTTTTAAAAATGAACGGCCAAACCTATAATACTAATAATGTAATACCAATAAGCGATCATCATAGTTATATTGGTTTTCATAAAAAAAATAATACAAGCGATAACGGTAACGGCGGTGGAGGTGACGATATGGAGAAGAGACTTTCAAAATTAGAAGCTGGTATCGATTTTATAAAAGATAAACTTAGTTCACATGATGATGAATTTAAAAAAATAAATGATAAATTTGATAAAATAGATGATAAATTAGATGAAATAAATAAAAATTTTAATGAATTTCCCACTAAAGATTTTATGAAATTATCCATTTCTGATGAAAGTAAATCCATTAAATTATGGATGTACTCTATTATTTCAATCAGTTTACCCGCTTTAATAATATCCTTAATTAATTTTATAATATCCTTAATTAAATTATTTAATTTACAACACTTATTTCATTGAAAAACCCTATGATTATCTTCCTGCTATTGCCTGGACAACAGCACTGTTTGCAGCATTGAGAACGATGGGTTGCGGTGAGAACGCCTCCTTTGGCATCAATGTTATTTCGGCATGAGTCCCGCCGCCCATATCCAGACGGAAAACCACTTCCGCAATAAGAAGGTGGTTTTTTGTATTGACTTTCAATGTCGGAAAAGACACCGGAACAAGGGTGTTCGGTTCCCAAAGCTTCCCCTGCTGATCCCTCCAGCTGTCAGTCACGACCTGAATTGATTGCGAGCGTCCGAAACGTCTGTTGACCTCCCACTGTGCCCGCTGTTGTGACACGACATATCCCATATCCCCCATCTCGGCTGAAATCAGCATGGGACGATAGCGTTTCACCCCTGGATCAGTGGCGGGTTTCCCCGTTGTTATATTCTCGAACTGGGCGGCGAGTTGCGAATTGTCCCCAGGTGCCGAAAAAAGGGATGATGTGTTCTGCAGTATCATGGTGACATTGCTGAATCTTCCAGCCATGGAACGGCGAACAACCGCCTCCTCGACGTTTTTTCCCTCGACAAAACCGGATGACACCACTCTCGATCCAACCTTTGAGAGAATGATATTCCCATCGGCATCATCATAAAACAGCAATGCGGCCGCACGGGTCATACGCTCTATGATCTCATATCCGGTTTCAGTCAGGATAACCGAGAATTGCGGAAGAACCACATTGTCAATATCACCCACCGTTTTTACATCTATTCCGTATGGACTGCAGATGGTGCGTATCAGGTCGATAACTGGCCTGTTATTGAACTGGTAGGTCTCAAATTTTGCCGAACATTCACACAGGTCGATGGATTTCGAATTACCCTGGACAGAAACAACATGGGTTCCATATCCAATCCGCCTGTTGACCGTCACTATATAACCCGTGATTATTTTCTGGTCGCCTATCCTTATAATGCACGACTCACCCTCGGGAATGAGAACCTCCGATGATTTTGGAAAATATTCCGTGCATTCAAGCTCGAATGTGGAGGGCATTATCTCTATGCCACGCCTTATGGAAAGGCTTGTCCAACCTGAAATTACGCGGCCCGCAACCTCGATGGTTACCTGATTGGTTCTCGCGTTGCTGTAACCGAAAAAACCGGTGATTGACGACAATAGACTCATGAGCTCAACACCTCCATTTTAACGGGCATGAATGCGGAATGGGCTGGATTTGAACGTCTGATGATCTCCTCGGTACGGCTCGCATCCGCATAGAGCTGCTGGGCGATCAAGAGTGCGGGTAACGGCGTATTCCGTTCAATTGTCCGTAGATGGGGCAATTCACCGGCCGCATTGGTGAGTATTTCAAGTGTCTTGATCCGCAATTCCCTCAATGAATTGGCCGTATCGATATTATTGTCATCAATGGCTGACATGATCTCCCTGTTCAGCAAATTCGATATTTTCTGCTTTACCTTGACAACCTCGTCCCAGTTATCCGCCTTCCATGTTGATGCCGCCTTGCAAAGACAGCTGATCGCAGCCCGCCTGCATAGGGCAGCCGTCGCCTTCATTGCCGTGTTTTCAGCAGCCCCAAGGGGTGCTGATGTCTCGACAAGGGTCACATGATAATCGCATAATGGAAAAAGCAATTTCATCTGTACGGATGGATCATCCGAGAATTCCATCAGCTGGACAGGTATTTGCATAATCAGGATTGAAAGTTCATTCGGTGTCATTTTTCCTGTATCGTACTCATTGAATTCTGGTCAAAAGACGGGTCAATCATTTGCAGGGTGTCTTTCAAGCTATCCCGATTGACCGCAAGATTCAGCAATTTTTCCCCGATCGATTCCGTTGCGACCGTACCAAGACCGGCAAGAGGTATAGATCCCATTCCCTGTGTGAGAGCCATCGCCCCCCAGTCGCTTGCAACAGACACGGCCTGTTTCATCATCCCGTTATCGAATATATTCGTTGTATCATTCAGGAAATCACCCACCGCGGATCCGGAAAACGCATCGGACAACTCTCCTATGAATGAATTGGTGAGACTGCTTACAAGACCGGCTACGGGATTGCTGTATTCGATAAAGCTTATGTCAATGTCCGAACGGTTGCTTGTATAGTCAGGTTCACGCCATTTATAGCTGACAACCGATACATTCAGGATCCCAAGTGATGGATGTATCAGCAATCCAGGGCCCTCCTGTTCAACGGCTATCTGCAGCATCGTTTTCAGACTTGTCTGGTCATTTCCCATAAGGAACCCGTGCAAATCGTAACGACGCTGGGAACGTCCCAGATCCTCAACCCACGTGCTGTCCTTCAACGGATAGTTGTGAATGGCGATATCCCTTCCGTTTTCACCGCCATTCCCGATAACCCAGAACGGAACACCCCTGAATGAGGCCTGTCTCATTTCACATTCCCCCTGCAGTGCGTCCCGGATCCATTGCACGCTGATAGGATACGGACTGAATTGTCAGTGTATTGCTGCGACTCTTTGGCTTGATATCCATATTTTCCGTTTTACCCCTGATATCAATCTCGAGATATAGATGGTTGTCCTGAATGTTGCTGGCATTGGCCGGCAACATGGTCATGGACGGTGCGGATGGCATTGATGTCACACCGCTTCCAGGCAATTTCCCCAATCCTGAATCCTGTGTGACTGGCGTGATGGATGACAGGTTTCCCATATTGATGGAAGAACCCATCCTCGGCATCTGTACAGGCATGTTCACGAATGGCAGGTCACCACCCCTTGCCTGGTTGTAGTAATTTTCAAAATTTTTCATGGCTTTTTTTGCCTCTTTTGAAAATCCTGAAAAATCCACACCGCCTGAATTGATGAATTTTCTTACACCGATACTGTTACCGCCATCATGATAGGCACCATAGGCCGCAATCATGTTTCCATTGGTTTTGGCAAGCATTTTCTGGAAATATTTCCAGCCCCCCAGGACATTTTGATAGGGATCATACTTGTTCACCCCCATATCCTTTGCAGCAGGATCGGTAAGTTGTGTATAACCATAGGCTGAGGTCCTGCTGTTACCAATCATGCGGCCACCACTTTCTGTCATGATCAGGGCTTTTGCCTCTGCCACATCTCTTGGATCACCACCCGTGACCTGCTTGACAATATTGCCGATCGAATTGTCGGATGGAAAGGAAATACCCTTTTTCCGTGATGAAATATTGTCATTGGCGGCGGCGACGGGCTGGGACGCGATCTTTTTCAGATTGTCCGCAGAGGCAAGGGCCTGTTCCGCATTCGCACCTGGAACGGCCGCCATTTGCTCAATTCCCATGGGCTGGACCTGATCTATTGACGAATTGATCTCCGTCTTTTTCTTTCCACCAAAACCGACGGCATTCTTGATCTTGTTTGCCGCTGCAGATACCTTGTTGGCCATCCATGTGATTTTTCCGACAAAACTGTCAAATTCCTTTCTGAGAAATACAAACATGTCGCTGAAGAATTTCTTGATTGGATCCCAGTTGTCAATAATCTTTCCAGCAAGCTTTATGAAAGGGGATATCAGGGAATAGAGAGTGTCCATTGAAAATTTGGTTGTAACCTTGATGGCACTCCACAATTTTTCCCAATATGGCCTGAACGTATCCCAATGCTTGTAAATATAGACACTTGCCGCCCCGATAATAACGCCGGCCGCCATTATCGCCCATCCGACAGGCCCCATCGCCGTCACGAGTGAAAGCATGGCCGGAACAACAATTCTTCCTACTGTCATGGCCAATGACGCAAATGGACCGATTATACCGAGGATACTCCCGACAATCTTGAAACCCATAATTCCGGCGACGATTTCAAGAACGGTTTTAAGTCCACCCATCCTCTCAACCGTATTGGAAACCCCGTTGGCAAAATCATGGATTTTACCCCATGCGTTCGTGACACCATTGCTGAAACCCTGCCAGTTGATGGATTTCAGCCAGTTGACAAAATCACGGACATATTTGCTTATATCCTGTGAAATCCATTCACGATTTCTGGCTATCCAGTTCGCCATTGAATCAATGACAGGTGTCAGGACAGGTTCAAGTGCCTGGGATATTGAATTGCCGAACCCCTCTACGGCCAGTGTCAATCCCGTCTGCGACATTCTCAAACGATTGGCCGCTTCAGCACCATCGTCATTCACGACCCCGTATTTCATTGCCATCCTCTGATACCTGGCAAGACCTGCGGAGCCATCTCTCAGGAATGGCAAAAGTGCCTCACCCGCACCATGGAAAAAATTTGTGGCAACCGCAGCCTGGGCGGATGGATTGCGAATGGACGCTATTTTATCGGCAACCTCTGGAATAACCTCGGATACATTTCTCAATGAACCATCCATATTCTGCAAATTGATATGCAATTGCTGGAATGTAGCCATCGCTTTGGGATCACGTCCACCAACCGCATTCCACATGGTATCCTGCAGGCTTTGCATACCTGATGTCAGACTTTCCGCGGATACGCCGGCCAAACGTGCACCATTCTGCCATACCTGCAGTCTTCCTGTGGACATTCCAAGGCGTTGGGCTGACGTTTGCAGATTGCTTCCAAAATTGGCCCATGATGTCGCAAGACGGCTGATACCGGCTATTGTGACAGCACCCGTAATGCTGCCAAGTATCGGTGCAATCTGTCCCATGACACGGAATGCACCAAGAGCCGAACCCTGGACACGTCCAAATCCCTCGCTTAGACGACTTAACCCTGATACCTGGGTAAACCGTGCAAAACTGCGTTGCAGATTGACAATGGGTGCCTGCATTTTTTCAATGCGGGAATTGAGCTTCTGAAAAACCTGGGTTGTTTTGTCAACTGCAGTGATGGAAATGGATATTGGTGAAACCATGATTATTTATTCTGTGCCATTTTTTCAGCCTCAACCCCATTGTTCGCGGCCTCTATAGCCTCAATGAACTGGGTTCCCGTCATGTCATCAATCCACTGGGGAGGCCATTTATAGAAATAGATCAGTTGCAGGTTCAGTTCTTTCCAGTTTTCTGGCCATCTGTAAAAAAACCGGATAGATACCTTGATGCCTGCAGGAAAGTGCTTATTGGAAGCTTTAATAATGCAGCAAGTGGCCAATCGCTTATATCTTTCAACAAGGATAGCTGAAACTCCATAGCCCCCAACGGTGTATTTCCATATTTGTCAAGCATACGGGTCGCCTTTTTGCGTTGTCCGACTGTTGGTTCAAGCAACGTGAGACGATCATATTCATTACCGTTGGCAATGGAGATGGGAGGATCAATAATGATCTCGTTTGAATCAATGTTTTCATGATCCTCCTGAAACGATGCAATGAAATTTGTCGCCTCGTCCATGACTGAACTTGGAAAGGATTCAATCGCATTGACCGGTAAACCGGTAACCCTGCTCAGCAATTCAATCTGGACCATGGCATCCGCCTCAAATGATTCTTTGTTTCCCTTTGATTTCAGTGAAAGCATGTATTCATTGATTGTCGGTTCCCTTACCCTGATTTCCTCGTAAACCTGATCATTGAAATTTACCGGATTGGTCAATTTGATTGTTTTTTCATTATTCATGCCTGGTCCTCCGTTACCTCTTTACCTTCAAACTTGAATTCATAGGTTCCTTCCTGTGTTGAAAGTTCAGGCTGTTCCACAAGCCACATATTGTTTCCAGTTATGACTTTTCCATTGGCGGCCCGAACGATAACAGTTGCCGCGGACTTGTTCATGATATCCTTGATCGATCTGTCTTTCCGATCAAACAATGTTCCGGAAATCGAACCCTGTACCGGCATTGCCGTGTAACCTACAACCCCGTTCTGGGAAATGGCAGTTTCACGTTTATAACCATGCAATGTATATTTAACCTCTTTAGCGTCCCATACCTCGCCATCAATGGTTATTTCGCAATATCCCGCAATTGCTCCTGATGTTGATGCCATTAGTTAGGCTCCTCAATTTTGGTAAACTGGCAGTTTCCTGCAATTGTAAACAGCTGGTCTGAAAACTGGTATGGCATCAAGAGTTTCACGATACCGTTTCCTACATTTTCCGACTTGATATCCCTTGAAAACTGGTCAGGGTTCTGAACCCATAGATAGGTCGATTGTGTCCGGTAATGTGCCGCACAACTTTTTGCAATAAGTTCCGCGGTCGTCGCCTTCTGGCCTGAAGATATTTTCGAACCGTTCTGCAACAGTATGCACCGAGAAAACTGTCCAGCCAGAAATGCCCGCATATCCTGCAGTGCGAATGCCGCGGTCAACATCGTTTCAATGTTCAGGTAACTGTTGTCATCATTGCCATAGACGTTTTTCTTGTACATGGTGATCAGACGTTCAATCATCACCTGATTATTGTTGACAGAAAATGTTGAAATACCGTCATACAATAATGAATTCCTTTGCTCATACAGAAATGTTCCCGCATCTGTTGGTGGCATGACCTTAAGTGCAAGGCCCGTGATCGGTATGGCTGGATTGTCACGGATGCTCATTGCGACCTGTGCACCCACCTGGGCTGCCCACACCATATAATGGGAGGGACTGTCAGCCGTTCCAATAATGGTGAGGTATTCACTGTTGGCCATAACGCCAATAGAGGTTATGTCACCGTATGTTCCATTCGCTGCAGTGATTGCATGACCATAGAGCTGAACTGTCGCCTGCCATCTGTCATCCAGGAAATCACTGAAAATTCCAAGTGACACCTCATCTGGGTATGGATGTATAAACAGGTCGAACTGTCTTTGTCCCAAATTGGCAAGTGCCTCTTTCAAAACGGATGGATTTCCCGATCCACCGGTCATTTTGGTTATGCTTATGGTTAGACCATCCGGTGTTTTCTGACCAGCAACCTCACCAAGCAAATTGAGATTGATAGAGATGGAATTTCCGTAATAACCTGTGTTCTTTGAGGTAAGATTTATTGTCGACTGATTTACCGTTGCGGTTACGGGAACATTTATGACACTGTTGACAAGATCTGAAATTGACTGGGCAACTGTACCTGCAGATGTTCCTGAAACAAAGGATCTTTCAATCAGGACATCCCCTATATACAGGGATATCTTGCCATTCCTTGACATGGTTCCATCAAATTGAATGGATCCAGTTGATGGCAGATTACCCTTTTCATCCGCAAGAGGCAAAACCCACAGTTTTCCATTCCGGTCAATTTTACGATATGCCTCCACCATCAGGGCGATTTGAGAGCCGGCACCATATAACCCTATGGCAGAGCTAACCCCAGAACATTCAACCGCTATATTCGGTGTCTCCTTGCTGGTTGGAAGCATCTGGCCTATGATCAAAACCTGACGTTGTGCCGTGGCGGTATTGGCCTTGCTTGCATCCAAGGAAAAATAGAATCCTGGAACACGGTTATTGCTTGAGAACCCAGGTATCGAGATTGTATCAGTCATTCTCTTTTCCTTTTTTGACTATATTTTTATTCTGAATGTTATCAATCTCCATAACGATAATATCCCCGTTATTCTTGAGACGTTGCCAATAGAAGCTGTCCATGACATTTTCGCCCTTTTCAGACAAAAAACGGTCCTCACCAGGATGACGGACTTTTCGTCCTGGTGTTGGTTTTACAAACATTTTTATTTCTCTCTTAATTAAATTTCAGTTGTCGCATCAATATGAAGCAAATCTGTACCGCTTGGATAAAACACCTCTGTATATTGACATTCAAACTCATAACGGGCCTCAGCTATAGGGACTGCGGTATCGGCATGAAAGACAAGATCAAATTTGAACGACATGATACCCTCGATACGGCTTTGAAAATACCGGTCACATTGAATGGCATCCTCAACAATTGAACAAAGGTCATTTATGTCCTGTTGTCCTTTTACAGGATCATCAAAATTAAGGAAGATTTGAAGAACTATATATACATTCCTCCGATAATTCGCAGGTCCAACAGCTTTGGCGGTCGCATGATCAGCAGGTGCTGAGACGAATATGATGGGAAGCCTGTCCTGGGGAACCCTTATCGGCAATGTATTGACAATATTTACCGGAAATGGGAAATTAGTGTTCTTTAATAAATTGACCACGATCTTCAACAGGATATTCCTGTAAAGATTGCTCTCCCTTATTTTCACTGTCCTCATTTTTTTTACCACCATTCAAGACCAGATGTGCACACCCCTGTCCATCGACAGCCACTTCCTGAACGTAGTAAACACGTTCATCAATCATGATTTTGTCACCCATCGTCGGTTTGGCAGAAAAGTCTGACAATCTTACCCCAACCATTAAACGGGATGCAACCACACCATTTTTCCCAGCTTCACTTTCAAGCACGCCAGGCATGGGATCAAGAAATCGGGTGACATTATCAAATATTCCATATATTTCGATAGGATCACCCGATTGTGGACAATATTTTATCGGCCTTCCGAAATTCTTCACACAATGTGAAAGAACCAGTTTATCAAAATCTATCATCAATCTAAGCTGCTTCCCACAGCAGGATTTTTGATAGATGGTATAAATATTCCGCCAGATGGTAAAATTGATCCTGCAACAACATAATTATTCTTGATAAGGAATTCTGCTTCCTTTTTCTCGGCATCAAATGTTGATCCTCCTTTATAAACAATACCGTTATGCGTTACACTGAAATTATTAAGAACAGTAACAGTTATCTTCCCGTCTGAAATACTTGATGTCCCTTTAAAATCATCTTGAGTCTGAGTTTTTATGGGATCATCTTGAGTCTGAGTTTTTGTGGGATCATCATTTTTAGCCATTTGTTTTTCCTTTTGCCACTCTTGCCGTAAAACAGGCATTTGGTCTTCCTAAAATTGTCAATGGGGAGGATTGCAACATCATGAATATCTGGCTTGGATCTGGTTGGATCCACATGCTTGGTGCAAATGCTGCAGGTATATAACCTAATGCACCATCCTTAATTGCAGCATAAGCAAGAGTTCCTGAAATAGCCTTAGAAATACCGATAATATTTCCATCCTCAATCATTGGTTTTTGCTGGATGTCCTCATCAATATACCATTCATTATATAACCATATACGATATCCACCCCAGTATCCCTGGAATGGAACCGATCCGGTATTTGGTCCCATCAACAAATTTGCATCATTGTTCGCCCTTAATGATGAATTGAAGATTGCCTGATATATATCCTTGTTCTTGATCAGTGCACTATAGGCTGAATTCGTGAAAATAAGATCAGTGATCTGGCTTCCGCTCAATTTCAGGATATTTGTCGCCCAATTACGGATATCATCGGATGGATTTGCTATGGTATTTTCATCATCCCACATGCTTTTTCCGGATAAAACGATATTTAAGGAAGGATCACGTAGGAAATCGATAATTGATTCTTCATATCCATCCCCTTTGATGCGTAGATAGCCATTAACGATTGATTGGGTTGCCATCCATTCAAGACGGCGTTTAAGGTTGTCTTTTTGATCGGCAAGTTCAATACCGATATTTGCATCCATTCTTTGTATTGCAGTTAACTGGTTTCCACCGATACGTTCACCAAGTGCACGACGAACAGGGCGTAACAGATCTGGAGCCCTTTTATCCTTGATATATGGAGGTGCAAAAGACCTTGTTCTGATTTTTCTACTTTCAACCAGTTTCCCTTCATGCAAAGGTGAAACAAAAGGTGACATACGACGCAAACCGACATCAATATCGATGGCCACATATGCATCATTGGAAAAAACCGTTGAGCTGAAAAAATTATCAACAAAAAATGTATTTGCTTCATAAAGGTTTTCAACGACACCTATTAAAGTATAGGTATTATAAAGCTCATTGAAATTATTGGATATCTCTGGTGGAAGTTGTTGTGAATTATCTTGCATAATATTTTCCTTAGGATGGGTCATCTGCAGTGACAACATCTTTTAGAAAAATTGAATGTTGTCGTGTTGCATCGCGTAATTTTTCAATAGTCCAACTGTCATCCTTGATGATATGGTTTGCATTGAACTCACCCATTTGATAAACACCGGCATTAACAACATTTCCTCCTGATGTATCAAATGTATCGACCAGAACAGCACATGGATCCTGTGAACCATCTGTTGCAGTGGCCTTGGAAATGACATATAGTCCATCACCATTCTTTCCAAGAATGGTTCCACGTCTTAAAACTCCCTGACCATTTAACAAGGTAATGCTTTGAGTAACAAGCTGAAGATTGCCTGCAATTAGGTTATCCTGACGGTAACTAACATCAACATTTCCAAACGGTTGTGCAGTCGCACCATAAATAGTGGCCATTAGATAATACCTTCCTTAACTTTTCTTAATCCTGTTGCTTGAACGGCTTTCAGGATGTTTAGTGATCTTTCTTTGTATATATTCGTCTGATTTCCCTGATTACCGACTGGGGCTTGCTGACTTACACGGCTTTGATGGTTCGACATCATCTCGTTGAATTTTTTAGAATTGTTTCTTATGGACATTCTTGAACTATTCTGCTTTCCAGGTGATTTTCTCATTGACATAGAAAGGATTTTTATTGCCTGCTTACGTGAAAGATTGCTTCCAAAAGCTAGATAATAAGCTTGTTGCGGATCATTTTTGGCTGCTGGAGACAAAAGAATGGCCTTGCATCGACCACGTTCACGAGCCCGTGCCTTAGCCTTTTTGTCATCCTTTTCATCCTCAGCATCGCTTTCGTCATCACCGTCATCATCGTCGGAACAATTGCTGTCAGGATCATTTTCATTGGAAGCGTTTTCTTCGGTATCGTCTTCCCCGTCATCGCTTGCCTTGTTTTCATCCTGCGTATCATCGCATTTATTATTTTCATCAGTATCTTCGTTTTCCGCACTCATTCCGAAAAGAGCGGCAAAACTTTTTCTAAATTTGCTTGTATTTTGCAGATCTACCATTTTATTTTCCTAATTTTATAATCGCCTCAAAAGGCGAGGACACAACATCAGCCAAACCTTGCTCTACCCCGAAGGATCCAAGAAAGGTTCCAGCCTCCATTTCTCTTATTTTTTTTGATTCCAGGTCACGATTACGGGCAACTGTTTCAACAAACATCTCACCAAGATAATTGACATCTGCCTGTATTCGTCCCAACGCACCATCTGTGAGAGGTATTGATGGATCTCCTTCACCCTTATATGCTCCGTATGTGATCTGGGTAACCTTTATCCCCTCTTTATCGAGATATTTGGAATAATCTGTATGCATGGCAATTACACCGATGCTTCCCACCCCTCCATCCCTTGGAACGGTGATGAAATGGGCCGCACTTGCGATCGCATAGGCTGCTGAATATGCATTGCTGTCACAGATCGCCATGATCCTCTTTATTTTACGGGCCTTGTAAATAAAGTCTGACAAATCAAAACATCCGGAGGCAATCCCTCCAGGGCTGTCAATAAGAAGGACGATTGTCTCGATGCAATCTTTACTCAATGCCTGGATCAATTGTTCCTGGATTGCATCATAACCACATACCCATCCTTTCCAATAGATATCTCCTGGAACAAGGATACCTTTGATTTCTATGACGCATATTTTCTCATTGACCTGTGGGCTGTCACGCGGGTTAGTGGCCATCGACTGTAAATCCTGTGTCCTTCCCGCAAGGATTTCCTGGGTTAAAAAGGACACGCATGACTGTTCCAGAGCCAGGGGCCGGTTTAGAAACTTATAAATTTTCATGATGAAATCCGTTGATTTATTATGGACTTGGTTTTTCAGGTGGCGATGAAATGGAGGTTTCCTTTCCATTGATCTGATTTCCTGTCCATTCAGGCAATGGAATTCCATTTTCATTGAATTTCTTTATTTCAAGGGCACGTTGATCAATGATTTCCTCCCAATCATCCCCTGAATTCTCAGCCGCCTCCACTTCGAGTGTTGATAACCCTGCAGCCATACCAAGAACCGCACCCTGTTTTTCAGCAACAGGATCAACCCATCCACGACCTGGACCAAGCCATTTACATTTCGATAATGGTGTTTTCAGGTAAGAAACCATATCCATCAAATAGTCGAGATCAACTCCCGATGGCCATGGCAGTTCCTCTTTCATGCAACATTCCTCAAGCCATGCTGACCGGATTGGAGAGGCAAAACCGTTTCCAAAATTGTCCCTTCTCCGTGTCAATGTTTTCCATGCCTCAAGCATGGCGGAACGTGCTGATGAATAATTTACATCTGACCAGTCATTACTTATTTGCTGCGTGGATACACCAGTACCAGCCGCGATATTACGCAAGGCCGCACCAAGAAATTCCCTATATCCGCTATGGGGATGTGACGAACTGACCGCACTGATCTTTTCCCCTGGGAATAATACCGGTATTCTTGTTCCTCCCAGTACCAGATTATTGTTTTTATGATAGCAATTTCGGTTATCAATATAATTTAGTATATTCTCGCTTTCCTGGGTTTCCAGCGCATCCATTCCTGATACTGGATCATAGGGACTTTCCAAAAAAGCGGCGAAGGTTGCGTTCACGACTGCGGCATCAAGCTCGGTCTTGTCATATTTGGTGATCATGCGTAAACGTTGTACAATAGGTGTGAGAATACCTGCACCACCCCGATGTTCATCCGCACGATTTGTTTCAAAATAATGGACAACCTGTGGACGGCCCCATGGCGTTTCCTTTTTGATATACTCCCACGTCATTGTTTGACTTAAATCGAAATAATTGGATAAATGGGATTTACGGAAATGATATCCTATTGGCGATCCATAACTGTCAATTTGAACACCGCCACGACATTCCTCGCTGTCAATATTATTATTTGGATTGCACAGGCGATCAGGATCAATCATCTGGACAGCCGTTGCATACAGGGCCTGACCTTTTTGAACACGATCTGGTATCCAGTTGAGAACAGCGATTGCATCCCCATCGATAAGAAGTCCACGCATAGCCGCCCACATCATTTGTGAAAAAGTCAACCGGCGACCCGCATCACAGTAGCGTCCTTCATCATTAGCCCATGAACGCCAATGGCTATCAACCTCTCTTGACCACTCCTTCGCCCATTGTGCATCAAATGAACATCCTGTTTTTGCCTGCAAGGTTCGATAATCAGGTTTGCTAATCGGACGAAAACATCCACCAATTGCATTGTCAAGGATACGTGTAACAATCCCTGATGCCCATCCATCGTTCCTGACAAGATCACGAACACGTCCAACAATGATGTCACGCCATGGATTGAGCTCTACATCCGGAGATGTTAAATAGGGTAGCCAGTTGAATGCATTGTTCCCTGTCAAGTCGGCAGCGTCATAGGGAATTGTATTCCATCCACCATGTAATGCCGTCGGTTTTGATGTATTCTGTTTTACATATGGATTTCCATATTGATCGAGTATGGATGATTTTTTCTGATTTACCGGAAGCATATTCCTATCGCCCGTCTTCGATTGATTCCAAGGCTACGTTGCAAGTCCTTGATATAACCCAAAAGGTTTTGGATATTCGCCTGATTATAAGTTACCGATTTCGCCCCTGTTTCCTGGGAATAGGAAACTGAAACAGGTTTTGATCCTGTCATTACCTCATGATATGCCTGTTGTGCATCTCTCAGATATTTCTGGAGTGTTTCCCGTGGAAGGGTAGACCACATAGTCCTGTCAGGTAAGTGCGTGCAATTCATTTATTTTCCTTTTTCCAAAATGCTGTCTATTGTTTTTTGAAGAATGGGATTAAGGTTCCTATCGAGAAAATCAGATGTTCTCTTGAAAAAACCGAATTTCGGTTTGTAGGTCGCATGATGGATGAAACTGATCAGCCGTACGAGACTGTTGGCCTGGACATTACGTTGGAAAAATCCTCCTGGACCACGCCTGCTTTCAGGCAGCTTCACAATGATATTCCGGTTTTTCCTTTTGGATTTCTTGAGATCGTCCATCGCCTTTTGTGCAAGACTCCTTACATAACCCTTTGGCAAGGCTCCCGATGCATTTCTCCTTGCGGATGGGCCACCAACAACGATTGCCCTTGCTCCTGGATTCATCGTGTTGTCCTGCGGTGTCCTTGTTCCACCATATTCCTCGAATTTAAGGTATTTTGCCTGTTGATCCTTGACGAATACGGTTGCTGTCTGGTTTTGTTTCGTTGCGTATGTAAAGGATATGGCATTTCTGGTAAATGGTCCCGCATGCTTGAAAATCCCTGGTATATCCTGTTTCAGTTTATCCCTTGTCTCTCTCGCGGCCATACTCACGCCTCTTGCCAGTGCATAGGGAATGTCCCTTGACGAAATTCTCTGAAGCATTCTGGATGTTTTATCCATATCAACCTTGATCGTCATACGCATTATCGATAATCCTCTTGTCTATGAATTTCCCCATAGCTTCTTTCTCGCCTCTTCTCTTGCTTTCTCGATATCCTCCTTGCTACGTTCAGGTTTCTTCTCCTCTTTTGGAAGACCTGAAACCTGGTAGGGATGCTGGACCACATCAACGGGTTTCTGATTATTCTCTATTCTGTCCGCCATGGCATTCAGCCTGACACCGCACTTCATCAGTCCGCATAAAGCCGCATAGGAATACACGGCCAGATCAAGTGCCTCGTTTGCCCTTCCTGGAGTTTGTTCCCAGATCCGGACATAGCGTCCACCCACATATTTCCGGATTGACCGTTCGGAAACCAGTTGTGCAAAAAAATTTATGTCACGATCCTGTGGATAATGCATATATCCTGGACATGCCATTTCAGGCGGTGGCTGATCAAGTTTCAATCTTGTGCGAATAATGTCCTTTGCGGCGTTGACACCGATAACATAGGGTGCATATCCCTTGCGTTTTCTTGTCGGCTGTTTGATTGGCCATACCGGAGATCGTTGCCCGTTACGGGCGGATTCACCCTTGATAGCCCATATTCTGCGCCCTATCCTTTCCTTGCAGAAATTATATACCTTTTGTGTGAAATGCCCTCCGGAATCAATACAGGCCGCCATTATTGCAAAACCTGTACCGTCGGTTTTGTACCAGCGTCTTTTCAGTATCTCGTCAACTTCCGACCATAATTCAGGACTGTCTGGATCACCGTTGATGACAATATGGGCTATTGACCAACGCTCTTCATTACGGCCCCAACCCACAATCTCGAGTTCTACACGGTCATCCTGGACATCCCCAGCGGCTGTTAGCAGGACAACACGGTCTGGAACCTCTCCGGACCATATTTCCGCACGTCTTGCTAGGGTGAATTCTGACAATGCGTCATCACCACGATCCTCGAATGTCTCACCCAATGTCGTGTTGACAAAAGTCTGCAATTCAATCGGATCACGTTTAACCCTGAGGAATTCAGATACAAGTAAAGACCATCTTGCATTTGGCATCAGTGAATACAGGGAATTTATATGAAAGGATGCATGACCCTTGAATGGTTCTGTTGCCCTCCATTCACCTTTTTCTATCATTGACGATTTTTCTATCTCATCAATGACACAGCCATTTTCTTTACAGACATAATGAACGGTATCAGGCAAGGAAACACCGTTTTCGTCCTTGTCCCACTTTATTCCATGGGGTGTATCCTTTCCACCCCATTCCAGTATCTGGAAAGAACCGCAATGTGGACATGGAACATGATAGCGTCTTTGGTCACCATCAAGATATAATTTTTCAATTCTTGACAATCCCTTTATTGTAGGGGTTGATCCCGTCACAATTTTCCTGTTCCAGAATGTCTCGGATCGTTTGGTACCAAGTGCTATCTGATCTCCTTCCGATCCTGCGCCGCTTACTGGATATCCGTCTATTTCATCAAAAAGGACAATCCTTACCGTTATCCTTCTGAATCCTCCTGGAGAATTTGCCCCGACCAACGCTATGGACGCACCATTTTTCATTGTCTTTTTCAACAGGGTATTGTCACCCGTGCGTGTTTTCGGATCGGGTGCTATCTCTGCCAATACCGGTGTATCACGCAACATGGGTGCTATTTCCGATTTTGAATAATCCTCGGCATCCTCAACGCGGGGCTGAACGATAAGGATAGGACTTGGATCCTGATGCAAGTAATATCCAACCACATGATCAAGTATTTTCGTGTATCCAACACGGGCTGATTTCATGACTGAAACTTTTTCAACACTTGGATCCGTAACGGCATCCATCATGCCGATCTGGTATGGATAGGCTTCAAACCTTCCTGTCTGTGCACTTGTCTCCTTTGACAATATGGCGTATTTTGCTGCCCACTGACTCAATGTAAGAATTGGTGGGGGTGACAGATTGAGCTTTTTGGCTTTATTCAGTGCCTGCGCTAGATAGCTCTTCCCCTTCGGATATTTTCTGTTGCAATTGTACATCTGCAGATAATTCTTCTAATACCCGATTTATCAAACGAGAAAGCTTATCCTGAATTTCCATGACAGTTTTACAGTTGAATAATTGTGGTGATGATTCTGCCGGTATGGCCAATAAACGGGTTCTTACCCTTGAATATTCCATTGAAACAAGGTCTACAGCTTCCTCTATGAGAATTACCTGTTTGGACTTGATATCATATTCAATCTCTTTCAGTCTTGCTTCATAACTTGTTTTGTGTCGTTCCGCATCTTTCAGATCCCCGAATACAGGTCCCTGAACTGATTCTTCATTATTTTCTTCGCTGACTGATTCTCTATCTTTTAACCATCGTTCAAATGAAGAAAGGACAACTTTTCCGTCAACAGATTCTATTCGTCCAACTTTCAGATGTTTACGAATAGCTGGCCTGCTTATTCCGGCTCTTCTTGATGCCTCACTTATACTGATGGTATTCATGTTTTTACCTGGAACCAAAGACTGAAACCAATGAAATCAATATGGAACCATCTTGGAACCCAGAAAATAAAATATTGCGGTTTTCCGTGATTTTATAAAAAATAAATGGAACCTGAATTTTTTTAGGTTACACCCATAAAAAATGACTGTTTAACAACGTTTTTTAAATATTTACAAGGTGTAACTGGAACCAAAAAAAAATCTGATAGCTGGAGATATATCGGGCTTGCGAATGACCCCTGCTTCGGAGGGCCCATGGAAGGACCCAACGCACCCCATGTCCCCATAAATATAAAATGGATAAATTAATTAATACGAGACGGGCAGTCTTAATGTTAATTTATCCATTTATTAATTATTTATCACAAACTTTAGTCTTTTCTAAAGACACTTGTCCTATTTTGATAAAAATGTATCATACGAGTTGAACTCGTGCAAGTATTATTTTTAAATAATTAAATTTTTCTACATATTTTCCATTATTTCCTCAAGTCGTATACAGGCTGAATTAATATTCCCGTACAGTTTATTTTTCTCGATATTCAACCGTTTCCCTATTTCCTGACAATCCATATTCCCTATTGAAAGCATGACAATGATATCGCTGTTGAATACGCCCAGCATATTCTTGATCTCGAAAATCTTTTCAAATGCACGGCTTTGCCTGAATGTTGGTTCAAAATCACGTCCATACATCTGCTTGTTATGGAAAAGATCGCTGATTGTCACATATATGTTCTTTGTCTTTCCAACAGACTGTTCACACAATATCGCGAACCTGTCCAGGCAATCCCTTTGTTTCTGAGTTATCACGCAACGACTTAGAAGCCTATCATACGAACATTGACGACGTATCCTTGTCTCTTTCTGCTTTGGATTTGTCGGATTGACGCCGATTTCCAGGACAATTTCACGTGAAGCAAACCGTTTTTCAAGATTATGCAACTTTATAATCGGGGGAATTGACCTTGTATTCCTGTTTTTTCTTGTCATGCTCTAAATATTCCATTTTCTGATCAGTTTTTAATGGATATACGATCCAGTTCTGCGGTCGGTCTTTTCCATCCATGGTCGAACACGAACCATGCATAGGTCTGGGTTCCACTGTTTCTTGAAACATTCTGGTAATCGCCTGGATACATCGTGATCCTCTCGACGAATGTATGAACTCGTGCAAGCTTGCCAAGACTGAACAGATCCTCGCGTGCCATTGATGCATAGAATGTTATGTTGAGAAACAGGTAGACACGGTGTCTTGACTGTCTCAACGCTTTCCATGCCATCTTTTCAGCATGCTTGTATGGTGGATTGGATATTATGCAATCCCACCGCTCTTCATTTTCATACTCAAGAAAATCACGTTGCTGGAAACGGGTTGTTCTGTACCCCCTGTCCTCGATATCGCCACCCTCGACATTATGGTAACCATGTTCATAAAGGGTATTGAGTATGTTTCCCTTACCACAGCATGGATCAAGAATTTTGTTTCCCAACCCACCGTATATCTCCTCCGCCCTGATCAGGGCTCTGGTACATTCCACAGGCTCGACGTACCAGTCATTTTTCTCACGTTCTGTCATGTCAAATTCCTAGAAAGGTATTTCATCATCAGGAAAACCGTCATTGTTTACCGATGAATTCTGGTCATGTCTATGATTTCCGATATTTATGAGACTACCCCTATAATCGCTGACAACGATCTCGGTAACATGCCGTCTGTTTCCCATATTGTCGTCCCATGTGCGGTTCTTGAGCCTGCCTTCTATGTAGACCTGGTAACCCTTTTTAAGGTATTTTTCCGCATATCCAGCCATATTATCGCTAAAGACAACAATCCTGTGCCAATCGGTCAGCGTTTTCGTTTCACCCGTATTTTTGTCCCTGTATCTTTCACCAGTCGCAACGGACAACAAGGCGATCCTGTTTCCCTGCTGTGTTGACTTCATTTCAGGATCACGACCAAGACGACCGACAATGATTACCTTGTTTATGCTACCGGACATCTTATTTCCCCACCAGTTTGCTTATCTGTTCGTAGCTCATTCCTGAAACGACAAGCTGGCTTTTGTAATAGGATGGGATGATTAATGAAGAAATAACCAATATTGATAAAATTATGACAGCTATAGAAAATCGTTTAATACATTTAAAACAATTTTTTTTAAAATACTCAGGTGAATCTATACTAATGATAGATATCATAATTATAGTAGCTGATAATGATATTACAAAAATACCACCAACTACAGAAATAACATCACATAATCCATGTAAAGAAACATACATGGTTTTTGCATGGTTAATTGCGTTTATGTCCATTTCCATAATCCTTTAAATAAGCATCCAAATCCTCCATGACCGGAATTCCATATTCCTTCATTAATGGAACAAGAAAGTTATTGAGTGCAAAAAGCCTGTTTTCCAATGTTTCTTTCGATACTTTTGTATTATTGCAATACTTGCCAGGATTTGTTGATCTTTCCTGTATTTGTAAAAGAACAAGTGTCAGATGGGCTGAAATAGCCCTGGACAACTTTTCATTGCTCTTTAACATCGCGTATATATCAAAAACAACCTCACTGATTTTATTCTCGTTTTCAGGGGATATTTTGATATTATAGTTTTTCGCAACCTGTTTGTTTTCCATCATGCCACCTTGCCTTCATCATTTTTGATCAGACCGTTTTGAACAAGATATCTGTAAGCCGATGGCTTGTGATGCTCCAAAAACTTGATATACCAACCACTCCTATTTTTCTCTTTCTTGAAATTGAGAATTACTGCCTGGTCATCGGATGAAAGTCTTTTGAACATTTCATCATCATCTTCATTGCACCATTGATGCTCATAGGTTTTTTCATGACATGGATATGACTGCGATGGGTTTTTCATCCTGTTTTTTATAATAGCCGTGATGTATGGGATCGGATTGTTTCCATGTATCCCATCCATGATTGCCCCGTTCACCAATCCTGCATTTCTGTTGGTCTGCCTGAACCATCGCTCGACTGTCTGATAGCAAATGATTTCTGACAATCTGGTTTTTTCACAGAGAAGTCTCACGCTTTTCGTGAATAATTCCGTATCAGCATTGATAGGAACGACCTTGTCATTTTTATCAACAGACCGGTCATCAGGTTCAGGGGGGGTTTGGGGGGATGAATCTTCTATATGATTCTTATCTATTCTATTCTTATATGAGTGTTCTTGTTTTTGGCTGTTTTCCTCACTTTTTTTATGTAAGCTTACAGTATCCCTACAGTAAGCATGCTGTATATCCACAGTTTCCCTACCACATGTTTGATGCAAGACTGCATTTTCATCGTTATTTTCATGAGCCATTCTTCGTGAATAGATGACACCGTTTTCATCAACGGAACAGACGTTTCTCTCTTTCAGTATATCAATCTGCCTTTTAACGGTGCGTGTATCACAATGGATCATCTTTGATATTTCAAGAACGGTCATCGGTCTGCCGTTTACCTGCAGATATCCCCGACGCTCGCTATTGAACATGAGACACAGGATATCCATCCAGAATCCTTTTGTGACAAGAGAGCAGGACTGGAGAAGCCCATCGTTTCTCCATTCATTCCAGAAAAACCGGCTCCATGTGTATTCTCTTTTGTTTACATGTCTGGACATTCATGACCTCCATCAACGAAAAGGTCATTTCCATCAAATTTTTTAATCTTTACACACGAGATATTATGAATTACTTTTATCATCGCTCTTACTTTCAAAAGAGTGGGCATTGTGGGGTGTCGCTGCGTCGAAACTTTGACCCCCACAATTGAATGTTCCTGAATTCCTGTTCATTTCCCATTGTCTATCCACTCCTTTATATCGCTTGTTCAGTCCCTTCCTATTTTCCATCCTGTTTTACCTTTTCCTGCAAATCACGATTAACCTCCAGCAATTTTCTGGCCTGATTATTCATGATAATGACTTGAGACCATATTTTCCCTTTACATAATGCAAAAGACAGAAAACCCAATCGCAATTCGATAAAGCCATCACCATGATCAAATCCAAAACCACGCCAAGCAGCTGTTATAATTCCTGTAAACACTTTCTGGTTTCCTTTACTGTTTTGATGATCTCTTTTTCCAATTCAGGACAATCAGCCATTAAAGTAATTAAGTCCTGCATTCTCGGTGCGTTTTTACCATATAGCCAGTTTTTAAAAGTGACCATTGACCAACCACGCTTAACAGCGACAAGCTTAGGAGCGTTACGCACTTTTCCATATCTTTTCTGTATGTGTCGTTGTGTCATCTCAACACAAAATTCATTGGTAACCATGGTAAAAATTTTACACTTTTTTTGACTAAAAATTTTCAACAATTTCCTCCATAAATACTTATGAAAATCAAACAATTATGGAGAAAGGGAAAAGTATGAATAGACAAAATTGACTCATATATGCATTTGCTTCATAGTTTTTATTCTGAAACTATAATGATATGGAGTTATGTTATGTCTATAATGATCGTTGATTGTCCTCATTGTTTCAAACGTAATAATTCTGCTGAAATGATTGGAATTCGAGAAGTAAAACTTAATAATAAAACTACAGTTTTTTCGTTAGTAGGTTTTTGTTCAGATTGTAATTCAGGTATAGCTATTAATGCCAAACCATCCAAAAATTTTTCAAAAAAAATGGAAATATTATCTATTATCCAAAAAAATGATAATGAACCAATTAATTCTTTTTTTGATGAGGAATACACTACTTTTCCAGCTTTTCCTTCTAACAAATACATTGTTAATATTCCTATTGAACCAACTGAAATTGCTATTGAGTATAAAAATAGCAAGGGGGAACTTTCTAATCGTCGTATTCGTGTCAATTCTATCGAATGCAATGATAAAAATAACAAGTTAGTTCCCCAAAAATTAGATGCTTATTGTTTAGAACGCAAAATGCCACGCAATTTTATTATCAAACGTATTATGCAAGCTTATAATGCTGATTCTGGAGAAATAATTGACGACATATATAGCTATTTGGTTAATAAGTCCTAACTCATTTTATCTTTCTATCCTTTCTTTTAAAAATATGTCTGGACGCAATTCTTCACGAGGGATTCCTGTAATTCTTTCAACCTCTAATAAACGATGAATAGGTAAAACTTTCCACCTACAGACAGCCGCATGATTAATTCCAATTGCTTTAGCTAATTTTACAGGACCGCCAACTTTATGAATGATTTCTTTTATGTGCATCATGATTATATTTATGTGATAAATTATCACTCTTGTCAACAATATTTATGTGAATTTTTAACACACAAGAAAGAGCTATAACTTTTATAATTACTTATTTGTATAACAAGGTTTTAAATGAAAAAAACTATCGGCGATAAAATTAGAAAAATTCGTCGTGAAAGCGGCTTAAAACAAGTCGAGTTTGTAGCCGCATTAGATATTGATAGATCTTATTTATCTAAAATCGAATCAAATCGAATTAAACCTGGAAGAGATTTATTAATTAAAATAGCAAAGGAATTTAATGTTTCTTTGGACTGGTTGATAACTGATACCGACGATACCTCTACTCCAAAAAATAATGATGAAGCTTTATTACTTTACGCATTCAGAAATATGCCAAAAGATGAAGCAAAAATGCATCTTCAATTAATGTTACAACGTGTTGAAAATGATATTAAGAAATGAACTGATTATTTTAATTACCGAAATAAAATATAATCTTTATGTTAAGAAAGACTAATACAAATGGCAAAACAACCTCCACCTCCCAAACCAATTTATATTCAAAATAATACTCTTAAAAATACGTCTGTTATTTTAAATACCCAACAATCAAAAAATAAGATTTTACAGATTAAAAAAACACAGATGGGAATTACAATTAACGACTCTGTTGATAAAAATATCATTCCTAAAAGATAGGAAAAATCCATAACGCAATTAAAAAGGCAACCAATGGAGCACTAATAAAAAATACCCATGCATATTGCATAGCTATTTGAATATTTTTATATTCAATCGTATTTTTCATACTATCTAATTTATACAAATCAGCAAGTTGTTCTGTTATCTCCAGTTCTGTCGTTAATCGTTCTTGAATTAAATCCATTTCATAAGGAGTAATATGAGTATAAATCCATGGTGTCGAATAAAGAGTTACAACACACAAAATCCCCACCGCCATTAATAATAAAGCTAAAATAATTAAGGGAAGAAAAAATTCTCTATGGGTAAATAAAAGAGATATTACCAATATAATCAGTGTTATAACCCATCCTAATAAATTATTTGCTCTATTTTTAAGTCTTTGGACAGCCAAATCCAAGCGATTGGCTTCATCCTTTGCATATTCCAAAGCTAGCTTTGCACACCACAACCTTAATCCATCATCACGGACCTCACCTACTTCTATTTCTTTATTTTCAATATTCATTTTAAAGCTCATTTTTGATAAAACATTTATTAGATCTATTATAAATCTTACTCTAATCTGCTGTAATTGTTTAAAACCAATAAAACTAATTATTACCAATTTTATATTATTAAAAATAATTTGTGACATATTATCATTTTTTTATTGACATAAAAAGTGATAATATGTCACATTATGCATATAAGATAATTAATACATCTTTGAACACATTAAGAAGACAAACAATGAAACACAATTCACCATAGATTCCCCTCAAGAAAAAGGAAATGACTCTAAAAGCCACATCCTGATCTTATTCACATGCTCGATGAACAAACATTATAAATTATAATTAACTTAAAGCTAATATAGAGTCATAAAAGAAACAAAAAAAGACCGAGCGGCAACTCGATCTTTTCCCTAACCCCTAGTGGAGTAAAATACAATGTATCTTATCAATACATTAAAAAAACTATTTTGTCCAGAAAATTCTTCCAGTGAAATCGACAAACGGTATGACATTCATCATTTGAATATCATTCATTTTTATGAATTAGAAATACTGGAAATGAAAAACAGGATTTGTTCATTGAAAGACAATATCAAAAAAATGGATCGTTGTGAAATAAGGATAGCCGGTCTCAATCAGGAAAGGGCGAAACATTACCGTGACCAGCGTGAGAAATATGAACGTCAGGTTAAAGAACTGCAAAACAGTATCTCCCTAAGAGAGGCGATACTTACATCATCAATCAGCTGCTGGAGATTGAGACCGCAAAAACTAAGGGAAATAAACCGCTGACACAAGGATTTTCCAGATGGATATGATTGTGTTGCTGACAATATTGATATCCAGTTCCGCATGGTTTGGATACGCATTATCAAAATTTATGAATAACATAAATAAACACCAGTGATTAAATGAGATGAAATCATGAATAATAATTTATCATCTATCGTGAAAAAATCAGCAAGAAAAAGATTTTGTCTAACTGTCAGGCAATTCGCGATAATGACAATGGTCTATATGGATGGAATTGAGGACAGTACGGGGTACTATGCAAACGATCTCAATCTATCAAGAGCGGATGTTTGCAAGGCACTCAATCGCCTGGAAGAAATACATCTTGTAAAACGTGAAAAACATTTATGCGACGATAGAAAAATAAAGGTTACAAAAACCGATACCGGTATCCAGTACATGAAAAATATTGGTGCCATTCATTAATATAAAAGATCAAACAAAATCACAAACAGAAAACAGGTTAACCCCATGATTTGACAGGAAAGTTAATAAAATGGTTATGAATGTAGATTTATCATATTGCGTTGCTATATGTAACAGACATTTTTATTTTTGTATTGATTATTTTTATGATGATAAACAATCAAACAAAGATAATTTGACAAAATTTTTGGAAAATTTTTCTAATAAAGAACTGTATTTGGGACTTTGTGAGGAATTTCCTGAAGAAAAAGAAGAATTAAAGGAAATACAGGATGATAGGGACGCTCTGATAGATTTTATCATGAATAAAATTGATAAAAAAATGAGCGACATATAAATAAATTTCTTTAATTCATAAAAGATCAAACAAGACAAAATATACTGCCGATACAATGAACGATAGAGAAGAAAACAAGATAACCAGATTTCAAAAAGAGTATGACAAACTTCTAAAAAAATACAATCTTGGTCATGTAATCAATCCAATCATCGGTTTCGACCTTATCGCCCTCATGGCCAACTTCAGTGAAAGAGAGGTGAGAAGACGGGCGAAGGACAGCGATTTCCCGCCAATCTATCAAATGTCATATAAAAACAAGGGTTGCAAATTGCATGACGTGCAGCAATGGATAGACAACCATAAGATATGATGGAATTTTACCGTACAGCAACCAGCTCATCCGCATTCCTCAAATCCCTGGTGATTATATCAGCCCATTCCTGCATCAATATTTTTCTACGGTCAAAATGTGTTGTCCTGTTATAAGCTCCCTCAACCTGATTTGGATTGACATGTGCAAGTGCGAGATCAATGACAAACCTGTCCTGTGGGAACCGTTCGTTCATGATCGTGGAAAACAGGGTGCGAAAACCGTGCGGTACATGCCTTTGATAATAGCCTGCCCTGTTAATTAGATATCCCAGGGCGTTTTCACTCATTGCCTTTGAAGAATGCCGATAATTGGGGAATACATATTCAAGATGGCAACTGAACTGTCTGACAAGTTTGATTACCTCCACAGCCTGACGTGACAATGGAACAAGATGTTCCCGCTTTTTAGACTTTTCCCCTTTCATGCGTTCTTTCGGAATACGCCATACAGGATTTTCACCTTCAAGATTTTCAAATTCATACCATCGTGTAAATCTCAATTCCGATGACCTGACCGCTGTCAGTATCAGAAAACGCATCGCCAGTTTCGTAACCGGATAGGCAGGTATTTTGTCAATCTGGTTTATCATGCCCACCGCTTCATCAAAATTGATAATGGCCGGTTGTTTCCCCCTGGTTATCGGCAATAGGGCCGGCCCAATGATAGAAGCCGGATTGTCCTTGCATATTCCGCTCGCAATGGCATGAACGAAAATCCCGTCCAGTCTCTGGCGAATGCGGTGGGCTGTCTCTATAGCCCCCCTTTTCTCGATATCATGCAGATTTTTCAGAATAATTTGCGGAGTCAATTCTGTAATGGGTATGCCACCCAAATAGGGAAAAACATCCCTTTCAAGACTGCGGATGACACCCGTCGCGTGTTTTTTTGACCAAAGCGATTTTTTTGTGTCCCACCATTTCCTTGCCACAACCTCCAGGGTATTTTCATAATTTGATATGGAAAGCTCTTTTTTCAACAGTTTGTCTGTATTTGGATTTCGTCCCTCACGAATGCCGTTCCTCACATCAAGTGCTGCTGATCTTGCATCGGCAAGGGACATGGATGGATAATGCCCGATTACGATCATGGATTCTTTACTGTTGAATTTATAACGAACCCGCCATGATTTTGTCCCTGATCTTGATACATTCAGATAAAGGCCATTCCCGTCATTCAGGCGATATGGTTTGTCTTTTTTCCTGGCGGAATTAACCCTTGAATCTGTCAACACGATTTGTACCCACTTTCCTTGAATTTGTACCCACTTTTGTACCCACTTTCTATCGCATAGTCTGTCATGAACTGGCAAGAATATGATAGATAAATATGTATTTTTTTGGGAAAAACAAGGGATTTGTCAGGAATTGGCAACATCTGGCATATTCAAATGGTGTCCGCGGCGGGATTCGAACCCACGGCCCCAGGATTCATCTCACCACGATTTTCATCGCCATTGATTGTGAAATTGACAATCAATGTTTGTAAGCTGGACTGTCTCTTTACCGTAGAAATATTTCCGTAGGTACCACCCGTACAGTCTCTACACCTTTCTGTTAAATTCAAAACAGACTTGGCTCGGGATTGGCATGATCCTTCTTGATCGAAGCGTTCCCCGAATTAGAGTGGATTCACCTTACCGTTTCCAAATAAGATGCCCAATATTTAGGAATCCTGTGCTCTATCCTGCTGAGCTACGCAGACACTATGCCTCTTTTACCCTGTCTTTATAAATTTGAAAAGAGTTCCTTTAAATTCATTACCATTTTTTTATCCTTAACCATCTGGGCAATCACCAACATAAACTGTCGACATAATGTTTCACCCGGCACAGCAGTTTGTTTGCTTAAAAGTTCCAGATACTGAACTTGTCTGGCAAGATCCAATAATCGTTCTTTATTCCAATAGGTCATTGCCCTTTGAAAATCATTGACACGCTTGAAAAAAATTGGTGGATTTAATTTTCCCATTGCAGATTTCAGGGGCAATCCATCTTCTTCCATCATGATCCTAACCTGCATCATACGATCATTTAAATATAAAAGTCCACGAATAAGCGCAATCAAGGTAATCCCTTCCTTAAGTCCCCGATTTAACGTACGATCTGCAACAATTGTTTGCCCTGTCATAACCGCATATAAAATATCCTCTACAGAATATTCATTACTATCCCCCAAGACCTTTTCAACAGCTTCAATTGTAATTTCTGCCTCATCTCCAACAAAAAGTAATAGTTTTTCTATCTCATTACGAATAAGAATTCGATCTCCACCTAACATTGCCAATAAATATCGGAATGCATCCGGGGAAATCCTCTTTTTCCCCAATAGTGAATGAACAGTTTCTTCCAGTGAGCGCCCAGTCTCTGCATAACACGCAATTGCCGCCATTAATGGATGTTTTTCAGCCAAGATCCGCAAGGGAGAACGAGTGGAAAGACTGCCCGCTTCAATAACAATCACTGAATCAAAATGAGATAAATTTTCTTTGTTCAAATAAGAAGCACAAAAAATTTCAAGTTTTTTAGCTAAATTATCCGATGCATCTCTTACCCATACAGCACGTTGCCCACCCATCAAAGATAAGGCTGTCGCCTCTTCAACCAAACGGTCATGATTTTCCTTATCCAAAACAGCAACAAGAAAAGGATCGTTCAAACTATTGGCAATTTTTTTTACCAAGCGGCTGGCACGTTCTCGTACCAATCCTGTATTTTCTCCATAAATCAGATATACACGAAATTGATTGATATCTTGAAAAATACTTGTAATTTTTCGTGCATCGATTTTCATGAAATATTGATACCCTTATTTCATCTTTTATCCATTACTTATCTGAAGGCATTTCATCTTCTGTCATGTTATCCATTCCAACAGGAATCATGGTATTTCGACCGGTAGCCATTGCTGGCATTCCATCACTTCCCGCTGATTGAGTCTGTGCTCCGCTTGTTCCAGGCATCATGCTTGGTAACATATACTGCGCCTTGGGTGTATTTGGAACTTTACTTGTTTCTTGAAAAGAATCATTATGCCTGAACCAGACAGCAACTTGTTGCGTAACTTCATTCGCCAAATTCTGAGCAACACGAGTTTGCGCGGTTTCATCATTCAACGTCTGAGCAAAATATTGTTCAAAAGTAATATTATAACCATCCATTGTCTGCGCATCACCCTGTGCCAAAATGACTGGATTAACAGATATGGTTTTCAATATCCAATGCGCATTCCCGGTCATTCTTGCCCGACCCGAAGAATTGTCATAATGAATATCAATCGCTTCTTCACTTAAAGACGGGGTTACATCCAACTCATATGTTTTTGGATCTTCAGGCCCATCCCCTGCCATATTCTGTTGTAAAAACTGCCGAATTTGCTGACCAAAACGATCATTCAAAACAGGAATATAAACTTTTTTCAATTCCTTATTGGTATCCAATGTAGCCGTTTTTTTATAGACAGGATGAAAACCACATCCTGCCAATAAAATTGCAAACCCCAAGGAAACACTGGATTTTTTAAGGAATATAGTTAATGATTTCATCAGTTTACCACAAAATTAACGATTTTATTAGGCACATAAATTGTCTTTAAAACCGTTTTTCCTTCCAAAAATTTAGAAACTGTTTTCTCCCGCTGTGACAATTGGATTATCTTTTCTTTTTCCATATCCGGAGCAACCTCAATCGTTCCCCGTAACTTGCCCTTTATTTGCACAGCAATAACCACTTTTGTCGCGGTTAACAAAGCTTCATCCGCTTTAGGCCATTCACTTTCAGCCAACAATTTGTGATCCTCAAAAAGATGAGACATCATTTCTTCCGCCATATGCGGAATTAACGGACTGGAAAGTCGACTTAACATCATGGCAGCTTCACGACGAGCAAAATCCATTCCCGGATCACCCGATTTTTTTTCTGCATCAGCCAAAGCATTGGTTAATTCGCGCAATCTTGCAATCGCAACATTCATTGCAAAATTATCCAATGATTCTGTTACCGCAACAATGGTGCGGTGGGTCAAGCGTCGCAATTGATCCGCATTTTCCGAAAATGTATCAGGTAAAACAACCAGCACTGGAACCTGTTGTGATACTGTTAAAACCAAACGGTATAAACGTTGCAGGTAACGGGAAGTGGCCATTACCCCTTCCTCTGTCCATTCCATGTCCCTTTCGGGAGGATTATCTGACAATATGAACCAACGTGCCGTATCAGCACCAAAACGTTCAATAATTGCAGATGGTGGAATCGTGTTTTTCTTGGACTTTGACATTTTTTCAACACGACCAATCTTAACAGTTTCGCCGGTATCACGTAAAACAGCTTTATTCCCTGTTTTTTTTACTTGGTCAGGAAAAATCCACTCGCCTTGTGCATCTTGATAACTTTCATGCATCACCATACCCTGAGTAAATAAAGCTTTAAAAGGCTCATCAACACTCACATATCCCATTTGTTTCATGGCTCGTGTAAAGAAACGCGCATATAGCAAATGTAATATCGCATGCTCAATTCCGCCAATATACTGATCTACCGGCATCCAACGATGAACAGCCTCCTTTTCTGTCGGGGTTTCGGCATGAGGTGCTGTAAATCGTGCAAAATACCAGGAACTATCTACAAATGTATCGCATGTATCGGTTTCTCTCTGGGCAGCTCCATGACAATGGGGACATTCAACATGTTTCCAGCTTGGATGATTATCCAACGGATTTCCGGATAAAGAGAAATCAACATCCTCTGGTAACTGAACCGGCAACTGGCCTTCTGGAACAGGGACTATTCCGCATTTTGGACAATGAATAACAGGTATTGGACAGCCCCAATAACGCTGACGGGAAATGCCCCAATCCCTTAAACGCCAGTTCACCACTTTTTCACCAATGCCCAATTTTTCCAATTCCGCTATTGCCACATCCTTGGCTTTGACTGTTGGCAATCCATCCAAGAATTCAGAATTTACAGCAATTCCCTGATCTGTATATGCAGTCTCGGTAACCTTAAAAGTTTCAGAGGTTTCTCCTTTCGGAACAACAACTGTCTTGAAATCAATTTTATATTTGCGTGCAAAATCCAAATCCCGCTGATCACCACAGGGACAGGCAAATATTGCACCCGTTCCATAGTCCATCAATACGAAATTGGCAATCCAGATTGGAAATTCCTGATCAGGCATAAAAGGGTGCCGAATTTTCAGGCCAGTATCGACCCCTCTTTTTTCAGCTTTCTCAATCGCCTCTTCTGAAGTGCCCAACTGATGACATTCAGCTATGAAATCAGCCACTTCGCGATTTGTCTTTGCCAATTTAGCCGCCATCGGGTGATCAGGTGAAATAGCAACGAATGCCATACCAAACAGGGTATCCGGACGGGTTGTAAATATTTCTAAAACGTTCAAACTAGATTCAAAATCTGCTGGCAAATTCAGAACCTCAAAACGCACTTTTGCCCCTTCGGATCTTCCCAGCCACCGCTCTTGCATCGCTTTCACACGATCAGGCCAGTCATTAAGTGTATTCAATCCATCTAATAAAGGCTGTGCAAAATCCGTAATTTTCAAAAACCACTGGAAAAGCTGTTTTTTTACAATTGGAGCTCCAGAACGCCATCCCTTGCCATCAATTACCTGTTCGTTAGCCAACACAGTTTGATCAACAGGATCCCAATTCACCCAACTTTCGCGACGCTCAACCAAGCCTTCTTCCAGCAAGCTTAAAAACAATTTTTGTTGCTGACCATAATATTCGGGCTGACACGTAGCAAATTCTCTGTCCCAGTTTAGGGAGAAGCCCAATCTTTTGAGTTCTTCCCGCATGGCGGCAATATTTTCCATAGTCCATTTAACAGGAGAAACACCATGGCTTTTGGCAGCATTTTCAGCTGGAAGACCAAAAGCATCCCATCCCATAGGATGTAATACACTATAGCCCCTTGCCCGCTTGTATCGAGCGACAACATCCCCCAAAGTATAATTTCTTACATGCCCCATATGCAACTGTCCAGATGGATATGGAAACATTTCCAAGACATAATATTTTGGCAATTCAGAATTAGGTACATTGGGTACATCAAACAAATGACGTTTTGCCCATTGCTGTTGCCAATAAAATTCTACACGTTGAAAATCATACGATGATGGAATGGAATTATTCATGTTAGTCTATCAAATATATTAAATTTACTTAAGTTTATCAGCACGCAACTGACGTGCGCGCACCTGAATTTTACTGGTAAGATCTGAAGCTGTATGAGAGGTTACAGGCGCATCGACCCACTGTCCGTTTTCCTTTATCTGACGATGAACAACAACACTGATCGAATCCGATCTCAACCGTCGGTCAAGTACAGTGCAAACAACTTGAAATCTTTCAGGATTAGATGGAACAGGCTGATACCAATCCGTTATAATGCTTCCCCCCACAGCATCAGCTGAAAGCATGGGCATAAAAGCCAACGTATCCAATGCCGCACGCCATAAATAAGCGTTAACACCACCTGCCAGACTATCATCCCCACCTGTGGCTGAACGATCCACACCAACAAGATGGTTTTCGGGCAAAATCAGATCCCGTTCTTTTTTATGACTGGAACAAGCTACAAGCCCCAGACTTAAAGCACTGACCATTACCAAAGAACGGGAAAAAGAGAATGAAGCAATTAAATTCTTCGTCATGTAGCCTCTCCAATGATTATTAAGGCAGCTTGTGAATTTATTCCTATTCGCATTTTGCCTTTTGTACATCAATAAAACGGAAATATTACAATAATAATAGGTTTTCTTATACAGATTTTTATACGTTTTTTAAATCTTTATTCATAATTTCAATCAACTTTTCCCGGAAAAAAACAACCGTTTAACCGTTTCCTCAATTTCAACTGTTGATAAATCATGTGCTTTGGCAATAGAGCGGCATGTTGTTTTATCAGGAACAACTGAAACAATTTGATTGTTTAACAGTTGTCCCACAATAACTTTTATTTTTCCCCATGGGGTATTAACGTTTTCATCATAATGAATCAAATTTTCATATTTCTCAATACGCCAATGCACATAGGCCGTTTTTAATCTTTGAAATAAGAAACGACGCATCTCATCAGCATGTTCCGGGAGACAGAAAATAACAACCTTATCGGTCATTTGATTAAAGACTGAATAAATTGGCACAGTATAGACAAATTTTGCCCCATTCGCATAAAGATGGGTTTGTAATTCAATTAATGCATCTTGCGATGATTTGGCAAATTCTGCCTCTACAATAACAATTTCCCCAATAACTGATTGTGTATTTTTTCCTTTTGTTGTGGTTCCCACACATAGTCTTAAAAAATTTGGAAGATTATCATATTCCATTCTTCCCCCTCCATACCCTATACGAGAAATCAAGATTGGAGGGCAAGGCTGATAACTGGTCTTTAACGCTTTCAACAATGCGGCACAGGTTGGGGTTAACAATTCCTTTTGTGGACCCGAGGCATAAATAAGAACCTCATTTCCCAAAAGCTCAAGCGTTACAGGGGTTGGAATAGGTAAAAATCCCTTGGAATCTTTTTTGATTCCCGATCCTACATTCAAGGGAGAAACATACCATTGATCTATCTTCAGCCAGACACATGCAACGCAACAAACTGTTACTCCAACAATCGTGTTCAGCGCTTTAATCTCATGAAAACTGATTTCTTCGATTGGCAGACCTGAGATTTTGGCTTGTGCTTCAGCCAAATTCTGAAAAGTTTCCAAAATAAGCTTTTTCGCTTTTACAGGTAGGGACGCATTGGAAATCAAGGCCTGAATTGTTCCCAGCAACTGTTTATTATTGACTTTTTCATCTTGAAAAGAACGCAAGAAATCATGAGAAAAATTCAAGCCATTTTCTGAAATGTCAAAACTAATATAGGCTTTGATCGTTGCAATATTGCTTCGCTTGACATGCATTAATTCTAGGCGTGCGCCTATATCAAGGGCGTCAACTGCATCTTGTAAAATTTGTTCAGGAACACCGGCACTTGCCAAAGCCCCTATAAATCGGCTGCTACTCATACCAGCAAAACAGTCTAAAAAACCGATTCTCACAAATCTACACTTTCTCCAGAATATTTACAGTAATTATTTATAACCTAATTAAAAATTATAACAATTCACTTATTATTCAATAATCCTTTCTGCAACCCCAATTCATTGATTAAAACATTGAACATTAATAAAAAATCAAATACCTCAATCAATAACTAATGTAATATTTGTTGTTTATTGATTTTCATAAAATTATCATAGGCTTCTTTAACAAAGGCAGAACGACGGATCGCCATCATAAACAGATCTTGAACAACCTTACCAAATCCTCTTTCCGGTCTTAAAACCTGAAATAATAAAACAACCCGAGTTTGATTCGTATCATTTTCAACACTATGCCTATAGGTATCATCGAAAAGAATGCATTTATCCTGGACCCAGTATAAACGTTGCGTATCAACATCAATCCAGCATTTTTTTTGATCTATCGGCACAGCGACCCCAAGATGACACGTAAGCAAACCTTTGGTCACACCATAATGCGGGGGGATAACGGCACCCGGTTCAAGAATAGAAAAAAACGCTGAATTTAAATTCGGGATCTTATCTATCAAAGCTGCTGTTTTAGGCATTAACTTACAGTTTTCCATCACCCGTAACCCGTAACCCTGCAAAAAAAAGGATTTCCAACGTTTATCCGCGGCAATTCTAGCATGGTCAGGAGATATATCTCGCAGTGAGGGTGCGTTAACAGATTCATTTTGATACTTCTGAACAAGCTGTTCCCATTCTTTACGAATTATATCTGCATTAGCTTCAATTACAGATATCCATGGTAGAACCGAAATATCATATACAGGTTGATCCGGAATTTCTGAATAACGGGAAAGCACTTTATTAAAATAAGGACGAAGTTTTTTCCCCATTTTGATTATAAAAGGTCTTTTAGGCTTTATAATTTTTTTTTGCATAATTTTACCAAAGTATTATATGGATCTATTACAAAAATTATTTTCAGTAATCTAATATTTTTCCATTTCACAATATGAAAAAACTATGTCTATATTATAATGCGAAAAAAGATTTTGTTTAAACAAAACAGATAATTTCGTATTGAAAATATTTTCAATTATTTTTGAAGCAAATCTTCTAGTACTTTTTTAAATATCTATATAATCTTACGATAATAATTATTTAACGTATTGCTAGATTGATATTCTCTTTTGGTGTCCCGTACGGGATTTGAACCCGTGTTGCTGCCGTGAGAGGGCAGTGTCCTAGGCCTCTAGACGAACGGGACCAGAAACCTTCCATATTTTTCTTTTATCTACGTCATCCTGCTCTAAAAAGCAACCAAAACTCACCAAAAAATCCAAATTAATCACAAAAAAAATAACGACTGCTAAATAGTCCATTTTACAGACCTACAATCGTTATTTGAGTTTAGCATATAAAAATCAAATAAATTGGATTAATTATCTAGTTATCTATTTTTTACCTTGATTTTTTTTCTTTGATAATTCAGAACCTGCTTCGGATTTATCACATTTACTAGCTTTAGGATCCCTTAGCGTTTCGGCAGCTTTATGAGCTTCTTTTTTTGATACTTCATGTTTACTCATAACAATTCTCCTTTAAATGATTGTTATAATTCAATTATATACTATTTTTCTCAATTGTCATTAAAATATCAAAATATTACATTTTTTTATAAAGTGAAACAAAGTATAAAAATCCATACATATATTATTTCTTGTTTTTTTATTTGATAATTGCAATAACTATTCATATTATAAATCCGAATATATGCAAGGTGTTTCATAAAAATTCTTTTTCAATTAACAAACTATTTATCATCAATCCCCGAATCGATAATTTTAACTTCCGCCACCTTTTTTTGTTGATCAATGTCCCAGAAAATCAAACGATCAGGCCCTCCACCTCTCAATGTTATCAATACCATCCTGTCAGACTGACGTGTGACCTTTTCTATCCGTGTCCCTTTAGGTTCTTGCAATATACTGATTGGACGTGTAATTTTTAGTGAATTTTCATAAATCATGACAGAATCGTTTTTCTTATGAGTTATACGACTGATAATTGCGAAAACCAGTATCGTTGTGGCTATTATTATCAGAATTCCCAAAAATACAACTAAAGCTAACAATCCTTTATTTTTTCGTGATAAAGAATTTTTGTTTTCAAGGGATATATTCATTGACATTAAGGTACTTTCTGTATGAATGGTTCAAACACGATCGACTCAACTTTGCTTGTAACTTCAGTTCAAGAAAAATACAATAATTTAAGACTTGATCGATTTTTAAGCAAAACCTATCAAAATTATTCACGATCAAGAATTAAAGCACTCATTGAACAAGGACATTGTAAACGCAATCATGTCCCTGTTAAAAATCCATCAACTCCCATTAAAACAAATGATAAAATTGAATTGCAAATCCCTGAAGTAAAAGAGTATTCATTGATACCTCAGGACATTCCCCTGGAAATTCTATTTGAAGACAATCATCTTATCGTAATCAATAAACCGGCTGGATTAGTTGTACATCCAGCCCCGGGAAATGAAAATGGCACCTTGGTCAATGCTCTTTTGGCGCATTGTGGAGACAGCCTGTCAGGAATAGGAGGAGAAAAACGTCCCGGAATCATTCATCGGCTGGACAAAGACACTTCTGGAGTAATGGTTATCGCAAAATCTGAACAAGCCTTAAGCAAACTATCCGCTGATTTTGCAGATCGAACCATAAACCGGTTATATCATGCCATCTGTTGGGGAATACCAAACCCAAGTCCAGGGTCTATTGAAGGAAATATCGGTCGTGACCCCTATGATCGTAAAAAAATGACAATTGTCAAAAAAGGTGGAAAATATGCCAAAACAAATTATAAAATTCAAAAAATAATAAATCCAGCTGTAAGCTTTATTCAGTGTAAACTTGATACAGGACGCACTCACCAGATTCGTGTGCATTTATCGAAACAAGGTCACCCCTTAATAGGTGATCCCGTATATCTTAAGCGGATTCCCGCCATTGCAAAAATCTTACCCATAGATCAAAGAAATGAACTTCTTGATTTTCCCAGACAGGCCCTGCATGCGACACTTTTAGGATTTAATCATCCCATAAGCAATAAATATCATGAGTTTGAAACATCATTGCCCCAGGATATGGAACGTTTAATAAAGAAAATAACTACGGAAAAATAAAGATATAATAAATCCTTATTTTTCGATTCGAAATAAACACTCTTGTAAAGAAAAAAATAACTTGTTAAAAATTTATTAATAAATTATTAATTATAAAGGTTAAAATTTTGTAAAATACATGTTTTAAACTCTATAAATATTAACCAGTTCAATTTTTATTACCTATAATCGAATTTATCGATGAAAATATACTTTATTTTTATGTTATTTTTTTTGACAGGACTAAATTAGTCTGATATAACAATGTTCGTAAACAAAACAAACTTCATAAAATATAAATGTGGGTCAACTGCATTAATTAAAAATACAATAAAGATCAACAAGACATGTGTTCTGTTTTACGCAGACCATAACATCATAAAGGTACAAATCAATGGTTCCTTCAATGTTAGATATCACGCCAGAAAACAACATTACACAATATATCCAGAATATCCGCAAATTTCCCCTCTTAACAGCTGAAGAGGAATTCACCTATGCGAAACAGTGGAAAGAGGAGGGAAATATCCAGGCTGCACATAAATTGATCAACGCACATTTAAGATTAGTCGTTAAAATAGCCACAACATACAAACGCTATGCCTTGCCCCTGAATGAATTGATAAGTGAGGGAAATATAGGTATGCTTCAAGCCATCCAACGTTTTAATCCAGATCGTGGGTTCCGATTTACAACCTATGCAATTTGGTGGATTAAAGCGGCTATTCAGGAATATATTCTTCACAACTGGTCTTTGGTTAAAATCGGGACAACCGCTGCTCAAAAAAAGCTTTTTTTCAATTTACGTCGCGTTAAAAGCCAGATTAAGGCCTTTAGTGACACTGACCTAACCCCGGAACAATTGGAAACAATTTCGGAGAAACTTGGAGTAACTACATCCGAGATTCAAAGCATGAATCAACGGCTAAGCGCTCAAGATCACAGCCTAAATACCCCTATGGGAAACGACAGTGATTATAACGAATGGCAGAATATGCTGGTTGATGACGCCATTAACCAGGAAGAGAGCTATGCCGAACGTGAAGAACTATCCCAACGTCATAATATTCTACAAAAAGCGATGGAAGGCTTAAAACCCAGAGAACGTGAAATATTAACGGAGCGTAGGTTAAAAGACAAACCTGCAACCTTGGAAGAACTTTCAAAAGTCTATAAAATTTCCAGAGAACGTATCCGTCAGATTGAAACCCGTGCTTTTGAAAAATTGCAAGAAATTATTCAAAAAGCACATGGTTCAGATATTGGATTTAAAAACTCAATAAACCAAGTAGCTATTGCCTAAAAATATAAAACATAACAAGCTGGATTATGTCGTATTTAACCTAGAAGATATCGTAATAATCCAGCTGATCCTATCGCGATAATCAGTGTAACCAAAAAAGAGCATCGAATAGCCGCCGTTACCGTAAAGATTAATGCAATCATATCTGCTATCCGTCCTGTAACAAAATAAGGTGCGATCAAGGAAATCATTACGCATCCAGGAACAATTTCCAATATGTTCTTTAATCGGGGATGATCATATTTACTAAAAACAAGGTATCCACCAATTCGTGTCAGATATGTTACCATACCCATGAATATAATCGTCAGAAAAGCGTGTTCATTAATATAGGTACTAAACATTTTTTGATGCCTGCAGCATGCGATTGGGAACCAGAAAGACAAATATTATTCCGGTTAAAGTACCCGCAATAATATACCATTCCCCAGGCACAAACATATACACTATACAGGCTGTTATAAGGCTACTTGCCCAGATAATGCCTTTTCGCCATCCCAGCCACATACCACGAAGTAAAACAATGAATATGGCTGCAAACGCCATATCAAATCCATAATGCAAAAGATTACCAAATAAAGGCCCCAATAAAATTCCTATCACGGCACTTGTAACCCAGACAAGATACAAAGAAACTCCTACAGTCATATAAAATATATAGCTAAAAGATGGACTAATGACTTTTTTTAACCTGTGATAACAGTCCTGCAATGACAATGCCCAACATTCATCACATAAAAAGAAAAAAGATGGTAAAATCCTTTTTAATGAAAAACGCTTGCAAAACTGTATCATGGTGGCGCCCATTAAAATATGACGGCAATTCACCAGTAAAGTCATCGCAACAATCAATAATAATGGCGGTGTTTTTTGCCATAAATTAATCGCGACAAATTCAGATCCGCCAGCAAAATTTAAACTGCACATTAACCAGAGCTCAAGCGTTGACAATCCATGTATCTTTGCCTGCGCCCCCAATAACAAACCAAAAGGAATGACACTTAACATTAAAGGAAAAGCTGTCTTTAAAGCTCTCAGAATTTCCCTGCGTATATTTGATCCTACGCGTTTTTCTTTATTGGAATCAGATGTTAACCCGTTATTTTTTTTATTGAATATTTGGATAACCATGTGCATCACATTGAATTGGTCAAAATAATATTTGATAATTATCTATTAAGCTGTTAATAAAACAGTTTTTTAAAAATTTTTCTTTTGGAATATATTAAATCTACAACAAATTTCAAAAGACAAAAAAATTTAAAACATACTGTTATTAATTTTACGATCAGATAAATTTGTTTCAAATGATTCTTAGTTACAATCTATCTTTTCGATCATTATATTTAAGCAATAAAATAAAATTATCTATAATATATCCTTAAATCATTTCTTGAACATATATTAAAAGGTGGTTTTTGTTTCTTTTTCATATAAATATTAATTTTCAAATTTTTTTTGAATAAAATTCATTAAAATTTTCTTAATAAGAATCTTTTATTCACAAATAAATATTTATAGAACGAATTAAGAAACATAAAATGAGAATTATAAAAGACCCCTTGTCAGGGGTCACAAAAAGACAATAAATTATCTTAAAATTAGTTTGGCAAAAAATTCTCGGATAATATTGTATCTTCACGTTCAGGACTGGTTGAAATGACAGCAACCTTAACCCCTGTCAATGCTTCAATACGTTCAATATAATTTCTTGCTGCTGCCGGCAATTCTTCCTTTGACCGAATACCAGAGGTCTTTTCATTCCATCCTGACATCGTTTCATAAATAGGTTTCAATCTTTTTTGCGCTTCCAAAGTATATGGAAAACGCTCTATATTCTGACCGTCCAATTGATACCCGACACAAATTTTGACCTCTTTTAAGCCGTCCAGAACATCTAGTTTCATCAAGGCCAAACCATCCAATCCACCAACTTGAACTGCACGACGTACCAGTACAGCATCGAACCATCCACAGCGTCTTGGCCGTCCTGTTACCGTACCGAACTCGTGACCTTTTTCACCTAAATATTTTCCAGTTTCATCAAATAGCTCGGTTGGAAATGGCCCTGCACCAACTCTTGTCGTATAGGCCTTGGCAATTCCAAGTATGTATCCGCCTGTCCGTGGGCCTGTACCGCTACCAATCCCCGTTTGAGCAGGCACAGTATTTGAACTGGTTACAAAAGGATAGGTTCCATGATCTACATCCAACATTATGGCCTGTGCCCCTTCAAATAGCACAAATTTATTATCCTTAATATAACTTGCCATTAATTCTGAAACGGGTGCCATAAAAGGTAAAACCTTTACAGCAATAGTATTGAGATAGGATAGAATTTCATCTTTTGAAAATGTTTTTTCACCCAATGATACCAATAAGGCATTATGATGAGCCAATAACTCATCCAAACGCCAATCTAGCGTTTCCGGTTCTGTCAAATCACACAAGCGAATGGCACGACGCGCCACTTTATCTTCATAAGCGGGTCCGATACCTCGACCGGTTGTTCCAATTTTATGTTCTCCACGTGCTTTTTCACGAGCCTGATCCAAGGCCACATGAGAAGGCAAAATCAAAGGGCAATTCTCGGCTACTTTTAAAATATCTGGAGTAATTTCGATATTCTGATCTTTAAACTTGGCAATCTCATTTAACAGGGCCTGTGGATCAACAACAACCCCATTGCCAATAATACTAATTTTTTGCCTGACTACACCGGAAGGCAATAATGATAATTTATAACTTTTTCCATCAATAACCAAGGTATGTCCAGCGTTATGTCCGCCCTGAAATCTTACTACAACATCTGCCTGACTGGCCAGCCAATCAACAATCTTTCCTTTTCCCTCATCTCCCCATTGGGAACCGACAATGGTAACACTGGACATATAGACTTCCTTATCTAAACAACCTTATTTATAAAATTACACAAATATTAAATGATTAAAGCGCTTACACCAATTACAAAGGAAACAACTTTCCTTTTTTGTATATATATTGACAATTTAAATGATGAGCCTCTTCTGCAGGATCGTCTTCAACCGCACAACTCATTAATGTCACATATCCCTCTTCATGCAGTTTGCTCAACTCCTCAATTCTATGACAACCATAGGGAACAAAAACTCTTGATTTGCTCAAAGGTCTTTCCGCTCTTTGCAACAAAATATCTGGACGAAGGGTTAAACCACAAGCAGGTTCCTGATTATTGGAAAGATATCTTCCACCCCGACCAACTTCACCACTAATACCATCAGCATAAACGGAAATACATAATCCTGTATGATAATCCCAGCCTCTAAATTCAACAGGATCAATAGTTAATTCAATATCCGGATCTTGATTTCGTACCGCTTTTACAGAAGCCAACAACCGTTCAAACAACCGTTGGGCCTCTGCTGGGAAATCTAATTTTCGCAATGCGCCAATAGCCTGATCCGCAGGACCTGCCGCCTGCAACATAGCTGTCAAAATATCCGAATAATCCCCGCCATAATATTTTACGGCGGCAACATCTTTACGATCCAATGCACGCATTAACGCACCCAATTGTGCAGAGGTAAAATTTTCCGGGCTAATAATTGCCTGTACCAGCTGCGGCATCATTAAATCAAAACTGAAGGCCTGAATCCCAAGCGCCTGCAATGCCTGTGCAGTCACAAGAATCACCTCGGCATCAGCCTGTGCATTATCGATGCCAATTAATTCAATGCCAGTCTGTAAAATTTGACGGGCTGCTGAATGTCTTGCCCCTTTAACCCAAATACAGAGACCAGCATACGACAACCGCAAAGGACGTGGTGAATTGATCAATCGTGTCGCAGCAATTCTGGCAATCTGAGGTGTAATGTCTGCGCGCAAGCCCATCATATAACGTGTTTCTGGATCCATTATCCGAAAAGTTTGCTCTGCAATTCCTTTGCCCGCATGCGCAAGAAGACTCTGTTCGAATTCCAATAAAGGTGGATTGACCCTATCATAACCGTAATTAGCAAAAATATTCATCATTTTTTGCAAACCACGCGCTTCTGTCTCAGCATCAGAGGGCAAAACATCGCAAAAACCAACGGGGAGCAATGCGTTACTTATTTCCAGATCATCAATCATATGTATAGTTGCTTTTTACCTTTAATCATCTTCCCGTATGATTCAACCATCCGCCTTTACCATCGCAAACGCCCAATCAAGCCAAGGTAACAGGGCCTCCATAGATGCAGCAGTCACCGTTGCCCCACCCCATAACCTCAATCCCAGAGGAGCATCACGATAACTGGCAATATCATAAGCGACCTGTTCCTCAGCCAAAAGACCAGTCAGTTTCGATAAAACCGTTTTCTGACTTTTATTATCCAACGCAACAAACCAAGGGTCCACAATTTTTAAACAAATAGAGGTATGTGAGCGATACTTCTCATCTTTTGCAAGAAATTCAATCCATGCCGTTTTAGCAACCCATTGGCTGACAATCCTCAGATTATTTTCACTAAGACGTTTCAATCCTGCCAATCCCCCGACAGATTGAGCCCATCTCAAACCATCCAGCGCGTCTTCAACGCAAAGCATTGACGGGGTATTGATCGTATCTCCCTCAAAAATTTTTTCGTTCAATTTTCCCTGTTTCAATACACGGAAGATTTTAGGCAAGGGTCTTAACTGTTCCGTTTCCTCAAGACGTTTCACTGCACGTGGTGATAGAGCAAGCATTCCATGCGCGGCTTCCCCACCCAAAACCTTTTGCCAGGACCACGTTACCACATCAAGTTTCGACCATGGTAGATCCATCGAAAAAACAGCCGAGGTCGCATCACAAATAACCAATCCATCATGATGGTCAGGAATGAAATCTCCATTGGGAATTTTAACACCCGAAGTCGTTCCATTCCACACCATTACAACATCATTATCCCACTGAATTTCATCCAGATTTGGCAATTCACCATACTCTGCATAAATAATATTAATATTGGACAGTTTTAACTGTTCAACAACATCGGTAACCCATTCCGCAGAAAAACTGTCATAAGAAAGCACATCAACAGGACGAGACCCTAGCAAAGCCCACAAAACCATTTCAACAGCCCCGGTATCTGAAGCGGGCACAATACCCAATTTCCATCCTTCAGGAACATCAAGTATTTCAGCAGAGCGGTGAATGACATCATGTAACCTGGCCCGTCCTTCCATGGAACGATGTGACCGCCCTACCAGAGCATTTTGCAAAACATTGATATTCCATCCGGGACGTTTTGCGCAAGGACCAGATGAAAAACATGGATTTTCAGGTTTTTTTTGGGGTTTGGGAGATATGGACAATCTTGACATAAGCGTTAATAACCATTCATTGCACGTTAACAGATAACGTGAATTGGTGCGAAAGGGGGGATTTGAACCCCCACGCCTTGCGGCGGTCGATTTTGAGTCGACTACGTCTACCGTTCCGTCACTCTCGCTTGCTTATTTTCTCTTAGCAGATAACACCACCAAAAGACAATCTTGTTTTTAAAAAAAATTAAAAAAATTGCAAGTGTTTTTCAAAGATTTTTTCATTTAAAATACATAATATTCACATTATAATTAAATTTTATACAAATAATTATGAAACTGGTTACTTATACATCATTTATTTAACTTATATTCATTTAAGTTTTTTTAAAGTTTTTTTAATAAAAAAATTAATTCCAATAAAAAACAAACCTTGCAAAACTTTTAAAGTAACCAAAAATATTCACTGCTTTAGCAAAATTTAAAAAATTATAAAAATCAATAGTTCATTAAATGATATTAAATAAATTTAATAATTATTACTATAAATTTCATTTTATATTAGTAAAAATTACTTATTAATAAATAACATGTTTGTATATTATGTTGTATTATACTAATAATAATATTTTAGGAACGAAAAAATAAAGTAAAAATAAGAGATTACTTATGGTTAAACATGTAAAAGACGACAAACGCAAAGATTTAACAGATGAAAATGAATTTAAAACAAATCATTTTGTAAACTATATTTATTATCCTGTTAATTTGGCAAATAAAAATAACGTCACCGAAGACCAAATAAGCACTTTTGATTCGATAGGATATTCCATACACAATAACAATCCCATCCTTAATACCGGTGATTGGTACGCCATTAACTATAATGGAAAAACTATATATAGTAAGGGCGGATATAATCAGAACGGTACAAATTCATACTTTAGCCTGTATACGGCTGATCACACAACCACTGATCCAAACTATGCCTATTCTGGCCCTGTAAACATTATCAACAGCAATTTGCATATCGAGAATGGAGCCGTAGTATCAGAACTCAATTACTTTTCCACTGACGGGAATCAATATACGCTTACCGTTGATCAAAATGGTAAATTGCAAAATTCCAATATTTTCAATCAAAATGTCTACATCAACAATGGTTTTTCCAGTAATAACAATTACTATAGCTGCCCCACCACAATGGCCGGCAACACTCAGTCAGACAACGATTCATTTACCAATGCCTACATCCTATCAGTGGGTAGCTGGACTTTAACGGGTATAGCCTCCCAACAGACCCCCTCATCAGGAAATTTTTTCTTTAGTAAAGGTGGAACAACAACAATCAATATAAAAGACTATACTATCGTCACCAATCCCACTGTCACCGCCGATACGCAGGTTCCAGCCGACACGAAAAGTACGCAGATCAATGTTGATCAAGGAGCAAGATTCGGAAAACAGGATTTTTATTCCAGAAACAACATTGATGAATATTTGAACAACATAATAATCAAAAATGACTATAAATCCATTATCGGTGATGGAAGCTTCAGTGATTATAACGTTGTATATGTCACCAACGAGACATTTACAGACGCCAATGGAGTGACACAAACAGCAACAACATACCGGGATTCAAAAAATAATGTACTCTATCGGGGAAACGGTCCTGTCAATATCTATAATGTCTCAAGAATAATTGTCAGAAAAGGCGCGGTACTGGATCATGCACAAATTTTTGGCGGAGCAATTCCCAGTATCCTGGTTGAAAACGGAGGCATTCTTCAAAATTCCAATATTTTCGATAGCTACATCGGGATTCAGAATGGGGGTCAATCACTCAATAACACCTATTATTCACCCGAATTCTGGTACAGCAGAAATAATGTCACCAGCCGCATGGAAGGGATCTCCAAAAATGATAAATTCTATGAATCTGCACACTCTTACCAGAATCTTTTAGACATTAGTGATAATGCCAACGTTTATTTCGATCAAAATGGTTTTACTGTAAACGATCCCACTAAAAATCCATCCAAAAGCCAACGCTTTTCGGTTGTCAATGGATTTATGCAACTGCATATCGGTTATGGAGGGCAATTCATTGATCCAAGTATATCAAGCTACAATAGTTATTATCTTGATTATTTTGGCGGGGGGGAAAATAATGATCCAAACAGTTCGCCAAACTATAATTATCCGGGTGTGGATCCTGACCTATCTGCTGATACCAGTAAAAATCCATTGAAATTCGATAACAATGTCGATTTTGCAAATTATACCGTCCGTAACAATAACCCGATCCTGGATGGAACCATTCCATGGCATGCCGTTAAACTTGACAATGGTAAAACGGTCTATCAACGGGGAACCGGCACAAATGGCCCCTATTTCAGTTTACACGACAAGGATCACCTAACCAATGATCCCAATAAAGCCTATTCAGGTCCTGTTAATATCATAAATTCCGATTTTTACATTGAAAATGGGGCTGTTGTCTCTGGATTGAATTTCCTTGCCAGTGACAATTCCAGAACATTATACAATAATGGTGGAACACTGCAAGATTCCAATATTTTCAATCAAAACGTAATTTTTACTGGCAATAGTCATTCCAATAACAACACTTTTATTTCCTGCCCCGTCAACATAAGTGGAACTACCGTATCCGATGGGGATTCTTTCGTCAATTTTTCCTCTAAAACAGGATATTATGATTTAAAGGGAATCAGTTATACAAATAGAAGCTATCTTGATACCAAACATGACAACACCTTTCTATCCAGTGATAATGGATCTGCTGATGTAAACGTAAATGACAGAAGTATTGTCAGAAATCCCCATATACCGAATGTTCCATTGAACAACTCAAATAATACCATGACTATAAATGTGGTAAATACAGCACAATTTGAAACAAAGGGGGTGCCTACTGGTCCAGAACTTGATAAATACCTCGCCAGTACCGTTATTCAAAATGACAGCCTGAACATTATTGGCCCAAATAACGGTAGCAGTAACAATTGTGTCTATGTATACACAGAAAACGTTCTGGACCAAAATGGAAAACCTGTTTTGGATTCATCAGGTGTACCCCAAACAGTAAATGTCTATCGGGATAGTGCCGGACATGAAATCTACCGTGGTAATAAAAAAATTAATTTTTACAATGTATACAAGGTTATTGTCACCAAAGGTGCAGTTCTTGACGGCGCGCAAATTTTGGGAAACAATATCCCGAGACTCCTTGTCCAAAATGGCGGAACCATAAAAAATTCAAAATTTTATGATGGTTATGTAGGCATTGAACAAGGTGGACAGTCAATAAACAATACTTATTATTCACCGGAATTCTGGTATTCCGAATGGGACAATCTGGGCGACCATCGAATGGAAGGCACTTCACAGGACGACAAATTCTTTGAGAGTTCTGGAACCGTAAAAGGTCTCGTAAATATCGCAAATAATGAATGTCGATATATTGATGGCAATAATAATGTTGTTTATAATGACAAAAGCTATAACCCTCCAAACAATACACAATTTACCGTAGCCAGTGGTACAACCCAAATCCATGTCGCGGGTAACGGAAAACTAATTAATCCGACGATATCAAGTAATAGTAAATATATTTTGGATTACAGGGATAATGCTCAGGAAGAACCCTGTTACCTTTGTGGCACGATGATAGAGACAAGAGACGGATTGAAGGCCATAGAAAAGATCCGTGCCGGAGACATGGTTTATACATACGAAGGCTCCGCGAGGGTTCTCAAACCCGTGACCTGGGTCGGATCGGGTCACCACAGTGTCCGCAGGAACAGACCCGATGATGTGGCGGGTTATGCAATCCATATCGTCAAAGACGCCCTGGCTGACAATATCCCATACAAGGATATGCGCATCACACCGGAACATTGTCTCTATATTGATGAAAAGTTCATCCCCGCCCGCATGCTGGTCAATCATCACTCCATCCGTTACGATTATTCAAAAACCGAATATACCTATTATCATCTCGAGCTGGAGAAACATGGCGTTATCAAGGCGGATGGCGTATTGTCCGAAAGCTACCTCAATACGGACAACCATAAAAATTTCCACAATCCTGAAAAGGTGGTTCAGTTAAGACAGGAGACAAAAGACTGGGCACAGGATGCCGCAGCCCCTCTGGAAACAAGCCGTGAGGCCGTTGAACCTGTCCATGCCCATTTGAAACAGAGGGCATTGCATCTGGGCATGAAGAACATGGTTGCGCCAGAAACAATCACCCACTCCACAAATCTTCATATCATTACTGACAGAGGCGAGGTTATCCATCCACAATGGCCGGTAACGGGAAATGGAAATTATGTCTTTGTTCTCCCCAGTCCCGTTCATCATGTCCATATCGTTTCAAATAGCAGTCGCCCGTGCGATGCCATCGGTCCATTCGTTGATGACAGGCGCAATCTCGGCGTACTGATCGAAACCATCACCCTGTTTGACAACAGGGAGAACCACTATGTCAAAGCCCACCTGGAAACCAGGAAACTTGAAGGGTGGCATAATCAGGAAAACATACCCTGCCGCTGGACGGACGGCTATGCTCTCCTGCCCCTGGACCAGCATGTTCTGCAAAAGGGCCGGAAGATCCTTACCGTAAAGGTCATCGCCGCTGGACCGTATATCTCACAAAACCAGTTGGATCATAAAAAAATAATGTCATCATAATAAAAATTACAAATACCATTTTATATTACTTATAAGGCTGGATCAGATAAATTGATCCAGCTTTTTTATAAAACCCATTTGATTCTAGCAATTTTATTACTTAATCCATATCCCGACCAGGCCATCACTTCATAATGTCATTTTCCATACATTTATTGAAAAACAAAATTGGGTGAATCCCTATCTAACTATTTTTAATAGAAATCTAATATTTATTAAAAAATAATAAATGTATTCAAGATATTACATTTCAATTATCAAATTTAATTTACTAAATATATTAATAACATTATAATAATTAAATAGATTAAATAATAAATAGCATGCTCATGAAAGTATTACTTAAATAATAAATGTCACAAATACTTACTTTCTGACACGCTTATAATAAAAATTATATGAGAATCACTGATGACGAACCAAAAAAAAGATTACTTGCGTAAAGATAAAAAAGATGATGATACATTCAAAATAAATCATTCATTTGTCCATTCATATCAATATCCTCCATCCTATGGTGAAAAGAACAGTCAAGATTCTATTCAAACCTTCTCAAATAATCGCCTTACAAGAGAGAATGCGACTTCCAATCAATTAAAAAATGTCGAAAATACAGACCTGAACAGTTATATATTACAAAATAACAATCCGATCATTGATAGTGGCAATTGGTATGCCGTTAAATTAAGTGATGGCCGCACTGTCTACAAAATAAACTCAACCAACGGACAGTATTTCAGCCTATCAACAAATAATCATCTTACATCTGATCCATCACAAGCCTATTCAGGACCCATCAATTTTGTTGACAGCACTGTAACCATTACAAATGGTGCAACCGTTTCAGGTTCAAATTTCCTTTTGATCAAAAACAGCCCCTCTAACAATTCAGCCATTACAATCAATACTGGTGGAACGCTCCAGGATTCAAATATATTCAATCAAAATGTTACGATGAATGGTGGCAGTTCAACCAACAACACTTTTATTTCCAGCCCTGTTATCATGAACGGTTCCTCCACTTCGGATAATGACTCATTCCTTAACCCAAATACTACAAGAAGCGGTTATAATCTGGGAGGTCAAAGTTTTAGTGGCAATAGTTACAAGAATCAACCCAACTCTTATTTTCAATCAAGTGATAATAATACTGCCAATCTTACCCTCAATAACAACAGTAAAGTAACAAATCCCAATATACCGGATCTTTACAGATACAACCCTTCATCAAACAGGCTGACCGTATCAGTCAGCAGAACCGCCCAATTTTCTCAAGAACAGATTACCGGGGATGATATTGAAAACTATGTAAAAAACTATAACATTTCCAACGATCATATCAATATCATCGGTACGGGTGGCACCACCTCAATTTATATCAGCTCTGAAATCGCTTCAGATCCTGCCGGTAATATGATTAGACAGAATGTCTATAAAAATGGAGCCGGAATTATCATTTACAGAGGTAATGATCCAGTAAATATTTTCAACATTAACAATATCTATATTCAAGATGGAGCGGTTGTAGACGGTGCTGAAATTTTTGCCAATAATAGTTGGCAGAACGTTTTTATACAAAAAGGTGGCACCCTAAAAAATTCAAAATTTTATGATGGTTATATAGGGATTGAACAAGGTGGAAAGTCAATAAACAATACTTATTTCTCGCCAGAATTTTCAAGTAATGGCCATTATATCGACGGTTTGTCTCAAAATGATACGATTTATGAAACATCCTGGTCAGCAAGTGGGAAATTAAATATCGCAAATAATAATAATATTTGCTTGAATGGAAACAACCCCCCTGTCTATAATCAGACTAACAACAACCCTCCACCCAATCAATCCATCTGGTTAACCAACGGATTGACTCGCGTAACTGTCGGGACTACAGGACAATTCATCAATCCAACAATAAACACTAATCACAACTATTCCATAGATTATGTGCCGGGACTGAACACTGATAATCCCCAACCCTGTTACCTTTGTGGCACGATGATAGAGACAAGAGACGGATTGAAGGCCATAGAAAAGATCCGTGCCGGAGACATGGTTTATACATACGAAGGCTCCGCGAGGGTTCTCAAACCCGTGACCTGGGTCGGATCGGGTCACCACAGTGTCCGCAGGAACAGACCCGATGATGTGGCGGGTTATGCAATCCATATCGTCAAAGACGCCCTGGCTGACAATATCCCATACAAGGATATGCGCATCACACCGGAACATTGTCTCTATATTGATGAAAAGTTCATCCCCGCCCGCATGCTGGTCAATCATCACTCCATCCGTTACGATTATTCAAAAACCGAATATACCTATTATCATCTCGAGCTGGAGAAACATGGCGTTATCAAGGCGGATGGCGTATTGTCCGAAAGCTACCTCAATACGGACAACCATAAAAATTTCCACAATCCTGAAAAGGTGGTTCAGTTAAGACAGGAGACAAAAGACTGGGCACAGGATGCCGCAGCCCCTCTGGAAACAAGCCGTGAGGCCGTTGAACCTGTCCATGCCCATTTGAAACAGAGGGCATTGCATCTGGGCATGAAGAACATGGTTGCGCCAGAAACAATCACCCACTCCACAAATCTTCATATCATTACTGACAGAGGCGAGGTTATCCATCCACAATGGCCGGTAACGGGAAATGGAAATTATGTCTTTGTTCTCCCCAGTCCCGTTCATCATGTCCATATCGTTTCAAATAGCAGTCGCCCGTGCGATGCCATCGGTCCATTCGTTGATGACAGGCGCAATCTCGGCGTACTGATCGAAACCATCACCCTGTTTGACAACAGGGAGAACCACTATGTCAAAGCCCACCTGGAAACCAGGAAACTTGAAGGGTGGCATAATCAGGAAAACATACCCTGCCGCTGGACGGACGGCTATGCTCTCCTGCCCCTGGACCAGCATGTTCTGCAAAAGGGCCGGAAGATCCTTACCGTAAAGGTCATCGCCGCTGGACCGTATATCTCACAAAACCAGTTGGATCATAAAAATCAGTTGAGAAACTGAACAGCATACTTCAGATTATTACAGGATCAGGTTATCTAATACGTTTCAATACTGTATTTCATAACCTGATCTTACTATAAAATTTACCAGACATCTTTCTAGAATAATTCTTATCCTCGATTTCATCGAAAAATTCTCATTATCTGCATTTATCAACATTTCAATTAAAATTTTATATACAAATGGTTATTGTTCCAATGATATTGATTGATAAATACCTCATATACCGAACATCAATCTGATATTCTGGATGGCCGCCCCTGATGCTCCTTTTCCAAGATTATCCAAACTTGCAGTCAATATTACCTGATCATTTCTATTATTCGAATGAACCCTCAGCTCCATACGATCGGTAAAGGCCAGCTGGTTTGCGGGAAGACGCGTTAAACCATCCTCAACAAAAACAATATTTTTTCGTTGAAAATAATGTTCCTTCAAACATGTTTTAAGCTGTTTGACCGTACCATTTAACAAATTAACATGCAAAGGTATCGAAACAATCATTCCCTGTGCAAAATTTCCTACGGATGGAACAAATACAGGTTCCTGCACCAGATCGCAATAATGACAAATTTCCGGTAAATGCTTATGATTCAAATCTAAAGCATATAATTCGAAAGGAGGTGCATTCTTTTCCTGTTCATAAACTGCAATCAGCTTTTTCCCTCCTCCACTATAACCACTTACAGCATTAATGGTTAATGGATAGTCTACGGGAATTATACCCGCCTTTACCAAAGGATGAAGCAAAGCAATTGCTCCACTGGAATAACATCCTGGATTGGCAACCTTATCGGCTTTTGCAATTTTTCGTTCTTGCCCCGGATCCAATTCAGCAAATCCATAAACCCATTCCGGATCTGTTCGAAATGCTGTACTGGCATCCAAAATACGCGGTCTTTTACTTTCCATCATCTCAACAAGAGCAACAGCCTCACGTGAAGCCTCATCCGGAAGACATAAAACTGCCAAATCAACTGCCGCCATCATTTGAAGACGTTTATCAATATCATGACGATGCTCAATGGGGACCGAACATAATTCAATTGGCAAATCCGCCAAACGTTGTCGTATACCCAACCCCGTAGTTCCATATTCCCCATCAATAAAAATTTTAGGCATTTCTGTCATGATTGTCATTCCAAATAAATCGGTTTTTAATAATTAAACATATGCTTAAATAAAAAAGGCGAAGAAAAGCATAATGCCTTTCCTCGCCCCTGATTTCATAAAGCTGTAAGGCTTAACGTTTACTGAACTGGAAGGAACGGCGGGCTTTTGCCTTACCATACTTCTTACGTTCAACAACACGCGCATCACGTGTCAAGAAGCCTGCCGCTTTTAATGCGGCACGTAATTCAGGTTCATAGTTGCATAAAGCACGACTTAATCCGTGACGAACCGCGCCAGCCTGTCCTGACAAACCTCCCCCTGTTACAGTGCAGTAAACATCAAACTCACCTTCACGATTGGTTACCTGAAAAGGTTGATTCAACAACATCTGCAAAACTGGACGAGCGAAATAACTTGTTACCGGACGTCCGTTAACAATAATCTCGCCCTTACCAGGTTTTACCCATACACGTGCAATGGCATCCTTACGACGACCGGTTGCGTAGGCACGACCAAACTGGTCACGCTTTGGTTCACGAACGATAACTTCCTGTTGTGCCAAAACAGTATCAACAACTGCCTCTTTCAGATCAGCCAAACTGCCTGTACGTTCTTGAGTCTCTGACATATTCCTCAGGCTCCAACTTTTGTAGTTTTATTAACACTATTTTTTCGGTTCAACGCAGCTATATCGAGCTTAACCGGTTGCTGTGCTTCATGTGGATGAGCATCACTGGCGTAAACATATAAATGTTTCATCTGTTTACGCTGCAATGGACCACGGCTAATCATACGTTCAACTGCCTTAATGACAAGATGTTCCGGATTTTTACCCGTCAAACGTTGTCTGATCGTACGTTCTTTGATCCCACCGGGATAACCTGTATGATAATAGAACATCTTCTGTTCTACTTTTTTGCCTGTTAAGGCGACTTTATCAGCATTGATAACAATAATATTGTCACCACAATCGACATGGGGTGTATATTGTGGTTTATGCTTGCCACGAAGGCGATTAGCAACGATAGCAGCCAAACGTCCCAAAACGATGTCTTTCGCATCGATCAGAACCCAATTCTTGGTTACTTCCGCTGGTTTAAGCGAAATGGTTGTTTTCATTAACTCTAGATTCCGTTAATTGAGCAAAACTGTAATTTGATTTTTGTTTATTAACTCAAGTATGATTTTCGTCAAGTTTTTTTTTAATATTTACTAATTTTTATTTGTTTTTCAACGACTTTAAATATGTGGTATTATAATACCACATTATTTTCTCTTCTCTTTGACAAAAAACCAAATAAATTCTTATTACTTACTACAATACTACAATACTACAATGATCCAGCATTAATTAGACAAGCAATACAATAATGGAAAATTATTTCCGCTAAATTTTTCTGTATCTTAATCTTCTTGTTATAATGAATATTAATCAAAGTATTATAATAATTGGTACAACCAGTCCTAATTAATTTAATTGCCTGCAAATAAAAGGGGTTAAATGCCAAATTTAAACCATGTTTTACGGAAAAATTTTGTTGTCACAATAAATTATCGGATGGGGCGAATGACGGGGATCGAACCCGCGACAACCGGTACCACAAACCGGCGCTCTACCAACTGAGCTACATCCGCCATTGTGTGATGAAATGTCTTTACTATAATTCCGTGTAATTCGTCAATTCATTTTCAAAAATTTTATTTAATTTTCTTTTATGCATAATAAATCAGGCTCTTACAAAAATATAAAGACCTGAATACTATGCAAAAATTCAAAATTTTAAAAAAATCAAATCAGAAATCTATACGTGCAGTCACCTTGAAATAACGTCCTGGTTGAGAGAAATATGCCTTCTGTAGACTGCGAGAGGATTGTCCAACCGGCAAAGAAGATGCATTATAATATTTTTTGTCAAACATATTATACATACCAAATTGAAACCGCAAGGGACGATAAAAAGAAGGTCTGTACCATCCGGTCAAATCAAAAACAACATAACCTGGCGTATTCCACTGTTTGGAAAGAACACCCGTGTTATTCAAAAATTTGGCATTATCCCTGGCTATTGCAAAAGTACTTGATAAATCCGTTCCCCAATTATCTGTTTTATATCCAAACCCAATGATTCCCCGGAAAGGCGCTATTGAACTTAAAGCATAATTTATATCTGTATTACGTCCATGGGCATATGCAAAAGAGGCCCACGTATGCCAGTTGGGATCGAATTCCCAGTTCATACTGGCCTCTGTTCCATAAATACGAACACGAGACAGGTTATCATAGCCAAAACACATTTGTGTTCCGGTGCAAGGATTGATACCAATCATATCAATATAATTGCGATAGTAATTATCATAAAAGGCAATATTGAAGCCCCGTCTTGAATTGCCATATTTAAGTCCAACTTCCCAACCACGACCTGTTTCAGCCTTTAAATCGGGATTACCAGTGACCTGATACATGGGAGGCGTTCCATAACTTAAATACTCTTCATTTGCGCTGGGTGCACGATAGGATTGTGAATATTGTGCATAAGCAACCAATTGATGAATAATCCGGGCTTCGACCAAAATCTTTGGAGAGTAACGAGAGCCACTGGCCCCTTTGGGCAATCCATTGTAAATTGGATTGTTTTGATATTTCGAAGTGTTATGCGGATCCCGTTTAAAATAATCAAACCTTACACCTGATGTGATATGCAGCCACTCATTTTTTCCAATGCCAATACGATCTTGTAAAATGGCCCCCAAATCAGTCCCGTGCACATTTGGCATATCCGAAAAATTATTATGCAGGAATGGATTCTTGGTAGCGTTCCATCCTGATTGATACTGACTTGTATCTGTTAGATAAGCTTCACCCCCATATGTAATTGCATGATGTATCGAGCCTGTAAACACGTTCATTGTTGCATGTCCAACCACTCCATAAGATTGAACATCCATGTCCAGTTTCTGCCACGAATCACGCTTCGGCATCAAATCATAACGATCCGAGATATTCGTTATAACATTATTATCCTGCCAATACGCAATAAACTGACCTTCGCCAAATAAATCCTTGGCTGGGTCCTTTGCCTTGTAATCATAATGGACAGAAAAACGGGATCGTTGATTTTCACTTTGTGTACGATAAAATTCCTCTTTTACCCGTTGGGAAGTCAATGTATGTTCATCAACATTGCGATCGACCCATTCTCCTGTAATTCCTAGCCGATGACCGCCTGAAAAATAATGAATGACCTTTCCTACAAAACTTCCCTGATCGTAAGAGGCAGGATTACGTTTTGTACGTGTATTTCCATACCCCCCAGTATGTCCCATATTTCCGGTTTCACTACCATTGGAATAGCCTCCTTCCAGTAAAAATAGTGTATTTTTGTAACGTGCGGCAAAAATCTGGTTTAACAACGCGCTTGCACTGACGCCATCATAGGTAGTTTTTGTAATCCCGCCAAATTTTTGTCCTGATTTTAGAATATCCTCTGGATTAAAAGTTCGTAAGGCAACCACTCCACCCAAAGAACCTGTTCCAAAAAAGCTGGAATCTGCACTTTTAATAACATCCATTCCACCCAAAGAATTAAAATCAAAGGTTGATAAACCACCCTGTTGAGTCGTAAATGCACTTGCAAATGCACCATCATTTGCCCACATCATACGAATACCATCAATCGTTGTTAATAAACGACTTTGATCAAGACCCCGCATATTAATACTATAATTATTTGAATTATAGTTAATTGCCGCATCCACACGACGCGAATAATCCTCCAAACTATCGAGCTGTTTATCCCTGAAAGTTTTAAAGGTTGTTGTTGTCGTTAAAACTCTTGATTTTCCTTGGGAGCTATAATCTTTATCGGGATCAATTTTTGTATAAGACAATATCGGGTCTGATTTTCCCTTGACTTGGATCGGAGAAAGCTTTAGCGAAGTCCCTTTAATATTGTTTTTCTGATTAAATTGATCCGATCTTTTTTCTTCATCTCTCTGTTGCGTTTTGAGGTCCGGCAATAAATCCTGATTAATGGGATTAGAAGATTGCCCCCAGGCTGATATATTGGTCAAACCTAAAAAACCGGACATTACAAACCATGGAAATTTATATGAAAATGGAAAAAAAAAATGTTTTTTTTGAATAGTCTGCATGGAATTCATCAATCGTTATTGTGAATGATTATTAATAACTTTTGATGACACAACTGAATTTTAATGTCAATAAATTGATAATGATTCTTAATATCAATTGATATTGATAATTACTATTAATTGGTATATGTCTAAAAATTATAATGTTAAATAAATTTAGCCAACTTAACTGATTAATTTTCATGCAATAATGGAAACACAACCATGACAGATTCAGGAACCCTTACTTTAACAGAAGCTTTACGTCTACAAACACGAGAAACTCACGAAAAATTGGATCATTATCTTACCAGCCTTGGATTATTCAACAACATTGAACTCTACAAGAAATTTCTCTCACTTCAATATTATATTCATCGTGATGCCAACAGTTATTATCATGACCAAACGTTAACAGTCATTATCCCCGATCTCATCAATCGCAACCGCTTTGAAAAAGTGAAAGAGGATTTGAAAGATTTAAAAATTGATATCCCTTCCACTACCTTGACTTCACCAAACACAACGAATGCTTCTGAGGCGGTAGGTTTTCTTTATGTTGTCGAAGGATCTAAACTTGGGGCAAATACGCTTTTGAAACGTGTGGAAAAAATTGGTTTATCTGAAAATTATGGGGCACGACATATGGCACCAGATCAAGATGGAAGAGGCGCATCCTGGAGAATATTTCAAAATTCAATTAACCAGGCAAAATTGGATATTCATACCACCATTAAAAGTGCCACCACCGCATTTAGCCAAATCCTTGCCTATGCTAAATTTGTAACCACATAACTTTAAATTACATAAAACCGGTTATTTATTAAATAACCCGGTTTTAAATACAAATATCCTTATTGCCATCTTTACATAAAAATTTTCTATTTTTTACGATACAGAAAAATATTTAATCTTAGGCTTTCCCATCCAGTTTAATACCAGCTCTATAATTTGATAATGATAATTAATATCACTTAATATTGATAATTAATATCACTTAATATAAGATAAAATTCATTAAGTTGAATTGCCTGTTAAAAAATTTATTAAATATACAGGATCTTATTGGATTAACATCATGTCAGATACATTTATAGGATCATATTTTATCTCTCATCGTCTATATGGAGATAACTAATGACCACTTTATCTTTTTCACCCTGGCAACTATTTGAAAATGCAAATCCTGTTGTGCAGTTTGTCATGATCATGCTTTTACTTGCCTGTTTAATCAGCTGGACAATTTTTATAGCGAAATATATAGAGATTTTCCGCCTCAACCATAACCTTTTGATTGATAAGTTCCGTTTACAAAATGCCAAAGAATTGATGCCTGACATTGATCTTTCCAAAAAAGGAATTGGTAGGACAATGTTATTGGCTATCACGGATGAATATCAGTGTTCCAATGTTTTGACACATGATTCGGAAGGGCTGAAGGAAAGGATTGTATTGTTATTAGAAAGAATTGAAAGCAATGAAGGTCATTATTTAAATAAAGGAACCGGTTTTTTGGCAACCATTGGTGCGATTTCACCGTTTATAGGTTTATTTGGAACAGTATGGGGAATCATGACATCGTTCACAGGGATCGTTTCCACCCAAACAACAAGTCTAACAGCTGTTGCCCCGGGAATTGCAGAAGCCTTACTTGCCACGGCTGTTGGTCTGGTTACCGCTATTCCTGCCGTAATATTCTATAATATGATTCTTCGTTCAAACGCTAATTGCAGATCAAAAATTGCAGACTTAAGTACCATTTTCATGCGTCTGGTTTCTCGTGACATAAGCAAGTTGCAAATAAAAGACAAGAATACACAGATCATACCCTTTCAACCAAAAATGATGGGAGAAAAAATATCATGATCCGTATGCGTCATGCTGATAACGATTCAAAAGAAATGTGCGATATCAATGTCACACCATTTATTGACGTGGTTTTGGTTCTCCTAATTATCTTTATGATTACAGCACCTTTGACAACAGTAAAAATTCCGGTCACTTTGCCTTACTCTTCCTCAAAAAACATGGAACAACCCAACCACCCTGTTTATCTAACACTGAAAACAGACCATACTCTAACCTTAAATGATAAAACTATTTTATTAAAAGATATCAATCCCAGTATTAACACTGCAACAAACGGCAATAAGGAAGAACATATCTTTCTTTATGCGGATACCAAAATTGATTACGGCTCTTTCATTATGGTAATGGATCAACTCCGTGCCGCGGGTTATCATAAAATTTCTTTGGTAAATTTACAAAACAAACAATAATGGCATGAAAACCTCCACGATTACTGACAAAATTTCCTTTACAGAATGGCAAGCCAATCGAAATGATCTCAGATCTAAAGAAAACCGTTATATAATAATTGTTTCCTTTATCGTCTCTTTATTAATTCTTATTTTTCCTTTTTTTCTTTTTTACAATAATTCTTCAGTTCCCAACAAACCCGTTGTTACTGAAAGCAATACTCTTGTACTTGACTTATCCCCCAATCGAACAGAAACTCCGACTTCACCATTATTGAATAAACCTACAACACTTGCCAAAACAGAACCCTTGACACCCATTCAAAAATTATTGCCAAAATTTTCTGTCTCAAATATTCTACCTGATATACCAAGAATAGAAAAATTCTCTAAACTCAAAATAAAGCAACCTTCCCAACATATTATTCCACAACATACTTCTCAATCTGGATCAAATTCAACATCCACATCAAAAAATAATAATACCGATCATCCACCAGAAAAGGATCAAAACGCACAAGTCACACACACTTCTTCAACATCCGCTAACTGGCAGGGAATGGTTTTAAATAAATTCGAACGTTTCAAACATTACCCGCCCGAAGCTCAAGCTGATGACCTAGAGGGAACCGCCATTTTGCATATTACCATAAATCGCCAGGGAATCATCCTAACAAGCAGTCTTGCAAAAAGTTCCGGATATTTGATCCTGGATCGAGAAGTCCTTACTTTATCCCACCGAGTTAAAAAACTTCCTCCTCCACCCGATGATATCCAAGGTTTACTAATTAATTTGGATATTCCTATAGAATTTCATATAAAACAATAAAAAGAAATTTGTTAAACAATATCTAAATGTTAATCTGTTCAACAAATTCTTGTCTTACTACACATCAATCATTATGCAGCATTTCCCTGATAAACTGTCACAGATGAACTGTTTCCTGATGGATTTTGATATGCACTTAATGAAAACTCCTCAATAACCGCATAGGCATGTTCAAAAATTTCCGATTGAATGGCTTCATAATCCTTCCAGACAACTGTATTGCTAAATCCATAAATCTCCAACGGTAACAATCCTGTTGCATCGGGGGCCATCTGTCGCACCATATAGGTCATCTGATTAAGAATACGAGGATGATTTTTCAAATATAAATCCAAATAGATACGGTAAAGACCCAGATTTGTGATTGACTGGCCTTTGGATAAATATTTGCCTAAATCCATAATGAATTCTTTATGATCAACCCTGTCCTTATTTTTTTCTGAATTTGCAAAGGGTTGAAGCAACTTGCTTTCTAATATTTTTTCCTTTTCCTCAGGTGTTATATAATGAACGGTTGTAACATCAATATACACAGAACGTTTGATCCGTCTACCGCCAGATTCCTGCATTCCACGCCAATTGGTAAAAGAATCGGAAACAAGCGCATAGGTAGGAATCATCGTAATTGTATTATCAAAATTGCGAACCTTGACAGTTGTCAAACCAATATCCATTACAATTCCATCCGCACCATATTTGGGCATTTGTATCCAGTCATTTACACGCATCATATTATTTGCAGATAACTGAACTCCCGCTGATAAGCCCAGAATGGAATCCTTAAAAACCAACATGATGACAGCTGCCATGGCTCCCAGTCCACTGATCAGGATAAGTGGCGATTTGTCAATTAGTACGGAAAGAATAAAAATACCAAAAAGCAGTGCGGCCAATAATTTAAATCCCTGAAATATACCTCCAAGCGGAAGCCGTGCCGCTATATCCAGCTTACTTGCAAATTTTAAAACAATATCCAGAAATGAAAATATTGACAGAAGTGCACAGACCAATACCCAAACTTTTGCGGCAATCATAAGAAAAACTAGCGTTTTCACACCCTGATGCACCCAAAAAGTGGTCTGCAGTATGACAATCAACCCCTGCACAGTAAAAGCCATACGGCTAAATAACTGATTCTCTGTAACGACCTTGCTCCATAGTCGCGTGCTTTTTTGTGCAAATTGAACCAATCGGACCAACACAATCCGATGTAAAATCACATGAACAATGGCCGCCGTAAGGATGATAATAGATACAGCTGTTAAAAACAAAGTAAACTGATTAAATTTAAAACCATGTTGCTGTAAAAAATCTATAATATGTTGTTGCATATTAACCTCTTGATTAATTGTGCGATAAAATAATTTTTCATTAATAATCTCATTAAAAATTCTGGTTATTTTAACCCAAATATATCTTCGATATCTTAATATCTTATCTGTAGTATTTTAATCGTTTAACGAATTTTTCCAGATCACTTTACGCCATTTACGAACACTGTTTATAAAAGCGATCTGACTTCCTACCTGTATATCCTGTTTATAAATCACCTGTTCTGTCGCCATGCCCTGATCCAACAGATATTGACACATCGTTCCTCTCAAGAGGCCAGAAGAGACAGGTGGCGTAACCCATTTCCCCCCTTTACACAAAAGAATATTTCCATTGACAAATTCTGTAACTTCATCTCTCTCATTAAAAAGTAATTGTTCACAATCCAATGTAACAGAAGGATAAAAATCCCTTTTTGTCGTTTTGTGGTATAGAAACATATTATCTGACAAAACAGGTTCTTTCGCCCATCTTGCGATCAAATCGTGATGTAAAGACTGAATAGCATTAATTTCTATCTGAATTAACCCTTTTTGATCTAACAATATTCTTACCTTCCAGCATCCTCGTTCATATTGACAAGAGAGATGTTGCAGGCTTTTTAACAATTCTGCCTGGTTAAAGAAAAAATCAAAATATTCAGCCGATTTTTTCAGCCGGTCCAGATGTAAAGATAAAAGAAAATAACATCCATTCTCTAGCAAGACTGATTCAAGTAAATGATCGGGTATCCGGCGATCATACAAAACCTGTATTTTATGAATAACCTCACGATATTCATCCTTGGAAGTGGAATCCCAAGTTATTCCTCCTCCAACACCATATACAGCTTTTTTATTTTGGACAACCAACGTTCGAATAGGAACGGAAAATATCGCTTCTTGATCAGGGGTTACTATCCCAATAGCACCACAATAAACTTCACGCGGCTGTTTTTCAAGCTTTCGAATAATTTTCATTGTATTTGCTTTCGGTGCACCAGTTATAGAACCACATGGAAATAACGCCCTAAAAATATCCAATAATGTTGTTTTTTCCTTTAATCGTGCAGTTATTTCTGAAGTGAGTTGCCAAACTGTAGGATATTTTTCTTTATCGAACAAAGATGAAACCTTCACACTTCCCTGCTCTGCAATTTGTCCCAAATCGTTACGCAGCAAGTCAACAATCATCAAATTTTCAGCACGATTTTTTTCATTATTCAATATTTTCCTGTTTTCAAGGTCTTCCGTTAAGATTAATCCCCTTGGGGCTGTTCCTTTCATCGGTTTAGCAGTAATTTTCCTTTCTTTTACCTGAAAAAACAATTCCGGAGATGCCGAAAGAATTTGAAACAATCCAATATCCAGATATGCACTATAACTTGATTGTTGGGCCTGCAACATATGCAGATAGAACTCATACGGGTCTTCCTGGAAATCCGTTCCCATTCTCAGTGTATAATTCACCTGATAGGTATCACCGTCAGCAATATGATTTTTAACAGCTGCAATAGCTTGTTGATATTCATGCCATGAACAATCAGGTTGCCAATTCATTAATCCAAAATCAATTTTTTTAGATTGTGGTTTGAATTTTCTTTTTATCGGTTTTTCAAAAATACCAAACCATAACAATGGCATTTTTTCAGGAGGATGCGTTATCAAATAAGAACGAAAGGCAGACGCGGCTTCATACGTTATAAATCCTGCTGCATAATATCCTTTTCCTACCCATTCCTCTATTTCCTGTATACAGGATAAAACCTTATCCAACTGACGTGTTTGTATAATCCTCAAAACATTTTCGAAATTGTAAGGATAGTTTAAAAAATCAAACTGTAATTTCATAAAAACCGTAAACGAAAAAAGATAATCACTATAAAATTATCAATTTTTTAATCTAATTCTATAATAATACAGCGATGTATATTTATTTTATAATCATTGATAGAAAATGATTCATTTAATTGTATAAAAACCAAATCATGAAAATAAATCTTTTAAAACCGATATTTGGTTTTTAAAAGGTTAAGACAAAAAACGATTGTTCTAAACGGTAATATTAAAAATAGCATCCTTATACTATCGACAACGTATCAATATATGATTTTTACGACCTGATGACAGCTTAATAACCCCATCACATAACGCATCATCAGTAATAATTTGTCCCTCATCACTAATTTTTTCATCATTAATTCTTGCTCCACCCCCTCGAATTAATCTTCTGGCTTCCGCATTACTATTCACTAACTTTCCAAGAACAAATAAACGAAAAACAGGAACACCCTGTTGTAGCATTTCGGTGGGCAAGACTATTTCGGGTAATCCGTCTTGAGCCAGTTTACCCTGCTCAAATATGTCTCTAGCCGCCTTCTGTGCGGCTTCTGCTGCGCTACGACCATGACAAATTGCGGTCACTTCTGTTGCCAGCATTTTTTTCGCCTCGTTTATTTCCGCTCCTTGCAAAGCGGCTAAACGTTCACATTCCTGAATGGAAAGATCTGTGAAAAGTTTAAGAAAACGACCAACATCCTGATCTTCCGTATTACGCCAAAATTGCCAGAAATCAAAAACCGAACATTTCTCCTTGTTAAGCCAAATGGCTCCTTTGGCTGTTTTTCCCATCTTGGCCCCTGAACTTGTTGTCAATAAGGGGGCTGTTAATCCAAATACCTGTTTTCCCTCCATTCGACGTACAAGTTCTACACCAGATACAATATTTCCCCATTGATCTGAACCACCCATCTGTAAAACAGTTCCATAACGACGATTTAATTCGCGAAAATCATATGATTGCAAAATGGAATAGTTAAATTCAAGAAATGATAACCCTTGTTCTCTTTCCAAACGTGTTTTAACACTGTCAAAGGATAACATACGGTTAACTGAAAAATGAATGCCAACATCTCTTAGCAAGTCAATGTAGGAAAGCTTTTTCAGCCATTCTGCATTATCAACCGTAATTGTTTTGTTTTCCCCTGATCCAGGTTGTAAAATTTGATGAATATTCTGGACAATTCCATCTAAATTCCGGTCAATTGTACCCTGATTCATCAAGCTGCGTGCTTCTTCCCGGAAAGAGGGGTCTCCGATTTGGGCTGTTCCACCACCAACTAAAGCAACGGGCTGATGTCCATGTTTTTGCAATAAACGCAACAGCATCAGCTGTACCAAAGACCCGACATGCAAACTGTCAGCTGTTGGATCAAATCCGATATATCCAGAAATAGAACCTTTTGCCATACGCTCATCCAGACTTTCCAGATCAGTCGCCTGAAAAATAAATCCTCGTGCCTGTGCTTCCTGCATAAACGAACTTTTTGGGGTCATAATATTATCTCAAAATCAGATTTGGTCAAAAATTTAATTAACGTTGACTTGAACTCGGCAAATCAAATTTTTCTATGTATCATGAATTAGTTTAAAATCAAAGAACACGCTTTGATTGTTCCTCAAAACTAAAGAGACTCTTTTTATGAAGGGGGTAATGAAATGGGTGGTGCATACCCATTTGACGGGTCAGTGATCCTGACCTTTTGCTGAGACTGGCGTGAATGTTTTAACCCTAACAAAATAGACGGGGGTGAAACATAATGATTAGGTGTTCCACTTGTATATTCACGCATAGTCGATTGATCATCTGTCAAGGCAGGATGTTCAGAATTGGTATAGACACCCCCCTCCTCGATATAGGGATCTGGATGAGTATGCCAACCTTTTTTACGTAGCGGATTATGCATCTGATGTTTGGAAGGGTATAAACCTCTTTTTTTATGATAGGATGGAAAAATGCCAGTATCAGTATTATACTTATTCTCCGATTGATGGATATTCCATTCTTCATTCGGGGTTTCCTTAGTTGTCACAGAAGGCTTGGCATAAATTGAATGACTTGATGAATCATATAGACTTATCCCAATCATGAATAAGAAAAGTTGGTATTTTTTCATAATTCGCTCATATCCCTTAATAATCGCCTAGATTATAATATTTTTTTAGACAAATGGTGAATGTTTTTTGATTATCTTTTTATGGTTTGCATCCGAGTGATCGGACAAAAAAACTTTTCTTGAACAATTATATTCAAATAACAATTAATAACATTTAATATTTTATTTAAGCCTAAAAAATTTTGGAAATCCAACATACATTTATAAATTAACTAAATTTTTATTTCAGTAATTTTTTAAACCATTTGTCTTTTTCCTATGCCAATGCAGGTGACAGCTAGGTTTACGATAATGATTATAACACGATAGATGGCTTTAATTCTGATTTCGATAAGGTCTGATAAGTATTGTCAATTTATTGGGTAAGGTTGATCATATTTCCGGTAAGATATATAATTAAAAATAATCATTTTATTAGGTAAGATTGACCCAAAACATCACAACCGGGATTAATATTATTAAAAGATAAACTTATATCAAAATGGGTATGGTAATTATGAGGATTATAAAAAAAAGACTTTTACTGTCCTATAGCGCTTTTCTGGGATTACTTTTATCCTGTCCAGCCTTGGCTGAAACTACCCAAGTCACAGACGAATCAAAAACGACCATTAATCACTCCCCAACGGGAGATAACATGATGCATCAAAAATTTGATTTTCTAAAATCCTACGCTCATGAAAAAAACCAAGATTTCGATAAAGATCTAGATAAGCTGGGAAAGCAAATCCAAGACAAAAACAGCAATTTACACAAAAATCTGGAACAACTTAAAACCTATACACACGATAAAAAGAAAGATTTAAATGAAGAAATTGAATATCTTAAAACACAAGTTAATGATAAGAACAGTGACCTTTATAAAAAACTCAATGAATTAGAAACAAAGGCCAAAGACAAAAATAGCGATATATATCGGGAACTGAAACATATAAAAGATATAATCGAAAGTCAGCCTGATCAACCCAATAAACCAGCATCTTTAAGCAAATAAAGATAACATTTAATAACTGGAGAAACTCTCTTTTCTTCAGTTAATTTTTTTCATTAAAATTCATAGAATAACTATATCTCATAGCATTTCATTATTTGCTATATAATTAAGTAATAAATTAAAATATATTGAATTTAAAATATTTAAAATATAGAATAGAAATTATAATGAGTTATATAATATAAAATAATTTTGCCAATAATAATTAATAAACTTATCCAAGTAATAAAATTTAATTATTAATTTATTATTTTATATTTCTCAAATTTCTTTAGGTGATAAATATGTCTGAAAAAGAAAAGTCTGAGAATAATGCGAATTCTTCCGTATTTCATACCAACTCTCGTCGCCAAGTCCTTACCGGTGTCGCTGTTGGAGCTGCCGCTTTAGCGACAAACAGGAGTATTCATGCCATGCCTGAACATGTTGAAAATAAATCTGTTCCTCCTCTAAAAAACCCAATGTCCCTATACCCAACGCCTCCCTTTTCTAAACAGCCACAACCTTGGCCTGGTTTACAGTCCAAGATGCAACCTGCTCCTGATTGCGGAGAAAAAACATATCAGGGAAGCGGACGTTTAAAAGGACGGCACGCACTAGTTACAGGAGGTGATTCCGGTATTGGACGCGCTGCCGCTATAGCCTTTGCACGTGAAGGAGCGGATGTTGCCATCAATTATCTACCACAAGAAGAACCTGATGCAAAAGAGGTCATTGATCTTATTCAAAAAGCCGGACGTAAGGCTGTTGCATTACCCGGTGATATCCGGAATGAGGATTTCTGTAAAAAACTTGTTGCAGATGCTGTAGCCAAATTGGGTCAAATAGATATTCTTGCCCATGTGGCTGGAAGACAAAAATATTCTGAACAACTGACTGATATAACAACAGAAGAATTTGATTGGACAATGAAAACCAATCTTTATGCACTTTTCTGGATCACCAAAGCTGCCATTCCACATTTGCCACCTGGCAGTTCCATCATCACCACCTCTTCACTCGTATCATATATGCCTCCAGAAATTCTGGTGGATTATGGCATGTCCAAAGCAGGTATCAGCAACTTTACCAAATCAATGGCCAAACAGCTTCTTCCCAAAGGAATACGTGTCAACTGTGTTGATCCAGGACCTTTCTGGACCCCCCTACAAATTTGCGGGGCTCAGCCCCAATCAGCTATTCCCAACTTTGGTGGTGAAAGTCCGTTTAAACGACCTGGGCAACCTGCAGAAATCGCTCCCTTGTATGTTACACTTGCCTCTACTGAATCATCTTATGTAACAGGGCAAAGCTGGGGAATTGTGGGAGGAACAGGACAACCTGGATAATCTTATTATTTTCTGCTTTATAATCTCTAATATCCATTATTTTCAAGGTTCATTAATTTTATAATGAACCTTTTTTATAAAAAATCATCTTTCTAAGTCTCGCTTATTTTCAATTTAACCCAATAATTTGCCTTTATAACGGACAACTTGTCTCCAATTCCACGTTTCCGGGACAAATGATCCCATTGTTCAAACCTGTGTAGATCCCGTTTGGCCAAAATAAGAGGTAAAATAACGGATCTGTATTGACGATCTAACAAACAAGCCTTCTCGCTTCTTCGCAAATAAAAATATGCCTTTTCTATTAAAATATCACGGATTGCATTAAGTTCTGATGGTGTTACGCTAATTCCGTTTTCTGACCGTTGTAACGAGAAATCATGAATTATCTCTGCTGGCAAAGGACAACGCCCTTTTCTAAATATATTCGGTAAATTTTTTGAAATATGAACGGTTTCACTGGCAATACCCGCTGCAATCACCGCTTCAACCAACGGTAATTCTCTTATTTTAAAAAGATTTGCAAGAATCCGCTGAATTTGTCCAACAGACCGCACCATTATCGAATCCCAATGATTCCAATTTTTTATACCCTCTAATTCTTCTTCGCGAGCGGAAATGATTTTTAAAAGATCTTCAGCAGAAAACAAATTTCGATCCAGAGAATCCTTGATATAAGGCGCAATTTCATGATCCCGGTCGGGTTTGTTTGCCAACAAGTCCCGCCACCATTGCAAACGGATATAACCCGCCATTGGCCCTGCCACATCCCATGAAGAGGATAGGGTCACGGCCCGAGTAATCTCGGTATAAAATGCCAATAAACGAAAATATTGTTCTCGTAAATCAGAAGGCATAAAAAGCGCGCAAAAGAAGTGATCTGGATCAGACTTTCTTATATATTGGCCGCAAAAAGAAAGGGGTTTAGATTTTTCTTTAATCATTTTCAAAAGATATATATAATTTATGAAGGAGATGTGCCTAAAAAATTTATCAATTAATCTCTGTAAAATTCCGCATAATCTCTATATAAGAGAATTAAGAACCAAAAAGGTCTTATATAATTTTTTAAAATTATTGTAATATATCGAGGAACCAAATGTCTTTTGAATTACCACAACTTCCCTTTCCCTATAATGCTCTGGCTCGTTCAGGAATGAGCGAAGAAACCATGCAATTTCACCATGACAAGCATCATCAAGCTTATGTTAATACCCTGAATGATCTTATCAAAGCAAACCCTGCACTTGAAGGGAAATCATTAGAAGAATTAATTGTAACGGCAGCAAAGGATAAATCCTTAACACCTGTTTTGAATAATGCAGGTCAACATTACAACCATTCTTTATTCTGGAATTCCCTAAGTCCTGATGGTGGTTCAATGTCTCCTGCATTTGAAGAGTTAATCCGTAAAAATTTTGGTTCAGTTGAAAATTTCAAAGCTGAATTCAAAAAGGCCGCTACCACGCAATTTGGCTCGGGATGGGCTTGGCTGGTTTTGACTTCTGACAATAAATTAATCGTTACCAAAACACCAAATGGAAAAAACCCAATTTCCGAGGGTCAGGGAAAACCTTTATTAACCATTGATGTATGGGAACATGCATATTATATTGATTTCCGTAATCGCCGCCCTGATTTTGTGGATAATTTCCTTAATAATCTCGCAAATTATGATTTTGCAGAAGCCCAAATAAACGCAAAATAAACTGTATCAAGGAAACCGGCATTTCGCCGGTTTTTTATTCCGCTTTTACCGTTTCATCAGCTTTATCCAATGTAACAGCCTTATTTTCTTTGGCTTCTTTTTTACCTTGGTTTTTTATCTTGGATTGGGTATTTTCTGTTTGGGCCTTACTTTCCAAAACAGTCGTAACAGTACTACGAACAACCATTACTCGAACATTTGACGCAATTTCCACTTCCATTTGATCTGAATCTTCCTGGTTGCGTACAATTTTACCAACAATTCCACCCGCGGTTACAATTTTATCACCCCGTCGCAATGCTTTCATTTTTTCACGAACTTGCTTGGCTTTTTTTTGCTGCGGCATAATAACAATAAAATAAAATACCAGAAATATTCCAATAAAAGGCAGTAAACTCATGATTGTGGCAGTACCACCTCCACCACCGCCTGCACTTTGCGCATAGGCAGGAGTAATAAATAAATCCATAAAATTGATCATCAAACTGCTTTCCTATCTTATTCACATTACGTATATTGATCATCTATCATTATAGGCACCTTCATACACTATATAAAGTATCTCGCATACTACAAGATCATGAAAACCGGAAAAAAGATGACTCAATCCCTTATCCCCTTACTGGAACGTATCGCGATTTCCCTAGAGAGACTTGCCCCTCCTCAGCCAAAAATTGAAAATATTGATAAATATAACTGTTTTATCTGGTCCGCCCAGAATAATGAATTGACACCCATTCAGAACATGTCTTTTATCGACTTTCATCTGTTACAAGGTATCGAAAACCAAAAAGAAACACTTTTTCTGAATACATATCATTTTGCCAAAAATCTTCCCGCCAATAACGTTCTTTTATGGGGGGCAAGGGGAACAGGAAAATCTTCATTGATCAAATCGGTTTATCATGAAGTAAACAGCAAACTATCAACCATTTGCCCTCTTTTGAAAATTATTGAAATTCCCAGGGATGATATCTACTCCCTGCCCATTCTTTTACGGTTATTGAAACCTCTGTCTTACAAATTCATCATTTTTTCAGATGATCTTTCCTTTGAATCAGAAGACCGTGATTATAAAGCGCTCAAATCTGTATTAGACGGTGGAATTGCCGGACGCCCAGAAAATGTGTTATTTTACGCCACAAGCAATCGTAGACATTTAATGCCAAAGAATATGATTGAAAATGAATCCTCTTCCGCCATTAATCCTTCTGAAGCCATTGAGGAAAAAGTATCTCTTTCTGATCGTTTTGGATTATGGATCGGATTTCATAATTGTTCCAAAGATTTATTTGATCAGATTGTAACAGAATATGCAAAAGCAAGAAAATTACCCATTTCAAAAGAGGATCTCATAGCACAGGCCAACGAATGGTCAGTTACTCGTGGTGCCAGAAATGGTCGTGTTGCCTGGCAATTTATAGAGGATTTAACGGCCAAATTATCCAGTGGATAACACTTTTTTTTTACAGTTTGACAGTCCGAAAACAAAAGGGGGTGAATTTTATCCCCTTTTGTTATATTTCATTATCCGATTTTTTCAATACCACCCATATAAGATCGAAGCACTTCAGGAATAGATATTGAACCATCCTCATTTTGATAGTTTTCCATAACAGCAACCAAAGCCCGTCCAACTGCAACACCAGATCCATTTAAAGTATGCAGAAATACCGGAGTTGTTTTTCTACCTTCTTCAGGTTGTGGGCGATAGCGAGCGTTCATGCGACGCGCCTGAAAATCACGTGTATTGGAACAAGATGAGATTTCGCGCCAGGCTTGTTGGCCTGGCAGCCAAACTTCCAGATCCCAGGTTTTTGCTGCCCCAAATCCAGTATCACCAGAACATAACAAGACACGACGATAGGGTAATTCCAATTTTTCAAGAACCTTTTCGGCACAACGGGTCATCCGTTCATGCTCTTTTTCACTTTCTTCAGGTGCGGTCACACTGACCATTTCAACCTTATAAAATTGATGCTGTCGAATTAATCCCCTTGTATCACGACCAGCAGCTCCTGCTTCACTTCGGAAGCAGGCGGTTAAAGCAGTTCTGCGAACAGGTAATTGATCATAATTGATTATTTCACCTGCCTGTATTCCTGTCAGAGGGACCTCTGCTGTTGGAATTAGCCAACGATCATCTTTTGTACAAAAAGACTGATCCCCGAATTTAGGCAATTTATCCGTGTTAAACATGGTCTGTTCATTAACTAGTAATGGAACGACATATTCCTCGTAATCATGTTCAGTTGTATGAAAATCCAGCATAAATTGTCCGAGGGCACGATCAAGTCTTGCCAACGCTCCACGTAAAATGCTGAACCGTGCGCCCGCTAATTTGATAGCTGCATTAAAATCCATCAACCCTGATTTTTCGCCCAACTCGAAATGCTGCAATGGAGTAAAACCAAATTCACGTATTTTTCCCCAATAATGTACAACAACATTTTCAGTTTCATCTTTTCCCGTCGGAACCTCCACAGCCAAACGATTAGGCAAACTTGCCAGAACCTCAAAAATTTGTTGATCCAGTTTATCCGCACGCGTCTGCAATGAATCTATTTCCTGACGTAACCTTATGGCTTGAGCTTCCAAAACGGAACTGTTTTCTTTATTCCGTTTTAACTGACCAATTTGTTTTGAAATGTTATTTCGATCAGCTTGTTTTTGATGCAGCTCATTCAAATATGAGCGCCGTTCCTCATCATACGATAATAATGTCTGACTAACTGCAGATAATCCACGACGGGCCAAATCGTTATCAAAAGCCACAGGATCAGAACGCAGAGCACGAAAATCATGCATTATAATAATTCCTTTTCTGGTTTGGGTTCCACCATTCGGGCAGATAAAATTGAAATCTCATATAAAATAATTAAAGGGATAGCCAAGGAAGTTTGTGTAATTACATCGGGAGGTGTAAGAACTGCAGCAATTACAAAAGCAATAACATATGCATATCTTCTGAATTTCTTTAACTTTAATGAAGTCACAAAACCTATTTTTGCCATCAATGTCAACATGACAGGAAGCTCAAATGCAATACCAAAAGCCATGATTAACCGCATAACTAACGAAAGATATTCGGAAACCTTGGCTTGCAATTCAATATGCATATTATGATCCCCCCCAACCTGAAAAGATAAAAAGAATTTCCAGGCAAAAGGAAAGACAAAGAAATAAGCGAGCGCTGCACCCAGTAAAAACAAAATCGGGGTTGCAACCAAAAAAGGCGCAAATATCCTTTTTTCATTTCGATATAATCCCGGGGCGATATATATCCATGCTTGAATGGCAAACATAGGAAATGAACAAAAAATTGCACCGAAAAATGCCAACTTGATATAAGTGAAAAATGCCTCATATAAGGCCGTATAAATAAGATGGGGTTGTTCTCCCTGTTGTCGCATGGCTTGCGCCAAGGGGTGGGCCAAGAACATATAGATTTGTTCCGAATAGTAATAACAAAACCCAAAAGCAATCAAAAAAGTTGCCAGACAGACAATCATTCGGCGACGTAACTCAATAAAATGTTCCATCAGAGACATTGATTTATCATTGATCAACTCTTCTTCTTCGGGAATATTCATGATCATCCCTGTTCCCTGTAATTGACAATTTGTGGTGGAATCATCGCTGGAACAGGTGGAGCCGATCTTTTAACCTGTAAACGCTGAGCAATTGCAGGAGGAAAAAAAATTGGAGCTGGATCTTTTTTTGCCAAAGCTTCCAGATCAGGTTCCTTATGATCGGTTGACGCTGAATATTCGGGAATAATCTCAGGCTCTTTATTTGAAAAAGGAATTTCATAAGGTTTCGGAGATTGAATAGATGTTTGATTTAGGGGGGAATTTAAATTCTCCTGAAGTGTTCTATCTCGATCGATTACATCCAATATTGCACTTTTAATATTCATACGACGTAATTTCATCAACTGATCTTTGGCTTCCTTAAGGTCTGGATCCTTAACCATCTCATCCACCTGACTATGAAATTCACGTGCCATGCCCCTACATTTTTTCACTACGTCACCAAACCAATGGACAATTTTTGGAAAATCTTTTGGTCCTATAAATATCATGCTGACAATCCCTATCAATATCAGTTCTGCCCAAGAAAAATCAAACATGCTTTATATTGTCCCCTCTATTTCCATAATATGCATCATGATTTGTTTAGCAAAGATATTACCACTTATTTATTCGTCATTTAAAGAATGGTACGGAATATCTCCAAATAACTCCTCTTTTTTTGGCAAATCATTTAAATCATTTAACCCCAAATAAGTTAAAAATTCTTTGGATGTTTTCCATAAAGTTGGTCGTCCTGGTACAGATTTATGTCCACAAGGTTTGATAAGACCATATCCCAATAAAGTTTCCAAAACAGTTTGGCTTAAACCGACCCCTCGAATTTTTTCGATATCTGTCCGAGTGCAAGGCTGATGATAAGCAACGACGGCCAAGGTTTCCATCGTTGCACGAGATAAACGCTTTGGCCTGGCAATGATTTTTACCAGATATGCCGTCCATTCCTGAGCTGTCCGAAATTGCCATCCACCGGCAACTTTACATAAACGAATGCCACGATACGCATAATCCTCTTGAAGTGAATGAATAATGTCAAGGATGCTAACAGTTGCCTTTCCCTCAGGATTTAAATTTATTGAATTTTTTTCTAGCAAAGATTCAATTGATTGTTCTGAAACAGGTTCCGTTTGCGAAAATATATATGCTTCGATCAACCCTTTTAAATCTTCCAAGTCCGTCTTCATTCCGCTTCCAAATTTTTATGATAGGATTGATTTTCATTTCGTGATTGCAATCGAATTTGACCAAACTGCTCTTGCTGATCAAGCTTTATTTCACCAAGCTTTGCCAGCTCCAATCCAGCCAGTAACATTCCGCACCAGGCGGCTTTCCATTGTTGCTGTTGTTGGACAGGTGATTGCTCCTTTTTATTAACTGCCTCCCAACGGGGTAGAAAAGCATCCAACGCATGCCATCCAGGTACATGATGAGATTTAAGTAAACGTTTCAAACGATTTAGAGCATCTTTGACCGTCCAAAAATGAAACGATCGAATTCGCCACTCCCTTTTTTTATTTTTACGATGGAATATCCGAATATATGCGTCAATAAAACGTGCACTATCCAATATCAATCCAGAGGAATCCACTGAAGTAAGATCTTCATAATATCCCCTGGCAAAAACCTCGCTCCCCAATAAAGGTCGCTCCTGCATCCACAATGCCGCTTTATTGATTTGTTCCAGCCCTTGCAAACGTTCTTGAAGTAAATCAACCGCCTGTTCAGTATCGCCAAAATGATCAGTTTTTTGCGGCAATAACAGACATGATTTCAACCATGCCAACCAACTCGCCATAACCAACCAGTCGGCTGCCAACTCCAATCTTATTTTTTTTGCAGATTCAATAATTTGTAGATATTGCTCAACCAGTGGCAAAATTGATATCTGAGTTAAATCAACTTTTTGGGTTTTAGCCAATTGCAACAACATATCCAACGGCCCTTCAAATCCATCAAGCCGAACAATGAAAGTCTCATCATTCCATGAAGAAGAATGATTTTCCATTTCCGTCTCATGAACAAGATCCGATTGCCGCATTATTATACCAGATTTATGAAAACCAGATTAAAAATTGGCCAACGTGCAAGAAAGACTTTTCGTTTTCAATTGGCTACAAAAACTATTTGCCTGAGTCTTGGAGGTAAAACCCTTAATTCTTATTCGATAAATCGTATTACCCTTAACATTAGCCTTTTGAATGGTGGGAGAATATTGCCCCAATAACTCTGGAGCTTTTTTGCGCATGACCTGCCATTGTTTTTGTGCTGCAGCATTTGACCCTAATGCAGCCAGCTGCACAATAAAATGACCATTTCCTACGCGTTTTTCTTCCAATTTTACAGAAGGGACTTTTTTACCGTTATCTTGACGATGATGCCGAATAGGTTTTTTTGAAGGAACAGGCGCAACAGATTTTTCCGCCTCATCCGATTGTTCATCTGAGACATTACCCTCATCTTCCTTTGATTGTGCCTGCTTTTTGTTTTTATTCTCTGGCAAGTCATTACCCATTGATGACGTTGCCGTCGATGGAGCTGCAACCAAAGGTACATTATTGGGAGACGATACTCCATTATCCATAACATTGCCATTCACATTGGTCACTGCGGGAGTCTGATTATTAGAGGCTGTTGAATTGCCTGTTCCATATTGTGCAGCTAATGCTGATGGGTCAGCCTGTTCAGGTCCAGGCGCAAGAACAGGTTTTCCATTCGCTTCCATTTGACCTTCAGCCTTATCCATACCAATAGTTTCTGTGTTGTTTTCCGGTAAAGGTTTTTCCTTGGCAGCAATTTGAGGCGGTTCAAAAACGGGAATACCCTGATGTCCCGTATGAGACATCATCCACCCTCCAATGAAAAGCAATAAAATACCGCCAATTCCCGCTGCGGCATAGGCTAATCGACGTGTCGAGGAATCTCCATGAAATAAATTCTGCATAAATGCGAAACGTGGCTGTCCGCGACGATCATAATCCTCATCATATTCGTCTTCTTCATCGTCTTCTTCATGATAACGTGATGCCATTCTTTCCCTGCCATTTGGATCAGGACGATTTTGACGTGGAGACAATCGTCCATCATCTTCACGGGCAGGATTCATACGCGGGTCTTGTCCACGTATCATATTCTCTCTACCCTGACCCGAACGAGAGGTGTCCATGGAATCATCATCAAAAAATGATCTTTTTCTAGGGGGTTCAGGTGAATTTTGATCCATCATCTCATTTCCTCAACTGGTTCTATTCCCAAGACCTGCATAGCAGAACGAATTACACTTGCAATAGCTTCAATCAACGCCATTCTGGCCAACGTGCCATGAACATCACCTTTTTGGATAAAGCGTAAAGTCGCATCATCCCGTCCGGCATTCCACAATGCATGAAAATCTGATGCAAGCTCCATCAAATAATAGGCAATACGATGTGGTTCACGCATCAAAGCGGCACTTTCAACTGTACGGGGCCATTGTGCAAGTCGCCGCATAACCGCTAATTCCTCTTCATTTCTGATATTGGACAGATCCGCTTTTGCCAGATCGGAGGCCGTTAATCGCTCTTGACCAAAAATCTCTTCAGCAGAACGCAAAACGGAACGGCATCTTGCATGCGCATATTGAACATAAAAAACAGGATTGTCACGGGTTTGAGCAACAACCTGTTCAAGATCGAAATTCATTTGCGCATCAGATTTACGTGTTAACATGGTAAACCGCACCGCATCTTTTCCAACTTCATCGATCAGATCGCGTAATGTTACAAAAGTGCCTGCCCGTTTGGACATCCTTACAACCTCACCATTACGAACAACTCGAACGATCTGACATAAAATAACTTCAAAATCAGTTGACACATCCACTGGACTTAGAGCTTTTACTGCCGCATTCATACGGGTAACATATCCACCGTGATCTGCACCCCATACATCCAATAGAATCTGATAACCTCTTTTTATTTTATCATAATGATAACCTATATCATTAGCAAAATATGTTGCACTGCCATCAGATTTCCGTAAGGGACGATCCACGTCGTCACCATAAGCCGTTGATTTAAAAAGTGTTTGTGGACGAGCCTCCCAGTCATCTGGCAATTTCCCTTTGGGAGGCTCCAGTATACCTGTATACACCAGTCCCTTTTTTTCCAACATCCGAATTGCCTGATCGGCTATACCAGATTCAAGAATTGCACGTTCTGAGATGAATTCTTCCTGCAAAACACCTAAAGCTTTCAGATCTTGGCGGATATCATGCATCATGTGAGTCAAAACGCACTGTTTAACTTTTTCAAACCATGCTGGAAACGGTTTTTGTTCTATGCCCTTCAATAATGTCTTACCATATTGCTGAGCAAGATCCTGTCCAACTGGAATAAGATAATCTCCTTGGTATTGTAAACCAGTTGGCATGTACGTCTTGTAACGCTCTTCAAAATCAGTCGGGGAACAATCTCCTTCAAGAACCTGAACATAACGCCAATAGGCTGCCCATGTTAATGCAACAACCTGATTACCCGCATCATTGATATAATATTCTTTGGTAACGTCAAAACCAGCCTTAGCCATCAAATTGGCTAACACATCCCCAACGACCGCGCCACGACAGTGACCTACATGCATTGGCCCTGTCGGATTGGCAGATACATATTCAATGTTGGTTTTGATATTATTTCCAATTTGACTGTTTCCATACGCTTCCTGTATCTGCAAAATCGTTGAAACAAGATTTTGAAAAACAGAAGGGGCCAATTTCAAATTCACAAATCCCGGCCCAGCAGGTTCAGCCTTTTCAATACCAGAAACAGATTGCAGGCGTTCAGCCAATTCCTTGGCAATTTCCTGTGGCCGACGCTTGGCAATTTTTGCCGTAATCAAGGCTGCATTCGTCGCCATATCCCCATGTGAAACATCACGTGTAGGTGTCAATTCAATTCTTTTTATCAAATCTTCTGACAAATCAGGTAAAATTTGTCGCAAGGCCTTTATAACACAATGATAAAAGGAAACATATAAATTCTGCTCAGCCATACAAAAATTATCTTTCTTTATAAACACCTTATCCATACCCAATTATTCAGCAATCCTGAAAATAAAATTGACCATACCCTAAACAAGACTTTGGACCATCCAACAAATTATTTAGATTTTTACGACAAAATAGATAAATCGGTCAGTCTTTGATACTCTTCTATTGCATAACGATCTGTCATACCAGCAATATAATCCGTAATAACCCGTAAAATACCTGATTTCTGTTTTCTTTTTCCTGCCTCCAAGGCACGTATTTGCCATTTTTTGGGTAACAAATCAACATTTTCAGATAAAATCTCGAATAAATGCTGAACCAACAATTCCCCCTTTCGACTCATACGATTGACACGCCAATGCGAATATAAATTCTGATACAAGAATTTACGAATCTTTTGATTGCCTTCCATAATTTTAGGACTAAATTGCACGATCCCATATGTACAATTCCTGATATCCTCTGGCGTCTTCGGGTTCAAACCGCTTAAGTTATCAGCAGTCTGTTTTTTCAAATCACGAACCAGACAATCGATAACCCGTCTTATTACTTCATATCTCAAACGCTTTTGAAGACTATCCTTAAATTTACATTGCTCCATTTGTTTTCTTGCTTCATATAAAGCCTCTCCAACAACGGGAAGATCTTCCAAATCTTTAAATTCTATCAATCCCGCACGTAAACCATCATCCAAATCATGGCTATGATAGGCAATATCATCGGAAATTGATGCTATTTGGGCTTCCGCTGATGCATAATTGAACAAATCCAAGGGATATGACCGATTAATCCGTTCTAAATAAGGGTCGGGATTGTCAACCGGCCCATTATGTTTGGCTAATCCCTCTAAACTTTCCCAAGTCAAATTGAGTCCATTAAAGGCAATATATTGTTGCTCCAATAACGTTACCTGTCTTAATGACTGGTCATTATGACTGAAACCGTTATAATCCTGCATCATCTTTGCCAGAGCCCTTTCTCCAGCATGTCCAAAGGGTGAATGTCCCAAATCATGTGCCAGCGCCAAACATTCTGTCAAATCCACATTTAATTTCAAAGCGCGAGCAACAGAACAGGCAATTTGCGCAACCTCTAACGAATGCGTCAAACGAGTTCGAAAAAAATCACCCTCGTGATTGATAAAAACCTGTGTCTTATATTGCAATACACGAAAAGCTGTAGAATGGATTACACGATCCCGATCTCTTTGCCAGGGGTTACGACCTTGTGCCTCCGTTTCAGGATAAAATCGTCCCCGAGCTGTTTTTTCCTGAACGGCATAAGGTGCTAGATTCATGATTGCCACGCCTAAATTTATCCAACATAATCAATTTAAATTATCCTGATCATTTATTATTCTAATTATATCATTATAAAATTGTAATAGTATATAGCTCTCAATTTATTTTAAAATACGACCAAAATTCAATGACTACAATCATATATATGTTAGATTAAAATACAGCACTCTCGATTTTACATAATCCAATCATCCGGAATTTTACTTTTTTCCAATCACAAAAAATCAAAGCTTAAAGACGAAAAGGATAATCTGTCCACTCTTGCCATCAAGATATAATGAGATTAATTTGACTGGAATTCAATTTGTATCTTTTCATACCAAGGATTATCCTGATGAAGCTTGCTAGCTGGAATGTTAACTCTATTCGCCAAAGACTTTCCCATGTTCAAAAATGGCTTCAAAAAGAACAACCTGACTGGCTCTTTTTACAGGAAATCAAATGCCAGAACGCACAGTTTCCATCGGAAAGTTTTAAAGCCTTAGGCTATCATGTTATCGTACATGGACAAAAAGCCTATAACGGGGTTGCCACCTTAAGCCGCCATCCCTATAAATTGCTTCATACGGATTTACCTGATCTACAGAATACAAAAGACCATGCTCGATATCTCGAGATTGAGAGTCGAGACATTCATCTCTGCAATCTATATTTGCCAAATGGTAATTCCGGCGGCGAAGAGGGATTTCAATTCAAAATGGATTTTATCAATGCATTAATCAAACATGCCCAATCCTTATTGAACGACAAACAAAACTGTATTTTTGCAGGTGATTTCAACATTTGCCCCACCAACAGTGATTTAACCACCAATATACTTTCTTCCGATGACGCATTGATCCGTCCGGAAAGCCGAAAAGGTTTTTATACGCTCTTATGGTTGGGTCTGTCGGATGCATTTCGCATTCTCCATCCTGATACAATCGAATATAGTTTTTGGGATTACACCAAAGCTGCATGGCAACGAAATGCAGGTCTTCGAATTGACCACGTTCTATTGTCAGCAAAAATAACTGAACAATTAAAAAATTGCTGGATTGATAAAGAGGAACGAGCCAAAACCCAACCTTCTGACCACGCCCCCATTGTCATTGAATTTTAATAAACAATCAACTATTCTTCAAACAGCCATCCAGCTTGTAGTTGTTCCTTTATAAGGTGTATCAAACTCCCTTATAACCTCGGCAAATTTTTGATGATCCAATAATATACAGGATGGATATTTTGCCTCTCCACGCAAAGCACGATAAAAATGACGGTTCAGTGCACGCGCGAACACTCCTGGGCCTGTCTTGTAGGCAATGAATAAACCCTGATGCAAATAACTATTCCGGTAAAGACTCAACATACATTCTTCTAGAATAGGACTTTTCGCAACAGAACCAAAAAAGTCATTATGAACAACATTATTATGCGTTAAAAAGAATACATGATCATAAATAGCAGGAGTTATTGAGTAAAATTTTTCAACAGATTGAATCTGAATATCAGCATCCAGCCACCAGCCACCATAATAGTTAATAACGTGAACTCTTAAAAAATCCGCCGCTTCAGCTGGATGACGAGCAGAAAGAAAGATTTGCCGTGCTTCAACACCGTAATTTTGATATAACCACTCTGTTGCTTCCGCCTTATCAAAAATTTTTAGGTTAAAATGACCAAGTTCTTTTAGAAATTGAAAATTATTACTTATTTCCTCCGGAGGATTCTGATCCCAATATAAAAATAAATTATTGGGAATAACACTAAAATCGGCCCTACCCACTTCTCTATTTTTAATCCCTATCGATGATGCAGGATTAAAGATATTCATCATAATTGTAAGATAGATTGTATCGGCTTCCTCACCGGTATGAAATTCCTCATAACAATTTTGCATAATTTGAATGGCATTAAAAGCATCATTGTTTTCTCTATATTGTTTCCATCCAACCACAAAATTATATAAAGGAATACATAGATTTTTTAACTGTTCAAGTTCTTCCTGCTTTAACGGCAGACTTGCTTTCAGTAAAGCAACCTGACGGGCCATAAGTAAAACATGAGCCAATGGATATTGGGTTGGACTTTTGGAATGGGTATCAAACGCTATTTTATAGAAAAAAGCTGCCTCGGAATAAAAATGATTTGTCGAGAGAATGTTTGCAATATCAAACAAGGGATTTAAATCTTTTGCCCCATGATGTTTGAAAACATCCAAAGCTTGGGGACAAACAGATAAAATCTCCTCATAACCAACATCCAAATTCATATCATCAGTCATAATTTTAACTTTACCTTAATTATATATTCAATTCTAAAATTGCTTAATATTTCAAATATGAGACCACTATTGACTATCAAACTGAACTCCAGGTCCCTTTTTGTTTGTATGCAACTGGATATTGTTCAGTTAATTTGGAAAAAAATGAAGAATCCATAATTTTCAAAGAAGGATATTTCAATTTTCTTTCTTTTATACAACGCGAATAAATTCTATTTAATGCTCTCATAAAAACACCCGGACCTGTTTTATAAGAAATAAATAAACCATCATATTTATAACAATTGTGATAGATAGACAACAAACAATCTTCTAAAAAAACGTTATGCGGTTGGGCTCCAAAAAGATCATTATGAACAAAATTTCCCTCAGTCAGAAAAAAAACCGCATCATAATTTGCCGGAATCATTTCAATAAACTGATTTTCAGAAACAATTTTCAAATCCGCATCTACCCAAAACCCACCCAATAGATTAATGACATGAACGCGCAAAATATCCGCAGCCTCTGCAGGATGTCTGGATTTTAGAAAAAGTTCCCTGGCATCACGCCCGTAATAGCCATATAACCATTCACAAGCCCTATCCCTGTCAAAAACCTCTACTTTAAAATGCTGGAACTTCTGATGATGCTCAATGTTTTCCTTAACATCCTCCGGTAAATTCTGATCCCAGTAAAAAAAAATAGATTGAGGAATCTTATTCTTAACCATTCTCTCAGGGAAAATATCAGATTTCAATGCATCATGAATTAAACCAACATTAATAGCATCAATTTCTTCACCTGTATGAAATTGTTCAAAAGTATGATCAATTTTCTTTATCGCCTGTAAAGCATCAATTTTTCCGCATCTATATTCTTCAACACCCCTAATATAATTCATCAAGGATGGGGAAAGCTCATGCAACCTTTGGCAATCTTTTTCATCCAGAGCTATACCGGCCTTTACCAAACATAACAGTTTAACCTGCAATAATATAGCTTCGCGTGGATGTGCTTCGGCTTCTAATTTACGATAATTAATCGCCTCTTGATAAAAAGCTGCTGCCTCTTCTAAAAAACCGTATAAATGTAAGTGATTAGCGATATTAAATGCCGTCATGACATCATTACAGCCATGCTGATTATATAAATTTTCAGTCACTGGGGAACGTGCCGCCAGATCTTTTAAACTTTGTGCTTTCACTTTAACAATACCATCCTTACAGAATACAATTTAGAAAAAATACGAATTATATCTTACTGTTCCTTACTTGTAATAAAATAATGGAAGTTATAAAACATTATTTAATAAAAATATTCTTTGCTTTGCTTTACCACTTTCATATTATAATGCAATTAATTCTTTTTCGAGGCAATCAGGTATTCCAATGCGTAAATTATTTTACCTTTTAACTTTTTTTCCACTCTCAACATTTGCCAATATTTCAACGGCCTCATCCTCCCCTGATCCTAAAACTTATCCTTCCACAATAAAAAATGAGGAAATTCATTCCATCATTAAAGAAAAAGATTTTCATGACTGGAATGTGATTGTCGGTAAAAATCATGCCTCCCTTAACTGGAACAGAAATTCAACTTCCAATTTAAATTTATATATTACACCTTCCGAACACAGAATAACCCTTGATGTAACAGCCAAAAAAAATACTTATCGGGAATTCAAGCTTTCTTACATAACCTGGAACATCAGGGAAGTTTCCGTGACCCTAAACAAGACAAGGGATCATAATGGCTGGGTAACCTATTCTACCGCTATCTACACAGATAACATCACAAAATTCATTAATGCTTTGCAACACAGTTCACCAATGATTTTGAATCTTTCGATTTCAACCTCAATTCCAATTGACATGAATGGTGAACGATCTGCATTGAATTCTTTCATGAATGTAATCAAGGAAAAAAATCTGAAAGCCCCCCCTCCCCTAGTCACAAGAAAAACAAATCCTGAACCTGTTACCCCTCCTGACGGGATGTCTCCAGATTTAGTGCCTCTTTTTCAACAGGCTGATTATTATGTCAAAAAATGTATTGATCATGCCTCAGAACCATTAAATAGTCCCACCAGAAAATCATTGTGTACAACACGTAACGATTATTTAAAAAAGATGAAAGATAAAGGCTGGTGCTGGGGAAGCGGTGACCCTGACCAACATGATAAAAATAAAAATTGGCGACTATGCATCATGAGTCCTAAAGGAAGCGTTCCCAAGTTGAAAGAAAAGGTCCAAGAGGATTTGCAAAAGGCTCAATCCATGATGAAAGATCAAATTTAATTTATGTAAACCAGAACAAATCATAGTTTTTGCTTTAAACTTCGGTTTTAAACCTTTACTCTAGAATTAATTTATGAAGGGTAACGTATTCCATGATTTCTTTATCAAAAACATGTCAATTATTTGTTCTGGGTGTGAGTTTATTTACAACATTCTATTCTGTGACAACATATTCTGAAACTCTGAAAACACGAAAAATAACCCGGCAAACCAGCGAAAACATAAAATTTGGGGAATGGTTATATTATCCCCAATCTAATCCACCGACACTTGCTTGGTGGAATGAGAGAATGTCCCGAGCTGCACCAATCTTATATATTTCCTTTTCAGCTGAAAAAATCACACTCAATGCCGTAACGCCACTTTGGCCAAATACGGGAATTATTTTCTACCTGAATGATAAAACAGAAAAACAGGGCATCAATCTCATTCTTCAGAAAAGAGATCAGGAAAACTGCTATTTTTCCGCGACAATAGATTTGGAAAACCGACAAAAATTTGTGAATAATCTTGTTACTGTACGTAAGGCTCGTCTGATCACACCCATTTCATCGCAATCTTTATCCCTGAAACAAGTCAATCAAGCTATGCAGCTTATAATAACAACACATCCAGAGATTAACTTAACCTTACCGAGCACAACCGCTTCGCAATAGTCTAAAGAGGTTGTTTTTAATCTTTACCCAAAAAATGCCTTAACGAATTTAACAAAAAGTTGAAAAAAATATTAAAAATCCTTAAATTAAATTCAAATTTATGTGAACAAAAATATTGTTAATATTATTTGTTTTAATCCTCTTAAATGGAGATTTTTATTATGTCCAACTCCAAGAATAACTCCACTCCTGTTGATGCTCCCATTGAAATTGTCGTTGCAGATATCGGAGGGACAAATGCACGTTTTGCAATTGCCAAGATACAAAATGGACAGGTCGTTACCATTGACAGCGAAACCATTTTAAAAACAGCAGATTATGCAACTTTGCAACTTGCATGGGATGCCTTTGGACAAAAGGTTGGCCGTCCTTTGCCTAAACAAGCCTCCATGGCAATTGCCTGTCCGATTCGAGGTGATATTCTCAAATTTTCAAACAGTCCATGGATCATTCGGCCCGCCCTTATTCCCCAACAGCTAAATCTGGAAAAGCTTGTTCTGATAAATGATTTTGAAGCAATCGGACATGCGATCGCCAACTGTCAAGAGGACCATCTTAAACATGTTTGTGGACCAAGAAGAAAAGAAAGTCCTCAAGGAATAACCACAGTTGTCGGTCCTGGAACAGGACTGGGAGTTGCTTCTCTTGCATTCGATACAGACAAATATACCGTTATTCCAAGTGAAGGCGGACATTCCTCTTATGCCCCTTGTGACAATATCGAAATCAGTATTTTAAGATACCTGAAACAACATTATCGCAGGGTTTCCGCAGAACGAATCATTTCTGGTCCCGGATTGGGTAATATCTATGATGCGCTTGGCGCAAATGCCGGACTGCCTGTTACCCATCACAGCGATAGCAATCTATGGGAGGCCGCATTAAAGGGTACCGACCATCTTGCCACGGCTGCACTGGAACGGTTTTGTCTGAATTTGGGAACTTTCTGCTCCGACATGGCTCTGGTACAATTGGCCAACCGTGTTGTAATTAGTGGTGGCATCGGTCTTCTTATAGCCGATTATCTTCCCCATTCGGGTTTTGCAGAACGGTTTGTTGATAAGGGTCGCTTTGAAAGAATGCTGGCTGATATCCCTGTTGAAATTCTTACCTATCCACAACCAGGGCTTTTAGGAGCAGCTGCGGCTTTTGCAGTCCAACATTTAAAATAAGCTTTGTTGATTCTTTCAAAAAATTAGGTAAATTGATTCATTATGAATAGTGAGCCAAAAAAAATAATTTTGAAAGATTCTATAACTCAACGTCGCGACAAGGAAGCCGCGGCGTTACGCGAGAATCTAAAACGCAGAAAACAGCAACAGCGTGAAAGAAAAGAGCGAGAACCACTGACGTAAAATAATTTTTGTAAAGGTTTGTTTACAAAATACTTGTTTATCATTTCAAATTTATTTAATTAAAACGCAAAGATATAAAGGGTAGGGAGTAGCTTTATGCCAATTATGCCTGATCGCTGGATTAAAGAGATGGCTAAAGAAAAAGGAATGATTGAACCTTTCGCTGATAAACAGCATCGTCAGGGAATAATTTCTTATGGTGTATCATCTTACGGATATGACGCCCGCGTTGCAGATGAATTCAAAATCTTTACAGATGTCGACAATGCCATTGTAGATCCTAAAAATTTTACGCCAAGCAGCTTTGTAACCCGTAAAACAGATGTATGCGTGATTCCGCCCAACAGCTTTGCTCTGGCCAGAACCGTGGAATATTTTCGTATTCCAAAAGATATCTTGGTCATCTGTCTGGGAAAATCAACATATGCACGCTGCGGCATAATTGTAAATGTCACTCCGCTGGAACCTGAATGGGAAGGACAGGTTACGATTGAAATCAGTAATACCACTCCCCTTCCTGCCAAAATTTACGCGAATGAAGGAATCTGCCAGCTTCTTTTCCTCAAGGGCAGTGAACCTTGTGAAGTCAGTTATGCCGATAAAAATGGCAAATACATGAAACAGATGGGTGTCGCTACCCCTCGCTTATAAATGAAAAAAAAAGAATGGATCGCTTTTTAATCCGTGGGGGCAGACCCTTATATGGTGATATCGTCATTGGGGGCGCAAAAAACGCAGCTTTGCCAATCATGGCATGCGCCTTGCTTACCCCTGAACCTTTATCACTGCAAAATGTTCCAAGTATTGTTGATATACGTACCATGTGCGCACTTCTGCAACAACATGGTCTTACTATCACTTATAATGACAAGGATCCACATCATATCACTTTTCACGGGGATATTGCAAACACCGAAGCTCCCTACAATATCGTTTCGAAAATGCGAGCCTCTATCCTTGTTCTAGGACCCATCCTAACTCGTTGTGGTAAGGCCAAGGTCTCCCTGCCGGGAGGATGTGCAATCGGAACCCGTCCTGTTAATCTTCATCTGGATGCACTCAAAGCCTTGGGCGCTGAAATCGAAATTGATCAGGGATATGTTATTGCAACTGCACCCAAGGGATTACGTGGTGGTCGCTTTGTATTTCCATTTGTTTCTGTTGGCGCTACAGAAAATACAATCATGGCTGCCTGCCTTGCCAAAGGCAGAACGGAACTGCTGAATGCAGCCCGTGAACCTGAAATCTGCGATCTTATCGACTGCTTGATCGCGATGGGTGCAAAAATAGAGGGTAAAGGAACAAGTCATCTGATCATTGATGGCGTGGATCATTTACATGGCGCGGAACATTCCATCCTGTTTGATCGAATTGAATGCGGTACCTATGCCTGTGCAGCCGGTATTACAGGTGGAGAACTGCGCCTGATCGGAGCCGACATTCATGCCATGGGATCTGTTATTCATGCGTTGGAAGAGGCTGGGGTAGAAGTGTTTCCGGAAAAAAACGCCATTCTTGTCCGGCGCACGGGTGATTTAAGAGGCATTGATATCATGACAGAACCCTATCCAGGTTTTCCGACGGATATGCAGGCCCAATTCATGGCCCTTCTTTCAATTTCTGAAGGAGCGAGCATGATTACGGAAACAATTTTTGAAAACCGTTTCATGCATGTCCCAGAACTGAACCGTATGGGTGCAAGAATCAATGTTCATGGTTCTTCAGCAATTATTCGTGGTGTTCATTCCCTATCCGGCGCGCCTGTTATGGCAACGGATCTACGGGCTTCGTTTTCGTTAATCCTAGCCGGTCTGGCCGCAGCCGGAGAAACAAGCCTGAACAGGATTTATCATCTAGACCGCGGTTATGAAGCAGTTGATCAAAAACTGTCTGCCTGCGGTGCTCAAATTGAAAGAATCAAGACTAAATAATATTTTCATTCCTCATAGAAGAGAACTTGTTTTATACCAATGATCTGATTATAGTTAAACCTTAAATTATTTAACAATTTTATTATAATCAGATCCACTTTTGCTTACACTTTAAATGTCTGTACCTGGCGTGAAATCAAACCCTCTTATTTTAGCCCTTCCTAAAGGAAGGATACTAAAGGATTGTCTCCCTCTTCTTGAAACAGCCAATATTATACCAGAACCCGCTTTCTTTGATAAAGACAGCCGCCTTCTTCGCTTTACGACAAATGACCCTGGACTTGACATTATCCGCGTCCGTTCTTTTGATGTCGCAACGTTTGTAGCTTTTGGCACTGCTTCTCTGGGTGTTTGTGGTTCCGATGTCCTGATGGAATTTGATTATTCGGATATTTATGCACCTCTTGATCTCAATATAGGACGCTGTCGTTTATCTATCGCGCAATTAGCGGATACAAAAAATAAAAATCTGGAAGACCCCGCGCGCTGGTCACAGATAAGTGTTGCAACCAAATATCCGAATATCACCCAACGTTATTTTGCCAGTAAAGGCGTGCAAGCAGATATCATTAATTTGCATGGTGCCATGGAACTTGCGCCTGTCTTGAAATTATCCAGCTTGATTGTGGATCTTGTCGATACAGGATCAACCCTAAGGGCCAATGGTCTACAGGAAATTAAAACGATTACACAAATCTCCAGCCGTCTCATCATCAATCGCACCGCTTTAAAAACACAATCTGCCCACGTTAATGCATTAATTGAACGGTTTCGCCAACTTGTCACCCTTCCAAACAATGAAGATATATCATGAAAATCATATCAACAAATCAACCGGATTTTAAAACATTTTTCTGTAATCTTCTTGCCGCGCGAACAGCAGACACTTCACAAGCAACAAAACCCGTAACAGAGATTCTACAGGCTGTAAAAAATGATGGCGATGATGCACTTTGTGAATATACCAAACGCTTTGACCGTTTGTTACTGTCTCCTACGGAATTACGGATCACAGAACAGGAAATAAAGCAAGCCTGCAAGAAAATTGATCCAGAATTGCTTGATGCACTTGATCTAGCCGCCCAACGAATTCAAAAATTCCATGAAAAACAATTGCCTCCCGATCTTGATTACCGGGATGATTGTGGATTTAATCTTGGGTATCGCTGGAATGCCATGGATTCCGCCGGATTATATGTTCCAGGAGGTACCGCTGCCTATCCTTCATCCGTTTTAATGAATGCTATCCCGGCCAAGGTTGCTGGAGTCAAACGGTTGGCAATGTGTGTCCCGACCCCGGATGGCCATTTAAATCCCCTCGTCTTGGCTGCGGCTTATAGGGCAGGTGTTACCGAAATTTACCGTGTTGGTGGAGCACAAGCCATTGCCGCCCTGACCTTCGGGACACAAACTATTGAGTCCGTTGACTATATTGTTGGTCCTGGCAACGCCTATGTCGCCGAAGCAAAAAGACAGGTTTTCGGTTTGGTCGGAATTGATAGCGTCGCAGGCCCCTCCGAGGTTGTGGTTGTTGCTGACCGGCATAATAATCCAACGCATATCGCCCTGGATCTTTTGGCACAAGCGGAACATGATACCATGGCACAATCAATCTTTATTACTGATAATGAGGAATTTGCCCATCAAGTTTCGCTAGCTGTCAATGAACAATTGAAAAGTCTTTCACGAAAAGAAATAGCGGAAACAAGCTGGAAAAATCATGGTGCTATTCTTGTTGTGAAATCCTGGGAAGAAGCCATTCCCCTTATCAACCGGATTGCCCCTGAACATCTGGAGCTCATGCTTGAAAATCCAGATGACCTATTCAGCAAAATCAAACATGCCGGCACAATATTCATTGGAAAATGGTGTCCTGAGGCAATTGGAGATTATGTTGGCGGTCCCAATCATGTTTTGCCAACCAGTCGTACTGCACGTTTTTCATCCGGATTATCGGTTTTTAATTTTCTTAAACGAACGACTTTCCTTAAAAGCGATGAAAAGGGTATTGAAAAAGTGGGACCTGCTGCAGTGGCGATAGCAAAAACTGAGGGTTTAACCGCACATGCCTTAAGTATTTCCTCCCGTTTGGACAGTTTACATAAATAAAACTGGACATTTTTCAATATTCATCGTTATGGTAAGAACAAAATTAATTGTTTTAACTTGAAGGATATATATACTAAAAATGTCTAAAGAAGATATGATCGAATTCAACGGAACTGTTACTGAACTTTTGCCGAACGCAATGTTTCGTGTAAAATTGGATAATGAACATGTTATTTTGGCCCACACCAGCGGTAAAATGCGCAAGAACCGTATTCGTGTTTTGGCGGGTGATCGCGTAAGCGTTGAAATGACCCCTTATGATTTAACCAAAGGTCGCATCACGTTCCGCTTTAAATAATAATGCATCATTCCTCTTTCTTGATGGAAAATTCTGATTTTCCAATTACACTGGCCTCCGCATCACCAAGACGTTTACAACTGCTTGAACAAATCGGCATTAATCCTGAAAAAATCGTTCATCCTCGAATTAATGAAACGCCCCAAAAAAAAGAATTGCCCAGACAGTATGTTCAGCGCCTTGCACAGGAAAAACTATCGGCTGGCAGGGAACTCTCTCTTGAATCACCCATGATTTTAGCCGCTGATACGGTTGCGGCAGCAGGACGACGTATTTTAAATAAAACGAAAGATGTAAAAATCGCGGAAAAACAATTGCGTTTACTGTCTGGTCGAAGACATAGAGTTTATACAGCTGTTATATTGTATAATGCAAAGACACAACGGATCTCCTCACGTCTTGTCTGTACTATCGTGCATTTTTCACGATTAACTGATAAACAACTCTTTTCTTATTTAGAAACCGATGAATGGAAAGACAAGGCTGGATCCTATGCCATTCAGGGTTATGCCGCCAGTTTTATCAAATCCATAAATGGGAGCTACAGTAATGTTGTCGGTCTTCCATTATTTGAGACAGCCCAGCTTATACGCGGTCAAGGATTAATCCCCTGATGCCTCAAATCTGGGTTATTTCAGCGCCTGGTCTAATACATATTGCCGTTACCCATCATGACACTCTCTTAGATTATGCCTTGTGGTATCCTGGATTTCCTGATGGTTTCGGGGACATTTACTATGGTCGGGTTACCGCCCATTTACCTGCATTAGGTGGAGCCTTTATTCTTCTGGGTAAAAACATATCCGGTTTTTTGCCTGATAATGCAGGTGCCAAAAATCTGCACAATGGCGATAAAATAATTGTCAAAGTCTCACGAAGTGCCCAGAATGGAAAAAATGTCCGTTTGGATACCAAAAACCTATCCATCAATATCCAAAAAAGCACTGAAATACATCTGATCCAACAAGGACCGTCTCCTTTAGAAGATCTTTCAAGATTTTGGGAAAATTTACCAATCATAATTGATGATCCGCACCTTATTCATATCATACCAAGTTCGTTGCATAATCGTGTTCAAATTGCGCAGACCTCCTGTCCAAGCACTATATCGGAACAGATTGAGACATTAATGGAATCATCCGTTAAATTACCAAAAGGAATTCAAGCATCAATTACCCCGACCCCGGCTCTCGTCGCTATTGATATGGATAGTGTAAGCCATAGCCAAGAAAATCAAACAAAAATAAAGGCGCAATTTGACGCAAACCGTATCGCTTTGCCACCATTATTGCATCAAATAAAATTGCGTAATCTATCAGGTGCAATTTTTATTGATCTAATAGGTCTGCCAATCAAAAAAAGACGTTTATTACAACAGGACATCAATGACGCATTGGCCAATGATCCATTATCCCCCCGATTATTGGGATTTACGCACCTGGGATTGGCCGAAATCGTTCGAATGAGAAAACGCCCACCCCTTCATGAACTATTAACCTCGGATCACGGAAAAGCTGTTAAGATCCTTGCGAAGGTCATGCTGGAATTCAATTCAGTCAATCACCATTACCGTTATCATCTTTTAAAATTGAAACTTCACACCCATTTATATCAGGCATTACTAAAGGATGAATATGCCATTAAAGATTTTGAACGACGATGTTCTATATCGCTACAACTAAAAGCGGATTTAACATTTAAACCTCAAGAATGGGATTTTTCTTATGAATAAACCTGCGTTACATTGTCCTATCTGTAAAAAACCGGCCCAAGAAAAATTCAAACCATTTTGTTCTAAACGATGCGCCGATATTGATCTAGGTCGTTGGTTTTACGAGGATTATCGCATTGCATCCCTTCCACAAAATGAAGAGGAAGAAAAAGAATTGCTAAATTCCATAAAAGAAAGACTTGATCCTGATCCCAATGTAGGGTAAATGCTTTGTATACATTGATTCGCGTCAAATACCGAAAGCGAATATCAAGATGCCCAAGTAGCTCAGTCGGTAGAGCAAGCGACTGAAAATCGCTGTGTCGGTGGTTCGATTCCGCCCTTGGGCACCATAAAAATTAATTATATATAAATATGTTATTTAGTAGTTTGCAGTGATTTGCCACAAAACACTGATCTCTTTTCAATTTTAATTTAATTTCATTAAATTTCATTTCGTTTGTAATATTTTATTCGAAACGAATTTAACCTTGATTTAAAATCATGAAAGAAATTTAAAAAAATGAAAGGTTCGCCAAAACTAACGCGAGAGGCATTTCTTGAATGTAATTGGAAATATGAACCAGAACAAAACCCTGTTTTTTACGATAAACTTCACTCCAGTTTAAAAAAAATTGCAAAAGAAAAACTAGATATTGGACAGCAAGAACAATATGAAATTTTTGAATTGTTAGCGGAAATTTCTTTAATGTATTTAGATGCTGATAATAAAGATAAACCTTTTAGGGCTTTTTTTACAAATATACTAGGACGTACTAAAGAACCTTCAGATCTTACAAAAGAAGAGCTTGAATTCTTAAGCCTTATATTAAATGACATTCCTGAACCATCGTTAAAAGCAAGAATAGCCGATATTTTATGGCTTGTTCAAGAACCAAAAAATTATAAATATGCCCAAATCGCAATTGATTCATACACTTATTACACTTTTGACAACAAAAAAAATGTAAGTTTTCTGTTCCAAGATTTGAACAAATACTACGAACGTGCGATTTATTTGTGTCAACAGATAAATGATAGTAATCAATTAGATAAAATACTATCTAAATTGACATATGTTTTTAAAAATGAAAATGACAGTGGACTAATATTAATATTAGCAGAATTAATAGATAAAACAAAAAATAAGGATGTATTACAAAAAATTGCAATGCCTAAATTATATCAAGGGGCAATTCAACTTAAAAATGAAAATAATTTTCATTTAGCAATAATTATTTTAACATTTCTAAATAGTAAATATAAACAGTTTCACGATAGAGAAAATGAAATAAAATCTCTTTTCAACATAGCCGAATATCATGAATATCATGGAGATTTTAGATATAAAAATAATGATTGTAGCGCTTATTCTATTTATGGGGAAGCTTTACAGACATATAATAAAATACCTAAAAAAAATCGAAACGATTACGATGTAGATAATAAAATAGACAACCTTCATGCTAAATTAAAAGAATCTAACCAAATAGTGTTAGCAAATATGCGTAAAATATATATAGGCCCCATTGATATTACAAATTCAGTTCAAGGATTTGTACAACACATTTCAAACAAAACAGATCCTATCGAAACTCTCAAATATTTTACCGGTTTAAGTATTAATTATCAAGATCTTGTTCAAAATGCTGTGAAAGAATCAGATCAATTTTTTTTCTCTAATTTATTTACAAAAGATTATAGAAGTGATGATGGGCGTATAATCGCAAAAATCTCACCTGACGATGAAAAAAATAAATTAAATGAAAAAAAACAAGAAAAATATAGATTAATTATTTATACAAACATATCATTGATTAATGAAGGACTGAACCAACTTCATAAAGAAGAGAAATTTTCAAAAGAAATTTTTGAAAATATCTGTCATAAATCTCCTATTGTTCCTAAAAATCGGGAAAAAATCATGGCAAACGCCCTGTGGTCAGGTTTTCAAAAGGATTTTATAGCTGCTATTTATCTACTTTGCCCGCAAGTCGAAAATATTATAAAAGATCAACTTAAAAAAATTAAAATTCGTACCAGCAATTTGGATAAAAATAATATTGAAACATATAATAGCCTGAATACTCTTTTAAAATCACCTGAAATAGAAAAAATTTTAGATGTAAATTTACTTTTTGAATTTAAAAGTTTATTTATTGATTCAATAGGCTTTAATCTTCGTAATAATACCGCTCATGGACTACTAGATGATAATAAAGCATCATCATCAGCATCCATTTACGCTTGGTGGTTCATTTTAAAATGGGTTTTTCTTTCAATAAAGTGAAACAAGATCAACAAAAATCATTACTATCGTCTATAAAACGACCTGCAAAAGTTTTTAACCTGTTCTTAATTTCTTCAGGTATCATAAATCGATCAAAATAGTAATTTTGAATTTTATTCAATTTTTTTTCCACCAATTCATCATGGTAATCGCCCATCATACCATTAATTGTTGATAAATATTGAAAAGTCTGATGATGATAATCTGATGGAAACAAAACATCAAAAGTACCATAGGTGGCTGCAATCATACTGATTGTTTTTCTCATGTTATGAAACTCATGAGCTGTTATAGTTACATGTGTTTCAAGCTCTTTCTTAATGATTTCCAGTCTCTTTCGAAAATATTTTACAAAGCTTTTCAGGTTGCAGGGAAAAAAGCAATTTACTTCCCGTTTTAATAAATACAACCCTTTTTCATGCCAAATATAATCCAGAAATACCGCCCTTGGTTTTACAATGAGAGATTTCCTGTTTTTGAAGCCATCCTGTAATTTGCCTAATAAACCCGTCATCTTGCCAAGCCAGTACGGTCTACAATGGCGTTCATCAAAAGCCCTATATGCATAGCACAAATGTTTGAATTTGGCCCTTACCTTCTTGTAAACGGCTTTATTTTCCTTGGATAAATGGCAAGAGTATCTCAAGGAATGCAAAATATTCATAAATGCGGGTTCCATAACCCCTTCCACCCATAATTGACGACTAATCATAAAACCGTCAATCAGTTGATCCTGTGTATAATCAAATACAAGTTTGTCAGGTAATGAAACATTGAGGTGAATTTCATCATCCACCAAAATCATTTCATATAGCTGATCACATTGAAAACGAGAAAAATGGAAACCCTCAAATTGTATAATATTCTGTGGCTTGGTAAAAAATTTAAAATTCACGATATTTCCGCTATAAAATTAATACAGTAAAAACCTGCCTGATTATAAAATATAATCTAGCAATTTTTGAACAAATACAGTATTTCTAATCCCCATCATAAAAGCAAACCACATGATCGCACATCCCCATCCTGCCAGTATATCACTTATCCAATGTGCTCCCAATGCCAAACGCGACCATCCAACTAAAAAAACCCATATCAATGATATCCAACAAACCAAACTATAATTTCTTAAACAGTATAATATAATCAACACAAACATCAGTCCATTGACTGCATGTCCACTTGGAAAACTGGCGGTTGTCGCATGAATATGAGAAAATGGAAAAGCGGGCCTTGCTCTAACAATTATATTTTTCATTAAAAGAAAAACCAGACGCGCTGAAATCAAGATTACAAACAGCCAAACCGCGTCTCGATGCGAACGATGAATCCAGACCCATAATATGAATATTAAGCTTAAGGGAAGAACAACCGCAAATGAACCCGATTTAGATACAAGTCTATTCCAATAAATCAAGCTACTGTCATGATCAGAAAGCAAAACACCATTGAGTTTCTGATCCAGATCTGTGCAAAGGAATAAAAAAACAGCAAATAAAAGAAAAATAAAACCTATTAAAAATAGCATTTTATGATTGAACAATAATTAATTCCTTATTTTCCCTTCGCTATATGCAATTTCTACTTTCCTAATTGCCCGCATAGCTGTTTCATAAACTTCTTTATAAGGCAAAGAAGCATCAATATCAACAATTGGTGCCCCTCTGAATTTTAATTTTTGAGTGGCTTCCACTTTGATTTTTAACAAATTGTAATCGTGATCCTGTTTACGTTGATATGCGGTATCAACATCAATGTTCAACCGAATTATCAAGTCCGGTTTTATGGAAGCCATGTAATCATAAAGCCTGTATTCTGTTTTAACAAGAAACTGGATAAAACGGTTTTGCGTATGTGCAGCTGACAAACCGGGTCCGTCATAAAATCCTACAACATCTGTCTGAGGATAGCGATCCGCAATAATCAAAACCCCCTGTTTTCTTAATTTCAACATTTTTTTAAAATTAAGAAAACGAACACAGGAAAAAAAGAAAATAACCAAGGCCGTTAAAACACCAGGAATTTTTTTTCCCTTGGTACGGGCCGTTCCCGCTTTCTTATCGATTATACGTCCAAGTATTTTTCCCCCAAATCTGAATTGACTGATCTTTCGACCAATATTTCCTGATCCTTGGCCCAAATAACAGCACTTTGCAGATCGCTCTTGATTTAATGCTTCAGCAAGATCAAAACTTAATGTTGATTTTCCTGATCCATCACAACCGACTAATGCAATTAATGGGCCCTGATTTTCAGTTGATCTTTTTTTATGCATATATAATCTTCTAAAATATAACAGATTTATGTATATAATTATGGATATCTTTGGAACACAAGTTTTAACTCAAAGTCTGATTTGCTTTAAGTTACTGATTCTATACTGAAAAATTCCAAGGAATTTCCAACCTAACAGACTAGGAAAGGTTGTCTTATAATACAGTTTTCATTGACTAACAAATCAAATTTGACCGTAATCTATTGAAATATAGAAAGATTACGATATCCCATTTAAATAACCAAGAGATATATAATTTATGACACAATCTTCTACGCCACCGATTATTGCTATTATTGGGTGCGACGGATCTGGCAAAACAACAGTCTGTCTGGAATTGGAACGCTGGTTGAATTCAATTCATCCTACAAAATTATGCCACTTGGGAAGACAAACGGGAAATATAAGAAGACGTCTGATTAAACTTCCGTTTCTAGGGAAAAAACTTGATAAAAATATTACCAAGACCAATAAACAGGCTAAATCAAAAGAAGGGCCGAACGCATTATTGGCATTGGGAATATTCATAATGTCTCTACGTCGCGTTTATCGCTTTTACAGGATGCTTTCACTGCGTAAGCAAGGCTTTTACATTCTTACTGACCGATTTCCCCAAGTTGCCGTTATTGGTGGACTGGATGGACCTGATCTGACAACAGAAAACCCAGCGTCGTCCATAACACGCCTGCTCACAAAGCTTGAACGATCACTTTATAACTGGATGATCAACCATACACCCGATCTGGTTATACGGCTAAACGTAACCGTTGAAACAGCCCAACAGAGAAAACCTGATCATCGCCTTGAATCAATGATCAAAAAAATTGGAACATTACAACAGTTAACCTATAATGGTGCCCCCATTATTGATATTGACAATAATACACAACCCATTGAAGAAACCATTAATCAGGCTAAAAAAGCAATTGCCGAAAAATTAAATATTGTTTCATGAACGTTTAATAATTTGGTTCATATATCGGCATTGCTCTACGAAAAACGTTACGTGTTTTATTTTGAGTTGGATCCGCTGTTTGAGGAAGCGGTGCATTAATACCAATATCATGATGACCACGTTGACGTTTACTGTTCACCCAACCTTGTTCAGCATTCAAATGGCCTTTATCACCCCTTGTATAATGATTGGGAAGTAACAAGGCGGGCTTGTTTTCCTGTTTTAAAGATTGATAATGTTCAACCCTTTGATTCTCCTGCATTTTTTGCCTGATGGTTGAAGGAATGGAATCCGCGTCTTTAATCGTTTGTTGCGGCGTGTTTTCATCTTCTTTTTTTTCAACCGTCTTTGGAGGGGGAACATGGTGATGATGGTAGTGACGTGCGAAACAAGATAAGAACGGAATCATTGAATTTACCATCAATCCCCCAATTATCCCCAAAATCAATCTATTTCCTTTTTGTTTCATTAAAGAAAAACCACCTTTTTTCAGTAAATTTTAAACTGTATTAATTATACATTATATAAAAGGGAAAATAAAAATACGCACTACAAATTATTACCTATTTATTCATTAATTTACAATATAATGAAACGATACAAGGATTTCACATCTTATAAGTATAGATTGAACAAAAACCTCTGAATAAATTTTCTAAAAATTAATATTGGTTTTTAATCCAATAACAAAAGCATCTTTGTAGGCTTTAGTGGCAGCAACATGATGAAAATATTCGACAACTGGCATGACCATAACACCCCGATAAGCAGAAATACCATAATTCAATTCAAACAAAGCAGAATTTGTCTGTGCTGCGGGTGCACCATTCAATAATGACAAAACCTTTGCATTAAAAGGGGAAGACAATTGCGTCATTTGATATTTTTGTGCATGTTTTAAACTCTTAGGCACTGTATAATAGGTAAACATGAAGCCTATTTGATCATAGGGTCTTTTTTTCCAAAATCCCTTATTAATAAAACCTACATTATAAAGATCCTTAAATGTAGAAGTTGTTGTTGAATCATGTCCATAATTCAAAATTAAATATAATCCATGATCTTTCTTGGGGTCATTACGAAAAATCATCTGATCCATCATAACCCAAAATTGACTGCGATGATCTTTTTTATTTCCATTTACAGCCTGTGCAGACCAGGTTTGAAAACGACTGGTATCAAGACCAGCACCTATATGATAATATCCCGTTAACTTATCTTTACCAAATTCAGGGTTATAACTGTATTCAATTGGCATAAAAACACCTGTTGCAGCATTTGTACTCCAGTCAAAACCTGCGACACCCCCTTTACCGGTTCCCCATGGAGAACTTTCATAAGCACCCAATTGAAAGTAACTTTGTTTTGTTAAATGAAATAAAAATCTAATCCCCCAAACAGTTCCAGGCCAGGGTGTGAAACCTTGTTGGGACTGAATACTCCTAGGTTGACCACAAGTTGCAATTAACATAAACTGACATGCGAATGGACTTGATGCAAATTCATTTCCAACACTTAACCGTCCTGCACGAATATTAACCTGATCTTTCCATAACTGTTGTTCAATATAAATATAATTCATATGAAATAATCGGTCATATCCACCCCCATATATTTCCTGGGCCTGAATTTGTGAATCCCCAACATAATCGGAACTGGCATTACGCCCAGCTAGATTTAAAATCATCGCATGAGTCGAAAACCCTTTAAAACCTGCAATTTTCTCCCAATCCATATCAACTGAAAAAGCAATCTGATGTGCATAATCGACACCCTTTCTACGTCCTCCCCTTACAATACCTGCTGTTTCACCTGTCCAGCTTAAAGCAAACTGCACACCATGAGGATCCAACTTTTCATTTAATTTATGGAAAAATAATTCACCATCTGAATCGTAAGGTACACTTTTACCATTTTGGTCTAATGTATCAATTTCATGATCAGAATAAGTCTGTGAAAAAACGCATTTAGAATAGTAAACACTGTAAAAAAAACTAAAATGAAACAAAAAAAGAATTTTAAACCAAGTCTGATTAATAGAATTGTAAGTTTTTTTTTGTGTCATAATCTCCTTTCATAGAATTGACATTGCAGAAAAATAATATTTCTTTTAATGAACCAGACCTGCAAATTAAAAGCAATCAACAAGCAATATATAAATATTAAATTAAATTTTAAACTGATATAACGAGTAAAATTCGTTTAAGTGATGATATAGCGATTTTGAGTGGAAGTTATTGGGAGCGGGGAGAGGATTTGAACCTCTGACCTTCAGGTTATGAGCCTGACGAGCTACCGGGCTGCTCCACCCCGCACTAGTATAACAAGGATGCCTTTTTCTGACGGTATTCAAGGCGTATGGTGATCTGCCAGGACTTATGTCAGGATGACAAGTGGTGACCAGACTTGGAGGCTACGCTCCCTCGCGGTGCATGTTTCAGCGGGAACTGAAAGTTTTTTGTCGAATATTGCAAGGGATTGCATGGGGGTATATTGGAAGACCTGGCGGCGACCGACTTTCCCATGCCTTAAGACATAGTATCATGGGCGCTGGGGTTTTTCACGGCCGAGTTCGGGATGGGATCGGGTGGTTCATACCCCGCCATTGCCACCAGGTCATCCAATATACCCTGCAGGGTTGTATTGGTATGTGATTGGTTGGTTAAGAGCGGATATTTCGGCCTGTTTCATACAGTATCGCATAACATGACCGATATGAGTGTATGTGTGTTATATCAAGTAAGTGCAAGGGCTATTAGTATCGGTTAGCTGCATGCATTTCTGCACTTCCACACCCGACCTATTGACGTGATGGTCTATCACGGCCCGTAATGAGACCTGGTTTTGAGGGGGGTTTCTCGCTTAGATGCTTTCAGCGATTATCCTGTCCATACTTAGCTACCCAGCGGTGCTGCTGGCGCAACAACTGGTACACCAGAGGTATGTTCACCCCGGTCCTCTCGTACTAGGGGCAAATCCTCTCAAGTCTCGACATCCACGGCAGATAGGGACCGAACTGTCTCACGACGTTCTAAACCCAGCTCACGTACCACTTTAATCGGCGAACAGCCGAACCCTTGGGACCTGCTCCAGCCCCAGGATGTGATGAGCCGACATCGAGGTGCCAAACCTCCCCGTCGATGTGGACTCTTGGGGGAGATCAGCCTGTTATCCCTAGAGTACCTTTTATCCGTTGAGCGATGGCCCTTCCACGTGGAACCACCGGATCACTATGGCCGACTTTCGTCTCTGCTCGAGCTGTCACTCTCGCAGTCAGGCGGGCTTATGCCATTGCACTCAACAGCCGATGTCCGACCGGCTTGAGCCCACCATCGCGCGCCTCCGTTACTTTTTGGGAGGCGACCGCCCCAGTCAAACTGCCCACCATGCAGGGTCCCAATCCAGGCTAACTGGATCTGGTTAGACATCAAAAAAACTCAGGGTGGTATTTCAAGGATGGCTCCACACAGACTGGCGCCCATGCTTCAAAGCCTCCCACCTATCCTACACAGCGTTTTCCTGATGCCACTACAAAGTTGCAGTAAAGGTTCATAGGGTCTTTCCGTCTGACCGCGGATACCCCGCATCTTCACGGGGAGTTCAATTTCGCTGAGCCGATGCTGGAGACAGCGGGGAAGTCGTTACGCCATTCGTGCAGGTCGGAACTTACCCGACAAGGAATTTCGCTACCTTAGGACCGTTATAGTTACGGCCGCCGTTTACCGGGGCTTCAATTCAGTGCTTGCACACCTCCTCTTAACCTTCCGGCACCGGGCAGGCGTCAGACCCTATACGTCGTCTTTCGACTTTGCAGAGCCCTGTGTTTTTACTAAACAGTCGCTACCCCCTGCTCTGTGCCACCTGATCATGGTTGCCCAAAATCCGGTCTTGCTTCTTCCGAAGTTACGCAAGCATTTTGCCTAGTTCCTTCAGCATCGTTCTCTCAAGCGCCTTGGTATTCTCTACCAGTCCACCTGTGTCGGTTTCGGGTACGGTCTATTCGCTAGAGCTATTTCCCGGAATACTCCAAAAGCCAGGCCAATCCAATAAGACCTGACAACATATCATATTCGTCACTTCTAGCAGGTTCAGGAATATTAACCTGATTTCCATCGACTACGGCTTTCGCCCTCGCCTTAGGGGCCGACTAACCCTGCGTGGATTAACCTGGCGCAGGAACCCTTGGACTTTCGGCGACAGTGTTTCTCGCACTGTTTGTCGCTACTCATGTCAGCATTCGCACTTCTGATATCTCCAGAGAGGGTCGCCCCGTCTCCTTCACAGACCTACAGAACGCTCCGCTACCACATATATCATGTGATATACATCCACAGCTTCGGCAGATAACTTGAGCCCCGTTACATCTTCGGCGCAGGGTTTCTTGTTTAGACCAGTGAGCTATTACGCTTTCTTTAAAGGATGGCTGCTTCTAAGCCAACCTCCTGGTTGTTTTGGAATCCCCACATCCTTTCCCACTTAGTTATCATTTGGGGGCCTTAGCTGGTGGTCTGGGCTGTTTCCCTCTCGACAATGGACCTTAGCACCCACTGTCTGTCTGCTATGCTCATACTCTTGGGTATTCGGAGTTTGGTTAGGTTTGGTAGGTCTTTGGGACCCCCGAGCCCATCCAGTGCTCTACCCCCCAAGGTAATACATAACGCTCTACCTCAATAGATTTCGCGGAGAACCAGCTATTTCCAAGTTTGATTGGCCTTTCACCCCTAGCCACAGCTCATCCCCGACTTTTTCAACAGGCGTGGGTTCGGTCCTCCAGTGCGTGTTACCGCACCTTCAACCTGGCCATGGCTAGATCACTTGGTTTCGGGTCTTCTGCCAGCAACTAACGCCCTGTTCAGACTCGCTTTCGCTGCGCCTACACCTATCGGCTTAAGCTTGCTGCTAACAGAAACTCGCTGACCCATTATACAAAAGGTACGCTGTCACCCCATAAGAGGCTCCAGCTGTTTGTAAGCATTTGGTTTCAGGTCTCTTTCACTCCCCTTGTCGGGGTGCTTTTCACCTTTCCCTCACGGTACTTGTTCACTATCGGTCACCAGGGAGTATTTAGGCTTGGAGGGAGGTCCCCCCATGTTCAGACAGGATTTCACGTGTCCCGCCCTACTCAAGGACTTCAAAAATATTACGTATACGGGGTTATCACCCTCTCTGACTGGCCTTTCAATGCCATTCTACTTACCTTTTCAAAGCCACTGGCCTGCTCCGCGTTCGCTCGCCACTACTAGCAGAATCTCGGTTGATGTCTTTTCCTCCGGATACTTAGATGTTTCAGTTCTCCGGGTTCGCCTCATGCACCTATGTATTCAGTGCATGATCCCTCATGCGAGGGGGGTTGCCCCATTCAGATACCCACGGATCAAAGTTTGCTCGCAACTCCCCGTGGCTTTTCGCAGCGTGCTACGTCTTTCTTCGCCTCCTGATGCCAAGGCATCCACCAAATGCTCTTTTCGCTCTTACTTGTCACACATACACTCATATCAGCCACTTCATATCCACAAACCGATAAAAGCCATGCAGTGACGTTCATCACTCTCTTTATCCATCCATGAAACAATATGAAAGACATTCCGTATCATCATCAAAAACCCGGACAGGCCAACCATCTCTCAATCATCAACCCGAAACACGTCCCG
>NZ_CP033087.1:207500-260000 GCF_003691365.1 Commensalibacter melissae | reverse complement strand
AATCTCCGATTCCATCATTTTTAATTTTGTTAAATTATTTTTTTTAAAAATTTTATTAATATTCATAAGATTATAAGAAACTACACCTATAGAATCAAATAAATGCCAAAGCCTTTTATTAAAGTAACCATGTTTTTTTTAATATATATGCCTTTAATAATTATTATTCTGTTTACAAAATGTTATAAATACGTAAATATTACTTATAAAGAATTATAAATATTAAATAAACTGCAACGATATTGCAGAAATTGTTTCAAAACATTTTAGAAAGAATTAATATATAATGGCAGACAATAATAAATCCTCAAAAATAGAGGAAGAAATTATACAAGATAGAAATTATCATATTACTCGCAGAATGGTAACCATTCATAACCAGAATACCACCTTCGTCAATGCGACAATTCATGCTTATTATGACCAGGCAACCGGCAAAACAATGTACAAAGTCACCGGTGCTGATACTTGTTTTGGTGCACCTGATGGTATTTATGAAGGACCCATCAATATATCTGGAGGTAAATTAATTGTAGAGAATGGTGCGGTTGCCACTGATTTGATAGTAATTACCAGTGATGGACAATGGCCAACCGTTGACATTCAAAATGGTGGAATACTTCAAAATTCAAATGTTTATAACGCCTGGTTAAATATTGAAGATGGTGGTTTATCTCAAAACAACACATATACATCAATAAATATGGCAGACATATGCAAGGGTATCCAAGGCATTTCAAAAAATGATACTTTTGGTGGATATAATAACGGGCAGATTTATGATTCACATCTTATCTCTGCTAATGGTGCCTATCATTTTACACCTGACAATGGCATTGTCAGTGGCTTCAATTTACTGAATAATGCCAAAATAATAAACCCTATTATCAAAGGTGAACCAACGGTTGGTAATTTCACATTAAATGGCGGTACAGAATTTGGTAACATAGATGTAAAAAATAATTATATAAATAATATAAACCAAACATTGGTAAGATCGAATGAAAATCCTGTTTTTATCGGTGGAGACTGGGTTGCAAGCCTGGATCCGGATACTGGTAGAACAGTTTATACAAATAATATCACGAAAATTATCGTTGAAGGCCCTATCAATCTTGTGGACATTAATTCCTTGACCATCAATAAAGGAGCTGTTGTTGAACATCTCAGGGTAACAATAAATACAAGATCAGCTGATTCCACCATTAATAATTATGGGACTCTTAAAGATTCCATATTATCAAACAGCACCATTAATAATCACGTTGGCGCAGTAACAGAAAATAACACCTTTTATTCCATAAATTACAATGGCGCAAAAGGCTCTGTTACTAAGCATGATTTTTTCTATCAATCTGCCACCGCTCCTTTTTGCGCATCAGATTCGAACGGTCAGAACCGAGTTGTCGATTTAACACAAGGGGGTGTTTTTGATGGATCTTATGTTGGTGTTGACAAGAATGCCGGAACATACCAAGTATTGGTAAACGGTGGTATAATCAACAACCAGGACAATTCCGATCCTTGTTTCTTAGAAGGCACAATGATAGCCAGCCCTAAAGGTTTAATAGCCGTTGAACATATTAAAGAGGGGGACCAGATAATCACCTATCTTGACGGTAAAGAAAAACCGTCTCCTGTTATTTGGGTAGGTCATCGTACAATCAAAGTCAAAACAACCCTTAATGACGAGAATGCCGGATATCCTGTACGTATTATCAAAAATGCAATCGCTGATGGTGTTCCTTTTAAGGATATGTTGATTACAGCCGAACATTGCATGTTCTTTAAGAATCATTTCATTCCGGTTCGCATGCTGGTTAATGGATCCACCATCTTTTATGATCGTTCAATTAAAGAATATACCTATTATCACATTGAAACTGAAGAACACGCAATCATCAAAGCTAATGGCGCTCTGACTGAAAGCTATCTGGATACAGGACATCGCTCCGTATTCAATCACGACCAAAAAGTGGTCAGCATTATCAATCGGGGAAAAAGCTGGAATATTGATTCAGCAGCTCCCTTGGGAACAACAAAGGAATTGGTTGAGCCTATTTTCAATCACTTAATGGATAGGGCTAAAGATTTAGGTTATAAAATTGAACTGCCTGAAAAAAGCATCACCAATGACAGTGCATTGCGCCTGGTAACCAATACTGGAATAACTTTGACCAAACTATATCAAAAAGAAGGATATGTTGCTTTTAAGATTCCACCAGACACCGTATATGTACGTTTAGTTTCTCGTGCGAGCTGCCCAAACCGGGTTATCGGTCCTTACATTGATGACCGTCGCATACTCGGTGTTTTAATTGGAAATGTGACGCTTTTGCGTAAAAACCAAGCATTCTCCCTAACAGAGCACCTCTCCTCTCATACCTTGGATGGCTGGCATACACGGGAAAATACCAATGCTCGCTGGACTAATGGTAATGCTGTAATAAATATTGACAATGGCAAAGCTGACAAACCCGGCATATTGATAATCCAAGTACTATCCCATGATTATTATATTAATGAAAAATCAGAGTATCAACAACAATTACATATAGCTTGATTTATCTAGAGTTTAAGATTTGGACAATAATCAGTCCAAATCTTAATCGATATTAAATACACTCCTTGAACCATCTGACAAAATGTTCGACACCGTTTTTTAGGTTTGTTTTGGGTAACCAGCCCGTTTTTTGTTTGATTTTGCTAATATCTGAAAGTGTCGCCTCAATATCCGTATTAGGGCGAGTTACATAATTGATCAATGCTTTCTTACCGAGATAATTTTCCAAATATACAATAAGTTTTTCAACCCGTTCCTGACAATTATTCCCGATATTATATACGTCATAATCCTCCAGGGTAGAACAATCAAATAGACTTGTTAATGCACCCACTACATCATCAATGTAGGTAAAATCACGTGAAAGATTATCCCCTGTATATAATGTGATTGGCTGTTGATGTTCAATTGCCCTTGCAAATATATAGTATGCCATATCAGGTCTACCCCATGGACCATATACTGTAAAAAACCGTAATCCCGTTTGTTTCAGGCCATAAACATGACTGTAACTATAGGACAATAATTCGGCAGACCTTTTGGAAGCCGCGTAAACCGAACCCGGTTTATCGACGCGATCTTTTTCACTGAAAGGAATCTTTTTATTCAACCCATAAACAGAAGAAGATGAAGCGTAAAAAATACGCTCCAGTTTTTCCAATCTACGTGCTTCCTCTAATATAACCAACTGTCCTGTAACATTGGTCTGGATATAGGTAAAAGGATTTTTCAGGGAATATCTTACCCCCGCTTGCGCAGCTAAATGAACTATATAATTAATATCTTTATATTTGTCGAATAATGAGGTTATCGCCTCTTGATCAGAAATATCAACTTGATGGAAAATAAAATTTTTATATTCTTTTAATCTGTCACATCGAGCATTTTTTAAACCGATGGAATAGTAATCATTAAGATTATCCAAACCAATAACCGTTTCACCACGTTCTAACAATTTTTTTGAAATATGAAAACCGATAAATCCTGCCGCACCCGTAATCAAAAAAATCACTTTTGAGCTCTTGTCACTTAAAATTATAAAAAACGGATTATAATCAGAATTTTCCCAGATCTTCAAGCCTGAAGCCCTGCTTAATTATTTTCTGAACACTTAACTTTACCATAAATAAATATTAATTAATTATTAAATATAATCGATAACTCATAATTAAAAATAAACTATTATTGTATCATTACTTAAAATATTTTATAATTCTTACAAATAATTATTTTAGGAGATAGTCTAATGACCAAAACAAAATACCCGCTACATCCTACTCGTAATAATTTGCATTCCAATACTAAAACCGTTGTTATCCAACTATTAAATGCCCGTCTTGCGGATGGTCTTGATATCGCGCTTATTACCAAACAGGCCCACTGGAATATGAAAGGGCACAATTTTATAGGTGTTCACAAAATGATGGATGATTTCCGCAATGAACAAAACGAGCTGAATGATAAAATGGCTGAAAGAATTGCCGCCATCGGTGGAACAGCCTTGGGAACAACTCAGGAAATCGCCAAGAATTCAAGCATTGCTGAATATCCAACAGATATCATCAGTGTCGATGACCATCTGACCGCACTTTCTGAACGATTTGCAATCTATGCCAATGCCCTTCGCAAAGCTATTGATGAAGCTGATGAGGCTGGTGATGCGGATACTTCTGACTTGTTTACTGAGGTGTCCCGTGCAATGGATCAACAACTATGGTTCCTGGAGGCACATAAACCCTATCCATCCAAGTTACACGCCAAGTAGCTTTTATCTGAAATTTTGTTTTACATAATTTGTTTTATAATCTGCTGGTATTTTTTCCAGCAGATTTTTTTATTTTCTAAAACTGTTATTATTGATTTTGTACAGATTTTTTTTCATTTGATATGGAATTATCAAAAATTGCACTATCAACCACATCCCCTACCTTGATCCCCAATTTTTCTGTTATCCCACCTTTCAACTCCAAGGTGGCGATGACCGGACCCAGGCTACTGACAGGAGCCAAACTATATGGAACCGTATTTTCAGCAATTGCTTGAATATGATGATCTACACCAATAAAAACCATATCCAGGGAAACAAGTGTATTTTTCATCCACATCATGCTACGTTGCGGGGCTGGCCACATAAACAACATTCCGCCATTTTCAGGAATTGAAGTTCTAAACATCTCCCCTACCTCTTGCTCTTTAGGGGTTTTCGCAACTTCTATTATAAAACTATGCTTTCTTCCATCTTTAGAGGAAATTGTCAGAGGTTCTTTTGCCAATTCAGCCTGCGCTTTATTTATTACATGATCGGGATTTTCTGCAACAACCTCCCGGCTCATTCCTGTAAATAATCCTACAATTCCTACTAATACTGAACTATAGCGGAAAAAAAAATTTTTCATTTTAGACATCCTGAATTTTTAAGTTAATAATGGATTAGTCTTTTTTTCAACACCAATGGTGCTACCCATTCCATGCCCGGGTATAAAGTAAATATCATCTCCCAATGTTAATAAACGCTCTTTGATGCTTTTGATCAGCAGAGCTCCATTACCATATTCCCAATCAGAACGTCCTATCGTGCCCTTGAAAAGAGTATCTCCGGTAATTAACAAACGTGCAGAAGGTTCAAAATAAACTATATGACCTGGCGTATGACCAGGAATATGAATAACTTCAAAATTTATTCCATCAAATGTCAAACGCTCTTTATCCTTTAAAAAACGCGATGGTTTAACATCTCGAATCTCTGAAGTGGGAAAACCAAAATGGTTACAGTTTTCAACAACTTTACTTAACAAAAACAAATCCTCTTTTAATGGACCAAGAAGAGGAACCGCTCTATTATATATTTGCACAAGTTTTTCCTGTAACAACATAGCCCCACCAACATGATCAAAATGACCATGCGTTAACAAAATAGCCTGTATATCTATATGATTGGTTTGAATTGCAGAAAGAATCGTATCAACATATGCACCCGGGTCTATTACAACTCCGATATTATTATCCTTGTTCCAGACTAGTGTACAATTTTGATAGATGGGTGTAACCGGAATAATTTCTATTTTCAAACTGGACATTTCTAAAAACAAAGCGTGTTCACCCTCAATATTTATAGCTTGTTACTTCAATAATATTCATTCTTTATACAAATATAAATAAATATTCAAATAATAACCTTAACCATACGATCGTTGCTATTTTGCACCATAACAGAACACATTCGGAGAAATTTTTCTAAAAAAATAAAAAACTCCCAAATTAATATTGCCCTTGATATACAGATCAGTATAAGTAAATTTTATTCGTCGTAAAATCCAAGCCCTAACCTACCAGGATTCCAATGGAAAAGATTCAACCAGTTATTCCCAGAAGAATTAAAATTCTACTTTTTTCCCTTGTATCTTTTTACACTGTGTCAACAAATGTAGAGGCACGTTCCCCTGTTTATCATACACATAAAAGAATCCATAAAAAAGCAAATGTTCACAAGGTTTCTGCCACTCATCATACGAGAAATTCACATTTCAGAACCCGAACCTATAAATTCAAACATAAATCTTATGGTCATGTCATTCAGTGTGTCGCTTTTGCCCGATCCGCATCTGACATTCAACTGAAGGGAAATGCAAGGGACTGGTGGAATAATGCGGAAGGCGTCTATAAACGTGGAAACACTCCGGAAGCAAATAGTGTTTTGAGTTTTCGTCCAACCAGAAGAATGCCCCTGGGACATGTTGCCGTCGTAAAACAAGTGGTTGATTCGCGAACAATCATAATCGACCAATCTCATTGGGCGCAAAGAGGCATCAGTCATAATACACCTGTCATAGACGTTTCCGCAAACAATGACTGGTCAGCCGTTCGTGTGGCTTTAAATGGCAATAAAAATGCCTTTGGCAGTATCTATCCTACTCATGGATTTATATATCCATCCACTCAGGAAACAACCCGTCCTATTATTCGTGAAAATACAAAAGGAAATATACGGACGTGGACAGCTGACGCCGCTACAGCAAAAACAACAACTGAAGTTGCATTGGCGCCAAACATTTCTGACAGTGATCTCTTTGGATCTGACGCCCCTAACCGCTCTTTAAAATAGTCTACGGACGACCCTGTCGGTGATAGGGGTGCCCCGACAAGATCATTTGAGCCCTGTAAATTTGTTCAATTAACAAGATTCTGGCGATCATATGAGGCCAGGTTAACTTTCCCAATGAAATAACAGAGTGAGAGGTCTTGATTGCAGAAGCGTGCAATCCCTCTGCCCCGCCAATTAAAAATGAAATTGATTTAGATAATTCCAAACACTTTTGCATATGCATTGCAAAATCAAAACTATTATAACTTTTTCCACCCTCATCCAAACTAATGATCAAGGATTTTTCTGGAACTGCTTTCAAAAGATTTTGAGCGTCCTTTATCTTGGTCTCAATAGGCTGACCTTTGCTTTCATTAATTTCGATTAATTCCAAACTGGGACGAATACGTTTGGCATAACGATTAAATAAATCCAGTTCTGCCCTATCCCGCATTTTGCCAATGGCAATAATTGAAAACATAGAAAAATTAAACTTGATCAGGTTCAGAAAATTCAGGAATTTCAACCCCCCAAATACGTTCAATATTATAATATTCTCTTGCCTCTGCTCGAAACAAATGAACTATAATATCTCCTGTATCTAATAAAACCCAATCACTGCTTTTTTCTATTGCGATCTTTCTTATTCCCTGTTCATACAAAATCTTGTCAAGATGTTCAGCCATCGCCATGATCTGACGATCCACCATACCTGTTGCAATAACCATACGATCTGCAAATGAAGCTTTTCCCACCAAATCAATGACAACAATATTCTCCGCCTTATCTCCTTCCAAAGATTCAATAATCAAATTGACGCATTTCTGCAATTTTTCGATATCTATAATCGTTTTGTCATTGATATTATGTTGTTGTCTGTTTTGTTGTAATGTTTCCGATAAATTATTTTGATTCATTAATAACCCTATTTCTATTGTTTAATATTTACATGTAACCGTTATAAACCTGATCTTCCTTGAGCCCTTAAAGCTGTGGCTGAAATTTTGTTTTCTGGAGATGGAACAAATACCCAAGCTGGCGGCTTATAACTGGCCAAAACCGAAGCTTTCTGTGAGGGCAATCGATATGAGCGGGCCCATTGTGCAGCCTTTCCGTTTAAAGCCTTATAAATATAAGGAGGGCGTGGAAAAATTGCTATAGGCACGAGCCGCAAAATTTTTTGCCATCTTGACCAGAATGCCATTTGTGACAATCCATCAGCACCCATCAGCCAAACAAATTTACAATTTGGGAAGCGCTGATATAATTTTTTCAACGTATCGTAACTATACCGTGTATGTAACCGACTTTCTATATCTGTCGCAATGATATGCCGACCATCAACGCATTTTTGCACCCCTTGAAAACGTTCCGAAAAAGAAGCCATTTCTTTTCCGGTTTTCAAAGGATTTCCCGGAGATACCATCAACCATACCTGATCCAATTGTAAAATGGTAAAAGCCCGACGAGCCAGTTGTAAATGACCACTATGAACAGGATTAAAGGATCCGCCTAATAATCCAACCTTTATATTTCTCTGATCACCCCATGTCGGTATTGATATCATACAGGTCTCACCTGTCCATTTCCAATAACTTCATAACGATAACTTGTTAATTGTTCAACTCCAACAGGTCCTCGTGCATGTAAACGACCTGTAGCAATGCCAATTTCGGCTCCAAACCCAAATTCACCTCCATCACAAAATTGCGTGGAGGCATTCCACATAACAACAGCACTCTCAACATGATCCATAAAATAACGGGCAACCTCTTTATCCTCGGTTAAAATAGCCTCGGTATGTCCACTACCATATTTTAATATATGCTGAATTGCCTGATAAATATTTTTAACTACCTTAACTGATAACACCGAATCCAGCCATTCTGTGGCAAAATCATTTTCCTTTGCCACACCGATACGGGAATCAATTTTCACTGCCATAGTGTCTCCGACCAGACGGCATCCCAACTCAATTAAATCATCGGCTAATTTGGGTAAATATTGTCTGGCTACCGCTTGATCAATCAATAAAGTTTCAGTGGCACCACAAATCCCTGTTCGACGCATTTTTGCATTTATTAAAACAGCACGTGATTTCTCGAAATCCGCCAACCCATGTATATAGGTGTGACATAATCCAGCTGCATGAGCCAAAACAGGTATACGGGCCTCTTTCTGAATGAATTCAACAAGGGATCGTCCCCCACGAGGGATTAAAACATCAATTAATCCAACGGCCTGCAACATGTCTTTCACATGTTGACGATTATTATCCGGTGCCATGGCTATTATATCAGGATCAAGGCCGGCCTCCTGAACACCCTTTTGCATGGCCTGATGGATTAGAATTGCCGTTTGATAGCATTCGGAACCACCTCGTAATATAACACCATTACCAGATTTGATACAAATACCTGCCGCATCAGCACCAACATTCGGACGGCTTTCATAAATCATGCCAATAACACCCACAGGGACAGTAACTCGTCTAATTTCCAGTCCATTTGGTCTTGTCCAGCAAGCCTGCTCTTTTCCTAAAGGATCAGGTAACATCGCAATCGCCTCCAAGCCATGCGCCATTGCCTCCAACCGGTTTTCATTCAATGTCATACGATCCTTAAAGGCTTCACCAACTTCTGTTTTCTCCACTTCCTCGGAATTAACAGACAGGATGGCATTCATTGAAGCACGCAGCGCTTCTGCTGCACAAAGCAAAGCTTTGTTACGCTGTTGAAGTGAGCTGTGAGCCAATGAATAAGAAGCTTTTTTAACCTTTCTAGCCAATTGTTGGATCGAGTTCGATTGAGATAAGGCAGAATTACGATTCACTCCACCCACTCCTTAATAATTTTAAACAAATAAATTATTGCAGATTATACATTAAATCTGAACAATAAAATATCTCCATCATGAACGATATAGTCTTTTCCTTCAATTCGAACTTTACCGGCCTCTTTTGCTCCAACTTCCCCCTTATATTTAACATAATCATCATAAGCGATCGTTTCACAGGCAATAAATCCCCGTTCAAAGTCATTGTGAATAACTGCCGCCGCTTGCGGGGCCTTGGTTCCTTCTGAAATTGTCCAAGCACGGGTTTCTTTTGGACCACATGTAAAATAGGTAATCAGATTTAACAATCTGTATCCTGCAGCAATAACACGATCGAGACCACTATTTTCCAAGCCCAGACCCGATAAAAATTCTGTCTGATCCTCTTTACCCAACTGACTGACCTCTGCCTCGATATCAGCAGAAACAATAACGACTTCAGCCCCCTGTTTTCTTGCCATTTCAATAACCTGCCGAGAATACCCATTTCCAGTTGCGGCGGCTTCTTCGTTAACATTACACACATATAAAACAGGTTTGCTCGTTAGAAGCTGTAATCGGGCGATGGCCTTCTCCTCGCCAACAGGAATGACATCCCTAACCGGCTTACCATCCTGCAGGGCCTTGATCAAAGGTTCAATTAATTCAAGAGTGGCCTGAGCCTCTTTATCATTTCCTCTGGCTTTTTTCTGTAAAGCAACCGTTCTTTTTTCTAAACTTTCCAAATCTGCAATCATCAACTCTGTCTCGATAATTTCAGCATCCCGAATAGGATTCACAGACCCTTCAACATGCGTGATATCATCGTTTTCAAAACAACGCAGAACATGGATAATTGCATCAACCTCTCGGATATTCGCCAAAAACTGGTTTCCGAGCCCTTCTCCACGTGAAGCTCCCTTAACCAGACCTGCAATATCAACAAATTCCAAGCTTGTGGGAATAATTTTTTGAGAATGCGTAATTTCTGATAAAATAGTCAAACGCGGGTCGGGGACAGCAACCCGTCCAACATTAGGTTCAATGGTGCAAAATGGATAATTCGCCGATTGAGCGGCAACCGTTGCCGTTAACGCATTAAATAATGTTGATTTTCCAACATTAGGCAATCCAACAATACCGCAATTAAACCCCATATCTTTTTTTATCCTTTTAACAATAAAGCCACTTTGGATAGATAAGCGTCCATTTTTCGTTCAATTAACAATGATGCCTTTTCCGCAACTGCATCAATAAATGGATCAAGCCATTCCCTATCCTGTTTTGAAAAATCTCCCAAGACATAACGTACAACTTGAGATCTGTCTTCTGGATGCCCTATCCCCAAACGCACACGCCAATAGTCCTGACTGCCAAGCATTTTATCCGTAGAACGCAAACCATTATGACCAGCCGCCCCTCCCCCTTTTTTAATCCGTATCTTGGCAGGGACCAAATCCATTTCATCATGAAATACAAAAAGGTTATCAAGTGGAATTTTATAAAAAGCGATACAAGGCTGAATACTTTCACCAGAAAGATTCATATAGGTCATAGGTTTTAGTAAAAGGATTTTTTCACCCTTTATAACACCTTCGGCAATTTCGCCCTTAAACCGCTTACGCCATGGAGAAAATCCATGACGTTCAGCAATTCGATCTATCGCCATAAAACCGATATTATGACGATTTGCCTGCATCCCAGGCTCGGGATTTCCAAGCCCAGCCCACAGTAACATGATCTATTCTTTCATTAAATTATTCTTCAGTAGAAACTTCGGCCGTTTTTTCTTCAGATGTTTCTTCCGAAGTTTCTTCACTTGTTTCAACTGCAACGGTTGGCGGCGCAATAGTTGCAATTACAAAATCTTCTTCATGCTGATTTGTATGCGTAACTTTATCCGCACCTTTTAAATCAGACCAACGAATATTATCGTGAATATCCAATTTGGAAAGATCAGCAATAAAGGCTTCTGGAATATGTTCAACGTCACAGTTTACTTCAACAGAATGTTGAACGATATTTACAACACCACCACGTTTTACACCAGGGGCGATTTCTTCACCTTCAAAAGTGACCGGTATTTCAACGCGAATATGCTGACCAGCAACCATACGTTGGAAATCCACATGTAATGGTCGATCGGTTACGGGATGTAATTGCACGGCACGCATCAAGGCAACTGTTCTCTTATCATCAACCATCAATTGATACAGTTGAGAGCGCCATCCTGATTTTCCCAATTCACGCATAACAAGACGCGGATCAAGGGCAATCATGGCTGGTTCTGATTTGCCACCATATACAACAGCAGGAACCAGTCCCTCACGACGGGTTGCGCGCGCTGCCCCCTTACCAGCCTTCGCACGCATCGATACTTTTAATTCAACAAAATTTCTTGCCACGTTATAACTCCTAGTAAATAAGGCAAAACTGAAACATCAACCTCCAGGGGTGTTGATGCACTATCCTCTTTACCTAATAAACTTGAAAAGTGCAAATATCTTTCTAAATTAATTGAAGATTTTAAGTAAAATACAAATTGATTTTCTTTCTTGTTGAAAATAATAATTACAATCATTCTCAAATTATGCAAGAAAATCTGATCTATGCGATTTAATCATTTTACCGTAACATTCTCTTTATTAATCGTTTCTACAACAATTTTTGCAGACCCAATAGCCTATTCCAAGGAAGATCAAGAAAACAAGGATAATGAAAAAATAACCGTCGTTGGCAAACGCAATTACAATCCATTCGTTGAAACCAATTCTGATGTTGCTACCAAGACAAACAGTCCATTAAGAAAAGTTCCCCAATCCATTACCGTCATCACCCGCAAACAGATGGATGACCAAAATGCCAGGACCGTTTCAGATGCACTTGCATATAGTGCGGGTATTTCTGCAGGAAGTCGGCCAGGCGGACGGTTTGATAGTATCTATTTAAGAGGGTTTGGAGGATTTGGGGGAAATGCCAATTATGTCCAGTTCCTTGATGGTCTTCGTCTTTTACGTGGCATGTCATATGCCGTTCCTTCCTTTGATGAATATTTAATGCAAAGCGTTGAAGTCCTGCGCGGACCCGCCTCCGTACTTTATGGACAGGCTAGCCCAGGCGGTTTTGTAAATATGACCATGAAACAAGCACGTCCCGTAGACTCTTATGAAATGAGGGCAAGTGGTGCCTCCTTTAATTATGGAGACATTATGGGTGATGCTGGCGGTTCTTTAAACAAAGACAAGACACTTTCCTATAGGGTAACAGCTGTGGGACGGTATGGAGATACACAGGTTGATTTTGCCAAGGAACGCCATATCGCCATTATGCCCCAGATCAGTTGGCAAGCCACTGATGATACTTCTGTATCCATGCGTTTCTTATATCAGTATGATCCAAATAGCCTTTATGGTATTGCACTTCCCGCGTCAGGTACAGTTCTGCCAAATCGACATGGAAAGATTTCAACACATCTTAACACCAGTGAACCTGGTTTTGATCAGTATCATCGTTCTCAATATATGTTTGAATACAATCTAACCCATGATTTTACGGATTTTATTCAATTCAATCAGAAATTCAGATACCTGCATCTTGATTCAGATTTCCGATCCATTTCTATCAAGGGACTTGCCAGTGATCAGGCAACTGTATCAAGAATGGCGACAATATCAAATGAACATTTGAACAGTTATAATATCGACAGTAACCTTCAGTTTCATGTTGATACAGGGAATGTAAAACATATACTGATTACAGGAATTGATTATCTGCTTGCAGATTCCAAACGTGCCTTGGGCAATACGGCCATTCCAAGCCTTGATTTGTTCAATCCTGTTTATGGCGCACGTTTTACACCCCTAATCACTTCATACGGAACACAATCCCAGAACCAGTTGGGTGTTTACATTCAAGATCAAGCAAATTACAAAAACTGGTCGTTTATTATGGGTGGGCGATATGACTGGGTCGGCACCTCGACCAATTTCAAATATGGCGGAAAATCATCCTCTAATTTTGATCGAGCTGTAACCTATCGCGGCGGTATCGTTTACAATTTTCAAAATGGAATTTCACCCTATTTCTCCTATTCCACCTCTTTCATGCCTACACCCGGGACAACCTTTGCAGGTAAGGCTTTTAAACCTACTAAGGGAGATCAATATGAAGTCGGGATCAAATACCAGCCTAATAACAATATCATGGTGACAGGTTCTGCCTATACCATTTCACAAGAGAATGTAACCACAACCGATCCGGAACATACAACCTACAATATTCAGACAGGCAGAACACGATCCCGCGGCTTTGAATTGGAAGCTCGTGCAATATTATTGCCGGGACTGAATCTTATCGCCAGCTATGCCTATAATGATATCCAGATCCGTGCTGACACAAATAAAAACAATATCGGTAACCGCCCCTTGGGAGCTCCTGCCAATCTGGTTTCTGGATGGATAACATATGATCTGCAACAGGGGATGTTCAAGGGTGTTGGAATTGGCGGTGGCATTCGTTACAATGGTTATACATTCGGGGATAATGCCAACAGTTTTAAGGTCCCAAGCTTTGTCATTGGTGATATGCAGGTACATTATGACCTTAAAAACAGCTTTCCCACAATTAACAGCACCTTATTACAGCTGAATGTAACCAATGTTGCTGATAAAAAATATGTTGTTGCTTGCGCATCAAAAGTTAACTGTTTTTATGGAACACGTCGCGTTATAATGGGACAGGTAAGAGCACAATGGTAATATGCTCTTTTCATTATCAAATAATATAATGGATATAATCTTATGATACGCCTCTGGTTCTATCTGACACTAGTCTGTCTGAATTTCCTGTTATTCAGTCCGGTAAAGGCAATTAACAGTAATTCTCCCCTTGCTGGCCTTTCCACCGAACCCTTAACAATCAACGATACTATCACTTTTAACCTGCAAAATAAAAAGACATCACAAATTTATAAGATTTTTGCCTCTATTCCAAAAGAACCACCCCCAGAAGATGGTTATCCAATCATTTATATCACAGATGCCAACAGTATTTTTGACACGGTTCGGGAAACAATAAGATCCTATGAAAAGCGTCCGGATAACATCCATAAAAATCATGCTGTTCTTGTTGGAATTGGCTATCCTCCAGATCAAAATATTCTTAAATTGCGAACTTATGATTTAACACCACCGCAAAATACCTTGATCCCCATTTTATACAAAACTGGAGGGGCTGATTATTTTTATCATTTCATCCAAGATGATCTGAAACCCCTACTGGATAAACATCTTAAAATTAATCACCATAAACAAGCCATCTTCGGTCACTCTTTTGGTGGATTATTTACAATATATAATCTTATCTATCATCCAGATTCCTATCAGATTTATATAGCCGCAAGTCCTTCTTTATGGCTTGATCCAAGCATTATTGACAAGCATACCCAATCTTTTAAATCCAGTCTTGACGTTCATAAACTACATCCAACCCTATCCCTATCCGTTGGAGAGTATGAACAGAAATTTCCTGATTATTGGCAATCAATTCCTCAAGTCGCAAAAATAAAACAACAGCTTCTTAGAAAACAGCAAGTTTCTCGTATTCTGGCAACTTGTGAAACATTTAAAAAAATAGATGATCTTTCAACAACATGCACAAAATTTGAAAATGAAGATCATCAAAGTGTAATTCCCGCATCAATCGGGCGAGCCGTTGCAATCATCTTTCGATCATTTGCACAATAAATACCCTATCTAGGAAAGAAAAAATTGTATCACCCTTTCCAGTCCAACTCTATTAGGCTTCCAGAGAAACAGGATCCAAAGACCAGGACTTACCTCCCTGAAAGGGAGGACAAGCACATAAAGGTTGTGCATTGGCCAATCTTACATTAGGTTTTAATCCCATCATATAACGCAAGGAACGGAAAACACCTCCATGCGCAATAATCAAAACATGACCATCACCAGCTTTCAGTATAGAACGGTTTACAGCGTCGCTAATCCTTTTACATAAAACATAAAAAGGCTCGGCACCTTTTGGCGTAAATTCACCTGAAATCCATTTGTCATACCATGTTCCCATAGGTTTTTGCTCCTCTTCACCAAAACACACCTCCTTGAGCCCATCATCCAATTCCAATGGTAATTGGACACCAACTTTGTCATGAATGATTGATTTCACAATATCTGCTGTACGTCTTGCCCTTCCAAGAGGTGAACTTATAATCTGAGTAATGGATAATTCTAAATTGTTCCAGTTTCTAGCCAACGCATTCCCTGCGGTTATGGCCTGTTTAATGCCGGTATTATTCAAAGGTATATCTGTTCTACCCTGAGACAGATTTAATACATTCCAATCTGTTTGCCCATGACGAAGATACCAGTAGGGCCGATGCAGTAAAGGAGACATAACGATATACCTTTCAAATAATTAATCAAATAAAGAAGAAACGGAGCTTTCATCCGCTACGGCACGAATGGCCCGACCAATCAAATTATTCAAACTAATCTGACGAATTTTACGAACGGAACGCACTGCATCTGTCATTTTAATACTGTCGGTGATGACTAACTCTCCAATAACCGAATCTTCAACACGTTGTGCGGCACTGCCGGATAAAACCCCATGGGTCACATATGCGTCAATTCCAGTTGCCCCCGCATCCATCAAAGCTTGTGCCGCATTACAAAGTGAACCGCCACTATCGATAATGTCATCGACCAATAGACAGTGACGTCCCTTAACGCGACCAATAACATTCATAACCTCGGAAACACCGGCACGCTCACGTCTCTTATCAATAATTGCCAAATCAACATCAAGTCTTTTTGCCAATTGACGCGCTCTTACAACTCCGCCAACGTCAGGAGAAACAACCATTAAATTCGATTTACCAGCATGTTTGTGTTTAATATCACGTGTGAATAGAGGTGCCGCATATAAATTATCTACAGGAATATCAAAAAAACCCTGAATCTGTCCTGCATGCAAATCGAGTGTTAAAATACGATTCGCTCCTGCTTCAACCAAAAGATTGGCAACAAGCTTCGCGCTTATGGGCGTTCTTGGACCTGATTTACGATCTTGCCGGGCATAGCCAAAATAGGGCATAACAGCTGTAATTCGTCGTGCAGACCCTCTACGCAAGGCATCCAACATAATCAATAATTCCATAAGATTATCATTGGTTGGATAACTCGTGCTTTGTACAGCAAAGATATCTTCACCCCTTACATTTTCGTAGATTTCCACAAAAACTTCCTTGTCCGAAAAACGTTGTACGGACGCATCACATAAAGGCATTTTCAACTCTGCCGCAATCGCCTCTGCCAATGGACGGTTACTATTCCCTGCAATAATTTTCATCAACGAACTCCAACACACAGAACCAGTTAAAACGATCTATACCATAAAAAACATATTATTTATGTTGCATCTGAATATTTTTCAATTCTGGTGCATTAGAAGAAGCGGACTCTTTTGCATTATTTGCGGGCAAAGGCTGATTATCACGACCAGAATAATTAGTGATGACCTGCCTAACCCCACCAGCAGCCTCTTCTCCAACCGCAGAGCCAATATCACCCCAATAGTGATCAAGACGATGCGCAGGAACATCATTGATTTGTGAAACTTTACCCGCCTCTTTTCCCTTATTATCGGTCACCCGCCAAATAATTTCAACATGTTGTACCGGATTACCACGTGTCCCCTGCGCACCATCTGTTACACTGACATGACAATCCACAGTATAATCTGCCTGGTCAGGTTTATATTGAATAGCATTTGCCTTATCTGCAAACGAAATAGCAAATTGCTGAGCAATAATTTTATTTCCGTCTCCAGGAGCCCCAAAAACACCCTTGAAATAAATTTTGGCTGCCCGATGTTTTAAACTATGTGGATCAGCCGCCATCTGCCGAGCTTGTAATCCTGTTAATACCTGATTGATTATTGGCGCAGATTGTTCTGAAACATCATGAAAAATGCTTTGCTGTCCACTTATCCAATCCTTTTTTGAAACGGGCATTCCTTTTCTCACAGCTTCGACTTTTCCATTAGGGGCAATAATTGTAAAAGAAGGAATAATCATATCTTCTTCTGATCTCACCTTGGTCAATAAAATCCAGTCCCCCTTTTGAGCGGGTCGTGCAACTGCGGGAACCGTCTGTTCCAACATTGCCTTTGCCATTTCCTCGGCAAATCCCTGGGCGTTTTTATCATTTAACATTGAATTAGAAGGTGGTGGAACAATTAACCTTGACGGAGGAGGTGTCGTCAATGATGTGGTTTTGTTTTTTTCAAATGGATGTGGAACCTGGATGCAACCTATTAAAGATAAAACACCTAAAAAACTGAATCCAATCTTAAAAGACTTTAAATTTTCAAATTGCATCTTTATGATTTCCCTTACGAATATTAACGACAGGCAATTGTTGAAATTTGATGTCCAAACACCGCTTTCCGTTCCATGACACGTCTACGATTACTAAAAAAATGAGTGGTATCCATAAATGTATCCCTTCCTGTTATAGCCGCAATACCCACATGTTTACGTCTTAACCGATCAATACAATAACGACCCAAATCAAACAAATAATATCCTTCACGAACGGGGGTAAAAAAAACTCTTCCATCTGGATCCTGTCTCAAAACCTCATTACGCATGTCTTCCCGCACTTCATAATGTGTCACGGCAATACAGGGTCCTACAACAGCAATGATATCCTGTCTATCCGCACCCAAAGCCTCCATTTGATCCACGACATTTTCTAAAATTCCACATGCTGCGCCCCGCCAGCCTGCATGAGCTGCCCCAACAATATCACCAGTTTTTGTACTAAATAATACAGGGGCACAGTCAGCTGTAACAACACTAATAGCAATATCAGGATCGGTCGTCACGGCTCCATCCCCCTCAACAGGTATACAATTGGATTTTGTAATCCATAAAACTTTATTGCTGTGAATCTGTAACCCTCCCCACAAATAATTCGGGGATACCTTCATATACTCAGCAACAATTTTACGGTTCTCCATAATTAAATGAGGGTTATCACCTGATTTCAAACCACAATTTAACGAAGTATATTCTCCTTGAGAAACCCCACCTATTCTTGTAAAAAAACCATGCCGAACAATATTCGACAATAAGGAATGCTGAATGGCCAATGGTTTACAGTTCATGAAATTTATAACCCTTTTAAATTAGCCTTGTTTTTGAAATATAAAGAAGTATAGTTTGTTTTCCTAAAAACCCGGTGGAGCACATAACTCAGCGTTACAAATTGCCATAACTTTAAATAAATCCCCCATTTCTGTAGGGTCAATCAAACGTTGTACAGAAGACCGAATTTCATTTCGTTGTTCTATCGGTGCATGATCCAATAAGATTTTTTCCCGTATCAGTATGCCAAGCTGCTTTAAAAAAGCACCTTGTGTTTGTATCCCGTAAACAGTCACATTCTGTTTTTCTGCAATTTCTTTCAAGGAAGGAAAATCTATATGAGCGGTTAGATCAGCCTCTCCGGGCGGAACAAAAGGAGAGACTTTTTTTCGGTTTGCAATTGCCTGTAAACTGTCTCCCCAAACCTGGGAAGAATACCCATAATCAATAAATAAAGCCGCCCCCCCATAATGACAGATATGTGCTGAAACATATTGTACAATATCCTGTCCGGCTTCATTTACCTCTACAGTGTCACCAACCTTTATATGGCGCTGGAATACAGGTGAAAAAGGCAGTTGGGATATAGACTTATGAAACATATTTCCTTGGGAAACATAATTCTCATCCCATTTTTTTCCGCCCCTGTAAATAAACTGACGAATGGGTAAAGCGTCAAGAAATTCATTCGCCACCATAATCAGGGGTAAAGTCGGGATATCATAAACAGAATCAAGCCATTGAATTTCAATTTCATAATTTTTCAATGTATTTTCTTGAATTTGACGTAAACGCGACGAGGTTTCAATCAGAAAAACCGTACAATATTGGCAGATATCAGGGGCCGAACGGAATAGAACTCTTAAAATATCCATCATGAGCGTCCCCCGGCCCGGCCCGGCCTCCACGATTGCCAATTTGTCTGGTTTGGGCATAGACCGAATAACCGTAATGATCCAAACCGCGATCAATTCACCAAAAATCTGTGAAATTTCAGGTGCAGTAATAAAATCAGAAAATGGATCCCTTTTTTCATAATAGGCGGCATTTGCCTTTTCCATAAATTGATCCAATCGCATTTCTGAACAATTCTTCATTTCTGCCTTTACTTTTCAGAAACTGTCAAATTTTGCAATTTCGGCAATTGATAAGACTGCCAAATGAAATATATCCCGGCAATCGCCATTGGGATACATAAAATTTGCCCCATCGTCAAACCAAAAGCAAAGTAACCCAAAAAAGCATCTGGCTCACGAAACAACTCACAAACACTTCGTGCCATGGCATACCCCAATAGAAACGCACCGGAAAGAAATCCTGGCCGCTCTCGAATGGCTTTACATTGAATCAAGCAAAGCATGATAAAAAATAGCAACACACCTTCTGAAAAACATTCATATAATTCAGATGGATGTCTTGCACCTTCAACACCGGGATAAATCATACGCCAGGGTAGCCAGTCCGGAGCTTCACGACCCACTAGCTCCCCATTAATAAAATTTGCCAATCTTCCAAATCCTAGTCCCATAGGCACTACGGTTGTGACACGATCAGAAAAACCAAGAAAACTTAAACGGTTATAACGGGTGAATATTATTAAGGCGAATATAACCCCCAAAGCACCACCATGAAAGGACATTCCTCCATGCCATACCTGAATGATCTGTAATGGATGCGTTAAATAATAAGCAGGCTGATAAAAGCAAACATATCCCAAACGTCCCCCCAAAATAACGCCCAACGTCGCCCAAGTTAAAAAATCATCAACTTGTGTAACAGTTGCAACCACGGGTTCCCTTTGAACCAATCGTCTTACCAAAAACCAACCGGCAAGCAATGCTGCTATATAGGCCATAGCGTACCAACGTATCGATAAGGAGCCGATATGCAACATAACAGGATCAAAATTAGGATAATACAAGGGAGATGACATAAAACCTGTCTTTCATTAAAAAATATGACCTTATAAATAAGGGTCTGGCCGTAAAAGATAACCCTGAATATATTTTGAAATACCTTCTTCCAATGAAGTAAATGCCCGTTGATATCCGGCAACTTTCAAACGTGTCATGTCAGCTTGGGTAAAATATTGATATTGTCCCTGCAAACTCTGGGGCATATCTATAAATTCAACCTCTCTTTTACAGCCAACCGCATCACAGACGGCATATGCCAAATCAAGATAGGTTCTAGCTTGTCCGGTACCACAATTATATATTCCATTTACATCGGGATTGTTTAAAAGCCATAAAATAATTTCAATAACATCCCCAACCCAAATAAAATCACGGGCCTGGGCACCGTCTGTCAAACCATCGCGATCAGACTTGAATAAACGGGGAACACCTCCTTTCTGAATATCATCAAATTTGACCTTTACAACTGAAATCATCTTGCCCTTGTGATATTCATTTGGTCCATATACATTAAAAAATTTTAATCCGGTCCATTGCGGGGGGACAGGTTGATGATTCCTAACCTGTTCCAATACAAATCGATCAAAAACCTGTTTGGACCACCCATACAAATTCAAGGGTTTTAAATCTGCAATATGGTTGGGTTCATCTGTAAATTCCTCCAGCTGATTGGCTCCCCCATAGGTTGCGGCAGATGAAGCATAAATAAATCTTACCTGATTCAAAGCGCACCAATGCCATAATTTTTTTGACAAATTGACATTGGTTTTCCAAACCAGATCCCCATCACGGGCCGTTGTTTCACTAATTGCACCCAAATGAATGACAGCCCTTATTACTTTGCAATGCTGCACCAGAAAATCATCAATATATTCAGGAAAAATTAAATCTGTTGGCACATGATTTGCAATATTGCGCCATTTTCCCTCATCCCCCAACCAGTCAATTACAACCGTCTTCTCTTTCAAATCATAGAGTCTGGCCTGTAAACAAGAACCGATAAACCCTGTTGCACCAGTGATAATAATCATATTGTTTTCATACACATAAATTATAAATTAAAAAAAACATGCTATATTATAACTTTGATAACGTATTAGATTAACTTATACTAATTTACTAATTTTGAAATAATAATAAGGAAAAATCATGCCTAATCCAAAAAAAATATTTGACGATGCCTCTCATGCTTCTGGCAGTGTATTTTCTGTTTTCAGTGGTATCAAGGAAGAGATTGCTGCCATTGTCAAGGGACGGGTTGATGAGGTTTTGTCAACCCTTCAACTGGTCAGACGTGATGAATTTGAAATTGTTACAGAAATTGCCAGCCGTACCCGTGCCGCTCAAGAAAAGTTAGAAGAACATGTCAAAAAACTTGAGGAAAAAATCGCAGAATTAGAAAAAAAAGCAAATATTTAATCGTAAATATTTTAACAGGGGGATATTTAAAACCCCTTTTATATTGATCAATCCAGGGAAATTTTATTGATGGATTTAATAGAATGGAAAGATTTTGAAAAAATTTTAATGGTAACTGGAACCATTATAAAAATAGAAAAATTTCCTGAAGCCCGTAAACCCACCTATAAAATATGGGTTGATTTTGGACACTATGGCAAGCTTAAAACAAGCGCTCAACTGGTTAAACTCTACCAGCCCGAAGATTTGATTCATAAACAAATTATAGGAATTATTAATTTTCCTGAAAAACAAATTGGTCCTTTTCGTTCGCAATTCTTACTAACAGGTTTTGAAACAGAAGATGGAATCGTTATTACAACCGTGGAACGCCCCGTGCCTAACGGTACAAAAATATCTTGAATTCTACCTCATCTTGTTGATCCATAATTCCTTTTTGCCCAATAATTTAATTCCATTGAATTTTCAGACAAGAAAAATAATTATGATTTATAAAACTGAACGTTGCAAAACCCTAAGACTTCTAATTCCAGAATGGCAAAGTGGAGATTATGACAGTCAACCCTCCGGCGAGATCTATCCCCTGGGAGCTCGTCTGTTAGCTTTCTTAGCTCCCCAAAATAATACATCCCCGATTGTTGAAGTTCCCATTGAACCTTATCATCAACAACAAAGAACCAGGGAAAATGGTGTTGTTTGGCAAGATGTCATTATTCATCAATTAAAAGCAACGCAAAAAATTATAGATGAACACGAACCTGATCGGATTATTACATTCGGCGGTACTTGTATTGTTAGCCAGGCGCCTTTTGCCTATCTCAATAGACATTATAACAGAAAAATAGGGTTGTTATGGATTGATTCCCATCCCGATATTTCCACCCCCAAACATTTTGATCGAGAACATGCAATGGTTTTGGGAAATTTATTGGGAAAAGGTGATCCATATCTTGCAAATGAAGTCAGATTAACTTTTAAAGCCAACCAGGTTTTAATCATTGGCATTCATAATTATAACAATGCCTATGAAAAAAATTGTACATGATTTAGGATTGCAAACCATTGCCAGTCCTGATCTTACCCCAGATAATCAAGCCATTTTGGCATGGATTAGAAAAAACAATTTTGAGCATCTTGCAATACATGTGGACGTTGATGTCCTTAATCCCCGATCTTTTTATTCGCAATTTTCAAATAATCCCATCTCACCACAAGCCTTTAATAACGTAAAAGGGGAAATGACCATTCCCCAATTGAGCAAAATCATCCAGGATGTTTCCCTCGTAACGGATATAGCCGGAATAACTTTTGCAAAACACATGCCTCGGGACGCACTTAACTTAAAAAAAATGATGGAACAATTTTCTTTCATGAAATAAAATATTAAAGTTTATACTAATTATTTAATACTAATTTTTGTTAAATACATATGGTTTTTCTGACAATGTACAAATATTTTTATTTGAACGTTTTTATGTTAGAATTCTTACAACCATATACAAAGAAACAATCCTATTTTATTCACTATTGATCGAGGAATTCATTATGTCATCACTTCCCTCCCTTTTAATGATTGGCTGCGGGCATATGGGGAAAGCCATGTTAAAAGGCTGGATAAAAAAAGGCTTGAATCATTCTTTCATTGTTAATCGACATGATTTCGATCTAGTTACTCCACATCAATTGGCACATACTATTCAGGATGTTCCAAAAACGTTTCAACCAGAAGCTGTTGTACTTGCCGTCAAACCGGATCAAGCTGCCGAACTTATCCCCCATTTAAAACCATGGTGTAAAAATATACCTGTTATTTCCGTTCTTGGCGGGAAAACGCTTGCTTGGTTACAACAACAATTCGGAGATCATCAGTCTATTATCAGAGTTATGCCTAATACCCCTTCGGAATTAGGATTAGGTATGACCAGCATGATTGCCAACTCCCAAACGCAATCGGATCAAAAACAAATTGCAGAACGATTATTTAATGCCATTGGTAAAATCGCATGGCTTGATACAGAACAGGAAATTGACATCGCCACAGCAATTGCTGGATGTGGGCCCGCCTATATATTCCTATTAGCGGAATTGTTACAAAAGATAGGACAAGAGAAAGGATTGTCAGAAGACCTGGCACGTCTTTTAGCCAGACAAACCGTAATTGGCTCTGCCGCATTATTGAATCATTCCCGGGAAGAGGCGGAAACACTAAGAAAAAATGTTGCGACCCCTAACGGGATAACAGAACAAGCTGTTAATGTTCTAATTCAACCCGATGCATGGCCCCATATTCTTTCTAAGGCCCTGCAGGCAGCTGCAGATCGTTCCAAGGCTTTATCTTCATAAAATAACAAAAGCAATATAGGAGATTGATGATGTCTGATGAAGAAATACGCCACCGTATTTTAAAAAATTCCATGGATCTGGCAGCAGAACAAGGATGGAACGCCATGTCATTAAGTGACGCGGCACGACGCTGTAATGTTTCGCTTGATATGGCACGAAAATTATTCCCTTGCAAATCCTCCCTTTTACTTTATCTGAACCGTCTCGCCGATCAGGCTGCATTGAAACAATCCTACCAGCATCAACCCGTTCCTGAATATTTATTCGATCTTTTTATGGAACGGTTTGATACGTTCCAACAATATCGACAAGGTTTGATTTCTGCAATTCATTCCTTACCCCTTAACCCTCCATTAGCATTTCTTCTACAGATAGCCATTCAAAACAGTATGAAATGGCTAGCTGAAGCAGCGGAAATCAACACAAGCGGCCTACGTGGAATTGCTTGTATAAAGGGACTGACAGCCATTTGGGCGCTAAATATGCGTATCTGGTTAAAAGATGAAAGCTCAGATTTATCCCAAACCATGGCTTCATTAGATAAAAGCTTTAAAAAAGCTGGAAAATTTGCTCGTTATTGTGTTCAAAGAACTGTAACAGATCAAAATGGAAAAAAGAAGAATCAAGTGGATAATTCCTATTATTCAGATAAAGATGGAAACCAACAATAAATTTTAAAAAATTTTTTATTTTTCCTCTTTACGAAACCTAATAACTCCTTTAAAAGATGCTTTAACAAACCTTGGGGTGTAGCCAAGCGGTAAGGCAGCGGATTTTGATTCCGCCATGCGGAGGTTCGAATCCTCCCACCCCAGCCATCTTGTATTATGATATAATTGTCCCCTTCAAAATCTGTTTTATTTTGGATTATCCTGTCAAACATTTTGATTTTTCTTGTAATAATCAAAAATTCAACTGTCAGCTTCATCTAACTCATAATCATAATAGGAACAGAATTACCCTTGAAATCACTACAGATAAAATTATCAAAATAAAGGCTCATCCATCTGTTTCCCATCAGCGTGTTCTTGAAATTCTGGATTATCATAAGAACTGAATTTACACCAATCCTATATTTCAAGAATCCCATTACCAGTATATCAATCATGAAAAACATCTTTATTTAGGACACCTTTATCCTTTAAAAATTCTTAAAATAACCAATCAGGCACAAACTATCCAGTTAATTGATCATCATATTGCAATAACAGTTCGAGAGAATTTTCCGTCAAGAATCTATAGCATGCTTCAAAACTAATATAAATTTGAGGCTTTAAAGGTTTTTTCTGAACGTCTTTCTCTTTTAAAATCAAGAATTTGTTAAATTGATTGGCAAAATAAACCACCTTTGTTACGAATTGAAAAATCAATGGGGTAGTTATAATCAAAAAAATAATGTGATCATTACCTTAACTCAACATCTAATCAAGGCAAATCCCGCCGCCATTGATTATGTTATCCTCCATGAGCTGTGCCATGCAGCTGAATTTAACCACAGTAAAAAATTTACCAAATAATTACCATGATTATGCCAAATTGAAAAATATTGGCATACCCACTTAAAACAAAATGGTTATATTCTTGGAAAAGAGCAAAAACCTTTATAGTACCTTAATTATTGACCGCTGTTTTTGAAACTTTTTTTACAAAATTCTCTTTCAAACTTTTATATTTTGAATGTTCTCTTGCCTGTTTCCATTTCTGTTTAAAAACTGATGCCGCTTTTGCCTTAATCGGATCCTCAAAACCTTTGGGTAACTCCTGACGACCATGAGATCCACTCAAACCCTTTTTATCTTTGGGAACAAATCCATTATATTTTTTGCCACCTTTATGATTAGCATAACGTCGGGCACGCGTATAACCCATCTGCAGAAATTTACGCGCCATATCAGCCCCAACAAAATCTTCTTGTTTCAAATACTGCAAAAATAATTGATATATCTTTTCACTGCTTTCCCTTGCCTTTTCAACAGTCGCAAATTGCCAATAAGGCAATATTTCTGACTTGTATGGCTCGACCAGCAATACTCCTTGTTCTCCATTGCCAATGCGATAATATTCAGGATGTTTGCGAAAATCTATTTTTCCAAAATTCAAGGAATAATCAAAACTGGACGAAACGACACGATTTTTACAATATGGAATCAAATCACTTCTTTTGTTCATTTATTCCACCCAAATTCTGCATCATTAAAAAACAACCATTATATGTTTTGGCTTATAGATTTATTAGGACTATAAACCTAAATTGTCTTATTTGTTTTTTTATAGCAAGTAGGTCATTTTAATCATCAATATTATTTCAATGGAAGAAAATGAAAATTGAAAAAATTCAATATGGTCCCTATGAAGCCTTACGTTTACATTTTTTAGACAGATTTCTCGATTATATTCCTAAAAGAGCTCAGATCATACGTTATGAATCTCTTAAAAAGCCGGATATTTTATGGGGAAATTCAAAGGCTACCTATCAGGATGGCAAAGCCATAAGAAGTGGCATCCCGTTATGCTGGCCCTGGTTCGGTCATCTTAAAGCCAATCCTTCAATAGTCCAAAATATGCATAGCATAACTCATCCCGCATTATCGCATGGCTTTGCACGTTGCATTGAATGGAAAAATCATCAGCTTGATGCATCAAAATCAGGGATCATTATCATTAATAGTCTACAAACCTCACCAACATTAACTCCGGAATGGCCACATGAAACGGAATTGAAATTCATTATATGTTTTAATGAGATTTTAAGCATACAACTTCATATTGAAAACAAGAGTAACCAGGATATTGCCATAACTCAGGCTTTACATAACTATTTCCATGTCAGTGATATCCGTAATATCCATATTCATGGATTGGAAAATCTAACCTATACAGAACAAAATGCATTGGGTCAGCAGAAATCAGGCATACAAAAATTCTTTCACCATTTAACTGGTCCCGTTGATCGAATTTACAGTGATGTTCCCTCTGAAATAACTATTATTGATCCTATATGGAAAAGAAACATTATCATCCGAGCTCCTTTCTCACATTCTGCCGTGTTATGGACACCTTGGAAAGAACAAGCCAAAACCTTAGATCAATTTCCTGCATCATTATGGAATCAAGTGATGTGCCTTGAAGTTGGAACACTATTGAATCAAATGCAAATTATTAAACCCAAGACAAAAGACATGATAGAAATGTCTATACATGTTACAGAGCGCCAATAACTTTCAATGATTCAATAAATGGGTATATATTTTAAATTTATGGTCTTCATTTAATATCCATATATATCCATTAATGAATAATACATATTCATGCCCACTGCATTCAATAACCCATGATACTATTTAATAATAGTATCATTATTAATTATCGGCTAACTTTTAAACAGATTTGACAATTGACTCTGCTCCAAATTATCAACGTCAAGAATAATAGCCAATTTTACAGGAATGATATTTATTAGGTGATATAATTTATCAACTTATTTTTTGCACATCTTTTAAATTAGATGGCTCCCGAAGTAGGACTCGAACCTACGACCGAGCGATTAACAGTCGCTTGCTCTACCAACTGAGCTATTCGGGATCATTTGGTAGACTTTGTATACCTAATTTAAAATTAATGGTAAAGTGTTTTTTTGTATAAAATCCAATTTTTTTCATTTTCTAGAATTTGCTCTATGACCCCTTTTTCAAATAAAACAAAAAAATCTTTTAATCGCCGTAATTTACTGGTTGGACTAGGGGCAATAGGCTCTTTAACAGGAATGGGATTATATCATTCCATTAATAAACATGATCCCGAGATAATGCCTCAGGATATCTCACCACAAATGATTCGTATTGCATACCTAAAGAATGAAGAAAACCAGCTTCTCACCATTGCCCAGACAAAAGGTTTTCTGAAACATTACAAAATAAACCTTGATCCCATTGCCAACATTAAAAATAAAACCCAGATTTTCGATCTACTCAAGACCAATCAGTGTGATGCGGCTATTTTATCCATTCTGGACTGGCTGCCACAACTTCTTAAATCCCGCTCTGAAGGTGGAAAATTAATGATTGGTTTAAATGGTGGGGATTTTCGGTTATTGGTTACACATAAACAAAAAATCCAAAGATTGATGGATTTGGCAAATCTATCCATTGGAATTCAACCTCATTCCGAAAAAGAAAAACTATTCTTTTCTATTCTTCTAAGACGTAAAGGCATAAATCCGGATTTGAATGTTAAATGGGTTGAACTGGAAAAAGATGAATTACTTCCTGCTCTTTTATCAGGTCAAATACAGGCATTAATAGGTTCTGACCCTTTTATCTGGCGAATTCTTCATCATAACAATAAAAAATTGTTCCAACTTGCCGGGAGCCAGACAGGTAGCTGGAGTCAAAGAATCAATTATGTTTTGGGAATCTCAAATCATTTTCAACAATCCAATCCACTTGCACTCAAATATCTTGCAACAGCAATTCGAAATGCCTCCGTATGGCAATCACAGCATATTCAGGAAGCCAGTCAAATCCTAACTGATGAATGGCAGAAAATGAGACCTGAAGAAATATTAAAAATGTTTTTGAATGAAAACAGAAATATGGCCATAATAAATGATAACTTGTGGGAGCAGGTTGCCCAATATATCGATGAATTCAAACTTTTGGGTCAAGTCCCCAACAGCCTGAAATCGGGTCGTATCGCCAAGCAGTTTTGTGTAACACTTTAATGCCTCCTTAAAATAATGAGGCATTAACCCAGACCAACGTTCAGCCAACCAATTGTTTATTAAGCAGCTTTTTAGGAAGAAGCCAAAGAGCCATTTTTGTCAAAAAGGGTGCTGTTTCTGGACGTAATAAACGACGGTCATAACCAGAAAAACGACGATCATCTTCTGAAAGACATAAGCGAAGAAAATCAGCAAGGGTCGTTTTTTCATTACCCAGCTCAGCAACTCCGTTAATCGTGAAATTATTATCTTGGAAATGCTCCTCTCCCTCTGCATCCATCGTTTTAATCAAACCGATCCGTTCGTAAACCAAAAATGCATGAACAGCGATAACTTTTAGTTCAAACAAGATACGTTTTATCCAGGGCAAATTCGCACGATGCCAAGCCAACCAGTTTGCAAATAGAAGGATATGGCGACATTCTTCCTGCATAACAGGCTCAAAGGTTTCAATCAGTTCTTTCGTGAAAAATCCAGACTTTTCTGCGATTGCAAACAAACCGAAGGCATAAAAACTATCCCAACATTCACTAAATCCTGTTACCAAATAGGCCCATTCCGGATCTTTTGGGACCGAATAAGGGGACTCTGATGCAAGGGGGATACCATAAAACCTGACCAAATCAGAAAGAACTTCCTTATGACGATTTTCCTCCCACGCATTTCGTGCAATGGCATCAGCCCATTCTGGATCCATAATTTCTTTGACATAGGCAGCCATCCTCAAACGGGCCTTGCCCTCTGTCTGCACAGCGATATCCCAAATAGGCAACGATTTTAAACGATCAATTTCCTGATCGGTAAGCTTTGGCCAGTCCATAAAAGTTGGTCTGTAAGGATTAAAAGTCTCACGGAACATCTGACATACCATTTGCCTATGCTCTTTACTACCGATTTTAATCGAGCCTGGAATATTACTCATCCAATGGCGCACTCGATAATTCATCTCCTCGAGCTCTTTATCTGATTTTGGCTGAGGCAAGGTATGTAAATCTTCAGGTAATTGCGTATAAATTGCTTCCAAGTCAGACATTTCCAAATCGACTCCTTACTTTTAAAATCATTAATTTTTTAAATCATTTCAGTTCTGATAATTTATGGATGATACGGTTAACAAGCCCATATTTGATGGCTTCCTGGGCAGACATCCAATAATTTCTATCGGTATCTTTGGCAATTTTATCATAAGAATGTCCAGTCTCTTTTGCAAAAATTGCATTCAAACGTTCACGCATTTTTATAATTTCCCTGGCCTCGATATCAATGTCCGTCGCCGGTCCTCTGACCCCACCCATTGGCTGATGCAATAAGAAACGTGTATTGGCTAAACAGAAACGTCGTTCTTTACGTCCTGCGGCATAAATCAGGGCCCCTGCCGATGCGACCCATCCTGTACCAATCATGTTAATCGGTGCATGGCTGTCCACAAAACGGATCATATCATGAATTGTATCACCACTTTCCACATGACCGCCAGGTGAATTGACATAAATATTGATCGGCTTAGACGACTCATAAGCCAAGGCCAACAAACGCCCGCTTATTTCCCTTGCAAGCTTGTCATTCACTTCACCAAAAATTAGAATTGTACGTTCTTTGAAAAGTTTATTTTCCAATTCATTATTTGCACCAGCCTCAGGGAAATTTTTATCCTCCTTTTTCTCTTCATCATCTGGATCACTGTCACTGAAATGTTTTTGTCCACCATCTGAAAGCTGCATAAGCTTCACCAATATCTTCCTTTAAATTATCTTTTCAAAAAAACAATTTTTATTTTATTTACTCTATTTTTTATACACCCTACATTGATAAATGAAAATTTTTTTTATTCACTGGCCAGTTTTTTATATATGCCTGTAAAATTATTATTTTTACAACAACAACACGTATTATGATCTGCAATTTATCTTATAAATCAGGGGGAAAAGATTATTTATCTATATTATGGAAACAAAATAGCGTATTAAGAAAAAACCTATAAACACTATAAAATTCATCAAATATGTTTTTATTTTATAAATTAAGGGTATAGAGAGAGTGTCTTCCATCCAGCAGCCAATTTTACGATATATCTTATTTTTCAATCTCTTCTGTCTGGGGGGATGCTCCCAATCTGTGTTTATTAAAGCCCCCGTAAACGCATATCATGATATAGAAGGCGGCATTGTATCTCAACCTAGGCTGCCTGTTCCGGGAAATGATCAGAAATATCCCTATGTAGGGTTGACACCAACAGCCTCCCCTCCTCTGCCCTCCCAAGATTTACGTAATGCAATCACAGATTCTCTCTCACAGGATAGAAATGAGACACAGTGGCAGAATGTAAAAAACCCAATTATTATTCCTGATATTCCTCCATTACCTGCACAGCAGAATAACCCACCTGCAAAATCGTCCGTTCAAACCAAACCTGTCAATAATCAACCTGGTCAGAACACCAACATGCAACCTGCGGAAAATCTCGCATCCTCTGCGAATTTTGATGCGGCAGGAGAGCCACCTCAACCAAACCAGAACTCGAATATTCACAACACGATCAATCAAAAAGAAAAATCGGTTAAACCAGTCGAGACTGTCGAATCCCATAAAACCGAACCCGTGCTTATGCCAGAACTTAGGGCAAAAATTGATGAACAAAATGTTGTAATTCCCTCTATTCCCGTCAATCCTCCCCCTCCATCCCACTTCCCTGATTTTGATGTCCCACCGGACATCAACCTTCCCCCTCCATCCCATCCTTCAGGTTTATCCTTTAAGGAACCAACAGGAACGCTTATACGTTTTCCGATTGATTCCGACACGCCTTATGCCAAACAAGAAGATATAATAAATAATATTGCCTGGCAAAGAAAAGGCAGAACCGTTTTTGTTCACGGATATGGTGACACAACCTCTCTTGACCCCGATACACAAACTGCGGCGGTTTCACTTGCCTTGCTACGTGCAAAAACAGTTGCAAAATTATTAATCGCCCATAATGTACCAGAATCCGCTATTGTAATCCGGGCCTATGCGTTTGGACACGGCGTTCGGATTCGTATGGACAATTAGTATTTTCTTTTTTAATTTCAATTTATTCTATTCAAACGAGTCTATGTCATGACAGAAGAATTCCATCGTATTCGTCGCTTGCCACCTTATGTATTTGCTGAAGTAAATGCCGCTAAAAAGGCCGCACGAGCACGTGGAGAAGATATTATAGATCTGGGTATGGGAAATCCAGATAGCCGTCCCCCTGAACATGTTATCCAAAAATTAATTGAAACAACCTCTGCCCCCCGTGTCCACGGTTATTCCGTCAGTCGTGGAATTGCCGGCCTACGCAAAGCCCTCGCAAATTATTATCAAAGACGTTTTAATGTCACCCTTGATCCTGAACATGAAACAATCGTGACTTTGGGATCAAAGGAAGGATTGGCAAACCTGGCTTCTGCAATCACCAGTCCTGGCGATACTATTCTTGTTCCCAATCCTTCCTATCCCATTCATCAATTTGGATTTATTATCGCTGGTGCTGCAATTCGCTCAATTCCTGCAAAACCAGATGAACATATGCTGGAAGCACTGCATCGTGCTGTTAAACATTCCATTCCGAAACCCACCGCCCTTATCGTCAATTTTCCTTCAAATCCCACCGCCTATTTGGCAGAACTGGATTTTTATCGTGATCTCGTTCAGTTTGCAAAAAAAGAATCAATCTGGATTCTCTCTGATTTGGCTTATGCTGAAATTTATTTTGGTGAGAAAATTCCACCCTCCATTTTGGAAATACCAGGAGCAAAAGATATCGCTGTCGAATTTACTTCCATGTCTAAAACCTACTCAATGGCTGGCTGGCGTATCGGTTTTGCCGCCGGTAACAGAAAACTGATTGCTGCACTAACCCGAATCAAATCGTATTTAGATTATGGGGCCTTCACACCAGTTCAAGTTGCCGCAACGGCAGCCCTGAACAATCCCCAGGATTATATAGAAAAAATTCGGACCCTATATAAAGAAAGAAGGGATACCATAATCAAAGGGTTGCATTCAGCTGGATGGAATGTTCCTTCCCCTGAAGCCTCCATGTTTGCATGGGCCCCCATTCCTGAACAATTTAAATCAATGGGAAGTGTTGAATTTTCCAAACTCCTTCTCAAGGAAGCCCAGGTTGCTGTCGCCCCTGGTCTTGGTTTTGGTGAGTATGGTGACGATCATGTTCGAATTGGTCTGGTGGAAAATACCCAAAGATTGAGACAAGCCTGCCGTTCAATAAAACATTTCATGCAGGCTTATTCTAAATAGCCCAACTATCTTTATTTAAGAAAAAATATATATCTTGCTCGGAGAAATTTTATGGATAATCCTTCGGTTAATAAACCCTTAAACCTTGGAATCGCTGGTCTTGGAACCGTAGGAATTGGCGTGTTACGATTATTGCAAAATAATCAAAAAACTATAACGAACCGTGCTGGACGCCCGATCCGCATCCATGCCGTGAATGCCAAAAACCGTTATAAAAATCGAAATATTGATTTAACAACATTTAAATGGTACGAAGATCCGTTAGATCTTGCAACTGATCCTGATATAGATGTTGTTGTTGAATTGATCGGCGGTGCAAATGGAGCGGCTTATGAACTTGTCTGTGAAGCAATAAAAAATAAAAAAGCTGTTGTTACAGCAAATAAGGCTCTGATTGCTCTGCACGGTAACGAACTTGCCAAAATGGCTGCCAGTCAAAATGTTCCATTACTTTTTGAAGCTGCCGTTGCAGGTGGAATTCCCATTATTAAAACCATCAAAGAAGCCTTGGCGGCAGATCGCCTGATTGAAATTGGCGGAATCTTAAACGGAACCTGTAACTACATGTTGACCACCATGACAAGAACTGGACAGGGTTTTGAAGACATCCTAAAGGAAACTCAGCAACTTGGATATGCCGAAGCTGATCCATCCACCGATATTGATGGACTTGATGCCGCTCATAAACTTGCCATTCTGGCAAGCCTTGGTTTTGGGTATACTTTCAATTTCAAAGATATTTTTGTTGAAGGAATTCGAAACATCTCTCCACATGATATCCATTATGCCCAAGAATTGGGTTACACGATTAAATTGGTGGGTATGGCACAATATCATTCAGAAAACAAACTGGAATTACGTGTTCATCCCGCACTTTTGCCTCAGTCCTCTCCCTTGGCCCGTGTTAATGGCGTAATTAATGCCATCAGAACAAAAGGCGAATTTTCAGGTTATCTGATGCTTGAAGGTGCCGGAGCTGGCGAAGGCCCAACCGCCACGGCTGTTTGCGCTGATATCATCGATATCGCCAGAGGCAATACAATACCGATGTGGGGAACGGACTGGAATGAACTCCGTCCCGCAACACTTGTCCCCAACTCGGATTTTAACAAAGCCTATTATATACGTCTTATTGTTGAGGATAAACCAGGTGTTGTGGCTGATATTGCAACCATTTTCAAAGAAAACAATGTTTCCCTACGAAGCCTGTTGCAACATAAAAATCATATGACTACTGATTCTGAAAATACAGTTCCTATCGTACTTGTGACTCATAAAAACAAGGAAAGTTCTTTATTAAAGTCATTAAAAGCAATTTATGACCTTCCTGCAATTCTGGAAAAACCCATCATGATCCGCATTGAAGAGCCATAATCATTACATACAAGGAAATTTTAAATCATGAATAAGCCTCCTTTTCAATCTGGTTATACCGTCTCTGATCGAAACTTGGCGCTTGAACTTGTACGCGTGACGGAAGCTGCAGCACTTAAGTCCTTTCACTGGGTTGGACTTGGCAAGAAAAACGAAGCTGATGCAGCAGCCGTTCAAGGCATGCGGCAAGCTTTTGATACTGTTGCCATTTCAGGCACCGTCGTAATCGGTGAAGGTGAAATGGATGAGGCTCCCATGCTTTATATTGGTGAAAAAGTTGGGGCTGGCGGACCCGAAATGGATATTGCTGTCGATCCATTGGAAGGAACAAATCTCGTTGCCAAGAATCTGCCCAATGCGATCACTGTCGTTGCATTGGCGGAAAAGGGGAACTTTCTTCATGCCCCTGATATCTACATGGACAAAATTGCCATTGGTCCGGGCTACCCCGAAGGTGTCATTGACATAGATAATAATGTTAAAACTAATTTAATGAACCTTGCAAAAGCGAAAAAAGTTGATGTTTCTGATTTAACTCTCAGCATTTTGGAAAGAGAGCGTCATGAGGAAATTATTGCCAAAGCCCGTGAAGCCGGCGCTCATGTCAAACTAGTGTCTGATGGCGATGTTGCCAGCATTATCTCAACCTGTCTCCCAAAAAGTAATGTTGATATTGTCATAGGATCAGGTGGTGCCCCAGAAGGCGTTCTTGCTGCTGCGGCATTACGTTGTTTTGATGGGCAAATGCAGGGCAGACTACTTTTTGAAAATAAAGAGCAGATTGATCGTGCCAGAAAGATGAATCCCCTTGATCCGCAACGCAAACTTTCCCTTCATGACATGGCCAATGGAAATGTCTTATTTTCGGCAACAGGGGTTACAAATGGTGATATCCTTAAAGGTGTACGCTGGAAAGGAAATCATGTATGGACAAATTCAATAGTTACGAGATCAGTATCAAAAACCATCCGTTTCATTAACGCTTGCCACGACCCGCGTAACAAACCTCAAACAACTATTTAAATTCCTCAAATCTCCATGTCGGAAACCTCTTCTCTAGTCCTTAATGTCAGTCAAAGTCTTTCAGGACGCCAGTGGATATGGCGTCATTCTTCTCTGGACCAACATTTTCTAGATCGTCAGGCACAAGCGATTGCTCAAAAAGCTTCCCTTTTCGAGGTTGTTGGTCGCATGATGGCATTAAGAGGGGTTTCCACGGAAAATTTGCCTTTTTTTTTATCCCCAACCCTTAAAGCATTACTCCCCAATCCCTCTTGTTTAAAAGATATGGACAAAGCGGCAGCACGTATTGCCGATGCCATAATTAACCATGAGAAAATTGCCATATTTGGCGATTACGATGTAGATGGTGGCTGTGCCACAGCCCTGTTTAGCGACTTTTTTTCCATGCTGGGAAATCAAGCCATTTCATACATTCCAGATCGCTTCAAGGAAGGTTATGGTCCAAATGTGCAAGCGCTGGAACAGCTTATTCAACAAGGGGCAACCCTTATCATCTGTGTCGATTGTGGAACCGCAGCTCATTCCGTTTTTGATCAGATTAATCAGGAAAAAACAGACCTTATCGTTTTTGACCACCATAAATCAGAGACCGTTCCCAATATTTATGCAACCGTCAATCCTAATCGTTTAGACTGCACATCCAGACTAGGCAATCTTTGTGCCGGTGGAGTAAGCTTTATTGCATCCATTGCAATTACCCGAAATCTGCGGGAAAAAAATTATTTTCAAACCAACCCTGAACCTAATCTTTTTAAATTAATGGATCTCGTCGCTTTATCGACAATTTGTGACGTTATGCCTTTGACAGGCTTAAATAGAGCCTTTGTCACGCAAGGCTTGAAAATCCTAGCAAAACGTGAACGTATAGGGTTGGCTGCCTTATTGGATGTTGCTGGAATTACGCAAGTACCCAACGCCTTTAGTTGCGGATTCGCATTAGGTCCGAGAATTAATGCTGGTGGACGTATTTCCGAAGCAAGTCTTGGATTACAGCTTTTAACGAACTCTAACCCCTTTGATGCAAGACTGATTGCCGAGCGTCTTGATACCATCAATAAACAACGGCAGAATATTGAAAAAGATGTATTGGATCAGGCCACCGAACAAGCAATGGAACAATATAGACAAGGTAATGCCGTCATTATGCTTAGCAATCCAAAATGGCATTCCGGTATCGTTGGCATTGTTGCAGGCCGCATCAAGGAACAAATCAACCGTCCAATTTTAATCGGGACAGAACTACAGGATGGCACCGTCAAAGGCTCTGGCCGGTCTGTTCCTGGCCTAGATTTGGGAGCCGCTATTATCGCAGCAAAACAGGCTGATTTATTAATCCAGGGAGGAGGTCATACAATGGCAGCCGGTTATTGCTATCATAAAGACAAAGGCCAGAAATTACACGATTTTCTTAATCATTATTTAAACCAGGCCATTCATTATCCGACTGTCGCAGATTTAGAAATTGAAACCGTCATCACTCCAGCAGGAGCCTCAGTTGAACTGGCCAAACAGATTGAAAATCTGGCTCCCTTTGGAAATGGAAATGAAGAACCCCTCATTGTCCTGTCTTATGTACACATTATCCGTACGGACAGGATAGGCAAAGATGGGAATACCTTACGGTTAATCATTCAGGGAGAAGAAAGACAATCCTTAAAAGCCCTTCTCTTCCGTGCAGATCAGAATCCGATAACTGTATTCTTAGAAGATTCTCAAAACCGGCGACCTGTTCATTTGGCAGGATGGTTACGTAACAATCAATGGAATGGAAAGGAAAATACAACTTTTTTTATAAAAGATGCAAGTTTTATAAAAAATTAATATTTTTTACTTGACCAAGAGATCACACCCATGTATTAAAACCTTCATTGCCTCTGTCCCGTTCGTCTAGAGGCCTAGGACATCGCCCTTTCACGGCGGCAACACGGGTTCGACTCCCGTACGGGACGCCAATAATTTATTGCATAAATTATTTGCATCGAATATTATTCATATCTAGTCTGAAGTTAAATAACCATTTGTTATTTTAACTTATTCTATTGTTTTATGCTATATAAAGAAATATGTATTCTTTTAAATGGCTCTCCCATAAATGAAATGTGCTGCTCTCATTGTAACTTACAATCGGCTGAATAAATTACAATTATGTTTACGCGCAACTTTTGCCCTTAAATTTGATACAATAATAGTCATTGACAATGCATCCACAGATGGTACAGAACAATGGCTATCCTCTCTAAAAGAATCCCGCCTACAAATCTTGCGCATGAAAAATAATATTGGGGGTGCGGGTGGATTTAAATACGGTGCCCAATATATTGCGTCTTTAGACATAGACTGGATTTTTTTCTTTGATGATGATGCCTATCCAGCTGAGAATTTGCTTGATAATTTTATCCAGTTCAAAAAAGACAATTATCAAATTTTTTGCTGCAGGGTATTAACCCCTGATTATAAAATATGTTCCATGAACATACCCTTTAAAAAAATACCCTCAACTTTACTGGCCACAATACATTATAAAATAAACCCAAAACAGTTTTTACCGCAGTCTGATGCAATCTGTGAAGTACAAACCTTTTCGTTTGTAGGAACCATTATTCATAAAAACATTTTAAAAAAATACGCCCATATAATAATAGATGATCTGTTTATTTATTTTGACGATTTGGCTTTTTCATATTACTTATCACAAAAAAATAATAAAATTCTGTATGTTCCAGATTTTATTTTTGTACATGATGTTATTTTACATTCCCAAATTTTTTCAAATAAGAAATTATATTATCTTGTACGTAACCTGATCATTACCCATAAAATTTACAGGAACAAACCTTTTTTTACTTTTCCTTCAACTTTATGCAGAATTATGACATGTTTCCTTTTATGCGTGATTCAAAAAAATAGAGTCCAATCCTTAAGATATTTATTTAATGGAATAAAAGATGGATTTAATTATAAAGTTAAAAATATTCTTTTTTAAATAAAATCCTATATTGCATTTTCAAAACACATTTTTTTACGAAATAATACGCTTTCAATAAAATAATGAAACAATTATCCCACTAAAAGCGTAGTTGTTTTAATTAATCAAATAATTTTCTATTTCTAACAGCCCCCTTGTCCGCACTGGTTGCCATCATCGCATAGGATTTCAAGGCCATACTAACTTTACGTGCTCTTGCCCTGACAGGTTTCCAGCCCTTTTGATCCTGCTCATTTCGGCGCTGTTTCAGGATATCATCCGATACCTGCAAATGAATGGAGCGATTAGGAATATCAATCTTAATTGTATCCCCGTCTTTAACCAAGCCAATTGTTCCTTTGTCAGCAGCCTCTGGAGATACATGCCCAATTGATAAACCGGATGTTCCACCTGAAAAGCGTCCATCTGTCAATAACGCACAAAGTTTCCCAAGATTTTTTGATTTCAAATAACTGGTTGGATAAAGCATTTCCTGCATTCCCGGACCTCCCTTAGGTCCTTCATAACGAATAACAACAATATCCCCGGGTTCAATTTGGTCTGATAAAATGCTTTCAACTGCACTATCCTGGCTTTCAAAAACACGTGCCTTGCCTTCAAATACCAAAATTGATTGATCAACACCGGCTGTTTTTACAACACACCCATCTTCAGCTAAATTACCATACAAAACAGCCAGTCCACCATCTTTGGAATATGCATGTTCAATAGCACGGATACAGCCGCCAACACGATCCTGATCCAACGTTTTCCAACGCTGATTTTGACTAAAGGCCTGTTGAGAAGGGATACCACCGGGAGCGGCTTTAAAAAAATCCAAAACAGATTTTTCATGTGTTGAAATAATATCCCAATGAAGAATAGCATCCTTTAAACTATCTGAATGGACCGTGATCGTGTTGAGATGCAATAAATTCGCTTTAGCCAGTTCACCCAGAATTCCGTAAACACCACCAGCCCGATGCACATCCTCAATATGGTAGAGCTGAGTATTCGGGGCCACTTTACATAATTGTGGTATTTTACGAGATAGACGGTCAATATCCTGTAATGTAAAAGGAACTTCCCCTTCTTGTGCTATGGCCAAAAGATGTAAAATCGTATTCGTTGACCCCCCCATAGCAATATCTAGGGCCATCGCATTTTCAAAGGCCTCTTTCGTTGCAATGGAACGTGGCAATATTTTATCATTACCATCCCTATAATAAGAATTACAAAGTTCAACAATTCTTTTGCCCGCCCTTCTGAATAAAAACTGGCGATCTTTGTGCGTAGCCAACAAAGTGCCATTACCAGGAAAGGAAAAACCCAAAACCTCGGTTAGACAATTCATGGAATTTGCCGTAAACATACCAGAACAGGAACCACAGGTTGGGCAGGCGTTTCGCTCATATTCCGTTACCTGACTATCTTGAACATTATCATCACCGGCGGCAATCATCGCATCAATCAGATCCAGTTTATGATTAGCCAGATGACTTTTACCCGCTTCCATTGGACCACCGGACACAAAAACAGCAGGGATGTTCAAACGCATTGCAGCCATTAGCATCCCAGGAGTTATCTTATCACAATTCGAAATACAAACCATTGCATCTGCACAATGCGCATTCACCATATATTCAACTGAATCAGCAATAATCTCTCGACTCGGTAAGGAATATAGCATTCCATCATGCCCCATCGCAATTCCGTCATCAATCGCAATTGTGTTAAATTCCTTTGCCACGCCACCGGCATTTTCAATTTCTTTTGCAACCATCTGGCCCAAATCCTTTAAATGAACATGGCCGGGAACAAATTGGGTAAAAGAATTAACCACAGCAATAATTGGTTTATGAAAATCATCATCTTTCATTCCAGTTGCACGCCATAAAGCACGTGCACCAGCCATATTACGACCATGAGTAGAAATGTATGAACGATATTGAGGCATCCGTTAACCCTTGCATGAAAAAATTAAAATAAATTATGATTAAAATTAATTCCTATTGAATTAGTTCACTATTCTGTAAAAGCGATTTTATACATGATTTTTTTAATAAATTATTATTATATCTTACAATCAACCGCTTTCTTTATTTGAAATCATCATAAATCTTTAAACGTGATAAGAAAACTTTTAAATTGATTTCTATTTCATAACCGGTCAAAACGAATTAATTATTTTATTTAACAATCATCAATGAAATAGAAAATATTCTCGAATGTCCCGTTTTTTATCAAAATTTATAAAACCTGCAATCTTTTTTGACCGGGATGGTGTTATCAATATCGATACGAATTATCCTTATCGCCTGGAAGATTTAATTTTGGTTGAAGGGGTTGAAGAAGCTATTTGTCAAGCCAAGAAACTCGGTTTCCTTACCGTCGTAGTAACCAATCAATCCGGGGTTGCACGCGGTTTTTTCACAGAACGGGATGTCCAGAACTTTCATCGCTATATTCAAGAAAAACTAAAAAAATATAATACCGCTATTGATGCCTTTTATTATTGTCCCTACCATCCAGAAGCCAAGATTAAAAAGTATCGACAGGATCACCCTGATCGTAAACCGCATCCAGGAATGATTGAACATGCAATTCATGATTTATTCATTGATCGTCAGCATTCTTTTTTGATTGGTGATAAATCGACTGATTTACAGGCTGCAGAAAATGCAAATATTGCAGGATATCTTTTTAAAGAGAAAAATCTTGCATCTTTTTTGAATAAAATAATTAAAAAACAATTAAAATATTAATTTAAGTTCGTTATAAATTCTTTTTTATAATTGAAAATCAATTTTCTATATATATTAACATTATTACTAATCAATTAATATCTTTTAACATTTTTTCAATTACAATCAAACTTATTCGTCATTTTTATTATTAATTCGTAAAAATTAAAAAGATGTAATTAAAATACATCTTTATTGCCTTTTCATATTAAACGTTATATAAGATGTATTTGAAATAAATCTTTTACTTAAATATTAAGAATCCTTTTATTTCAAATAAATATATTTAAAAATACTGAATCGATAAGTCTATGAAAAGTAATTATCAAGATGGTGTTATCAGTACTCTAACATCAGAAATACTTACAAAGCTTAACAGGAACCCTGTTAACAGAAAATTGAAATGGCTACTTTTAATTTCAGCCTTTCTATGTTTTTTATTTATGGGATGGGCAACATTATTCACCTATCAGCAAAGCCCACCTATTCCAGTTCAATTCATTTCATCACAAGACCAGGTTTTATTCACAGACAAAGATGTTTTTCTTGGAAAACAGGGATTTCAAAAAGCCGATCTGATTGATTACGGTGGATTATACGGTATGGGATCCATGTTTGGACCCGATTATACTGCCAAAACTCTCGTGGATCTTGCCAAAGCAATTCGAGAATATCTAGCCCAAGAAAAATTTCATCAGTCTTTTCATTTATTAACTTCAGATCAACAATTCCTTATTCAAAGGAAAATGCAAATAATGTTACATAACGTTGATCTTACACAGAAATCTTTACGTTTTCCTACTGCGTTTAGTCAGGCAATCGTCGATGTCAGAAAAAATTTATCTCAAGAATTAGTACAGGATAATTTCAAGGCCGGTTACTCGCGGGCTCATGCATTAAATCAGGCGGATGCCAAAAGCACTTCTGAATTTATTATCTATACAGCCCTCACATCCGTAGGCCATCGCCCCAACAGCACCATATCCTGGACACAAAATTGGCCTTATGAACCCATTGCAGGAAACCAACCTACCAGCCAAACCTTTACCTGGACATGGGCTGGGTTCTGTTTTGCCTTTGCAGGCTTTGGTGCCGTGATCATGATCAATCGTATCTGGCTATCTGGTGAAGATAGGGAGGCGATGGACCAGGTTATCGACGGATTTAAGAATCTGACCCCAAGCCAGAAAAAAATCGGTAAATATTTTTTATTGGTTGCCACTATTTTCCTCGTCCAGCTTCTAATGGGTGGATTAATGGCCCATTATTATTCTGAACGGACAAGTTTTTACGGATTTGAAATAGGAAAATATTTACCTTTTAATTTTCTACGAAGTATTCATTTGCAAACCCCGATTGTATGGATTGCATTTTCCTGGATTGGTTCAGCTCTGTTTTTAGGGCCAATTATCAGTGGAAAAGAAGCAAAATATCAGAATATACTTGTTGATCTTTTATTTTATGCATCAGTGATAGTTATTGCGGGTATTGTCATTGGCAACTATCTGGGCATCATGGGTTACCTGCCTCATTTATGGTTTTGGTTCGGCAACCAGGGCAATTCCTATCTGGAATTAGGCAGAGGTTGGCAATATGCTTTTTTTGCCGCTCTTTTGTTTTGGAGTTATTTAGTATTCCGCTCCTTCTGGCCCGATAAACGTCACTGGCAAAGAGCCTTTAAATCATTCCGTATTGGAAATATACGTCTTGAACATTTATTCTGGTTATCGACTCTAAATATTGCCGTTTTATACGTATTTGGCATGATCCCTATGTTTGAAATAGGCAAGTCCTATACCATGGACGACTTCTGGAGATGGTGGGTCGTTCATCTTTGGGTTGAGGAATCATTTGAATTCTTCACGGCATGTGTTACCGCCTATCTTTTGATGGGGATAGGATTGATTTCCCGTTGTTTTGCTGAGCGGACAGTTTATTTTGAACTTATCCTAATCTTTATTGGTGGGGTCATTGGCACAGGTCACCATATGTATTGGGCCGGTGAACCATCCATTTGGATCCCCATGGGAAGCATGTTCTCATTTATCGAGGTTTTACCCCTAATTCTATTGGTTATCGAATCTATTGACGAATATAAAATCATTACAGCCCATCAGACTTTCCAATATAAATTGGGATATATGTATATTATTGCTGCTGCAGTATGGAATTTTATTGGTGCGGGTGTCTTTGGTGGGGGTGTATTAAATGCACCACTTGTTAATTATTATGAACATGGGACGTTTTTAACCTTGAATCATGCCCACACCTCTCTTTTTGGAGCCTTTGGTCTTTTAGGACTGGGAATGATTTATTTCTGTTTAAGATATATTGCTAGTGACAAATATCCATTTATAGAAAAATGGGGATATATTGCCTTATTCCTCTATAATATCACACTTGTCCTATGGACTACATTAACCTTTTTCCCTGTCGGCTGGCCCCAACTCAACGCTGTTTACGAACACGGATTAACTTACGCCAGAAGCTTAAGCTTTTATGACACCAAAACATTTTGGCAATGGTTACGTATAATCGGGGATATTTTCTTTTCTATAGGCGCTTTAATTATGTGCTGGGATTTTATCGTAAAACTCAAACCTATTTTTAAAAAATAACATTTCTATTTCTTTTATAAAAAGCTCGTCAAAATTCAATAAATAAATAATAATGACGAGCAATTTTATCAGAAAGAAATCATTTTACCGGGTGTAATTTTATTTCCAAGTCCCAACAGCGACTTGGCTAAAGGAATTGCAACAGGTGCAAGTTGTCTCCCCATTAAAATTGAACGGTGCTCGATAGAGGCCAGCATTTCAAAATCATCATTTAATTTTAAGAAATCATCTCGTATCGCTTTGCCTATACGGACCGTTTGGGCAATCCCATGACCACTCCATCCATGAACCGCATAAATAGGCGCTTTTTCTCCTAATTTACGACAATCTACCGCCCCATTTAGGGTTAAATCAGTTGTTCCACTCCACGCTAATTCTAAATGAATATCATCACGTTGAGGAAAAATAGTCTTAATTCGTGACATTAAATAATCAACAACTTTATCAGAATTCCATCGCATTCCTGTTCCTTGCCCTCCAAATAAGATACGCTCTTTACGGACCGGGCGATAATAATCTATTTGTAGCTGCGTATCATAAACAGCCATTTGTGTCGAAAGTAATGTTTTACTCCCCCCCTCAATCGGATTAGTAACACCAACATAAGTATAAAAAGGAATGGTTGAATTAACATCTGATAATAATTGAAAGGTCGTATGGTGAACGGCTAATACCACGCCTTTTTTAGCAAGAATTTTACCCTGTGCCGTTTCAATAGATACCCCTTCTGATACAGTTTCTATTTTTAGAACTTCACTATCCTCATAAACATGCCCACCATTTTTAACAAAACCATAAATCAAACCACGCGTTAAACCTAAAGAATGAATTTGCCCTCCAATCTTATCCAAAGCACCACCATAATAAAGTTCTGAATTGATATGATCACGAATTTCATAAGGCCCTAAAATGCGAACACTATCATCACCTAAATATCGACGTGCATCTGCCCCAACCGTCAAAGCATTGATATGACCAGGGTGAATCGCCGCGGTTAAATGCCCACGACGCATATCTAAATCCAAGGCATAATGTTCTGTTATTTCTTGAATAAGATCAAACGATTCAATGGATGTAAATTTCCACAAACGACAAGCTTCGTCATAATCGAAATTCTCAATAATAGATTCTGCTTCCCATCGTGCCAATCCAGGCGTCAATTGTCCGCCATTTCTTCCCGAAGCAGCTGACCCCACCTTATTTTTTTCAAGAAGGATTGTTTCAACCCCAGATTCTGACAAATGTAAAGCCGTAGAAGCCCCAAGCAATCCGCCACCAACCACTACCACATCACATTCACAATCATGTTCTAAGGCTGGAAATGTTTTCCATGGAGATAAAGTCGCCTCATAATAATTGGCGGGTCTAGCTAATACATCCTCATCTTGTACTTGTCGCGAATCAACCCAATTCCATTCTTCCTGTTTAGGACCTTCATCCGTTTTTCTAAAGGTAACATCTTCTGTTAAAATAGGTTTTTCAAGTTTTTGTTCTGTATTCATCATTCTCATCCGACCACACTTATAATGTTGATTTAGCTACATGAATATCTGCTCCAGACGTTAACGACAAATCATGCCTTTTAAATAAAGGCCGTTTACGAACTTTACAGTATAAAATATAGGTTATTCCTAAAGCGGTCCAAAAGCCTCCCAATAAAAGTGCGTCTTCTTTTAAATTAGTCCACATCACAATTACGGAGAACATTCCCAAAGAAGGACAGATAATATTTTTTAAAATTTGTTTAAGCGTTGAAAACTCTTTTTTATAACATACAAACCATATAAACACAGAAATATTAACCGCACTAAAAGCTACCATCGCACCAAAACTAATTAATGAGACGGCTGTATCTAACCGAAAGAAAATAGCATTTAAAGAAAGAATTCCCACCAACAGCACACAAACAATAGGAGAGCGATAGTGAGGATGAATATATTGCAATTTTTTCCATGGAATAACCCCATCAATCCCCATAATATAAATTAAGCGTGCTGCACTGGCATGCGATGCCAGAGCCGAAGCGAAAGTATTAATCAAGATAGCCAATAAAAAGATCGATTGAAACAATTTCCCCCCCACGTACAAAACAATTTCAGGCATTGCCTCAATAGGATCTTTGAAAGGGCTATTATTCGGATAGTAAAGCTGGATAAACCATGCCGATACAAAAAAGATAATACCACCCGTTAAAACCGTAGCAATAATCGCCCGCGGTATATTTTTTCTGGCATCAAAAGTTTCATTTGCAAGCGTGGTTACAGCATCAAATCCCAAAAAAGAAAAACATAAAATAGCAGCACCACTTACCAAGGGAATAAAAGAATTGTCCCCATTCATCAAAGGTTTTAACGTCATTACGTGCGATACATCATATTTAAAGACCAAAGCATGAATAACCAAATAGATGAAATAAACCATCAAAATTAAAGGAATACCAACGAACAAGGCATTAAGATTGGCAAGAAATTTAATATTTCGACAATTAATAAACGTAACTAATGCCGTATAAAAAATGATTAACATCCACGCGGGAATATCAGGGAATAAAGCTTTGAGATAAATTCCTGAAAGTAAACTATTAATCATTGGCAATAAGAGATAATCAAGCAGGGTTCCCCACCCGACAATAAAACCACTAATTTTACCGCAAACTTGATTGGTATAACTATAAGCAGAGCCTGATTTAGGAAAAATAACAGCGAGTCGACTGTAACTAAAAGCAGTCAACATGATGGCACCCAATGCCAATAAATAAGCCATAGGAACACGACCATTAGTTACACCTGATACGATACCAAATGTGTCAAAAACAGTCATGGGAGTCATGTAAGCTATCCCGATGATAATAACTCGCCAAAGAGATAACTGAGCTTGGTGCGGTGCTAACTCATTCATATGCCTGCCTTTATTATCTAAATAAATTTTACAAACAATTTTGAGAACATTATTTATAAAATTTATAGTAACAAAACATTTTTATTAAAAAACTATTTTTTTTATTAAGAAAATATTTTTTACAAATTAATATCACATATCATTGTTATCAACAGATTTACTTTGCCTTATGCAAAGGATACTGTTAATGAGACATATTTTTGAATTAATCAACCTTTTATTTGCAAAAAAAACAGATATAGGATCAAAACCTGAATTTCGTTTATAAGAATGTTTTTTGCAAAGGAATCAAAAGTAACAGAAGATTTTATGAATAAAAATAGAACCTACTATCTAGACCCATGAAAGAAAAATGTTTTAATTTAATTTATCGGGAAGACGTATCAGTAGTATTATGAAAGCTGACTTAGTAATTCATCATTATATATAACAGAACCAAATTTTTGAAAAAAAATTATCTGTCAGAAAATTATGTGTTTGCAGAATCACTATTGACACAAGCAGCTTTTAAAACAGTTAATTTATAATCCAGTGCCGTAATCTGTCCAGCGACTGAAAAAGATATAAAATTATTTAATATAAAATCTTGAAAATCCATAAATAGAAAAGCTGTTTTTCTTTATTCATTTTTAAATAAACCATTAAATTAGCCTTTTTAATATAATATTAATATTTATAATCCAATATTTTTAGCACAAACCAATTGCCTATGGCACCAATCAGCAATAGAACACTTGTTGCGAGAAATACGAAATACATACCCATATAACCACTGACAAACCCGCCAGCCAATGGACCGATAACCTGACCAACATATTGTACGGAAATAGTATAACCCAATACAGTTCCCACTAAATGATTTGGAACTTGATGTCGAATGATTGTTATAATGCAGGGCATTAAACCACCAAGGGCCAATCCCATAAAAAAACGTAATACGATAAGTTGCCAGACTGACGTGACATAGGCTTGAGGAACAAGCAATATCCCGGCAATAATTAAGGTCCAGATAATAATCCGTGCATGACCTATTTTATCCGCTAAATGACCAAGCCATGAAGCAGACAAGATACTCCCAAAAGCACCAGCCGACATAATCAAACCTGCAAAGAAAGTTATTCTGGATTGCTCAACAGCCAGTTGATGAACATATAAGGTTATAATTGGTTCAATAGACATATTGGCAATCATTAGTAACATGCCCGTAACCAGCATTATGAAAATCAATCTTTTATTGGGAATATCGGACCAATTTCCTTTAACGGTTTTTTCATGAATAACCAACCTTGAAGATTCTCGAATAAAACCCAATGTAACAAGAAACGTAATGAAAATTAAACATCCTGCCCCTATGAACGTAATACGGATTCCTATTAAAGATGGCAATATCCCCCCAATCAGGGGGCCAATCAGATTTCCTGCCATGATACCGGATGAAAGCAGTCCAAGTGCCCAAGCAGAACGATCCTTGGGGGTTTGGGCAGCAATCATGATTGTTGCACCTGAAGAATATCCTCCAGCAAAACCAGCAAGCAATCGTAATCCAACCAATTGCCAAATATTTGTCGCACATCCCATCAATGCCATTATCACGGCCATACCTAGACTCGCCCTAAGAAGCATTGGTTTACGACCATAACGATCCCCCAGATATCCCCAGAATGGCGCAATCATTCCTGCTATAAAAAATGTTGCGCTATAGGCTATTCCTGACCATTGAGCTATACTTGCATGATCTTTGACTCCCAACTGCTGAACATAGATCGGTAAAAAAGGCAACATTAATGTCATTGCAAGAAAGGTTGTAAATGATCCAAATAAACAAACAAAAAGATTGCGAACCCAATATGACTCATCTTGATCTGTTTCAATTGTTGAGGACATGATAAATCCACCATAAAATTGTCTTTTATTGGTATACCAATTTGGTATACCAAAATGATCCTATCATATAATCAATAATAGGAAACAAATTTATGAACAAAACCCTTACTCAAGCTCAGCATGCTGAAATAAAATTAAGAAATCTTATTCTGAATATGGAAATAGCACCGGGTGAACGTATAACAGAACGTGATATTGTAGGGTTCATTGGGATTTCTAGAACCTCCATTCGAACCGCATTATTTAAACTTGCTAGTGAGGGACTGGTTATTCACAAAAAATCCGGTTGGATTGTATCCCCGATTAATCTAGAAGAAATTTCTCAAGTGTGCATTTATCGTAAAATACTTGAAGTTGCCGCTATTCAAGAAACAACACAAATAGTTATAGATAAAAATATTTCAAAAGTTGAAAATCTACTGAATTCAATTTCACCAACCTCAACTCATGAACAGCTTGATCAAATTGGCCATGATTTTCACATATGGATTGCAAAACTGTCAGAAAATGAATTTATTATTCAAGGCACTGAAAATGCAATGATGAGATTAAGACGAGCCCGCTGGCTTGAAAATAAATATGATCACACGGGATGGGATGAACATCGTCAAATAGTGATTGCCTTAAAAAAAGGAAAAATACAAAAAACGATATCACTTATTGAAAACCATATCTCAAGAACACGTCAAAGCTTACTAAGTACACTTCAAAAAAAACAGCTAAGTCTTAGGGCTCAAGGCGCCTTTTTAACATCTAAGTAAATATCTTTTACAAATAATAGAATTAATTCAACCTAATTTCTTTAAATATTAAAGTGAGAATATAAGAATATTTCTTAAAAAATAATTGTTCTACAAAAAATGATATTAAATAATTTTTTTTTAATTTTTAATAAACAAAATATTTTTGATATAAAAACAAAAAAATACAGAACCAAATATATTGCTTATATTTTGTTTCCAGTATTAATTATTTTGTATAAATTTTTTATATTTATTAAGTTATGATATTTATTTGGTTTTTTACGGTATATGAGAGGTGGGCATGCGATATTCACAAGTGGTTTATTCATTTTTTGCATGAGGGGATGGGAGGGGTTTGGCGCTGGATTTCATGTTGGTTTTGCAGGTTTGTGTTTGCAACAATTCATGATATTTTCAAGTGATACGCCAGCCTCGGAATAAAGACTGCCCAGTGGCCATGTTTTGCCAAGATTGCCATACAGGACGCATTTTTTCACGGTTTCATGGATAAAAGGCTTTTTTTGCTTTCAAAGGCAACAGACCACATGGGTTCATCCACTGGCCTGCGGAAGCAGGATCGGCAACAAGGATGATGCGTCTCAACACGGGATCGACAGGATATTGTCCGTGATGATATAGCGATTTTGAGTGGAAGTTATTGGGAGCGGGGAGAGGATTTGAACCTCTGACCTTCAGGTTATGAGCCTGACGAGCTACCGGGCTGCTCCACCCCGCACTAGTATAACAAGGATGCCTTTTTCTGACGGTATTCAAGGCGTATGGTGATCTGCCAGGACTTATGTCAGGATGACAAGTGGTGACCAGACTTGGAGGCTACGCTCCCTCGCGGTGCATGTTTCAGCGGGAACTGAAAGTTTTTTGTCGAATATTGCAAGGGATTGCATGGGGGTATATTGGAAGACCTGGCGGCGACCGACTTTCCCATGCCTTAAGACATAGTATCATGGGCGCTGGGGTTTTTCACGGCCGAGTTCGGGATGGGATCGGGTGGTTCATACCCCGCCATTGCCACCAGGTCATCCAATATACCCTGCAGGGTTGTATTGGTATGTGATTGGTTGGTTAAGAGCGGATATTTCGGCCTGTTTCATACAGTATCGCATAACATGACCGATATGAGTGTATGTGTGTTATATCAAGTAAGTGCAAGGGCTATTAGTATCGGTTAGCTGCATGCATTTCTGCACTTCCACACCCGACCTATTGACGTGATGGTCTATCACGGCCCGTAATGAGACCTGGTTTTGAGGGGGGTTTCTCGCTTAGATGCTTTCAGCGATTATCCTGTCCATACTTAGCTACCCAGCGGTGCTGCTGGCGCAACAACTGGTACACCAGAGGTATGTTCACCCCGGTCCTCTCGTACTAGGGGCAAATCCTCTCAAGTCTCGACATCCACGGCAGATAGGGACCGAACTGTCTCACGACGTTCTAAACCCAGCTCACGTACCACTTTAATCGGCGAACAGCCGAACCCTTGGGACCTGCTCCAGCCCCAGGATGTGATGAGCCGACATCGAGGTGCCAAACCTCCCCGTCGATGTGGACTCTTGGGGGAGATCAGCCTGTTATCCCTAGAGTACCTTTTATCCGTTGAGCGATGGCCCTTCCACGTGGAACCACCGGATCACTATGGCCGACTTTCGTCTCTGCTCGAGCTGTCACTCTCGCAGTCAGGCGGGCTTATGCCATTGCACTCAACAGCCGATGTCCGACCGGCTTGAGCCCACCATCGCGCGCCTCCGTTACTTTTTGGGAGGCGACCGCCCCAGTCAAACTGCCCACCATGCAGGGTCCCAATCCAGGCTAACTGGATCTGGTTAGACATCAAAAAAACTCAGGGTGGTATTTCAAGGATGGCTCCACACAGACTGGCGCCCATGCTTCAAAGCCTCCCACCTATCCTACACAGCGTTTTCCTGATGCCACTACAAAGTTGCAGTAAAGGTTCATAGGGTCTTTCCGTCTGACCGCGGATACCCCGCATCTTCACGGGGAGTTCAATTTCGCTGAGCCGATGCTGGAGACAGCGGGGAAGTCGTTACGCCATTCGTGCAGGTCGGAACTTACCCGACAAGGAATTTCGCTACCTTAGGACCGTTATAGTTACGGCCGCCGTTTACCGGGGCTTCAATTCAGTGCTTGCACACCTCCTCTTAACCTTCCGGCACCGGGCAGGCGTCAGACCCTATACGTCGTCTTTCGACTTTGCAGAGCCCTGTGTTTTTACTAAACAGTCGCTACCCCCTGCTCTGTGCCACCTGATCATGGTTGCCCAAAATCCGGTCTTGCTTCTTCCGAAGTTACGCAAGCATTTTGCCTAGTTCCTTCAGCATCGTTCTCTCAAGCGCCTTGGTATTCTCTACCAGTCCACCTGTGTCGGTTTCGGGTACGGTCTATTCGCTAGAGCTATTTCCCGGAATACTCCAAAAGCCAGGCCAATCCAATAAGACCTGACAACATATCATATTCGTCACTTCTAGCAGGTTCAGGAATATTAACCTGATTTCCATCGACTACGGCTTTCGCCCTCGCCTTAGGGGCCGACTAACCCTGCGTGGATTAACCTGGCGCAGGAACCCTTGGACTTTCGGCGACAGTGTTTCTCGCACTGTTTGTCGCTACTCATGTCAGCATTCGCACTTCTGATATCTCCAGAGAGGGTCGCCCCGTCTCCTTCACAGACCTACAGAACGCTCCGCTACCACATATATCATGTGATATACATCCACAGCTTCGGCAGATAACTTGAGCCCCGTTACATCTTCGGCGCAGGGTTTCTTGTTTAGACCAGTGAGCTATTACGCTTTCTTTAAAGGATGGCTGCTTCTAAGCCAACCTCCTGGTTGTTTTGGAATCCCCACATCCTTTCCCACTTAGTTATCATTTGGGGGCCTTAGCTGGTGGTCTGGGCTGTTTCC
>NZ_CP033087.1:142500-202500 GCF_003691365.1 Commensalibacter melissae | reverse complement strand
TAAATTCGCAACTTGGATATGATTGCTCATTTCAAGACCTATACATCCATATAAAATCAGAGCTGGTGATAGTCCATTATAAAATAAATTGGCCCATTCATTAAAATGTAATCCATATAATTTCTTATAAGTTAATATAAAACCTGTACCACCGATCAATATACCTAAACACAAAGCAATATACTTATCCATTACAGTATGTTTTTTTATTTTAAAAAAGATATAAGCAACGCATAACCCGAAAAAAAAGTTGAAAATCTGGTTATCTCCGAGAAAAAATGGAACATGATGAATCCAATGTTCCACATAAACATATAAAATGACCAAATGTAAAATTGCCCAGATTATAAAAAAAGGAAGCAATGATTTTCTAGGAAACAAACAAATAAAACAGAACATTACAAGATAAAAATACTGTTCGAAGGGCAATGTCCATGCAGCATTCTGTAATGGCATATCAGTAGTTAAAAGGAAAAAATGTGAAATATTTTCTATTTTATGCAAACCAGCTGTTTTAATACCATTGCAGTGAAAAAGAATGATAATGAAAATCATGGTAACCCAAAATAACGGATAAATCCGGAAAATTCTTTTTATTAAAAATTTCAATCCTTCCTTAAATGATGCTTTTTCATGGTTTTCAAGAACGTTCAACGCAATGACAAAACCACTTATTACAAAAAATAGATCCACCCCATATCGCACAAAAGGTCCAGAAAACATATATATCGTTGCGAATATGGGTTTAACTTCTATTTTAATCGATAAAAAATGCGCCCAACAAACTGATAAAGCGGCAAACCCTCTTAACATTTGAAGGGTATAAAATTTCCTTGGCAATAATACGGCTCCAAAATATAAATTATTTATAAGGAAATAAATAATTTGACCGTAATGATCAACTATTCTGATTATGTGCTAGAAATTTTATAATCAACTTTTCTTTTGAAGCGATTCAGTATGTTCGGGAAAGGTTGTTTCCCATCCTCCACCAAGTGCTTTATACAGTTGTACTAAATTGGTTGAAATACGTGTTGTACTTTTTACCAAATCATCCTGAGATTGCAATAGTCGACGTTCTGCATCCAGAACATTGATAAAAGTTTGCAACCCCTCACGATATTGTTCCTGTGCCAAAAAAACAGATTGCTGGTTTGAATTGACAGTTTCCCTTAATTTATCATTTCTTAACTGTTCGGCTTGATAAGCAGACAGAGCGTTATCAACCTCCTGCCAAGCACGCAAAACAGTTTTACGATAAGCGAGAGCCGCTTCTTTCTGCTGCGCCTTTTTTAATTGTAATTGACCCTTTAATTTCCCCCCTTCAAAAATGGGAATTGATATCGTCGGTCCAACATTCCATGCCCGTGCTGACCAAAATCCCAAATCCTTGATCGATAAAGATTGAAAGCCCATTTTTGCATCCACGGTTACTTTTGGATAAAAATCCCCTTCTGCCACACCAACCTCTGCAGTTGCAACATGTAAGGCGGCTTCAGCCTCTCTTACATCTGGACGACGTTGCAGCAATTCAGAGGGCAAACCAACAGGAATCTGCGGGGGAACTGGAGGAATTGGTTTTTGTTGTGACAAAATTTGATCCAAGGCGCGGGGTGGTTCCCCCATTAACAATGCAAGGGCATTCATATAATTAATGACCTGCTCTTCCAATTGAGGGAGTTGTGCATTTGTCTGTTCCAGTTGAGCACGGGCATCATGAACATCCAGTTCTGTTACCAATCCACCCGTATAACGTTTTTGAGCTAGATCAAGTGAATCCTGAGCAATTTTCGCATTTTTTCGAACAATATCCAGTTGTGTCTGCAATCCACGTAAAGTTATATAATCATTGGCAACTTCAGCCAACTGGAGGGTTAAAATATCTCGTCGCTCCTCTTCGGAAACTTGCCATAAAGCTTTACCAGCCTCGTACTGACGACGAACACGTCCCCAAATATCAGCTTCCCAACTTGAATCCAGAGCATCAGCCCATTCATTAAAAGTGGGAATATCAATATCCTTGGGGTCAACGATTTTACCTAACTCAGGTTTCTGATTCTCGACACGGTTAATAATTCGACGTGCCATTTTACTACTATGTTGTGCTCGGCTGTAACTGCCCATTGCATTCAAGGTGGGAAAGCGTGCCGATCCTGTTATGATTAACTGGGCACGACTGGCAATCATTCGCTGTGTAGCCATTTGAATATCAAGGTTATTTACGATAGTGCGACGTTCCAGATCAGATAATATCGGATCATGAAAACATTCCCACCAATTCGGATCCAGTTTATTCTTACTAATTTGACTTGTAACATTACCGTGGATTGAATTATGGTTTGGATACCATTTTGAAGGGTACCAAGGTGTCTGTTTTTTAAAATCAGGTCCAACCGCACAACTGGTCAATGCAATACTCAAAAAGGAAAGTGATAAAAAACAAAAGCTATATTTCATAGTTACAACCTGATATCCTATTTTAATATACAGCATTAAACGGGCGTTTTCATTTCGAACCATGATGGTTCTTTAATACTATTTAAGATATGCCTTGATGAATTTACATAGAAGACAAAAATAATATTAATCGAACTGAATTTTGGATTTGGTATAAATGTTTCATCTAACTGTTGAACAATTTCTCCTTGATTTGCAAGCCATATAAAAAATATGCAAAAAGATAAATTTTTTTGTTGCATCATTTTGAATGAAAAGCTACTAAATAAAGCAAATCGAAGCTGCTGTAGCTCAGTGGTAGAGCACTCCCTTGGTAAGGGAGAGGTCGCGAGTTCAATCCTCGCCAGCAGCACCATTTCTAATTATGTATGACAATTTAATATATCACATCTAATCTTGCTAAATTATTAAAAAAAATTATTACAAGATTGTTCTATTTTTCCATTCCCAACAAAATATATTTTCATATTCAATGACTCTGATCACTTCAACAATAATCATACCATCAGTCTGATCATAATAAAATTACAATCAAATCACAAAATACCAACTTAAAGACAAAATTAAAAATAAGTTGTTAAGAATTATTCGATTTTAAGGATTTTGAATTTTAACAACCATCTGTAGATTTAAACCAAATTTTAAAGATGGTAGCGACGGGCGGATTTGAACCACCGACCAAGGGATTATGATTCCCCTGCTCTACCACTGAGCTACGCCGCCTTATCAATCATTGAAAGACGAGTTTAATTACCCTTATTTAAATGACAAAGTCAAGTATTTTTCACTCATCTTCTATAATATTTTAACTATTTCCTTCCGAAAGCTTTTTTTTTCCTGCTGACAGCGCTCTAGGAGGCCTTCCTCTACGGGGCACACGAACCGGTGCAGGCTGTTCAGCCTCTATCTCCTGAACAACAGGAGTTTCATTTGCAGTTTCATCAATCTTAATTTCGACAGCCTCAGTTGTTTCCGGTTCATCCTCTATCATTTTTGCAGGCTCTGTATTATTTGCCGTTTCCTGAAAATTATTGGGACGATGTCTTTGTTGATTAGACTGGTTAATCATATTAACAATACGAGAATAATGTTCTGCATACTGAAAAAAACTTTCGGCATTGACCCGATCCCCTGAACTTATGGCATCCCGTCCCTGTTGAAGATATTTTTCATGTAATTGTTGAGCAGTTCCACGAATACGTCCATTAGGACCGTTACTTTCAAACACATGATTTCGATTAAAAGAAACCTGTCCGTTTTGATGCCGTGCCCCCCCGTTATTGCCTGACCGGTAATAACGACCTCGCATACGTTTTGTATTCATAAGTTATTGTTATACTTTCCTATTAGTAAATATGAAACTAAGGTTACATTTTGATTGGTTGATAGATAATGATTAATATGAAACAAGTAAACTAAATGAAATAAATAAATTGCAATTTAATACTATAATTTATACAGCTATTAATCATTATATTGAGTTAGTAGCTTCTCTTACTATAATTAAAATAAAATTATATGATAAGCTTTTACAATTTTATATTAGAAAAAACAAGGGCTCTTGTATAACCATTTAAATCCTGTTGTTTTTGCACAACATGCAACCCTACATCCCTTCCAATCTCTGTAACATGCTCTTCCTGTTCAATTCCTAGTTCTAAAATCAAAACTCCCTGTTCCGTTAATAAATCCGCGGCTTGATAACAGATTAAACGATATGCATCAAGGCCGTCCCTTCCCCCAGCCAAAGCTGACATGGGTTCATAATTTTTGACCTCTGGCATTAAATTTAATAATTCATGTTCACGAATATAAGGTGGATTGGATAAAATAATATCAAATTCTCCCTTTAAGGCATTACCCCAATAACCTGTATAAAATATAGATCGGTCGGCCAATTTGCATTTTTCCGCATTTTTCCTTGCCAATCTAACAGCCTGTTCTTTATAATCGACCCCAATTCCAAAACTTTTCGTATATTCAGACAAGGCAGCAAGCAACAGGCAACCTGTGCCGGTACCCAGATCCAGAAAATTATAACGAGTTTGGCGTTTCGGAAACAATTTCAACAAAACCTCGATCAAAGTCTCGCTATCAGCGCGAGGAATTAAAGTGGCTTCTGACACTTCCAAATTTAACGACCAAAATCCTTTTTCCCTCACAATATAAGCGAAAGGTTCATGCTGACTTCGTCTATAAAAATATGAACGAATTAGGACAGGATCGATCAATTCTCTTTTATCCATCAAGAATAATTCGGTTCTGCTTTTTTTTAACGCCGCAGCTATTAATAACATTGCCTCTCGTCGCGGTGCTTCAATTCCTGCCTTTTGAAAAAGCATCTCGCCTTCCTGAATTAATGAGGCCAACGATATTTGTACACTATTATCCATGTAATCCGGTAAAAATCAATTTATCCAAATATAAAAACAACTAATGCTTTTAAACGATAATATAACTAAGGCGTTAGACAGAAATAAAAGGCAAAACCAGATTTTTTTCCTAGGTATTCTCTTCAGAGGCCAATAGTCGGGATTGTTCTTCCTGGATTAAATAATCGATAATTTCATCAAATTCCCCCAACATAACACGATCAATTTTATGCAACGTCAAATTTACCCGATGATCAGTAACACGTCCTTGTGGAAAGTTATATGTACGAATACGTTCAGAACGATCTCCTGTTCCCACCTGAGAACGACGGTCTGCCGCACGATTTTCATGAGCGGCCAACCGTTGTTGTTCATATAAACGTGCACGCAGGATCTTCATGGCTTTCGCCTTATTTTTATGCTGACTTTTTTCCTCCTGCATCGCCACGACCACACCTGTCGGAATATGAGTGATCCGCACCGCACTTTCCGTTTTGTTAACATGCTGTCCACCAGCCCCAGAAGCACGATAGACATCAATCCGCAGATCACTTTCATCAATTGTGACATCCACTTCCTCTGCCTCAGGCAATACCGCAACGGTTACTGTTGAAGTATGAACACGCCCCTGACTTTCGGTAGCTGGAACACGTTGCACGCGATGAACACCCGATTCATATTTCAAACGGGCAAAAACTCCCGTTCCCGTGATTGAAGCAATCCCTTCTTTAAGACCGCCCAATCCAGTATCACCATATTCCAGAATTTCAAAGCGCCAGCCTCGAGATTCCGCGTAACGTTGATAAGCGGAGAAAAGTTCTGCCGCAAACAGACCCGCCTCATCACCCCCAGCCGCTGGACGTAGCTCTAAAATTGCACTTCGTTCATCGGCCTTGTCCTTTGGTAACATTGCCAAACGAATCTGATGTCTTATTTCTGGAAGTTTTTCATGCAAACCCTGTAACTCGGCCTGTGCCAAATCTCTCATTTCAGGATCATCAAGCATTTCCTGAACAGCCTGACAATCCTTTTCTGCCGTCCTTAAAGATTCAATCAAGGCTACAAGCGGATTCAATTCAGCATATTCACGTGAAGCCTCAATAAATTCATCCCCGGATATCTCAGTGGATAACAAGTGTTGCAATTCTTCTGACCGAGCTATGATTTTATCCAGACGATCATTAAAACTTGCAGAAAATTCTTCAGAAGACATAAATTATTTCGCCAATTTCAAAATAAGCTGAGAAACCAAATCATGCAAGGCAACCTCGACTTGTTCACCAGAATTCAAATCTTTCAACTGAACAACTTGTTTGGTCGCCTCATCCTCACCAATAAGCAATGCAATAGACGCTTTCCTTTTATTAGCCCACTCCATTTGTTTACGGAAATTCCCTTTATAGGTCATTTCAGCGGCAATTTTATGAGTTCGCAATAGCTGTAAAACCGTAAATGCCATTTCATGAACCGCATCAGAAAATACAATGATCGCTACAGATTTAGGTTGGACAGGTATCGAATTCAATAAAAGAGCCAATCTTTCAACCCCAGCCGCCCATCCAATAGCAGGAACAGAAGGTCCCCCCATTTCTGCAACCAGCCCCTCATATCGTCCGCCCGCCAGAACGGTACCCTGTGATCCAAGCTTTGTCGTTACAAATTCAAAAACCGTATGACTATAATAATCCAATCCACGAACAATATAATGATTTTCTCTAAATGGAATTTTAAACTGATCCAATGCTTTTCGTAACCTATCCCAGAATTCCAGTGCTGTCGGAGTCATATAATCTTTCATTAACGGAGCATGATCCAATAACGCTCTATCCTGTGCCGCCTTACTGTCCAAAATACGTAAGGGATTTTTCTCCAACCGATTTTGACTATCTTCTGATAATTCAGATTTAACAGTTTTGAAATAGGCAATTAAAGCTTCTCGCCATGCTTGACGGCTGGTCAGATCCCCCAGCGTGTTCAATTCAAGATCAACATTATCTGAAATACCCAGGGCATTAAGAATATGCTGCCCCATTGCAATCATTTCCGCATCTGCAAAAGGGGTTGCCGTACCCAGCAATTCTGCACCAATCTGATAAAACTGCCGATAACGGCCTTTTTGAGGACGCTCATAACGAAACATTGGACCGGCATAAAAAACCTTTTGAGGAAGGGTTTGGGTCAAAGCATTTGTAACCAAGGCACGGCAAATTCCAGCTGTTCCTTCGGGACGCAGGGTGAGAGAATCCCCACCACGATCCTGGAATGTATACATTTCCTTGGAAACAATATCCGACGTATCCCCTAAAGAGCGCGCAAAAACACCTGTTTCTTCAAAAACCGGTGTTATCCATTCTTCAAACCCATATAATGAAGTAATATTTTTTGCGGTTTGCATAACATATTGATGATTTTTTGCCTCGTCACCAATCAAATCATGGGTTCCACGAACGGGTTTAACCACACTCACTTTAAACTATCCTATGTTTGAAATTATATTTTAAAATTAATTCTTTTCTTTTTTTTGAGCAGTTTTTTCCGCTTCAATCTGTGCGGCTTTTTGTTCAACCAATTGCACAATATGGTTAATCATTTCTTCAGCCGGAATCGTATGATCCTGCTTTCCACCAACATAGACCATATGACGTCCTGATCCACCCCCGGTAACACCCACATCCGTCATGGTGGCTTCGCCTGGACCATTAACAACGCAACCAATGACAGAAAGCGTAATTGGCGTTTCAATATGAGCCAAACGTTCTTCCAATGTTGCAACCGTTGGAATGACCTTAAAACCTTGACGCGCACAGGAAGGACAGGAAACAACCCTTACCCCCCGATGACGCAAACCAAGCGTTTTCAGTATATCCCAACCTACAACGACTTCCTCTTCAGGTTCAGCCGATAAGGAAACGCGCATTGTATCCCCAATACCTGCCCATAAAAGTGAACCTAATCCAATGGAGGATTTTACAGTTCCCGCTCTTTTCCCTCCCGCTTCAGTAATACCGATATGCAATGGATAGTCACAAGCTTCAGATAATAAACGATAAGCTTCAACCGCCAAAAAAACATCTGAAGCTTTAACACTAATTTTGAATTCGCGAAAATCATTATCTTCTAGGATTTTCGCGTGCTCCATCGCACTTTCCAATAAAGCCTCCGGATTAGGCTCTCCGTATTTTTCCAAAAGATGTTTTTCAAGAGAACCCGCATTAACCCCGATACGAATTGAACAGTTATAATCTTTTGCCGCCTTAATTACATCCCGAACACGATCCGCATTACCAATATTTCCTGGATTAATCCTTAAACAAGCGGCGCCTGCCTGTGCAGCTTCAATCGCCCTCTTATAATGAAAATGAATATCCGCAACAATTGGAACTTCCACATTACGGACAATCTCTTTCAGCGCCCTGGTACTATCCTCATCAGGACAGGAAACCCGAACAATATCAACCCCCACCTTTTCAGCTTTTTTAATTTGTGCAACCGTTGCCTGTGCATCACTGGTCAGCGTATTTGTCATTGTTTGAACACTAATCGGTGCATCCCCGCCAACAGGAACAGACCCCACATTAATTTGTCGACTTTTGCGACGAATAATTTGCTGATATGGGCGTAAACTCATTAATTTTTCTCCAAGTTAATTATGGTAATGCCTTTAACCTTAAAAGAAACAATCTTAAAAGATCAATTTTACACCATCTTCTTTTAACTAACCAACCCCATTAAAATATGCAATATATAACCGCTTAAACATAAAATATTTGTCCTAACGATTATCAGATCCTTCAGTCTTTTCCTGATCATTATTTAAATTCAAGCCATTCTCATTGACCATTTTCTTCTTATTTTTTTCAGGCATTGCATCCGAATTATTATCTACAGGTTCTGTAACAATCTTTTCCAATAACTCAGGCGTTATAACAAAATGCCGTAAAACCTTTCCCCTTTCACCCAGAGGCCTTGACTGCTTCCCATTATTTTCAATAATGACAGCCCCGGCATTGCCAATGGTCATAACAATCCTTGCATGATCTGATGGAACAGTCCAGCTTTCACCTTTTTGCAATGTTTTTTGCAATAAAATACGACCCTGTTGATCCTGAACCTTTAACCAACTGGCTCCGGATGTCCTGATAATGATATTGTTATCAACTTTTTCTGTTGTCTCATTATCTTTGCTTTCAATATTTTTTACCGAATCAGGATGTTGTTGATCAACCTTACCTGATGAGTCAGATGCTTTACTGGTTTGAATAGAAGAGGGTTCCTGTGGTTTCTGTTGATTGTCTATAGATGAATTTTGTGGAGACAACTTATTTTCTTGTAAAAAATTGTTTTTATCACCCTGCGAATAATTTGCCGGTTCCGAAGCCGGTTCATTTGTTTTTTGAGACTGGGCTACCTGTGATTCAAGTTTATGGATAGCATTGGAAACATTTTGATCCGGTTTTGCATTATTTACGTTTAGAGAGGGCATAACAGATGCAATCTGTGGTGAAATTTTTTCCTGCGCCTGATCTTTACCATTTTTATCCATAATGGATGGAATAGTTTCGGCAGGAACCTTTCGATGATCAGTCATTTTGTACCAGCCAACATATCCCCCGGCAATAATCAGTAAACCTGCAAAAATAATTACAGCGGCAGGAACGCCAGATTGAGGGACAGGAGCAGGAAACAGTAATTTCTGTTTATATTCTGTTCCCTGATGCTCAAAACGAAAGCGCTTGATTACCTCGTCAACATTCAGTCCCAGAAACTCTGCATAAGAACGCAAAAAACCGGCTGCATAGGCTATACCGGGCAACTGATCGATCTGCCCATCCTCCAGAGCCTTTAAAAAAACCAACCGGATTCTCAGCCTCTGAGAAATATCCTCCAAACTCAAGTGCAATTCTTCTCTTCTTGAACGAAGCATTTCGCCAATAGATTGTTTATTCGCATATTGTTCAGGTCCATTACTCATTTGCTTAAAACCCATTATATAGAATGTTCACATATCTGATATACGTTGTTGTCGTCTTACCAAAGCCTCAATTGCCTGTTGCATAAGTGTATGAAAGATATCGGTAACAGGTAAAATTTCCTTTACCATTCCCACGGATTGACCAGCCATAACCGAGCCATATTCCACATCACCTTCCTTTACCGCACGACGCAAAGCCCCCGCCCAAAAATGTTCAATGTCCAGTTGAGCATCCTCTTTACTTAATTCACCATTACGATATTTTTGAATTACGGCGGCTTGATGCTTCATGAACGCTTTTGTCCCTAGATTGGAAAGACCACGCACGGGAATAACTGGAAAACTATCATCCAACTGTACTGAAGCGACTGCATCCCGTGCCGAAGCGTGAATAAACGCTTTTTTAAACCTCTCGTGGGCTTGACTTTCTACCGCTGCAGCAAACATCGTGCCCAACTGTGCGCCAGAGGCACCCAATTCAAGAAATGAAACAATGGCATCGCCACGACCCAATCCACCCGCAACAAAAACAGGTATTTCACGAATAACAGGTAAAATTTCTTGAGCAAGTACAGTCAAAGAAACAGGACCTATATGTCCCCCTGCTTCTGCCCCTTCTATCACCAGTGCATCAACACCCATTTTAAGCAAGCGTTTTGCCAAAATCAAGGCTGGAGCAAACGCAATAACCCTAGCTCCCCCATCCTTAATTTGCCTGATTGCTGTAATCGAAGGAATACCCCCTGCCAACACAATATAATGAACCTTTAGACGCAGACAGACATCAATCAATTCAGACAATTTGGGATGCATCGTAATCAGATTTACCCCAAAAGGCTTTTTTGTCAGTGCCTGAGTGGCCTCGATTTCGACAGCTAGCATTTCGGGTTCCATTGCTCCACATGCAATCACGCCAAAACCCCCGGCATTGGAAATGGCTGAAACCAGATGATGCTCACTGACCCAAGACATAGCTCCGCCAAGAATGGCAACCTCACTTCCCAAAAAATCAGTGCCACGTTTCCACAGACGCTTCAATTCCCTTTTTGCTTGATCATATGAAACTAAATCCATATTCATTTTATCAGTCATTCATTTGATCCAATCCATAAGCTGTATGTAAAGCACGTACAGCCAATTCCACATACTCCGCAGCAACAATAACAGAAACCTTAATTTCACTTGTGGAAATCACTTGAACATTTATAGAACGTTCCGCCAATGTTTTAAACATAATATTTGCGACACCAGTATGAGAACGCATCCCAATTCCAACCACACTGATTTTTACAACATCCTCATCGGTCAGCAATTGTGAGAATTTAATTGTATCTTTTGCCTGTTCCAAAAGCTGTTGAACCTGTAACAAATCCGTTTTAGGCACTGTAAATGTCATATCTGTGGTTTGATTTGTCCCGCTACTCTGCACGATCATATCAACATTAATATTGGCCTCTGCCAAGGGCCTGAAAATAGAAGATGCCACTCCAGGAAAGTCGGGAATACCTTTTACAACCACCTTTGCTTCATTCAAGGAATAAGCGATTCCTGTTACTTGTTCTTTTTCCACAATTTCATCCTCACTAACAACTAAAGAACCTGGCAAAGACCCCTCCTTTGACGGGTCATGATCTTCAAAACTTGAAAGAACCTGAACACGCACCTGTTCCTTCATGGCCAATTCTACACTTCTGGTTTGCAAGACCTTTGCACCGACAGAGGCTAATTCCAACATCTCTTCATATGCGATTGCCTTTATTCGTTTTGCCTTTTTTACTATTCTGGGATCAGTTGTGTAAATTCCATCTACATCCGTGTAAATATCACATCTTGTAGCATTCAAGCTTGCAGCCAACGCAACCGCCGAAGTATCGGATCCACCCCGTCCCAAAGTTGATATACGCTTATTTTCATCTATTCCCTGAAATCCGGCAATAACAGGCACAACTCCAGCCTGCATGCATTCTATCAGAGCTGCTGATTCAATCTGTTTAATTCTGGCCCTACCATGCGCATCATCTGTAATTATGGGAATTTGCCAACCTGACCATGAACGTGCTTTAATCCCCATTGTTTGCAAAGCAATAGCCAAAAGCCCGCTGGTTACCTGTTCACCTGTCGCTACAATTGAATCATATTCGCAGGGATCATATAGGGGATTGAGGGTTTGACAATATTCAACCAGCTGGTTTGTGACCCCTGACATAGCTGACACAACCACGGCTACTTCACATCCTGCGCCAACTTGTTTTTTGACTGTTTGAGCGACCTTACGAATCCTGTCCAAATCAGCAACCGACGTCCCACCAAACTTCATTACGATCCGGGGAATATCACAAGACATAAAAAATAAACTCCACAACTATTATTTTCAGCATTTAAATATGATATAATGAAGCATAAATCTCATTTTTCTAATATCATTCAATAATTAACCCAATTATTATTTATAAGCAAATAATTGACTTTTCTATTACTTTTCTTCCACCGAGGGTGAAATAAATGCCTATCGATACTACAGATAATGCCAATAAGCAAAATAATTCAATTATCACGAATGAAATTGATCATTTTAATCAGCTCGCAGATCAGTGGTGGGATCGAAAAGGGCCCATGAGCTCCCTTCATGACATGAATGATCTTCGTATTGAATGGATCAACCGCAACTTGAGACATAATAACCAATATTACAAATCCGGCAATATTCTGGATATCGGATGTGGAGCCGGTTTGGCCAGTGAAGCCCTGGCAAATATGGGATACAATGTGTTGGGAATAGATGCCGGAGAAAAAGTTATCAAAGCCGCACAATATCATCTAGATACAACACCCTTGCTCCCTAAAGGCGGCTCATTAACCTACAAGGTGGGGAGCATTGAGGAACTTGTTCACGAAAATCAACATTTTTCTGTCATTACGGCCCTAGAGCTACTTGAGCACGTTAATGATCCTCAGAACTTTATCCATAATATCTCCCAGTTGTTACAAACCAATGGCATGATTTTTGTATCAACAATCAACCGTACATTACCAGCCTTTCTATTTGCCAAGGTAGCAGCTGAATATATTACACGCAAGTTGCCTGTCGGTACACATAACTGGAGACAATTCATCACACCTTCTGAATTGGGCAAAATGGCACATTCTGCCGGATTACGCATAAAATCTATTGCCGGAATGACTTTCTATCCAAATGGATGGAAACTGACCCAGAATGTAAAAATCAATTATATTGCCTGCTTAACAAACTCATAATTTGTTAACTACAAAATAAATTAAAAAAAGCTTTTAGAAAAAACTAGAAGCTTTTTCTCTCACTCCAACATTATTGGATTGACTTAATCATATCCCTTAAAGAATTTTGCCCGTTACCCTTACATCCAACTGTTATTAAACCTTACTTGCCTTTTTCATTTACTGGTTTCTGACGACAACCTGGAATGGACAAAATGGTTTTGATAACATGCTGATGAGAAATTGCCTTGGTGCATTCGAACTGTCGGGAAGTGTTGCTATGTTTCGGACAATATAGGAAATTATTATGATCAAATAAATATCGAATATCATTCCAACATCCATTACAAACATGCGTATTGAACACACGATAAGGCGTCTTGAATTCAGTTAATGGATTGGTAAATCCTGAAATAACAACAACTGGAATACCAGCACCCCATGCAAGCCAGGCAAGGCCAGAAGATAATCCGACAAAAAATTCGGCATATTTTAACCAGCGTACTCTTTCCGTCAAAGGACGCGGACCTGTTTGATCTTCCGCACCGTTTGGAATATGATTCCAAACAAGATCCTTTCCGAAAACCCTGTCCCTATCAATACAAATTACACGATATCCAAGGCTTTTCAAAAAATCAATAATATAATGCCATCCAAAAGGATTGTTCCAGTATTTACATTGTGTCGAGGCCTGTGTAGCAATGACTACATAAGGTTCTGGAATAGGTCTTGTATCTTCACTTGCAACCAAACAAGGGGGAACCTCTTCAGGATCCACACCCAAAATATATCCTGCCGTTCGATGTAATCCTACCAACCTGAAATCACGAGGTTGCCAATTATTTTGTTCATCCTCAAAAAACAGACCTATATAATATCCTGCATAAAATTTGTTTTCAATTTTCTGTTGAGCATAAACAGAAGCGTCAACAAATCTGATTTCCGGATAGGCTTTTTCAAACAAATCAATAAGATTTTTTCCCAAAGCCAATGTCAGTTTACAGTCATGTTTCTTCCTAAATTTTTCTGCATAGGGCACCCAACCCAGTGAATCCCCCAAGGATCCGACTGGAAAGGCAATTAAAACTTCCTTGCCCCGAGCATTATATTCATGAACAAGAACCTCTTCTTGCTTTCCATCCCTATGAATCTTTGAAACAATGATTTTTCCATTCATATAATGATGTTTGGCAGTGGTTGCATATCCTTGATCCTGGCAGGTTTGATCCAGCAAGACAACCTCTGTATCAAGATCCATTAAACAAACGCGCCATCCCTCCCCTGCAGCTGGTTTTGGAACATATACGCGTATTCCAAAATTAAAATCGTATAAAATACCCATGGGTCCTTTTTGGGTAGGCTTAGGAGAAGCCTGTATAAATTGGTTTACCAGATTTTTGGTGCTATTTGCCGGCTTTTGTTCTGTTTGATTGTTCACCTCTTCACCACCAATCATAGGTGAAAATCGTTTATCCAATGCTTGAATGGCGTCTTGGACCTGCCTGTTTTGTGATAAATTATTTATTTTGTTAATTAATTCACTTTCCTGAGTCTGCTTGTTTTCCAGAGAACTTGATAAATTGTCTTCACCTTTAACTTTTAATTTAACTCTTTCAAACCCTTCTACTCTCACCTTATCATTCTGGGTCAAGATAGTTCCCTTTCAATGTAGAATTAAAATTATTTTTATAATTCAGAATTACAAATTTGCTTTGCTAATAAATGACATAAATCCGTATATGTTTGACATGCGGTCATAAAATCAGATGGGTCAATCTCAACGTGAAATTTTTCTTCAAATTTATAACGTAAGTCTAACAAAAGGTCATAATTAACCTCTTTGTTCAACAATTTGTTGCGTGTTAATTGCTTTACATTCCCCCTCCAATCTTTCGTTACATTTCCAATCCATTCTTCTACTTGATTATATGCCTCTTTAAAAGACAAAAATGCTGTAATGATCGGAACCTGATATCGAAATTCCTTAATGACAGGAAGTTTCTTCTCGCAAAAAGCTTCTCGCGTACGCGCAATCTGAATTTTGCCACTGGGTGTTTTTAAGACACCTCCCGGACGTGTCAATACAATTGTCCGAGGCCAAATCATATAAAGCTTGATTACCTTTTCATAAATATATCCGGCAATTTCTTCATATGACTTGACGGGATTTCGTATGGTTTCCGCAAGAATGGTTATTGATGTTGGATCCTTTAAATTTTCAAGAAAGAAGGTTGTTCCATTAATGCGGATATCAGGACAGGAATTTTCCAATGTGCCACTAATATCGCCAGGATCATATTTCTTGTTGCCTAATGTTATGACGTTGCTGATCCTTCCAGCAAAGTACAATTCATTTTCATAAATGAACCCCAAATCACCGGTCCGTAAATAAAATTCCTTGGAACCAGATAATTTTGCATGAAATACATCCTCTGTTTCTTCTGGACGATTGAAATATCCTCTCGCAACACTGGGTCCAGAAACGCAAATTTCTCCGACCCGTCCATCTCGTAGGATTTGGTCGTTTTCCGGATTCACAATAACAATCTTTTGATCCTCCAAAGAATAACCACATGAAACCAAAATGCGTTGATCATTAACATCAGAAGCCTGCCTAACGAAACCTGTCATCAGGGCTTTTCGTGAAAAATTCCTGATTTTAGGGGAAACATTTGCCTTGCTGTTAGTAACGGTTAACGTTGCCTCGGCAAGACCATATCCAAAAATGAAATGCCTGGCCCTGAACCCTGCCGAGGAAAATCTCTTGCAAAATTTTTCTATTGTTTCAGCCTGAGAATTATCTGCCCCATTCACTGCTATTTGCCATGACGATAGATCTAATTTCCTGATCTCATTTTCCGTGATTTCCCTTAAACAAAGATTATAGGCAAATGTTGGTCCGCCAGAAACCTGTATTTTATATCTGGTAATCGCCTGTAACCATCTTACCGGTTTTTCAATAAAATATTTTGGAGGCAACAGAAAAATTTTTCGTCCCAAACCTACTGGAACTATAATCCCCCCGATTAATCCCATATCATGAGCGAAAGGTAACCAACTCAATCCGTTGCATTCACTTTCAAGAATTTTTTCACTTGCTGGCTGATGTCGCACATTATACATCAAGTTACGATGCGTAATCAAAATCCCTTTCGTATTCCGTGTCGTCCCTGAACTGTACTGAATTAGAGCAACATCCTTATTATCACCCTTTTTAATTAATTTATCCCTGACATTTAATAAAACCTCCAGGGGAATCCAGACAGGATTACAATCCAGTTTCCGAAAATAATCTTTATATTCGATCAGTAAATGACGTGGACCAATAACAAAATCTGGTTGCGCATCATTTAAAACCGTTGCAAATCGTTCATCACTGCGAATAACATCAACATGAATTCCTGAAACAGGGATCATATTGGCATATATACAGCCAAAAAATGCCAAAACATAATTCAAATCATTTTCACATAAGATCAAAACCCTGTTTTTTTCCTTGCCAAAATGATGCAGTCCTGCCGCAATAACCGAAGCCTGATGATCAAGTTGAATGGCCGTCAGAGTGTCAACAGGATCACATTGGTCATTCAACAGCGTATAAATAACCATTGAGGGTGATGAACATGCACGATGCCGCACCATATCAACAAGGGTATCGTTTCGCCAATCAACAACGTTATGTCGCTTACAAGTTCGGTCTTCCGTCTGTTCTTTCGGGATAATCAAAACCATCTTTTCTTTACCAATACCATCACTCGTATCTACACGTTCAAATTTTTACTTGAATTATTCTCAGACATTTTCCAGTGTTAAAATTTCATTACTTTCAAAAGGAACTTTTAACTTTCTAAGCAATACCCGTCCAACATCCTGAAGATTTTCCTCTTTCATAAGCTGTAGCAACGAAATTTCACATCCCAACTGATTACTGATCGCAATCTGCAGTTCCACTCCAATCAAAGAATCAATTCCGAGCTCGGTTAACCGAGTATTTCCATCAATTGTATCTGCTGGCAATTGCAACGTTTTTTCCAAAATATGAATTAGATTCTCGATGACAAAAGGTAAACGCCCCTCTAAGGGCAAGGTATTTAACTGTTTCATAACTTCAGTCTGTTCACCTGTTGAAACCCCTAATGCGGTCAAAGGCTGAAAACGACCATAAGTTCGCGTAACAGGAAACGCGCTGAACCATTTTGACCAATCAATATCAAGGACGGCCAAAAAGGGTTTGTGAAGTTTCCATAATAATGGCATTACATCGAGTGCCTTTTTGACAGGTAGAGGATTCACTCCAAAATTCTGAAATGTTTTGACAACATGACTATCCTTTTTCAGCATATTGCCACCATCAATAGCGCCCCACTCAATAGATAGAGCAGGCAAACCAATCCTTTGACGATATTGCGCCAAAGCATCCAGAAAGGCATTTGCGGAAATATAGGCTGCCTGACCGATATTGCCAAACAAATGAGTCGCAGATGAAAATAAAACAAAATGATCCAACGCAATATCCATGGTCAGCTCATGCAGATACCAGGCACCCTGCGCCTTGGGTAACATAACTTTTGCAACCCGTTCCCTATCAAGATTTTCAACCACTCCATCATCAATAATTGCAGCACAATGAAATATTCCCTTTAGGGGATATGGCAACTGTTGCACTTTTCCAATTGTTTGTTGTAGGGCATGAAGATCCGTGAGGTCGCACTGCATTTGATACAAACTGATTTCATTCTCTTGTAAGATGCTTAGAATTTTCTGAATTGATGAATCATTTTTCTTAAGTGAGCGCCCTATCAAGACAAGATGTTTGGCTCCTTTTTCAGCCAGCCATTGCACCAATTCAAGCCCCATACCGCCATAAGCGCCTGTCACCAGATAAAGCGCATTGGCTTCAATCGAGGCAACTTCTTTTTGAAGAGGATTAACCATTACATCTTTTGTATCGGTAAAATTGACTACAATTTTACCGATATGCTGGGCAGAAGCTAATGTTCTGAACGCTTCAACCGCTTTGGCAGCAGGATAGACCTTACAGGGTGGCAGAATAATTTTGTCATTCATTATATCCCGCACAATTTTTGTCACAATATCCAGAACTTTTTCTGGACAAACAGCTCCCATCCGATCCAAATCCATAGAAAAGAAATTAATATTTTTATTGAATGCCTTCATTGGCATCCAACGTTCTTCGGCAATATCTTTCTTTCCCACCTCACAAAAACTGCCGAATGGGGCAAGCAGTTCCAAACTGTGATGTAATGCTTCTCCTGATAGGGAATTCAGGATAACGTCCACTCCCCTTCCACAAGTTACCTGTTTAACCCCATCGACAAATTCAAGATTACGCGAATTCCAAACCTGTTCACATCCCAAATCCCGCAAATACTGACGTTTTTTCTCATTTCCAGCCGTTGCAAAAATTCTGGCTCCCCGCATTTTTGCAATTTGAATTGCTGCCAGTCCCAAACCTCCTGCCGCAGCATGAATAAGAACTATTTGACCCTGTTGTAAATTCGCCAAATTGATCAGTGTATGATAAGCTGTAGAGAACACTATGGGCACAGTAGCCGCTTCTGCATCAGGGATTTTATGTTGATCATATTCCTTGATTTTATCAATTTCATCAGAGGTCAACTGATATCGTTTTGATTCCCTTAACAAGGAATGCGTGGAATAATGGACCGCGTAAATATCCTTCAATGCCAGGGTAACATGTGAGGTTAAACATCCCTTAAACGTAATGACAAGGCGATCTCCAACATAAAAGCCAGCCTCCTCCGCCCCTTTACCAACGGCGACAACCTTTGCAGAGGCTTCCATTCCCAGTCCATCACCGTGAAATGTATCCTTCATGACAGAACGCGGTAACAGGCCCATAACTTTCAATACATCTTTAAAATTCAAAGAAGCATCAATAATTTCAAGTTCTACATGACCTGGAGGCGGTGGTTGACGCACAAATGCATCATAACGGATTTTATCCAAAATACCCGGAAAACCAGAAACAAGCCGAAATCCAATTTTTTGAGAATCAAATTGTTCATAGGGAACACATTGCATTTCCTCACGCCTTGTCATTGGTGTTAGACGGGATAGGTAGCGATCCTGACCACGCAAGACAACATCATCCTCCATCTCCTCATCCAGGATTTCGGCTGCAAGGATAGCTGAATCTGTCTTAAGATCCGCATCAATATCAATCAATTTTAATTTCAGTTCAGGACGTTCAAAGGAAAAAGCCCTCGCAAATCCTCTTAATGATGATTGATCCAAATTAATTGATTTATTATTTTCATGAATTTGTTCTGATCCATTAGTAATTATCACGAAACGAAAATTCTCTGAAATTTTCTTTTCTTCAATTACCGGTAATCCATGTGACAGCACCAGAGCTTCTTGTACCAGAGACAATCCAATTCTATCTTCAAATTCGTTGTTTCTGGTATAAAAATAAACAACCGCACGACATTGATGAATATTAACAAAAGAAAAAAAATCCTGATAATCTTTTACCTGACCTTCCCGAATATGAAATAGGTCTTCGATCTCTTTTCCAAACTGCTGACCAATCTTTCCAACAAGAACAGTTATCCCCTGCATCTCAAGTTCTTTTTTCAGGAGTTCCAAAAATTGATCACTATCTGTCAATATCGCAATCTTGGCAATTTCTCCTAGAAGAGATAAAGGTTTTGATTTTTGCCATTCACGATGATAAAGCAATCCCATCTGTCTGGCTTCTTTCTGCTTTTGACTGGCTATTTCTTTAACAGTCAACCCCTTGATAGAAGCAATCAATTCTCCCTTTTCAGTATAAAGATCAATATCACCAGTGAATAAGTCTTCATCTCTTACCGGATTATTGGCATAAGCATATAACTTGCCCTCATGTCGACCATAATACATAACCCGCTCAATAGCGACAGGAAGGAAAGTGGTATCTTTTATCTGTTGTTTTGCACACAAAATTCCAAACAGTTGAAAAGCCCCATCCAACAAGGTTGGATGAATACAATAATCCTTGATACTATTCTTTTCAGTATCAGCAATTTCAAGATAGGCCAATACGGCATCAGAATTATGATATAATCTCTTAATTGTTTGGAAAGTCCGGCCATATTCCAGTCCATGCTCACGTAATTTCTGGTAAAAGAACTCAATCTGAATATCTTCAGACATTTTCCCTTTTAATATCTGGAGATCAATTACCTTATCTTCCGACCATGGCATAGTACGTCGCAGAGCAACCGTTGCATATAATTCCCATTCATGCGAATCATTTTTGACTCGCCCAAAAGCAAGTAATCGCCCTGTTAAATCATCAAGGCACCAAGTCATATACGGATAAAAATGCTGGTCAATAATCATTGCCTTTTTTAATTGCAGATCCTCGATAATGGCAGGCTCCTGCATTTCTTTAGGTGCATCAATTGCCAGTTGGGCATGAGCTGCCAACGCGGCCTCAACATACGCCGCCCCAGGCAAGACAATCATCCCTTCAACCTTATGGTCGGGCAACCATGGCATAAAATTGATATTCATCTCGGACAACCAGCCCCGTGATGCGGCCCAATCAACATTGCCTAGAACTGGATTTACGCGTTCCGCCAACCGTGTCGCTTTAGAATGTTTACTCTCAAAAAGATAACTTTCTCGTGCCCAACGATAAAAAGGTAAATCGACCCGTTTTCCACCCGTGATTTTTCCCCAGTCAAGATCAAGACCTATTGCGGAAAGATTGGCAAGCGTTTTTATAATGGCTTTTTCTTCAGGTTCAGAACGGTGCAAACTATAAGTAACAGCAATCGAACTGTTTAATGTTGCAGCGCATTCTTTGATAGAAGAAGATAAAACTGGATGAGGACCTATTTCCAAAAATAGATTGTGTCCATCATGAATAAGAGAGGATACCGCCTCGGCAAACAAAACTGTTTGACGTAAATTACGATACCAATAATTCTCATCATGAAAGAAGGTGTCATCACAAATACGCCCCGTAACCGTCGAATACAAGGGGATTACAGGCATTTGTGGACAAATATCTTGCACTGACGCCTCAAATTCTTCCCGGATCTGATCCATGATGGGATTATGATAGGCAAGTTCCACCCTAAGAAAACGATTGAATTCTGAATGCCTATCAAGTTCAAGTGCAATTTTTTCTAGATTTTCTTTTGATCCAGATAGAGTAAAAGAACGCGTACTGTTAATCGCGGCGACCGTAACATCTCCGGCATATTTTTCAATTAAATTGACCGCCGATGAAGGTGGCAGACCGACGGCCAGCATTGCCCCCTGACCAGAAAATTTTTGTTGCAATTGACTACGATGGTAAATGACGGTAACGGCATCCTTCAAACTTAAAGCACCTGAAATATAGGCGGCAGCAATTTCACCAACACTGTGTCCTACAATCGCAGATGGTTCAATTCCATAAATTTTCAGGGCTGTCGCTATACAAACTTGAATTACAAAAATGGCGGGTTGAGCCACCGCCGTTTCATGAATACGAGATTCGGTTTCCATTTTCTGCATCTCTTCAAGAATTGACCAACCTGACAATTTCTTAAAATAAGAATCACATTTCCCAGCGATTGTTATACATTCAGCAGGCCCCCTCGATAAGAGCCATTTTCCCATTCCCCACCATTGTGGACCCATGCCAGAAAAAACAAAAACAGGCCTGCTTTGTGTTTTAACCTGCTGATTACCAATTATTACATCCGAATTTACCTTATCCTGTATAAAATCCTGAAGGTTTTGAATAAATTCATCTTTGTTTTTTGCAACAACAACCAGATGTTTCTGAAAAAATGAACGATGCTTTCCCACTGAATAACAGATATCCGCAAGGGATATATCGGTTCCCTGCTCGAAATACTCACAATAACTTTGTGCCATCAATTTTAAAGACGGCAATTGTTTCGTTGATAACGATAAAATATACCGATTTGAAGGTAAACAAGCAGTTTTGCCACAGATATCTGATGATTGTTCATTTTGACGAGGAGCCCGTAAAATAACATTTGCGTTTGATCCACCATAACCAAAGGAATTAACCGCAACATATAAATCATCTGACAAGGATTTTAATGAAACAACTTTATCCTGAATCAGGCGTAAATTCATCTCAGCAAAAGGGATATTAGGATTTGGCTCTTTTAAATTTGCCTGTGGTGGCACGGCTCTATGCTTGACACACAAACAAGCCTTAATCAATCCGGCCACACCTGCCGCCGCTTCTAAATGCCCGATATTTGCCTTTACAGATCCTATGATAACAGGTTGTCCGTTCGGTCGGCTTTTGCCAATTGTATTGGAGATTGCCTGAGCTTCCAAAGGATCTCCCACAGGTGTCCCTGTTCCATGCGCCTCAACATAAGCGATATCTCCCAATTGTACATTGGCCTGTTGAGCAACTTGATGAATTAGTTTTTCCTGTGCACGCGCATTTGGAACGGTTAATCCTTCATTATGTCCATCCTGGTTAATTCCAACCCCGCTAATGACTGCATGAATTTTATCTCCATCACGCACAGCATCTTTCAGCCGTTTAAGAACAACAATACCACAACCCTCTCCCCTGCCATATCCGTCAGCAGAAGCATCAAAGCTTTTACTTTTTCCATCTTCGGCCATGAAATTGGCCTTGGCGACAATAGCACCGGATTGATCCGTGATCATCAAATTAACGCCGCCGGCCAAGGCCATATCACTATCGCCATTTCTCAGACTTTGACACGCCAGATGAATTGCGGTTAAAGAAGATGAGCAGGCTGTATCAAGAACAAGCGAGGGACCACAAAAATCAAAAAAATAAGAAAGTCTGGCAGAAAGCATAGTAATCGGCAAAGTTGTAGGAAGAAAATTTCTTTCTATTTCCCCTTCTTTCGCTTCGCTAACAGAGTGTTTCGTTAACCAGTCCGTCGCAAAGACACCTATAAATACGCCCACTTTTTGTCCAGCATAGGATGATGGAACAAGACCCCCCTCTTCTAACGCCTCCCACGCGACTTCAAGTAATATTCTTTGTTGTGGATCACATTGTACAGCCTCTTTAGGAGACATACCAAAAAACAAGGGATCAAATTCAACTATAGGCTGTGTCAGAAAACTGGCATTTAGAAAAAAGCTTTTGGCAATAACTGAATTATCCTGATCATAGGCCGTCCGCCAGTTCCAACGATCAGGCAAAATACGGCTAACCGTTTCTTTTTTCTGACAAATAGCCTCCCAAAAACTTGAAAGATTGAAAATATCTCCTGGGAATCTACAGCCTATACCAACGATTGCAATTTCTTCGTTACTATATTTGTTTATTAGTCTTCCCATAAAATAACACTTTCTTTTTTCTATAATTATTTATTATATTTTCTCATTAATAAAATGTTCTATCTCGAATTTTTATTAAATGGTTTCAATATATTGCATTGCCAGCTTTTCTAGATGATTGCGCAACACATGTCCCTCTTCATCCCTCGGAATGGAATTAACCCATAAGACACTTACATCGGGCAGGTTATAAAATTCTTTTTCCAATATCCTGGCAATTTGATCAATATCAAAATTATCTCCGCGGACAATAGCTAACCAGGGTTGCTGAATTCCATCGTTATCAGGCATGGAAAACAGAGCCGCATCTTTTATACCTTCTATACTGCAAATGACTGCGTCAATTTTATTAGCGTAAAATTTATCACCTCCAAAATTGTAAAGTTCATCTACACGACCAATCAGCCTTAAAAGACCTTCCTCATTCAATATTCCTAAATCGCCGGGATAGAACCAACCATTTTTAAACTGTTTATGAGCATCCTGAACATTTTGGAAAAATTTCTGTACGATATTTGGACTTTTAATTCGGATATTACCTATCTCACCATATGTTAGTGGATGGTCTTGATCATCAACAACCTGCACATCAATCCATGGCATGATCCACCCCGCTGTGTCATCATGGTTGATTTGATCAATATTGATCGAAGCAATAACCCCTGCCTCACTTGTCGCATAGGTAACATTCAGATTTTTTGTCAGACGTTGCTGAACAAAATGACGTAAACCATTAGGAAAATTACCAGCAACGACAATTAATCTTAAATGATCCTGTCTGGGTATATCTTCTGGCAAATTTTCTGCAATCAATTGAAGCTGTGCAGGCGAAATAACCATCAAATCAGGTGACAACATGGCAATAGCGGCAAAATACTGCTCGCGATCAGCCATAATAATTGTCCCGCCGATTGACCAGATGCTTAGATAGCATAAAAATCCATGAAAACTGCCAAAAGCTAATGTGGGTAGCAATGTTGGATATCTCGGAATTTCCGACATAAGAGACCAGCTGATTTTTTCCTGGGTAATCATCCTTATGACAGATGATTCAATCATTGAGGCTGTATAATCAATTCTATGCCGCATGAAAGACGTTCCAGCCGCAATTGAAACACGTACAATACGATCCGGTTCATAGAGCGTATAAATGGGATCAGGTTTGAAACGCTTCATGGCCTGATCATACCAATTCAAATCAAGCACGTGTATTTTAGCTGCCGTATCAATATCAAAAAGCGTATCGCTAATAATTGCATCAGGCTGCAATATAGCAATCTCCTTTTCAGCAATCTCGCTATTACTGGACACTGACGCTGAAGCGACACCAATTCGGCTTAGCGCCATTAAAAGCATCCAGTGAATATGTACTTGCTTATAATTAACAGCCACAATTTCGGAACTATTATTATAAATAACGTCCAATAAAGCATGTGCAAGCCGATTTATGTCTCTATTCATTGCCGCAAAAGTAATTGAGCCTTCGAATGAACGGATAGCAATTTTATCCGGTGCAACTTTTGCAACATAATCTATGAAGCGATCAAACACGTCTGTTTTTCCCTTAAATAAAAGCTTCCCTTTTAGCTATAATAAAAGGAAAGCTCTATTAACCCTATTTAACTGGACAATCAACAAATTGCTTTATGCCAGTTTCATCATTTCATTGATATCATCTTCAACAAAATAAGAAGCTGTATCTGTCAGCTCAACCCGGATCAATTTTTTCCCAGTGCCAAATCTTGTTATCTCAATTGGCAATTGCGCCAATCCCATTGTCCAACGATCTGTTCTATCGGGCTCAATGCTATGCCAACCTGAAAGTTCCGAAATATCAGTCGGGAACATGATCAGGGTTCTATTAGAAATCACGCTAATTTTCGAAACCAAAACACCTAGTGTCCGTCTATCATCTATAAAGGGTCCAATAACATCTGAAGGTAAAGATGTTTTTGAATTCATGGCTACAACATAAGTACCATCAGGAATAAAGAAACTGTAAATATTATCCTTGAAATGAACAGGCTTAATCTTTTTCCCTTTATCAGTAATAAGGCATAAATCAGGATTACGGGTTATCGCTCTTTTTATGATAGGTTTATACCCCAGCTGAGTTGCCCTGCGATCCAAACGATTCCAAATCGGTTCAACCTTGCTTCTGGAAACAGTCAATGGTGCAGCTGCGTCATTTTCCCAGCTTTTATGACCTGCATGTTCATTAAACTCCAGACCGAAATTAACAATATCGTTATCAAATAGATACTTATCATCTGTATTTAAATAAGATTCAGTCATCAGATTTTCTGATAGCAAAATCGAGTGTTGTTCTGTTTCAACATGATAAATCTGGAATTTGTCCCAGGATTTATCAATAACAATCGAACGGCCATTAACCAACATACGGACAGGAATCAAACCACCATCAATATACACGGTATGTTCAGGGGTTAAATATAAATCACGATGCGGTTTATTCAGACCAAATGCGTGTGCTTTGATACAAACTGGATACAAATCGTTTTTATTTTTACCTTGATCCACGGAAATATCCGTTTTACCAATCCAAACAATTTTACGGTTTATCCTTCCATTATTACAAATAGCCACAACCTCATCACCAACGGAAAGAGATTCTACCGGTTTTTCACCTTTAGATGTAAGAATGTTTGTTCCCAATAGAAAGCATTTTGTTATATCAAAATAGGAATTACCATCAGAACCCCGAACAATATTTACATTAGGCAATGCCTGATTGCTGTCCCCTGCATCATAACGAAAAGAGGCAATAGTTTTGGATGTTTTTCCATCATTGTGAATAATGGATAAAATACCGTCCTTATAACATGTATAAAAAGTGTTAACATCCGATGACCCAGTATCATTTTCAAATAACAGATGATCATCGAGTTTAAAATTCTTGATCACCAAATGACCATCGACATCTTCAATGCTACCATGATATTCGTAAACGCCATTGGCTTCATTATTAAAATCAGCAATCAAATCATTTGAAGAACTTGACCTTGTTATTTGTTGACCATTAACGATAACACGGGCACCATTATGAATAATGATTGCCGGCATATCTGTACCAACATTGGTGGCATTGATTGAACGGATATTCAAAACTGCATCATTATCCAATTCTATAACACCCGGATTTACACCGTCCATTGTTAGAGAACCAATATCAACTTCAGAATTTTGCGCGATTTTTATCCGACCATTACCGCTCAATATTACATTGGATAAAGAAACAACATTGGACTCTGCACTGTTATAATTCAGATTTGCGACACCACCATTACTCATGTCCAGGTTATGAACAGTGACATACGTCCCATCCAGATTAATGGATGCATTCTTGTTCAACATCACTGTATCTAAGATAAGATTGTTTGCCAAACCAGTAGAAAAGTTAACCATACCCGTTAAATTCACGTCACCAAAATTACCGGTAGCACCATCCGCGACAGCAAATGTTTTGGCTAGACTTGATGAATTCGATAGATTCCATCCTTTCACATCATAGATATCATTCGAACCCAGGGTGAAGTCGTTCGTATTCAAATCAGCAGCAACCGTTCCGGCCGTAAAAACAACATTATTATTTAGTATAAAATTATTACCGTTACCTGATAACGTGACATTGCCAAAGGTCAGATTACTCATATTACCTGTATTGAACGTGATATTTCCCAATAAATTCACGTCACCAAAATTACCGGTAGCACCATCCGCGACAGCAAATGTTTTGGCTAGACTTGATGAATTCGATAGATTCCATCCTTTCACATCATAGATATCATTCGAACCCAGGGTGAAGTCGTTCGTATTCAAATCAGCAGTGACTGTTCCGGCCGTAAAAGCAACATTATTATTTAGTATAAAATTATTACCGTTACCTGATAACGTGACATTGCCAAAGGTCAGATTACTCATATTACCTGTATTGAACGTGATATTTCCCAATAAATTCACGTCACCAAAATTACCAGCCGCATCATCCTTAATGGAAAATGTTTTTGCAAGACTTGACGAGTTCGATAGATTCCATCCTTTCACATCATAGATATCATTCGAACCCAGGGTGAAGTCGTTCGTATTCAAATCAGCAGTGACTGTTCCAGCCGTAAAAGCAACATTATTATTTAGTATAAAATTATTACCGGTACCTGATAACGTGACATTGCCACCACCTAAGTTAACCGATGCATTCGTTACAGCTGTAAATGATGTATTGCTACCCAGACTTATCCCAGTTCCTGTAATTGATCCTGAAACATTAAATTTGTTATTATCGCCAAGGGATATATTGCCAAACTCAAGATTATTCGCATTACCCGTATTGAAGGTGACATTTTTACCCAATAAATTTACATTACCAAAATTGCCGGTAGCTCCATTCCCGACAGTGAATGTTTTGGCAGGGCCTGACGTATTTGATAAATTCCAACCTCTTAGATCATAAAAATCATTCGAGCCTAGGATAAAATTGTTCGTATTCAAATCAGCAGTGACTGTTCCAGCCGTAAAAGTAACATTATCATTTAATTTAAAACTATTATTTTTATCCGATAACGTGACATTACCACTACCAAAATTAACCGATGCATTTGTTGCAGCTGTAAACGATGTGTTGCTACCCAGGCTTATACCAGCTCCCTTGATTGATCCTGAAACATTAAATTTGTTATTATCGCCAAGGGATATATTGCCAAACTCAAGATTATTCGCATTACCCGTATTGAAAACCGTTTTATCAACCGTGGTTGTATCACCTATATATCCAGTAGCTCCATCCCCTAATGTTACCGTTCGGGATACATTAACATCAAAATTATGAACATCAAAATCAACATTTTTTCCTATCGTTAAAGAACCCCCGCGATAACCGATAATAATTCGGTCTGCAGAAATACCAGCATTATCACCGATAGTGAACGTTTCACCATTACCTATTAGCTGGATAGCACTCGCGACAATCCTACCTTCATTGCCAACAGAAATAATGCTTTTACTACCATTCTGAAGCAGCGTTTTTGCAGCGGATAAAATCCCCCCATTTCCTATAGTCAACAGCTGGTTTATTCCATCTATATTTAAATTGCCGTCAGTGGTTTCCAATAAAGATTGGCTCCCCAACATCACTGAATTTGCATTACCATTCAGATTGATGTCACCACTTATTGTCATTGAGGTTAGATTTCCGGCAGAAATCAATGATCTTGATGTAGGATGATTGGTTTCTGAACCAATCCCTCTAAAATCACCAAGATACATCCCGTTTCCTTGAATGCCGACATTATCACCAATATTTAACCGATCAAAGCTGCCATCAATGGTAATATCTTGGGTCAAGCTGACTTGATAACCGTCCCCAATATGAATCGACGCACTTGAATTATTCTGGTATATATAACTGGATCCGTTTATGGGAACTTCCAGATTTTCAATGTAATATCGACCCATACGAATGTACCCAGCATTCAGAACACCTCCCTGCAAATCGACATATCCCTGGTTTTCATTAATAACAATACCAGAACCCAAACTGATATTTGCCCCTGAGCCAATGACAACGCTATTATTTGAACCGACCTTGAATTCAGCCAGGGCATTACCATCACTGTCTATAAAATTTGAATTGGAAGTATCTTTTAAATAATGTCCCAGGGAAATTATATTCGCTTCAAGCGCAAGTCCTGTTCCAAACTGTAAAAGTGAATTACTGGCATCTAATCTTATCACACCATCCTCTGCAAAGGATGGAGCATTGGCCATCGGATACAAATTTTCATAACCTAGAGAAATATTGGCATCGTTACCGATAGACATATAGGCAGTACGGTACTTGGAATCCTCATCAATAATTCGGTCCATACTATTTTGACCATAACCGACTGATATTTCAGCCCCTGTTAGGGTCAAATTATCCCCCACTGTAACGGATGCCCCTGCCTCAGCTGCAAATATGCCGGCATTTCTGTTGGTAAGATGAATGACATTATCATCACCAATTATCAGCTGCGCCGCCTTCCCCGAAGCGGACAGATCCATATAACCGGCACCCATACCACCAGCAATGGTAAACCTGTTTCCCAAGCCAGTGGACATATACCCACCTGAACCGACAAACACACCACTTCCTGTATGGGCCCAACCATTGGATCCAACACTTATCTCTGTATCACTTCCAATTGTCATGGAGGCCAACATATAAACCCCCAACGTGCCTCCGACATTAATCTTGTTATTATTGCCTACACGTGTCCAATTGGCTGGTTTATCGGGTCGAATATCACCAACAAGCCCCCAATTTCCATCAACATCCATTTTTACATGATTTTGGGTTGAAACAGCACCTGTTCTCTGATTTTCCATACCTGAACCAATGGATTGACCTGCATAGGATTTATCCGCCGCTCCACCCAAAAATCCATTAACACTTAGATATGACCCTTCATCCAGGATCAGCGATGCGGAACCCGTTGCACTTTTTTCATTATAACCTAACTGTAAATTTCCCGTTCCAAAGGCATCATATCCTGAACTGTTTGTGTCTCCCACATAAAGTTTGTTGCCAGCCCTCACTTCCATGGTTGCCTTGTTGTCACCCGCACTAACCATAACGCCGGTTTTATTCCAGATAATCATGTGTCCTGGACCATTCTGGGCACTGATCAAATTATCAATCTGGCTTAGAAATTTTTGCCCCCAATCCTGTTCTTTTATAAGTTTTCTAACGATGGGATTAGTGATATCAACCCCATTCTTTTTTAATAGATCCCTAAGCGTGGCTCCAACAACAAGTTGCAATCCATCACCTATCAACAGGTCATTACCTTGACCCGGATCATTGATAACAATCCTGGAGGAATCAGGATCAAGTGCGTTTGCAAACAAATCCCAGCCTTGTCCAGCCGCCGCTGCAATCGTGCTCATCATGTCGGTAGGATCTGTCATGGAAAATGTCAAAGATGTAAAATTAAAGGCAAATGTATTATCATTAAACCCATTAGGATCAGGTTCATAACCCGATCCCCATTCAGGATGCGCCTGAGATGGATCATATTCAATAGAGTTGCTTGTAGCACCAGGAATTGGCTGAAGCATGGCAAACGTTGACGTATGATCAAAACTTGAGGAAGAAATTAAGGAAGAAGTTACTGAAGAATCGTCAGATACGGGAACTGAATCTTCACCACTTCTCAATGTGGCTGCATCTTGTACACGTGTAGGCTGCATTAATTTCATCCTTAATTAAAGTCAATGGTATTTTTAAATATTGTTCAATTGATTAATATGATCTAGTTAAATATATCTGGCATTATTCTCTTAAAATAACTTCCGCAAATTGAGGGATAGTCAAAGCTTTCCCCCCAATATTGACCAATTCAAAATATTCATTCCATTCACTTTCTTGAAAATGTCTAACTATATATGAAGTCAACTCATTAATTGGTACAGACCAGGTTACATAATATTCCGCATCCACTGCACGAGGAACTTTTCCGTCTATTTGACCAATAGCGATTAACTGGACCCGATTTTCACCTGCCAAGGTTGATAGACTTGAAATCATGCGTTGCAAAACTTGTTCTTTGATTGCCTTTGTAAGCTTTATCCATTTTTCCCTACCGGTAAAAACCTGGGTAAATACATAGGCCATAATATTTCCTTTTAATTCGCCATTTTTATATAAAATCAGTTTCCTAATCTTTATATAAAAAGATTTTTAAATAAGATAAAAAATATGTAATTGATTCAACAAATAAAATTTATCTTTAATAATATCAATAAAAATACAAAGAATAAATCATTAATTTAATACGATTTATTTATTATTGATATAATTTAACGAATATTTATAAAATCTATTCTTTAATTTAATAATAATTTATTCGAAATATAAAATATATAATAATTAAGAGCGTAACCATTATAAATCATTACGATTTATTAATTACGCTCTTGATAACAATTGAAATAATAAAAAATAATTATTTGTAGAAATAAAATAACATTATTTAATTCTACAACCTTTATCGATCACATGATTATACCGATGCCAAACATGTGTTTCACCAAATAGGCTGATCCCCATAAAACCCCGGATTTTTAATTGATCATGATCGTCAATCCAGATTTTGGCATCATAAATTTTTTCATTCCGGGGATCGATAATTTTTCCTACCCAATATTTACTTTTTTCCTTACGCATAAAATTACGCAACATTAAAAAATTGCACTGGGAAGTTCCTTTAGAACTCACGGGAGCAACAGGTCCTTTATATTGCATCCCTACAAATTTGCCACAAAGACCCTCACCACATTTATATATCTGAAAAACACCGTCTTCTGCCTTGGTTGTCCATAATCCAATTTCTGGCATGGATCTGGTTTCATTCAGATTTTGCGCGTAATTTTCATAAAAGGGACAACATAAGAACATTCCGCCTATCACAGCACCTAAGATCTTGGTTATAACTTTACTTTTATTTAACACTTGCTTAATTATCTCCATTTATTAATAAATAAATCAGTATTTATTGATTTATTTCAATAATGCATCAAGCTTCCCGGTCTCTTCCATCCTTAACAAATCATCACATCCACCCACTGACTGGCCATTTATAAAAATTTGCGGAACAGTAGTCTTACCCCCCGAACGTTTTATTGCCTCTTCTCGTTCTGCCGTACCTTTAGGAGCATTAATCTGATTAAATTTCACGCCTTTTAAATTTAAGAGCGTCAGAGCTTTTTGACAAAAAGGACATCCTGGTTGTGTATATATTTCAACTTTTGCCATAGTTTTTCTCCCAAAAACATTTAATTACAAATAATATATCTTATTTATGATAATCTATAATTTATAAACTATAAATGAATAATTTTATTTTCAGAAATAACTTACTTTTGCAATAACAACCACAAATATGCGTTTTACACCCGCTTCTAGTAATATTCTGCTACAGGCCATCAGGGTACTGCCCGTGGTCATAACATCATCCACCAATATAATTGTCTTACCCTGAAGAATTTTTGAATAGGCTGGATTAACCTGAAATGCATTTTCCAGTAAATCTTGTCGTTCCTGTTTATTCAAATGTCCCAAGGACTGTGTATCCCTAATTCTTTTCAAGGCCAATAATAAAAGGGGAATATTTGATCTTTTGGCCAATTTTTTTCCCAGCAGGGCCGATTGATTGTATTTTCTATGTCGCAAACGTTTCTTGTATAACGGAACAGGAATTATATATGCAGCATTATCAAAAAAGGGATTGGCAATATTCCAAATAGAACCTGCTAAAAAGTTCAAGCCATTCAACCGATCTGCATATTTTAAGGGTAAAATTAACTTTTTAATCCCTTCGTTATATACAAAAGCTGCCCGCCCCTTTTCCCATAAACATGGCTCTTCCCGACAACTCAAACAAAGATGATCCTCTCCCGCCTCTGAATCAGAAAGAAAAGGCGTTCCACATTGTTCACAACAGGGCTCCACAATAAATTCAAGCTGTTTGAAACAGTCAGAGCATAAATATCCAGATCGTTGAATATGAACACCGCATAAAATACAGCGTGGCGGAAATAAAAAATCAATTATATCAAGATAAGCTTTCGATAGCATTTTCTTAATATCATTATTCTCTAGTTCCCCATTACATGTAAAACCAGTTCTCGAATATGTGGCCTTTTTCTATGTTCAAACAAATAAACGGCCTGCCATGACCCTAAACTTAATTTCCGATCAATGACAGGAATAGACAAGGAGGTTTCGGTCAACATCGTTTTTAAATGGGCGGGCATATCGTCACTCCCCTCATCAGCATGCTGATAGGAGCGATTTTCTGGAACAAGATCATTAAAATAATTTAGAATATCACTTCTTACCGAAATATCCGTATTTTCTTGAACGATTAAAGAAGCTGATGTATGTTTACACCATATCGTTAACAGGCCAGTATTGATGGCTGATCGCAAAATCCAACTGGACAGGTCAGCCGTAATCATGGTTAATCCCTGACCTTGCGTTTTAACACTCAATTTACCAACCTGCTGTTTCATTCTTTATTTTAAAAACCCCACGATATATTCTGCTTCAGACACAATAGGATCAGCAATTGCTGATGCCTTCTCGGCACCCTCTTTCAAAATTGTCTGTAGATATTGTTTATCTGCCAACATTTTCTTTGTTTCCTCTCTGATTGGTGCAATTTTTTGAATTAAAAGATCTGACAATGCGGATTTAAAAGGACTAAATCCTTTTCCGCCAAAATCCTGGAGCACCTGTTCAATCGATTGCTTGGCTAAAACTGAATAAATTGACACTAAATTTAACGCCTCTAAACGATGTGACAACCCTTCCTGTTCAGACGGTAAGGGTTCAGAATCACTTTTTGCCCGTTTAATTTTATTCGTAATTGCATCATCCTCATCCAGTAACTCAATCCTCCCCTGTTCGGAAGGATCCGATTTGGACATTTTTTTACTACCATCCCTTAAATTCATTACACGGGCGCTTGTTTTTGGAATAAATCCCTCGACAACAGGAAAGAAATCGGTTTTGTAGTCATGATTGAATTTCTGGGCAATATCATTTGTTAATTCCAGATGTTGACGCTGATCCTCACCAACAGGTACACACGTTGCCCTATATGCCAAAATATCAGCGGCCATTAAATTAGGATAAACATACAATCCTACAGAATTGGCCTCCCTGTTTTTGCCCGCCTTATCTTTAAACTGTGTCATCCGGTTCATCCAGCCAATTCGCGCAACACAATTGAAAATCCACGCCAAACGCGCATGAGCGGATACAGCTGATTGATTAAATAAGATATGCTTGTTGGGATCAATACCAGCAGCCAATAAAACAGCCGTCTGTTCCAAAGTCTGTTTTCGTAGGGATACGGGTTCCTGCCAAACCGTCAAGGCATGCATATCAACCAGGCAATAGATACATTCATTATCCTGTTGAATATCAACCCAGTACTGAATGGCCCCCAGATAATTTCCCAAATGCGGGATACCAGTTGGTTGAATTCCTGAAAATACGCGCTTACCTGACGGCTTGACACTCATAAATCACCTTAATCCTTTATTTATTAGTTATCCGGTTGGTTTTTGGTTACCCCAACAAGATGAATCTTAAAAATTAATGGGCTATTTGAAGGAATAATCCCCATAGATTTTTCTCCATACCCTAATTTAGGCGGAACATAAAGCTGCCAAACATCGCCAGGATGCATTTTAGGCAGGGCTTCCATCCAGCCAGGTATTAATCCCTCAACAGGCATTTGCATTAAACCACCACCATGCCGATCTGATGAATCAAATATGACACCGTCTGGCAAACGCCCTTCATATTCCGCCAAAATTAGATCCCCTGGAGCAGGAGAGGCTTCCTTAGGGTTTCCAGACTGGATAATACGGTAAGCCAATCCACTAGGTAATGTTTTCACTCCCGGTTCAGCCTCAACCTTTTGCATAAACTGTTCGGGGGTTAATTGCTCCTTTTTACTACCAGCGCAAGCAACCAAGGGAATTGCCAAAACCGCAGGAACTATCCAAGAAAGCATCTTTTTCATTTTCAACTCCTGATTATTCAAATTTTACAAGGCACCGCCACGTCGACCTGCCTGTGCGCCCAAACGTAGTCGTAACGCATTTAATTTAATGAAGCCCTGTGCATCCATTTGATTATATGCACCTTCATCATCTTCAAATGTTACAACACGCATATCGTAGAGACTATTCGGACTTTCACGTCCCATCAAGATAATATTACCTTTATACAGCTTCAATTTTACACGACCGGTAACAGAATGCTGACTTTCATCAATCAGGGCCTGCAGCATTCGGCGCTCTGGTGAGAACCAGAAACCATTATAAATTAATTCCGCATAACGAGGCATGATACTATCCTTTAAATGCCCGGCCTCACGATCAAGAGTGATCGATTCCATATTTCTATGGGCAAATAATAAGATCGTTCCACCCGGTGTTTCATAAATTCCACGAGATTTCATGCCAACAAAACGATTTTCAACCAGATCAAGACGCCCGATACCATTGGCCTTACCCAACTCGTTCAAACGAGCCAGTATAGTTGCCGGGGACATTACAATTCCATTAATCGCTACAGGATCACCAGCTTTGAAATCAATACTGATTTCAGTCGCCTTATCTGGAGCATCTTCCGGTGAAATTGTTCGCTGAAAAACAGCTTCATCAGGAGGAAGGGAAGGATCTTCCAAAATTTTCCCTTCCGAAGATGAATGTAAAAGATTGGCATCGACCGAAAAGGGAGCTTCTCCACGTTTATCATGAGTAACCGGAATCTGATTTTCTTCAGCAAACTGCAATAAACGGTTACGAGAAGCGAGATCCCATTCACGCCAAGGCGAAATAACAGTGACATCGGGTTTTAATGCATAATAGGCCAGCTCAAATCGAACCTGGTCATTCCCTTTACCCGTTGCCCCATGCGCAACGGCATCAGCCCCCACCTGTTCGGCAATTTCAATTTGTCTTTTAGAAATAAGTGGACGCGCGATTGAAGTTCCCAATAAATATTGTCCTTCGTATAGCGTGTTGGCACGAAACATTGGAAAGACATAATCCCTTACGAATTCTTCACGCAAATCCTCGACAAAAATTTCTTTTACACCAAACATTTCCGCTTTTTTACGGGCTGGACCCAATTCTTCCCCTTGTCCCAAATCAGCCGTAAAGGTTACAACCTCACATTCATATGTTTTTTGTAACCACCGTAAAATAACAGAAGTATCCAACCCTCCCGAATAGGCCAGAACAACTTTTTTTACATTCTTATGTGCCATACCGCTTACTTTTCATATCAAAATTTTACAATTATGATCGGTTATATCATCAATATAAAGCTTTTTAAATCATCATTCTTTGCAAGAAACCTAAAATTAAAATTTTAAAAAAAATATATTATGAATAAAAATGTATATTTAATAACTATTTGATTTATATAACTTAAATTATTACAACTATTGTTCAATAATAAATAGATCAATAAATTTAAAATTATACAGAACTTTTTCTTATTCTAAAAAATTAACAATCAGATTTTTTTCATATAATCTAAAAAATTAAATTCCAAAATAAAAATTTTATATTATTCGTAAATTAAAACTGATTCTATTTATTCCGCAACGCTTCTTCCAAAGACATTTTGAATTGACCAGGTTTTAAAGGTTGAGGTTGTGACGCGTCGGGAGACCAACCTGTTAAAATGGCAAAATTTATATCAACTTTAATAGGTTTAAAAGTTTCCAAACGTGCAATAAATTCGGCAAATAAAGTTTTTTTTGCAAAATAAGCCTGATGCATTTGCAAGGAATTTGTTTCCCCTGCCCAACGCAGATCCCGAAATAAAGCCAATGAAGAGCGATAAACAATTTCAATCGCCTCCTTATCAATAGTGGGTAAGGCAAAACCAGCCCGTTGCATCAAACTTGCACATGATCTTAAATCAGGTAATGGAGAAATATGCGGCAAAACAGCACCACAATATTCCATTTCAACTTCAGCCATTACGGTTCGTAATAAAGAAAGAGTCGGAAGTATAGGAATTGCCGCCAGGAAAAGACCATCAGGCTTCAAAATTCTTCGAATTTGTAATAAAGTACCAGGCAAATCATTAACCCAATGCAAGTTAAAATTCGCAATAACCAGATCAAAGCATCCTGATTTAAAAGGCAAGAATTCTTCATCCATACAGATTTTCGAATTTACATTCATTGAGACCAAATCTGCCGACAAATCTGCCGATATCATCTTTATTTTTCTATTTTTTAAGTAGGAAGAAACATACCCTCGCCCTCCGATTTCCAAGGCAAATTCAAAGGAACGATTTATATCGTCAAGTCGTTCCAGTAACCGATCCGTACATTGTTGAAAGATATCCTGTATTTCAAAATGATATAAAACAGATCTATCTCGATGCAATTTCAGAAGAGAACGGTTAAATAATAATGGAACATTCATGGCATATATCATTTGATAGATAACAAAAAGGATACAATCGCTAGACTGTATCCTTTTTATAAAAAAATAGAAACCAGTTAAAATTCTAATCTCAATTTATTCTTCTGGAAATTCCACACCAGAAGCCTTCAACTGGGCTTTTAAAGCATTTTTCAATCGCTCCAATCCCTCATCAGATGTACTCTCCGCTCGTGCCACTAAAGCAGCTTGAGTGTTGGAAGCCCTTAAAAGCCACCATCCATCTTCTGTATTCACCCTTACACCATCAATCGTCACGACATTGGCCTTCTCTTCCTTTAACCGTTCAGCCACTTCACGGACAACAGTGAATTTACGCTCATCGGAACAATCAAAACGAATTTCAGGAGTAGAAATTGCTTTGGGCAAAGACTCTGTTACTTCTGATAAAGGACCCTTTAACCGGGCGACAATATCAAGCGTTCTGACTGCAACGTATAATGCGTCGTCAAACCCGTACCATTTATCTGCAAAGAAAATATGACCAGACATTTCCCCACCGAGAACAGCCTTTGATTCAGCCATTTTGGCCTTGATCAAGGAATGTCCAGTACACCACATCAAAGGATTTCCACCCGCTTTTTGAATTTCATCAAAAAGAATTTTGCTTGCTTTAACATCAGCAACAATCGTTGCCCCTTGATTGCTGGCAAGAATATCACGACTAAAAATAACCATAAGCTGATCACCCCAAAGGATATTACCTTTGTCATCAATCACGCCAATACGATCGGCATCACCATCAAACGCAATACCAATATCAGCCTTGCGATTGGCCACCTCTTTCTGAAGCTGAACAAGGTTTTTGGGAACAGTAGGGTCTGGACTATGAGCGGGAAAATCGCCGTCTATCGTTCCATTCAGAACAATATGTTCACCGGGCAACTTCTGAACCAAACGGGTTAGAATATCACCAGCAGCCCCATTACTGTTATCCCAGACAACACGTAATTTCCGTTCAGTTCCCCCAAAATCTTCCAAAAGCCGATTAATATAATCTTCTGAAACATCAACCTTGCGAACTGTACCATTACCCTCTGGAACCACATCACCAGCCGCAACCTGTGCCCCTAAATCCTGAATCTGCTTACCAAAAAACGGTTTGCCACCCAGCATGAATTTCATCCCATTATATTCTTTGGGATTATGACTGGCCGTAACCATAACAGCACCATCAGCCTGCATAACTGTTGAAGCAAAATAGAGCATTGGGGTCGGACCACGACCGATACGGACAACTTCCAAACCGCTTTTCTTTAATCCATTTACCAGAGCGGCCTCTAAATCAGGCGAACTAACCCGACCATCATAACCAACAACAACTTTTTTTCCATTTTTCCTTGCGACCAAACTGCCAAAGGACCGTCCGATCGCATAGGCATCCTCGACAAAAAAAGTCTGTTCATAAATGCCGCGAATATCATATTCTCGCAGGATTGTCGAATTAATTACACGTTGATGTTCCATTATTTAACCTCTTCATGGGCATATTTCTGTATTATCTTACGCATGGCCGGAGCTAGGTCGGGACGTTTCAAAGCAAAGGCAATCTGAGCTTCTAGAAATCCAGATTTGCTTCCACAATCATACCGAACCCCATTATATCTCAACCCATGAAAAGGCATTTGTCCAATCAATTTTTCCATAGAATCTGTCAATTGAACTTCATTTCCTGCACCTTTTTCCATTTTAGAAAGATATTTCATAATTTCAGGTGACAAAATATAACGTCCAATAATTGAAAGATTAGAGGGAGCCTGTTCAGGCTCCGGCTTTTCTACAACCCCGGAAATCGTGACCAGTTTTCCATCATCCTTTTCAATATCCACAATACCGTAACTGGATGTCTTTTCACGAGGAACCTCGGTAACAGCGACAACATTTCCGCCATATTCATTATAAACTTCAACCATTTGCGCCAAACATCCTGGCGTCGCCATAATCAAATCATCCGGTAATAAAATGGCAAATGGATCATCGCCAACAAATGTACGAGCACACCATATTGCATGCCCCAACCCTAATGGGGACTGCTGACGCAAAGCGGTTAAAGAACCTGCCTCAATACTAGATGGATGGAGAGCCTCTAGAGACTCTTTTTTACCTCTTTGTCGCAGTGTATCCTCAAGTTCATAAGCAACATCAAAATAATCAATTAGAGAATCTTTTCCTCGACCTGTAATCAGACAAAACTGTTCAATTCCTGCCGCACGCGCCTCATCCAGTGCATATTGAATCAATGGACGATCAACAACAGGCAACATTTCTTTTGGCATTGATTTAGTTGCGGGCAAAAAACGGGTTCCTAAGCCAGCGACAGGTAATACAGCTTTTTTTAAAGGTTTAATCACAGAACTCTACCTTGAAATTTAATAATAAAAACAAATATGTTAATGTCTAATTTAGAACAAAACAAATATTATTTCACAATTTGATAAGAATATGTAAAAATTATGATAAGGAGGCCACATTCAATAATTAAATGCGAAATTCCATTTTAATTAAATAACTATATGTGAATCTTGATCAAATTATGTCTATAATTTATGTGCAGTAATGGTACCATAATAAAACTAAATTTTAACAGAAAAATTTGTTTTTTCAAACTTCCCAGAAATGATTGCTATTACAAATATATCGAATTAAATTTATCTTGATAATATTTAAATATAATGTGAATCAAAAAAAACCAAAGATGAATAAAATACACATCTTTGGAAGATTATACTTAATTAAAAAACCATTACTATTTAAATAACTTAAATTATTTTTAAATAATATTTATTTAAAAAAAGCTTAAATAATTTAAATATACTTTCTTTTTACAGCTAATCTATCGTGAAAACAATATATGGAATAAAATCCTGGATATATTTTGCCAATTTTTTGGTCATATGAAGAAAATCATATTTTATAAAATTTATATTAGTTCATGTGTATAATTTTATTACACAATTTATCAGCTTCCACTTGATCAATTTATTTTATTTCATTTTGTTAATATTAATGTATACTTTCCTAAATTTGTCATTATTATTCATAATGTTAAAAAAGGGTTTATAACAAGGTCACTTTATAAATGCCAGAATTAATCAAAAAAACGATTTTCCTAAGTCATATTACAGAAGAAAAAGAACTTACAAGTATATTTCAACAATTAATCGAAGACAGTTTTTTTGGACAAGTCCATGTTTTCACGTCCAGTTTCTCCATAAAACCGGGTCAAAGATGGTTTGATGAAATTGAAGAAAATTTAAAAAATAGTGCCATCATGATTGTATTTTGCAGTCCCAAAAGTATTCAACGTCCCTGGATCAGTTTTGAATGTGGGGCAGGATGGCAAAAAAATATCAATGTTATTCCACTTTGTCACTCTGGATTAACCGTTGACACCTTACCGAGCCCATTAAATTTGCTTGAGGGCGGCAACATTTCAGATAAGAATAAGATAACAGATATATTTGAGATCATTAAAAATGAAATCGGCTTTAACCGTTTACCTATCATAGACTTCGATTCATTATTTAAAAAAATAAATGAATTTGAAAATAAATATCTTCCAGCAAATAATAAAAATACGATAGATCTACCTCAACGAAGCCCATTGTCTTCTATAATTTCAAAAATATTATTGGAAATCAAAAAAATAAATCCCGGTTTTTTTAAAAGACTCAAAACAATGTATAAAGATCCAAAAATGGGATTAACGCTTCCCCCGGTTCCTTTAATTTATTATAGCTACAAATCTTTAAAATGCCACTTGTACGAATTACGCAAACACGACAATAACTTTCATTTCAATTATAATGTACCATCTCATTCAGGCACATTTAACCCTTACGGAAATCTAATTTTAACTGTTTCCCCTGAAGTTAAACAATTAATTGTAGAATTATAATTTTTATATTTTATCCAAAATTTTAATGCGTGTTTTACAAGCAATCGCGAATATGCAATTTTTAATGAAAAAATAAAGAGTGAAAAAATGGATTTCTCACTCTTTTATACACAGTAAATTCAGTAATCTTGAACAAGATTACAATATTTTCCTAATATTGCAATCAAATTTATTGTTTTTTTCTTAATGATTGGCGAATGGCAATAGCTGTCAGATTCACGATACCTCGTGCCGTTGTATTTTCCGTAAGAACATGAAGCGGCTTTGTTGTGCCAAGCGTTATAGGACCAATCTGCAGTCCATTTCCAACCACACGACTCAAGGAAAATCCAATATTTGCCGCATCAAGACTGGGCATAATTAACAAATTGGCATTTCCTCTCAAGGGTGAATCATCAATTAATCTCGAACGCAAGGTTTCACTTAACGCAGCATCACCCTGCATTTCCCCGTCAATTTCCAATGAAGGATTCTTTTCACGTATTATGGCCAGGGCTTTTTTCATTTTTAATGCTGATTCAGATTTTCCCGTTCCAAAAGAAGAATAAGATAATAAAGCGGCTCTTGGTACCATACCAAACATAGATACCATTTCAGAAGCCAATAAAGTTAATTCAGCAATTTCCTCAGCCGTAGGGTCCAGATGTAAATAAGTATCCCCCATAAAAAGCGCTACATTTGACTGAATCATAGCAGAAATAGTATGGAATTCCTTTACTCCATCCTGTTTAGGGATAATATTTTTCAATGTCTTAAAATGACGATACCATTCACCAAATCCACCAACAAGTGCTGCATCAACATGACCCTCCCTTAAAAGCATCGCTGCTAGAATTGATTTTCTTCTATAGAGCTGTTCATACGCCAAAGACGGAGGAACACCCGTTCTTTCAACCAATCTCTGATAAGGTTTTTCCAGTGTTTGTAAAAATGCGTTATCCTTTTGGGGGTCATAAACTGTTAAATCCTTACCAATTTTTAAGCTTAACCCCAATTGAGTAATTTTTTCATGAATCCTTTTCTGATCTCCAATAACATAAGGTAAAACCATCTGTTCATTAACCATAGTTTGAATAGCACGTAAAACCCTATCATTTTCGCCTTCAGAAAAGACAACCTTTTGCAGTCCTTTATGTTGATGAACAGCTGCAAATACAGGTTGCATAACCTGACTGGTTCTGAACACAAATTGCATCAGATGCTCCAGATATCCATTAAAATCATCAATCGGACGTAAGGCAACCCCTGTTTGCATGGCCGCTTTTGCAACCGCTGGCGCAATTTCCAAAATTAATCGCGGATCAAAAGGTTTTGGCAAAATATATTCAGGACCAAAAGCAGGTGCCTGACCGCCATAAGCGGCCACGACAACCTCATTGGCTTCTTGTGTCGCCAGATTTGCTAATGCATAAGCGGCGGCTTTTTTCATCTCCTCGTTTATTTCTGTTGCCCCAACATCTAGGGCTCCGCGAAATATAAAAGGAAAACATAAAACATTATTAACCTGATTTGGATGATCAGAACGACCTGTTGCCATAATCGCATCTGATCGAATACTGCCAACCTCTTCTGGAGTGATTTCAGGTTCCGGATTTGCCAATGCCAGAATCAAAGGATTGGATGCCATTTTTGCCACCCATTCTTTTTTCAGAACTCCAGCCACAGAAACACCAAGAAAAATATCCGCACCCGCTATAACTTCCTCCAAACGGCGAGCCTGCGTGTCTATGGCATAACGTGCCATATTTTCTGGCATATTTGGATCGCGGCCTTTCCACACCACTCCATCAATATCCGTTAAAATGACATTTTCAGGTTTTAATCCCAGAGTTACCAATAAATTTACACATGCAATAGATGCCGCCCCTGCCCCAGAAGTGATCAATTTAACGTCTTCAATTTTCTTATTCTGAATTCGCAAGGCATTAATGGTAGCCGCACTTACGACAATCGCCGTTCCATGTTGATCATCATGAAAAACCGGAATATTCATTCTGGATTTTAGATTCTGTTCAATAATAAAACATTCAGGCGCCTTGATATCCTCCAAATTAATTCCGCCAAAAGTTGGTTCAAGCGCCGCGACAACATTACAGAAATGTTCCGGATCATTGGAATCAACTTCGATATCAAAAACATCAATACCAGCAAATTTCTTGAATAAAACCGCCTTGCCCTCCATAACGGGTTTTCCCGCCAAGGGCCCGATGTTTCCCAACCCCAAAACAGCCGTACCATTGGAAATAACCCCAACCAGGTTACTTTTGGCCGTGTATTTGCTAGCCAAACTAGGATCCCTTTTAATTTCCAAACATGGTGCCGCCACCCCTGGGGAATAGGCTAAGGACAAATCAGTTTGAGTCGCCATTCTTTTTGTTGGTGTTATTGTTAATTTCCCTGGTGTTGGATATTCATGATAATCCAACGCATCTTGCTTAAATTTATGATCCATAATTTCCTCTTCATTGCAATCATGACATTTTTACAAATAAACCTTTGTAAAATTGGTAAAATTATATATCAAAGGCAAATGAAAAGAAAATAGGTTCTATAATTGAAGCCGCAACAAGAATGTGGTGCGACCGAGAAGACTCGAACTTCCACGGGGTATTTCCCCACAAGCACCTCAAGCTTGCGCGTCTACCATTCCGCCACGGTCGCACGGGATTGATTTTCATAATTCAATCCAATATGCTTTCTCTATAACCGATGAAAGAGTTTCTAGCAATGGCTATCACACCAATATTTTTGCAAAAAAGCAAAAAAGTTGTTCCCTATCCCACCGCAATTCAATGGATGAAAAATTACGTTCAAAAAATATTTGATGGGAAAGCGGCAGAATGCCTATGGTTTTTGGAACATCCTCCGCTTTACACTGCGGGAACATCGGCAAAAGAGAGCGATTTGTTCAATCCACAGAATTTTCCTGTTTTCCATACTAATCGGGGTGGACAATGGACTTACCATGGTCCAGGAATGCGAATCATCTATGTAATGATGGATTTACGTAAACCCCATCCCACTTTTCCCGATCATGATATCCGCGCATTCATTCACAAACTTGAAGACTGGATCATTCTCACCCTTCAACAATTCAATATCGCAGCAGAAAAAAAAGAAGGGCGTGTCGGATTATGGGTTACCGATCCTGTTACAAAAAAAGAGAAAAAAATTGCCGCAATTGGAATTAAGCTATCCCATTGGATCAGCTGGCATGGAATTGCGTTGAATATTAATCCCAAACTGGAAAATTATTCCGGAATAGTCCCCTGTGGATTGAAGGAATATGGAATTACGAGCATGCATGAACTAGGAATTAATACTTCATTTGATACGATAGACCAAGTCCTCTGTCAAGCCTGGCAGCAAGTGTTTGTCTATTCTCTAAAATTGCGGTCACCACCTTCTGACCTTATGGTTGATCAGGATAGTCAAAATAATTATTTTTAACACTTAAACCCATATGAACATTTGAAATATTCATGACCGTTTGCCGTTTACGCACATCTATAGCTTGCATCTGATCAAGGGTTAACTGACCATTTACATCTTGAAACCGTAGAGTTAACAAACCTTGGGATGGATTATCCCCGCTTGCCAATGAAATTTGCAAAGCCTGTGTTCCCTTTTGTATTGCCGTTACAAGAATGGGTGATGATAAATGAACAGGGCTAATTAGCATTAATCCCAAAGGGTTTCTTGCCAATCCAATATGTGTAACAGAATGATCGTCAAAATTTTTTGCCACCATTTTTTTACCCTTTGCAACAACAATCATTGTGGAAGGGGTTTCATAATTTAAACGTAATTTTCCAGGTATATATACGATACGTCCTTCAGATTGATTACCATTTGACCAAATTTGCGTGAATTGTCCCTCAAATCCCCTTGGATCGTTCAGGGCACTTTCAACCCTTGAAATTGAAACGAGCTCGCAAGTAGGTCTTGCTTTCTGATTAGCCTGACATGCCATTAATATAAACGGAAAAAGCAATATTATTTTTTTGCATATCCCATTCATGATTTTATCTATTCTCATCGCCTTACCTCTTTATATCAAGATGATTAATTCTATATCAGAATTATAAAATATCTTTAATATGCCCTTTGAATTATAACCGTTTTTTGGAATATAATTCATTTTTCCCCAATTCTTGTGATATTCTTCCAAGAACAATGTTCCTTACTTTTCTATTCTATTTCTTATGAAATCAAAATACTTATGATGTTTAAAAAGAAATGGGCAACAATGTTTGATCCCAACAATGCAAAAACAACACCGCACCGTTATTGTGACATGCCAGGATGCAGAGAACCAGCAGAATATCGGGCACCAAAATCCCGTCACCAGTTACATGACTATTATTGGTTCTGTTTTAGCCATATTCGGGAATATAACAAAAACTGGGATTATTTCAGGGGAATGAATACTGCGCAAATAGAGGAACACATGCGTTCCGCCGCCGTATGGGATAAACCTTCATGGAAGCTTGGTAGATTAGGGAAAAAAAATCTTTTAAATGAGCAATCATTCCATGATCCGCTACGGCTTTTTCAAAAAACAAGAACAAAAACACATCATGATACCGGACAGAAACCCAATATCCCCCAAGAATTACAAAAAGCTTTGCAATTACTGGAAATTAGCTGGCCACTTTCGTTGGCCAGTTTAAAAAAAAGATATACCAAGCTTGCCCGTAAATATCATCCTGATACAAATGGTGGTGACGCGGATTTGGAAGAAAAATTTAAAAAGATTAATGCAGCTTATTCCCTACTCCGAACATATTTGACAAATATGATTGAAGCAAAATAAAAAATCATTTAGATCATTAAAATAACTCTTCTACACAGGATAATTTCTATGTCCAGATCAACTTCAAACCTAACTAATCCCGATAAAACCGATTTACCTGACATTTCTATGTTATCAAAACCAGATAAATTGTTTAACGTAAGAAAAACCTTTGATATTGATCTTGATATGGAGGTCAAGGGATTTTCAAAAAAAACCTCACTGGTTCCCGATCTGGATCCAAACTATTTTTTTGATCTAGATACCACTCATGCCATTCTTGCAGGATTTCAATATAATCGACGGGTCATGATACAGGGATTTCATGGAACAGGAAAATCCTCCCATATCGAACAAATCGCTGCCCGCCTGAACTGGCCATGTATTCGCATCAATCTCGATAGCCATATTTCCCGTATTGACTTGATTGGAAAGGATGCCATCATCCTAAAGGACGGAAAACAAGTTACACAATTTCAGGAGGGTTTACTTCCATGGGCTTTAGAGCATCCATGTGCACTTATTTTTGATGAATATGATGCTGGTCGTCCTGATGTTATGTTTGTCATTCAACGTGTGCTTGAAACAGAAGGCAAACTGACCTTGCTGGATCAAAATCGAGTTATTCGCCCTGATCCATCCTTTCGTCTTTTTGCAACTGCAAACACCATTGGATTGGGAGATACGACCGGGCTGTATCATGGTACTCAACAAATCAATCAGGGGCAAATGGATCGCTGGAATATTGTTGCCGCACTGAATTATTTACCCCCTCCACAAGAAATTAAAATAATCATGGCAAAAATGAATGTACAGCCTCAGGACGCAGAAACAAAAAAACAGATTGAATCAATGGTAGCATTGGCCAATTTAACCCGAATTGGATTTGCCGAAGGGGAACTGTCTACTGTAATGTCTCCTCGCACTGTCATCAGCTGGGCTGAAAACTATACAATCTTTCATGATCTTGCATTGTCTTTCCGCCTAACCTTCCTAAATAAATGTGACCTGTCAGAACACGGAATTGTAGCAGAATATTACCAACGCTGTTTTAATGTTGACCTTTTAACAACCGATCCTAAAACAGTTTAAACAATATTGAATTATCCGATTTAACAAGAGGATTATAATGCCTAAAAATCAGAAGAACAGACTGACTGATTTACTCAATTTTCAAACCGCTTATAATCCTGAACGTTTCAAACAAGCCCTGATTGGTACCATACATACTTTAAGTGGTTATACGGCAACCAATATCAATTTCTGTTCAAACACGGTCAACAATCGTCAATATCAATCCAAAAACAATAAGGAAAACGTCTATCTTCCACAACCACCAGAAATACAAGATGCAAAAACCCTGCAATTCATTAGGGGACAAGCTGATGCACTGGCCCTATATCTAAAATATCATGATAATGATCTTCCTTCACCACCAGACTTAACATCAGAGGATGCACAAAATAGTTTCAATGCCCTGGAACAAGTCCGTGTGGAGGCATTAGGAAGCAAGAAAATGGCAGGGGTTGCCGCCAATCTGCAGGCAGTTATGGAACATAACAGTCATATAGAAGGGCATGCAAAGATGAACAAGGCGGAACAATTATCCCCTGCAAAAGCTCTTTCTTTACTTGTTTATGAAACATTGACTGGAAAAACAGTACCAATAGCATCTCGTAAAATTCTGCAATTATGGCGCAATCAATTAACACCCCTGGGTGAAAAAGCTCTCAAGGCCATGAAAGAGGCTTTGACTGACCAGGATCATTATGCACAAGCTACCAAACAATTGCTTCAAGCCTATCGTTTACTAGAAGGAGAAGAGGAAAAATCCGATAATGGCAAGGAAGAATCCTCTCAAGATACTGCCGATCAAAACAAAGATAGCAATCCAGATTACCCTGAAGAAAAACAAGAACAGCAAGAAAGCGAACTTGAACAGCAATTTTCACAAATTCCCCTGAATATGGAGGATCAAGAAAAACCAGATTCAGTCATGGGAAGTGATAAATCTGAAAAAGCTGGTGGCCCCTCACAACAACCTCCGGATACCCTAGCTGATGTTGAAGATGCATCCTATCACATTTACACAAAATTATTTGATGAGGTAGTTACCGCTGAACAGATTTGCGACGTAAACGAGCTAGACTTCCTAAGAAACCAGCTTGATCAACAATTACAGGAAATACAAAATATCATATCCAAGCTGGCCAATCGTTTACAACGCAAATTGATGTCGCAACAAATCAGAAGCTGGAATTTTGATCAGGAGGAAGGACTTCTCGATGCCAGCAAATTAACAAGAATAATCACCAACCCAACCAATTCTCTGAGCTTTAAACAAGAAAAATCAACCGGTTTTAAGGACACGATTGTAACACTGTTAATCGATAATTCTGGATCCATGCGAGGACGCCCTATTTCCATTGCGGCAATGTGTGGAGATATTCTGGCCAGAACTCTTGAACGTTGTTCCGTTAAGGTAGAAATTCTCGGTTTTACAACCCAGACCTGGAAAGGTGGACGCAGTCGTGAAAAATGGTTGGCTGACAAACGTCCCCAGAATCCAGGACGGTTAAATGATTTACGCCATATTATTTATAAAGCTGCCGACCAGCCATGGCGACGAGCCAAACGTAATTTAGGCCTTATGCTCAAGGATGGCTTGTTAAAAGAGAATATTGATGGAGAGGCACTTTTTTGGGCATGGCAAAGACTTAAAACCCGTGTAGAAAAACGTAAAATTTTAATGGTTATTTCTGATGGAGCACCAGTTGATGATAGCACTTTATCGACGAATGGATCAGAATATCTTGAAAATCATCTTAAACGCATGATTCGCAAAATCGAAAATCGTGCTGAAATCGAGCTTGTAGCCATTGGAATTGGGCATGATGTAACACGTTACTACAAACATGCCGTGACAATCACCAAGGCAGAAGAATTGGGGGGAACAATGATTCACGAACTCACCAAACTATTTGATGAAAAAGACAAAATTCAATCTAAATAATTTTCAACCCCTTCATTAATACTCAAGAAAACCGGAGTGTTAATGAATACGATCAGGATAACCCTTGCACAAACTGGGAAATTCTTTGACAGGCCTCTTCAAGAACGACATCATCAGCGGCATAAGCTATACGCAAGTAGGGACTTAAACCAAACGCTGATCCGGGAACAACCGCAACATAAGTCTCTTCCAATAATGCTTCAGCAAAATCCTGATCATTGGCAATCAACCTTCCCTGAGCTGTTTTTTTTCCAATACAGCCGGCAATACCTGGATATATATAAAAGGCCCCCTGTGGAATATTACAGCTTATACCATTCATTGCTGAAAAGGCGGCCGTCATTTTTTTACGACGTCGATCATAAGCCAGTTTCATTGATTCAACTTCTTTTTGCGCATATTGCAAAGCCGCAGTAGCAGCTGCCTGACTGACACTGCAGGCACCAGAGGTTGAATTGCTTTGAATTTTAAGCATCGCTCTAATCAAACGCTTTACCCCACCGGCATAGCCTATACGCCAACCTGGCATTGCAAAAGTTTTAGAAACCCCATTCGCCGTTAAAATACGATCTTTTAATTCTGGTGCCAAAGCCGCCAATGAATGATGGCGTTGCCCATCAAAAATCAAATGTTCGTAAATTTCATCAGAAAAAATCCATATCTGAGGATTAATCCTCAATACCTCAACCAATGCCAGCAAGTCTTCTTTTGTCCAGACAGCACCAGTTGGATTGCTGGGGGAATTCAAAATCAGCCATTTGGTCTTAGGCGTAATAGCGGCTTTTAATTGCCTTGCCTTTAAGACAAAATTATCTTTTTCAGGACAAACAACATGAACCGGGTTCCCTCCCAGAAATCGTACCATAATTGGATAACTAGTCCAATAGGGTGCCGGAATAATGACCTCATCTTCCGGATCTAAAGTCGCCATCAAGGCATTGAACAAAATCTGTTTAACCCCATTTGCAACCATAATTTCGTCCAATGCATAATCGACACCATTTTCTTCCTTGAATTTTTTTTGTATGGCCTTTTTCAACGATAAAAAACCGTCTATAGGAGGATACTTCGTTTTTCCTTCCAAAGCCGCCTGATAACCTCCCTCAATAGCTATTTTGGGTGTTAAAAAATCAGGCTGTCCCAGGGCCAAGGAAATAACATTTTTTCCTTCTGCTTTCAGAACCCTTGCCCGCATTGACATCGCGATGGTTGCAGGAGTCTCAAACCCGCTCATTCTTGAGGCAAGAGCGGGTTCAATTGCAATTTCCTCATTATTCATAACCAATATCTAGCCCTAGCTCAAATTCATGCAGAAATGTTTAATCCGTAAACAGGCTTCCTTAAGCAACTCTGTATTTGTCGCATAGGAAATACGGAAATATCCATCCATCATAAAAGCTGCTCCATGAACTGTGGCTACACCCTCTTCTTCCAGTAAGGCCGTTACGAAATCCTGATCACTATTAATTTTTGTCCCCTTACTGGTTGTTTTACCCAAACAATTTTTCATTGAAACAAACAAGTAAAAGGCCCCCATGGGTTTTAAACAGGATAGACCCGGTGCGCCATTTAGGTTATCCAAAACCAGATTTCGCCTTTTTTGATAAGTAGCCACCATATCGGCAACTGAATCCTGTGAACCAGTCAAAGCCTCAACGGTTGCCGCCTGACTAATGGAACAGGGATTGGTTGTGGACTGTCCCTGCAACTTTATCATTGCCTTGATAAATTCTACAGGGGCGGCAGCATATCCAATACGCCATCCCGTCATCGAATAGGCTTTTGAAACACCGTTCATTGTAATTGTGCGTTCTTTAAGGCGTGGTTCAACCTGGACTACTGTTGGGGCAACCACCCCATCGTAAACAAGCTTGGAATAAATATCATCCGTCAAAACCCATACATTTGGATATTGCATCAGGACATCACATAAAGCCTGCAATTCTTCTTTACTGTATACAGCACCTGTGGGATTACAAGGGGAATTCAAAATCAGCCATTTCGTTTTAGACGTAATTGCTGCACTCAGTTGTTCGGGCTGCAACTTGAAACCTGCGTGCTCCTCCTTACAAGGAATGATAACTGGTTTTCCACCAGCCAATGTTACAATATCGGGATAAGAAACCCAACAAGGTGAAGGGATAATGACCTCATCTCCTGGATTAAGACTGGCCATCATCGCATTGAATATAACCTGTTTTCCACCACTGGAAACCATGATTTCTTCAGGTTGGTAGTCAATATTATAATCGGCTTTCAAACGTTGGGCAACTGCCTGGCGGACAGCTGGGGTCCCTCCAACATCTGTATATTTTGTCTGTCCGGACTGAATGGCTGCTATGCCTGCGTTCTTAATATTGATCGGCGTATCAAAGTCAGGTTCACCAGCCGAAAGGCTGATCACATCCTGACCCTTACTTTTCATGGCACGCGCCTTTGCACTAATCACCAGTGTCTGACTAGGCTGTATTTTTTTCAATCGAGCAGATAAAATATCCATTATTACCATTCCAGTTACGTAAATAATTCATTCATATAAAGCTTATCATTATATAAAATATTTATAAAAAACTTTATATAATATAGATCATGTTTTAATTAATTATAATAATTTTATTTTTTATAAGACCATTTAACTTTTAAACGATCATTGAATTTAATTTTTCTCTTTTGAAAAATCTATATCGAACGAACTCATTTAAACAAATTTATTAAAACAAGAAAGATTTTAAAACCAATGGAAATGGCTATTCTTAAATATCATGTTCTAGATTTCATAAAAAAAAATCAAGTAAAACCGATTCCAGCAAAAATATATCCCGGATTGAAAAATATAACGCAAATTACTGAAAATTTTAAAAATAACCTGGCTAACCAAACAATATTAAAAGAGCTCTGCCAATATTGCCTTACTTTTAAAAATTATATATTGGCTGAAGCGTTAATAAATTTTCTTATAGAGATAGATTCAAACAATAAGGACTACTATTTTTTTAAGGCAACTATCCTTTTCTTGAAAAAAAATATAGATGCTTCTTTAGAAAAACTGGAAAAGTATCTCAATTTCATTTGTTCTTCTGATCTCTTAACAAGGGATATCATGTCCGAATTGGAAAAAGGTGAAATTACCAATTATTATATGTTTTTTTTACCCAATATCTTACAGAGATATAAATTGCCAATTCCAACCTCCGAATTTAACCTTTATCTTTTTCCTTATTCAATGCACGACGCAAATCAAACGATTCAACAGCGTTATGCAATTTATCTGGGCTATTATTGTGACAGACTTCAAGAACATTTTAGAGATCTGTTAAAAGGATTACTGGATGAGGAATATGAATTAAATGGAGATACAACCTGGTATCATCTAAATGCAGGAAAATTGCAGTGGCTTCTCCATAATAGACCCTCGGCAGATTATCACTTTCAAAAATCCAAAGAACTGGCCCCTGAAACTTCCGTTTATTTCGACAATGAAGATAGTGGTGTATATAGTTGGTTAACAGAAAAGAGATACCAAAATTTTGAACAGGCTAATAAACATGATGATCCATTTCATCTGGAAAAATGGCAATGGTCATATGCTGATCTAAAAGATCAACAGGCCGATTTACTATTCATTCTGGGTTGTGATTCCCGGTATTTAAAATATTTACCCAAATTTCTCTTTACTCTTGTAAAAGCACATAAAAGGGTAGATTTTCAAAGTAAAATCGTTCTTGCTCTTGCATTGGAAAATCCATCATCTCAACAAAAAGAATTTCTAAAGGATATCTCTGAATTTATTCATAACACCATTCCTAATATGCATATTACCTATGGTTATGGTTCCTCACTTTATCGGGATGCAGCCTATTTTACCTGTTTACGTTTTCTTTTTGCGGAAAAACTTTATCAACGTTATCCTACAAAAACCTTTATTCTTGATATTGATCTCACTGTTACAGAGGATTTTTTCAGTAAAAAATTCCCTTTATTTAGTAATTATGATTTTGGTTTGAGACTTTTTGCTTTTGATAAAAATGGTGATCAGCTCGTGGGGGCACCTTGGTGTTTGGGAGCCGGAATTACATATCTAAACCATTCAGAAATCACTCCTAAAATTCTTCATTTTATCGAACATTATATAAAACGGGCTTATGATCCTCATAATTTTACCAATTGGTGTATTGATCAATGTGCTTTGTCACAAGCTGTCGAGCAATTTATACGCCCTTCCTGGAAAAATTTGGTAATAAGAGATATTGATCAAGAGAATTTATTTGATCTATCCAATTATTTTAAATCAAAAAACGATTTTTATTATCAATCCCCCTACATCAGTGAAAATAATTTTAAGGAACAAATTCAATTATTATTGCATTAATCATATAAATCTTCAAAATAATGCATGAGTGCTGTTTGTAAATCCGGGAGAATAAAATGACACTAAAATTTTCATTATCTCAAAATCAGACCAAATCTTTTACACTAACCAGCGCAGCTCATAACATTGAATTAGGCAATTGGGAGATTAGCAATCATCAGCTTGGCATTGAGGATGTTTTATTTTCTATTCAGCAAATTTGCCTGCATGGAGGAAAACAAGAAGGTTCCAGACTGATCATAATTAAATGTCCTGATGGATTGACCATCACCCTGAGCCCAACACGAGGAATGAATGTGATTGAAGCAACAGCTCCTGGCATTCGCCTGGGTTGGGATTCACCTGTAAAGGAGATAGTCAACCCCACTTTTATAAATCTTCAAAGTCGCAATGGCACCGGATGGTTAGAGGGTTTTAACGAAATGATGGTACGTTGCGGTTATGAATGGTCAGGGCATCCTTTTACCGACACCAATGGTGAGCTTTATAGCCTTCATGGAAAAGCAGGAAATACACCAGCGTCTGAAGTTATTGTTGAGATCGATACTCTATTTCCATACGAAATCAAGATAAAAGGCTTAATTAAAGAAAACACTTTCAAAAAAACCGATTTACGTGTTCTAACAGAGCTATCCTATATTCCTGGCTCCCACAGTTTTACCCTTCATGATCGCTTGACCAATCATGCCGATTACTCGCATCCCTATCAAATTATTTACCATAGCAATTTCGGCAAACCTCTATTAGAAAAAGATGCAAAATTTATCGCCCCTGTTAAAGAAATAAGTCCTTTTAACAACTATGCTCAAAATGGGCTAGATAATTGGCAAACTTATCGTGAACCTACTAAAGATTTTGATGAAATGGTATTTAATATCATTCCCTATACCAAAAAAGATGGAAGCACCATGGCCGCGTTGCATAATAAAAGCGAAAATAAAGGAGTTTCCATAGAATTCAATACTAAGCAACTTCCCTTTCTAACTTTATGGAAGAACACAGATACCGAAAAACAGGGATACGTCACAGGCATAGAACCAGGAACCAATTTTGCCTATCCTATGACAATTGAACGTGAACAAGGTAGACTTAAAAAACTTCATGCCGGAAAAACAGTTGAGTTTAAATTGAGATATAACGCCTTACTTGATCGGCAAGCTGTTGAAATCATGAAAAAGGAAATTACCAATATTCAGGGCAATCAAGAAACCCAAATCAAACAAAAACCAGTCGCACAAGAATAACAGAATTAAAATAAGGGATTAATTGACATATCCCTTGTTCAATCAATCCTTATCCAATATTTGATATATGGATTAAAAAGTTCCTGGATTATAGTTTTTGGTAATACTATCGCAATAAGAGCCTGTTTTAACATACAAAATAACACCATATAAAGTCGATTGAATATAACAGCCAGAAAAAATATCTTTAGCATCTTTTGGAAAATCTGGAGAGGCCCTGCCAATAACATTTTTATGCATGTAATACTCCCCATTTAATAAGCCGTTTACATACCAAGGGTTTGACAATCCAACAAAATCAAAAATTTTCCTTGTTAATGGATGTGTTTTCATAATGGTTTGTTGAGAAGAAAACCTCAAATCATCGCGGATAAATGTAATCCCCTCCACTTTCTTATTACCAAAATGATAAATAGATTGTAAAATTTCCTGTACTATTAATGCATTTTTCTGATGATCTATTCTTTTCAGGTTACATAATGCTGATGACAAAAGCAAAGATGTCCATAAATAACAAATTGGAACCAAAAGCATTATCTTTGAATGACAACCAGTTTTTTGAACATACAGAAATATAAAAATGAAAAAGGCTGATATACCCATCATTTCACGTGTATTACCACTGGGTATATTTAATATAATATTTGAACTCGTTATGGCAACCAGCAATAAAGGAAAACACAGGCATAAAACACAAATTCTTTTATAATTTTTCTTTAAAAAATCTGTTATCACTGTATATAAAAAAAATACAGATGAAATAATCAAAGATACTATTATATATTTTTCCTGAATATACAATAAAAACAGTAATAGATATATTTTGATATTCTCAATAAGATGAATGAATATATGTTCATTTAAAACAATAATCTTTCCTAATGGACCATAATCGTTGGTAATCAAAAAATTTACAACGCATATTTTATAAATGAAAAATGTAGTTAATATATTGCATAATCTTAGAAATAGTTCCCTGAACAATCCGGAAAATGCTACCTGATCACTATCATTCAATAGTTTTACAGCCAATAGTCCAATAACTAATGTCAAAGCACATTGATAAAAACAATATAAAGAAAATATTAGGCATGAACGAATTATATAATCAATACACACATTTTGATTATTTTCTTTAAATACAAATAGGCATGCCAATGCAACACTGCATGTCATGATTATACAATCATATTTATATGATAAATTTTGTAAAAAAAATGGATTGCATAAAAGAAAAATAAATATAGTTAATTTTAATAAATAATTCTCTGATCGAATTATTTTATCTGTTGTATAAAGAAAAATTAAATTCAAAGCTAAGAAAGCAATAATAAATGAAAAAGGATAAGGATCGGGAACTATTGCACTTCCGTTTAATAAACGAATCAACCAAACAGAAAACGGTCTTACATTAAGGAACCATACAAAAAGGTCACCATTAGATGCCCGATACATATCATCAACAAAATCATAAGGAGACAATAAAAAAGGAATAGAATAAATAAAAGTAATAATAGACGTTAATAAAACATAATGTTTTTTATGAATGGTTATAGACATCAGTTTAATATTATTTTTTAAATTACATATGTTGAAATTATTTTAATGTTAAAATATTAATCTTGATCTGAAAACAAGCCAATCTAATTTAATTATTCTATAAAAAATTTTTTATATTTATTAAGTTATGATATTTATTTGGTTTTTTACGGTATATGAGAGGTGGGCATGCGATATTCACAAGTGGTTTATTCATTTTTTGCATGAGGGGATGGGAGGGGTTTGGCGCTGGATTTCATGTTGGTTTTGCAGGTTTGTGTTTGCAACAATTCATGATATTTTCAAGTGATACGCCAGCCTCGGAATAAAGACTGCCCAGTGGCCATGTTTTGCCAAGATTGCCATACAGGACGCATTTTTTCACGGTTTCATGGATAAAAGGCTTTTTTTGCTTTCAAAGGCAACAGACCACATGGGTTCATCCACTGGCCTGCGGAAGCAGGATCGGCAACAAGGATGATGCGTCTCAACACGGGATCGACAGGATATTGTCCGTGATGATATAGCGATTTTGAGTGGAAGTTATTGGGAGCGGGGAGAGGATTTGAACCTCTGACCTTCAGGTTATGAGCCTGACGAGCTACCGGGCTGCTCCACCCCGCACTAGTATAACAAGGATGCCTTTTTCTGACGGTATTCAAGGCGTATGGTGATCTGCCAGGACTTATGTCAGGATGACAAGTGGTGACCAGACTTGGAGGCTACGCTCCCTCGCGGTGCATGTTTCAGCGGGAACTGAAAGTTTTTTGTCGAATATTGCAAGGGATTGCATGGGGGTATATTGGAAGACCTGGCGGCGACCGACTTTCCCATGCCTTAAGACATAGTATCATGGGCGCTGGGGTTTTTCACGGCCGAGTTCGGGATGGGATCGGGTGGTTCATACCCCGCCATTGCCACCAGGTCATCCAATATACCCTGCAGGGTTGTATTGGTATGTGATTGGTTGGTTAAGAGCGGATATTTCGGCCTGTTTCATACAGTATCGCATAACATGACCGATATGAGTGTATGTGTGTTATATCAAGTAAGTGCAAGGGCTATTAGTATCGGTTAGCTGCATGCATTTCTGCACTTCCACACCCGACCTATTGACGTGATGGTCTATCACGGCCCGTAATGAGACCTGGTTTTGAGGGGGGTTTCTCGCTTAGATGCTTTCAGCGATTATCCTGTCCATACTTAGCTACCCAGCGGTGCTGCTGGCGCAACAACTGGTACACCAGAGGTATGTTCACCCCGGTCCTCTCGTACTAGGGGCAAATCCTCTCAAGTCTCGACATCCACGGCAGATAGGGACCGAACTGTCTCACGACGTTCTAAACCCAGCTCACGTACCACTTTAATCGGCGAACAGCCGAACCCTTGGGACCTGCTCCAGCCCCAGGATGTGATGAGCCGACATCGAGGTGCCAAACCTCCCCGTCGATGTGGACTCTTGGGGGAGATCAGCCTGTTATCCCTAGAGTACCTTTTATCCGTTGAGCGATGGCCCTTCCACGTGGAACCACCGGATCACTATGGCCGACTTTCGTCTCTGCTCGAGCTGTCACTCTCGCAGTCAGGCGGGCTTATGCCATTGCACTCAACAGCCGATGTCCGACCGGCTTGAGCCCACCATCGCGCGCCTCCGTTACTTTTTGGGAGGCGACCGCCCCAGTCAAACTGCCCACCATGCAGGGTCCCAATCCAGGCTAACTGGATCTGGTTAGACATCAAAAAAACTCAGGGTGGTATTTCAAGGATGGCTCCACACAGACTGGCGCCCATGCTTCAAAGCCTCCCACCTATCCTACACAGCGTTTTCCTGATGCCACTACAAAGTTGCAGTAAAGGTTCATAGGGTCTTTCCGTCTGACCGCGGATACCCCGCATCTTCACGGGGAGTTCAATTTCGCTGAGCCGATGCTGGAGACAGCGGGGAAGTCGTTACGCCATTCGTGCAGGTCGGAACTTACCCGACAAGGAATTTCGCTACCTTAGGACCGTTATAGTTACGGCCGCCGTTTACCGGGGCTTCAATTCAGTGCTTGCACACCTCCTCTTAACCTTCCGGCACCGGGCAGGCGTCAGACCCTATACGTCGTCTTTCGACTTTGCAGAGCCCTGTGTTTTTACTAAACAGTCGCTACCCCCTGCTCTGTGCCACCTGATCATGGTTGCCCAAAATCCGGTCTTGCTTCTTCCGAAGTTACGCAAGCATTTTGCCTAGTTCCTTCAGCATCGTTCTCTCAAGCGCCTTGGTATTCTCTACCAGTCCACCTGTGTCGGTTTCGGGTACGGTCTATTCGCTAGAGCTATTTCCCGGAATACTCCAAAAGCCAGGCCAATCCAATAAGACCTGACAACATATCATATTCGTCACTTCTAGCAGGTTCAGGAATATTAACCTGATTTCCATCGACTACGGCTTTCGCCCTCGCCTTAGGGGCCGACTAACCCTGCGTGGATTAACCTGGCGCAGGAACCCTTGGACTTTCGGCGACAGTGTTTCTCGCACTGTTTGTCGCTACTCATGTCAGCATTCGCACTTCTGATATCTCCAGAGAGGGTCGCCCCGTCTCCTTCACAGACCTACAGAACGCTCCGCTACCACATATATCATGTGATATACATCCACAGCTTCGGCAGATAACTTGAGCCCCGTTACATCTTCGGCGCAGGGTTTCTTGTTTAGACCAGTGAGCTATTACGCTTTCTTTAAAGGATGGCTGCTTCTAAGCCAACCTCCTGGTTGTTTTGGAATCCCCACATCCTTTCCCACTTAGTTATCATTTGGGGGCCTTAGCTGGTGGTCTGGGCTGTTTCCCTCTCGACAATGGACCTTAGCACCCACTGTCTGTCTGCTATGCTCATACTCTTGGGTATTCGGAGTTTGGTTAGGTTTGGTAGGTCTTTGGGACCCCCGAGCCCATCCAGTGCTCTACCCCCCAAGGTAATACATAACGCTCTACCTCAATAGATTTCGCGGAGAACCAGCTATTTCCAAGTTTGATTGGCCTTTCACCCCTAGCCACAGCTCATCCCCGACTTTTTCAACAGGCGTGGGTTCGGTCCTCCAGTGCGTGTTACCGCACCTTCAACCTGGCCATGGCTAGATCACTTGGTTTCGGGTCTTCTGCCAGCAACTAACGCCCTGTTCAGACTCGCTTTCGCTGCGCCTACACCTATCGGCTTAAGCTTGCTGCTAACAGAAACTCGCTGACCCATTATACAAAAGGTACGCTGTCACCCCATAAGAGGCTCCAGCTGTTTGTAAGCATTTGGTTTCAGGTCTCTTTCACTCCCCTTGTCGGGGTGCTTTTCACCTTTCCCTCACGGTACTTGTTCACTATCGGTCACCAGGGAGTATTTAGGCTTGGAGGGAGGTCCCCCCATGTTCAGACAGGATTTCACGTGTCCCGCCCTACTCAAGGACTTCAAAAATATTACGTATACGGGGTTATCACCCTCTCTGACTGGCCTTTCAATGCCATTCTACTTACCTTTTCAAAGCCACTGGCCTGCTCCGCGTTCGCTCGCCACTACTAGCAGAATCTCGGTTGATGTCTTTTCCTCCGGATACTTAGATGTTTCAGTTCTCCGGGTTCGCCTCATGCACCTATGTATTCAGTGCATGATCCCTCATGCGAGGGGGGTTGCCCCATTCAGATACCCACGGATCAAAGTTTGCTCGCAACTCCCCGTGGCTTTTCGCAGCGTGCTACG
>NZ_CP033087.1:0-137500 GCF_003691365.1 Commensalibacter melissae | reverse complement strand
TGCGTATTAAATTTGTTGTTTTTTATACTGAAGGCACCCCAAATGACGAAGGAAGTGATTTAACAAAAGTTGTCAGAACTGTTCGATCACTTGTCGAAGAAGCTGGCCACGAATTCGATGCTTATACACCTAAACGACTATATCAAATGGGTGCGGGAGAATTAGTTAAAGCATATCCTGATAAATACAATTTGGGAAATAATCCTAATACCCACAAATTTGGATTATTCAGCTGGAAACCCTTTACTATTTTGCATGCTCTTTCAACCATGGAAAAAGGTGATGTCATTTTTTACCTTGATGCAAATATTGCCAAATACCCAACCCTGCGCCTTGTTATACAAAGCATAAATACGATTATCAATAAAGCCTTGAATTTTTGTGATTTTTATATTGGCAGGGAACTTACAGAACAAATTTTAAAAGCCTCTGATTTTTGTTCCATCAGACAAATTGAAGAAATAGGGGGAAATTCACTTTTTGTTCAAAATTTTCCTTTACTGATTGCCAATAATATTATTGCAAAAGTGTCTGATTTTGCATTTGATATCTTACTGGACTGGTTGGCAATGTGCAGGGTAAAAGAATATATTCTTCCTCCTACAAAAGAAGAAGAAAAAAGCCCCAATTTCAAATGGTTCTGTGCCGACCAATCTATATTAAATATGATTATTGCCAGGCATATTGAAGAAGGTTTGCTACCTTGGTTTTTCCCCAATATTTGTCATGGTAGATCCAATAATTTTTCCATTCCAAATAATGATCACATTCAATATTTGTCCCATTCAACGGAAGTTATTTGGAACAGACCGAAATTCAGAGAGCAACATCAAAAACAGATTGCAAGTACACAAATCTTTCTTGATAACATTTGTAATTCCAAAACCATTGGAAATCCATGGATAACATTAGATTACAATTTAAAAGACTGGCAAGCTGCTGATGATGCAACCTTTACACCTTTAGAAAATGATAATTATGCTTTTGCAGATGGCGACCAAAATAATTATCATCTAATCCGTATTCATGATCCAAAATTACAGAATATGGAAATTGATCTGGAAATCATAGCAAAAAAATATCCCTCTTCAGACCCCAAAATTGGTATGCATATTCAACAATGGGGAGGGATAGATTTATGCACAATCTATGAAAATAATGATAAAACGATACATCCTCATACAGTATTTGCTACTGCAACACCTTTAAAAAATAATTTTTATATGTATCATGTTAGATTCTTTAACTATCATGACACCTTATCAATAGGAACCGGTTGTCCTCAAGGACGTTATTTGGGTAAAAATAATAAGCAATTTGAATTTAGCTCAATAAAAATAAAAAGAAGATTTATTAACCCATTATAAATATATATTTTAAAATTAATTTTAATAACTAATAATTTAATTTTTAGTTATTAAATAATTTATTAATATTTATGATATGAAAAAATTAAAAGCGATCCAATTTTATAAATTTAATTGTTAATTTTAGAAAAATATAAAAAACTTCAATATGTTAATCAGACTGTTTTACCTATAGATTTTATATATAAAAATTACCAAATTAATAGATTATCTGGTACAACTATAATTCTATAAAGAATATTCTCATATAGAATCTATAAAAGATTAAACCCATCCAATGAAATGACAAAAGATAAGCAAGGGTTTCTATTAGTCAAACCGATCAATTTTTGTCAGCATAGATGCCTATCGAACATCCAATTTCATGATGGACAAAAGGTAAGTCTTTTAATTCCCATAATAAAAGACATCCTATCAGATCAAACTTATTTATCTGTCCGTATATTATACAAGCTAAACAATATTTAATATAATCATAAATAAAAACTGGTTGAAATGAACTCAACCAGTTTTAACGAAAATCAGGCTTTGTCTATAACTGATTTACCCTGAATTAATAAACCAGCCTCATTGGCACTGATTGAAATAGTATCCCCATCATAAACATCGCCTTGCAACAATAATTCTGCCAATTGATTTTGCAAATTTCGTTGTATGACACGCTTTAGAGGACGTGCACCATAAATCGGATCATATCCAGCTTCCTCCAGCCACGCATGTGCTTTTTCATCCAGATCAAGCCTAATTTTACGATCCTCAAGCAATCCTTGTAAACGCTGTAATTGTATATCCACAATTTTTGCCATATCAGCCTTTTGCAATCGACTGAACAAAACAACTTCATCCAAACGATTAAGAAATTCAGGACGAAAGTGGGCACGTACAACTTTCATAACTTCAGCCTGTACAAGCTCTGTTGACTCACCTTCTGTCTGATTAGCCAAAATTTCAGAACCAAGATTGCTTGTCAAGATTATAATCGTATTACGAAAATCTACGGTTCGCCCTTGACCATCTGTTAAACGTCCATCATCAAGAACCTGCAATAATACGTTAAAGACATCCTCATGAGCCTTTTCAACCTCATCAAACAAAATAACCTGATAAGGTCTCCTGCGAATAGCCTCTGTCAAAACACCCCCTTCTTCATAGCCAACATAACCGGGAGGGGCACCAATCAACCGTGCAACCGCATGTTTTTCCATGAATTCACTCATATCAACACGCAATATCGCTTTTTCGTCATCAAAAAGGAATGAAGCAAGCGCTTTTGCCAGTTCGGTTTTACCTACTCCAGTTGGACCTAGGAATAAAAAAGAGCCAATAGGCCGGTTTGGATCCTGCAATCCTGCCCGTGCCCGACGTACAGCATTTGCAACCGCTTTCAAGGCGGGTTCCTGCCCTACGACACGTTTACGAAGCTCGTCTTCCATTCGTAAAAGCTTAGCCCTTTCCCCTTCCAGCATTTTATCCACTGGAATACCTGTCCACCGAGATACAACCGCCGCGATCTCATTTTCAGTCACTGATTTGGAAACCAAATTCGCCTGATCCGGATGTTCATGCTGTTTGGTTTGCAAACCCTCAATTTTCTTTTGAAGTTCGGGAATAACACCATACATCAATTTAGAGGCTTGGGCCAAATTACCTTGACGTTGTGCAACCTCAACTTCTGAACGGGCCTGATCCAGCTGTTCCTGCAATTTTTGAACATCATTAACCTTATTCTTTTCAGCATGCCAGGCCGCAGTCATTGCATTTGATTTTTCTTCTAAATCAGCAATCTCAACCTCCAATGCTTCCAAACGGTCACGACTGGCTGTATCTTCCTCCCTTTTCAAAGCTTCACGCTCAATTTTTAGTTGAATCAAACGACGATCCAGCTCATCAAGCGCTTCTGGCTTGCTATCAATCTGCATCCGTAACCGGCTTGCGGCTTCATCTACCAGATCAATTGCTTTATCCGGCAAAAATCGATCTGTAATATAACGATTGGATAAAGTTGCCGCTGCCACCAGAGCACTATCACTGATCCGCACCCCGTGATGCAATTCATATTTTTCAGAAATACCCCGCAAAATTGAAATCGTATCCGCTACTGATGGTTCCCCGACAAAGACAGGCTGAAACCGCCGTGCCAAAGCTGCATCTTTTTCAATATATTTGCGATATTCATCCAGGGTTGTCGCACCAATACAATGCAAGGTACCACGTGCCAGCTCAGGTTTAATGAGATTTGATGCATCCATTGCTCCATCACTACGTCCCGCACCAACCAATGTATGCATTTCATCAATAAACAATATGACTTTTCCAGCCGCAGCTTCAACTTCTTTTAATATAGCCTTCAAACGTTCCTCAAATTCACCCCGATATTTAGCCCCTGCAACCAAGGCACCCAAATCCAAGGCTAATAACTGTTTATTCTTCAATGCCTCTGGAACGTCACCATTTACGATCCGTGATGCCAAACCTTCAACAATTGCAGTTTTACCAACTCCAGGCTCACCTATAAGCACAGGGTTATTTTTGGTACGTCGAGCCAAGACCTGAATCGTTCGACGAATTTCCTCATCTCTCCCAATCACTGGATCCAATTTTCCTTGCCGGGCAACCTCTGTCATATCCCGTGCATATTTTTTTAACGCATCAAAGGAAGCCTCCGCATTCTGGCTGTCAACCTTACGACCTTTCCGAATAGTATCAATCGCTCTTGCCAGATTTTGAGCTGTAACTCCCCCTTTTTGAAGGGCCTGACCAGCTGGTGTTTCAGATGCAGCCAAGGCAAGCAACAGACGATCCTGAGCAACATACTCATCCCCGGCCTTCGTGGCCTCTTTTTCCGCGCCATCCAAGACACGAACCAATTCTGGCATGGCTTGAGGCTGTCCAGCACCTTCGCCCTGAACTTTTGGCATGGAATCCAATGAATGTTCAACCGTTGTTTTGACAATGGCGGGTTCCCCGCCAGCTGCACGTATCAAGGAAGCTGCGGCTCCTTCCTCATCATCCAATAACGCTTTTAATAAATGCTGAGGCGTTAATTGCTGATGAAAATCACGAATTGCAATTGTCTGTGCCGCTTGAAGAAACCCTCTTGAACGTTCAGTAAATTTTTCGATATTCATAAATTTATGTCCCTTTTAAAATTAGGCAACATGCCTGCCAAAGTTTTGCCCCTCTTATGAGGCAGCGTTCCTTCGCAAAAAGAATCAATTTTTCAAAAAATAAGTATCATTTCATTACAAATTCATATTGTATGAACTTAACTTATCGAGTAAAAAAGAAAATTTTTTCTTTTCATTTGTTTATTTTATACCAATCCTCCCGATAAATGAATAAGAATCATCATAAATAAAATAAAATTCAAAATTGATGACATAACATGAATTTTCTGCCATATTATTAAGAACGCAAATCATTCTTAATGATAGAGTTAAGTTCAATTTAAATAATGACTGTTCCAAATTTAAGTATGCTTTCCCCAGGGAAATCAAGTGTTATTGATCATGTCGAAGAATTTTCTTCTCCTGATCCTATTGCAGACCGTTTACGTGATTTAGGCTTCGTACCAGGCGAAATTGTCAAAATCATTGCCTTTGGGCCATTTGGCTCAAATCCTATAGCTGTACAAATCGGATCGACCCGTTTTGCGCTGCGCCGTTCTGAAGCGGCCAGAATCATTTTACATTTGGATTGTTAATTTATGCCTGAATCATCCATATTCCCTATTTCAAAAATAGCTTTAGTGGGCAATCCAAATTGCGGAAAAACCGCTTTATTCAATCAATTGACCGGAAGTAGACAGAAAGTCGCCAATTATGCCGGGGTCACCGTGGAACGTAAGGAGGGACAATTCGTCACACCCTCCAAAAACAGGATTACCCTTATCGATTTACCGGGGGCATACAGTTTAAAAGCAACCAGCCTTGATGAAGCAGTCACCAGGGATATTTGTATGGGAAACTATCGTAACGAACCCCCACCAGATGCCTTGATCTGCGTTATTGATGCAACAAATTTGCGACTACATTTAAGATTCGCCCTTGAAATTTGCCGTCTTAAGCGCCCAATGATGATCGCTCTAAACATGAGTGACATTGCAAAAAAACGTAAAATCGACATAGATATTCCAAAACTAGAATCAATTTTGGGCATTTGCATTATCCCCACAATAGGAACCCAAAAAAACGGAATTAAAAAACTTGTCGATAATATCGACACCTCTTTTAAAATTCCAACAATTGATCTTGATAATCAAACCGATTTACATGTCGAAGTACGCAAAATTCTCCTGAAATGCGTCCATAATTCTTCTGAAAATTCTGTTCTGCTTGATGAAAAAATTGATCGATGGGTTTTACATCCCATTATTGGTCCCTTAATCCTTCTCATTTTATTATTTATCATGTTCCAGGCCGTTTTTTCATGGGCCCAACCCTTTATGGATGGTATACAGGATTTGACAGGCTGGCTTGGAAAAATCATTGCTAACTTATTACCGACAGGTCCCTTGAGAAGTTTAATTATTGATGGTGTTTTTGCGGGGGTGGGAACAACATTCGCCTTTTTACCTCAAATTCTTGTTCTCTTCCTGTGGATTTTATTCTTAGAAGAATCCGGGTATTTGCCCAGAGCAGCCTTCTTACTTGACCGCATTATGGCTTCTGTTGGATTAAATGGTCGTTCTTTCATCCCATTATTATCCAGTTTTGCCTGTGCAATTCCCGGTATCATGGCAACCCGGACAATACCTAGCGCTAGAGATCGTCTAGTTACCATTCTCATTGCACCTCTGATGACTTGTTCCGCACGATTACCAGTTTATGCTTTACTAATCAGTGCCTTTATCCCTCATAAAACCATCGGGATCATATTCAACCTGCAAGGTCTTGTCCTGTTTGGTCTTTATCTACTAGGAATCGCAAGTGCCTTTTTGGTGGCCTTACTTTTCAAAAAACGAAAAAAATCATATGATAACACCCTTTTACTAGAACTTCCCTCTTACCGTTTTCCAAGTGTTCGGAATATTTTGTTTGGATTATGGCAAAGGATTGAAATCTTTGTTAATCGCGTAGGAACAATCATCTTAACGGTCAGCATCCTTTTATGGGCTTTATCAAGTTTTCCAAAACCGCCTGCTGGTGCACAAGGTCCAGCCATTGATTGGAGTTTTGCCGGTATTATAGGTCACTGGATTCAACCCCTTTTTGCACCCATTGGTTTTAACTGGGAAATATGTGTTGCGCTTATCCTTGGATTGGCAGCCAGAGAGGTTGCTGTTACGTCTCTTGCAACTGTTTATTCCATAGCTGGTGTTGATTCTGATGCACCAGGCCAACTGGTTCATTTTCTTTCAACACAATGGAGTATAGCAACAGGACTTTCCTTTCTGGCCTGGTATGTTTTTGCTCCACAATGCTTTTCTACGTTGGCGGTTATAAAAAAAGAAACCTCTTCCTGGAAGATGGTCATAATGACAGCCTGTTATCTATTTTTTATGGCTTATTTTGCCTCCTTTACTACTTGGCATATCGCATCATTTTTTTCTTAAATCAGTTTTTAATTATATTTCTATATAATTAATAGAACATTAAATTTTATATTTATCTTTCTTTAATTGATTATAGCGTTTAATAACTTTATCCACATCCATTGTTCTTTCTTGAGGGTTAAAAGTAAGATGAGCCACCATAAAATCAGAATAAATCGCTGTTTTTTTATTTAGATATTGAGGAATAACAGCCGTTAAAAAAAACTCGTCATCAGCATGAGGGGGCAAAGACATATATCTCAATTTTTCACCACGCCAAGCAATAAAATTAATAGAATAACGTGTATTAAATTCCATGAATTGTTTTTCTAAAGACAATGAACTGGCATTATTATCTATAAAATAATCATGTAATCTTTCTGCATTTTTTCCACTTTCCCATAACGAACCGTAAACGCCTTCCCGTGGATTTTCATACTGCCCTACAGTTTCAGGAACCACTTTATTTTTTTGTTGCAAATAAGCGCAGGTCGCATTATTTACAACATTAGCGGAAACGACAAAATATTGCTCGTTCTTTTTAGTAAATTCAATAAAATCTTTTATTTTATCAAGTTCAATATAAACAATATCATCATCACATTTTAAAAATATATCATTTTCAAATTGATCATATCGAGTAGCGTAATAATGATAGGCACGGAAATATGGAGAATTTTCATACACATTTCCAATAAAACGCTTTATTTTATCGTTATTATGTACAAATTCAAAAAGTTTTATCAAAATCTGTACGCATATAAATAGAAAACTTATTATGATGCGTATACTTTGGTGGAATCTGAAAATGATAATCATCAACTTCCACAGTGGTATTACCATGAATATCCCTTTTAATAATAATGTTATTGACCAAACCATCTGATAAAACACCCGGTGTCCCTTGAATAAAAATATAAGATTTATCATCAGATGAACGTTCATAGGATAAAAAAGCTTGTTTATCTACAATGCGTATTCTTGTTTGACCATTATTCCATCCCCCTATTAACGCTTCAATAAAATAATCTCCCTTTTCCGGGACGAGAGCTAAATAAAGTTCTGAAGGAATTCTTATAGGTATTCTCACCGAAGAATTCAAATTTATATCTTGACAATATTGATAACCTGAATGACCATGTAAAAATTTTACAGAACCCAATTTTTTCAAAAAATTTCTATCTGATTCATTACGAGTAAAATCCCAAATATGCCATTCATCTATAGTTCCTTCTTTTAACATCTCGTGAACATAATCACTGAGAACCGACATTCTTTTTTCTCGACCTGCAAACGTAACCATGATTTTTTTAGACACAATACTAACTTTCTCTAAAATGAGTTTCAAATTCGAAATTAATACCATTAAGATTTTATAATTTTAACAAAATGACTTATAACAAAAAAAACACTCAAAATAAATTAGGAAAAATCCAATGCAAAATAATCTAGTTCTTTTTATTATTATTTTATGTATTTTTTACTGGTTAAATCGGTTTTTTCCAATAATTGGCAAATTTATATGGCTAGGAACTGCTTATGTACTTAAATGCATCCATGCCCCCACAACAAGCCAACAATGGGCCTTGAAACACTGTAATACTCAGAAAACATCAGGTTGTAGCAGCTGCAGTAAATGCAATAGCAAATGTCATTGAATATTATTTATTCATTTAAATAAAAAACTCATTACAAATTGTAATGAGTTTTTTTATGTCACTATTATTTTTTAAAACTAATAACGATAAGAATCTGGTTTAAATGGACCTTCAACATCAACGCCAATATAATCGGCCTGAGCTTTATTCAATTTAGACAAAACCGCACCAACTTTTTCGAGATGTAAAGCTGCCACTTTCTCATCCAAGAATTTCGGAAGGGTATAGACTTTTGCTTCATATTTACCCTTTGGTGCTGTCCATAATTCAATCTGTGCCAAAGTTTGATTTGTAAAAGAGGCTGACATCACAAAAGATGGGTGACCAGTGGCATTCCCAAGATTAACCAAACGCCCTTCAGAAAGAAGAATAATACGGTTACCATCGGGAAAAATAATCTCATCAACTTGAGGTTTAATATTTTCCCACGTGAAATTCCGTAATTTTTCAACTTGAATTTCCGAATCAAAATGACCAATATTGCAAACGATGGCACGATTTTTCATGGCACGCATATGATCAACGGTGATAATATCAATATTACCGGTACAAGTTACGAAAATATCACCGCGTGGTGCAGCCTCTTCCATAGTGACAATTTCATATCCTTCCATCGCGGCCTGTAATGCACAAATAGGATCAACCTCTGTAACAAGAACACGACAACCAGCATTTCGCAAACTTGCTGCCGAACCCTTACCCACATCACCAAAACCGGCAACAACGGCAACCTTTCCAGACATCATTACATCTGTACCGCGACGGATTGCATCGACCAAGCTTTCACGACAACCATATAAATTATCAAATTTAGACTTCGTAACACTGTCATTGACATTGAATGCCGGAACTAATAAGGTTCCTTTCTTTTCCATTTCACGCAAACGGTGAACACCTGTTGTCGTTTCTTCAGACAACCCCTTAATATTTTTTAACATCTCAGGATATTTCTGATGCATTAACAGGGTTAAATCACCCCCGTCATCCAAAATCATATTGGGAACCCAACCATTCGGACCATGAATGGTCTGTTCAATACACCAGTTAAATTCCTCCTCGGTTTCACCTTTCCAAGCAAATACAGGAATACCAGCTGCAGCTATTGCCGCAGCCGCATGATCCTGAGTTGAGAAAATGTTACAAGATGACCAACGCACTTCCGCGCCCAAGGCAACAAGGGTTTCAATTAACACAGCTGTCTGGATAGTCATATGCAAGCAGCCGGCAATTTTCGCTCCCTTAAGAATCTGTTTATCCGCATATTCTTTACGAAGAGCCATTAAACCTGGCATTTCCCCTTCAGAAATAGCAATCTCTTTCCGCCCCCAACTCGCAAGTGAAATATCTTTCACTTTGTAATCATGTTGATCTTTCATCATTTATCAATCCTTTTTATGATCAAATTAATATTATGATGTATTATTAGAGCACATATAAGAAGAGATCAATCTAATGCGTCAAAAACAAAACAGCATATTATTATGAAAAAATAAAATTTGATATTCTTTTCGCTGCTTTTTCAGTTGTTTCTAAAATATCATTTTTCTCCCATTTATCACTAGGATAGTTAATTAAAGTTTTCGCTAAATTATATTTGCTATTTTTATATCCATTTTTATTATGAATAAAACTTTGCTTTTTAGTTTTAAACCATTCATTACTGATACTTCGATTGATATTCTCTTCAAGCAAAATTTTGTTTCCCAATCTGTTAATTACATTTTCAAACTCATTCTTATCCATTTTTGCGTCATGTCGAATTGTCTCTATATTACGACCACTAGCTGGCATGATATGTTCAACATTAACCGTTTCAGAAAAATTAAATTTTAGATTTTTATTTTTAGCGTACAAATATTCATTAACAAATACCAGCATGTTTTTATCATATGTTAATATCGCGTCCTCAACCTCTTTGACATTCCATTTATCATGTATATGATCATAAAAATCCTGACAAATAACATGTTCTGGAATATTAAAATCGACCATCTTTATAATTTCTGCATATAAAAATATCTTAAATTTATTACTTGAATAACCAGCATCTCCCAACTCTAATAATGAAAATAATTTCAACAATGATTCACAGACATTTATTATTTTATCTTCGGTAATTTCATCTAATTCAAAACGATAAAGATAAGCGGCTAGATATAATTTAATATTAACATTACACTTAAGAAGTAACTTTATAATGGAATAATCTTTAATTTTATCCCATTTATATGCAATTTTTTTTAAATTATTGCATAGTAAAAATGGATTTTTTAACAAATCCTGCTCATGATCAGCATAATATCTTCTTAGACCTGGAGTTCTTACATAAATATAAGATTTCAAATACCCCTGTTCTTTAGCACGATTAATGTACATAAATTGTTGCAATACAGAATCAATTGTAACGACTTTTTTAGATTTTAATTTATTTGTTAATTGGAGAATCTCTTCCCATTGAATATTAAATTCCTCTCTTTTATCACCTACATATGAATATAATTTTGCAGAAATAATATCTGCATCTGAAAGCGGCAAACCTGTTGAATTCAATGAATTAAACATTGTAATAGCTTGTTCGACTTGCCAACTGCGTATTTCGATTACCTGACAATTTTTTAAAAAAGTTTTTGTAAATTGATTCAACCAAGAATCGCTATTTTCTCTCAATTTTTCATAAAAATTTTTAAAGTTACGAAAATAGTTTGTATATCGGTTATTATTTTTTTTATAAGGCAGTTTAAAAACTTTTTCCTCGGCATCTTCAAAATCACTGGCACCTATAATTTTATTAAATTCTTCTGGATACAATTCATTAATTGATTTATTTCCTAGTATGAGAATATTTTGTGTCTTTTTTGGATCTTTAAGCATAGAAGGTATATTTTCGGCTTCTGCTTTATACAAAATTTCCATAATTTTATTTCTATTCGCTTTAAGACCAGCTATCAATGCCTCTGAATCTTCATCTTTTGAAACAGTTTGCAGCACTTCATTTAATCGTAACAAAATGGCTTTGAGTAACAACAAAAAAGTTGTTGTACGCTGTTGACCGTCAATTAGACTGAATTGATTTTGATCCGAGCAATCAATTATAATGCTTCCAAAAAAATAAGGATCATTTGATTCACTCTCCTTAAAATTCTCTATATCTTCTAACAATTTATCACATTGTCCAATATCCCATGAATATCCCCGTTGATATTCTGGAATTAAAAAATTTTCTGTTCGATTAAGTTTTAAATATAACTCAATATTTTTAAGATTGGGTTCAATATTCTTAGCCATAATTTTTGAATTCCTGACTATAATTTTATTTTTTAGATAATTATCAAAAATTATCTTTTTTTATAAAATTGATTTAATTAACTATTAAATAACGATAATTTTGTATTTCTAACAAATATATCTAAAAGAAAAATTTCAGTAATCAAATGTAATAAATTTTATGTGAATTGAGACACTAAATCACTTATATGACCTAATTCTATCAGCTGTAATCCATTGGGGACGGATAGTTTGTTATTTCCATGTGCAATACGCTTGGGTAAAACAACTTCATCAAAACCTAGCTTAAATGCCTCTTTCATGCGTAAGTCGGCTTGTGGCACCTGTCGAATTTCTCCAGATAAACCAATTTCACCAAAATACACTGAACCTGGAGAGGCGGAATGATGGGTCAAAGCCGAAACCAAAGCTGCTGCCACGGCCAAATCCGCCGCAGGTTCGGTAATTCTCAAACCGCCTGCCATATTTAAATAAACATCCACCCCGTTAAACCGTAACGAACAACGTGTCTCCAAAATAGCAAGCAACATATTAAGGCGTGCATTATCCCATCCAATAACTGTACGTCTTGGTGCTGAATCCCCAAATTTGGGTGCCAACAAGGCCTGCACTTCCAACAAAACAGGACGGGTTCCCTCCAAACCCGCAAAAACGGCTGACCCCGCTATATGACCATGTCGCTCTGCAAGGAATAAAGCAGATGGGTTTGCCACCTCTACCAAACCCTGTCCTGTCATTGAAAAAACACCAATTTCATCTGTTGCACCAAATCGATTTTTTGCTGCCCGTAAAATACGAAATTGATGTCCTCGATCCCCCTCAAAATATAATACGGCATCAACCATATGTTCCAGGACACGCGGCCCCGCTATAGAACCTTCCTTGGTAACATGTCCCACAAAAATCAATGCAAATTCTTTCTGTTTTGCCATACGAATCAATTCAAAAGCCGCAGCCCGAACCTGACTTACCGTCCCAGGGGCCCCATTCGCCGTATCCAGCCACATTGTTTGAATAGAATCAATGATAACGAGACTTATATTTTTTTCTTTTTCCAGCGTTGAAAGAATATCCGCAACATTTATGCAGGCAGCCAGTTGTATGTTTTTTCTTTGTTCCGCATCCTCTAACCCTAACCGATTGGCACGCATTCTTATCTGGTTAACAGACTCCTCTCCTGAAATATATAAAACGGATTGTCCCTGTCTTGATAAAGCACAAGCAGCCTGCAACAATAAAGTTGACTTTCCAATGCCAGGATCTCCTCCTACCAATGTAACTGAAGATTGGACAAGACCTCCACCCAGAACACGATCAAATTCAGAAACACCAATGGACTGACGATCAGGAGGTGAAATCTCACCATCCAGCCCTGTAAACTGAATCATCCTGCCTGCATGTCCCAGTACAGAAATCGGACTTGTATCCCTGGTTTCCTCGCTAATTGTATTCCATTCACCACAAGCCTCACATCGTCCAGCCCATTTATGATAAATAGCGCCACAACTTTGACAGACAAACATTTTAACCGGCTTTTTCGCCAAAACGTCCTCTTATACTTTCATTTCCATTTTAATAGGACCTGCATAAAGACCATGTGTAAATTGATGCACGTAGGGATTCTCACTCTGCATAAGTTTACCAGCTTCACCCTGCCAAATCAGCTCCCCTTTATACAACATGGCAACCTGATCCCCGATCCGCTGGGCAGAAGCCATATCATGGGTAATGGCAATTGTTGTAGAACCCAGCTTCTTAACGCAATCAACAATCAAGTTATCAATTATTGCTCCCATGATAGGATCCAACCCTGTGGTCGGTTCATCAAAAAAGATAATTTCCGGTTTTGAAGCAATCGCACGTGCCAAGCCAACCCGTTTCTGCATCCCACCAGATAACTCACTGGGATATAAATCGCCAATATTATCTGCATCCAGACCAACAAGTTCCAAAACCCTGTTTGCCCTTTCCCTCGCCCGGGCACGACTAATTCTTGGCTGATTTTTACGATGTCCATTTAAAAGGGCAAAGGCAACATTTTCCCAGATAGGCAAGCTATCGAACAAGGCAGAGTTCTGAAACAACATACCCATTTCCTGTAATTTTTCTGCTTGCTCGGAATATGGCAATTCAAAAATATTTTTGCCATCAATTTCGATCGTACCACTATCTGGTGTCATTAACCCCAAAATACAGCGAAGCAAAACAGACTTTCCACTTCCAGATCCACCAATAATAACAAAGGAAGTTCCCTCCATTACATCCATATTAATGTTACGTAACACATGGTTGCTGCCAAAAGATTTGGAAAGATTACGTATACGAATTTTGGGATAAGTTTTGGTCATTTTGCAAAAAAGATATCCGTTAACAAATAGTCAAATACTAGCAATAAAATAGAGGCGGCAACAACAGCAGAGGTCGTCGCTGCACCAACCCCTTGTGCGCCCCCACGGCTACGATATCCATGATAACATCCCATCAAGGCAATAAGAAATCCAAAAACCGCCGCTTTCACCAAACCAATTGTAACATCAATAGGTTTCACGGCATTCATGGTCGCCGCAATATAACCCTGGGGCGAAAAACCCAATTTAATGACCGAAACAGTAAAACCACCCAGCACCCCCAGGATATCAGCAATCAAAACCAGAAATGGTAAAGCAAGCGTAGCAGCTAGCAAACGGGGAGTGACAAGATATTTGATAGGATTGGTTGATAAGGTTTTGAGCGCATCAATCTGGTTCGTCACCTGCATTGTTCCAATTTCCGCGGCCATGGCTGCCCCCACCCGTCCCGCAACCATCAATCCTGCCAAAACGGGCCCAAGCTCACGAGTGACAGCCAACACAACAATATTGGCAATCGCGCTATTTACATGATACTGGGACATACCAGTATAGGATTGTAACGCGATAACACCTCCAGAAAATAATGCAGTTAAAGCAACAACAGGTAAAGACAAATAACCTATATCAAGTAAAGATCCCAAAAAAATGCGCCAATAAAATGGAGGATAAAAAATATTTATAAATCCGCTTAATGCAAACAATGCAAGGGTACCCGTTTCCCGAACACCGTTTAAAGCCATACGACCTAACAAAGCAATCCAAATCCACGGACGTTTCAATTGATACATCTTAATTCCCGGTTAAACTCATCACAACATTATTAGCTAACGAATTGAGAAGTTGTTCAATAATATTGATTACAAGTTTTATCCTATAATTCTATTATTTTCTAATATTTATATTTAAGCATATAAACATCTTTTATTTTTAAACATTTTATATAGATCAAACATTTTAAACATCATCCTCTTCCCAAGAACAATCCACCCTTAGAATCTAATTATTATTCCCATCAATATTGAATATATCTATTGTCTATATACCACTAAACCTCTTCATTACCCTTTATAATGAACTTGTTTCAATATTTTTAAAATTTTTATTTTTTTAATTTTTAAATTAACTTAATTTAATAATCTATAAAACTGGCAATATCTTGATTAAAAATAAGGAATGTTCTGTGCGTATAGCAATGATTGGTGGAGGATATGTTGGTCTTGTTTCTGCTGCTTGTTTTGCAGAATTCGGACTTGATGTCGCTGTCGTGGAAAAGGATCCCAACCGGTTAAATGCGTTAAAGCAAGGAAATATTCCTATCTATGAACCTGGTTTGGATCTTTTGGTTCAGAATAATATCAAAGCCAATCGGTTACAGTTTTTTGAAACGATTAAAGAGGCTATTCCTGATTGTAAGGCCATTTTTATTGCCGTGGGTACACCCCCACGTAACGGTGATGGACATGCCGACATGACTTATGTCCATCAAGCAGCCTTGGAAATTGCAAAACATCTAAAAGAATATGCAATTATCGTTACCAAATCAACAGTCCCGGTTGGTACAAGCCGACGGATTGCGCAAATCATTCGTAAGGAAAATCCATCTCTTGATTTTGATGTCGCCTCCAATCCTGAATTTCTTCGCGAGGGCGAGGCCATTCAAGATTTCATGACACCTGACCGTATCATTATCGGTATTGAAAAAGACAGAAAAGATCGCGCACAAAAAGCCCAAGAAATCATGAGTCGACTTTACCAACCCTTATTTCAAAAAGAAACACCAATTTTGTTTACCAATTTGGAAAGTGCTGAACTGGCAAAATATGCCTCAAATTGTTTTTTAGCGATGAAACTTTCATATATTAACGAGCTTGCTGATCTTTGTGAACAAGTTGGAGGAAATATAGAGGAAATTGCCAATGCTATTGGATTAGACAGCAGAATCGGCAAATATTTTTTACGGCCAGGCCCAGGTTATGGCGGATCCTGTTTCCCGAAAGACACTCTTGCCCTAATTCGCATCGCCCAAGAAGCAGGCACGCCCTCACGGCTGGTAGAGGCAACCGCACAAGCTAATGATGCCAGAAAAGCAAACATAAGTGGAAGAATTATTCAATTATGTGATGGTAATGTTCACAATAAAACCATTACCATTCTGGGACTTACCTTTAAACCAAATACAGATGATATGCGGGAATCCCCATCTATTCCCATTATTCACCGTTTGGTTGAAGAGGGTGCCCAGATAAAAGTTTTTGACCCTGTTGGAAATGAAAAGGCAAAACCCTTATTACCTAATACAGTTCAATATTTTGATAGAATTAACGATGCAGCCAACCAGGCTGACGCCTTGATTATCCTGACAGAATGGAATGAATTCCGTTCTTTGACACCCAAAACCCTGAAAAACTGGATGAAAAACCCACTGGTAATCGACTTCAGAAATATTTACGATCCCAAAGTGATGAAAAGTGAAAATATTCATTATTATTCAATTGGTCGACCCCTGAAAGAAAAATTTATCATTTAAACAGTTTGACTAATTGACGCAAAGGGGACGTCACACGCCAACAGAAAGAATTCTGTATGGCCGTCAGTTCCTGTTTCAATTTTGTATTTTCCTGTTTCAAATGTTGGGCAAAACTGAATTGATAGGGTGAATTTCGGGTCTTTTCATAAACCTCTTTCCAGCTTTCAACACATTTTTCCCTATTTTTTTCCGATACAAGAAAAACCGTAAATTCATAACTCAGCTTTGATGGATCAATATCAAACCATTCCTCACAAGCCATTTTTATAAGTCCATGTTCAGCCAAATTCATCATCAGTTTCGCAAACAAACCTAAATGCAAAACCCAACAATGAATATCTTCATAATGATCAGGTATTAGTGTTCTTTCCCCCCATTCAAGAACCTCAGAAAACGGGATTTGGCTTTCCAGATTTTCTATATCAGGATATAATCCATATTCTGCATGAATTCTTGGAATATCTTTATCATTAATTTTGTTCAATGCAAAGTCCAACACCAGGTGTGTTTCAGGGTATGTAGATTTCTTTAACCAGGCAGCGAGTAAATCAGCCAACCGGGTAGGCTGCCTTTTCATATCAAAAGAATAACGACCATCTGGCAAAACCAAACGTAATTGTCCATCAGGTTTTAAAATTTGTCGTATTTCCTCAATCCATCCAATCAAGTCTGGGACATGTTCTGCAACATGAGATGCTATTACATAATCAAACTGACCATCCACACACTTCTTCAAAGCACATTCTTTTTTCCAGATATAATCAATCTCTACCAATTGACGAGAATCAAAATTGGTATTCCAGGCAAACTGCTCTTTCAGCTCTTCCGTCGACAAATGATCTGCGTAAAAAACATTTCCATTTTCTCGACATAAAACTGGATCAATCAATGCACCGATTTCCAAACATCGTGCATGTGCAAATCGAATTCCTCTATTTAAACGTTCACGACGTAATGCAATAAAAGGTTCCATAAATTCTTGACCTGAAATAAAAAAGGATTCATTAAATATAATGAATCCCTCTTTTAATCCAAATTCACTTTATAAATATAGTAAAAATGAAATTATTTCTCGATATAAATTAATTTATGATTAAGGAATTCAAAAATTCCCTCATCAGACAATTCACGACCATATCCAGAATGTTTCACACCGCCAAATGGAAGATCTGGCGCTGTCCAGGTAGGACGGTTGATAAAGACCATGCCGGTATCAATTTCCTTTGCAACCCGCTTTGCACGCTCAACATCTCTTGAAAATACGGTTCCACCCAAACCAAAATCTGAATCATTGGCCAACTCAATTGCCGCTTTTTCATCTGGAACACGGAAGAACATAACAACTGGTCCAAAAAATTCTTTATAGAATACTGGATTTTGCTTGGTAATATCGGTCAAAATGGTCGCCTCCATAAAAGCGCCTGAACGATTTGGACGTTTACCACCAATCACAGCCTTGGCACCATGTTTGACAGCTTCGGCTGTCATATCTGCAATTTCCTGTGCAGCTGCCTCACTGGATAATGGACCCAATGTCGTGCTACGATCCATTGGATCACCCATTTTCAGTTTAGAAAAACAGTCTGTAAGACGTTTCAGATATTCATCTGCAACAGATTCAACAACAATGAAACGTTTAGCGGCAACACAACATTGTCCCGTATTATTCATACGACCCCAAAGACCCCATTTGCATGCTGAATCCAGGTCGGCATCTTCAAGAACAATAAATGCATCACTGCCACCCAGTTCAAGGGTGGATTTCTTAAGATTTTCACCGGCTTTGCCAGCGACAATACTTCCTGCCTTTTCACTTCCCGTAAGCGCAACACCACGGACACGACGATCGGAAATGATTTTGTCGGTATGCTGAGATAATACATAAAGATTGGTATAAACACCTTTTGGTGCACCAGCATCAAGCATCAATTTTTCAAAAGCACCCGCACATTGTGGAACAATGGAAGCATGTTTGACCATTACCACATTTCCAGCCATCAAATTCGTTGCAACAACACGAACAAGTTGATAATAAGGGAAATTCCATGGTTCAACACAGAAAATGATACCTATTGGGTCATATTCAACATAGGCCTTGTGACCATCTTTTGGATGTAAGGTTTTTGGTGCAAGAAATTTTTCGGCATTTTCTGCATAGTAATCAAAAATGTCTGCAGTCAAATCAACTTCCGCTTCCGCTTCTGCAATGAGTTTTCCCATTTCCATGGTAACATAATGAGCAAATTCCGCCTTTTTATCACGCAAAATTGATGCGGCTTTTTTCATCACTTGACGACGAGTAGCAAAATCTGTCTTACGCCATTTTAAGTAAGCAGCTTGAGCTTCATCAATTTTAGCAGCTACTTCATTCTCCGTTAATTCCTGAAAGGTCTTCACCGTTTCATTGTTAAAGGGATTAACTGATTTATAAGCCATTTAAGCCGTCCTTTCTGCTTTCTGTTTAACGTAAATTAATACTCTATCTATAATCTTTTTTATGAAATAAGCTACCTTAATATCTAATACAAACATGCAATTTCACAATGTGCGATTAAATATTTTTCATATCTGGTTATTATAACCCATATTTTAAAAGAAATATAAAAATAAATTCTATCAATCTATTTCATTTAAAATAATTATAGTATCTATTTAAATATTGTAACTGACAATAAGGCTTTTTTATGAATAATATTCTGGTTATTGGTAGTTTAAATACTGACCTCGAAACTTCTGTTGATCATTTCCCTGAAACTGGAGAAACCCTGATCGGCGGCCCCTTACAGATTCATTGTGGTGGAAAGGGGAATAATCAGGCAATAGCAGCAGCAAAACTGGGGGCATCAGTTACAATATTGGGTGCAATCGGAAATGACCATTTTGGTCAAATGCTAATAGAAAACCTTAAAAAATATCATGTCAACATTACACCTATAAAAACCTGCAAACAAAGTCCTACTGCAACCGCATTAATAATGCATACAAATACAGATAATACAATTATTGTTACAGAAGGAGCCAATGAAAGTCTATCAGCCCAGGATATTCTCAATGCTGAATCTCTCATCAAATACCATGATATTATTCTTTTACAGCAGGAAATCCCTTTGGAAACGCAGATTGAAGCCATTGAGATTGCATATCGATTAAAAAAAATAATTGTTGTTAATCCTGCACCCTCACGACAGCTTCCTGCAGATATCATTCCAAAAATCAGTTATCTTTTACCGAACGAACATGAGATAAAAGCCTTTCGACATAATGGATCAGAAACTTACGAAGATATTATCCTGCATAGCTCTACACCCATTATCATGACATGGGGTCGCAGCGGAATACTTTTTAAAAATAAAGAAAAACAGATTCAACATATCCCCGCCTATACCGTACCAACCGTCGATACAACAGGGGCAGGTGATACATTTTGTGGCGCCTTTTGCTGTTTTCTTCATTTGGGATATGAAAAAGCGATTGAAAAAGCCTTGCAAGCTTCTGCACTTTCGGTTACACGCACTGGGGCCCAAAATGGTATGCCCACACTGAAAGAATTAACCGCCTTTCAATTTCATTAACATTTCATATCCCCAGGGAACATGTTCCTATGAGTCATACTTTTTTCCATTATGTTGATTTAATCGGAACATTTGCTTTCGCCATCAGTGGAGCTCTGGCAGCCATTAATCGTAATCTGGACATCTTTGGCGTTTTTTGCATTGCCTTTGTCACAGCCTGTGGTGGAGGAATTGTAAGGGATATCTGTATCGGTTCTTTTCCTTTAGCGGGGATGATGAATCTGGAATATCTCGTTATTGTCTTGACTTCAGTTTTCCTGGCTGCCTTTTTCCAAAAATTACTTTTACATCTCAATCATCCAACTCTGTTTTTTGATGCTATCGGATTGGGTTTTTTTGCTTCGTTTGGCGCCCATAAAGCGTTTGTTTTTACCGGAAATTGCGAAATAAGTATTTTTCTTGGAACACTTACGGCCATCGGTGGAGGAATATTGCGTGATACATTAACCGCCCTGATTCCATCCGTATTAACCAAGGAAATTTATGCCTCTGCCGCCATTGGCGGAGCCATTGTCCAAATTATGGGGGACAAGAATATTATCAGTCCCACCTTTGCTCCATGGTTTGCCATTATAATCTGTAGTGCAATTCGCTTGTTATCTTTAAAATTTAAATGGAATTTACCGTCAATCAAACAAATTCAATGAACCCTGTAATTTATCAATCTTGATATAAGGATAAAAAAAGAAAAATTATATTTGACAAAAGAAAAACTGGCTATTTTCATTAAAACAGAGTATGAACATTTTCAAAGGACCCGTAGCTCAGCTGGATAGAGCGTTGCCCTCCGAAGGCAAAGGCCATGAGTTCGAATCTCGTCGGGTCCGCCAATAGATATGTTTATCAATAAAATTAAACTTTAAATAACAATCAATTATCTCATTTTTTAATTAATATTATTCAACACGATAAATGAATCAAAAAAACAAAAAAATTAATAGTACAGAAATTTTGACTTTTTCCATGAAAAAATTACGAATATTTATTTAAGTCAATCATAAAACCACTCTTTAAAAAGTAATTCTATAATCAATAAAACCTATAATAATTAACTGTAATGCTCAAATTGTTGATCCAACCATTCAATACGTCGTTTGACGTAATCAATGATATAATTTACAGGCGATTTTTAAGATCTTACGTCATTGGTTCCGGGTCAATCAAATTTGCTTTCTCGATAATAATTTTGTTAATTGTCTCACTGGAAATTAAATTGCCATTCCACAACTCACGTCATCTTGCACAAATTTCTTGTTTGATGTGATGATATCATCGATAATTCCAAATGTTTGATATTCGGAAATATTTACCATATGGCTAGTGATTTTTCCATATCCCAACAATATAGGATTAAATTATTAGTAATACTGTAAAAAAACGGTTAATTCATATAAAAATATATAATCAATAATAAATCCTTTTTTACATTTGTTATATCTTTCAATATCCACTTGTGCACTTTCAATAGGCGATTCATATAAACTTGGTAATCTGCTATTAATATTTCCTCACGACCAATTAAATTTCATTCATTATGATGGTAGACACATTTTTGCCCAAAATTATCCAAGTATCTTAGCTGATAACAACCTTGAATATAATGCTGATGATCAATCCCTTATTGCGTTTGGGAAAGATTATTTTCTAAAATATATAGACCCATGAGATTCATCATTATACCATACCTCACAAAGGAACCTTGCCATGGAAAATATAGCTGAATTACACATACCTAAATCAAACTAATCGTAACAGGAATATTCATTTTCTAGTACCAAACAACTGTTTCGTCTTTATGAAAATGTCGCCATATTTAGTTGTAATATTGTTCCTAAGCAGAGTTCTATCTGTTCCATATCCTTTCAAAACCATACCTGAATCTGATAATAAAATATTTATCTACAACAGGATGCAATCTTTTATTCTATATTATAATTTTTCTTTACTGACGTTAAACTGACCTGTTCTTGCAATCCCCAGATTCTTACTGCAAAGAATTAAAATAAGATATTCCTTCAAAAAATGAAATACTTATTCCCTTCACTTTATCTGTGGGATTGCTCTCCTTTAATGAAAACCAGCAATGGTCTGTTTGATTTAGATAATACGGTTAAATCCCATTCATCCGATATGTTACTACAACCAAACTAGACAAGATTTTCATTATTAATATATCCTATTTACTACTTTTTTTTGACATCAGCCATAAATCAATTTTCCATAAAATTGTGACATTCCATCAAACAAAATTTCTACAAGGGTAACCGACCCTGCTCTTGTATCAATAAAGGGTTGCCTATTCTGCCATTTGACAGATGCATCAAATTCAACCTCGCAATTTCCTTCATAGGGTTGCTGAAGAATGATCGTCATGCGTTGCAACTGACCCTTTTGCCCTTGCCCAAGTGAAATCCTGCACGCTTTCTGGAGTAGAAGACGATAGCTGATGTCTCCCGCTTTTGGAAACATCAAGGTAATGGCTGGATCATTTACAATCCTGTTTTCAACCAATATACCAGCAGATAAACGATCAACAATCTGTCCACCTGTCATTTCCTGTCCCAACGATCCTTTCGCGAGACCTTGTGTCATATCAAATCTGCTCATTTTATTTACTTTCAAGTTTCATCAGCCGTGTCTCAAGATCATTAATTTTCCGTTTATGAGCAGCTAAAAGCATACAAAGAACTTCTGTATATCTCAGTTTTTGACGATAAATAATGTCACCCTTGTCATCTTTTGGCACTTCCTGAACAGATTTAAGGATCGGGTTCCCGTTTTCATCCTTCTCGCCTGTATCCACCCTCTTGAATTCAAGTGATGCATCCTGCGTCCACATGGCATAATCGGATGGATCAAGTCCCGCATCCCTGATCGCCTGTTCTATATCCTGCGCGATAAAACCTGTATGAACACGTGCCTTGTCCTCACCTTTCTCTTTTATCGCGTCATTCAGCTTGTAATTGACAACATTGACATTATACAGAGCATCCATCAGTTTCCTGTCGGAATTATCGGCTTTTTCATCAAGGATGGATGTGATGGTCTTGACGTTTTTGTCCGAGGTCACGTTTGGTGCGGTCTTTATGAAAAGATTGTTCCATGAATTTCCCGCACGTCCAAGGTCCCCGCCGCCATCATTAAGGGGATGAAAGGAAACAGAACCAAATGCATAATTGGCATTAATGTTGTCAGACCATACTACACTAGTAAAACTCTTGTTATTACCTTTTTCACCATTAAAATTTACAGAATACTGAATATGTATTTCCCTGGATTTTGGATTGGGTTCATAATCTTTTGTATAATCACCATTTATTGGTCTTAAACCCGCATTAATCCATGTAACACCATCCATATCCTTAGGCTGTGGATACACAAATTGTCCTGTCAAATCAAGTATTACAATACCCAAGGGTTTATTTGCATCATCAATGGAAAAATATTTATCTAGATCTAAATTATTGACATAGGTTCTAATGTTATCAACATTACTTTGTGCTTGACTTGCAATTGCTGTGACACTTGCAATCTGTTCTTTTGTATCATTTGCTGTTTTAACAAGTTCTGAAAGTTGCTGTGATGTATTACCACCATCCATTGAAACATTACATGCAGACAGGTCCAGATCTTTTGGAGCGTTATTTTGATTTGTCATTTTATATCTCTTAATTAATTTCATTCATTAATTTGAAAAATTTATTTTAAATTTAATAGCCTAGTTTCTAAATCACTAATTCTTTGCTCGTAAACTTGTTTAAAATCCTCAAGTTTTTTCAATTTTTGTTTAAATGCTTGAATAAAAACACAAAATATTTCATCATATCGTAAAGACTGCCTGTAAACCTGATTACCATCAGCATCTTTTAAAAATATACATTCTCTTTTTGTAACAGGATTACCCCTGTCATCCTTTTCGCCTGTCTCAATATCTTGTGTCTCAAAAACTTTTTCTTCTATCCACATTCCATAATCAGAAGCTGACAAACCTTTATCTTTCAAAGACTTCTCAACCTCCTGAGCTATAAAACCATTATGCAATCTGGCTTTACTCTCTCCCTTTTTATCAATAGCGTAATTAAGCTTGAATGTATGAACATCAAGATTATAGATTGCATCTAGCAATTTCTGGTTTTCAACATTATCTTCATCAATAGAAACATTACAATCTGAAAGATTCAAATTCTTTGGAGAATTATTAATCATTTTAATGCCCTATATATCTACAATTGAATGAAAAAATACTAGCTATTAAGCAACACAAAGCACGCCACCATTATTCCAGGAATTTTTATAGTAGACAGAACCATCAGTAAGAACGATATTACCGTTTAATGACAATCCTTCAGGCATTTTTTTACTGCCGTTGAGATAATCATCAGAAGCTATGTATAAATTACCATTTAATGAAAAATCATTTGGAATTTCAGAAACCTTTTCAGGCGCGATAACTACTCCATCTTTATTTCTATAAAGACCGGAATTAACTTTCTCAATTGAACCATTACTCATCATAAAGGAAAAGGTTAAATCATCATTCATGATAACGGATTCAACACTAATCCCTTGCTGTCCTTTTTCTCCCTTCGGAATTGAAAAATCAAAAACTGCATTTATATCAGATCCTGAATTCGTTATTTGAGCAGGTTGGTCAGCTTCGACAGATACAATGTTACCTATTTTGATTGTTGCCGCTTTGGCAACCGGATCAATCCATTCAGTACCGTTCCACCATAGAGGTTCTTTTTTATCAATATCATATGATTGTGTTCCAATTGGATAATCAACAGGCAATTTATCCTTGGTTGTAGGGGTTACATAAGGATAAGTAAATTTTCCTGTATGATCTTTTTTCATTGCGGCATAAGACGGATATAAAGACCATTCAGCCTGTCCTTCTCCACCTTCTTTTGAACACCAAAAGATACCATCTTTACCAAATCGTATTTCATCCTGATATCCCAATGATGTAATGGTTTTGGGTTGTTCTTTTTCTGATAAATATAAATTACTCAATAATCCAGCGCTTCTACTTCTCTTAACATAATAATATGTCCTATTTTGATCCATCCAATGCGCCATAAGAGTTACAACATCACCAACCCTTATAGTGATAATAGCATCTTTTTTAAATGCTTCCCCTTTTCCATCAACCAACTGGTTTTCACAAATAATATCAGTTTTAATTTTATAACCTGATTTATCCATATCAGAACCATAACACACAAAGGTATATGACCCTTGATACCCCTTAAATTCTAACGGCTGACAATCAGGTAACCAACAGGCTCCCCCAGCAAATATATATCCTTTTAACTCCTCAATCTTATCAGCCTTTGCTGATGCCAGGATATCAGCTATTCCCTCGGATGGAGCAAATGCTATAATTTTGCTTTGTGCACCAACCGTGTAAATATCAAACAGTGTTTTATCCGCATAAGCGTGAACATCATCATCTAAATAGATGGAAACTTTAGCATCAGGATTAATAGACTGCGTTATTATAAACGGATTATTAATAGGTTGAGTCAACTGACCCCGTGCATCCAATCCTGCAACTCCATTTGGATGATTTATTTCAATATTTGGAATGGCCTGATGAGCAAGATCGACGACTTTACCCAAAGAGGCATCCTGATGGGATGGAGTTGGGACCTTTATGGTATAATCCAACATTTCAGCGGATAATTTACCCGCGCCATCTGTTCCGACCTTTCCGCCATCTGACTGAATTGACTTGACGTTGAGTTCAGTTGATCCGTCATTCGTATAGCTGTCCCCCTTTTCTCCCTTGGGAATGGAGAACTCGAGCACGGCGGTATTTTCTGATCCTGAATTGCGAACGGATGCCTGGACATCCGGATCTGTGGTGGTCACGGTTCCTATACGTATGGTAGCTGCGGCCCCCTCTTTTCCGATCGGGCCCACATCCCCCTTCTCCCCTTTTGGAATGCTGAACTGCAGGATCGCGTCATGTTCATCGCCAATATTTTTGATGGTTGCCGCCTCATCGGGTCTTAAAGGCCGCACCTGCTCAACAGCCCTGACAGTTGCCGCTTTTCCCTGGGGTCCCGCAACTTTTCCTAAAGGCCCGCCCCAGGTCTTGTCATTGGTGTATATATAGGCGCTGGCCTCACCAGTCTTTTCATCAAGATAAAGATATTGATCCCCCGCTCTTGGCATACCACGGGGATCATTAAGACCAATTGTCGCATCAGGCAAGTTATGACCACTATACCAGCGTGAGCCATCATCCCCTTTTGCACCTTTCTCACCCTGCAACCCCTGCAATCCCTGCGGGCCGGTATCACCACGTGGACCCCTGATGCTGCCAAGACTGACCCAATCCCAGCTATCTCCATGCGGAATGGTGCGCTTGACCTCCCAGCTCGTCGTGTTGATCCATACAACATTCGGGTTTAGGGGGGCGCTTCCCTGATCCGGATCCTGCTGGCTGGTGATGATGCGGGTTCCATCAAAACCGTCCCTGCCGTCCTTGCCTGCTTCCCCTTTCTCTCCCTGAATGCCCTGCAGTCCCTGCGGGCCAGTATCACCCTGCAATCCCTGCGGGCCAATACCACCACGTGGACCCCTGATGCTGCCAAGACTGACCCAATCCCAGCTATCTCCATGCGGAATGGTGCGCTTGACCTCCCAGCTCGTCGTGTTGATCCATACAACATTCGGGTTTAGGGGGGCGCTTCCCTGATCCGGATCCTGCTGGCTGGTGATGATGCGGGTTCCATCAAAACCGTCCCTGCCGTCCTTGCCTGCTTCCCCTTTCTCTCCCTGAATGCCCTGCAGTCCCTGCGGGCCAGTATCACCCTGCAATCCCTGTGGGCCAATACCACCTTGTTTACCTTGAAGGTTTCCAACCTTTTGCCAATTCGTGCCATTGAAAACAAACAGATCATTGGAAGCTGTATTCAGGAAACTATCCCCGACCCTATAGCTTGAAGAGGTTACAGGATCCTCCTGGGCAAAAAACCATAGAGAACCTCTCTCTCCCTGATCCCCTTTCAGATTGGCCAGCCTGACCCATTGATTATCATTAAATGTGAACAGGTTGCTGTTGGTAATATTGAAATAGAGATCACTCTTTTTATAAACCTCATTGTAAACGGGATCCACAGTACCAGTATATATGATACTGCCAGCCTCCCCCTTCAAATTCCCAGACTTGTGCCAGCTATATGCATCCCCGCCCCGGGAAACAGTTTCAAACAAATCTCCTGTGACATCATTGAGCCAGACAATATTTTCCTTGGCATCACGGGCAACAGGATCACGATTGGACAACAGAATTTGCGTGCCTGCCTTCCCCTGTATCCCCTGTATGCCTTGCCTACCTTCAGGAATGGTAAAATCAAGAACAGCGTTATGCTCATCACCCCTGTTCTCAACAGCAGCATCACTCCCTGCCGCACCTGTCACAACATTTCCAATCTTTACCGTCGCGGCCTGGCCCCGCTCACCCTGAGGCCCAACCTGACCACGGGGCAAGGTGAAATCCAGAACGGCATCCACCTCGGTTCCCGAATTGACAATCTTTGGATCCCCATCAGGTTCTGTAGGCAGAACCTTGCCAACCGTAACCGTTGCGGCACATCCTTGAGGACCCTGGGGACCCGTATCCCCCAATACATAATTGCCAGCCTCGCCACTGCCCATGATTCCTTCCGGCATAATTGGCAATGTCACAACAAACTCACGTTCCTCATTTGCACGTGTGGTTACCAAAAAACGAATACCGGTTTTGGTATTCATTGTCCCTCCACTGATACGTGCCCTAAAGGTCTGCCCAGATACCGTAATCCGGTCAACACTAAGTGTCTCATCTGAAGGTTGGGCACTTACACAGCTGATTGCATCAGAGGGAGAAAGGCGATTGACCATTGAAAACTGGTAATAGACACTTTCCAATGGTGATTTACATTGCAAATCAATCTCACGATGTCCCAAACATCCAGCTGGAACGATAATAATTCGACTGCCTTGATCACAGTTCATTTTTTAATCCTTATTGATTACTGAAATTTATATGTAAAATTAATTTATTATTTCCATCTTTATTATTCACATACCTGTTTAACGGAACCCTTCATTAAAAAACCTCCGTTAATCCAAGGGCTTCCATCTCCTGGATCCTGGGTGGGAAGCATCGCAAACACCTCTTTTAATGCACTGCTTAATCCCTGCGGGGAAACCGTACCAAATCGTGATACATCCCCGCTGGCCAGACAGACAAACCCCTCATTCAGCCATAGGGAACGGCCATCTGCCGGATCTGTCCTGGACATTGACTGAACAGCCTTCTCCAATAAATATAAAGCTGCCCCTGAACTAAACTCTTCAACCCTGGCACGATAAAATTGCGTCTGTTCCCCATCCTTGCGAATAACCAACAGCTCATCTTGCAACCCTATTTCATTCGTAGAATTTAACATAGTCACCTGATCTGATGCCACGATTGTTTCCTGCTCGCAAAACTCCAGGTTGCAGACACCCTCACACTGACAATCGCTCTTTCTGTTACTCATCCCTATTCCTTCCCCTTAGATACATATAAAAAAACCGTTATCATCAAGAAGATAACGGTCAATAAGCTTTATTCCATTCAATGGCGGTCGTATGTCAGGCGGTCTTGTCCGGGAAGACATACTTATGAACCTCTCCTCCCTCCGCTCTGTTGCGGCATGTCCAAAAGTGGACAAAATCATCTCCTGGATTACGCTCCTGCCCCGGTCTGTCTGCGCTGTATAGGTCAGACAATAAGAATGACTAGCCCGGCCACCAGAAATAAACGCCGTTAAAAACCTGTCATGCGCAAAAACACTCTCCACCCTCAATCCCAGGCCATGCACTAAAACCGTCCCGGATACAACCCTTTCCCCATCAGACAAACGATGAAAAAAATCAACGCTGTAATCCTGATAAGATGTGACGTTCTTCGGGGGAAATACAGACAGTTCCCTCTTCGGGCGTCTCAATGCCTGGTATACACAATAGCTGTTCAAAAAAAACGTTCGCATTAAATACATCGCTAACCATCCATGTCTATTTGAAAATATATAAAATATTTAAGAAAAGTCCAAATCTAAGCTTGTTTTCAAACCTTGGGGATAATAAAAAGTTTCCACAGGTTGAGAACCTTTCATCCGGTAAGCTACAGGACGCATTTGTGCAGATTGATAATTACGTATACGTTTAAAAAATGCTTCAGCATTTGCTTCATAGCGTTCATATGAATGCCCATTTAATGTTTCAGTATCAGATGATAATCTAGTAAAATCAACGGTTAAAGTCGTCGTAGCTGGACCTAAACAAATAAATTTTCCTTCTGTTACAAGATTACCATTTTCATCAGCTGTATGACATCTAGTAAATTTAATCGTATTACTTGCACCTTCCCAACCCCCATATAATTGATTTAAAATATCTAAATTAACAAAACTACAACCATTAAAAACGTAACTTAAAAAAGGATGAAAAGGAGATCCATCCTGATGATTACCTAATTGTGTACCTCTTTGAACGACAAATTCAAAATGTTCAAAAACTACAGAAGCTCCAAGATCTCCTCTAATATAACCATGAATAGTCATATTACTAACATTATCAACTCCAACAGGAATATGAATAATAGGTTTTTTCATTATGGAAAAATGCCAAATCCCCTCTTCACTGTGAGAAGAGACTAGATCATGCTTTAATTGATCAATCAAGGCTCCTGTTTCATCATTATAATTACCAAATTTATCCCTTTCATCTTGTCCCCATGGAACAAAGTTTAAATTTCGATGACCAATATCCCATCCATTTGCCAACAATCCAGGCAAATTCATGGTATTATCCTGCATTAAGGTATATTCATCTTGATACCACAAATAGATAGTTGCTGTCCCACCATTAGGCACAGCATTAATAGCATCTTGCACCGTTCTAAATGGAAAATCTGGTGTACCTAAGAATTTAACCTCATTTGTCGAAGGTCTTACATAAACATTAGCTAATGGCCCTGCAACTTTAGTAGTAATTCTAAAAGTATCGCTATCCAAGAAAGAAATATTATCGGAATTATCAGAAAGTATGGATAAAACAGCCCAATTATTTCCAGGTTTATCATAGTTAACCCAGTAATCACTAGTTATCTTTCCTGTGTCTGGATCAATTGAATTACCATCCATCATATTTATATAAAATACATAAATAAAACGTTGCGATCTCAAAACTGATCCAAGGGCATATCCTCCTACTTTATTCGACCATTCCTGATTGAAAAAGGCTAATCCCCCTCCTTGTGTCCATTGTATAGCTTCTGTAATTTTATATAAAATTCCATTATGATCCTGTCCCCAGGGCGGAACTCCTCCCTGTAAGACTGATTTCATTGTTTGTGGTGGGAAACCCGTTTCTATATCAGCACGTCCATTTTGATAATCAGCCCCAGTATCTTCGATATTAAAGCGATCACCATATTCTGCCCATTTAGAGGAGAAAAGCTTTCCAGGTCTTTGAATAGACATATATAATCCCAACCAACTTTATTGTAAAATAACTAATTAATCATAATAAGAAATTAATTAATTACTTATTGATTGAATAGGGATTATTTGCCTTAGTTAATTAACTTATCAATATTATTCATTTACAAATTTTAATATATCACTTAATTATTTTAAATAACAAAGCCGAGAAAAATATTTTTCTCGGCTTTGTTATTTAAAATACATCTATTACATTAGGGAAAAATTCTTTTAGTAATAAAATAAAATATCAAATAAACAGCCAAATAAATAAAAGGAACGCAAAATATGATTAATTCAAGATAACCACCCATTAGAATTCTCCTGTTGAATCACGTAAATCTGATTGGGCATCAAATAAAACTGCCCCTGCCACTGATATGAGAATGATCATCACTGTACCAATTAACCATGCAAAATACCAAGGTCCCTGATCACCCACAAAAACAGCGATTAATAATGCGACTATTAAAACTAGGCCTAGTCCAGTGAAACGTAGAAATGTAGACATAATAACACCTTATTATTCAATAACTATGATGATCATTTATGATATTAGAAGTTTTAACCTTACCCCGCATGACATAAAAGCACCATGACGTATAAGAAAGGATAATAGGCACGAAAAGACAAGCCACAACAGCCATGCAAATTAATCCGTATAAACTACCGCAACTGTTCCATATTGTCAGACTTTGATTTGGAATTGTTGTTGAAGGCATAAAAAACGGAAACATGGCAGCCCCAACCGTAACAATAACACCAATCCAGGAACCAAGCCCAATCCACCAGGCAACAACAGGTCTATCAGATTTAACCATTAATGTTCCCAGTAACATGCATAAAACACCCAGCAAAGGTAAACCCCATAAAATTGGATGTTCATAAAAATGATGTAACCAGGCCCCTTTATATAATGCAACATTCTGACCAAATAATGGATTTGAAGGCATTGCAGGATGACCACTGACTAAAACAAATCCTTTAATCTGCGTAATCCATAATCCTCCCAACACAAATAATATTATCGCTATCATCCCTGCAATAGTGGCATATTTTTTTGCCCGTAAATAAATGGGATCTTCACCACGTATCATCAACATGGCTCCACCTTGATAAATACTTAACGAAACCGATAATAAACCACATAAAACAGCAAATGGATTAATCAGATAGCTCCAAAAAGATTCATCTTGAAAATACTGTCCATTCCAAATGAAATGATATCCTACACCTTGCAAGATATTACCAAAGGCTGCTCCACAGACAAACATTGGAAAGAAACCAGAAACCAAAAAAATCCAGTCCCAACTCGAACGCCATAATTTTGCATCAACTTTTGATCTAAATTCAAAAGCTACAGGTCGCAAAATCATGCTGAACAACAGTAAAACCATAACAACATAAAAAACAGAAAACGCCGTGGCATACAAGGTCGGGAAAGCAGCAAAAATGGCACCTGCTCCCAAAATAAACCATACCTGATTCCCTTCCCAATGGGGTCCGATAATATTAAGGGCTGTACGACGCTCAACATCATTTTTGCCAACAAAACGAAGAAGCATACCAACACCCATATCCATACCGACCATCAGGCCCAATCCAATAAGCAGTATACATAATAATGTTGCCCAGATTAATTTGAGAATTACATAATACTCCATATCAATCTCCCCAGCCTTCTTGATATGTAAACACTTTTTTCGACAAAGAATCCCTATCTTGATATTTTACCGGCCCAAGTCGAGCAAATTTAAACATCAAATAAAATTCCACGACAATAAATACACTGTAAAATAATAAAAAGCCAATCAAGGAAAAAACCATATATCCCGCACTGTGTGTTGACGAAGAAACAACTGTCGGCAGAATTTCATAAACGGACCATGGTTGTCTTCCCACCTCTGCTGTGATCCAACCGAACTCGGATGCAATAAAAGGAAGCGGAATTGACCATGTAATTATCTTTAAAAACAAACGGTTTTTTTCAATTTGCCTTTTCAAACTTACATATGATCCCATGGCAAAAATGACAAAGAAATAAATTGCAAGGAAAACCATAATTCTGAAGGCCCAGAATGTAACAAAGACATTAGGGACAATATCATTCTTAGTTTTTTCAATAATAGTCGATTTATACTCTGACGTAATCTTTGCTATATCCTGATCCGGAGCATATTGACTTGCCAGAAAACCATATCCCATATCTTTTTGATGAGCCTTAAATATATCAAGATCGACCTGTCGATGGCCTTCCCCATAACGTTTTAAAGCCGCTACCGCCTTTATACCCGACTCAATTCTTGGAGCCGCTTGATTTTTTAATTCCTTAACACCAGGAATAGGGGTTGTAAAATCATGGGTTAACAAAGGGGTTAAAACAAAAGGAATTCCAACCTCCAGATAGTTTGTCTGCTTTTTATCATCGGGAATACCAAATAAAATCCATGGTTCATAAGGAGGTTTGCTTGTTTCCCACAATCCTTCCATTGCAGCAACTTTTGTCGGTTGATGCATATAGTCCAATCGGCCAAGGACATCCCCAAGCGTTATGACTGCAATTGTCGAAATAATTCCAAATAACGCGGCCATACGAAAAGAACGTGCGGCAAATTCACGATGCTGTTTACGTAATAAATAAAATGCGCTGATCCCCATTACAAACATTGATGCAGTTACAAATCCTGCCACAGAAGTGTGTACAGCTTTTGCCTGTGCATCAGGATTGAAAACCAGAGCAACAAAACTTGTTGAGGTTAATCGCATGGTCTCTGGATCAAAATGAGCCCCTGCAGGCATATTCATGCAGGCATTTGCCACTAAAATCCATAAGGCGGAAATATTTGACCCCAATGCGACAAGATAGGTAATTGCCAGATGCGCACCACGGCTCAACCGGTCCCATCCAAAAAACATTAGTCCAATAAATGTTGATTCCATAAAGAAGGCCATTAAACCTTCAATCGCAAGAGGTGTTCCAAAAATATCGCCAAAGAACCTTGAATACATTGACCAGTTCGTGCCGAATTCGAATTCCATGGTTAATCCTGTTGCGACACCAATCGCAAAATTAACACCAAATAATTTTCCCCAGAATTGTGTCATTTCCTTGTAAATTTCTTTACCAGTAATGACGTAGGCAGTTTCCATGGCAGCCAAGATAAATGTTAGACCCAGTGTCAAAGGAACAAACATGAAATGATACAAAGCTGTCAAAGCAAACTGAAAGCGGGAAAGATTTACAACCAGAAGGTGTATCCCATCCATTTTATATAACTTTCATTTTTTCAAAAAAATGTTCTAGTCTAATATCTGGCTAAAATAGAAAATCATAGAAAAAGACAACAAAAAACCCTGTACCAAATAAAAGAATGATTATTTGATTGCTTTATAAACTATTTTATCAACGAGGTGTTTTCTATAATAGCCAAACACAAATATTGTTTGAATATTTTACTTATGAATATGTTTCATAAAATGGAGGCGCTCTTGCCCCATTTGCCTTGTAAAAAATATTGAGTGGAGCCTTAGCAAGATATATCCGATATAAATATGAAATAATGGATATTAAAATCGAAGGTAATAAAGGCTCATAATTAACAATCGATATTGGCAACCAAAAAATACTACAATAAAGACAGAAAAGTATCCCTTTTTGTTTTGAATGAGAAGTTGAACCGTGAGAAGAGGAAATTTTCTCATCCATTGGCACAATGGCGTTATTCATACCCAACATACTGTTCATATGTTGCATATGCATCATGGCCTTTGGCGCAAATTGCCCATTATGCATTGGGCAATGCCATATTTTCGTAAATGTCAGGGGCGTAGTGAATAAATGAAAAACAAAGAAAAATAAAACTGTCAGTGCTGTATAGTTACAAGCCCTATCTATGCTTTTTTCTTCAGTTTTCCGTTTTGGATACATTATCAGACAGCTAAAAATAATATTAGTTCTTTATAACATGTTTTGTTAAAATCGATTGATAAAAAAATGTAATTATACGTAAAATATTCGTGTAATTTAATTTTGAAATTAAGATTATTTTTTATAGTCATCCATGATAACTTTATTAAAACATCCATTTTCCAGCGAAAAAACAAGATTCATTAAAAACAATATACTTGTTTCATGAGTAATGATTATTAGAGTTTTGTCAGCATATAGTTTCAATAATTCCTGCATCATTGTATATTTTGTTTGCTGATCCAAACCATCTGTTGGTTCATCAAGAATCAGCCAGGGGGTTTTACGTAAAAGAGCAATAGCAATAGCCAATCTTTTTGCCTCCCCTCCCGACAATTCTATTGCATTATTGCCTATATGACTGTGAATATTCTTTGGTAGTCGTTTAACAAAATCATCAAGTTGCACAATTTTTAACACATCATAAATTTTATTTTCAGTTGCATCCGGTACAATCAATCTAAAATTATCCATGATGCTTCCAGAAAAAAGATGAAAATCCTGGGAAACAACAGTGATAAAAGAAGATAAATTATCCGCATTCAAATTCTTGACAGATTCACCGGCAAACTTAATTTCTCCAGCCTGGATTGGATAAAACGAAAAAATCAAATTGATCAAACTACTTTTACCAGTCCCGGACTCGCCAATAATCGCCACTTTATCACCTTGTTTGATTGTTAAAGATGCATTCTGTAAAATCATTCTTGGGTTATGGGGATAACTGAATTGAACTTTGTCAAATACGAGACAGGTGGAAGAGGATACGGAATTGATGACCCTACTGCTTTGTTTCTTTTTCCCTGCATTTGATAGAATCTGTAACCTTTTTTGTGCCAGGCGTGCTTTTATATGAGCATGACAAGCCTGTGGTAAAGGAAGTATAACATCAAAAGCTGCCATTACACCCAAAACCAACATGGGAATTTCAGCTGCATTCAGTCCTATATCATGATGAGCATTACTGGCCTGAAACAAAACGGCAATAACACAAATCATCATAATAAATGTAATTAATGACTTGGCCACACTTTCAATACAATCCAGCATCAATCTGCTTTGATCAATAGATTTCTGAGCAGTCTGAATTTTTTTAAAATACTGATCAATAACCTTAAAAATATATAATTCACCAAAATGACGCAGAGTTTCACCTAGATCAGCCTGTAAATTGTTTCTTGATTCAAGAATATGACAAATATACTTGTATGAACAACCGTAAACTCCAACAGAAACCAGACCGACTGCCATGATAAAAGCTATGGCCAAGGAGAAAGCCGCCACAGGCAAAAAGAAATAAAAGGTAACAATAAATATAATCCCACAACATAAAGCCCGAATAAATGGAAGCAATGCATCAGTATAATAATTTGCTATATTTTCTGAATCGGAAACAAATTGTCCCAGCAAGTCACCCCCTCTTTTATTCACAAGTCCTGCAGGTGTTAAGGGGATCAGACATTCATAAACCTTTTTTCTTGCCAGGCTTATAACCCTTAATGCGCCATCATGCGTGATCACACGTTCCAAATATCGTGTCACAATCCGTGTTATGGCAAAAAAACGGACCCCTGAGGCTGGAACAATAATATTAAATGCCTGAACGGCAATAATCCCGGTTAATCCAACTATGGCTGCACTAGCTATCAACCATCCTGATAAAAACAGCAACCCAAAATTACTCAGGGCCGCGATACAAGATAAAAATAGACCCAGCATTAAATGCCATTTAATCGGTTTAACCAATTGAAAAAAAGAAAAATTAAAATTCATAACGACTTGCCACCAACCCTTGAATTATGAAGCAGTTGTCCCCGATCTATTTGTACAGAAACCTCACCATAAGAGATTAAAAGGGGATTGTGCGTTGCCACAATAACAATCCTGTCCTTTTTAAGAAGTTGAATAGTCTGAATAATCTGCAAGGCATTTTTTTGATCCAACCCGGAAGTGGGCTCGTCAAGAATCAGAATATCTGGATTTTTTAACAGCGCTCGTGCCAACATAAGGCGTCTTATTTGTCCACCCGATAAATTCTGCCCTTCCTCCCCTATATGAGTTTCAAAACCCTGTGGTAGGGTTTCTATAAAAGACAAAATACCGGCTTGATTGGCTACACTACACAATTGTTCAAGAGAAGGTTCAAAAGCTTTCAGGGATAAATTATCCCTAATCGTCCCATATAGCAATAAAGGTTCTTGAGGAACCCAGGCAATATCAACCATATTTATAGATTGCGACTGGTTTTTTAAATCAACAATTTTAAGCGTGCCTGATTGTACAGGTAAAAAACCAAGTAGAATATTTAATAACGTCGTTTTTCCAGCACCGCTATGACCAAATATAATATTGAGCCTATCTCTTAAAAATGTACAAGTGATATCCTGCACTAAATTTATATTTTCTTTATTCTTAACCGTTACATGATCGAGAATGATTTCCTTAATACATGAATCTATCCTTTTATTTTGATAAGAAAATTTAATTAATTTTGGTAAACTATATATTTTTTTTAATTGATCCAAGGCTGCATTTGCATTTTGTCTGGCATGGTAACTCGATGAAAAGTCTCGTAAAGGCATGAAATATTCTGGCGCCAATAACAGGACAAGAAAAGCAGAGTGAAAATGCATGGTTCCATTTAACAAACGAATACCAAATGTCACAGCGACAACTGCAATTGATAAACTTGAAAAAAATTCCAACACTGCTGACGTTAAAAACGCAACCTTCATAACTGACAGCGTTGTTTTACGATATTCATCTGAAAGTTTTTCAATAAATTTCAGACTTTCACCAGCCCGTCCAAATAACCGTAAGGTCTTTAACCCTTTCAACATGTCAAAAAAGTTTCCGCTTAACAGGGATAACTGCCGCCATTGTCTATCCATAATCACCTGTGCCGTATATCCAACCAAAGCCATAAAAAGCGGAATTAAAGGACCCGTACATAACAAAATCACAAAACCCCAAATATCAAAGTTTAAAACAGTGGCCAAAATAAACAGGGGCAATATGACCATCATCACGGCACTGGGGATATAGCGTGCAAAATAGGGAAGCAGATTATCGACGGCTTCTGTTAGGCTGTTAACCATTTCCCCCAAAGAAATATGACTGTAGGAAATTGGACCTGTTCTTAACAGTGATTGATAAATCTCCAACCTTATGGCTTTTGTAATTTTTAATGCCGCTTTTATGCCAGTAATATCAGAAACAGATCTGGTACAAATTTGAAAAAATACACAACATATAAAATAAATAACTTCGTTATCAACAAAAGAAATATTCGCTTTATAAAATATGATTGAAGTAATGATTTTTGACAACAACACCAATTCTAATATTAATAATATTGATGAAATTGAAGATAAAAAAACAGTAATAACAAACCAATTTACTGATAATTTAATAAATTTGTTAAGCGTTATTGATATATTATTCATTTTTATAAAACATATAAAATTAATCTAAATTTTATACTAATCTAAATAATGATTATTTAAATTGGCGGCAACATGATGATAATGATATAAAATGTATTTTATATTGACCCCTAAAATTATAAAATAAACATTTTCGCGAAAATTGAAGTTTGTTGTAAAACAGAAATAATTGATATATATATATATCAAAATTAATGTCATCAAATTTATCTTCTAGATAAATCTGAAAATTTATATTTACACAGATTTAAAATACTTTATAAAAAAGTAATTTATTATATTTTTTAAAAATTAACTTTTATTTTTTGTTAAAATAGTTCATATTCACATTTACGCAAGTAATTATTCCCCTTTCAAAGCCATATCCCTATGTTTTTATTCAGATATATTACTCAAACATTACATTTATATATAGCTTTGATTATTGCAGTTTTTGCCGTCACAACATCCACCGCCCGTACTAAAACCATAACTCTATTGAATTCTTCCTATGATCCAACACGAGAATTTTTTCATCAATATAACCATTTTTTTCAACATTACTGGAAACAGAAAACAGGTCAGGATGTCATAATATACCAATCCCATAGTGGTTCAGGAAAGCAGGCCAGGGCCATTATTGACGGTATGCAAGCCGATATTGCCACACTAGCTCTTGCCGGAGATATTGATGCAATCAATAAATATCACCCCTTGCTGACCAAAAACTGGCAGGACAATTTTCCCAATCATAGTGTTCCTTATACATCAACCATTGTTTTTCTTGTTCGCAAAGGTAATCCCAAGCATATCCATGACTGGAATGATCTTGTCAAACCTGACATTGCTGTAATTACCCCCAATCCAAAAACCTCTGGTGGGGCAAGATGGAATTTTCTCGCTGCATGGCTTTACAGTTATACCAAAAATCATGATCCACAAGAGGCCTATGATTTTGTCAAACACCTTTATAAAAATGTTCCCATACTTGATGCCGGGGCAAGGAACGCCAGTCTTACATTTACCCAACGCAACATTGGAGATGTACTTATTTCTTGGGAGAATGAGGCCTATATGGCAACCCGTGAATCAGGGGCAGGACAATTTGAGGTAATAACCCCATCCACATCTATCCTAACGGAACCCCCCGTTGCACTCATCGATACTGTTATTGACCAAAAAAAAACAAGAGAAGTAGCAAAAGATTATTTACTTATGCTTTACAGCGATGAAGGTCAAAAAATTGCCGCTCAAAATTATTATCGTCCCATTAATCCACGTATAGCATCCCATTACATCATGTTTCGTCCCCTTCATCTTTTAAAGATCAATGATTTCTTCAAAAACTGGGCAGAGATTAACCAAGAGTTTTTCAAAGATCATGCCATTTTTGACCAAATCATTCACAGTATTAATCAATAAAGCCATAAGGAAAAAATTATGTCTTTTTCCCGATATTCAATTCTTCCAGGGTTTTGGCTTAGTTTTGGATACAGTCTTTTCTGGTTGTCCTTTATCGTTTTATTACCATTGGTTGGACTGATTCTTTACAGCACCCATATCAATAGTCATCAGCTTGTCATGATCTTAACCGATCAACGCTTATTAAGCGCATTAAAACTTTCTTTTTACACCTCTTTCTGCGCTTCTTTACTGTCCTCTATCCTGGGCGGTTTTTTGGCCTGGAATTTAATACGTTACGAATTCAAGGGAAAAAAAATAATTGATTCAATGATTGATCTTCCCCTGGCATTACCTACTGCAATTGCAGGCATTGCATTAACAGACTTATATGCGCCCAACGGTTTATTCGGTACAATTTTACCCTTCAAGGTTGCCTACACACCCCTGGGAATTATTCTTGCCCTCATATTCGTTACAATTCCCTTTGTAATCAGAACCTTGCAACCCGTTATAAAAGAGTTCCCCCCCTCATTACAAGAAGCGGCTTACACACTAGGTGCAACCCGTTTACAAACATTTATATATATCTTTCTCCCCATTTTATTTCCTGCATGGCTTACCGGTTTTTCGCTTTCTGTTGCAAGAAGCTTGGGAGAATATGGCTCCGTTGTGTTCATTGCCGCAAATATTCCTTACAAAACGGAAATTTTACCTATCTTAATCGTATCAAAACTTGACCAGTTTGATTATACGAGTGCAACTGTAATCAGTCTCTTAATGTTGCTGGTTTCTTTTTCTTTATTATTTTTTTTCAACCTGTTCCAAAAACATTTTAAACCTTACCGCCTAATTCTATCCACATCCCAGCTTTCCCCTTTTAATATTTTTCAGAGGAATACATAAATGCCCTTTTATTCCTCCAAACCTTTTGTAAATTGGCAAAAAAACAGCGTTATCTTTATTACTTGGCTCATTTTTTTAATTATTTTTATCGCACCCCTTTCTATCATTCTAATTGAAGGTTTAGGCAAAGGTATTGTCTTTTTCTGGGTCACCTGTACTTCGTCAGAAGCCCTGGCGGCACTAAAATTAACAATAATAGCGACTTCCTGCGCCGTTTTTTTCAATGGAATCTTCGGACTGATGGCTGGATGGTGTTTATGCAAATATGATTTCAAAGGGAAAAATATACTTTTAACCCTCATCGATCTGCCTTTTTCCATTTCCCCTGTGATTGCAGGTTTGATTTATACCTTATTCTATGGATCGCAAGGTATTTTACATACTTTTTTAATGCATTATCACTTACAAATTATTTATGCAATTCCAGGAATTATTCTTGTAACCATTTTTGTGACTTTTCCTTTTATCACACGTTCTTTGATCGCCTTAATGCAAACCCAGAGCAATCAAGAAGAGGAAACCGCCCGTTTGTTAGGTGCATCAGGATGGCAAATTTTTAAAAAAATAACATTTCCCAACATCAAATGGGCATTTCTGTATGGTATTGTTATGTGTACCGCCCGTGCCATGGGAGAATTTGGTGCCGTTTCAATTGTTTCAGGCCATATACAAGGCCTGACCAATACCTTACCCCTTCATATCGAGATTTTATATAATGAATATAATGCCACGGCCGCATTCAGTATTTCCATTCTCCTTCTTATCATGGCCCTATTCATTCTCATTCTAAGATATTGGTGTGAGAAACAACTTAAACCGTCCCAAAAGAAGGGAAATAGTTAAAATGGGTATTCAGATATCTCATCTCAATAAATGGTTCAATCATTATCATGCACTCAATGATATAAACCTCACCATTGAAAAAGGTGAGCTTGTTGCACTCCTAGGACCATCGGGATGTGGAAAAACAAGCCTGTTACGAATTATTGCAGGTTTGGAATTGCCCACCTCGGGACACATCTTTTTTGAAAACCAGGATATAAGCAAGGAAGATATTCGTAATCGACATATTGGGTATGTATTCCAGAATTTCGCTTTATTCCCACATATGAAAGTTATTGACAATATTGCGTTTGGTCTACGCATTAAACCAAAAAAAGTAAGGCTTTCCCCCAAAGAGATCACGAAAAAAGCTCAATTTCTTCTGGAAATGGTACAACTTGAACATGTGGCCAATCATTATCCACATGAACTCTCCGGCGGACAATGCCAAAGAATTGCCCTGGCACGTACCCTAGCCATAAATCCCAAAATTCTATTACTGGATGAACCTTTTTCCGCTCTTGATACAAAGGTCCGAAGAGAATTACGACGTTGGCTAACCCAGTTTCATCAAGAAATTCACCTGACAACCATTTTTGTAACGCATGATCAGGAGGAGGCCATGGAAATTGCTGATCGTGTTGTCATCATGAATAGGGGTGTCATTGAACAAATTGGCTCCCCGATTGAAATCCTCAATAATCCGGCCAATGATTTTGTCTATAATTTTCTGGGCGATTCGAATAATTTACGCATTGGGGAAAAAAGCTTTAACTTTCGTCCTTATGAAATTGATATACAAATTAACGATATATCCCCTATAGGATACTATCCAGCAGAAGTCATCGATATACGACCCCTTGGTGCTTTACTGAAACTAGTTTTAAAACCTCAACAATGCACCTCTCACATTGAAGCCCAAATTCCAAAAACAATTCCAAAAATTCAGAATCTAAAAAAAGGCCAAATTATTTATTTTAAGCCAATTTTAGATTTTGAAATATGAATATATACAAGGAAATTATAAATTTTATATATAAATCAATAAACTATAAATAAAATATACAATATTTTATAGTTATTAATTGACTTTATTTACTTAAATAATACAAATTATATTGCATAAATTGAAAATATTCTATATTTTACAGTTAATTAAAGTAATTTGAGGAATAGTTTTACCATGGATCAGCCCCCTACTGCAGATTATCCTATTTAGTCATTAACACCAGAATTTCTAACCGCATCTTTTTCAAATTCCTAATAACAGAATTATTATATCAACTTAGGTAACAGTTTACGATGACACCACTTGAATTCTATTCCAAACATCCAAGCGAGCAATATGAACAGAAGCTCGAACAAACAAGATCATTCCTGCAAAAAATAAATCGGGATTATTCACCATTGGTTCAGGCAACCAGTTTAGGGGTGGAGGATATGGTAATCACAGATCTTATCCATCAGCTTGATTTACCCATTCAGGTTTCCATGCTGGATACACTAAAACTGCATCCTCAAACGCTAGCCTTAAAAAGACAAGCTGAAATTCATTATAGTATAAAAATAAAAAGCTATTATCCAAACAAAAAAACAGTCCAGAATTATGTTCAAAAAAATGGTGAAAAAGCGATTTATCGATCAACTGAGCTTCGTAAAGAATGTTGTCACATCAGAAAACTGGTCCCCCTGACCGACCTTTTACGAAACTATAAAGGTTGGATTACAGGATTACGCAAAGAACAATCAAATTTCCGGGCCAATCTTCAAGCAGTTGAACCTGAAAACAAAGGGAATGATCAACCTGAAGTAAAGCTAAACCCTTTACTTGACTGGACAAATGGAGATGTGTGGTACTACGTTAAAACATATCGCGTTCCCTACAATACGCTTCATGATCATTTTTTTGTCAGTATTGGCTGCGAACCATGCACTCGCGCCATCACTCTTGGCGAAGATTTCAGAGCTGGACGCTGGTGGTGGGAACATGATGAAGCGAAGGAATGTGGTCTTCATGTGAGTGCACCCATTTCTCTCAACTCTCATCAGTCTTAACATATTTTAATTATGGTCATTTTATCATGAATTTTCTCATATCATCCTCGAACCCTGCCATAAATGATCTGGTAGAAGAGGCCATATTCATTATGCGTGAAGTGGCTGGTTCCTTCGAAAAACCAGCCCTGTTATTTTCTGGCGGCAAGGATTCATGTATTTTATTAAGGCTGGCTGAAAAAGCCTTTGGGCAGGGACGCTTCCCCTTTCCGCTTCTTATGATCGATACAGGACATAATTTTCCAGAAGTCATCCAATTTCGTAATCAGAGAGCAAAAGAATTAAAGGCAAATTTAATCATTCGATCAGTAGAAGAATCAATGAAACGAGGTACGGTGAGGCTATCTCATCCTTTGGAAAGCCGTAATCCCCATCAATCAGTAACATTGTTGGAGGCTATAGAGGAATTTGGTTTTGATGCATTAATTGGAGGGGCCCGCCGTGACGAAGAAAAGGCCCGTGCCAAGGAAAGAATTTTTTCACACAGGGATTCTTTTGGTCAATGGCAACCCAAAGATCAACGGCCAGAATTATGGAACATATTCAATACCAGAATTCATCCGGGTGAAAATTTCCGTGTTTTTCCAATCTCTAACTGGACGGAATATGATGTATGGCGTTATATCGAACAGGAAAATATTCCCTTACCCAGCCTTTACTACGCTCATCAACGGCAAGTCATTCCCCGCAAAGGGTTGCTTGTTCCTGTAACAGAGGTGACACAGCCTAAACAAGATGAAGAAATTCTTACCAAAACTGTCCGCTTTCGCACGGTCGGTGACATGACCTGTACTTGCCCTATTGAAAGCAATGCAAAAACAGCACGCGATATTGTCAGGGAAACAGCTACCGTCACGATCAGTGAACGTGGTGCAACCCGTATGGATGACCAGACCTCAGAAGCCTCAATGGAAAAACGTAAACTTGAAGGTTATTTCTGATCTCTCTATCCCCGTTTTTATTTCTTAAGGAATGCATCATGATATCTTCTCCCGTAAATTCCACCTCTCATTCACATCATACATTAAAATTCCTGACCGCCGGAAACGTTGACGATGGCAAAAGCACATTAATCGGCCGTTTATTACTCGATAGCAAGGCAATTCTTGCCGATCAACTATCTGGTATACAACAACAGTTTTCGACAGACCGTTCCTATGATCTCGCCCGGCTTACAGATGGATTACAAGCTGAACGAGAACAAGGTATTACAATCGATGTGGCATACCGTTATTTTACCACACCAACTCGTAAATTCATTATCGCGGACGCACCAGGTCATGAACAATACACAAGAAACATGGTAACCGCCGCCAGCAATAGTGACGCTGCCGTCATTTTGGTCGATGCGACAAAATTAAACTGGGAGATGGAAAATGTTGACTTGTTGCCTCAAACCCGTCGGCACACATTACTTGCCAACCTATTAAAAGTCCCTTCGCTGCTTTTCGCCATCAATAAACTTGATGCTGTCAAAAATCCCGATATTGCCTTTGTGCATATTAAAAAAGCACTAAAAAAATTCACTCAGGAAGCAAATATACCTGTTACGCACATCATACCCATTTCAGCATTAAAAGGTTATAATATCATCTCCACTATAGCTGATAACGAAAGATATCGCTTATGTGAAAATGTCTATCACGGTCCCTGTCTTTTAGACGCCTTGACCGAACTTCCCTCCCAACAACATATTGTCAAATGTCCTTTATATTTCCCTGTCCAATATGTACAAAAACTATCTGAAACCCAATCCAGCCCCACCCAACATGGTCAAAGAATTTTTTGGGGGAAAATAGCGGCAGGAACTGTCAAGCCAGAAAATGAAATTATTGTGCAACCTTCTGGACTAAAAGCAAAAATTGCTAAGATTTTTGCCGATGCACTACAAAACGAAATACCCTGTGCTGAAGCGGGTAAATCCGTTGGATTAATTCTTGACCGAGAAATAGACATTTCCCGAGGGGACTGGATAACCTCTCCTTCCATATCTCCATTACAAAAAGAGGTCCAAGCCACCCTGGCATGGTTGGATGACGAACCTTTGATTATTGGAAGACTTTATTGGTTGAAACATGGTCACCGCTGGATCAAGGCGAAAATCTCATCGATTCATAATCATCTAAATATACATAATCTGGAAAAAGAACCTGCCAAGGATTTACAGAAAAACAGTATTGGACAAGTTTCCCTAACCTTGCAACAGCCAATTCCGGTTTTACCCTATAACCAGGCAAAAGATGTGGGTGCAGCCATTTTGGTAGATACGGCCACCAATCGGACTGCTGGAGCTGTTCTCCTCCAAGACTAGCCGGCAAGCTGTTATTGCACTATCACCCATAAGATATAGAGACTTTTATTTTTTAATAAAATTATCAACCTGGCTTGGCAAATAAACCGGTATTTTTTCCTTTCCCTCAATCGATAACCATGTGGAGGTTGAAATATCTCCACCTGATGGCAAAAACTGATCCGGACTAAAAATCCAGCTCAGTATATCCTGCACCACAATGTTTCTATTTCTACCACGCAACAATAAATGATATCCTCCAGGAATATAATCCTTTCTTACCCAAGAAGGAAATTGTCGCCAGACCTTTTTCATTGAAGAATCAGGGATGAGCTGATCCATATCACCATACATTACAAGGATTGGAGAATGAATATAAGGAGCAGCCTTTGCAGCCTTGCTCATCAAATTGACCAACCCATACAATGCCTTTACACGGGCTTTGTGCAATGATAACGGATCAAAATACAAACGTAACAGGGATTCATCATTATCACTTGCCCTGATGGTTACCGGGGCGCTTTTTCCACTTAACCGCCAATTCGGGGCGATCGTATTGATCATGCGCAAGATAACATCGGCAACCAGTCCCAGCTGTTTATGACCCCACACGGCTGGGGCCAGTAAAATATAACCATCGACTTTTGGAACATTGGGACGTGAGGCCAAACACATGGCGACAGCCCCCCCCATACTCTCTCCCATCACATACAAGGGTGTATCGGGATATCGAGTTTTTAAAAATGATATTTCCTCAATAATATCGTCAATCATCCGACGGCTACCCGCCCAATTTCCTCTTAACGGTGCTTGTCCAAATCCTCTCTGATCCGGGGAATATAAAGTTACACCTGACTTAACAAAATGATCTGCTGAATCTTCCCACGCATCGCGACTATCATTAAATCCATGTAAGGCCAGGATAATTGCCTTTTGTTGTATTGCCCGCCATATACGCACGGGAATACGGGCATGATCCGACATTTCCCACCACAAATCAGGAGGAATCAGCTTTTTATAACGTGCATAAGGATCAGAACCGATAGAGGATGTATTCAAAACAGAACTATTCACTTTAACTTCTGCATAGGCTATATTACAATGTTGGGTCAGGAAATAAATTCCGATCAGAAAAAAATAGCAAGCTTTATGTAAATAGACAGAACTTAAACGGTTTAAGAAAAACATATTTGTCCAAGATAAATTTTATTTTTATAAATGACAAGTTCTGAACCACTTAACAAGGGTATATTCATGAATTTAGAAAAAGATTCTACAACAACCTTACCGGCAAAACCTATTGAAACCATTTATACTTCTTCCCAAACCGTTGCTTGTGAGGGTAATCACACACTGTTCGGTCATCCACGGGTTTTTCTAAAACTAAAAAACGGACAGGCAACCTGTCCTTATTGCTCAAAATCATTTGTCTACAAACTATCTGAATCAAATTAACATCTTTCATGACTTCATCTTCTGCATCAAATCAAAAACACTTAATCCTCATTGATGGATCCGGGTTTATTTTTCGTGCTTTTCATGCCATTCCCTTAATGACTGATCCATCAGGAACACCTGTCAACGCGGTTTATGGTTTTACTAACATGATGATAAAACTAATCCGTGATCGTGTGGCCAGTCATATGGCTGTCATTTTTGATGCAGGAAGAAAAACCTTCAGGAATGAAATTTATCCAGCTTATAAAGCACATAGACCTCCTCCTCCTGAAGAGCTTGTTCCCCAGTTTTCACTTGTTCGGGAAGCCTCTGAAATTCTGGGATTACCAACAATTGAAATGGCAGGATGGGAAGCTGATGATCTTATTGCAAGTTACGCAAAAGCAATCGTGGCAGATGGGGGCAAATGTACAATTATTTCTTCCGATAAGGATCTGATGCAATTAATCAACGAACATATTCAAATGCAGGATCCCATCAAGGAAAAATTCATCAAGATTGAAGAGGTACGAGCTAAATTTGGTGTGTCCCCAACAGATATGATTTCCTTACAAGCATTGATGGGAGACCCGGTAGATAATGTCCCTGGAGTTCCTGGCATAGGTCCCAAAACGGCAGCCGCTTTAATTCATGAATATGGACAGTTGGAGGATATCCTTGCTGCCATTCCTATGATGAAACCCTCCAAACGGCGCGATAATCTTGAAACCAACAAGGAAAATGCACGAATTTCATATCAACTTGTTCAGCTAAAAGATGATATTCCTCTACCCACCCCGATTGATCAGTTAAATTGTTGCAAGGCTGATCCTGAAAAAGTTACCGCATGGCTTCAAAAACATGGATTCCGCTCCATATTAAATCGCTGGACAAAAAATTCTCATAATACAGGCGACATTCCTCATACATCTCGCAGACAGGAAACACAGACCGGTCCCGAACCAAACAAAGCGGTTCTTGCCGCCCCGTATCATCAGTATGAGACCATTCTCAATAACACGCAATTACAGGAATGGATTCACCGAATTCAAACAACCCATTTTTGTGCCGTGGATACTGAAACCGACAACCTTAATGCATTACAGGCAAATCTAATCGGGATTTCCCTAGCTGTAGCCCCGGGTAAAGCCTGTTATATTCCCATCAATCATCAAATAGATGGAGAATTATTAAAACCAGAACAAATTTCATTAAAAAATGTCATTCAGTATCTTGGCCCCATTCTGACAGATCCTTCCATCCTCAAGATTTTTCATAATGCTAAGTATGATTTTCTTGTTTTGGAACATAACGGGTTCCCGCAACCTGCCCCCTATGATGACACAATGATTATTTCTTACAACCTAGCGGCAGGAGAGCACAGACATGGAATGGATGAACTGGCAAAACGCTATTTGAATCATCAAACAATATCTTATGATGCATTAACCGGAACCGGTCGTAAACGTATCCCTTTTGCGCAAGTTTCAATTGAAGAGGCAACAACCTATGCAGGTGAAGATGCAGATGTCACTTTGCGTTTATGGGAAATATTGCGACCTCAATTAAGAACCGCACATGTTCTAGGTCTTTATGAAGAAATAGAACGTCCCCTAATTCCAATCCTGACCAGGATGGAACAGAATGGAATTATGATTGACGCTTCCCTTCTTCAAAAGCTTTCTACTACTTTCACCGAAAAAATGTCAGAAAAAGAAAAAGAAATCTATCATGTTTCCGGTGAAGAATTCAATTTGGCCTCACCAAAACAACTTGGGGAGATCCTTTTTGACCAGATGAAGTTGCCTGGTGGAAAACGTATGAAATCTGGTACATGGGGAACAGATGTCAAGGTATTACAGGAACTTAGCGATCAGGGTCACGAGATTGCTGAAAAACTGCTGGCTTGGCGACAATTGGCGAAACTTAAATCCACCTATACGGATGCCTTGGTTAAGGAAATAAACCCGGAAACAAAACGTGTACATACCAGCTTTAATATGGTTGGAACCGTTACGGGACGTTTGTCTTCCAATGATCCCAATTTACAAAATATACCTATTCGAACAGAAGACGGTGGAAAAATCAGGGAAGCATTTATTGCCAAGCCTAGCCATGTTCTTGTTTCCGCAGATTATTCACAAATAGAATTGAGGCTTCTTGCACATGTTGCAAATATTCCCCAATTAAAAGAATCCTTTATTCATAATGAGGATATTCATGCCCGTACAGCCTCAGAGGTCTTTGACGTTCCAATCAATGAAATGCAACCTTTGCTGCGTCGACAGGCCAAAGCAATCAATTTTGGTATTATTTATGGAATTAGTGCCTTTGGGTTAGCCAAACAATTGAATGTTTCATCATCTGATGCCAAACAATATATTGAGACCTATTTTAAACGTTACCCTGAAATAAGGGCATATATGCAAAATACCCAGGAAGAGGCAAAGGAAAAGGGATTTGTTCTAACACCTTTTGGCAGAAAATGCTGGATTGCTGGAATTAAAAATAGCAAAGGTCCACAAAAGGCTTATGCCGAACGCCAAGCCATAAATGCTCCTATTCAGGGGGGCGCCGCCGACATTATAAAATGCGCAATGCGGGATATGGACAAAATCATCACAGAAAAAAAACTCCCCGTAAGCATGTTATTACAAGTTCATGACGAGTTGCTTTTTGAAGTGCGAACAGATTATGCTGAAACATTCGTTAATCTTGTAAAGCAAACAATGGAAAACACTGTTAATCTTTCCATTCCCCTTGTTGTTGAGGCTGGAATAGGTAAAAACTGGGCAGAAGCACATTAAATCATGCCACAAAATCAAAAAAAATCTATTTGGATTATTTCATTCCTATTTATCGCTTTCATTATTGGCATGATGTTCCTCGGGATTAAATTCACTGCCAATCATACAGCCGTTGCGCCTGAAAATTCCAATATAATCGGAGGGGGTTTTCAACTTATCAGCCCTGCAGGAAGTATCGTCAATGACGGAATATTCAGGGGAAAATGGATGTTGATGTATTTCGGTGCAACACGTTGCCCGCATAATCAATGTCGTAAGGATCTTATAAAAATGGGTGAGATCATTAACCATTTAGAGAATAAAGCATCTCAACTTGTTCCAATTTTCATATCCTTTGATTCTAACTATGATACACCCAGCCGTCTGATGTTAAGTATGAAAACCTATAATGATAAAATTATAGCCCTGACCGGTGGTGAACTGGCGCTTCGTGATATTTCAATTCTTTATCATGTTTCCATCAAAAAAGCGCCAATCAATAGTGATATAAGCCTTGTTGAACCTTATGATCAGTTCATTCTCATGGATCCAGAGGGAAAATATAGAACCTCCATTCAAACAGGAACAGAAACGCATCAGATTGTGGAGACCCTTGAATCAATAATCCATTAAATATAGTTTATACAAACTGTCCTCATTTCAAAAAACGTGAAACTGCATAAATTCTTGATATGATTATTCACATATATTTACTTTAAATATCTATAATGAAATAACAAATGATCACGGATAAAACTTGAAACAAAAAAATAGCTGTGATCATAATCTTTCTGCCATCGCAATTGAAACGGCCAATTCTTTTTGAGGGCAACAGTTTCCAAAATTTCTGGTTGTAACTGTTTTAATAAAAATTCATCCTTTGTTCCCTGATCAATCAATATGGGAAAGGGTTGGTCAATATAATGCTCCATTAGAAAACAGCTATCATAGACTTGCCAAGTTTCCTTGCTATCTCCAAGATAATGACAAAATGCCTTACGCCCAAACGGCACCTGCATTGGATTAACAATTGGTGCAAAAGCCGAAACCGAACAAAATCGACCAGGATGTTTTAGGGCAAACATCAAAGCACCATGACCACCCATTGAATGTCCAGCAATAGATTGCTTGCCATTCGATTTAAATTGTCGCTTGATCAATTTGGGAAGCTCAATGGAAATATAATCAAACATTTGATAATTTTGTTTCCAGGGTTCTTGTGTCGCATTAACATAAAAACTCGCTCCCTGTCCCAGATCATAAGAAGGCGCGTCAGGAATTATATCACCTCGGGGACTTGTATCAGGGACAACCAGTATAATTCCCAATTCTGCAGCATATTTTTGCGCCCCTGCCTTAGTCACAAAATTCTGGTCATTACAAGTTAAACCGGAAAGCCAGTATAATATAGGTAAAGTTGTATTCCTGTAATCAGGTGGCAAGTAAACTGAATAACTCATTTCGCAGCCCAGTGTGACTGACCAGTGTCTAAACCGTTTTTGCTGTCCACCAAAAGATTGATGAGTTTCCAATTCAACATATTTCATAATATTTCCTGTCAAACCTATCTGAAACTAGTAATGTAAAACAGTTCGAATAGCTTTTCCCTGATGCAATAAATCAAAAGCCCTATTAATCTCATCAAATGCCAAGTCTTGTGTTATAAAATCCTCCAAAACGAATTTGCCTTGCAGATAATCATTTACAATAACAGGCAATTGTGAACGCCCCTTAACCCCACCAAATGCGGATCCTCGCCATACGCGGCCGGTCACCAACTGAAAAGGACGGGTGGAAATTTCCTCACCTGCCCCGGCAACACCAATGATAACAGATTCTCCCCAACCTTTATGACAACATTCAAGAGCAGAACGCATTACCTGAACGTTTCCTATACATTCAAATGAAAAATCTACTCCACCTTTTGTTTTTTCAATTACAACTTCCTGTATTGAGGCGGAATAATCTTTAGGATTTATAAAATCGGTAGCACCTAACTTCCTAGCCAATTTAAATTTTTCTGAATCAATATCAATTGCGACAATGCGACCTGCACCCGCCATATGGGCTCCCATAATGACTGACAAGCCAATCGCACCCAACCCAAAAACTGCAACACTATCACCTTTTTGTACTTTTGCCGTATTTTTTACAGCTCCCATACCAGTTGTGATTCCACAACCCAATAAACATACTTTTTCCAAAGGTGCCTGTTTACTGATTTTTGCTACAGAAATCTCCGGAACAACCGTATATTCGGAAAATGTAGATGTTCCCATATAATGATAGATAGGTTCGCCGTCTTTGAAAAAACGGTTCGTACCATCAGGCATCAACCCTTGACCTTGAGTGACACGAATAGCCTGACAGAGATTGGTTTTACCAGAACGACAATATTCACATGTTCCACATTCCGGAGTATATAAGGGTATAACATGATCACCAACAGAAACACTTGTTACCCCTTCACCAACAGCCTGTATAATTCCCGCCCCTTCATGACCCAATATTGCTGGAAATATACCTTCAGGATCTTTTCCTGAAAGCGTGTATGCATCTGTATGACATACACTGGTTGCAATTATCTTTATTAAAACTTCCCCTTTTTGTGGCGGCATTAAATCAACTGTCTCAATTGAAAGAGGCTGATTGGCTCTCCATGCAACAGCAGCCTTCGTTTTTATCATCTCCATCTATAATCACCCTTCTGATACAAAAATTAATTTATTCAATTAAATATTAAAACCAAGGATTTTATAAACCAAACAAACAGTTTCAAAGTAAAGATTATATCTATGAAATTGAATTTCATGACTCAATTTAGGTTACAATTTATTATAGTCTTCTGGTTCCAACAGTTTGAAAATAATCAATCCATAAACCCCAAACAGGCATTGATAGAATTTTCTTTCTTGATATATTCTTACTTCAGATAATCTTCCCGAAAAAGTATTTTTAATTTAAACCTATTTCAATTTTAAAAATAAAATGGCAATAACCAAATAAACTATATAATATAAAAACATATATATCAGCTGAACCGATCATAAATATTATTCAATTATACATGAATACTACTTAATATATTTTTAGTTGTGTCTTAACTCAAAATGAACCGTGGTTGTTGTCTGAACAAGCGTATCATTATCTTCCAGTGCACTGCATTTTATTTGTTGGACTGCCTCGATTGCAGCCCGATCCAAATCAACAAAACCACTTGTCTCAACAATTTTTACCTGACCAACCTGTCCATTTGACAAAATTTGCAATGCAACCTTTGCAACACCCTGTTCATGTCTTCTACGGGCAGCCAAGGGATAAGTGCTTTTTGGTGATGAGCAGCGTTGCAATGGAAAGTTGTGACTGACTAAAGGTATTGATGGTTTGGCTTTCTGCTCCATTCCCCTATCTTGCCTTTTCTGCTGTCCCATTGCTGATTGAGCAGCCATTTTATTTTTGGAAATGTTACGATTACTCGATTGGTCCTGAGTGGTTGGCACTGAAATTTTTTGCAATACGTTCATGGCTGGCAAAGCATTGACAGGACTTCTGGCCACGGGGATGGTTACTGCCTTCAGATCATCCGTTTTATTTTCTGCAATTGCATCCAATGAGGAAAGAGATTTCATCCCTTCTTGAAATTGAACCACGACCATTGAAGAGAGTGGGAAAACTTCTTTCTTTACATGTAAACAAAAAAACATTAGTAGGAAAACAATTATATTAAATAGAACAGCAACCGTACAGGCCAACTCTATCCCTACTGAATTGACATGTTCGGAAAAAACCAACGTCCTTTTTGGAAATGATGATAAAATCGTTTTCTGATTCAGAGAAGGACAGATAGGTTCCTGTTTCATAATCCTTGATGCCATATTTGCTCAAATATATTAGAGGTAAAGAGCCTTTATTCTATTCTATCTATAAAACAAAACATTCAAATACTAAAAAGAAATTTGACTTTGTCCATAATTTTAATCAAATAAATAATGATGATCTTCAATACTTGACCAAGGCATTAATGATTTTATCCTCTACAACAAATATATGGGTAAAAAAAAATAAAGATTCTTATCCTGTATCTTTATATTCTGTTATTATTGTCCTGTTTCTGTTTATAAGTCATTTAATTCTTTTACCTTTTACATTTACCTCGCTTTGGCATTGTCCAATGATGCAAAATCAGCATGCATACATGTCAATGACGATGTGTGACACTGCCACTTTCTCCCACTCTAAGATAAGCAAGAAAACGGATCAACACTCCCAACACAATCAACAACATCATGGAATCTTTGTTTGTCCCCTCTGTAATGGATTGGCTGTTCCAAACCCCTTGTTAAATTTATTACTTATCTTTCCCCAATTGACAATTGTTCATCTTTTTTTGAAGCGCAAGGTTTATCAGGCTCAACCTCCCCCGATATTACCCTTGAATACGCAACTACCCCGTGCACCACCTCTTTATTAACACTGATAGTTCTAATGGTCATACAGATATTATGACCAAATTATTCCTTTATCATTATTATATCAGGTTAATCTATGTCTTATCGATGGCATTGTACATGTAAATTTTACCTTTTTTTATTATTGTGTTCTCTTTACCCCTATAATGGAAAAGCACAAAAAAACATTACACAAAATAAAACCTCTCTTTCAAGAACCAATACCACTGCACCAGTTCCAGAAATACATATTGAATCAGAAGACATCCCAGACTTTTCCACAAATCCACCCAATTCAATTTTTTTAAAAAAGGATAAATTAAAGGATATTGTGAATAACAGTCCAAACCCAATGGATCTTTTCAAAAATCAAATGGGTATCAGCCAATATGGTGCGGGTCGTATTGCCTCTTTACCCGTAATTAACGGAATGGCGGATGATCGGGTGGCCACGTTCATTGATGGTATGCGTATCAATGGGGATTGTCCAAACCATATGAATCCTGCCATTTCCTATCTTAATCCCCATGATGTTGCAACAGCCAAAATCATGGCCGGTATCACACCCGTAAGTATGGGAGGGGACAGCCTGGCCGGATCAATTGATATCCAACGAAAAGATCCTCTTTTTGCAGAAAAAAACAAAAAAATTCTCATCAAAGGAGAAGCCTCAAGCTTTTATCATAGTAATGGTTCAGGCGTAGGAACGGCAGGAAACATTACTGTTGCCAATAAACATTTAAGTCTCCGCTATAACGGGTCATGGTCTCAATCCCGCAATTATCATGCAGGCAGCGGAGGTGGAAAAGTATATTCTTCTGCTTATAAAACATTCAATCATGATGTGACCCTAGGTTATAAAAAGGATAACCATTTATTCTCTTTGACCTATGGACAATCTGACACACCCTATGAAGGTTTTCCCAATCAATATATGGATATGACCAATAATCGCTCCATTTTTGTCAATGGAAAATATAAGGGTGACTTCGATTGGGGAACAATTGAAGCAAGAGGCTATTGGCAACGTGTCACCCATGCCATGAATATGCTCAGCAATAAAGGCGGCCATTCCGCCACGAAAGGAATGCCCATGAACATTGATGGTCGTACAACTGGATATAATGTTAAGGCAACAGTATTCATAGATAATCATAACACGTTACGGATTGGCAGCTCTTTCGATCATTCAGGTTTAAATGACTGGTGGCCCCCCCTACAAAAAAACATGATGATGGGACCTCATACCTATCACAATATCAATAATGGCCATCGGGATCGATTGGGAAATTTTGCTGAATGGGAAGCCCAATGGACCCCAAAAGTCACAACCCTTCTCGGTTTTCGAAATGATCTGGTCATGATGAATACAGGGAGAATATCTGGATACCAAGGCATCAATGGAATGAATGCCGAGGAACGGAAAGCCATTCATAATTTCAATACTGCAAACCGTGGCCATACCGATACCAATTTTGATGTTACAGCCATGGCACGATGGACAGTCAATAAATCCTTTACCTGGGAAGGTGGGTATGCCCGGAAAAGCCGTTCTCCAAATTTATATGAACGTTATACTTGGGGCACATCTCCGATGGCCATGCGCATGATTGGCTGGTTTGGTGATGGAAATGGTTATATCGGCAATCTCAACCTCAAACCGGAAGTAGGCAATACCGTCAGCACAACCTTTGACTTTCACGATCCACACCAGGATATATGGGAGATCAAGATTCAACCCTTCTATACCTATATTCACCATTACATCAACGTTAATTACCTTGGGAGTATGCAAACACGTCAAAATACAACTGTCTCAAAATTGCAGTTTGACAATCATAACGCCCAAATCTATGGAATTAACACAGCTGAATCCTATAAATTATGGAACAATAAGAAATATGGTCAAGGCATATTGAAAGGAAATATCAACTGGGTTATGGGTCAAGATCGAACCAATCACAACAGCCTTTATCACATGATGCCATTAAATGGAACGATAAGCCTTAATGAATATTTTGGTTCATGGACTGGCAGGATCGAGGCAAATTTCGTCAATACAAAAAGTCAAATTGACCCTATGCGTCGTGAACCGAAAACACCTGGCTATGTTTTGTTCAATATCGGGGGGAGTTATACATGGCGTATGCTTCGCCTGGATGCAAGCATAGAAAATATTGCCAACAAAAAATATTATCTTCCTTTGGGAGGAATGTCCTTAGGAGATTTAATCACAACTAACGAATTGCGTGCCCTGCCTGGTCTGGGTCGTTCTTTTAATATCGCCCTGACTGCCAGCTTTTAACTAAAGTTGCTGTAATTTCATTAGTGTATCTTGAATAACCGTTTCAAGCGTATGGGACATGTCAATTTCTATATGAGGTTCATCCACCTGGAGCGGTTCAAAGCTTTTCAGCTGTGTATCCAGTAAACTTGCGGGCATAAAATGCCCTTCACGTTTTTCAATACGATGAAGAAGAACATCATATGGAACTTTTAAATTTACAAAATAGAAAGGTTTCCCAATGCCCTTGCGCAAAAAATCACGATAGGATCTTTTTAGGGCGGAACATGTTAACACCCCTTTCCCATCATGTTCTTCCGCACATGCCTCCAACCATGCATGACATTTTTCCAACCATGGCCAACGATCGCTATCTGTTAGGGGTTTGCCTTCTGACATTTTCTGGATATTATGTTGTGAATGAAAAGAGTCCCCTTCCTGAAAAGGCCAGTCAAGATACTGATCCAAACCTTTTGCCAATGTCGTTTTTCCACATCCCGAAACACCCATTATCACCAATAAACAAGGCCTAATCTGTACATTATCATTCGTGGACAAAGACATTGATGTGTTCCTTTACTTATATAAATGCTGAATCCCGTTATAACCTGCGACTAAAGCCTCATCCGTACAATTAATAAATAAACCACTTTCGATAACCCCAGCAATTGAAATGATATCTTTCTCTAGCCGTACAGGATCGTCAATAATTCCAAAATCACAATCCAGAATCATGTTCCCACCATCCGTCAGGAAAAAATCAGGATGATCATTCTTGACTCGAACTTTTATTGATGCTCCAATTTTTTCCAAATGTTTCATTGTGGCTTCCCAACCGAAAGGGGTAACCTCAACTGGAACAGGTGTATGCTCACCAAGCTTATCGACTAATTTACGTTCATCAACGACTATAACAAATTTTTTGGCTGCATAGCGAACAATTTTTTCTCGTAATAAAGCGCCACCCAACCCCTTAATTAACTGTAATCCTTGATGCGTAACCTCATCTGCCCCATCAATGGCAATATCTAATTCTGGACATTCCCCCAATGTTGTCAGTTCAATTCCGTAAGATTCGGCCAGCTTGGCCGACGCAATCGAGGAAGGCACACCTTCAAAACGCAACCCCTCCTCTTGCCACCGCTTGCCTAAAGATCGGATAACACATGCCGCGGTACTCCCACTTCCCAATCCGACTTTCATTCCTTGCGAAACTAATGAAGCCCCTATTTTTCCAAGCTGCTCTTTATATTTAACGATTTGTTGTGCATCCATCTCTATCTAGTATTCTTTCGTTATCCAATTACCGACCGCTTTTATTCACCACCGGCCGCTTTATCCAAAATCCAGTGAACCTCTCCTTCCGTTTCAATTTTTGAAGAGGGATATATTGCATTCTCTTCCCTTACCTCACGGAAAATCTTAACCTTGTTTTCTCCACTCACTACAAATATAACCAAACGACTGGAAGCAATTGCTGGATAGGTCAATGTCATTCTTCTATGAGGGGCGTCTTTTGGTTGACACCAAGAAACCCACTTCTGTTTTTCCTCCAAAACAGCTGTGTCAGGAAAAAGTGAAGCCGTATGACCATCTGTCCCCAGTCCCAATAAAACGATATCAAATAAGGGTTCCCCATTCTTCAATACCCTTGATCCATATTCATGCTGTAAATTTTCTTCGTATAATCGCGCAGCTTTTTCCACATCTTCTAAAATAGGCATCGGATGAACATTCCTAAATGGAATATTCACATGATTAAGCAAAGTCTCGGTAACCATACGAAAATTGCTGGCTTCATCCGTATAGGGCACCATTCTTTCATCACCAAAAAACAGATGCAACCGTTCCCAAGGCAGTCGATGACTGTAAGTCTCTCCCCCTAATAATTCGTATAATTTTTTAGGTGTGGATCCTCCTGATAACGCTATCCTGAAAACCGCATCCTTTTTTTCCTCAATCTGGTGCAAAATGATATCAGCCAGATAATTAGCCTGTGCATTTGCATCGGGTAAGACAAGAACATATCCGGTTTTCGCATTATGCCCTTTTTCCATATTGTCTGTCATAGATAACTCGTTCTTTATAATTTTTATGTACCCCTTCCCGGGATTCAACAATTCAGGTTACAAAATTAAACCATTATTTCACAACTTAAAATATTTTCATTTAAATTAAAGTAAAAATTGATTAACAGCATAAGCCCATCCATTTTCCTCATTCGTACGTGCAATATGATGAGCATATTGTTTTACCCTTTGACTTGATTGTCCCATAACAATCGGCATTCCTGCAATTTTCAGCATCGGAATATCATTATCCATATCCCCTATACAGGCCGTTTTACTTAACGGAATTTTAAGTAATTCCGCTATTTTCTGAGCTGCAAATCCTTTATTTGCCTTTAAATGAGAGATATCCAGATAATTTTTTGAAGAATGCACTGCGGAAACTTCTCGGCCATGATATCGTTTTATCTGTTGTGCTAGATTATCAAGTAAAACAGTATCCTGGGAAATACCCATGATTTTTATTGTATCCGTTACATGATCTTGAATGTTTTGAATAATTTTCGGCTGCAATTGCAAGGCTTTTTGTTCATGCTCCACAAAAGCACTTTCAGTAGTAAATACGAACCATTCAAGACTACTATAAAACCATATTTCAATTTTATGCTTCTGGAGCATATTGCATATATCGAGAATCAGGACAGGATTCATGCAAATTCTGGAAAGGATACTTCCTTTTACATCAAGAATTTCTCCGCCATTCAATGCGGCAAAAGGCAACTCTATTTTCAATTGCTCCAAATACAAACGCATACCCAAGGCAGGCCTGCTACTTACCAGGGACAATCCAATCCCTGCCTGTTTCATTTTATGAACAGCATGAATGGTTTCATTTGTGACAATTTTATTGTTTGGTATCAATGTTCCATCAATATCCGAAATTAACAACCGAATTGCTGGAGTTGTTTTATTCAAGATTGACACTTTCCAACTGTATTAAAATGTTTTAAAACCATCCAAAAAGCCATTTTTGATTTTCTAATAATCAATTGAAAAAATATTATATTCACAAATTGATAAAATATGACGATATATAATTGTCAAAATATAAAAACACCCCTTGACCGTAATCGTCAAGGAGTGTCATCAATCACATATTTTAATTTAGTCTCAATGTTTTAATCCCAATACAACAGGATTGACTTCATCCGTTTCAATTGATGCCAGGGCCTCATATTGTTTATAGCGACGGTCAATTGCCTTTTGTGCATTTTCCATAATTTCCTCGGCATCATTCGGACGTATCCGTTTTAGATTCCGATATCTGATTTCATTACCCGCATATTCTTTTAAAGCAATACGTGGTCTGGCTGAATCCAGTTGGAAAGGATTTTTACCAATTTTCCGCATCATAGGATCAAAACGGAATAATGGCCAATAACCGGATGCTGTCGCCAATTTTTGTTGGGTCAATCCATGACGCATATCTATTCCCTGTCCAATGCAGTGGCTGTAGGCAATGATCAACGATGGCCCATCATAAGCTTCGGCCTGGCGAAATGCTTTTAGGGTATGTTGCGGATTGGAACCCAGAGCAACCTGGGCAACATAGACATTATCATATGTCATGGCCATTAACGCCAAATCTTTACGAATTGTTTCTTTTCCCTTTGATGCAAATTTGGCAATTGATCCGAACGGTGTCGCCTTTGAGGCCTGACCTCCTGTATTGGAATACATCTCTGTATCCAGCACGAGGATATTGACATTTTCACCTGACGCTAAAACATGATCCAAACCACCGTAACCAATGTCATAGGCCCAACCATCTCCACCAACAATCCAGATACTGCGACGGATAAAGTAATCAGCCAATGCCAATAAACGTTTTGCATCATCACTGTTAAGCCGAGCTAAACGTGTCTTCAGCATTTTTACCCGTGAACGTTGGGCCTGAATTTCAGATTCTTCTTTCTGTGATGAATTCAAAATCGCATCAGCCAGATCCGTACCGACCTCTTCCCTCAATCGCTTCAATAAATAACTGGCCACTTCTAGCTGTTTGTCAACAGCAATCCTAAAACCCAATCCAAATTCGGCATTATCTTCAAACAAAGAATTGGACCAGGCTGGGCCCTGTCCTTCTCCATTTACAGACCAGGGCGTTACAGGCAGATTGCCACCATAGATTGATGAACAACCAGTCGCGTTGGCAACTTGCAAGCGATCTCCAAACAACTGGGTCAATAATTTCAGGTAAGGCGTTTCCCCACATCCGGCACAGGCACCAGAAAACTGAAATAAAGGTTCCAGAAACTGCACACCCCGTACATTCGAAAAATTAACTTTGCTACGATCATCAACCGGTAAAGTTTCAAAAAACAAAATATTCCTTTTTTCTCTTTCAAGCAGGGATTCCTTTGCTGTCATATTGATTGCCCTGGTTTCGGGCTCAATAGGACTTTTCGCTGGACATACATCAACACACAAAGTACACCCTGTGCAATCCTCCACGTAAAATTGCAAAGTATAATTAATATTTGGATATCCCCTAACTTTTAAAGGTGCCGTCTTAAATCCCTCTGGTGCTTTTTCCAGATAACGATCATGGTAAGTTTTGGAACGTATCACACTATGTGGACAAACATAGCTGCACTGACCACATTGCACGCACAGATCCTCTCGCCATTCAGGAACAAAATCCGAAACGTTACGTTTTTCATAAACGGCTGTTCCGGAAGGAAAAGTTCCATCTGCCGGGATCAAGCTTACTGGAATTTGATCCCCCTTGCCCGCAAACATAGGAGCAATAACCTTATGAACAAACTCTGGTGCATCTGCTGGAATAGGACATTCAAGATCGATATTGCTTGATACACGGTCTGGAACCCTTACTTGCTGTAAGCTATCGCAGGCTGCATCAACAGCCCTGTAATTTTGCTGTACAACATCCTCACCTTTTACAAGATAGGTTTTCCTGATCGAATGTTTGATATATTCAATCGCTTTATCCCTTGGAAGAATATCCGAAATTGCAAAAAAACAGGTTTGCAAAATCGTATTGGTGCGCATACCCAACCCAACTTCCTGGGCAACTTTTGAAGCATTAACAACGTAAAATCTTAATTTCTTTTCAATAATACGCTGTTGTACCAAACGAGGTAAATGTTGCCAAATTTCATCTGCATTATAATGCGCATTCAGCAGAAAAACTCCACCTTCCACCACATGTTCAAGAATATCCTGACGATAAAGGAAATGAAAATGATGACACCCGACAAAATCGGCACGTTGAACCAGATAGGCCGCCTTGATCGGAATTTTACCAAAACGTAAATGGGACACGGTCTGCGCACCGGATTTATGAGAATCATAAACAAAATACCCCTGTGCATATTCCCCTGCATCCTCAGCAATAATTTTCACGCTATTTTTGTTGGCCCCAACGGTTCCATCCGCACTCAATCCAAAAAACATGGCGCGTTTAATTTGATCACTATCAATTGTAAAGGATGAATCATAGGTTAAACTGTTATGGGTTAAATCATCCTGGATACCGACTGTAAAACCATGTCGAGGATTCTCTGTCTTTAACTCATCAAATACGGCCTTGACCATTGCAGGGGTGAAATCCTTGGATGAAAGACCATACCTACCACCGATAATCAAGGGCAAATCCCTTCTTTTCCCCCTTGAGACAGCCTCGGCCAAAGTCGCCATCACATCTAAATATAAAGGTTCCCCCAACGCACCTGATTCTTTTGTACGATCCATAACTGCAATTCGTTTGACTGAAGTAGGCAGGAATTCGAGAAATTTTTCTGAAGGAAAAGGACGATAGAGACGAATTTTTAAAACACCAACAGATTCCCCCTGTTTTATGAGGGCTTCAGCTGTATTGTCAGCAGTTTCGGCAGCGGATCCCATCAATACGATAACATGTTCTGCCCGAGAATCCCCAACATATTCAATCAGATCATGGTAACGCCCTGTTAAATCCCCTAAACGCTTTACGTATTTTTCAACAAGTTTGATAACCCGGTTGTAATATGGATTAACCGCTTCACGTGCCTGGAAAAATGTGTCAGGATTATGAGCCGTTCCTCTAATAAAGGGTTTTTCAGGATTTAGGGCCCGTTCACGATGTGCAATGACAAATTCATCATCGATCATTTTAGCCATAATCTCATCAGATATGATATCCAATGTGTTTAATTCATGAGACGTACGAAAACCATCAAAAAAATGAATGAAAGGTACACGTGCCTCCAATGTAACAGCATGCATAATCAAAGCCAAATCATGGGCTTCCTGGACTGATGCAGAACAGCACATGCCAAAACCTGTCATTCTGCTTGCCATGACATCAGAATGATCCCCGAAAATTGACAGGGCAGAAGTTGCAACAGAACGTGCTGCCACATGAAAAACCGTCGAGGTCAATTCACCAGCGATCTTGAACATGTTTGGCAACATCAACAACAATCCCTGTGATGCCGTAAAGGTTGTTGTTAATGCCCCTGTTTGTAAAGAGCCATGTACTGCTCCTGCAGCACCACCCTCACTTTGCATTTCCTGAACAAGGGGAATATTTCCCCAAATATTTTTAATTCCCTTTGCCGCCCATTCATCAATATGCTCAGCCATCGGGGATGAGGGCGTAATCGGAAATATGGCACAAACCTCATTAACACGATAAGCAATATGGGCAACTGCAGTATTGGCGTCCATTATTGTATTAGTCATCTATAACCATCCTCTCTTGAGACGTTATCTGCATATAATATTAATATATTTAGATATTTTCAGCTGTCATATCAATTGCTTGGCATGGACAGGATTCAAAACAGACCGCACATCCCGTGCAACGATCCATATCCAGTAAATACCCTTTTCCCACTCCGGCTTTGGTTAAAGCATCCTCTGGACAAGCTGCCAGACAGTTATCACACTCATAGCAATTTCCACAGGAAAGACAGCGTTTGGCTTCATACAGAGCTTCCTTTTCATTAAAACCGATTAATGTTTCCGTAAATCCAACACGCTTTTCAACAGGCAATTCCTTTTGTAGGATCTGAGGTGTATCCTCCAATAAGGGAAGATGTAAATCCGTATAATAGGTAATCGGATTTTTTGGGGATACAATAAAGGGTTTATTATCCAGCCAAGCATTAATGAACCGAGCAGCCTTTTTACCAGAACCCACAGCATTCGTGATACTTCGAGGACCGTCAATAGCATCCCCGCCCGCAAATATGCCAGAAACCCCAGTCATCATCTGGGCATCAATAACCAGAGTCCCCTTTGAATCAAATTCTATTCCTTCAATATTTTGCAAAAAATGATTATCAGGTTGCTGTCCCAATGCCATAATAACGGTATCCATCTGTATTTCCTCCATCTCCTCGGATGGTTCCGGACGAGCATCCTGGCCAATGATCATTTTCCGTAAAATCACCCTGTCTTTAAAAACAGAATCAATTGTCCTCATACATTTAAATTGAGTACCTTCTGCCTCTGCATCCTTAATCTCAAATTGATGCGCCTCCATATGCGAACGATCCCAAAAGAAAATAACCGTTACTTTTTGCGCCCCTGCACGAAAGGCTGTTCGAGCGGCATCCATCGCTGTATTTCCGGCTCCATAGACCAAAACGTTTTTACCGATTTTTGGATTTTTCCCAACACTGACATCACCCAAAAACTCTATGGCTGACAAAAGATGCGCTTCCTTATCAATTGGAATATTTAACAAACTTGGTTTTGTAGCCCCTATTGCCAAAAAGACCGCATCAAACCGTTCCTCCTGCTTTTCTTTCAATAAATCCCTCACTGGATCATTACATCTGATCTTGACCCCCATCTGTTCAATCCGATAAATATCAAGCTTTAGAATATCTCTCGGTAAACGATAAGCGGGAATGCCATAACGCATCATGCCTCCAGGTTCAGGAAAAGCCTCACGTATTACAACTTCATGCCCCATACGACACAAATGATAAGCTGCAGATAACCCCCCAGGTCCAGCTCCAACAATTAAAATACGTTTACGATTAGGATTATCTGCAACGGAAACTTGCCATCCCCGGTCATTAGCCATATCCCCCAAAAACCGTTCAACAGCGTGAATGGTGACAGATCCATCCAATTCTTTACGATTACATGAACCTTCACATGGATGATAACATGCCCGCCCGTGAACTGCAGGCATGGGATTATTATCAAGAATATGTTCCCAAGCCTCTCTAAACTTTCCCTCTTGAGCAAGGGAAAGCCACCCTTGTATATCCTCACCGGCGGGACAGGCATAATTACATGGTGGTAAATGGCGATTATAAACAGGATATAATTTCCTTACCGGCCCACCAAACTGTTGTTGAGTCATATCAATGACCGGACTCATATCGTGATGTTTTGTTCCCATTAGATGATACCCTTAAATTATATCTTGTAGATTTTTATAATCTTTATGAAAAACCATTATGCTTATGTATGTTGTTAGAAAATTATTATGTCATAAACCATTCAATAGCGAATTTTGTTTAACGTAATGTTAGTAAAATAAATTTGATTTATTTCACTAACTCTATATATTCCTTATATATTTTGTATAAAATTTATAAAAAAAAGCCTTAATCGTGAGGATTAAGGCCTTTTCCAATGAAATTGGAAAATTTATATTATTTCTTTTCTACATGGCCACCAAAACCAAAACGCATTGCTGACAACATCTTTTCGCCAAACGTATTTCCTGAACGGGAACGAAAACGGGTGAATAAAGCGGAAGTTATAACGGGGGCAGGAACAGCCTCTTCAATTGCGGCTTCAATGGTCCAGCGCCCTTCTCCCGTATCTGCAACATCACCTTTAAAACCTGCAAGAGTACCATCCTTTGCAAGCGCATCCGCACATAAATCCAACAACCACGACGGAATAACGCTGCCACGACGCCATACTTCTGCAATATCTGCCATATTCAAATCAAAACGTTCATCTTCAGGTAAACGATCTGACCCTTTGGTACGCATAATATCAAACCCTTCTGCATAGGCCTGCATCATACCGTATTCAATACCGTTATGAACCATTTTAACAAAATGTCCAGAACCTGCGGGACCACAATGAAGGTAACCTTTTTCCGCACGGGGATTCAAATTGGCATTACGTCCCTTTGTACGTGGAATATCGCCCATTCCAGGAGCCAAAGAGTCCAAAATCGGATCAATATGGTCAACAGCTTCCTTACTGCCACCATACATCATGCAATATCCACGTTCCAGGCCCCAAACGCCACCAGAAGTTCCAACATCAACATAGTGAATACCCTTTGCTTCCAGCATTTTTGCACGACGTATGTCATCTTTATAGAACGTGTTTCCACCGTCAATAACGATATCCCCTTTATTTAACATATCTCCAAGACTTTTGATTGCCTGTTCTGTCACTTCACCACAAGGCAACATAATCCAAACAATTTTTGGGGAAGGCAATGCTTCTACCAAAGATTTCAAATCATCGACAATGGTACTTTTAGGAGCTTGATTATGAATTTCCTCACTTTTGCTGCGCGTACGATTTAACAGAACAACTTCATGACCATGACGAGCCAAACGAATTGCCATGTTACCTCCCATTCTGCCCAAGCCATACATACCTAGTTTCATAGTTAATTTCTCCATTTTCATCACAATAAGTTTATATCTTGTGGTAATCGTAAGATATAAACGTTGATTAATCTACAGAATATTTAAAATTGATTGGCTTAATTTATCCAATCCAACTTTCATATTCCCTTTTACATGAATACGGATAACCCTTCTATCCCGTTCCGATAATACGTCAAAATCACCACGAGCTTGTGCTTCCTTCACAATTCCAAATGTGTATTTTTCACCAGGAACAGGCAAATCATGATCATCATCGGCAGTGATCTGTAAAAATACACCACTATTGGGTCCACCCTTATAAGCCTGTCCAGTTGAATGCAAAAACCGGGGACCGAATTCAGCCGCTGTTGCAACCTTTTTCTTGTCTCTTATAGCCAGACGTAATTTCTGGATCCACTCCCGTGTTGCCAAATCACGTTCAATATAGGCCAAAACAGCAACATAATCTCCTGCAGCAATTTCATTGAAAAAGCTTTTCAAGGCTTCGGAGATTGTGGAAAGACCTTTTAATTTTGCAATTTCAACCTTACCTGCATAAAGATCAAACCCTTGCTCTTGAACGATTGGGGTAATAACGGGAAGAGAACCTTTTTCATTATAAGCAGTTGTAATTTTCTTGGTTTCAATCTTACTGGCTTCAACATCGGGTTGATCAAAAGGATTAATTCCAATGAAGGCACCCGCCACAGCGGTTGCAAATTCAGTTTGGAAAAAAGTCTGAACAATCTGTGCTTTATCATGTAGATTTATTGTCACAACAGGCTGTTGAGCCGCTTTTAATTCAGCAATTGCTTTTTCCTGTTGAGGATCAATCTTATTCTCTAACCGTAAATAGATAAATAAACGATCCTTTCCATATACAGATGGAACAGTCAAGGTTTCCTCATCTATAGGAATGATTCCTTTACCAACCTTACCCGTTGATTCTGCCAAAAGTTGCTCAAGCCATGAACCTAAGGAGCCAATATCAGGTGAGGCTATGATTGTAAATTTATCCCGTTTGAATTCAGCAACACCAACCCCGAAAATTGTCCCGAGTTGAACTCCCGGATTTTGTGCCGGTGGAGATCCTGCAGAACAAGCTTTTTCCATTCGTTGGGCCGAATACAGGATTTCCTGTAAAGGCAATCCCGCTGCGGCTGCGGGAACAATTCCAAAATTAGATAAAACGGAATAACGCCCACCGATTGATTTCAAGCCGTAAAAGATTTTCCAGAAACCATCCTGCTTGGCCACATCTTCCATATGGGAACCCGGATCGGTGACCGCAACAAAATGCTGCCCCACTTTGTCACCCAGCACCTTTTTGGCTTCATTGAAAAAATATGCCTTAAGAATATTAGGCTCAAGAGTGCTGCCTGATTTCGAAGAAACAATAAACAGGGTTGTCGCAATTGTCACTTTCTGCTGGAAGCTGTGCACTTGCTGTGGATCAGTGCTATCCAGGACATGAAGACGCGGAAAACCAGCCTGATGTCCAAAAACCTCTCCCAGAACTTCAGGACCAAGACTTGATCCGCCCATACCTAGTAAAAGGATATCGGTAAAACCTCTATTCCTGACTTCTTTTTGGAATTCCTCCAGTTCAGCAAGATTTTCAACCTGTTGATCAACAATATCAAGCCAACCGAGCCATTTATTCTCATCCTTTCCCGTCCAGACAGAAGATTCACGATCCCACAGTTTGCGGACTGTACCATTCTTACGCCATTTATCCAGACCAGTTTTTACAGCGGTTTCATAATCTGAAGGTAAATCAGACTGCAAATGAGTTAGCTTATTCCCCTGTAATATCATCTGCTTTTCACCAACAGAACCCAATAATTGATCAAAAGCGTCGGCAAATGAATTAACACCGTCTTCCAATAACTGATCCGTAACTTTTTTTAAATCAAGGTTCAAATGTTCAGCCTCAGCCAGAATCTTTTTAGCTTCATCAATATTTTGTTCCAGGGTGTCAGCCACAGTACCATGATCTCTAAAAGCATCCATGGTGGCAGGTGGAATTGTATTGACAGTATCCCTACCAATCAGTTGATCAACATAAATAGTGTCTGGAAATGTCTTATCCTTGCAACTTGTACTGGCCCATAATAAACGTTGGGGTTTCGCTCCTGCAGCTTCAAGTTTTTTCCATCGGTCACTTTGCATCACTTCAAGATAATGCTGATAAGCAAGTTTTGCATTTGCAATGGCAACCTTACCGCGAATAGCTTTTAATGCACCGCTTTCCTTATCCCCTGCGGCGATCCTTTGATCAATTTGCTTATCAATGGCCGTATCAATACGACTAATAAAGAAAGAGGCCACACTGGCAATATGCGCAATATGATGACCCTTGGCAAGATGCGCTTCAAGCCCCTTGATATACGCTTCAAGAACCTGTTTGTACATATCCAAGGAAAATAATAAAGTTACATTAACATTGATTCCCTCGGCAATGGCCCCTTCAATAGCGGCAATACAAGGTGCTGTTGCTGGAATCTTGATCATAAGATTCTTTTCAGCAACCCTTTTCCATAATCGGCGTGCGTCTTCCAATGTTGCATGCCCGTCCATAGCGATATATGGAGAAACCTCCAAACTGACATATCCATCCAGCCCATGGGTTTTTTCCCATACAGGATACAATACTGAACAGGCCGCACGGATATCATCAATCGCCATTGTTTCATATAAGGTAACAACATCGGTGATTCCCGAAGAAATCAGTTGTTTAAATTGTTCATCGTAGTCAGTGCCATGCCCCATTGCCTTTTCAAAAATTGAAGGGTTGGAAGTAACACCCTTTAATCCATCTTCATCAACCAGTTTTTTTAACCCACCGCTTTGTGTAAATGAACGCTGGATAAAATCTAGCCAAGGTGATTGTCTATACTGTTCTAATTTAATGAGAGGGTTTTCAACCATTTCTATTTCTTTCCTTAAATATGCTGCGACAAAAAATCCTTCTTAATAAATTAAGAAGGATTCACTACATTTACCTTGTCAATTGTTCCTGTGCCGCTTGTAAAACAGCTTCAAGAGTAAACCCGAATTTTTTCTGTAGATCACTATAGGGAGCAGAGGCACCAAAACCACGCATAGCGATGATTGCACCGGTTGTTCCAGCATAACGATCCCATCCAATGGGAGATCCCTGTTCAACCGCGACACGTGCTGTTATATCAGGAGGCAAAACCTGATCACGATAAGACTTGGACTGTTCTTCAAAAAGTTCCCATGAGGGCATTGAAACAACCCGAATCTTTTTTCCGGATTTTGTTAAAACCTGATAAGCTTCCATAATCAAACCAACCTCGCTTCCTGTCGCCATGAGAATCAAGTCTGGCTTACCTTCACAATCCGCAATAACATAAGCACCCTTTTTAAGCCCTTCTGCCGAAGCATATTGATGGCGGTCAATTGTTGGCAAATTCTGACGACTTAATGCCAGAATGACTGGTTTAGAATTTTCCTGCATCGCATATTTCCATGCCTCGACAACCTCGTTTGCATCGGCGGGACGAAAAACAACAAGATTAGGCGTTGCCCTAAAGTGAACCAACTGCTCAACTGGCTGATGTGTCGGACCGTCCTCACCAACCCCGATACTATCATGCGTAAAAATATATATGACCGGCAAATGCATCAATGCAGACAAACGGATGGGATTTTTCATATAGTCAGAAAAAATGAAAAATCCTGCGGCATACGAACGCAAACCGCTTAAGGCCATTCCGTTGACAATTGCCCCCATGGCATGTTCACGAACGCCAAAATGAAAATTCCGTCCATCATATGTACCGCCATAAGCAGGATTCTGAAAAACCCCGGCCCCTTCAAAATCCAGATTGCTTTTATTAGAGGGGGCAAGATCAGCAGACCCACCGATTAACCAGGGAACATTCTTCGCAATGGCATTCAATACCTTACCTGAACTGGCCCGCGATGCAACCCCTTTGGCATCAGGCGCAAAAATTGGAATATCCTTGTCCCATCCCTTTGGTAGGCGATGATTTAAAATATCCTCGATCTCTTGACCCAACTCGGGATATTTTACCTTATAATCCGCAAACAGCGTATGCCATTTTTGATAGGCTGCAGCCCCTCTTTTACCAATATTGGCTTTAAAATGATCCATTACACCATCAGGGACAAAGAAATCTTTGTCTTCAGGCAAACCAAGATTCTTTTTGGTCGCTTTAACTTCTTCCACCCCAAGCGGTTCACCATGCGCTACTGATTTTCCCGCTTTATTAGGAGACCCATACCCGATAACACTATCAATGACGATGAAACTTGGCATGTCTTTATTTTGACGCGCTTGATTAATCTTATTTTGGAAATCATCGATATCGTTACCATCTTTCACATGATAGATTTTCCATCCTGCAGCTTCAAAACGTTTTTCAACATTTTCTGTAAAGGCAATATTGATATTGCCCTCGATCGTAATACGGTTCCGATCATATACCCAGATAAGGTTACCTAACTTCAAATGTCCTGCAAGAGAGGCCGCCTCATAGGAAATCCCCTCCATAAGATCACCATCACCGCAAAAGGCATAGACATGATAATCGAACAATGGAAATTCTGGTCGATTATAACGTGCAGCAAACCATTCCTGGGCAATCGCCATCCCCACAGACGTTGCAATCCCTTGAGCTAAAGGTCCTGTTGTGGTTTCAATTCCGGTGGTATGCAAATACTCTGGATGACCGGGCGTTTTTGAATTGAGCTGTCTGAATTGACTTAAATCTTCAAGGGTTAAGGCTGGTTTGTTTTCCACTTTACCTTGACGTGTCACTTCCTTAATACCGCTTAAATGAATCATGGCATATAAAAGGGAACAGGCATGACCACCTGACAAAACAAAACGATCGCGGGCCGGCCACAATGGATTCGCAGGATCATAATTTAAAATATTATTCCATAAGGCATATGTCGCGGGTGCCAAGTCAAGCGGCGTACCTGGATGACCAGAGTTAGCTTTCTGCACTTGATCAATTGCAAGTCCACGAATGGTATTAATACATACCTTATCCATATTCATTCAAGTCTCTCCATCAAACAACTTTTAAAATAACTTCGTTAATCATAAATTTAATCGTTTTTTTTAAATCAATTTATATCACCCAATAAAAAAGGAAAAAAAATCGATTGTTCAAATTACAAAAATTTTATCCTACAAAGCTATCAATTAACTTAAGATCGAATTGTTAATATTCCGATAAATTCTGACCCCTGCCAAATGTTCAATTAATAAAACATTTTATCTGTAATCAATTTTATCGATTATATTAAATTATATTAAAATCATACACTTTTATAAAACTTTCTCCTATAAAAGAAATCTTATTTTTCTTGATCTTTCTTTTTTATACGCGGCACTATAAAATAAAAACCAGATTTTTGTTCATTAACTCTCAATAATATGGCAATACCATGACGGTTTCATCCTCTCTTGATTCTAGTTCTTCCCCCGAATTCACTTCACAGGAAATAGAAACGCTTTATTTCAATTCTGCTAGAGAAGGTTCACTTCCTTTGCTTGAAGAATTCATCGCCGCGGGTATGAATATCAATCATCAGAATGAAAAAGGATATACTCCTCTCATCTTAACCACTTACAATAATCATCATGATGCAACGACTTTCCTATTAAAAAGCGGGGCAAATCCTGATCTGCAGGATAAAACAGGTGCAACGGCTTTAATGGGCGTAGCTTTCAAAGATCATGTTGAAATGGCCAATCTTTTGATTAAGGCTGGTGCCTCGGTTGATATTCCCAATAATCTAGGACGCACACCTTTGATGTTTGCAATCCTTTTTAACCGAAACGACATGACTGAAATTTTATTAAAAGCCGGGGCGAACCCTCGGCACGCCGATGGGGAAGGCTTTACACCCTTAAAACTTGCAGAACAACAGGGGAATAAACATCTAATATACTTACTTGAAAACTATCAAAACATTTAAATTTCATAATTTTTTAAATAGGTATATCCTTATGCAAAATCGTTATTGGAGTTCTTTTGTCAAAAATTTAGTTCCTTACACACCTGGGGAACAACCCAAGGTAAATAATCTTATCAAACTTAATACAAATGAAAATGCGTATGATATATCCCCCAACGTACTAAAAGCCATACAGACAAATACCAACAATTTATTAAAATTGTATCCCGATCCTACATCCCAGGCCCTTTGTCAATCCTTGGCTGATTTGCATTATGTCCAACCAGACCAGGTTTTCGTCGGCAATGGCTCTGATGAGGTGCTTGGATTTGCCTTTCATGCCTTATTAAAACATGAAAAACCTGTTCTCTTTCCAGATATAACCTATAGTTTTTACCCTGTTTACTGCAATCTTTTCAATATTGACTATAAAACCATTCCCCTAACCGGAAATTTCAAGATTGACCTTGAACAATATGATGCAGAGGACGCTTGCGGGATCGTCATTGCCAACCCCAACGCTCCAACTGGCTTGCTGATTGACCAGGAGACAATCCGGCATTACCTTGAAACACACCCTGAACAAATTGTTATTATCGATGAAGCCTATATAGATTTTGGTGGAAAATCGGTCATTCCCCTTATCAATCAATTTCAAAATCTTCTAGTTGTTCGAACTTTCTCGAAATTTCACGCCTTTGCCGGGTTACGCGTTGGTTATGCAATTGGAAACACACAATTAATTGAGGGTATTAGACGTGTAAAGGACAGCTTTAATTCATATCCCTTAGATCGATTGGCACAAATTGGTGCGATTGCATCAGTAAAAGACATTCAATGGTCTGTTAATAATGCCCGACAGATTATCAAAAACAGAGATTACCTGATCAATGCCCTTTCTGAATTAGGATTCACAACTCTCGATTCAAAATCAAACTTTGTTTTTACATCTCATCCCAAGATATCTGGTGAAGAGCTTGCAATACAGTTAAGAAAAAATAAAATTTTAGTTAGACATTTTAATCTTCCACGCATTCAAAACTGGCTTAGGATAACAATTGGCACAGAAAAAGAATGTCAAATCCTGATACAGGTCATAAGCACAATAATATCAACTAATTGACAATACAAAATAAATAAGATTAACTTTAATTTCGCGTTAATAATAATCATTTGCAATGAAGTGTATTATAATGTCTCATCGCTATTCCCAGCTATTTTTATCAAAAAAAAATAATTTACCCAAAATTGTTTTAATTAATTTTGTTGTATATCAAACTCTGATTAATCAACATTCAGCACATGCGGTTGGAAATTCCCCTATTGTTAATCAGGGTGCATCTCCATCGACAAATATTAGCGGTGCCACCCCGGTAAAAAAATCCCCTCCACCAGCCACAATCCTTGATAAGGATACAGGTCAGGCACCCGAAAACAACGATATGTTATTGGGAAATATTTTGGGATTACGTTCCCTTATGGCACAATATGGTCTGACCCTCACCCTGGTGGATGTCAATGAGGTATGGGGAAATCCTTATGGGGGCATCAAGCAGGGTGCTGCCTATACAGGTTTGACCACAGTTACCTTGAACTGGGATCCCGAGAAAGTGACAGGAATTAAGAATGGTCTTTTTAACATTAGCGCCCTGCAACTTCGAGGACGGGCTTTTACGGCAGAAAATATAGGAGCCTATAACTCTACCAGTGGTTGGGAAGGCGATCGCTCGACTCGTTTATGGGAGCTATGGTACCAACAGGGATTTTTTGATAATAAAATGACCGTTCGCATCGGGAAATTAAGTTTGGACCAGGAGTTTAACATCAGCGATTATGCAACGCTATTCATTAACTCCTCTTTTGGATGGCCCATGATTCCATCAGTCAATACCTATAGTGGAGGAATTGACTATCCCGTTGCCTCTCCTGCAATCCGTTTCAGTTTCCAACCCAATGATCACTGGACGGACCTTTTTGCAGTTGCGGACAGTAATCCCAACAATGTTTCTTTTTGCAATCCATCCGGACCATTTACCTGTGATCCATATTCCAAGCATCAATCAGGAACACATTTCAATTTTACCACCGGGGTATTCATAACCAATGAAATTCAATATCATCTGAATCCTGGCAATGAAGATGATGAAAAATATACAGCTTATCCTGGAACTTATCGGTTGGGAGCCTATTTTGATAGTTCAAAATTCCCGGATCAACGTTATAACAGGGATGGGGATCCATTAGGAAATCCGGACAATCCCCAAACAATGCTCAACCATCGCCATACCTGGTCAGTTTATGGAATTATGGATCAAATGATATGGAGAAACCCGGTAAACAAAAAAGAATCTCTTGGCATATTTGGAAGAATGCAAGTCAGCCCAACTGACCGCAGCCCCATCAATTATGCAGGAGATGCAGGGATTGTCTATAAGGGACTTCTCAATCGGGAACATGATTCCCTGGGTTTTGGCTGGGGATTTGCCCATACTGGCAATCGTGCCAGACATTATGACCGTGATTACCGCAATTTTGCGGATCCATACTGGTGTATTCGAAAAACAGAACATCATATCGAGCTCGCCTGGCAAATACAGGCCACATCATGGCTAGAGTTAAAACCTGATTTTCAATATGTCTTCCGTTCCGGTGGAGGATTGAATCTTGAGGAAAATAGTAAAAAGAAAATTCCAAATGCCGCCATTTTTGGATTGAGATCTACGGTCAACTTTTAATAAAAGGTTATATACATTATCGATAAATCGATAATGTATATAACTTGTATTTTATTTTTTAAAAATTTAGGAAATTCTTTTCGAAATACTGTCCGCAAGTTGCGTTAACAACAAACAGCAAGAAGTTGCACCAGCATCCAAAATGCCTTTTGAACGTTCACCCAAACGACTGGCACGACCTATTTTAGCAACAAGATTGCGGGTGGATTCCTTACCATCATGTGCTGCCTGTTTCATAATAATCAAAGCTTCATGAAATGTTTTTCCGGATTCATTCGCTTTTTTGAATCCTTCAATTGCAGGCATTAAAGTATCAAGCAAACATTTATCACCCTGTTTGGCAGAACTAATTTCCTGTAATTCATGCAACCCTTTTGAAAGCATTTCCTTGAATTCATTTGAATTCAAGGTACTTTTACCTTGAATTGCCTCAGCCCATCCAGCAAAAATACTGCCATATAAAGGCCCCATTGAACCACCAATCCCCTCCATCAGGGAATCACTTAATATTTCAAAGGCTTCTGACAATGAAAGATTTTTCCCATCAATACGATGTTTGCAAATGTTAAATCCCTTTGCCATGTTGATCCCATGATCACCATCACCGATCGCACCGTCAATCTCGCTTAAATAATCACGGTTATTCACGATACAGCTGATTAGATCATCAACAATCTCGGTGCCATTTTCAATTTTAGCCACTTCTGTCATGCCATTTACTCCTGTACCAAACCCAAAGAACGTGCAGGAATATCAATCAGTTTTTTTAATTCCGCATCTAATTTCATAACGGAAAGCGTCACACCCATCATTTCAAGAGAAGTAAAATAATTTCCTACATAACAGCGATGGATCTTGACATTTTTAGCCTTCAAAAGACGTTCAACCTCTGCATAATAGATATAAAGCTCCATAACAGGTGTTGCTCCAAGGCCGGAAACCAGCACGACCACTTCAGATCCGGGTTCAAAAAGACCTTCCTCCATGATTGGATGAAGCATGGTTTCCGCCATCTCTTTTGCCGTTTCTATAGGAACAACCTTGATTCCAGGTTCACCATGATGGCCAATACCCAATTCCATTGTTCCTTTTTCAATATGGAAATTTGGTTTTCCAACTGCAGGAATAGTACAAGAACTCAAGCCAACCCCAATTGAACGACAGTTATTTATTGCTTTTTGAGCAGCGGCAATAACACCATCAAGATCATATCCTTCGGCAGCGGCAGCCCCACCAATTTTCCACATAAGGATTTCACCCGCAACACCGCGGCGTTTCTCTATTTCACTGGCCGGTGCGGAAGCGACATCATCATTGGCAACAACTGTTTTGACTGTAATACCAGCGGCTGTGGCCTTCTTTATTGCCATCTTGACATTCATATTATCGCCAGCATAATTACCGTATAAACAAGCAACACCAGCACCTGAATCTGCGGCTTTCATTGCATCCAAAAATGCACCAGCAGTGGGAGAGGAAAAAATTTCCCCAATTGCAACTGCATCAACCATATTTTTACCTACATATCCCAGAAAGGCTGGTTCATGACCGGAACCGCCACCTGTAATAATGCCAACTTTACCTTTTTTTTCTGAACCTGAATATTTTAGAACTCTAGAATTATCCGTTTTTTCAAAAAATTCTGGATGGGCGACGACATATCCCTCGATTGCATCTTCAACGACTAAATCTGGATCATTAATAATTCTGTTCATTGTCATTATTTATTCTCATTATTTTTTATTTCTTTTTATTGAATGGTAAATCCACCATCAATGACTAAATTAGCACCATTCACAATAGATGCTTCAGAGCTGGCAAGATAAACAGCTGCAGCGGCAATCTGTTCGGGTTCAGCAAAACGGCGCATGGGAATTTGCGCCTTCATATCCTCACCAACTTTACCTGCCCATGCTTTTTTCCCAAGTTCCGTCAAAACAACGGTTGGAGAAATCGCATTAACATTGATCCCATGAGGTCCCCATTCCAATGCCAGTACATGTGTCAATCCAATAACACCTGCCTTGCTGGCACAATAAGCAGCATGTTTTTGCAAGGCGATAACCCCCGCCTGTGAAGCCATATTAATAATGGATCCACTCTTTTGTTTTAACATCACGTTTCCCACTGCCTGGGCAACCCAATAGGTACCAGTTAAATTAATATTAATAGTCGCATTCCACATTTCCTCACTGAGCGTTTCAGCTGCATCAAGCAAAGCAACACCCGCACAATTTACAGCAATATCTATACGGCCAAAATGATCAACAACTTTTTTTACTGCCTGATCAACCTGTTTTTTATTCGTTACGTCAACCTGGATACCAATAGCATTATCTGGACTTAGATTTTTTGCAACTTGATCAATGGTATCAAGTCGATCCAACAACGCTACCTTTACACCTTTTTGTAAAAAAGTCCGAACAATCTCGTTTCCGATACCGGCAGCCCCCCCGGTAACAAGTGCAGTTTTACCTGATAAATCAAACATTTGATTTGTTGACATAAACCTCTCCTTAATAGGCTATAATGTTTCTTCTATTGCCACACCGACTTCTTGATCAATTGTTTCATTTTTATATTGTTGAACCTTGACAAAAATCATTAATGCTGCAGCAACAAAATAGAGCCCAATATAAATGTACATTACCCCGAAATTACCAATGATCCCTTGAAAAAGCATGACAATTGCATAACCAAAAAAGTAACTCATTCCTGCACCAAAATTAAGAATTGACATGGCCGCACCCTTATTTTCAGGGGCAAGATTTGGCATAATGGCTGATAAAGGAACAAATGCTGCAAGCAATGCACCATATATAGCGGCGCATATTTTTATGGTGAAAAGATCCGCATGAATAGAAATGCAATAGGTATATGCCATAACGCTCAATGCACAGCCTATACAGCCAAACCACATAACAACGTTACGCCACCCCAATTTGTCACTTGCGGCCCCAAAGATAAGATTGAATACAACATTACCCATCCATAAATACACGGCAACTTCAAGCCACGCATTTTCAGCATATCCCATACCGAATAAAAAAGTTGGCATAAAAACTGAAAAACCGTATGCGGCACTTGTATTAATCATCCGGACAAGACCACCAATCCCCACTTTTGGTTTTTCATAAACAATCGTTAAACCTTTTAACAAATGTTTTAATGAATGGGTTTCATCATCTTCTGGATAATTATTTTGGGCAGATTTTTTCCCACTTAGACTCAATGCAATAACAGCACCTACAGCAACAAAAATCAATGCTGTCCACAATAAATGAAGGTTTTCCATATGGAAATAATAAAGCATAATATTTGAATAGCCAGTTCCCAGAACGGAAATCCCACCTGCATAAACAAGCCAGAACATACCGACAGCACCTCCCAACCGTTCACGGGGAGCCTCATATGCAACTGAAACTAGAAAACCATAAGCGAACAGAGGATAAGCAAGTCCCCGCACTGCATAGGTAGGCAATATAACGCTAAAATTATAAGTTGGAATACCAAAAACCAAAAAAAGAAATGACCCTACAAAAAAAAGGACAAGTCCAATGGTCATCACTTTCCGAACCCCGAAAATCTCTGCCAAAACACCTGAAAGCCATGATGAAATGGCAACCATCAATCCATAAACCGTGAAAATGGTAGAAGCCTGATGTGCAGTTAGACCATGCTGTTGTAAAAAGGGAGACAACCAGTTCTGTTCCAGCCCTTCACCAGCCATGAAAATTAATACTCCAAAATAACCCAACATCAATTTTGGAGAAATGAAAAGTCTCTCTATGACTTTGTTCACGTGCAGGTCTCCCTCTTAGTAAATAAATTACTTTCAAATAATTAGATGGCTAAAATTCAATAAATTATAAATTTGGATCGAGTACGACCTTTAAAGAACCCACTCCTTTTTTCATTATGTCAAAAGCTTCTTTAAAATCTTTTAGCGGGAAAACATGCGTTACAACGCCTTCCGTTGGAAAATCACCATTTTGTATTCCCTTGATCACCATGGGATAGCAATAAGGACCCAAATGTGATCCCAAGACATCCAACTCCTTACGATCACTAATGATACTCCAGTCAACCGATACTGGATCTTTGAATACAGAAAATTCAACAAAACGACCAAGTTTGCGAATCATTGACAGACCCTGCTCTACTGATTTGCCTGCACCCGTAGCTTCAATATAAATATCGCAACCATATCCTTCGGTCATATCCTTGATTTTCTTGACGACATCTTCACGGGCTGGATTCATCACGATATCAGCACCGAATTTCTTAGCCAGTGCTAAACGATCATCATTCAAATCAAGAACAACCAGTTTGTCGGGGCCGGATTTTTTCAATGCGCCAATCATACCTAAACCCAGAGTGCCAGCACCAGATAGCACCACAAAATCTCCCAACTTAACACTTGCACGTTGCACGGCATGTAATGAACAGGCATATGGTTCAACCAGAACAGCCTGTTTCATGGGAAGATCATCTGGCAAATGATAGTTAATCGCTTCTTTAGGCAATTTTATATATTCTGCCATGCCGCCATTAACGTTGTTTTGAAAACCGTAAAGATCGTGTTTTTCACACATCCAGTATTCACCACGTTTACAGAAACGGCATTCCCAACAAGGAACAATTTGTTCGGAAATAATACGGTCATTCAGTTTGAAATCTTTGATTTTATCGCCATAGGCAACAACATGCCCAATAAATTCATGACCGGGTATCATGGGAGCCTTAATATAGGCAGGTTGCTTTTCATCCCCCCAAAAACTTGGTGCCCCATCAAATGCTTTGGTATCCCCAGCGCAAATTCCACACGCCTCTACTTTAACAAGAATTTCTTCAGACCCAATTTGTGGTACAGGAACCTCTTCCAAACGGTAATCATGTGGCGCATAAGCAACAATTGCTTTCATTGTCTTGGGAATATTATCTATTTTTGTAATAGAAGGTTTACCGTTTTTTTCCATCATTTTTCTCTGCTCATCTGTAATGTTTACTATGATGATCAGCCAGAATATATTCAAAAACAAATAAACTTCTTGTGATCTTTTAATCTAAATTACTTGTATATTTATTGGTGAAAAACTTTATAAAATACATACTATAAATGGGAATCTTTAAAAATATTTTTAATACACCAATACAATGAAATATTTTGAGAAATTTTAAGGAATATAAAAATGCCTTCTATTGCTATCGGCTGCGATGATGCTGCTGTTGACTTAAAAAATAAAATCGTAGACTGGCTTCAATCCAACAATATTGAAGTGACAGACTACAGTAGCGATTCCAATCGCGATTCAAATCTGTATCCGGATATTGCCTGGTCTGTAGGACAGGCAATCAAGTCCGGCAAACATGAAAGAGGGATTTTGATTTGTGGCACTGGAATAGGAATGGCAATTGTTGCAAATAAGATACCCGGCATTCGTGCGGCTCAATGCCATGATACCTATTCCGCCGAACGGGCCAGAAAAAGCAATAATGCACAAATCATCACATTAGGTGCCCGTGTTATCGGTGAAGAACTGGCAAAAACAATCCTTCAGGCCTGGCTTGATTCTGAATATGAAAAAGGTAGATCAGAGCCTAAGGTAAAAAGAATTGCGTATTACGAAGATAAAGCAATTTCCGAGTAATCCTACATAATTCCATAGACTATTAATTGGTATCGATTAATAGTCTATGGAACAGGAGATACCCGTATCAATCATTTGACGAAACTGTATAAAAAGATAACTGACAGGTCATATCCTCACTGCAGGAAGCGATTTTATGATATTGGCGTGGCTTTATCATTTCAGGTTGATGCACAACTGAATATTCAGTTTCTTTCTCAATTTCTTTTTTATCATTCAAAAATTCCATTACCAAAGATCCTGATAATATCTTTAATTTTGCCCAGACACCCTCTTTTGTATTATGGCATTCCTTGAAAGATTTTGGTAAAGTTTTTACATTCCATATTGGCAAAGTTTTATAGCAAACCAATTTACCATCCCCATAATTCTGTTTTACAGCATTCATCATTTCCTCATTATCTGTTAAAAATAATCATGATTTAGATTCTATACTTAAAATATATTCCAATTTTTTATAAATTTACTCAATTTTATTATCAGACCTATAAAAATCGGGACATTTCAAGACGGGTATTGCAATTTCCTGACCTTTTTTTTGAGATTCAATACAGAATTCGGCCACATAAGTCGCCATATATCCCCGCCATGCGTCCGGACCTTGTAATTTTCCAACCAGACATTCATTAATGAATTCCTGTATTTCAATATTATAGGCTTCCAAAAACCAATCCTGCCAATTTGCCAAAATTTGATCATACCGTTTTTCATGCTGGCATATTGAAACAGCAGCAGGAGCGGGTAAGCTGGCCACACCTTCTTCACCCACAATTTCACATTTGATATCGTAACCATATTGACAGTTTACAAATAATTCCACATTAATTCTGATTCCTGATTGGGTTTCCAAAAGTGCAAACTGAGGATCCTGCAAGCCTTTTGGCGCTTTTGATGTTTTACGGATTGGAATCATACTTGCGGTAACAAATTCATCGTTCAACAACCAACGAAATATATCCAGTTCATGAATTAAGGTATCCGTTATAACCATTTCAGATGTAAAATTCTCTGGACACTCCTGATTCCTATGTGCCGCATGTATCATCAGGATCTGGCCTAATTTTTTATCTTGAATGATTTTTTTCAGTTCTTGATATCGCCGATCATAAGAGCGCATAAATCCAACCTGAACTAAACGTTTTCCATATGTTTGCTCAGCCTCAATGATTGCTTGACATTCCTCGATTGTCGTTGCCAGCGGCTTTTCACAAAAAATGAATTTTTTTGCCTCAATGCCAGACAATATATATTCCGCATGGGTTTTACCTGAAGAGGCAATGATAATTGCATCCACCTCTTTCGCTTGAATCAAATCGTTCCCTGATTCATATGCTTTAGCATCCAATCCATATGTGGAAATGGCATTCTGTGCAGATTTTTTATCAATGTCACTGACAGCAACAACCTCGACTCCTGATAAAAAGTTCGTACATCGTTTGATATGATCCTGACCAATAGCTCCAGTACCAATGATTCCAATCTTTAATGTTTTGTTACCTGATATTTGTTTAATCATCATCGAACTCTTTTCTTGGAATTTTTTATTTAAACAAAATGACAAAAAAATAAATAAAATATTTCTGTCATTATCCAATTAAATGTAATAGTTATATAAACTACTGAACTGTAATAACAATAAAACTATTTATAATTACGAACAAATATTTTTTTATTAAAAATTGCTATTTCAATCTTTTATAAATAGAATGAAATTACTTTGAAATAACACATTTGTTATTTTTCATACTTACGGAATATTGGTAACATAATTGTGTATTTTATATGTTTATTCCAGTAAGGAACATTTCATGGCTCAAGCTCTTGTACTTGAAGAAAAAGGCAAATTAAGTATCCGTAACATTGATTTACCCTCTACAGTAGGGGATAATGACGTTAAAATAAAAATACGTAATGTTGGTATTTGTGGAAGTGATGTACATTACTACACACATGGAAAAATTGGCCCTTTTATCGTAAATCAACCAATGGTGCTCGGGCACGAGGCTTCTGGTATTGTTATTGAGACAGGCAAAAATGTTGAAAATTTAAAGGTTGGGGATCGTGTATGTATGGAGCCCGGCATACCCAATCCACACTCACGCGCAACAAAACTCGGTATTTACAATGTTGATCCTGACGTCGTGTTCTGGGCAACCCCACCCGTTCATGGATGCTTAACGGAAACGGTGGTACATCCCGCTGCTTTTACATTTAAACTGCCCGACAACGTATCTTTCGAGGAAGGTGCCTTTGTTGAACCTCTTGCCATTGGCGTTCAGGCTGCCGTAAAAGCCCGATTAAAACCTGGCGATATCTGTTTAGTGACAGGATGTGGTCCAATTGGTATTCTGACCGCACTTGCCGCACTTGCCTCTGGCGCAAGCAAGGTTTTCATCTCTGATCTTGCTCAACCCAAACTGGATATTGCCAAACAATATCATGGCATTATCCCAATTAATTTGAAAAATGAATCCGTAGAGGAAAGAGTCAAGGCGGAATGCGGTAAAGACTGGGGGGCAGATGTCGTTTTTGAGGCTTCAGGACATCCCTCCGCTTATGACACCGTATTGGCCTGTGTCCGCCCTGGTGGAACCATAGTATTTGTAGGGATGCCCGTTGACAAGATCCCCTTTGATCTTGTTACTGCACAAGCAAAGGAAATACATATGGAAACAATCTTTCGATATGCACATGTTTATGACCGGACCATTAATCTGATTGCTTCTGGAAAGATTGATATCAAGCCATTAATTTCTGGAGTTTATCCATTCTCAAAAAGTATCGAGGCTTTTGAACGGGCCGCATCAGCACAACCTACTGATGTAAAATTGCAAATTGAAATGCCCGAATAAGATTCTTCTGAATTTTATTCCGATACAAAGCCCGAAATCAATTCAATTCGGGCTTTTTTTATAAACTTATCATGCTCAAAGATTACTTATGAATAATATCCAAACAAAATCACGTATGATGATGGGAATGCCAGTCTCTCTATTTTGGGGGTATATTGCCATTGCCCTTTTCATGATTGGCGACGGTCTTGAACTGAATTTCCTTTCCAAATACATTGTTACACTGGGATTCGCAGAAAAAAAAGTCAGCCTTATTTTTGCTGCTTATGGGTTAACCGCTGCAATTTCAAGCTGGCTTTCTGGCGTTCTAGCTGAAACATTTGGTGCAAAAAAAATCATGATGGTTGGTGCCATTACATGGATTGTTTTTCACGCAGCCTTTATGCTTTTCGGAGTTATACCTCATAACTATTACATGATGTTGCTATTCTATGGTCTACGCGGTTTTGCTTATCCCTTATTCTTTTATGCATTTTTCTATTGGGTTGTAAAAGAAACCCCAGACAGCCAGCTTGCCTCGGCGGTGGGGTGGATCTGGTCCATGTTCACCATAGGGTTTGGCATTCTCGGAAATTTGTTACCGATTTATTCTGTCCGTTACTTTGGCGAGATCAACACTTTATGGCAATCCATAGGCTGGGCAACTGCAGGTGGTGCAATCGCCTTTTTCCTTCTCAAGGCGCCCGTTATAGAAAAGAAAAATCATCAGATTCATTCATTCGAACACAAATTTAAAGGTATTATCCAAGATCTCTCACTCGTTTTTTATAATCGTGATCTGGCAATTGCACTCATAACCCGTGCGATCTGTAACTTTTCCCTTTTTGGTATTCTTGCGGTCGTAATGCCTATTTTCTACACGTCTGAACATGGTGGACATTTTACGGATGAACAATGGAAAATTATCAGCCTTAGTATATATCCTATCCAACCTTTTACCAATGTTCTATGGGGCATTATCGGCGATCGTATTGGTTGGTTAAAGCAAATGCGATGGGCGGGATTTATAGGATGTGGAACGGCAACTATCCTGCTTTATTTTATTCCGGTCTGGTTTCCCGGAAATATATGGGCTAGCATATGCGGAATCCTGTTTTTTGCCCTGACCATTACAGCCTTTGTTCCAATGGGAGCCATTTTCCCAATGTTAACACCTGAACATAAAGGGGCAGCCGTATCCATCCAAAATCTTGGTGGTGGTCTAAGCAATTTTGGCGGACCCGCTTTGGTTTCTCTCATTCTTTTTACAGGATTGGGACATTTTAGCGTCTTCATAATTTTTGGTTTCTTATATTATTGTGCGGCAATCATGACCTATTTTATCCGCCTCAAACAACCCGGTGTTGATAAACCTTTTTAATTACAATTAACGTAACAACAATCAGCAATCACCCGGACGCTATATAACAATATAACCATATTAGGCTAATACCCCTAATATGGTTAAACAATACACGACTAATTTATTTTACCTTTTTCCCTATAACGATCATTACGAACATAAATGTAAGAATCCGTTGCAATATGGGTATAATCATTTTTCAAAACTATCAATACGCAACTCAAGAACTGATCTGGCATATATTTGCCCCATATTATTGATGGATCATAATAAATAAGTGGTGGCTTATTTTTAAGCAAATCTTTACAAAGGTCCCGTTCATAATGGTGCCAAGGATGTGAAGCGTAGTCTGTCTCCCATGGTAAATAAGCGTGATATTTTTTTATGGGCAAACGGTTAGCCAAAATATAAATATCTGGATTATAAGGTATAGATAATATTCTTTCGTTTTTATCAACGTAAAACCAAATTGCTTTCGTGTCTTCATTATATCCTTCACGAAAGGCATGCCATTGATAGGCATTACGTTGTCGCTTGTCTAAAATATTGGGAGAGGATACTGCATATTGATCAATGATAAAAAAGATGCAAAAAGTTGAAATGACAGAGAAAAACAGGGAAATATCCGGCTTGACTTCCGTTAATTTTACAAAAGCAACGATTATTAAGGTTACAGAAGCAATAAGGAAAGCACCATTTTGAAACAGGATACTTCCTCGAGCCTGCAACCCCAGAATCCCGCACAATACAAGACATGCACTTATTTTATATTTTCCTTTTGTAACCAGGATAATCCCCCCAAAACAAAACGAAAATAAAGCAAATGTTTCAACAATATGATTAGAGGAAAAAGATGGAATCAAACTTAGAAAAAAATTACTTAAATTGAAGGGAATGTATCGTGCATAATTCATTTGGTTGGTGATGAAATGAAAGGCAACCATTCCACCTATATCCCCATATATACCTAACCAGACAAGCATCATAATGATAGATGTCAAACACCCCGACAAACTTGTCACGAATATCGAAACATATTTTCTATGATCTATACAAATTTTATTGATAACAACAAGAAATAAAATAAAGGCGGTTATTGCAAAAGGATAGGCAATAAAAGGCAAAAGCGTGATAAAAAATCCTCCTGTAAAGGCCTGTATCCGTGACGGCTTTATGTCATAAATCATAGGAATAACAAGAGTGACCAAACCAATAGCTGCAAAACACCCACCTAATGTCCAATAATTATCAAGATATAAACCCTGTATAAGCCAGACACTTGAAATGAAACCAAACCACAAAGCGGTTACAAGATAACGTTGCCAAAAATAATGAAAAATTGGGGAAAAAAATAAACACAGGGCAGCTAACATTGCGCTAAACGAAGAAATAAGCCTCAACAGCCATACTTCTGAGAAACCAACAATTAATCCCATCATCCATGTCAGCATATAAATTACGGGACCATGATAGTCTATATAGTCCCTGTAAAGTTTGTCGCCTCTATGAATGGCTTGTGCACCTACAAAATGACCTGATTCGTCTGTAAATCTTAAAAAACCTAAACCTTTTATATTTTCATATAAAAATAATGCAAAACACAAAATTAAAAACAGGAATGAAATAATGGATGCCTTGTTTTTTTTAAAATGATTCGGATACATATCCAATAATTCTCTTTGAAATTATTACCTGTGTATAACAATTGTTTTCCACGATTATATGAAAAGATACAAGATATTTTCTTGAATGAAGATGATCTATACCAAGGCCATAAATATGATTTCAAATCTTCAATGAATCCATTTATTTTTTACCTGATAGTATATCCTATGAATTCATGCCTTTAATTCAACGTAAATTCAGCAAGAGCCGTTTTTCCCATTTCATCCATTACCGTCAATTGTTGCTTTCCATGATTATGAAAAACATGATCAAAACTTTGATTTCCATCAGTTTCCTGAATAAGATAACCATTTAGGAACCACCATTTTTTCTTTGTCCCCCCAAGAGCAGATAATTTTAAAGTTAACGGATGCATATTACTGGGAGGCAACTGTAAATGATCTCCGTTTTTTACACCTATAATGGACAAGGAAGAAGATTCCATCAAAGATAAGGAGGGACAGGATAAATCCTGTGTGGGCAGACGATTGTGACGCTGTTCTGTAAGGGGCAACCAAGGTTCAAGTGCAATTGGCCACAGATCAATTTTTTTTTCAATGGCTCCTGGACAATCAGACGATACTTGAAATCCTCGTTCATTGATCCATACCGTTTGGCTGACACCCGTTCCTAACGGTTGATCGGCCATTTCCAAAGTGGGTGGAACTATATGGTTTATAATCCATGCGGTCCTTTTTTGTCGGCAATTTTGATCCCTATCAGGCAATATCTGTCCAGATGGCCAACATATCTGTGCAACGCTTACTGTTGCCGGCTCATGATCTTTAATACTATATGAAAACGTCTGTGAAGCTTGGTTTCTGACCATATCATATACTTGAAATAATAAGGGGGTTGCGGAAGCTATTCCATATTGGCCTGCCACAGGTGTGCCATCAGGTCTTCCAATCCAGACCCCCATTATATAATGTTTGCCTACGCCAACAGCCCAAGCATCCCTATATCCGTAACTTGTCCCTGTTTTCCATGCCAAATGATCCTGCTGAAAAATCTGCCGATCAAAATTACTGTCCAATGGACTTTCACCTTCCAGAATTTTCCGAATAACCCAGGCTGAACCTTCAGACAATAATGGCCGTTCACTCATGGATCCATTATTCTTGAAACGTAACATTGCAACCTTTCCCTTTCTTGCGAACGCGCTATAAGCTGTAACAACATTTTCCAAAGACGTGCCAATCCCGCCAAGAATAATTGCCAAATTTGGTTCAACCATTTGAGGCAGTTTTAATCCAATACCGGCACCTGTTAATTTGCCATAGTATTTTCTGGCTCCATAAACTTCCAACACTTGTACGGCTGGTAAATTAAGTGATCTTCGCAATGCCTGGCTTACTGAAACGGGTCCAACAAATGAAGAAGAAAAATCCTCTGGCCTATAATGACCAGATTGTCTTGGCACATCCTGCAATAAGGATTCAGAATGGATAAGCCCTTCATCCATGGCCAACCCATAAAGAAAAGGCTTTAATATTGAACCGGGTGAACGGATAGCGGTTACCATATCCACATAACCAAAACGCTGTTTATCCTGTAAATCTACAGAGCCGAGATAGGCTTTAACCTGCATTGTCGCTGAATCCACCACCAAAATGGCAGCGGAATTATAAGGCGGTAAACGGTTTTTCCAATTTTCAAGAAGTTCCTCCAAATGACGTTGCATATCTATATTGATAGTGCTATGGATGACTGCATCTTTGTTCTGAAGTGATAATCGTCTCGCCAATAAGGGAGCCAATTGTGGTATCTGACGTTCACTTAATAAAACATTTTCCCCTTTAATTTCCTCAATATCCCTCTTTGACCATACCTTGAATTGAGCTAGCCGCTCCAGAACTTTGTCACGGGCCTTCTTGGCACGCTCAGGATAACGATCTGGTCGTAAACGGCTGGGCGCTTGTGGTAGAACAGCCAGCAAGGCTGCCTCTCCTTTGGTAAGTTGATCCGGTGGTTTACCAAGATATGTCCAACTCGCCGCCGCAATACCCTCTACCATTCCCCCATAAGATACATGATTTAGATAAATGGTTAGAATCTGTTCTTTATTCAAATGCCATTCAAGTTGCAACGCCCGGAAAATCTGCCCAATTTTTCCCAAATAAGTATGGGGACAGGGATCAACAATACGGGCAACCTGCATTGAGAGCGTACTACCACCCGATACGATATGATGATGATAAATATCTTGTCCAAAAGCCCTGCCCAAAGCGACAGGATTAATGCCGGGATGATGATAAAACCACCGATCTTCATAGGCTAACAAAGCCTGAATATAATATGGAGAAACCTGTTGGATGGTAACAGGATAACGCCAGACCCCTTTTTGATTGGTAAAACGCCATAAAGGCGTTCCATCCTCTGCCAAAACGACACGAGAAGAACTGATATTTGGTAAAGGAAGAGGGTTGGTTTTATCCGCTATAAATAACCCAATACAAATAAATAAACAGAATATTACCCCTTTTCGGTAAATCTGACCTATCACACGCACTATATACACCATTTATTTCTAATAAAAATAAGGCGTACACCATCATATATTGATGCACACCTGATTATGACCTTTTTATTAATTTTTTAACGTGCTTTAACTATTAATGTCATATTGCCACTGGTCCTTGCAAACCGGCCTGGCTGATACATCGACTGTAATGTTGCCGATGGTATGTAATACCTTCCAGGTGTCACCGCACGGACCAAATAAACCAGTTCAGTTTTATTTGTAAGATCCAATTGGGCTACATAACGGTCATCACGATATTCTTGATGTTGAATGGATGCTTCCTGCATTTTTTCAAGAGATTTTTTAATTACCTCCCCTGCATTTTCCAAATTGACAGAAGCATTTGAAAGATCTTGATTTTCCAGCTCAAATCCAGCGGGCAGGAAATCAACCACCAAGGCATCATGCATTCTTGAAAACGAAAATATCTTAATTCTAACCAATATAAGATCACCCGTTTTGACATTTTTCAAATCCACTGGATTACCGTAAATATCAAGAAATTCTCTTTCTATGTTCAGTTCCTTTTTCTGAACCTGTACAGGAGCCTGTAACGGATAACCGGATAAACCGAGATTTGGATATAGATCAACATCTCCCGTTTTGTTGGCAAGGCGAAGCGTATTGATCTGTCTCATTTCCTGATCATTGAATTGCAAAAAAGATTTTTGGTTTGTCAGGTTATAATGATTCCCTGCCACGTCGACCTCAACCTTCCAGTTTTTAGCGGATTTTGAAACATAGCGATATCCTGCCAGAAAAATTGCATTCTTTTCCTGTGTAGACAAATATATTTTATCTTCAATTTGATGACTTAAAGCAAACAGCCTTTGTATAACAACGTCATCACTGACCAAATGATTATCCTGTAAAAGTGCAAGAATTAACGCATTATCACGAATATCACTTCCATAATCTCCTATCCACCAATCATGAACACGTTGCCCATAATGTAAACCTTCATTTAAGGTCTGTGCAGAACGTCCCTCATCTCCCATTAGCTTTAATGCTGCTGACAATTGAATTAAAGAAAGTCCTGATGGTGCCTGTTTACGATGATTGTAAAGATTTCTTAATGCGGCTAAAGGTACCTGTTTTGTTCGTGCCAATACATATCCAGCATAGGCTTGAACCGTAAAACGCGATTCATTAAAGTCACGACTGTAATAAGGGTCAATCTCATTGCCGTTTTGAACATATATTAACAAACGTTTTAAGGCATTTTGCAAGGCATCTTCAGGAATCATATAACCCCGGTCCCGTGCCTGAATAAGAAAATCCGTGATATAAACGGTTAACCAATATTCTTCTGGGCTGTCACTGCTCCATAACCCAAATCCCCCATTTGAACGCTGCATCGTTAATATATGGAAAATCGCTGCATTAATCGCATCATGACGCTGTTGATCGGTTAGCTCGTTTTTAATATTAAGCTGTTTTAAGATATCCTTATTTACATAGAGGAAAGGATAAATTCCACTTGTTGTTTGTTCGGCACATTCATAGGGATAAGTTTGTAAATCCTCAATCTGTCTGGATAAATTCAAGGGTGGATAAGGACTTATGTTCAGTCTCCCCTCACGACCTGAAATCCCGATATTATGCAAGACTGATGGTGATATCTGCCAACTTTTTTTATTTAGTTTAGTCTGTTCTATTATAAATTGAGCAGCATAAGGCGGGCGTGTTCCAATTGACCATGAACGGCTCAATAATTGCTTTTTACCGTTGGAGACAATTCCTGAAACATCAACCCTGATTTTTCCTTCTCCTGATCCTGTTTTTGCCTGGACAGGAATTTTTAATGTTTTCCGTTCATTTGGTGCCAATATAACAGCTTGATCCCCAGAACGCGTTGCAAAAATAAATCCTTCTGTCTTGAAACGCACAGATAATTCCTGTGACTGTCTGGTCATGTTAGTAAGATCAAGTGCCAAAACCGTTTCATCACCCCCTGCCAGGAAACGTGGTGTGGACATTTCGGCAACAATAGGTGCGGCAACTGTTATTTTATTTTCTGCCATACCAAATTGACCAGCTGTCCAAACTTGCCCCATAATTCTTAATTCGCCGTTAAAATCTGGAACAGTAATTAAAATCTCGGCTTCACCCTGATCATTCACATGAATAGGCTTGGGTTGTAACGTAACAATCTTGATCTTGGTATCGGGCAGTTTCCCCCCCTTCGCCATTGCATCCCCACCAAAAGCCAAACTTGCCAAAGGGTTTTGACCTGCCTCGATTAACTTGCCATAAACATCTAACTGATCAACATTATAAGCTTTGCGATCAAAGAAAGCCCTGAAAGGATCTGGAGTTTTGTAATCCGTAATATTTAAGACACCTGTATCCACGGCGGATAACAAAACCTCGGCATCCTTTACAGGTTTCCCATATGCATCCGTAACTTTGACCTTAACTTTCTGATCCGTTAAAGGCTCGATTTTTGAATTCATTTTCATTTGAAGTTTTAACTTACGATCCTGCCGATCAAGAGGTAAGTGTAATATTCCCACAGATCGTTTTGGAGTGGCGCCAACCTTACGGTCACCGGGTCGGATAATCAAAGTTGTAATATATACATCATGACGTAACCATTTTGAATTAATGGGAAGGGTAAAACTTGAACCTTTGGCAGAAGCCTGAATAGATTGCCGCCATAATAGCTGACCTGATGACTCTACCGCCAAATAACCCTTGCCATCAGAAGGAGGGGTCAAAGTGATTCGGGCAATATCGCCAGCTTTGTAAGCTGTTTTATCCAGCATGACCTTAACCTGATCGGGACGCAAATTCTCTTCTGAACCCGCTTCTTCAACTGCCCCCGTTTCAAAAGAATAACTGGATGTCAAACCGGTATCTGGATTGAACACTTCCAATCGATAGAATCCCCAATCTTTGGAAGGAAATGTCAGCATCGCTGTTTTGTTTTGGCCTATGTTTAAAAGCTGTTCATCCTCAATAACATCTTTCTTATTAAAATGGCTGTCCCACCCTGTATCATCAGAATACGTCCAATAATAATCATGACGTTCATGAATAAATCTTGCTTTTAAATTTTTTGCCGGTAATTTATGCCCTTCGAAATCAGCCATGACAACCTCAAATCGAATTGGCTTGTCATGCGAGGTAACCGAATCAAAAAGGGGCCGTATACCAACCAATTGTTTGGCTGGCCATACAAATTGCGTCAAATGTCTCACCACTGGACGTCCTCCGGTTTCAAACAGGCTGGCCTCGGTAATCAATTGAACAGGTGATCTGATCCCTTGCCATTGATTGGTCATTTTAATTTGGCCATAACCTAGCTGATCCAGATGAATCTCGTCAAAATCCATGCGTTTATCAAGGCCTTTTTCTTGACTATCACCAAATTCAAATCCCTTTAATTGAGGAACCGCTTTTCTCAATGAATGCATGGTAATTGAACCTGATAAAAGATTATGACTGGCCGGCGCCCCATACAGATACCAGCCATTCACCTTGACATGCAAATCTTGCCGAGAGGTCAGAGGCACATTATTTTTCGAATTTTCCAGATTTTCCGATTGTAAAGTAAGACCCATACGTTCAGGCAAAAAATCCTCAACTGCAAATCGATACTGATTCAATTCTTTCCTTCCCGCTTTCACAACGACAGACCATTTGCCTGTTACAGCATTGGCGGGTAATTTTAACTGATATTGATAAAATCCTGTCTCTGAGGCTTTCCAAACAAAATTTTGAGCCTTTTTTCCCTCTGCATTATAAACAATAGCATTGACTGGAATATTTTGAACAGGTTGCCCATCCGCATCCCTCAATAAAGCGTTCAATATTACGGTTTCTCCCGGACGATACAAATCACGGGGGCCAAAAACGAAAAACTGTAAATCATGCTGGATATCTCCATCAATTTTAAAATCTGATAAATCCAAAGCTGGAGACTTTAATTGGATAAAGGATGTTTGACCATTTTGTGTTGCCAGCAAAATTCTAGCTTTTGACATATTTGTCAAATTTGCATAACCGTCCTTATCTGAAAAAGCTGTCGCAATGATATGCCCTTTTTTATCCAAGGCACTGATATTTACGTTTGGTAAGACATCACCCGTTTCTAGAGACTGTGTAAAAACGCTGATCTGATCATTATCCTGATAACGATGTACGGAAATGCCAATATCAGAAATCGTAAACACTGTAACAGGATAACTGTAATTATACATTCCCGCGGAACGCATAACCGCAAAATAAACACCCTTTTTTTGTAAAGGTTTGATGGAAGAAATCGGCAGTAAAATTTTCTGACGATGATTTTTATCTACATTTAGCTTAAAAGAACCCGTATATATCAGATCCGCCTTATCAACCAAAGCCGAGATCATGTCATTTGACAAGCTTGAGGAAGATTCCTTATCTTCAAAAAAATTGACAAGCTGGTCATTTTTTATTCTGAAGAATTCAACATTTGCCTGATTTACATTCAATTTTATAACAGGCAAACCCTCGGCCAATCTTACGGGAAACAAAGAACCCTGACTGGCAAAGCTGATATTGGGACTTAAATCATTTGTTGTGATTTTGGCCGTATATTCTTTTCTGAGAATTTTTGCGTCTTTACCCTTTAATCCAGCATCAACAGTTAAAACCAGTTTCCGGTTAGGCTCAAGATGATTAAAAATAAGTTCCTGATGATCTTCAGATAAAATCCAGGCGCCATCCACCTTGCCTTTTTTTGCATCAAAAAGATGCAATATCTCTTCAAAGTTCTGGTTTTCATTCAGGGGTGATGAAAAAGTAACCGCAAGACAGTCCCAACCATCCCTGTCTATTTCAGATACATCAACAACCTTTAAAATTTGTTCATTACCCGAATTCTGAACATTTGAGTTGCAATAAACAGTTTTGACAGATAATGAATTTAAAAAAAAACTACATATAAATAAACATATAAAAAAAGCAAAGAACCTTTGTTTTTCAAACATCTAAAAATCCAATAAAATAAAACATTTTTCAAAAATAAACTAAAAAACAAAAACTTAAATATTCAAATTAATTTATATAGCACTATAGATGCTCAATAAAATGGAATAGTTATTCTTTTACCGTCATATAAAGCAAACATGATCTTTTTATCGTAGTATTCGGCTAGATAAACATCCTCCAGTTTCAAGGAATATTTATCAAGTAAATGCTGGACCGTATCTTGACTTATATCCAACAAATGGGATGGACAATCCTTGATCTCGCTATCAAGGATTAAAATGACGGAAGGATCCTTTTCCTCTTTATTTTTAACAGTCAACGATCCATTAGGCTCAATTTGGGCATAATATATTTCCTGCATTGAACCAATGCCTCTGGAATGTAGGCTGGACATAATATTGATAATATCAATTTTATTTTTTTTATCCTGGATATTATCCATTAATAAGGAACCGTTTTTAATAAAAACAATCGTGTTACCCAAGGCCAAGGCACGGAAAACATCAAATTTCTTGGCAATATAATTTAGAAAATGCATTAATAGAGTGCCAATTATCAAGACAACAATATAACGAGACAGAGAAATACTATCTGTATAAATAACCCCCCCAATTATTCCACCCAATATAAAATTTCCAATCAGATCAATAGGGGTCATTTGGGAAAGCTGCGTTTTGCCGGACTGATTAAAATAAAAAATTACAACAGCAAAGCCGATAATAAATTTTACAAAAACCAACATATAAAAATTCATGAAAAATCTCTTATATGAATAACACACTGAATAAATTCATTTTTACTCTGCAAATTATAACATATTGGAAAATATTTATATATTTATTTAAGAATTATTTTAATTAAATCAGTTTTTTATAGTTAAATTAATATATATTAATAATTTATATTTAATTACTCTCAACTTTTAGTAAATCATTACTCCATCCAGTTTTTTGTAACAAACCGCTTTTATAATAACTGGCAACTTTTTGAATAAACAATCTCATATCCGGATTTTCTTCAACCAACCGGTTTACCGAGCACCAATCCACCTCTGCTCTAAATGCCGCAGGAATCATTATCTGACTATCAATTACATTATCTGTTTTAAGTATAATTAACCCAATACCATGTAAAGCCGACAACATTCTCAGCTCATTCATCGTTCCATCATCTGGAATGCTTGCACTCACCAGATAACCGTAATTTGCCCAACTGGAATTACTAACGGCTTGAAAAAAATATTGACGAACTGTTGAGCGGGAAATCTGTTTTTTTACTTCAAAAGACCATAGATAAGCCATTTTAGCATCCCCTGACTGTACACAAGTTTTAACCAAACTATTCCAGTCTTCAGTCACTGCCTGCAAAGCAACAATATCCGGATGCAACCATTTATTGCCATTTTCCCCTTTACCTTTTTTTGAAAATTTTTCATTGATCCTATCACATTTTAAATTATATTCCGTACCAAGATACTCAATCAATAAAGGATAAAGATCAGCTTCCGTATAATTCATCTTTTTTAATGGCAAATTTAAAATGTCTTTACCTGCATTTTCTTCATCTTTCAGTTTATCTATAAAATTGCTCTTGAGCCTGGAATTACCTTTCCATTCGTAAACTCTTGGTCGAGGTTGGTCCTGAATCAATATTCCTGCATTTGATTGTGTTAACCTTTTAATACGTGAACCAATTTCAGCAACAATTTGAGAAATAAAAGAATTTTCCGAGGTAAAACGCTGCTGGCTATTTAGTCTTTTTTGTTTATAATAATCAGGATAAATTTTAACTAATTGGATTGCAATTTCACGCGCGGTAAATCGTTTATGCGGATTATTTTTTAAAAATAAAACAACTTGCTGAATTAATGTATAATTTTTCATAATATTATAAATTGTTCAGATAAATTCATTATTTCTATCATATGATATTAAAATAATTGGTTAACCTTATTTAAAGAATATAATATATATAACCGGTTAAATTGCCCGATACCGCCTATTTGATTTTAAAAAGGCCTTGGAACAGGCAATATATCAATAATTTTACACGCGTTTTGTCATGCCACCATCAACAACAAGGTTGCTTCCGGTAATAAAACTTGCCTGTTCACTTGTCAGAAAAACAACTGTTGAGGCCACATCCTCTGGTGTTCCCATACGACCTAACGGGTTATTCTTCAAGGCTGTATTATAAAGTTCAGGCTGCTCCCGTTCAATTTGATCCCATATCCCTCCCTTAAAATAAATTGTTCCTGGAGAAACAAGATTAACCCTTACATTGTGTTCTGCAACTCTTAGTGCAACCGATTTGCCATAATGATTCAAGGCAGCCTTTAAGGCGCCATATGGTTCAGCAAATACGTCTATTTCAGAAGCGGAAACACTGGATATGATAACAATTGATCCGTTTTTCTGTTTGGTTAAATAAGGCAATGTCTCGTTAACCAGGGCAACAGTACCTAACAGGTCTGTATCAACCGCCTTTTTCCAGGTTTGCAGATCCCGTCCCGAGGCAAGAGCGCTTACATTCGCCACCACATGATCAAGCCCACCCATCTTTTTGTGACTTTCCTTGATCCATCTTTCAACTTCATCCGCCTTGTTAATATCAACAGTCATGCCCATGGCCCGGTCACCCAATTGCAGAATAGCCTTATCGATACCTTGCTGATTTCTGGCACAAATACTGACAAACGCACCTTCATCAATAAATTTTTGGGCAATCGCCAATCCAATTCCTTTGGAACCGCCACTAATAAGCACTTTTTTATTTTTTAGACCAAGATCCACTTTATTATTCTCTCAAATTTTAAAAGACATTATTATTTCTAGAATACGTAAGGCAGATATCTTTTGCAACGAAATAGTCTATAATCTCCATTCATAAACCATAACCTATAAAACAAAATATTTATATTATCATGATCGAACCCGATATCCTAATTTCCACTCTTCATGCCATACGCGCAAAAAATCCACTTATTCTCAATATAACCAATCAGGTTGCAACCCAATTTACCGCAAATATTTTACTTGGGCTTGGCGCATCACCCGCCATGGCCAATGCGGAGGAGGAAGTTGAGGAATTCGTTCAAAAATCCAACGCTCTGGTTATCAATATTGGGACTTTATCAACACCCCAATTACGCTCCATGCAGTTGGCCAGTCGTACCGCATACCAGCAAAACATTCCATGGATACTCGATCCGGTGGGCATTAGTGCCTCTCTTTATCGAGCCAAAACAACGCTCAGTCTTTTACAGAATTTCCCCAATGCCATTCGAGGAAATGCGTCAGAAATTATCAGTCTTTACCATTATCATCAAAATACATCTCCTCGAACACAGGGCCATGGAGTGGATAGTCTTGATTCCTCTCATGATGCACTGGAAGCCGCTAAACAACTGGCCTTATCTTATAAAACCACTGTGTCAATCAGTGGCCAAACAGATTATATCACCAACGGAAAAGAGATTGTCTCCGTAAGAAACAGCCACCCTCTTTTAACCAAAGTAACAGGATCTGGTTGTGCAGCAACCGCCATCACCGCAGCATGCCTGGCTGTTGAAAAAAACACCCTATATGCTTGTTCCGCGGCAATGGCTTTTATTGGCATTGCCGCCGATATCGCTATGCAACATATCAACGCCCCCGGCAGTCTGCAAATCAGATTAATTGACGAGCTTTATCTATTGAACGATGAAAAGATTATAAAATATGCAAAAATTAATCTTGTCAAATAATGGATAAAATAATTTTCCAAAATGATGAAAATGAGATTTCATTTTCATCATACCTTATTTGGACATCAAACGAAATTCGGAATACCTTCCGCCTTGAAAACAGCAAGAACTCCATCATCTTTTTGCATTTTCATATAAAACTGCAACAGATTCTTATAACTCGAAATATCTATTTTTAGATTTTGAACCCAGGTCAAGGTCATGAATAAATATGGATCTGCCACACTACGGAAACCTGCGATCCATTCCTTTTCCGCCAGTTGTTTATCAACCTGACCGTATAATTTATGAAGTTTTTTACGAGCGGCAGTATCAAGGCTTTCAATCACTTTTTGATCGCCGCTGATTTGTTGTCCTCCAAAAATCAAACCGAATACAGGATGAATATCGGAATTTACGAAAGCCAACCAACGCAAAGCCTCTGCCCTTTGTTGCTTACTACCATCTCCGAGCAGCTTCCCTTGTGGAAAAGAATCCGCAATATAATTCATGATGGCGACATTTTCAGTCAGCACAAACCGATCATCAACCAATACGGGCACCTGACCTGATGGATTCAATTTAAGAAATTCATCCTTTTTTAAACCATCATGATCAACAATTTCAAAGTCAAAATCAGCTTTGCACCAATATAGGGCAATATGACATCCTGTTGAGCAAGCGCCTGGAATTGTATAAAGCTTTAACATCAATAGCCTCCTTGAAATATCCTGAGAAAATTATAATGCTTTTATAATTATTCAGGCAATAATAAATCATCTTTTTTGTTAAAAGAACGTTTCATTAAAATCAAACCAGCAAGTATTGAAACAGCCAATAAAAGTAAACTTAACGTAATTTGCCCAAAATGGCCAATCCGAATTCCACCACCGAGTAAAACAAAAACAACCGTTTGTGGAAAGCTTCCCAGAAAAGTCGCACAGATAAAAGGCATAACGGAAATACCAACTATACCAGCCATGGTATTCAACAGAACGGAAGAACCCACAGGCATCAAACGGCAGATAAGAACGGTATGAAAAGGGTTTGTTTGAATAAAATGATGAATTTTTTTTAGTTTTGCATGGGAAAGATATTTTTTCCCCCATTCATGTCCCAGCCACCGGGCCCAGTTATAGGCCAATAACGCTCCTATGACAGTCGCAATCGTGGCGTAAAAAATACCCAACCAAAAACCGTATACCACCCCAGCCGTCAGACAGACAAGCTGTCTTGGAAAACCGACCATGCACATAATGATGGCAATGGATAAGAAGATCAGGGGACCTTTTATCCCGCACCTTAATAACGTATGATCATTTAAAAACAAATCAAAGCCGTGAAAATAACGAGCAAGTAAAAGAACAATAACAATTCCAAAAACCATACATAATGGTTTTATTACTTGACCAATTAGTGTTTTGTATTGAGTTAAATTTTTATTTCTTTTCATAACACAACTAAATTATTGACCTTATGAAAGGCTTGACTTGCAAAAACCTTCTTATAGGACTAAAAAAACACAATATCTCACTTTTCTTTAAAACGATACCCTTTATCATTTATTTAGAATTTCTTTACTCATGCAAAACAATAAATCAATTTCAACGTGGCTGTTCCTCATCTGCTTTATGCTTCTTTGCATGATAGCCCTTGGGGGATATACACGACTAACGGGTTCCGGTCTGTCCATCATGGATTGGCGTCCAATCACTGGTATCATCCCTCCTCTAAGCCACGCAGAATGGGTTCGGGAATTCGATCTTTATAAAACCATTCCACAATATCAAATTCTTAACAATGGTTTTGGACTGGATGGATTTAAACAGATTTTCTGGGCTGAATGGAGCCATCGTTTTCTGGGAAGATTAATAGGTCTGGTTCTCATTTTACCCTTAATCTGGTTTATTTATAAAAAAATGATCACAAAACAACTGGCTCTGCGCCTGTTCATTTTTTTTATTCTCGGTGGATTACAGGGCGGTATTGGCTGGTTCATGGTTCATTCTGGATTCAGAGCAAACAGTACCGCGGTTGAACCGGTCCGTCTCGTTTTGCATCTAGCCTGCGCCATTATTCTCTATATCGCTATTTTATGGACAGCCCTTTCATTACGCCACCCTGTTCCCAATCCACTGACCCAAAATCCAGCCATAAAATTTATTAAAACCTTATTGAAAACTGATTTCATTTTATTGCTAGTCACCATTGTTGCCGGTGGTTTTACTGCAGGAACCCATGCGGGTCATTCCTTTAACAGTTTTCCCCTAATGAACGGCCACCTGATTCCTGCTGATTATAATAGACTATCCCCTTTCTGGTTAAACTGGTTTGAAAATATTTCAACCATTCAATTCAATCATAGGCTCTTGGCAACATTTACGGGCATAATGATTCTAATAACCGTTATGACAGGTCTGAAATCCTCATTGGACAAGGCGACCAAGGACAGCTTTATGGCAATGGGATGGGCTGTCCTTATCCAATACGCCCTGGGGGTTACAACATTATTGCTTGTTGTTCCTGTCTGGGCAGGCACCGTTCATCAAGCCTTTGCAATCGTTTTATTGACAACAGTTACGATTGCCCTACATCATATGCGTAAAAATAAATCATTATCATAACTAACATTTTTTATTTTGATCCTCTTGAAAGCTATCATTTATGACTGACCCCATCAATGCCTTGACCCTGACAGATTCTATATTTTTTAATCCACAGAAAACCCAGCTGGATCGGGATAAGACAGAAAAATCCATTCATCAGACCCTTTCTTCCATGGATGATGGAGAACTATTTCTTGAATATCGTGAAAGTGAAATGATAAGTATTGATGATGGAACCATCCGAACCGCGACAACAGATATCACTTCTGGATTTGGCCTACGATCAGTCTTGGATACTCAAACAGGATTCGCTTTTTCCAATGAATTAAGTGATAAAGCCTTAAAACGTGCCAGTGAAACTGTCAGCCAATTGAAATCAGATCATGAATCTATAATCAGTGATAAACCTGTCCTGACCAATCATCAGCTTTATCACCCTGACAACCCACTTCATCAAGGTAAATTTGCCGATCGGGCTCATTTGCTTCATGAAATTGATGCTTATGCCCGTTCAAAAAGTCCTCATGTCGTTCAGGTAAGCGCATCCCTATCGGCAGAATGGCAGGCCATTCAAATTATCCGGACCAGTCAGTTCCGTGTTGCTGACATCCGTCCCCTGGTTCGACTTAATGTTACCATCATAACAGAAAAAAATGGACGTCGAGAAATAGGTTCCTATGGGTGTGGTGGACGCTATGGTTATGATCATATTACACAGGAAAATATTTGGAAAAATGCTGTTCATGAAGCTTTGCATCAATCCCTAATCAATCAGGAAAGTAAATCTGCACCTGCCGGTGAAATGGATGTCGTTCTCGGGTCTGGATGGCCTGGTATTTTGTTACATGAGGCTATCGGCCACGGATTAGAAGGTGATTTCAATCGCAAGGGAACCTCTGCTTTTGCCGGTTTAATGGGTAAAAGAATTGCAGCTCCAGGGGTTAATGTCGTTGATGACGGCACCCTCTCTGAACGACGGGGAAGTCTTAATATTGATGATGAGGGAACTCCAACTCAACGGACAAACCTGATCGAGGATGGCATTTTGACAGGATTACTTTATGACCGTTTGAACGCCCGTCTGATGAATAAACCATCAACGGGAAATGGACGCAGAGAATCTTTTGCCTGTGCGCCAATTCCTCGTATGACCAATACATTTATGCTGGCTGGAAAAGATACGTTGGACGATATGATTAAAAGCACCAAAAAAGGTCTTTACGCTGTCAATTTTGGCGGTGGTCAGGTTGATATTACCTCTGGTAAATTTGTCTTCTCTACTTCAGAGGCGTATCTGATAGAAAATGGAAAGGTCACCCATCCAGTTAAAGGGGCCACCCTGATTGGAAATGGTCCAGATGCCCTTACCAAAATCACAATGATTGGCAATGAAGTTGAATTAGATAAAGGGGTGGGAACTTGCGGCAAGGCTGGTCAAGGCGTACCGGTTGGAGTTGGACAGCCATCCCTTAAACTTTCCGGCCTGACCGTCGGGGGAACAGATTTCTAATTTTTGTCAATACAAACGTAACTGATCCTTATACCCCAAGGATCAGGAAATCATCTCTCCTCCTGTATTTTATCACCGATCTTTATCTATATAATATCCTCTATCAATATCTGTCCCCTTGTCAGATCAAGTAAACGCTGCTTCAAAGCCAAATACTGTTCTTCAGGCACAACAAGATGACACTCCACATCCATGGATTCAAAATTTTCCATGGCAATTTCTGCTTGATACTCTCCAATACGGGCTTTTACCAAAGCATAATCTGAAAAAGAACAGACAATTATAATTTCTTTTTTAGGAATATATAATTTGGAGGAAGACTGACGTAAACATTCAGCCGCAGTTCCACTATAGGCCCGAATAAGACCGCCTGCGCCTAGCTTAATACCGCCAAACCATCGAATAACTATTACTAGTGTACAATCAAAATTCTGTCTTTCTATAACTTGTAAAATGGGTCGCCCCGCTGTTCCGGAAGGTTCACCATCATCATTGCTTTTATAATTTTGTCCTATACGATAAGCCCAGCAATTATGTGTTGCCTCTGGTATTTTTAATCGTTGCAACCATTCCCCAACCTGCATTTCTGTATAGACGGGCACAGCATGTGCCAAAAATATACTTTTTCGAATTTCTTGCTGAAACTGATAAGGGGCGGTTAACGTATAAATCAGATTGTTTGCTATCATTAATTCATTCAGAAATTATGTTTTTATGTAATAAAGCAATGTTTAAGAATACATTTTACTAACAATTCCCATATAATTCATTCCAAAAAAGCCATTTTCGCCTTATTTCATACAAAAAAACAATATTTTTACATATTTTTATAGTTTACTTTACCAAGTCGTTATAAAATAAAACAAATTTGCCTTTAAACTTGGAGCTGCTTCTATGAAAATAGTGCAATACCTATTATTTAGTCTTTTCCTTTCCTTTGGAATAATATCTATACAAAATACCCACGCGCAAGAAGCAGCCAACTCTCTTATTTCCTCATCAACCCCTTCAAATACACCTGTTTTTCTCAATATTCCCGATACAACAACTCAACCAATTTTAAATAAGCTTATAAAACAATTGGGAAATATTAATAAAAGCTTACAAAGCCTTCAGCATTCTGAAGATTTTACACAATTCAAAAATCTGCTGAATCAAGCACGATCGATATCCACCTCGACCGATACGATTGTAACTGATTTGACCCCTCGTCTGAAGGGATATAATCAGGCTTTAAAGCTACTGGATAACGTTATCCAAAATACAGGAAGTGATAAAAATAAAGATGATATTAAAAATTTAAATGATCGACAAAAATCCTTTATTCAAAATAGAAATGATCTTAGCGCAAAAATTCAGCAGGCAACAATCATATCCTTGGAAGCCAATAGTCAGGTTGCACAAATTCAGCAAGCTTTATCCAAGATTCAACAGGTGCAGTTATTTACCCGCATATCCTCCCCCCTAGGATATAATTTTTGGCATGAAATTGCCATTCATTACGATGATGACAGTTCCCGCATAAATAAACTATATTCTGATTTTGGCAGTTTATTCACCAAAACATGGCAAGATGGCTGGGGAAGCCGTCTTACAATGCTTGCAGGTTTTCTTGGCGCTATTCTGTTAATTTTCATCCTACGTCCTCTTATTGAAAAGGGACTGGTACAGTTCACAGAAAAATTCATTCCCCCTACACGTCTTAGACGCAGTTTAATGACGCTGTGTTCAGCAATAATAGCCTCTCTTACCGCAGGATTATCTGCCACACTCATTTTGGTAACCATTAATAACCACAATACGATCAGCCCACAAGCCTATGCTTTTGCACAAAACATAATTCACCAACTTTATTTTTGCGGTTTTATCTTTGGACTTTATCGAGGTTTCCTTGCTGTAAAAAATCCACAATGGCGGTTATTGCCCATTGGTGATGAAGTTGCGCATTCAATCAATATTCTACCCAATATTTATATGGCCATTATCCTGCTTCTTGGAATTGTCCGTTATATCAATAATGTTAGTGGTGTAAGTATTATAGCACAGCAATTATGCAATGGTTTTTTTGCCTGTGTCGCCTCAATCCTTTTTTTGTCCATTCCCATAAAGCTTCGCGAAGTGGGTCAGAAAAGAATCAAACTTCATTCAGTACAAAATAATCAAAGTCCGGATATCACACTTCTTGTCGTTGCAATCGGGCTCCCATTATTCTGTATCATCTCTATTGTTGCCATCCTAACAGGATACATCCATTTGGGTTATTCAATGTGTGTATGGCTTAACTGGGTAATTCTGGTTTTCAGTACTTTAAGTCTTTTAAGAATACTTTTGAATGATATAACAAACCTCATCTTTGATCCGGATCGCTGGCTGGGTAAAAAAATACAGCTTTTAGGCATAAAACCTCAAAGCATGGAACAATTATCAACCATCATTACCGGTGTCATCACACTAACAACTGTCATTCTGACAATTGTTTCCATTATTTCCCCCGGTAATTTTGATCTGGTCGTCTTCATCCAACATTTAACAACCACCCTAACCAACCAAAAAATAGGTAACTTTACATTTTCCTTTTCAACAATTGCCGAGGCAATCTTGGTGTTTTTCATTGGTATATATTGTATAAGAATTGTCAGAAACTGGTTAAATAAAAACTTCTTTCCAAAAACCAGTCTGGATAATGCAACCTGTAATTCAATTGATACAATTTTCAATTATTGCTGTTGGGTCGTTGTCGCCATTATTGATTTATCCATCCTTGGGGTAACAACTCAAAACATTACTTGGATTGTCAGCGCTCTTTCTGTCGGTATTGGTTTCGGTTTACAAGCCATTGTCCAGAATTTTGTTTCCGGTCTTATCCTTCTCGCTGAAAGACCCGTCCGCATAGGGGATACGGTTATCATAAATGGTGTTAAAGGAGTGGTAATGAGCATCAAAGTAAGAGCTACCGAAATTCGTTTGTCAGATTTTTCGACCCTAATTGTTCCAAATTCACAAATTATCACATCTTCTGTTCAGAATGCCACCCGTGGACGTCATATGGGTCTGGTTTCATTTAAATTACCTGTAATTACCATTCAACAATTGGATCAAGCACGTACGTTAATCATGAAAATCATGGAAAAACAAAAAGATGTTCTAGATGATCCGAAACCCTATATATGGGTTGATAACATTACAGAAAGCTCTTTAGTCATGACCATTGTTTGTTATACAAATTATCTGGCAAATACAGATGCAGTAAGAAATAACATCTTATCTGAATATCTAAATAATATAAATCAGCTATCCAATAACAAATCTTCCTCAGAAAAAGGTGGAAAATAGACAATTTACATAAATATTAATAACTTAACATTAAGAAAAATTTAAAAAAATAATTAATTTTTTGATATTATTATAGTATTATTTTTATTTTTCTAAAAGAAGTTATTTAAATATGAAAATTTGTCTCGCTTTATTTCTTAAAAATGAAAATCCAAACATTTTATCATGGATTTCTTGGCATCTTGCTATCGGTATCGATAAATTTTTTATTTATGATGATCATTCAACAGATGGCACTTATGAAATATTAAAAACTGTTTCTAATATATATAACATTGAAATTGAACTAACAAATCCTGCTAATATGCCTTATTTTTATGATCGACAAGCTAATGCATTCGAAGACGCTTGTCGAAAAGCGTTGGATCAAGAATATGACTGGATTGGATTTTTAGATGCCGATGAATATGTATCACTAGAACACGACCTATCTATACAGGATTTTCTTGAAAAATTTTCAAACTATAATGGTGTTTCTTTAAATTGGAGAATTTATGGAAACTCTGACAGAGTTTTAAAAAGCAAGATTCCTACTTACGAAGCTTATACTAAGCACTGTGATAAAAACTTTTCTGATACATTATTAACAAAATGTTTTATAAGGCCTAAAGATTATTCATTTGAATATACAAATCCCCATCATTTTAAAACAGTCCCACAAAATTATGCAAATGCATATGGAGAATCTATTCAAGATAAACGTGCAGATAGTGATACTGTTATTTGGAATAATGCATGCATCAACCATTATATTAATCGATCAATGGAAGACTATATAATTAGAATTCAAAATCGTTTAAATACAGATTTGATAAATTCAGAAGGTCGATGGAAGCATTTCAATAGAAATGATATACAACACGAAGAAAGAAAAGATTTCATCAAAAAAGCCAATGAAATCTTAGTAACCCTTAAACAGGAATGTGTATATCGTTATATATTTGAAATTACGGGATCTTTTAACAAGAAAAAATCCAACAACAAACAAACAAGTTGTTTTAGTCTTTGCTCAACAAAAGAACGGTATCTAGCTTTACATATGCGAGAAGGATATTTATTTAATTTTGAAGATATTCAAAATATGATACCAATATACGGTATTATATATAATCATAAACCAAATTTGATTTATCTATTTTATAAAGAAAGTAATTCTATATCCACTATTCCTTTCATTATTAAATTTTTAAATAAATTTTCCTCTACCTATCAATTTTCAATTCAACCAGTTAATGATACACCATATTACTCATTACAAACACCTTATTCAAAAAAATTTATGTCATTAAATCCTGAATCAGGTTTTTTTGGAGATGTAGACGCCAACAGAAACATTTGTAAGGAATGGGAATACCTTCAACTGAAATCAAAGGATTTAGAAATTAATTTCAATGTTTCACCTGATTCTGTACATGATCTATACAGTTTTTATAATTACTTATATCAAAATAGTGAAGATATAACCTATGCAGATTTTATCTTGGCATATAATCTTTTATCCAAAAAAGAACAATCTAAAATACATATACAAAATGTTGGAAAAATTATAAGTTGGCTATAAAATAATTATTTTCAACTTCAGCCAATATATAGTTTCCTTATATTTAATATAATAAGTTATTAAATAATTATTTAAGATTTCATGTCTAAATTCAAAATATCGCAAACCCTTTTTTTCAACTCTGGTAAAACTTCCGTTTCAAAAAAAGGGTTCTTTTTTGCCCAAATTCTTGTCCGCCATGAAGGATGAGGAAGAGGCAAAAAATTAGGTAAATAATCCCGAAAATTCTTAACTCGTTCTGTTAGGCTTCCTTTTCCCAAGACATAATTTTGTGCATAAGATCCAACCAGAAGGGTCAATTCAATATTAGGCAATAATTTCAAAAGTTTGGCTCTCCATTGTGGCGCACATTCTTTACGAGGAGGTAAATCCCCACCTCTTTCATAACTGCCTGGATAACAAAATCCCATTGGAATAATTGAAATCAATTGATCATTATAAAATAAGGATCGGTTAATTCCCATCCATTCACGCAAACGATCCCCCGAAGGATCATTAAACGTTATTCCCGTTTCATGTGCACGTGTACCTGGCGCCTGTCCAGTGATTAACAACCGCACTTTAGACGAACCTACCTGCAAAATGGGTTTTGGACCCAAAGGTAAATCCCTGCAGATATGACAAGCCCGAACCTCTTTCAAAAGACGGTTTAAAGAGTCAGTCATTCTTTTCCCTTATTTCTGATAGGCGTTTAATAAATAATTGACAAATTCGGGAACCAATTCTGTTGCTGAACCTTGCCAGGATTCATCAAAATTTGATGTGCCCATAGAATGTTCCAGATTTAACTCGATTGTTTTCGCTCGCCCCTGTACTTCGTTTACAAACCCAGCAGCCGGATAGACTACACCGGAAGTACCAATTGCGACAAATAAGTTACAATCTGATAATGCTCTTCCAATTTCTTGCATATAATAAGGCATTTCCCCAAACCATACAATATCTGGCCGTAATGTCACAGCATGACAATATGGACAAGATGTATATGGAAAACATGACTTATGCCATTCCATACGTCGATCACATGTTGTGCATCTTATCTTGTACAATTCTCCATGCATATGATAAAGAAAACGGCTCCCGGCACGTTCATGTAAATCATCAATATTTTGCGTTATCAAAACCAATTCAGCTTCAATTTCTTTTTTCAAGACAGCCTGTTCAAGTTTCGCCAAGGCAATATGAGCGGCATTGGGTAAATATTTAGGCAAATTCGAACGTAACTGATTATAAAATTCATGTAATTTTTCAGGATTTTTCTTAAATCCTTCCAAGGTGCAAACTTCTTCCATATTATATTTCGCCCAGATGCCATTAGCATCACGAAACGTATCAAGACCCGATTCCTGACTGATCCCGGCTCCAGTTAAAACAACAATTTTATTCATTGCTCGATACTTCTTATAACATTTAATTCATAAAATTATTTTATGGTAAAAATAAACAAGTTTGATTAATTACGCTATATAAACCTAAATATCTTATATTTTAAAATATTATGTTATACTTAATTAAATAGTATTCTATAACTTAGTATAATGACCTTTTAAGTTTGAGATTTATCTAAATGAATTTAAATATTTTTAAACAATCTAATAAAATCGCTGTTCTTACTGGAGCAACCGGGGGGTTAGGCAAAAAACTTGTTTCTTACCTTTTAGAAGAACATTACAAAATTATTATGATTGCAAGAAATCTTGCGCAATTAGAACAAATTTCTCTCCATTATGGAGATAAAGTCATTATTCGTATTTGCGATATTTCTCATCTTAATGAAATACAGTATTTATGTGAGGATATTAAAAAACAATTCCATCATATTAATGCTTTAATCCATTGTGCAGGAAATATTTATCCAGGTTCGTTTTCAAATTTAAGTGATCAATTAATACTTAACCAACTTCAGGTAAATCTTAATGGAGCCATTTTTTTGACCAAGGGCTTACTTCCGCTTATGCGTAAAAAAAGCTCAATTATTTTTGTAAATTCATTGGGAGGTATTTTTCCCCTAAAAGACAGCGCATTATATTCTGCCAGTAAATATGGTTTACGTGGATTTGCCTTGGCGTTGGCCATGGAGCTCCGTCCCCGGAAAATATATGTTTCATCCATTTTTCCTGGCGCCATTAACACGCAAATGCTTCATAATGAAATGCAAAATGGAGGGTCTTTGCTTAATTTCTGCTCTCCACCTCTTGAACCCGAAATTGTCTGTAAAACAATTATGAAAGCCCTCAAGAAAAAAGGATTGGAATATTACATTCCCAAATGGTCAGGATTGCAAACTAAACTTTTGATGCTAAAACCATATTTTATCCTACGATTAATGCCTTTTGTGGAAAAGTTTTGTGAAAAAAGAAAAAAAAACTGGCAGAAAAATAACCTACATTCATAAGATCAATAAATTTATTGCGTGACGTATTTGAACCTTTTAAAACATGAATGGTTTATGTTAAATTTATTAATGATTGTTAGAAATGAGCAACGCACCTAATCAAACAGATTTCACACCACCCACCAATATAGATTTAAAAAAATATATTCGTACTATTCCTAACTATCCTCATGAAGGCATATTATTTTACGATATCTCCACACTTCTACGCAATGCTGATGCCTGGCAGATTGCTTCTGCACGTATGGCACATGGAATTGCAGCTTGGCAACCCGATCTAATTGCCGGAATTGAATCAAGAGGATTTGTTAGTGCATCACCCCTTGCAACAGCATTAGGCTGTGGAATGATAATGATTCGTAAACCCGGAAAATTACCTGGAAAAACGATTTCAATTGATTACGATTTGGAATATGGACAAAATTGTATCCATATTCAGGAAGATGCAATCAAGCCCGGACAGCGCGTTGTTATTATTGACGATTTGCTCGCAACTGGTGGAACGTTGCAGGCCGCTATTAAACTTTTACGTAAAACTGGTGCCAATATCATCGGAGCAGCTGCCTTAATTGAACTAAAAAATTTAAAGGGACGCGAAAAAATTGACGTCCCCTTATTTTCAGCAATCACTTATAATGAATAAAGCTTCAATTATATTCAGCTTTGTTTTTCTCAATAAAGTGTTCCAGCCAATGAATGGTATAGTCACCTTTCTGGAACTCTTTATCTGCCAATATTTTCTGCTGTAATGGAATGGTTGTTTTTACACCTGTCACAACCATTTCCTCCAATGCTCTTTGCATTCTTGCAATTGCGGTTGCCCTGTCATGTCCATAGGCAATTAATTTGGCAATCATACTATCATAATATGGTGGAATAGTATAACCAACATATAAAGCGCTATCCAAACGAACCCCCAGTCCACCTGGAGAATGAAAAACTTCGATTTTTCCAGGATTGGGTACAAAATTTTCAGGATCCTCGGCATTAATACGGCATTCTATTGCATGTCCTTTAAACTGAATGTCTTTTTGGCTTAATTTTAATTTTTCTCCTGCAGCCACACGAATTTGCTCTGCAACAAGATCAACATCGGTAACCAGTTCGGTAACAGGATGTTCAACCTGTAAACGCGTATTCATCTCAATAAAACAAAATTGTCCATCCTGATAAAGAAATTCAAGCGTACCGGCATTTTTATATCCCAATTGCTGCATGGCATGGGTGGCAACTTTACCAATAAAATCACGTTCCTTTACAGTTAGACAGGGAGACAAAGCTTCTTCCAACACTTTTTGGTGCCGTCTCTGCAAAGAACAGTCCCGCTCACCCAAAAATAAGACATTACCATGTTGATCGCCAATAATCTGAACTTCTATATGACGAGGTTTATCCAAATATTTTTCCATATAAACCTCGTCATTACCAAAAGCCATTTTTGCTTCAGCCCTTGCAACCTGCCACGCCTCTTCCAGCTCTGTTTCTGTAGAGGCAACTTTCATGCCGCGACCTCCACCCCCAGCAGAAGCTTTGATCAAAACTGGATAACCAATCTTATTTGCAACCTCTTTTGCTGTAGCAAGATCTGACAGGGCCCCATCTGAACCTGGAACCAGAGGAACATTGAATTTCTTCATGGTTGTTTTGGCCTGGATCTTATCACCCATCATACGAATATGCTGGGCAGAAGGACCAATAAAAACAAACCCATGCTCTTCAACCAGTTCGGCAAAATCTGCATTCTCGGAAAGAAAACCATAACCGGGATGAATTGCTTCGGCTCCTGTGATGGCTGCTGCAGATAAAATTGCCCTCTTATTCAAATAACTGTCTGTGACTGAAGGGGGACCAATACATACGCTTTCATCTGCCAAACGCACATGCATTGCATCTGTATCCGCAGTTGAATGCACAGCAACGGTTTTAATGCCCATTTCACGACATGCCCGTAAAATACGAAGAGCAATTTCTCCACGATTCGCGATTAAAATCTTTGAAAACATTTTATTCAATTACCGCCAGAACCTCACCATATTCTACTGGATCACCGGAATTAACAAGCATACGCGTCAATTTTCCTGATTTATGGGCACGAATTTGATTAAACGTTTTCATCGCTTCAATAAGCATGATGATCTGTCCAGACTGAACCTCTTGTCCAACAGTTACAAAAGGGGGGGCAGAAGGTTCCGGCGTTAAATAGGCAACACCAATCATTGGACTTAGCAGCGCGCCAGGATGTTTAGAGAGATCTTCTTCCTGTTTGGCATCATCATTATTAACCGTTACAGGCACAGGCGCGGAATTCATGACAGGAGCCATGGAAACGGGAGCTGTTACTGGACTTGCGTTAACGGTAATATTCTTTACGACGCGAATATGCTGATCCTTTTCGGAAACCTCGATTTCTGTTAACCCTGTTTCAGTTAAAATATCAGCCAATTTACGAATAACTTCTACATCTACGAGCATTTTGCTCATCAACTATCCTCTTCCAATATAAGATTTGCCAACGCAGCCAAGGCCAAGGCATAACCCTGAATACCCAATCCACAGATTACCCCTGTCGCCGCATGAGAAACATAAGAATGATGCCGAAATGATTCCCGGCGGTAAATATTTGATATATGTACCTCTATAACAGGTAAATCAACTGCCAGTAAAGCATCTAAAATTGCTATAGAAGTATGACTATATGCTCCTGCATTAATGATAATTCCCTTTGCTTTTCCCCTACACTCCTGAATCCAGGAAACAAGTTCCCCCTCATCATTGGATTGGCGAAAATCAATTGCTATTTCGAGCTGTTCTGCATTTTGAATACAGATTTGTTCTACATCATCCAAGGTTGCATGACCATACACATTTGGCTGACGCATTCCTAACATATTTAAATTAGGACCATTCAAAACATATACGAGGGGCAATTCCATCACTAGTTATTCATGCCTTTAATCAGGTTTAACACTATATGAATTTAAAAAGCCTCTCTTATAAACAGTCAACAAATTAATTAAATTTTCTCTTAATTTTTTTGATAGACTATGTCTATTTATATCATTTCAGCCAGAAACAATAGATTAAACAAATTATTTGCCATATGTGCGTCAATTGTATTAGCGTAAAGTTACAAAAGCAAATCTTTTCATTTTTTTGCCATTTTTTTTCTCTAGCTTTTAACATGGTTTATATTAACTTAAAGGAATTATGGCAGTTTTCTTAATCATTATGATTAAAAAACGCTATAATAAACAGGGTATATGAAACGTCGAAATAAATTACTGGCTTTGTCACTTGTTATCGGATTAAATGTTCAATCCATGCAAGTATATGCTAACTCCGGTTCTCATAAGATCACCTCTCACCGGATTCGAAAATTAAAGAAAAGAGTGATGCCCTACACTCTTCACAAAAATAGACATCCTGCAGACATGATCATCAGTACAGATGAAACAGCTTTTCAAAGCGGTATTGCCAGCTGGTACGGTGGGCGACATACGCAAAGACGTAAAACAGCCTCTGGCTCAACATTCAACAACCAGAATTTTACCGCAGCTCATCCTACCCTTCCTTTGGGAAGCAAAGTGTTGGTTAAATCAGAAGATACAGGGCACTCAGTCATCGTCACCATTAACGATCGCGGCCCTTTCGTAAAACATCGCATTATTGATCTATCAAAAGCTGCTGCAGCAAAAATTGGCATGTTAAGCCGGGGAACTGCCCATGTAACAATTAAACCCCTGAATAATATCGAAGTTGCTGAAACTCCCCAATAATTTTCTATGACTATGGTATCTTGTTAGAAGACTCGCTTCTATCTAAAATATATCCTTCTATCTGGGCATTGAACTGAGCGCCAACCAGAACAACATAGCAGGAAACCAGAAACCACATCATAACAGCAACCACGGTTCCCAATGGGCCGTAAGTACTTGTAAAATTTGCAAAATGGGCAACGTAATAAGAAAAAGAAAAGGCAGCCAACAACCATAAAATTGTGGCGATAAAAGCGCCTGGACATGTCCAACGCCAATGCACGTTGGAACGGCAGGGCCCAAAACGGTAAAATAAAGCAAAAGTCCACGTTGCAAAAAGAAAAACAATAATGTTACTACTTATTCTCACCATATTGTAAGCTGGAAAGTAATCTGTAAGAATATTTAGAAATTGATATGGCAAAATATTCAAAATTGCCGGTAAAGCAACAATAACCGCAAGGGTCATAATCGTTCCCAAAATAGCGCAGAATGTCAAAACAACAGATAGAACCTGAAATTTCAAGAAACTCCGTGTCTCATGCGTATTATAGGCAACGTTTAGCCCCGTAACCAAACCCTTTGTCCCAATGGATGCAGACCAAAGAGCGAACAAAATGGAAACAACCAATTGTATTGTTAAAGTGGAATGGGTTTGCTCGACAATACTGTTAATCATTTCCTGTAAAAAAACATAAACATTCGGGGGGAAAAAATGTTGTAGAAATTCCAGTTGTGGCTCAACCGTTTGTGGATCAAAAACCAGCCCATAAATGGAAATCAAGCTACTTATAGAAGGAAATAGCGACAAGGTAGAAAAAAATGCGCAACCAGCTGCGACCAGCATATATGGACCATCAATTAGTGTATGAATGGTCGCCATTATAATTTTTATCCATCCGTGAAATGATATCCTTAAAGGGGAATGATGTTTTTCAACAAAAATATGACTTTCAGAAGACCGATCCAAGTCTCGCATTACTTCTTTTAAACCTCAATCAAATATTAAAAAATTATTCTAAAAATTTTATTCGTACCCATAAGAAATATGACTCTACAAAACCATGATGTAATGTAAATGATAGAGTAATATTATCCAACCCCGTCAATTCTATTAATCAATTCATGACATAAAAATAGAAATCTAAAATACTCTGTTAACTAATCCAATGAATATCAATTTTGTTTATATATAATCAATATAATATCAGATATGTAACAGTTGCATTGATTGTCTCATTTAATCAACGTGTCAGCAAAAATAATGCCTGTTCCCCAAAAAAATTGGCCAAACGTATTGAACGTCGCCAAGGGGCTTTTTCCCCCTCGCCATGATCATCAATAGCCATCCACTGACTAATATGATATCCCTCTTGTTTACATAGTGATACAAAATCTGTTAAGGTACAGGGATGAATATTCGGCGTCTCAAACCAATGGGTTCCCCATACTTTTGTCATGGGCATATGTCCCTTAAGAAGCAGTTGCATTCTTACAGTCCAATGGCCAAAATTTGGAAATGAAACAATAGCATACCGTCCTATTCGCAACATTTGTTGCAAAACTTCACGTGGGCGATTAACCGCCTGTAGAGTCCTCGATAATACGACATAATCAAAACCATCCGTGGGATAATTCTGCAAGTCAAAATCTGCGTTTCCCTGAATTACAGATAAGCCTTTACTTACCGCCTTGGTAACACAGGACATATCCAACTCTATTCCTCGTGCATCACATTGATGATTACAGCACAGATAATCGATTAACGTACCATCACCACATCCAATATCCAGTATTGTTGAATTTTGCTGAATCATGTCAACAATACAACATTGATCAAGACGCATTATTTTCCAATTGCCTCTGTCTTTTAATTCCTGCCAGAAAACCGCTGATTACATGATCAAGATCCGGTTCATCCAACAAGAAGGCATCATGCCCTTTATCACTTACAATTTCAACAAAAGAAACCTTGGCTCCAACACGATTTAATGCCTTGACTATCACTCTTGACCGTGAAGTGGGAAAAAGCCAGTCAGAAGAAAAACTGATAACACAAAATCTGGATTTAACCTGTGAAAATGCCTTGACCAGATCCCCATCATAAGCTTGGGACAAATCAAACCAATCCATTGCCCGGGAGATTGTCACATAAGAATTTGCATCAAAACGTCTTACAAAATTCGATCCCTGATAATGCAAATAGCTTTCTACCTGGAACATTTCCCCGAAAATTGGTGACGAAGAATCTATCATTGTTTCTTGCAATCTCCGTCCAAATTTTCGGTTTAATGCATCTTCTGACAAATAGGTAATATGTGCCATCATACGTGCTACAGCCAACCCTCTGGATGGGATAACACCATATCGCCAATAATCTCCATTTTGCCAATCGGGGTCTGAAAATATGGCCTGTCTTCCCACTTCATTAAATGCAATATTCTGTGCCGAATGAAAAGACGAGGTGGCAATTGGTATAGCTGCATAAACTTGATCTGGATAGCTTACCGCCCATTGCAATGCCTGCATTCCTCCCATTGAACCACCGATAACGGCAAATAACTGATCAATTTTGAAATGATCGATTAGAAGTTTTTGGGCATTGACCATATCCCCAATGGTAATTGCAGGAAAGTCTATTCCCCAATAGCCTATTTTCTGATGATCTGTTCGTATGGAACGTGGTCCTGTCGTTCCCATGCAGCTTCCTAAAACATTACTACAAATTATAAAATATTTGTCTGTATCAATAGGTAGCCCAGGACCAACCATTCTGCTCCACCAACCAGGTTTCTTGCTGATTGGATTAATACCTGCAACATACTGATCGCCAGTTAAAGCATGACAAATCAAAATTGCATTATCCTTGGCTGATGACAACTTTCCATAAGTCTGATATGCAATTTCCAAGTGGTTTAGTTTTTGACCATTTTCCAAAACAAGTCCTTCAGCAAAAAGTAATTTCTGAATAGATTCATTTTGTGTTTCGTCAGCCGCAACCTGTTTAATCCCTGAAGTTACCATAAATAATACAGGTATCCTTTTTACTATAAAATATGAAAATCCATCCCAGAAATCATCTCTTTGCCATAAACTGCACTATCTTATATAATCATTTGAAATTAAAAATGTTATCTCTGTATAAGTTAGGTTTTTTTAAAAGTTCATCTATTAATATCAAATATTCTTGTTTAGAAAAAGGCCTTAATAATTATGAATAAAAAACTTGTTGTATTTTGTTTAATCAGTGCCTTTGCTTTTACTGTCCAATCCTCTTACGCAGTTTCCCGTCATACGAAAAAAAACAGAAATTATCAAAATCCAAAATCAGGAAGAGTCGTTTTAACCCCCCAACCTGCGAACAACCTTTCAACAATTGCATATAACTTGAATAAAACCGATATTAATTTTGCTGTTCAACATGGTGAGAAACCGCTTATCCTTATTGGCAATGCAAACCTCTCCAGCACAAAAAAACCACAAACTGTTCTATTTACCCAGTTACAATCCGCCAGTCTTTGTGGGTCTGGAGGCTGTACCACCACAGCCTATCTTAACCGTAACAATCATTGGGTAAAAATACTCGATTCTGTTACTGGCAATATTGAAATAAAAAAAACATCCCACAAGGGGATGCATGATTTGATAGTTGAAGGTTCAGATGTCTGGATATGGAATAAAACAACTTATGTTGAAACCCAACAGGGACCCAATCTAAATGAATTAAAAAAATCCATTCATAAATATCAAAAAAATAGACCTAAATAAGCGATATAAACACATTAACTATATATATCGCCAAGAATGATCCTGATTAATAACTCCCGATAACCTTTTCAATTTCCTCTGGTTTATCATGGATGCCAAAACGGTCAATGATAGTCGCCGTGGCATCGTTCATTCCCTGAACCTCCACTTTTATACCACGTTGGCGAAAATGAATGACAACCTTATCCAATGCCATCACTGAACTTACATCCCAAAAATGCGCATGGGTTAGATCGACTGTAACATTCTTAATCTCTTCCTTGAGATCAAAATTATTTATAAAACGATCAACCGTTACAAAGAATACATGACCATTCACTTTATAAATACGGGACTGATCTTTTTTTTCTGATTTAATCAGCATGAAATGTGAAACCTTGCTTGCGAAAACAAGAGAGGCAACCAGCACGCCTGTTAATACTCCATAGGCCAGATTATTTGTTCCAACCACAACACAGACCGTTAGAATCATGACAATATTGGTAGAAAGCGGATATTTTTTTAAATCAAGAATTGAACGCCAGGAAAAAGTACTAATAGAAACCATGATCATCACAGCCACCAAGGCGGCCATAGGAATCCGGGCCACCCATTCCTTTAAAAAAACAACAAGAATGAGCAAGAAAATACCAGCCACCAAGGTAGATAATCGTCCCCTTCCCCCGGACTTGATATTAATAACCGATTGACCAATCATGGCACATCCAGCCATACCGCCCAGAAAAGCAGTACAGATATTGGCAATTCCCTGCCCCTTACACTCACGATTTTTATCACTTGAAGTATCCGTGAATTCATCAACGATCGTTGCTGTCATCATGGTTTCAAGTAATCCTACCGCTGCCAGTCCAGCAGAATATGGTAAAATGATCATGAGGGTATGAAAGTCCAAAGGAATATCTGGAATAGCCAAAATTGGTAAAGAACCTGGCAATTTACCCATATCACCCACCGTTGGAATATTTAAACCATAACCTATTGAAATGGCGGTCATTATAATAATACATATCAAGGGAGACGGTATTAATTTCGTTAAATAAGGGAAAAGGTAAATAATTGCCAATCCACCACCAACAATCACGTAAACATGCCATGTCACATGCACTAATTGCGGAAGCTGTGCCATAAAAATCAAAATTGCCAACGCATTTACAAAACCAGTCACGACAGAATGGGAAACAAAACGCATTAATTCACCAAGTTTCAAATATCCAGCAATGATCTGAAAAATACCTGCAAGAATTGATGCAGCGAGTAAATAACTCAATCCATAAGTCTTTACCAAAGGCCCCATCAGTAAAGCCATTGAACCCGTCGATGAGGATATCATTCCAGGACGTCCGCCAAATAACGAAATGACACAAGGAATGGCAAAAGCCGAATAAAGTCCTACACTCGGATCAACCCCAGCAATAATGGAAAAAGCAATTGACTCTGGTATCAGGGCCAATGCAACCACAATACCAGATAGAATATCCGCACGAATATTTCCAAGCCATTCTTGTCGATTACAAGACAGCAACATATTATAATCCTATAAATATTTTTAAATTGAAAAATTAATCAATAACAGACTGATCGCATCAATCCTGTCCCTGTTTTTTTAAAAAAACAGAAATAATAAAATTAGTTACACAGTGCTAACTTAGGGCGGCGTTAAAACAAACATTCCGATTCAACAAAACAATAAGAATTTAGTTTTAAAATCAATCAATCTAGTAACAAAAACCAATAATTTATAATTAAAAATATTCACAGAATCAATACGTAAACGCTTTTTCTATAAAAATGCCACTTTCAAAACAATAAAATATAAATATCTATATCAGAAAATAATTAATTTCTATTCACCATTTCTGGATTGGGAAAAAATTCACCATAACGCCATGAAGTATGAAAGATTTCTGGCTGTCCATCCCTTCTAATATACAAATCATATAAATTCCTATCGGAAGAAATATATTCACATATTTTACACATGACCTGGTAATTATCCTGTAACAGGTTAATCAATTTCTCCAGGTCATTATCAGGTTCCGTCAAATAACTGTTTATTTTGGCAAATAGACTTTCAGAAAGATTGATAAATCTTGGTAAGTCCAAATTATTCTGCCTATTGTTTTCAGAAAATTTCTTGGTTTTGAGTATGGAATTCACCTTATCATATTCCATATAAATTTTATGAATTTTATCCCATATAATCTTTGCGTTTTTAAAATCTCTCATTCCCTTATTCATGAAACAGGGGCAAATTGATCCAAAATAAAATACGGAATCAACAACATATTTAACAAAAATATAATACCAATTATCTTTTTGTTCGTACATTTTATCAAATACGTTACTATAAGCAATTACCAGATCTGATATGACCGAATTATAAAATGCCATACGTTCTTTTATGTCTTGACCATTTTTTTCCTGTGCAAGGACATCAACTATAAACGTGTTTTCAATGCACATCAAATCTATACCACTTGAATAAACTGGATCCAAAAAAATGCATGCATCCCCTGTTAATGCCCAATGATTTTCAGAGATACAGGGCTGCGCAATAGATGCGTATTTTCTCAAATATTTAAAATCAAGGATGGAAAATTGTTTCTTCAGCAAATAATCATAAAAAACCCTTTCATGCGTTTTTAACCATTCAAAGGTTTTTTCCAAATCCGATAAACTGTCAAATTGATGAATATTCTCACTAAAACATATTCCCACACTGGTCGTATGATCAGAAAGCCGAAGCACCCAGATCCAATATCCCTTTCCATCAATATGTAAGGAACTGTAGCTTCTATCCATGCCATAAAAAGGGTTATCTTCTTCTGCCGGATAGATTTCATCTACCAGAACAGCCCCCTTGACTCTAAACCAGACTGAAGAATTGGGTAAATTACCTTTGCTTGATAAATTATACTTCCTAGAAATAACTTTTTTCCGTCCGGATGCATCAACAATCCAACGAGAATTAATGATTTTCTGGACTTTGCTCAATTCAACTACGTGGATTCTTTTAAAATGCCCCTCATCTTCAACATCAAGAAAACGCGTATTTTGTAAAATATCAATTTTATCTTGTAATAATGAAAAAAAATGATTTTCCAGTTTGCCACGTTCAAATTGATAGGAATTTTTTTGAGGAAAATTTCTAATTCCCATTTCTTTATAGAGTTTATCATTTGTATAAATAAACCGCATTCCCATTTTTATAAAATGTTCCCGACCTAGATATTCATCTCCCAGCAATTCCCTAAGATAATACCCACCCAAATCAATTGTTGCCTCTCCAACTTTGAAAGCTGTCTCTTCATTGGGAAATTTTGCATCATGAATAAGACAAATGGAAATATCAGGTATATCACGCAGCAATTGACTGGCCAATGTCAATCCGGCAAGTCCACCCCCAATTATAACCACATCATAATTTTTCACTATATCCCTCAACTTAATATTAAAATAATAAATTATTTTATTGATGATTAAAATAAAACAATATTACTAAATTAAGTTAAATATCTAAATAATCAATTTTATAGATATTATATAGTTTAAAATAAATAATATTTCATGGAGCGGATGAAGGGAATCGAACCCTCATGAACAGCTTGGGAAGCTGTCATTCTACCATTGAATTACACCCGCCAAAATCTGAAAAATAATATTTCATATTAAAATAACCAAATTGAATAGAAAAATATATCTTTTTTGATAATTTTTAAAAAATAAAGAAATTACTAACCACTTTTCTTGCATTCCTCTATCATAAACGCTCCTTATGGTTATCAAAGAGAAATATTATGAACAAAACCTCTTCCCATCGCCTCGCCACCCGTTTACTTCATGATAATATTGAACGTTCTTCCTTTGCTGAAACATGTGAAGCTCTTTTTTTAACATCTGGGTTCATTTATGAAAGTGCAGAACAAGCAGAACGCACTTTCCAAAAAAAAGAAAGGCATTATCAATATAGCCGTGTTAATAACCCTACCATTACCAACCTTGAAAATCGACTTATTCATTTGGAAGAGGCTGAATGTTGTGTTGCCACCTCAACAGGAATGAGCGCAATTTTTGCTGCCTTATTTTCCAATTTGAAACATGGGGATCGTGTTATCGCATCAAAGGCGCTTTTTGGATCAAGTTACTGGATTGTTGAAAATTTTTTACCAAAATTAGGAATCGAAACCGCTTTTGTTAAAGGCACGAATATTCAGGAATGGAAAAAAGCATTATCCAAACCTGCAGCAGCTGTTTTGATTGAAAGCCCTTCCAATCCAATGCTAGACATTTTGGATATTCGGCAAATTGCTGACTTGACCCATCAGGCAGGAGGAATATTGATTATTGACAATGTTTTTGCCACTCCATTATATCAAAAACCTTTGAAAGTAGGGGCTGATCTTGTTGTCTATTCTTGTACAAAACATATGGATGGACAGGGACGTGTCCTAGGAGGTGCTATTCTAGGTAATAAAGACTTGCTTGAAGCCGATATTATACCTTTTGTTCATAATACAGGACTTACAATTTCAGCTTTTGATGCGTGGATATTACTGAAAGGTCTGGAAACTTTTCCACTTCGTATGGAGAAAATGACCAAAAATGCAAAAATCTGTGCAGAATTTATTGAAAAATCTGATGTTGTTAATCTTATTCGATATCCCGGATTACACTCACATCCTCAATATGGCCTTGCCAGCAAACAAATGGATGCGCCAGGTGCCATGATCGCCTTTGAAGTCAAGGGGGGAAAAAAAGGTGCATTTACATTCATGAATGCCTTACAGCTCATATTAATTTGTAATAATCTTGGCGATAGTCGGAGTATTGTAACGCACCCGGCAACAACAACACATATGAAGGTCAGTCCAGAGGACCGCTTAAAACTCGGAATTACTGATGGCATTATCCGCTTTTCAGTAGGAATGGAGGATCCACAGGATTTACTTGAAGATCTGCAAAAAGGATTCGATAAATTAACAATTTTTTTACAAAAACAAACAATAAATAAGTAATCTTTTAAATTGAAAATTTATTAATTTTTTTTCATATATTTTAAATTGAAGGAAAATATAATAAAATCGTGTAGTTTCATTTTAAACAAAACCGTTAAATTTTCCCTTTACAAAATTAATATATATCTTTTTATATTGTCCAAAATTACTTCATACCGAACAGAAACATTGAACAATTTTACTGGTTTAAAAGATTTATAGAATATGACTGATAAAAAAACTTCCGCACCCTCTCGTTCAGAAGCTGAAGAAGCGGTACGTACCCTTATTCGCTGGGCTGGTGATGATCCGGATCGCGAAGGGTTAATAGATACGCCAAACCGTGTTATAAATGCCTATGCTGAATTTTTTTCTGGCTATAAGGAAAACCCGAAAGAAATCCTTGGCCGAACATTTGAAGAGGTCGGTGGATATAAGGAAATTGTCCTTTTACGTGATATTCGCTTTGAAAGTCATTGCGAACACCATATGGTTCCAATTATTGGAAAGGCTCATGTTGCCTATTTACCCAATAACTATGTCGTCGGCATTTCCAAACTGGCCAGGATTGTAGAGGTTTTTGCCAAAAGATTACAAATTCAAGAAAGAATGACAGCGGAAATCGCCAATATAATCCAAGAGGTATTACAACCTAGAGGAGTCGCTGTAATCATTGAGGCCGCTCATCAATGCATGACAACCAGAGGTGTGCATAACCCCGGTGTATCTATGGTTACATCAAAATTGCTTGGTGTTTTCCAACAAGATCAAAACGCAAGAGCAGAACTTTCAGCCTTATTAAATCGTTCTGTTTCATTTATGTAACTAATTGATCTCAATCGTTGAATGATCATCTAGAATACGGCGTAAAATTTGTTGAACATCAGGATATTTCTCTGTGGAAATCACTTCACATAAATAACGCATTTGTCGTCGCGTCGTATAAAGCTGATCCAAAAGTTGCAGAACCAGAGACATTGAATCTTCTGCCACTCCTAAATGATCCCTTAATTCAAGAATTAATTTAGCCCTTGCCTCATCAATCTCCTTAAATAAATAATTCCCCTCTTTCTTTTCTGGCCTCAACCATTGATTATTTATCCAGTGATAGACATCATTAGCTGTTATTTCAGGTAAATTATAGCATAACATTTCAAGGGTTATCATTTTCTTTCCCTTTTACATTTTTTAGATTTAATTGGATTGATCAATGGATTTACGTAAAAACTCTTCCAAAGCGGGATCGACTTTACCAATCGTAATTTGTAAAGTTACATACAGATTCCCAGCTTCAAGATTTTTACGGGGTGGGATACCCCGTCCACGTAACCTTAGTACAGTTCCGCTATCTGAATGAGCCGGCACATTTAACGCAACCTCACCGGTAGGAGTTGGAACAGTCAGCTTACCGCCCAAAACTGCTGTCTTTAGGTCAACAGGCCACATCATTCTTATATCCTGACCATCTCTTTTAAAATAAGCATGAGGCATTACCTGAATGGTAATCAAGGCATCCCCGGCGGGACCATTTTGAAAGCCTGGGTCACCTTTTCCGCGCAACCTTAAGGTCTGACCATCATCAATTCCAGGGGGGATTTTAACATCAAGTGTTCCCCCTTCAGGTAAGGTAATTCTCGATGTTGTACCATTAACTGCATCCAGAAAACTAATTTTCAGACTATAGCGTCGATCCTGCCCTTTCTGTGGACCTCTACTGGATCTTCCTTGAGAAAAACCCCGACCAGAGAAACCACCCCAGCCACCGCCACCAAACCGGTTCAATATATCCTGCAAATCATCCTCGGAAAATTGATTACCGTGCATTCCTTCATCCTGACTGTACCGAAATCCTTGTGCACCATCAGCATAATGACGATATCCGGCACCTCCCCCCGGAAATCCCTGTTCCTGACCATGAATGTCAATCTCACCACGATCAAAACGGGCCCTCTTTTCTGGATCTGAAAGCAATTCATTCGCAACGCTAATCGCTTTAAATTTATCCTCAGCCTCTTTATTTCCGGGATTTAGGTCAGGATGATATTTTTTGGCCAATTTTCGATACGCTTTACGTATCTCATCCTGACTGGCTGTTTTCGATATTCCCAAAATGGTATAAGGATCTAAACTCACTGCACTTTTCTCTTAATTTTCTATCATTATGGCTTTGAAATCGATTTCATCGGATAAAGTAATCAACAACGCCTCAAACACATCTGCTGGAATGCCTTTTGCAGCAGAGTTTCTTGCCACCTTAATTAATTGATCCCTTACAAATTCTTTTTCAAAATCAGTATTCTGTTTTTTATTATCATCCATAGTCTGGCAGTCCCAATAAACTTTGAAACCAAAATTTATTTTTTAAAAGTATAACCACATTTTCATTAAACTTGAAATCAAAATAGCTGATTATTTATAAAATACAGTTCATCAATATAATGTTCTATTATTTATGAATTATCTCCCCAAATTTTCCGATTTGACCGCGATGCCTTAACCAATGATCTGCCAAGACACAGGCAAGCATGGCCTCTCCAACTGGAACAGCCCGTATACCGACACAAGGATCATGTCGACCTTTGGTAATTACTTCAACAGATTCACCTTCTGAATTAATTGAGGGTTGAGGGATAAGAATTGAGCTTGTCGGTTTAACTGCAAAACGGACCACAATTGGTTGACCGCTGGAAATACCGCCCAGAATACCGCCCGCATGATTAGAGACAAATGAAAGCTTACCATTTTCAAGATATATAGGATCAGCATTCTCTTCACCCCGTAAGGCTGCAGCGGCAAAGCCTTCACCGATTTCAACAGCTTTTACGGCATTGATACTCATCATGGCCTGGGCAATATCAGCGTCCAGTTTTCCATAAATTGGCGCCCCCAATCCTGCGGGAACCCCTTCGGCCACCACTTCAATCACCGCACCGATGGATGACCCAGCCTTACGGATTATGGATAATTCATTCCTCCAGATCTCGACCATTTGTGCATCGGGACAAAAAAAATCATTTTTTTTAACCTCGTCCCATGACCATCGGTCACGATTGATTTTTTTATCCCCAATCTGAATTAGGGCCCCACGAATAAAAATTGAATTTCCCAAAATCAAACGGGCAATCGCTCCAGCAGCAACACGCATGGCTGTTTCCCTGGCTGAAGATCTTCCTCCCCCTCGATAATCCCGTATACCATATTTTAAATCATAGGTAATATCTGCATGACCTGGACGGTAGGACTGAGCGATATTGGAATAATCCTTGGAACGCTGATTGGTGTTTTCAATCAATAATGATATAGGAGTGCCTGTCGTTTTACCTTCAAATACACCTGATAATATCTTCACCTGATCGGGCTCATTACGCGTGGTTGTAAATGAGGATTGTCCAGGTCTGCGTAAATCCAGCCAAGGTTGAATCAATTTCTCAGAAAGCGGAATCAAGGGAGGACACCCGTCAACAACACAACCGATTGCAGGCCCATGACTTTCCCCCCATGTCGTAACCCTGAACAAGCTTCCAAAACTATTACACGACACGTTACTGTTCACTCACTGTAAAATTGATTAATTATCTGACAAGGCAATATCAGGTGCATCGGGATTTTTCATTCCAACCAGATGATAACCACAATCAACATGATGTATTTCACCTGTGACCCCTCTAGATAAATCAGAAAGGAAATACAAACCCGCCCCGCCAACTTCATCAATGGTAACATTACGTTGTAAAGGGGAATTAAGCTGGTTCCATTTCAGGATATAACGGAAATCGCCTATTCCACTTGCCGCCAATGTTTTAATAGGGCCGGCGGAAACCGCATTGACACGAATATTATCAGGTCCAAGATCTGCTGCCATATACTGCACGGAAGCCTCTAAAGCCGCCTTGGCTACACCCATAACGTTATAATGAGGCATCACACGTTCAGATCCCAGATATGTCAAGGTAAGAAGTGATCCACCATCTGGCATTAATCTTGCGGCCTCTTTTGCAACAGCAGTAAAAGAATAGCATGAGATATCCAAGGCTGTTAAAAATGCCTCTCTAGGAGTATCGACATAACGTCCACGCAAATATTGTTTATCAGCCCATCCAATCGCATGAACAACAAAATCTAGTTTTCCCCATTTTTGGGCAATATCTTCAAATACGTTGCTGATATCCTCATCTTTACTGACATCACAAGGCAAAAGATAGGTTGATCCCAAACTTTCGGCCAAAGGGGCGACCCTTTTTTTCAAGGCATCTCCCTGATAAGTAAAAACAAGCTCTGCCCCTTGTAACGCACAAGCACGCGATATTCCCCATGCTATCGAATGATTATTGGCCAAACCCATAATCAAACCGCGTTTTCCTTGCATCAAATTTCCCTTTACAGGCAAAACATCATTTTTCGTTATCATAACACCCCTTAATAGATTTTTTGTTTTTGTATGTCTTTTGACAATTAAAAAGTAGCCAGAACAATTCCTAAATTGGCGTTCATTTTAAAACAAAAAAAAAAGAAAAGAAATCATTTTCATTATGGATACAATCTTTAGAGATTAAACCCAAACATTATCAAATAATACCCCTCAATTTTTTCGTTTTAATTAAGCTCCAGCATTCCTGTCACAAAAATGTGATTCTTTTCGGCGTTCTATTTCCGCCTAGAATTCATTTTATCTATTAAAAAATCAAATAAACGATTAATATCCAAGATTATACCCCGTTTATTTTAAGGAAAGGGAATAAACAATGCTTAGCGTCAAGAAAATACTCATTCCTATTCAAGGCACCCCTTTATCTGAATCTACTCTAACCACTGCCTATTACCTCTCAAAAAACTATAATGCTCATCTTGCCGTTATCCATATTCAACCCGATAGAAAAGACCTCATTCCGCTTACTAGTGAGGGATTGTCCGGATCCATGATTGAAGAGGTAATGAATGTTGCCGCCTCAGAAAATCAAAAACGGTTAAAACTTGCCCGAGAAATTTTTGATAATTTTATCGATAAATACAATATCGAATTAACCGACCCAGATCTTACTGAACCTGCTAAGGAAAAAATTACGGCCAGTTTCACCAATATGGTTGGGCGGGAAAATGAATTAATTACCTACTGGGCACGCTTGTCCGACATAACGGTGATTTCTCACCCCGATTCAGACAGTGAAATTTCCTCTTCCGAAGCACTTCATACCCTATTATTCGATAGTGGCCGCCCCATCATTATCGCCCCCAAACAAAAACCCCTTACAACCGGCAAAAAAATCTGTATCTGCTGGAATGGCAGCGCAGAATCAGCCGCCGCCCTGCATGCAAGTTTGAGATGGCTTCATTATGCTGAACAGGTCTATATCGTATATACGAATGATTATGAAAATCATGGTAAGAAAATTCAAGATGTTGTTAACTATCTCAAATTCCATAACATTCAAGCAACTCCCCATCAATTGGGCAATGACAGGGATGTTGGAAATACAATCCTTTCAACCTGTAATGAGATAGGAGCGGACATGTTATGCATGGGTGCCTATTCCCACCCACGTTGGCAGCAGCTGATTCTGGGAGGGGTCACACGTTACATGCTTGAAAACGCCAATATATCTGTCTTGATGAATCGATAAAACATCATCTTCATTTATCCTTATGGTAAAAGGATAATTTTTCCTTTTACTATTTTTTTTGTGTAATTATAAAAAATAATGTTATATATACATACTTGAATAGTTATAAAAAGGAATTACCTATTGTGGTTTCTCAAGACAGGCAGGCCGATCAATCTGATTATTATGTTTTAACCGCAAATCGTCTTCTGGATGGGCGGGTTGTGTGGTTCACCCCGCAAGAATATTGGGGGATAATGCTGGAAGACGCCCAACTTTTTTCCAATAAGGAAAATGCCGAAAAAAAATTGCAGGAAATCATCCAGTCCAATACTGCCCATTTTTTAATTGATTTACATTATGTAGAATTAATAAACCCTTTCCATCCAGCATCAGCACGTGAAAAAATTAGAGCGTTTGGTCCCAGTACACATCCTGGATTTAATCCACGCTCTATAATAAGATGATTATCAATGAAACAGTTTCCATCCCATGATACCGATTCAAACTCCATAAAAGCCATTGGTCGTTATAACTATGACAAAATTGATTTTGATTTTTTAAAAGAAAGAATCAATCAATTCAGGTCACAGATTGAAAGACGGCTGAATGGTGAACTTTCTGAAGATGAATTTAAGCCTTTACGATTGATGAATGGTGTATACCTTCAATTACATTCCTATATGCTTCGTGTCGCCATCCCATATGGTATTTTATCATCAAGAATGTTGCGTGGTTTGGCATATATTGCCCGTTACTACGATCGTGGATATGGTCATTTCACTACCCGTCAGAACATACAATTTCATTGGACAAAACTAGAGGAGGTCCCCGATATTCTAACATATCTGGCATCTGTTGAAATCCATACCATCCAAACCAGTGGAAATTGTATCCGTAATATCACCAGTGATGAGTTTGCTGGTGTGGCGCAAGATGAGATCTTGGATCCCCGTATTTATGCAGAAATTATGCGTCAATGGTCAACGCTTCACCCTGAATTTTCATTTTTGCCCCGAAAATTCAAGATTGCTATAAGTGGCTCTTCAAATGATCGTATCGCTGCTTGTTTTTATGATATTGGCATATTAACCCGTCGCAATGAACAGAATAAACCCGTTTTTGAAATCTGGGTTGGTGGTGGCTTGGGCCGCATTCCGGTTAAAGGTAAAATCATCCGTGATGACTTGCCTCCTGAACATTTGCTTGCTTATCTTGAAGCCATTATCCGTGTTTATAATCTGCATGGAAGTCGAAATAATTTATATAAATCGAGAATCAAAATTCTTGTAGAGAATCTTGGTATAGATGCTTATCGCAAACAGGTTAATAAAGAATTTGATACCATGGATTTAGAACAATACCGTTTGTCTGACGATATCATAAACTCGATTAACAAACGTTTTGGTCATCCCAATCTTGCCGATATCCCAAACGCTTCTGAAACCATGAAAAAACATCAGCAAAACAATCCGGAATTTGACCGATGGGTAAAACATAACAGTCACCCTCATTTTCATAAAGATTATATAGCAACCGTCATTTCCCTTAAAAACATCGGGGAAACACCTGGTGACATGACAGCAGATCAAATGAATGCTCTGGCCAATCTGGCGGAGGCATATTCCTTCGGGGAAATTCGTGTGACTCATTTACAAAATCTTGTCTTGGGGCATGTCAGAAAAGACCAATTATTTTTTCTATGGCAGGCTTTGCAAAAATATCGGCTGGCAATGCCAAATCAGGGATTAATTACAGATATCGTCTGCTGTCCCGGACTTGATTACTGCTCCTTGGCAAATGCGCGGTCAATCTCTGTCGCCAAGGAAATAATGTCTCTATTTCAGGATATCCGTTTACAGGAAAAAATAGGTCCCATACATATTGGAGTCGATGGATGTATCAATTCCTGTGCCCATCATCATATCATGAATATTGGTGTTTTGGGGGTTAATAAAAAGGGAGAGGAATTCTATCAAATAAAACTTGGCGGATCTTCCTATAAAGACAGAGCCGCAATAGGTTCCATACTAGGAGCGGCACTTACTGCGGAGGAAGCGGTTGATGCCGTTCGCAGGCTAATTGATTTTTATCTTGAGCAACGTCATGAAAATGAATATTTTATTGATACTTACAATCGCCTAGGTATCAGCCCATTCAAGGAAATTGTCTATGCTACTGCTTAAAGATGGTGAAATTATTGATAATCCCTGGATTGTAATTGAAAATAATTTACCAACATCGTTACCTGATTATCCGATCCTGTCGCAAACGCTTTTATCCACGCTTGACAATATCGATAAAATTCATCAACCACTTGGTGTTTTATTGCCATGCGATCAAGATATTGAACACTTAAGACCTTATCTTGAAAAGCTCTCCCTTATTGTCCTGGAATTTCCCTCTTTTAAAGATGGCAGGGCTTTTTCACAAGCTCGCCAAATCAGAGAGCATCTAAATTTTACAGGAGAATTACGGGCAATTGGGCATATTCTTCCCGATCAATATCAATTTCTAACCAGGGTTGGTTTTACAACCGTCTTGATCCCAGATAATGCCAATATAGCAAGTTGGAAAGAAAATAGACAGCATTTTACAATCGGTTTTCAGTCTTCCGTTTTAAAAGAGCCCAAACAGGGTTTGGTAAGAAAGCTTTAGGTCTCTTACAAGTAACGATATATTTTAAAATATACTGTTATCTAACTAATAAAATAAAATCTTGTTCAAATTGTACAATAGCTTCCTATATCAATCATATGTAAATCTTTATCACCATCAGTTTCAAACAGCATTTTATCCATTTTCAAATGTTTGCCTCCATAAAAAAAATAATTCAAAATAGTTTAATCTTTATTTTAAGAGGTTATTTGAAACTGACCTTACAAACAACATGTTGGCAATTTGATATTGACCCGCAAGCACGCTCTTTACTTACTTGTAGGGATGGTCAACCCGCCCTTGTCATTTTTTGGCATGAAACCCTGATCCTTTCACCACGTTTATGGTGGTGGGCCTTACCTCAGAACCCTTATCTGACCCTATATGTACTTATTAGTAAAAATAATGATGGACGCCTCATCAGCAAAATTGTTAATCCCTGGCGAATATGGACAGTACAAGGATCTGCCAATAAAAACGGACAAGATAAAGGTGGGGCGACCGCTTTCCGCAAACTTCTAAAATTATCCAAAGCAGGTCATCTAATCGCCATCATGCCCGATGGGCCAAGAGGCCCACGCCATCATTTACATCCGGGATTGATCAAGCTTGCCTTACTTGCCAAAACTAAAATCGTACCTGTCGGAGCTTATTGCAGCTCAATACGCCTAAACAACTGGGATAAATTGATCATCCCCTTACCGTTCGGTAAAGGAAAAATGGTTTGTCGCACACCTATCGAGGTCACAAAGAAAAATTATGATACAATTGAAACAGAAATCATTAACCAACTACATCAAGCCAACCAGCTGGCACAATCATGAAAATCATAATTGAGGATCATTTTCTTTTATCAGCCTGGACAGCATTAACGAATTGTTTGTCTCCCTTTTTACCATTTTATCTTCAAAACCGTTGCAAAAAGGGTAAAGAAATTCCCAACCGCCTTAAAGAAAGGCAAGGTTATCCTACCCTATCCAGACCTGCTGGTTCAATCATACAGTTTCATGCCGCAAGTGTTGGAGAACTTGTTTCCATTTTTTCGGTCATTCAAGCCATTCATATTCAGGATGCCAGCCAGAGTTTTTTGATTACAACAGGAACAGTTACCTCCTTTCATATCTTAGAAAATTTCATATCGCATCATCCAATATTAGCCAGACATATTATTCATCAATTTATACCCCTCGATATTCCACAATGGATCAATCGTTTTTTAACTTATTGGCATCCATCCCTTATTGTTCTGGCAGAAAGTGAAATCTGGCCCAATCTTATCAAAGAGGCCTGCCAAAAAAAAATACCGCTTGCTTTAATCAACGGACGCCTTTCCGATCGCTCATTAAAAAACTGGAAAATTTGTCCATCCCTTATCCAAAACATTCTATCACGTTTTCAATGGATCGTTTCCCAATCTGAACATGACCAAAATAATTTTGCACATCTACAGATTACAACCGATTATTTGGGCAATTTAAAACAAACAGCACAAAAACTTTACTTTAATTCTCAAGAATTGGTCGAGTTAGAAAACTATTTTAATAATTCTCCAATCTGGCTGGCAGCATCAACCCATCCTAACGAAGAAACCCTTATTGCCAAAACGCATGCTGTATTAAGAAAAAAATGGCCCAACCTTATTACAATCATTGTACCACGCCATCCTGAACGAGGACAGGAAATCATTAATGAAATAGGAATGGTTGCCCAACGCAGTAAACATGAGCTTCCTTTTGAAAACGGTTTATGGCTCTGTGACACTTTAGGAGAGCTTGGACTATTTTACAGATTGGCTGACATTGTATTTATAGGCAACAGTCTTGATGTTGTTCATAAAGGGGGTGGTCATAATCCATTTGAAGCTGCGCGATTAAATTGTACCATTGCAACTGGACCCAAAATACATAATTTCAGACAGGCTTATTATCATTTGCAGAAAGCGGTTACAATAATTCACACCATAGACGATCTGACAAACTGGGTTGATAAAATGCTGTCCGACCCACAATTGAGAAAAAAACAAGCCTGTCTGGCCTTGGAAATCATGGAACAAAAAAGCAATCTTGCTACGGATATAGGCACTCATCTTCTAAAATTAGCAAGGCAATCCATATGAAGGCTCCCTTTTTCTGGCAACAATATCCTCCCACACCAACAGCAAAAATTTTAACCCCCTTTTCGTTCATAACCTCACTTATCACCCGTTATCAAATAAACAAACCAGGCTGGCATGCCCCTATTCCTGTTCTCTGTTGTGGAAATTTGACTATTGGTGGCACAGGAAAAACTACCGTAGCGCTGGAAATGGGTCATTATTGCCAACAACAATCAATTCCTTTCGCATTTTTGACACGTGGCTATAAAAGAAAAAGCAGAATTGCAGAACCATTTATGGTTGATCTCAATCAGCATAATGCCAAAGATGTTGGTGATGAAGCCCTTTTATTGGCCCGACTTGCACCAACGTGGATTGGTGGCAATCGAGCCGCATCGGCCAAAGCCGCAATAAAGAAAAGTCCTGTAAAATTACTAATCATGGATGATGGTTTGCAAAACCCTACCCTGTATAAAGATCTATCCATCCTAGTTGTTGATGGTGTAACAGGTTTTGGAAATCAAAGACTTTTGCCTGCCGGCCCTTTACGACAACCTGTTATACAAGGGCTTAAAACAGTCAAAACCTGTATTTTTATTGGCAAAGATAAAACAGGGCTTTTACCCACGATTTCATCCCATGTACCCGTTTTCAGGGCAAATCTAACAATGAATCCTGCCATTCGGCAGTTTTCTAATCAATCTGTTATCGCCTTTGCGGGCATTGGACGACCTGAAAAATTTTTTCAAACCTTAAAAGATAACCAACTTATCCTTTCAAAAACAATTTCATTTCCAGATCATCATCATTACACAAACAAAGAACTAAACAAGCTTTTATCACTTCATCGCCATTATCAATTGCCCCTGGTAACAACACCCAAGGACTATGTTAGGTTACCAGATCAATTCAGACCTTTGGCCACTCCACTAGAGGTTTGTTTGACATGGCACGATCCTGCATCTTTACAAAAGATATTCCATATGATTCATTTCTAACCAATTTATTTTTCAAGATTTCTCTATATCTTTTCTATGTAATCTTTTAGACTGTCATCCATTCCGTTTTAGTAAAATCCATTCAATAAAAATTTCCTTCATGTCCTTGCCCTTACCATCCCGTCAGATTATTTCCAATCGGTTGAAACAATGTTTATATTACGGTGAATATCTGATCGCTGAAATTTGTATTAACCTCTTACAAAAACTTTCTCCAGAACAAGCCTCCAATCTAGGTGGATGGATTTGTCAAAAAATTGGCACGAAACTTCCCGTTTCCAAAATAGCTGATAGAAATATAAAATTTGTCATGCCTGATCTGTCCTTGCAGGAAAGACAAAAAATTATAGCGGGCGTATGGGAAAATCTTGGAAGAACAGTTGGAGAATTTCCACATCTTGCTAATCTTGAACAAAATACCAAACAAGGTGCGGGCTGGGAAATCATTGGGGAAAATTATTTAATTGGACAGGCAAAGCGTAAAGGACCGGTTTTATTTGTATCAGGTCATCTTGGAAACTGGGAAATGTTGCCACCGGGGGTTGCACAATATGGGGTTCCTTTTTCTTCTTTTTTCCGTGCAGCTAGCAATCCCTATGTAAATGAGCTTATCCTTCAATTACGATATCAAGCCATGCAACAAAAAATTCCCATGTTTGCAAAGGGAGCAAAAGGGGCAAAACAAGCATTAAGACACCTTTTACAAGGAAAAAGACTTGGTGTTCTAAGTGATCAGAAGATGAATGATGGCATTCGGGTTAATTTTTTTGGAAAACCCGCAATGACCTCTTCCGCTGTTGCAAGCCTGGCCCTGAAATTACGTTGTCCCATCATTCCCGGTTATGTAAAACGACTTGGACCTGCAAGGCTGCGCATTATTGTCGAAACACCCATTGATTATTCGGATCTAGTCGAAAACAATATAGAAAATGTTCGAATATTAACCCAACGCATAAATGACAAAATTGAAGAATGGATAAGGAAACAACCAGAGCAATGGCTCTGGCTGCATAAAAGATGGCCAAAAGAATACTATAAACCCTAATGTGTCATACTGCCCGATGTATTATCTTTTGGAGTTGAAATCATTTTCCCTCCACCAAAGGACTGAATTTCAAAAATCTGTAAATCACGTTTTACTGTTCCATCGGGATGCAGGGCAAAAAAGCCATCAATACCATTAAATCCATCAGATCGCGTTAGATTTTCTATTGAGAAACCACCTGGACGTTTTCTCAAACTGTTTGCCAATGCAGCTGAATCATAGGTGAAGTCCGCTAGGGGTTTTGGGGTTTGTCCATATCTTGCCATATATTGCCGGATAAATTCCTGACGTTTGACCGGATTGGGCGCGACATACCAGGCCCCTTTTAATTTTCCCAATTTACCGGCAAAAGATGACCATAAAGTAGGTCCCATAATCCTGACCTGGCTTGTAGAAACCTGCACTTCATTCATCGCATTGATAACAGACTGCAACTGTAATCCTGTATCAGCCAAAAGCAAGGCGTCAAACGGAGGTTTATCCAGTTTCAGTTTTTTTGTCTCGACCGTTTTTTCAGGTTTTGAAGGAATAAGTTCATTTTGTAAACTATCTCCATCTTCCTTGGGTCCATTCGCTGCAGTGGTACCAGTTGAATTCTGGTTTTGAGAGTTTATTTTAGCCGCTTCCGTTCTTTCATCAAAATTTGACATTGATTTCAATTTTTGTGTGATGTCAGACAGGTCAGCCGCATGATACACGATTGTGGGTTGCATCAATCCCTGATCAGAGCAGCTTTTAATTAATCCATCTGCCATTGCCCGACCAAAACTGTTATCAGGTAAAAAAGCTGCAAATTTCATTCGCCCTTCATTTTTGGCTGCTTTTACCAAAGTTTCAATTTGCTGATTTTGCGTAATTCCAAAAATCCACACATTTGAAGATGCAATTGAAGCATTACTGCTATAGGAAAGAACCGGAATATTGACCGCACCAGTCACTGCTGCAACCTCTGTTGTATCCTTAGCTGTCAAAGGACCAAGAATAATGCCATCACCTGCCTCAATGGCTTTATGGGCTGCTGCAGAAGCCCCACCCGTTTCTGCCGTATCATGAACGTCGAGTGCAGAGGGTTCATCAATGGCGAGCCGGGCGGCTTTTAACATATTGTTTCCCAATCCGCCATTTCTCCCCGTCAAGGGAAGAAGAAGCCCAATTTGTTTTTTGGAAGGTTGTTGCAAATTTTGAGTAGGTGTCGTAATAGGAGTATTATTATCACTATGACTAGAAGAACAAGCTGCCAGCAAGCATACAGGGATAGTGACCTTTAACAAATTTGCCATAAAAGTATTCAATCCTAAACAATTTTGTTTAAAAGGTATTTTCTGCTCTATCAATAGTATTCTCCTTTGATTTAATCAAAATCTGATTATCAGTTATTATTAAAATGCAAAAACAAAATATTCAATCAAATATTAACACAATCCAATCAAACAGGTTTTTACATAATCGTACCATTGAAAATAATGCTAGATTTTTTCTGGTTTCGACACCAATTGGCAATCTTGGTGACCTAAGTTTTCGTGCCAAAATGATTTTACAGGAATGCGATTTGATTTTATGTGAAGATACACGGGTCAGTGCAAAACTTCTATCAACCTATGGTATTACAACCCCAACCGAATGCCTGCATCAACATAATGAAACCCATCGTATCCATCATGTTTTAAATTTACTTCACCAGGGTAAAAAAATTGCATTGATTTCTGATGCAGGCACTCCTTTGGTATCTGATCCAGGATATCAACTAACCCATGCTGTCATAAAAGAAAATATTAAAATTACAGCCATTCCAGGCGCAAATGCAGCTTTAATGGCATTAACTTTATCAGGACTTCCACCACATCCCTATTTATTTATTGGTTTTCCGCCACCAAAATCAACAGCTCGGCAAAATTCTTTTGCTATCTTAAAGGCAGTAGAAAATATAGGACTGACCCCAACCTATATCTGGCATGAAGCACCCCATCGATTGATCGATATGCTAAAAGATTTGAAAGAGGTTTTTGGGGAAAATCGTGAGGCAGCCGTAGCTAGAGAATTGACAAAAAAATTCGAAGAAATTCAACGTGGTACTTTAAAATCTTTGCTTGATCAATTTTCCCAAATCTCACCAAAAGGTGAAATGATTGTATTATTGGCCCCCCCCTCTTCAGAAAAAAATAACCATGATATGATAGATCTTGATGCAAATCTTATTGAGGCCTTAAAAACAATGTCCATTAAAGACGCTGCCCAAGTTGTGTCCACCGCTCTTCACTTGCCCAAAAAAATTGTTTATAAACGTGCGCTTGAACTGCAAAAAATATAATCCTTATTCATCATCCTTAAAATGAATGTTAAATAACTCATCAGAAACAGATTTTTTAGGATGAAGGTCATACAGGTCAACTTTGGTAACCTGACCCTGCGCATCAACAACCTCCCATCCTCTTAAAACCATATAATTTTGATTGAATATCAACGTCAAGCTTCCTTCTGAAGGAGAGGCCGTCCTGACAACCGTGACCTGAATTAAACCATTTTCCTTTTCATATTTAACAATCGTGACATCTCCGGAAAAATGAAGATCCGGCTTTAATAACAGTCCTAATGGATTTTGATCAATTGGAATGGTTGTTGTTTGACCAACAGCTCCATCATGAAAAACCATTTTTCCTTCATTCGCTACCAACAATAATTGACTGGGTTTATCATATTCAAACCTGATCCGCCCTGGACGCTTGATCCAAACCTGTCCAGTGCTTCGTTGACCATTCGGGGCAATCTGCTGAAAATTGGCTTTCATTATTGTCAGATTGTTGATCCAATTTTCCAACTGCTGAATGTTATTTAGCTGCTTGGACGTCAGTGTCACACCCGTCATTGCATTCCCTGTCTTATCCTGAGCAAGAGCAAGATTTCTTAAACCAACCATTTCCAAAACGGCAATAAAACAGCAAATAGAAACAACTTTCAACAATCGCATGGCCAAACCCTTTCAGCAGAAATGTAATTATTGTTACAGACTTGCCTGCACAATACGATAACTTACATCAGGTGTAATATTTTTTCTTTCCCCCAATGCGGTCATATGATGTCTCTTTAATTGCTCAATTACCTTTTCCGCAGCATTATTATCAATATCATATTCGTGTAAATAGGTTTTTACACCAAAACTTTCAAAAAATTCCCTTGTTTTGCTGATTGCTTCATCAATAATCTTTTCATCACTATATCCTGTTAATCCCCATACTCTCTTACCATATTGAAGAAGTTTTTCACGTTTATCTTGACGCATTTCCTCTAATAAGGATGGAAGTACAATCGCCAAAGTCTGCCCATGATCAAGACCATACAAAATTGTCAGTTCATGTCCAATCATATGAGTGGCCCAATCTTCCGGAACCCCTGCGGCAATCAAGCCATTTAGGGCCATTGTTGCTGCCCATACAAAATTTGCGCGAGATTCATAATCCTCTGGATTATTATAGG